>NZ_LRAC01000140.1 GCF_001517085.1 Paenibacillus sp. DMB5
GTCATCCTCCGTCCGGGCGGGATTACTGCCGAGCAGCTGCGGCAGTGGCTGGTGCCGTTGCTGCCCCGCCTTCCGGGGAACCCGGGGGGCAGCGCAGGCCGGCGGAGCTGACGCCGGCGGAGACAGCAGCCCGGCGCCGCGCTCGCCGGGCATGAAATACACGCATTATGCGCCGCAGGGCTCGCTCTCCATTGTGAGCGGCACATCGCCTCAGCGGGCTGCGGACACTGCAGCTGCGCTCCTGCTGGAAGCACGCGGACGCGGCGAGAAGACCGGGCTGCTGCTGTTCGAGGAGCACCGAGTCTTGTATTCTGACGATGCCGCAGACTATATTGTTTCACTCGGCACGTTAGCCGCACTGGAAGAAGGAGCTCGGAGTCTCTACAGCGCCTTGCGTTACTTTGATGAAGTCTCCGCAGACTACATCATTGCCGAAGCTTGTCCCGACTTAGGTCTCGGCTCCGCCATCATGAACCGGCTGCGCAAAGCCGCCGGCGGATCGGTTATCCGCACGGATTAAAGAATCATTTAACCCGGAAATAAAGAGATATTCCATACGCTTGAGAGGGCGTTTTGGGGTATCTTTTTTTTGTTTTCGGATTCACGACAGGCCGACTTACAACCACCTAATCCGCTTAGCGACTGCATAAATATAACACTGTTTGTTAGTTTTATAGAATTTATTAATTGGCCATCAAAAAAGAATTGATTGGTAATTTCATGTCAGGTTTTAGTAAAATTCTTTTAAATTCTTAATAATATCGTGCCGTCCGCAGCAAGCTAACTTTACAAAATACATAAACAGGGAGTGTTGGTTCAAGTGTCTACGATTTCATCAACAGCATCAGCAACAGCTTCAGCTGAAGAATATGTGCAACGCGTATACAGTGAGGTTACCCGCCGTGACCCGCTGGAGCAGGAATTTCATCAGGCGGTCAAAGAGATTCTGGAATGTCTGGTCCCTGTGCTGGCCCGCCATCCGCAATATCAGGCGAATGCCGTTCTGGAGCGGCTTGTCGAGCCGGAACGCACCATCTCCTTCCGGGTGCCCTGGACAGATGATGCCGGAGCGGTCAGGGTCAACCGCGGCTACAGGGTGCAGTTTAACAGTGCTATCGGCCCCTATAAAGGCGGCCTCCGCTTCCACCCTTCCGTCTACTCGGGAATCATCAAATTTCTCGGCTTTGAGCAAATATTCAAAAATGCCCTGACCGGACTGCCAATCGGCGGCGGCAAAGGCGGTTCAGATTTTGACCCCAAGGGTAAATCCGATCGCGAAGTTATGGCGTTTACACAGAGCTTTATGACCGAGCTCTACCGCCATATCGGCCAGGATACCGATATTCCGGCAGGTGATATCGGTGTAGGCGCACGGGAGATCGGCTACATGTTCGGACAGTACAAGCGCATCCATGGCGGCCATGAGGCCGGAGTGCTGACCGGTAAAGGCCTGCTGTACGGCGGAAGCCTGGCACGCAAGGAAGCAACCGGCTACGGCCTCGTCTATTTCGTCCAGGAAATGCTTGCAGCACAGGGACAGGATTTTGAAGGCCAGACCGTCGTTGTTTCCGGCTCGGGAAATGTGTCTATCTATGCCATCGAGAAGCTCCAGCAGCTCGGGGCGCTGGTTGTGGCCTGCAGTGATTCCGGCGGTTATATCTATGATCCGCAGGGCATCAATCTGGATACAGTGAAACGGCTGAAGGAACAGGAGCGCGCACGGATCAGCGAATATGTTACGACACATCCGCATGCTGAATATACGGAAGGCAGCACGGGAATCTGGACAATCCCCTGCCAAATCGCCCTCCCCTGCGCTACGCAGAATGAGCTCGATGAGGATGCAGCGCGTGCCCTTGTGTCCGGCGGTGTAATCGCGGTCGGAGAAGGCGCCAATATGCCTTCCACCCTGCCGGCCATCAATTATTTCCTGCAGCAGGGAATCCTCTTTGCACCGGCTAAGGCTGCCAATGCCGGCGGTGTCGCGGTCTCGGGGCTGGAAATGAGCCAGAACGGGATGCGGCTCTCCTGGTCGTTTGAAGAGGTGGATGAGCGTCTGCGGATGATTATGAAGAACATTTACCGAAGCAGCGTCCGGGCTGCCGAGGAGTACGATATGCCCGGCAATCTTGTTGCAGGCTCGAACATCGCCGGCTTCCTTAAGGTTGCAGATGCCATGCTGGCCCAGGGTGTAGTCTAAAGCCTGACGCCTCATGCTTGTTGAGATCTATGATTTCTGCACGACCGAGAATTGCTGCTGTTCAAGCTAAATGGAAAAACGCCATCTATTTCGATGATCAGCCGCCCGTTTGAGCATGCTAGTTGGAAAAACTCCACTTAATTCCTCTGTTTTTTCCACCAATGGGGTTAACCGGCTAATATAAGTGTTGTTTTTCCATCTAATAATTAGAACTATTGAAATTTCATTAAATTAGATGTGCAAAATCCAACTAAATGTCTTGGACAGCCTGGACTGCTCCTAAACGGAACTTCAACATTAAAAACGCGAAAAACGCGCCGCAGAGTTACTCACGGCGCGTTTTTTTGCTGCTTTTTAATCAGCTATTTATTTATTCCTACAGTATTATTCCCTGTAGTATTTACCCCCTACAGCAGGTCACGGCGCAGCTCTTCCGGCGATTTCGGCGAGAGAAGCCCAAGCGGAATATCAAATACGGTTTTGGCACCGGCAGCTCCTTCCGCGCTGAGCCGGGCAGCTGCTCTGGTGTAGGCGATCAGTACGCTGGCGGTGAATTCCGGATTGCTGTCCAGCTTCAGCCCGAATTCGGCGATCTGTCTGTTGCCGCCTCCGGTCACCCCGCTGCGTATAACGAATCCGCCATGCGGCATTCCGGAATGCTCACTGGCCAGCTCCTCCTCCGTAATAAACGTCACAGTCGTATCATAATCAGCAAAATAATCCGGCATGTTAACAATGGTTTCGCGGATCGCATCCTGATCAGCACCTGCTTCAGCCACGACATAACAGTTGCGGCGGTGCTTTTCACGGGTTGCCAGCTCCGGCGTTTCTCCGGAACGGATGCGCTCAATGACTTCTTCAACCGGAACAGTGTACTGCACTCCCGCTTTCACTCCCGGTACCCGGCGGATTGCATCGGAATGCCCCTGGCTGACTCCCTTACCCCAGAAGGTGTAATCATGCCCCTCCGCGAGCACGGACTGCATCAGCAGGCGGTTCATGGAGAACAGGCCCGGGTCCCACCCTGTAGAAATAACGCTAACCTTGCCGCCTTCCAGCGCAGCTGCATTCACTTTTTCATAAAACTCCGGAATCTTGGCATGTGTATCAAAGCTGTCTACGGTATTGAACAGCTTGGCCAGCTGCGGAGTCTGCTCAGGCAGATCAGTAGCTGAGCCGCCGCACAGAATCATAACATCAATTCTATCTATGTATTCCTTGGCATCAGCCAGACGCTCCACCTTAAGGCCTGTCTCCTTGGCAAGACCTTCCGGATCTCTGCGCGTAAATACAGCAACCAGCTCCATATCCGGATTCTGCCTGATCGCCTGCTCTACACCTTTGCCGAGATTTCCATAGCCTGCAATACCTACTCTAATACGTCTGTTCATGTTGTTCCTCCCTCGCCGGAAGCTTCGGTTATTTTTTATTGTCTTAAATTACAAGTATATATACATTACATGAAATGTAAACATTTTATTTGCCATTTCCTGATTTTTCCTCACCTCTTCAGCATCAGCCAAGGATTATATGAATCAAATAAGGCTATAGCCAAATATACTCATACAGTGAGGTGATTGAGCTGAACAGATACAGGTTCGTCAAGCTGCTGGCCGTGATAGCCGGCGTTGTCATTATTAACATTGCTGTTTTGTCTCTGGGACTTATGGCTGTAGAAATCGGCGGGGCTGACGCCGTAGAAACCGCTGCAGCCGTTACCCTGCTGGTCATCAGTCTGCTCGTTGTGGTGTACTCCAGCTATACGCTACTGCTCAAACCTCCGGCCGTCAAAGAGATACTCCCTTCAGCCATGCCTGACGATTACACAGAACAGCTCGAACAGTATAAAAAGGTAAAAGCGCTGAAAAGTGACGCCGCCCTTGCCATCGACCAGCTGGACCGGATGGATAAGAAAAAAAACGCGCTGACCCGCCTGCTTGCTCAAAGATTTGATCCCGAAGAGCTTAGCTACCGGAAATTCCATACCGTCATAAACGAAGTTGAAAAGCTCCTCTACCTCAATATCAGGGGAATTCTCGGCAAGCTCCGTTTGTTTGAGCCCTCCGAGTTCTCCCTGTTCGCCGGCTCCCGCACCCCCGCCCAGTTCACCGACAAGCTTATCCAAAGGAAAACCGCACTGTATAACGATTTTTTCACCTCTATCAAAGCCTTCCTTGGTGCAAATGAAGAAATTCTGCTCAAGCTGGATCAGCTGCTGCTAGAAATCTCTGAGCTGGACGGCACCATTGACCAGCACGTTGAAGAAATCCCCTGCATGCAGGAGCTGAGCGCACTAATTAATCAGACGAAACTCTATCAATAGAGGAGGATGATTTATGTCCGGTAAAGGCAAAACGTTCATGATCCTGGCGCTGATTGCAGCGGCTGTATTTGCTTTAGTCTATTTCGGAATCACACTTACCTCAAATCTGGGCAAATCTACCGGGGAAATTACGGCGGAGGACGCAGATAAGAAGCTGGGTAAGCTCTACAAGGAGATTAAGGTAAACCTTGCAGACCCGGTTAAAGGCCAGATCGATCTTGATCCGGCGGATGTGGGGGACTCGCTGCCTGACATCTCCAAATTTGCGGTTTCCGTAGAGAATACCACAGATCATTATGTTGAAATCTTCTCCTCTACAGAAAAATCCGGCGCCGGCAATGACGGCTGGCTGAATGAGGTGGCATCGGCTTTTAATGAAGCCAATATAATGGTGGACGGCACAGCTGCATCGGTAAAAATCCGCAATATCGCCTCCGGCACTGCGGCTGATTACATCAGATCGGGCAAGTATATTCCAGATGCTTATACCCCGTCCAATGAGCTGTGGGGTGAAATGGTAAAAGCAGGCGGAATCAGAGCTGAGCTCGTAACCAGACGTCTTGCCGGAAATGTCGCAGGTGTGGTTACCTCCCAAAAGAAATATGACGAGCTGATTGCGAAATATGGCGCTTTGAACGTCAAAACGATCACGGATGCCATCTCGGCGAATGAGCTCGCTATGGGTTACACCGATCCTTTTGCCAGTTCGACCGGGCTTAACTTTCTGGTTACGGCTCTTGGGACTTTTGACAGCTCAGATCTGCTTGGAAACCAGGCGGTACAGGGCTTTGAAAAATTCCAGGCCAACGTGCCTTTTACAGCCTCAACCACGCTGCAGATGCGGGATGCGGCCAAGACCGGCATGCTGGATGCTTTTGTGCTGGAATACCAGACCTTTGTTAATGCTGCCGACCTCAAAAACGGTTACGTCTTCACCCCGTTCGGCGTCAGACATGACAGTCCGCTTTATGCACTCGGCGATCTGCCCGGGCAGAAGCAGGACATACTCCGGGAATTCGCAGCATTCGCCGCACAGGATAAATTTCAGCAATTGGCATTGGCAAAGGGCTTTAACGGCTTAAATGATTATATCTCCGAGCAGCCTCCGGTGGACGGCTCCCTGCTATCTTCTGCCCAGAAGCTGTGGAAGGAAAAGAAAAACGGCAGCACCCCGCTTGCAGCAGTGTTTGTTGCCGACGTCTCGGGCAGCATGGCCGGAGAGCCGCTGAACCGGCTGAAGGAATCGCTTTTGAAGGGCCAGAAGAATCTCGGAAAGGACAACAGCATCGGCTTTGTCTCCTACTCCAGTGACGTTACGATCCATTTGCCCATCGGCAAATACGACACCAATCAGCAGTCCATGTTTGTCGGGGCGGTTAACAGCCTGCAGGCTGCCGGAGGTACGGCTACTTTTGACGGGATGGTGGTCGCGATGAAAATGCTCCAGGATGAGCTGGCCGCAAACCCCGGGGTAAAGCCTATCATTTTCCTGCTCAGCGACGGGGAGACCAACGAAGGCCATTCCCTGGATGAGATCCGCAGCCTAATTGAAACCTACAAAATCCCGGTCTACACCATCGGCTATAACGCCAACATCAAAGCGCTGGACAGTATTTCTGCCATCAACGAGGCTGCTAGCATCAATGCAGATACAGACGATGTGGTCTACAAAATCGGCAATCTGCTGAATGTTCAGATGTAAGACAACTATACTAGGAGGTCTGTCATGTCCTTTACTATGGAAATCCCGAGCACAGAGCAGCTGAAGGCTGTCATTGCCGAGGAAGCCAAACCTGAGCCTGAAGAGCTTAGCCGGCTTAAGGAGCTGGCCAAAAGCAATGTTACCAGCATTTTAGAGCTTGATCTGGAGTCCCTGGAGAAACGCCAAGCGATACTGCAATCCATTGACAGCTTCGGTATGGGCACCATGCGCTCCTCTTCGGATAAAAACGCCCTTCTGCAGGTATCCGTGGGTAATTTGTCCAAAACCGGGGATGAAGGCGGCCAGGTCGCCAAAGGTTTGACGGAGCTGCATCTGCAGCTGAAGGACCTCGACCCGAGTGCTGTTGATTTTGCCAAAAGCGGACTGCTGGGCAGGTTCTTCAATCCGCTGCGCCACTATTTTGCCAAATACCAGAAAGCCGATGCGGTCATCTCCGACATTATCGTGTCGCTGGATAAAGGCAAGACCATTCTGAAAAACGATAATACGACACTGCAAATCGAGCAGCAGGCACTGCGTGAGCTGACCCGGAAGCTGAAGAAGGAAATTGAGCTCGGACTGCTTATGGACCAGGAGATTGAGACGCAGGTTGAAGCGGCCAAGGTGCGCGGGGAAGCCGAGGAGAAAATCCGTTTTATTACAGAGGAGGTGATGTTCCCGCTACGTCAGCGGGTGATGGATTTGCAGCAAATGCTGGTTGTGAACCAGCAGGGAATTATGGCGATCGAGGTGGTCATCCGCAACAACAAGGAGCTGATCCGCGGCGTGGACAGAGCCAGAAACGTTACCGTCTCGGCCCTCAAAATATCGGTTACAGTCGCAAGCGCCCTATACAACCAGAAGATTGTCCTTAAAAAAATTGAGCTGTTGAACCAGACGACCGACAACCTGATCAGCGGCACTTCAAGAATGCTTAAGGAGCAGGGTGCTGCAATTCACAAGCAGGCGCTGGAAACCAGCATCTCCGCTGATACGTTGAAACAGGCGTTCACCGACGTTTTATCTGCCCTTGACTCCATCAGCACTTACAAGCAAGAGGCTCTGCCCAAGATGCGTGAGACGATCAGCCAGTTCCGCGAATTGGCCGACAATGGAGAGAAACAGATTCTCCGGCTGGAAAAAGGCTCGACTCTCGGCTTGTAATGCATTAACTCAGCGATTCCTCCCTGCCCCCCTGAGGTAATAAGCCTTAGGGAGGTGTACATATGCACAAATCAACCCGTAGACGTATCCTGCTAGTTGTCATGTGTCTTTTTTTGCCGCCTGTTCTGGTGCTGGTCTCCTTAACCCCAGAGGCTGCAGCTGCCGGGTTTGCGGCTTCATGGCCGTATAAGGCTGACCGCCTGGAGTCCAGTCAGATGGTTGTCGTAACGGCCTCTTCATCACGCTCCACTACAGGAGTGCTTACTTTACGTGAGAATCGGGGCGGAAGCTGGAAGACGGTGCTATCAGGCATACCTGTAACCCTGGGTGCAGGCGGCATCGGCAAAACAAAAGAAGGCGACAAGCGCACGCCCTCAGGGGTCTTCAGGCTCGGGGAGGCTTTCGGTTCCGCGGCTGGTCCGGAAGGCCTCAAACTCCCGTACAGCATAGTCGGCAGCCGGGACTACTGGATTGATGCCCCCGGCTCTGCCGAATATAATCAGCGGGTAACCTTTACCGGAGATCCCGGGAGCCGCTGGGCATCCTACGAACGTCTCCTGCACCCGCTGTATAAGTATGCGGTCGTAGTAAGATATAATGATGAACCGGTGGTGCCCGGCAAGGGCAGTGCAATCTTTTTGCATATCTGGAGAGGAGCCGGCCAGCCTACAGCCGGCTGCATCGCCATGTCGGAGAGCAATCTGCTGAAGCTGATGAAGCAGCTGGATCCCGAGCTGTCACCCGCGATTGCGATCGGAACGGCAGACTGATCATTCGTGCGGCCGGGAGCACACAAATAAAGCCTGCGCAGTCTGCGCAGGCTTCTTAATGGTTCTGCTATAGTAATTATCCGGGTTAGAGTCTCCACAGTGTAGCACAGCTTGTAATCCCTGCACCGACCGACCACATGAAGAACAAATCACCGGGTATGAGTGTCCCGTCCTTGATGGCATGATGCAGGGTAACGAACGGGCTGCTGGTCCCTGTATACCCGTAAATATCACCTATATAAGGAAATTTGGCCTCATCCTCATTCAGCTTGCCGGCAATCTCTTTGATCACTGAAAGGTTCAGCTGACTGAGAATGTAGTGTTTAACCTCTCTTTTGGCATATCCGTGTTTATGGAGCAGGTTTTCAATATTGGTCACTGCTGTAGGGAATGCTACATTTACATTATACTCAGGATGCAGGTAAATCTTTTTCTCCTCAAGCGTAAGATGCTCGCCGAACATCTGGGTCATACCGGCAGACGGAAACAGCATGTCTTCCGCCTTTTGCGTATTGGTGTAATAAGCGGAATCAATCAGACCGGATTCCCCTTCCTCTACCCGTTCCAGCAGAACTGCACAGGCTGCATCCCCGCAGAGTCCTTTTGAAGCCAGATCCCCTTCTTTATAAAAGCGGGCGATCTGCTCAGAGCCGACAACAAGCGCATACCTTACTCCGGGATTGGTCATCATCGAGCGGGCTGCCTGGTCTGCGGCAACTACCATTCCCACACAGTTCGCATTGCTGTCATATACGATACAGGACTGCTTTCCCCCGATTGCCTGGTGCAGCAGGGCAGCGTCTGTCGGAGCACTATATTCATGCGTGCCCGAGGAGACAACGATCATATCGAGATCCTCTCCGCCAAGCCCGCTGCTCTCAAGCAGCGCTTTAGAGGCTTGAATAGCCATATTCAGCGTGCTTTCTTCATAGGTGGTTGCATAATAACGATCCTTACGGCCAAAATACTCCCAAATACCAATAAGCTTGTCTGCAGCTTCGCCAGCCTGTTCAGCCAATTGTTCATTGCTAACTTTGAATGGCGGATGGTACACTTCAGTACCTGCAATCCTTACGTTAACCATATGGGCCCACCTTTGTTAGTGTTTTTGATGCTTTAAGCTACCCTTTTACAATAGCCCACGCTTCGTCCACAGTATCTACAAAATGGCCGTTAAAGCTGGCTTTTGGCGCTACACGCTGCAACTGTGACTTGGCCACTACCTTAACCGGATTGACAAGAACGGCATGCTTGAAGCTGTTATACATCACGTAGCAGCGTTCCAGCACCGGCAGAATTTCCGGTTTGAAAGGGGCCATGTCCGTGCAGTCAATGATCAGCGACATCTCTTTCAGCGGCAGATTCGGCATCTGGGCTTCAAAAATATCCACCTCTTTAATGGTCTCCTCGAGGTCGGCAAACCCGTGCAGGCTGATAAAAATGGTATTCGTTTCAGGGTGCATTGTTGTTTCTGCTATCATCTAATGACATCTCCAGTTCTGTTTGTTTGATAAGTGGAAGCAAAGATATGAATCTTTCAGAATGTGTTCAACAGTTTTCAATTGTGATCAAAACAGGTCAAAGCGCTCCTGCCGGGCAGGCTGTTTCTGTATTACAGCATGATTGCAACTCTCCCTTGTTGTATTTAGACAACAAAAAAACCAAACTATATGAGCGTCCCCGCTGTCATGCCGCTATTTCTGCGGTTTAGACCGGTGGCTTTGCGTCTTCCGCCTTTCGGCGGAGTTGCCTTTGTTCATCAGCTGGCGCCTCTGAATTACAAACATATTTGGTATTTAGTGTCTAGCTATATTTATAATTCTACACTCAATTTCCCTATTCCTGCTTGTAATAACCGAAAAATTCCCAAAGGAACGGATTGACTCCACCTGCTCCTTGAGTTAATATTATCCACAATATCAGTAACAACGTTGACAAAGGGTAAGTAGCCCTGTATTTAGGACTTCAGAGAGCCGGTGGCCGCTGCGAACCGGTGTCCGGCACAGGTGTGAATGGACTTTGTAGTTGCTTTTCCGAACCGTCTGCAAGGATGAAGTAAGGAAATGCCGGGAATCCCGCCGTTATCACGGGAACGGTATCGAGCTTCACATCTTTTGTGGACTCCGCACCGTATTGACCAGACCGGATACCTGCAGATCAAGCAGCGAAGCGGTTAATTAAGGTGGCATAACGATAACTTCGTCCTTAGCGGACGGAGTTTTTTTATTTGCTAAAGGGGGTGATGGCCATGGAGGATGGCTGGTGGTGGCAACGGATTATTATAAAATATACCAGGAGGAATTTTAATGAACAAAGAACGTATGCTCACAGGAGACCGCGTTACCGGCAAGCTGCACCTTGGCCATTACTCGGGCAGTCTCAAGAACAGGGTAATGCTGCAGGATAAATATGAATCGTTTGTTTTTTTAGCGGATGTGCAGGCGCTGACGACCCATTTTGAGCGGCCCGACCATATCCGCGGCCATATCAAAGAAATTACTCTCGATTATCTGGCCGCAGGAATTGATCCTCAGCAGACTACCCTTTATATCCAGTCGCTGATCCCGGAAATTGCCGAACTGACTATCTATTTTTCCATGTTCGTTACAGTAAATCTGTTGCGGCATAACCCGACTCTGAAGGCGGAGGCGAAAAGCGGGCAATTCGATGAGATGTATTACGGCTTTCTCGGTTATCCCGTCAGCCAGGCAGCGGATATTACATTCTGTAAAGCAACCGTCATTCCGGTCGGAGAGGACCAGCTTCCACATCTGGAGCTTACACGCAAAATCGTCCGCCGTTTCAATGAGCTGTATAAGCCTGTATTTGCCGAACCGCAAGCGTTGCTGAGTGAAACCCCGCGGCTGATCGGTACAGATGGCAACGCTAAAATGAGCAAAAGCCTCGGCAATGCCATTACCCTTGATTCGTCGACTGAAGAAGTCACACGGACGATCAAAAGAGCGTTGACCGATCCGGCCCGTCTACGCAAAAACGATCCCGGCCATCCGGACATCTGCCCGATTTACGCTTATCACCAGGCCTTTAACCCGCGGGAATCGGCGGAGATCCGGGAAGCCTGTGAACGCGGAAGCATCGGTTGTGCGGCTTGCAAGGAGCGGATCACCGCAAGCTTAGAGGAACTGTTCAAGCCAATGCGGGAACGCCGGGCTTATTATGCGGCCAGACCCAAGCTGGTGGATGAGATTCTGATAAGCGGAACACAGCGTACACGAGCCATTGCCAAGGAAACAATGCGTGAAGTACGGGATGCGATGAACCTGAACTATTTTGATAGAACCTTAACTATTTAGTTGGATTTAAATAGCTGGCGTTTTTTCACTTAGATTAACTAGTGCTCCATTTCGTAAAACCCAAAAAATAGTGCCCTTTGAGGGGCACTATTTTTTAAGCATGATAAGCATAGCATTCAGTCGAGCCAACCGATTATTGTCCGATCATCCCGCCGTCAACGGTGTAGAGCGAAGCGGTAACGAACGAAGCTTCTTCGGAGAGCAGGAAGTTCATGACAGCCGCAACCTCCTGCGGTTCACCGTAGCGTCCCATAGGTGTTGCTGCTTCATTAGCTGCTTTAAAGTCATCGGCGCTGCCTGAATTCTTCTCGATCTTGCGCATCATCTGCGTGTTGATGGTTCCCGGCAGTACGGCGTTGACACGGATACCGAACGGAGCCAGCTCATTGGCAGTAACTCTGGTCAGGCCGATCACCGCGTGTTTGGACATAATATAAGGAGACATTCCCGGAGCACCCATGAGACCTGCCAGTGAGGAGGTGTTGAGGATGGCGCCGGATTTTTGCTTTTTCATTACAGGAATGACGTACTGCAGCCCCAGAAATACTCCGCGGACATTGACGTTATACACCAGGTCGAGCGACTTCACACTCAACTCTTCTACCAGCCCGGAGGGGCCTTCAATCCCGGCATTGTTGGCAAAATAGTCAATCGTGAGGCAGTGACCATTATAGATATCGCCGAGCGTGCGGACTATAACCGCGGAACCTTTTATAAGCATTTTGTAAGTAAAGAAGACCTGCTCCGGGATATTCATGACGATTTTTTGCGGGATGTCTCGGAGGCATTGTTATTGCCTTATGAAGGAATGGAGCAGATTGAAGCTACGGGTATTTATCCGTCCACCTTGCAGCTTTTTCAGCATATTGAGCATCAGAAAAGGTATTACCTTGCCTTAAGCTCCGCCCAGCGCGGGAAAACTTCGGTCGAGCTGTATGATACACTGCGGAGATCCATGCGTGAAGATATGCATATTGAAATGGAGGATGGCAGTCCCCCGCTGGATTATGAAATTCTGCTGAGCTATCAGCTGTCAGCCACTGTAGGCGTCATTGATTATTGGGCGGAAACCGGCTTTAAATACTCTGCAGAGTATATGGCCGGGCAACTAACAGCGCTAGTTAACAGCAGAATGGATCATATTGTGTTTAAAAGAAACTGAGTTGCTGCATAAAAAAAGCGGCTCAGGCCGCTTGTACCCAATCCGGATACAAGCTGGCCTGCGCCGCTTATTCTATAGTTACATATAAATATCAATGACTGTTCTCTCTGAATCTGCGCAGCGCTGTACCTCTTCACGGGCAATTCGCAGGCCGCCAAGCCGGTAAGGGTTTGCGAGCCGCTCAGCTTCTACTTCCCGGCCGTTCACAGCAGCTGAGCGCAGAACGCCCTCTTGGCAGTGATACACAAAGGTCACAGGAGAGCCGGCGTATTCAAAATCAAACCGGGTGCCGTCCAGCTCGGCAGGCAGTACCGGGTCCAGAATCAGGTCGCCGCCCGCTTCACGGATACCCAGCACATTCGAGATCAGCTGGTTCATGTAGATTCCCGGACCGCTGGAATAGATTCTCCAGCCGCCCTTGACCGCAACCGTACCGTCACGCAGTTCGTGGAAACGGTCCTGCGCTTCATAGCGATTGTCAAATTTGCCGTCGGAGCTGCTGAAGTAGGCATTGCTCTGGCGCAGCTCGGCATTCGGCACGCTATCACGGATACCGACCGGGTTGATGGTGGCAAGGCCCTTCCAGACCTGATCGGTTGCACCGATCTTGGCCATTGCTTCCACGAAGCGGATGTGGGCATGCACGTACTGCAGGCCGATTTCGCGGCCGAAGTTGGCTGCCTGCTCCGCACGTTTAAAGTGTGTGCTTACCCCGCCGGCATACTGTGCCGGATGGTTCATCAGCCGCACACCGTCCGGGCACAGGAACTGTTCCTGGATCAGCTTGTAGTGCGCCTCCATCTGCTCAGGGGTAAGCAGCTCGCCGATCATGCTGCGGGTCATCGGCAGCAGGCGGTACTGGATCCCTGTTTCATTGTCTTCCGGATGCAGCATCAGCTTGGCCAGCTCCGGATCTTCAAAGTACAGGAAGCCCGGAATAACTTCGGTGCCCAGCATATAACGGTTAAAGTCGGCTTTGATGCCTTCAGCCAGCTGCTTCAGCTCATCCGACCAGCCTGCGTCCGTATCCTGAAGCACCGTGGCCAGGCCCAGAACCGTCTGGTAGGTCAAAGCTACGGTCCAGCTGCTAACCATATACTGCTTGAGCTGTGCGTTCGCCGGCTGAAGTGTATCATCCCAGTCCCCGTCTCCATAAGAGGATAAGAAAGTATCATGCAGGAAATGGGATTTGATATAATCCAGCTCCTTGACGGCATGCTCCCTTAACGTGTAGGCAGTCTCAGTGAAATCGAAGCTGTGTTTGCGGGTATAAGGAATCCGCTCATCCAGCACCGCATAATCACGGGTTGCCCGCAGATAATCGCCCAGCACCTTGAGCGGCCACACGATGATATCGCCATGGCTCTCTTCCTGCTGGATTGACGTGTACTTGTCGAACATGAACCATTGCGGCCAGTTGCCGTCATCCTCATACTGATGGGCAAAAACAGTCAGCAGAATTTCCCGTACCTGTTCATATTTGTGCGTAGCAAGGAAGTATTCTACAGGCCCCTGGCATACATCCCGTGTACCCCAGGCTGCTCCGCCATACTGCTCCAGTCCGTGAGGCACGGAATAGTGGACCAGCATATTGTGGGTATACCACCAGGCCAGGGCATTTACCTTGAACAGCTCTCCCTGCTCCCCGTCCTCTTTTTTCAATTGAAACCCGTTCATGACGCCCGCCAGGAAATCACGGTAACCGCTTCTCTCCGCTTCAAATCCGGCCGCCGCCGGAGCGCGGAATTGTCCGTCCAGCATTCCCTGGAAGGTAAGTGTCCACTCGCTGCTTGCATCCAGTTCAAGCACGGCCAGTGAAGCACTGCCCGGCACAGCTCCGGCTGCCAGCAGGGATTCATCCCCCGCTTTGCAGGCCGCTCCGTCTACAGTGATTTTGTATGCCAGCTCAGGATAGACAGATGCACTCAGGCCACTTTCGGAAGCACGGAAGACCAGTCCGCCGTCCTTATCCTGAGACATATGGTAAGGCAGCTCATATTCAGCCACGTTCATAGTAATCTGATTGCTGACGAGGAAGCGGTAGGCTTTTCCGCTTATTGAACGGACATGCAGTCTGATCTCAGGCGCGTTTACCGCTGTATAGTTTGTAATGATAAAGGTATCTTCAGCCGTCTTGTAGTGCCACCGTGCGTAGTTAAAGCCGATTTCGAACAGCGACGGCATGGTCAGCAGACGGAATTGTCCAGCAAGCTCCACATAGATCCGCTGTCCTGATGTTTTATTGACGTTCAGCGCATTGCGGGCATTGGACAGCATTTTGTTGAAATTGGTATTGCCGACGACGACCTGGGAATTGAAAATCCCGTACATATAGGAAGTCGTCGTTATCACCTCAGCGTTCAGCCGTGCATTGTCTCCGCTCATCAGAATATGCCCGTGCGGGCGTTCAACGAGCAGCTCTTTGCGCTTAAGAACAACATGCTCATAGGTTCCGGTAAAGAAGGCCAGCAGCTTTCCGTCTTCACGTTCCTCCTGGAACCGCTGCGGGAATAGGCTATCCAGCTCTTCTTCGGACAGCTCCTGTGTCTGTACAGGAGTTCCGGTCACGGCAGATGCCGCTTTCCATTCCGCCCGGCCGCTGTCCGGCTTCACAGACGCAAGCTGTTGAACACTGCTCCAGGCAGCCCGCAGCTGATCAGCAAATTCAAGGCCGGTCACAGCTGCAGGATGATCCTCCCGGAACAAGCCATAGAAGGTAAAGGCGGCTTCCCCGTTAAGCTCCGTCTTAGGAGACTGCAGTGCGGTATAAGCAAATTCATATTGATATACTTTATTGGCCAGACACTCTTCGTACAGTGCTTCCGGTCTGTCCGTTTCTTTGTAGGACAAGCCGTAGAACTGGAAGCCGTCGGTGGAATATCCCGCTGCTCCCCCGATCAGCCCCTGCTGCAGATACGGGAACTTTCCGCCCTGCGGCTGGTTCTGGCGGGAACAGACGACATAACCGCCTGCCTGATCAGTGAAAACGGAGTGGTCGATATATTGGGATAAATAGGCCTCATTACTGGTAACGGCGCCAGGTGCTGCAATACCGACATCCTGGGTATAAATAACGTCCAACAGGGCCGAATTGCCTTCAATCCGTACATTCCAGAACCAGGAATCCCCATCCGCCAGAGTAAATGTGACCTGGTACTTCAGCTTAGCCGTACTGCCCTGGTCTTGGGTACCGGCAGGAACCTCTCCCTGCCACACAAGCCGCTCCCCGTCCCGGCTGTAGGTGCTTCCCGATTTGACACCAAGCAGAGGAAATGCCTGAATACCGTCCGGATGGTACAGGCGTAAATACAGATTACCCGCAGCACCGTCTACGCTGTTAGCCAGCAGCTGGTTAATCATCATCTGCCCGCCTGTCGCCTGATAAAGATCTCCGCTTTCCAGAAATGTAAAGGTAAGACCGCCTTTTTGCAGTGTAAGCTTGGAGCCGGTTGCAGTTGTCATTTCTCTTCACTTCCTTATCTGTTACGGCTTAACACCGTTATTATGTCTGTTAGTTTACTTGAGCAAAACGAACCCGGCAGACAGCACATCACGGCTGTTCGCCCCCACATATACATTAAACCTGCCGCTGTCGCTGGTGACACTGAGGTCACTGTGATGATAGCGGAGCTGCTCCTCACCGATGGTAAATGCTACCTCAGTGGTTTCGCCCGGGGCCAGCTCGATCTGCCGGAAGGCTTTCAGCTCCTTGACCGGACGCACTACTTCACCGGAAATATCGCCTACATACAGCTGGACAGTCTCAGTTCCCGTTACGCTACCGGTATTGGTGAGCGTCACCTTTACCTCAAGCGGCTGGCTTGCTGTCATCGTGTCTGAGGAAAGCGTCAGGCCTTCATAAGCAAAGGTTGTATAGCTAAGTCCGAACCCGAACGGCAGCAGCGGTTCGTTCGGAGCATCGATATATTTGGAGATATAACGGTTGCCGTCCTCCACTTCCGGCTTTGGCCTGCCGGTATTGAAATGGTTGTAATAGACCGGTATCTGTCCTGCTGAATCCGGGAATGACATGGTCAGCCGGCCGGAAGGATTCACCCGTCCGTACAGCAGGCCGGCCAGCGCAGCCCCGCCTTCACTGCCCGGGAACCAGGCTTCCAGCACGGCATCCGCCTGGTCGTACACCCCATGCAGGTCAAGCGGACGGCCGTTGAACAGTACCGTTACTAACGGTTTGCCGAGCCCCTTCATCGCCCGGATCAATTCCAGCTGCGCCTCGGGCAGCCTGATGTTGGTACGGCTGCCGCCCTCGCCGCTCATGTCGGAGGCTTCGCCGAGGGCCAGCACAATCACATCGGCCTCCTCAGCTGCGCTCACCGCTGCCGCCTTCTGCTCTGCGGTTATCGTCTCAATGCCTGAGCCTTCGGCTACTGTAATAAGATCAGGATTGCCAATTACTGAACGCATGGCATCACTGAGCTTCACCGCATGTTCCTTGGAGCCGGTCCACGACCACCAGCCCAGAATATCGCCGCTGGACGCAAAAGGACCAATCACGGCTACCCGCTGCTCCGGCCGGAGCGGCAATACACCTTCATTTTTCAGCAGTACAGTCGACTTTTCTGCCAGCTCGCGTGCCGCCTGACGGTGTTCAGCGGAGAATACGATTTCCTTCTCCAGCACCGGGTCAGCTCCGCGCATCGGGCTTGCGAACAAGCCGAGCTTTTCTTTGAGCTGCAGGATACGAAGCACTGCTTCATCAATCAGGGCTTCATCGACAAGCCCTTCATCCACCAGCTGAGGCAGATGATGCAGATAGCTGGTTGTCATCATATCGATATCCACACCGGCCCGGATCGCTTTGAAGGCCGCTTCCTTATCATCCTCTGCCGCACCATGCGCGACCATTTCCTTGATGGATGCCCAGTCGGAAATAATGACTCCGTCAAAGCCCCATTCTGTCCGCAGCAGATCTCGCAGCAGCTTGCGGTTACCGGTTGCCGGTATCCCGTCAACGATGTTGAACGAGGTCATGACCATCTCTGCTCCGGCATCAACTGCTGCTTTGTAAGCAGGCAGGTAATATTCCCGCAGCTGGCGTTCAGACAGGTCCACAGTATTATAGTCCCTGCCGCCCTCGGCAGCGCCATAAGCGGCAAAATGCTTGACGCATGCAGCTACACGTGAGTGATCACCTGCAAGGTCATCACCTTGGAAGCCCTTGACAAACGCTTCCGCGAATACACCGTTCAGGTACGGATCTTCGCCGGTCGATTCCATCACCCGCCCCCAGCGCGGATCACGGGTCAAATCAACCATAGGGGCAAAGGTTACGTGCAGACCGGAGACAGCTGCTTCCCTTGCTGCAATCTCGGCACTCTTCTCCGCAAGCTCCGGATTCCAGGAGCTGCCGATTGCCAGAGGGATCGGGAATATGGTCTTGAAGCCATGGACAATATCGGCCATGAACAGCAGCGGAATGCCAAGCCGGTTATTCTCCAGATGAGCTTTCTGCACCGCCATCATTTTGGCGGCACCGGCTACACCCAGCACTGAACCGGCATTGCGGACCGCCTCACTGCCAATGCCAAGCTCTTCCATCGGACCGGTAATTTCCGATTCGTCACCCGGCTCATCATAGAACGGTGCTGCCAGTTGAAGAAGCTGTGCAACTTTTTCTTCAAGAGTCATATGCTTCACATATTTGTTGTATAAGTGCTCAGTCATGGCTGTATTCCCCCTATCAAAACAATTCTATTCGAATCGTTTTTCTATATTTTCCCCTTTTAAAATAAGGTTTTAATTGAATTCAATTTTCTTAAATTCATAAACGTTTCTATTCGTTTCGACAGAAAGCCTGTTCCTTGGCAAATCCGCAAAGGTGCTATAAAGGAAGCCATTCCAGAATTCTTGTCAGTTGCCGGTCCCAATAGTCCCAATCATGGCCTCCCAGACCTTCGTCATAGGTGATATCGAGGCGGCGGACATCGCCTGATCAAGAAAAGCACGGTTCGCATCATACAGAAAGTCTTCTGTGCCGCAGCACTGGTACAATCTGGGCGGAGCTTCAGCCGCTGCCGCCTTGACGGCAAGCGCGAACAGATCCTCTCCGCTGTCGCGCAGCTCATCCGCTGAGCCGAATATCCGGCCGGCTTCACCAGGCTGAAAGCCGTTTGGTCCGGTTACGCGCCGGACAATATCAAGGCCCCCGGACAGGCTCGCGGCAGCCGCATAACGCTCCGGATGGCGCAAAGCCAGCTTAAAGGCACCGTAACCGCCCATGGAGATTCCGGCCGCAAAGGTATCCTCCCTGCGGCCCGAAATGGCAAAAGCTCGCTGGACAATTCCGGGCAGTTCCTCACTTAAGTAAGTGAAGTAGGCACCGCCCTGCTTCATATCCGTATAATAGCTGCGGTCAGCCCGCGGCAATACGAGTGCCAGGCCTCTGCTCTCGGCGTAACGCTCAATTGCCGAGCTTCGTGTCCACTCCGTATGATCACCGCCAAGCCCGTGCAGCAGATACAGCACCGGGTATTTCCCGTCCCGTCCCGCGGACGGCGGAGCATTAAGCGGAAGCACGACTCCAACTTCTGTTGACATTCCTAGTGTTTCGGAATATAACGACATCTGCATATAAGCCAAAGTGATTCACTCCGATTAACCCTGTATTTTAACCGATTTCCGCTCCATCAGCTCGATCTTAAGCTTGTAAAAATCATTAACCGCATCTCCGTTAAGCATCTGGAAGAGCAAATGGCCGGCAAGCGAGCCTGATTCGTACATCGGCTGGCGGATCGTCGTCAGAGGTGGATGAATATATTCGGCCAGCTGAATATCGTCGAATCCGATGACTGAAATATCGTCCGGAACTGAGATTTCAGCTTCCTCGAAGGCTTTCATGCCCCCGACGGCCATTTCATCGTTAGCAAAGAATACCGCTGTCGGCAGCTCGCCCTGCATCAGCATCATTTTGGTAGCTTTATAACCGCCTTCGCGGATGAAATTGCCGCTGAGCTTCCATTTAGCCTTTTCGGCAAGACCGGCTTCCTGCATCGCACGGAGATACCCCTGATACCGCAGCGCATTGTCATAGGAATCGGCCGGTCCGCTGATATAAGCAATTGAGCTATGTCCGTTCTCGATAAGGTGCCGCGTGGCACTGTAACCGCCCTGCTCTCCGTCAACGACTACATTGATCAGCCCTTCACCGGCAATCAGCCGGTCCATAACGACAATCGGAAAACGCGGTCCGGCTGCCGCATGCAGAATCTCATCTGTAATGTTATGGGCCAGTACAATTGCCCCGTCAACCCGCTTCTCCATCATGTAACGGACAGCTGTCGAGCCTTTTCCGCCCATGGAGCTGCAGGCAATCAGGTCATAAGAGTTCGATAAAGCTACATCCTGAATGCTGCGGATCAATTCCGAATAATAAGGGCCGGACAAATCCCGCAGAATCAGAGCTATTGTATTGGTCCGGCTCCGCTTAAGATCCATAGCAAAACCGTTCTTCTGATAATTAAGCTGCCGTGCCGCTTCCAGCACCTTTTCTCTCGTCTTTGCGCTGACCTTGCTGTCTCCGCTCATCGCATAGGAGGCTGTTGAGAGCGCCACGCCGGCCAGCTTCGCCACGTCCTTGATTGTTGCCATCTGATTCAATCCTTCCTGAGCCTAGCAATTGGTTACTTATACTATTTTATGCCGGAGATCGTATATCCTTCTATGATATGCTTCTGGAAGAAGATAAATATAATAATGATAGGAATAACCATAAAGGCAGCGCCGGCCATCTGCAGCCCGAATTCCGTACCGTATTGCCCCTTCAGCAGTGACAAACCGACAGACAGCGTGTACAGCCGTTCGTCATTGGCAATAATCAGCGGCCACAGGAAGCTGTTCCAGGCACCGATAAAGGTCAGAATTCCCTGAACGGCAAATACCGGTTTGACAATTGGAACAATCAGCTGGAAAAAGATCCGGAGTTCGCCCGCACCGTCAAGTCTTGCCGCCTCCAGCAGATCGATCGGAATCGTCGTCATAAACTGGCGGAACAGGAAAATCGCGAACGCGCCAACCAGCCCCGGCAGCACGATTCCCGCCATGGTATTCACCAGGCCCATCTGATTGATGATCAGATAAGTCGGGATCATGGTCACCTGGCCGGGGATCATCATGGTTGCCAGGATAATATAGAAGAACTTGTTTCTGCCCGGAAAATCAAATTTGGCAAAAGCATATCCGGCCATTGCATTCAGGAACAGCCCGACAAATGAACACAGAACGATAGTCAGCGTGTTTTTCAAATATACAAGAAAGTCCATTTTAACGAACAGATCCCGGTAATTGTTAAACGTGGGATGGTTCGGGAACAGCGTTGGCGGGATAACCGTAAATTCATTTTCAGGCTTAAAGGATGATCCGATCATCCAGATAAACGGTACCATCATCAGAAGTCCTCCGATGATGAGCAGCGTAATCATAATTCCTTTTTCCACTCTCTTCATTCTAAGAGCCATGCCAGTTTCCTCCTTCTTAAGCCTGCGGCGTCAGCCGGAGCTTAATATTCCACTTCTTTCTTTTTGACCGCGAATTGGATCAGTGTCGCAATAATGATAATGATGAACAGCACGAATGAGCCGGAGGCCGCATAACCGAATTTGCTAAGCTGGAACCCGTTATTGTAAATAAAGAGCGCCATCGACATCGTGGCATTCAGCGGTCCGCCCTTGGTCATTACCAGCGGTTCTTCGAAGAATTGAATCCAGCCGATCAAGGTCGTAATGGTCACAAAGAAAGTAGCGAAGCCCAGCAGGGGAACTGTAATGTAGCGGAGCTTTTTCCAGCCGGTCGCACCGTCGATTTCAGCCGCTTCGTAATAGGAACGCGGAATTCCCTGCAATGCTGCCAGGAAGATGATCATATTCAGACCGATTGATTTCCAGAACGCCAGCAGTATCAATGAAAATTTAGCCAGAACAGGGTCCTGAAGCCACTGCTGCGCCGGTAAACCAAACCAGGAAAGTACATAGTTAAATAATCCGTAAGACCCGTTATACAGATACCCCCATACCACTGCTACCGCCACAATGTTCGTGATGGAGGGCATGTAATAGATAACCCGGAAGCTTTTGAACAGCCAGCCGGTACCATAGTTAAGCAGCAGTGCAACAGCCATAGAGGCAATGACAACCATCGGTACTCCAATCACTACATAAATCAAGGTATTATACATCGATTTCAAAAAAATCGGATCTTTAAAAATATCAATATAGTTCCTGAAGCCGATCCCGCTGATATTCGAATAATCCGCAAGGCCGACCAGATCCATATCCGTAAAGCTGATTACAAGTGCAATGATGATCGGAATGATCGAAAACAGCGTCAGCAGGATGACTGCCGGAGCGATAAACAAATATGGAACCTTATGCTTGTTCAGTTGCTTCACAAATGAGCTCACTTGCCTCACACCCTTTCCCTTTCTATCCCCTCTCTCCCGTCAGGAAGAGAAACAAGCTGACTGCCGGAACCTCAGCCTCATGGCGAGATCCCGGCAGTCCGCCTGTTGGCATTAAGCCTGTTTATTTGTTCCCGAGCAGTTCATTAGCCTTGTCGTTCAGCTTATCCAGCTCAGTCTGTGTATCAGCACCGCCGATTGTAATTTGTTCGAAGGCAGCCATTGCCGCCTGGGCAATTTCTTCGTACTCTTTAACGGTAGGGGCGGACGTGAGTTTTCCAGCTGTTTACCGAAAGCGGCAATCATCGGATCACTAAGCGCTTCGTTGGACCAGGCAGCCTTCAGGGCCGGCATGGAGTTTGAAGTTTCATAGTATTTAAGCTGTGCTTCCTGCTCAGCCATGAACGCAATGAACTTGGCGGCTTCGTCAGGGTTTTTGCTGTAGTTGAAAATGGACAGATCCGCACCGCCGATCGAAGAGGTATTCGTTACTTTGGCCGGCAGGGTCGTTACCGCCCACTTCCCGTCAATCTCCGGCGCCTTATCTTTAACAGTCTGAATCATCCAAGGTCCGCTGATGAACATGGCCATTTTGCCGTCTTTAAATGCTGCCACTGTATCAAGGTCTGTACCTTTTGGCGATAGCCCTTCATCATAGAAGCTTTTCAGGAAGTCAACCGTTTCTACATAAGCCGGCTGATTGAACTGCGGCTGGCGGTTTGCGTCAATAATGTCACTGCCGTTCTGCCAGGCAAAAATGACAGGGAAGATAGAGTCTTTACCTTCGATCGGCAGGGCATAATGACCGGCTCCGCCCTTTTCGACCAGCTTTCTGCTGGCATCCTTCAGCTCATCCCAGGTCTTGGGACCCTCTGGATAGCCTACTTCACTGAGCAGATCCGTCCGGTAAAACATAGCACGTGTCTCTACATAGAACGGAATACCTACCGTCTGATCTTCATACTTTGTGGTTTCAACAGCACCCTCAAAGAAGTTTTCCGCTTTCATGCTTGGATATTGTTCGATATAAGGGGTCAAGTCTTTCAGGGCACCGGCAGCTGCAAATTCAGGAACCCAGGTTGTACCCATCTGAACAACGTCAGGGCCGTTTTTGGATGCTACCGCAGTCAGCAGCTTATCGTGTGCCGTATCCCAAGGGATAGCTTGCACCTCTACTGTAATGCCGGGATTCGCAGCTTCGTACATTTCAGCAATCGGTTCGACCGTATCCGCTGTACCCATAAACCATACTTTCAAAGTTTTGCTGTCTCCGGCAGCAGAATTGTTTGAATTGCCGCAGCCTGCTGCAACCAAGGAAAAGCTCATCAGTAGTGCTGCAATCTTAACTCCGGTTTTCTTTTTCATTCTTCTTTCACCCCTGTTGTAGTGTGTGCCAAACTTGAAAATACTATGAAATAAAGCCCTTACATCGAAACGTTTCGATTAATATCGAAAAAAAATTCGAGTTACCGCACATCATTTCTCGCCTGAACAATGCATTCAGGATATTATTAACCCGATTTCCAGTCATTGAAACGAGATTAATAACGCTTTCACTCCCATTTGCCCGTATTAGTCTTCCAGACAGTAGTTGTTCTTTCACCATAAACTCGAATCGTTTCGATAACCATATTATAAAACGATGTGTTAGCGATTTCAAGTACCTTACACAAAAATCTTTTCGGTGGTCAGCTATGTATAGCAGTGCACAAAAAAGCCGGAAGCTGCTTATTTGCGGTTTACGCATTTGAAACAGCCTCCGGCCTTAGTCTATTTAATTCAGCTGGTATAAATAAACGAAACTACCCCGTTGGTGAAGGTCACGTAGTCATAGCCGACGTACTGCCAGGTCTCTACGCGGATGCCGCCTCCTACGGCAGCAGACTTGCTCTCCGGTGTCCCCCAGCTTAACTCGACCTGCTGCTTTGTCATACCAACCCTTACGTATCCTGCCTTAATATCTTCCCACACTTTACTTGACCACTTGTAGGTTTTGTAAGGATCAGCTGTCAGAAACTCCTCTTTATCAGCAAGCGTACTAATCCATGCCTCGCCAGATGTCTCGTAAGTGTACAAAATCTTCCCTGAAGCGAACTTTAAAGCAAGTGCATAATTCCCTTTATAATCAGGGAGAACATCGACGATTGTTACTTTTTGAAACCGGTAATCCGTATCAAAAAAGTTGACCCAATAGCTTTTGCCGATCAGCTTCGCCAGGTTTCCCTGAGCTTTTTTCTTATAGATAAGGGCAGTTTGCTTGGTCTGTACCTGCATTTCAGCCTTGCCGAAGGTTATCGTCATGCTTTGAATAGAAGAATTCCACTCAAGCCCGGCTCCGAATGCTGACTTTAGCAGCGCTGCCGGAAACACCGTTACGCCATCAACAGTCTGTACTTTACCGCTCATTTTAACCTTCTCGCCGTTCACCATTGCCGTATCGCTGCCGAGCTGGAGCTGAACTGGCGTGGAATTCAATTTAATGCTGAAGCTTTTGGTACCTGCATTGTATTGAACCGAAGCACCAAGCTGCTGGAACACCTCCTGAACCGGCAGATACATTGAACCGCTGATCAGTGCTCCGGTTGTAATAATATCGTCTGAACTGATGGATACCTCCAGCGTTTTGGAGAACGTACCCGATTTCACTGTTACTTTGGTAACTCCGACCGCCAGTGCCTTTAAGGTTCCGTCGTTCAGCTTCTGCAAAAGCGCCGGTTTTTCAACCGTCAATTCCGCATCCTTCAGCGGTACTTTTCTTGTAGATCCGCCTGTCCAGGACTCCGAAATTTGCACGGGGACCTTGTCCCCGACCGTAAGGTTGGTCTTATCCATCGTGAAGGATACACCGGTGACACCTGGCAGGATCAGCTTCTCCAGACGGTCCGCCTGTACATCATAACTCGCTACGCTGCCGTCCTGCGTTTTTACATACATACCTTGGCTGTAGACAGAGATTAGACCGGTTACACCGTTAAGACCCGGGAATGATTTCGTGAGCTTATAACGGTCAGCTTCTGAAGAACCCGTTCTTAAGACGGTACCGTCCTTCATTCGTACAACAAGGTTACCTTCGTCATCGAATCTGGCTTCTGATGCATTTTCGGTTATAGTTACGGGAATATATTTAGTGAGATCATTTCTGTCAAAATTAAACCGGTTGTACAGCAGAACTTTTCCGGATTGGAGGACCACTGCCACATCGTCGACCGAACTATAGGAATCAGAATAGCTATCCATTGCTGTTACCTCTGCGCTGCTTCCGAACTGTTCGATTTTCTCGCTGAATCCGCCTGCCTTCAGGACTCCGGACCGGGTTAGCAAGGCCAATCCTCTTCCTGAATCAGCAATTTTTGCGATATCCTTATAAAGCGGGTTACCTTTTCCGCCAAGGGACATTACGTTCCCGGCATTATCCAAATAATAGTCACCGGAAATGTGTACCACCCCGGTCATATTCTTCAGTATTTGGGGAGCTCCCTTCCCCTGCAATTGAACCAGAGTACCTGATGCGGTAATTCCGTAGCCTTCCTCAATCTCAGCCAGATCGAAATTAAGCTGTTTATATCCTCCGTTGTCAACATCCTGCTTCCATACTGTACCGTCACTAAGCAGGTAACTCCCCCTGTCAAAATCAATGATTGCCGGTCCAGCCGCATGCAGCACACCACCGGTTTGACCAAACATGCCGGCGGAGACTATCGCTGCAAGCACCCATTTTAAACCTTTCATCTTCCAAAATCCCCCTTTGTATTTGACGCACTCATTAATGTATCACAAATTCAAAGATATTCCAGAGGAATTTTGATACGCCCAAGCAGCAAAAAAACTGCCTGCAATCCGCTAAAATTACAGGCAGTTCCATTTAAACACTGTAACTATTTTTCGTAAACCTTGCCCTCTTTAACCTTCTGTACCTCATACATATTAACAGCAGTGCTTAGGATATAAGTTGGTTTCTCTTGTCCCCTGCTGTTGCGGTGGCCCTGGATATGTGCGTCGCTTTTCTCCCAGTTTTTCCAGGCGTCCTCGGACTCCCAGCGGATCACGATCAGCACCTCTTCACTGTCCTTGCCCTTCTTGTTGAGCGCGATGCTGATATCAATCAGGCCGGGCATTTCCTCCACTGGCCCCGGTGCGCTGAATCTCTCGATTACCTTGTCACTATGACCTTTTTCTACAACGATGGATCTCGTCTGGATTAACATTAATCATTCCTCCTGTATATTGGGAGCTGCAAAAGTCCGGCAGACTTCCCCGCCTGATATAGTTGAATGCGCAACTAACTACATTCTAATTGATAATCGTTATCATTTCCAGTCCGCTTTTTTGACTGTAGCGTATAATCTTAATCAAACTTTCGCTTGTGCAGCTCAGGATTAAGTAATTAACTTGAACTAAATGTACGGATAACAAATCTCTTTGGAAAGAAGGCAGAATATGAATCTGACCGTCGAGCTAGCCGCACCGCATGAAGCATATATTATCAAAAACATTTATCCGCTGTATCTGCATGATCTTTCGGGTCACTATGGGCTGAATAACGGCCCCGTCCTTAATGAGCATGGAATCTATGAAGAAGAGCCGGAGATCCGGACGTTAGCCCAGCAATACGATGTCCAGAATATCTGGTGGGAGAAGCCGGGCTGCCTGTATCCCTTTTTGTTTAAGGCCGGCTCCCGTCCAGCCGGATTTACGCTAATTGCTACGCCGCCCCACTGTGCACCAGGCGTTGATTTTTTTGTTAATGAGTTTTTTGTGCTTCAGCCCTTCCGCGGAACGGGCCTAGCCCGGCAGGCTGCCGTCTCTGTATTTGAGCGCTTCAAGGGCGTCTGGGAGCTGCACACGAACCCGGCCGCCAAAAACATTATCGGGCAAACCTTCTGGCGCAAGACGGTAGCAGGATATACGAATCATAACTACCATGAGGCGGTGGAAGAGACTTTTGACGGAAACAAGCTGGTATTCCGATTTAGCAACAACGTTTATAATAGGCGGGATTGAACCATGGAACTTGCCGGTGAACGTGAACTATTAAGAGATTTATGTGAAAATGACCGGGAGGACATCCGGGAATGGGAGTTCGGCTGGGCGCTGCGCCCGGAGTACTGAAGAAAAGAATATGCATCCGAAGCAGTCCGGCTCCTGATCGGTTATGCCTTCAAAGAGCTGAACGCGCAGCGGATCGTAGCATACGCTCCGAGCGCCTCATGAAGCTGGCCGGCATGCCCAAAGACGACGTACTTCGCGAGACCAGATACTGCAACCGGGAATGGTGCGATTAGCTGATCTATTCGGTACTTGAGAGGGAATGGCCGAATGGAATGGCCGCAGGTAAGTAAGTGGCAGCACAGGGAAATTTCCCTTTAGCAAGGCTATTTGTCGGGCCGTTGTTCCGATTTAAGGGGAAATTTCCCTTTAATAGGCCGCTGGGAGGGTTATTTTACTGATTTAAAGGGATTTTTCCCTTTAATGGAACCACCAGCAGGCTATCCCCATTTTTAAGCGGCCACGCACAAGCCCCGCTAATAGTTTAGCGGGGCTCTGCCAAGCTCTTCTTTAGCTATTTAGCTATTTTAACAAATCAAACTCTGTTACAGACTGGCTATTCCCTGTCCTCGACGTAAACTCCAGAACAAGCGACTCCGGATCATCCAGCAGAGTGCTTGCGAACACCTCCTCAAAACCATTGTCCGTCCCAACCGCCGACAGCAAAGGCAACTCTACCGTGCTATTGCTGTTCTCAGCCACAATCTTTCCGGAGCCGGCTTCAAAAATCTTCCGCCTAACCTCCCATGTGTTCTCTGCTTCATTCTTTAGGGCAAACCGGGCCCGGATCATTAACGGTGACAGCTCAACCTGGCTCAGTACAACCTCATGACCGGCAAGCCAAAACGCTGCATCCGGATGGATAACTTTTGTCCCGGCTTTCTTGAAGTTCTGATCCAGATCAAAGGTTACTTTAATCCTCGGAGAGTAATGAATATCCGCCATAATGGTTCCTGTCTTGGGGTCATCCATTTTGCCCGGATCGACGGAAGCTATCTGGAAATCTGCCTCCAGCCGCATCGGGAACGGTTTGCTGCGGTCCAGCTCGAAGACGCTTTTGCCATAATATTTATGATAGTTGTCTTCCCCGTTTATTTTGGCATGTGCGCCGATTCCCCCGTTACGGGTTAGCTGGCTTCCGGTCTGAACATCTATCATTCTGCTGCTGCTAAAGCCGTAGATTTCCTGATCCCCCGCTGTCTCCGCAGTGTAGATAAGAATAATCCGGTTCTCATCAGCTGTTACTGCATTCAGTGTAACCATGTATCCTTCTGTTTCCACGCCCCGGTCCAGGAGCTGAACGTAATCATTGCGGACCGCAGAGTCAAAGGTCGCAGAATTGATATCATAGGCATTAAATTCCCTGAACGGCTCAAGCACACCCCAGTTTAACGGCTCGGATTTGGCGGTAGACTGCTGTTTATCATGCAGCACCGGGATGATAAACAGCAGGACAGCAATCATTGCGGCTGCAGCCAGCCCGAAGACCGAACCTTTCATCATCGCAGCCCGCTTCGAGCGGTTCAACCCGCGCTGCAGGCCGCTTTGAACCGCCAGCCCGAGATAGTGGTTGTCCGGTTCAGCCTGAATCTCACGCTGCATCCGTGCAGCATCCTTCATCATTACCTGCTCTTCACTGCTGTTAATCATTCCATTCCCCCCGGTCCTTCAGTATGGTTCTGAGCTGCTTCAGCCCTTTATGCTGCCATGTTTTGATGGTCCCTTCTGGCTTGTCCAGCAGCTCCGCAATATCTGCAAGAGTCATGTCATTATAATATTTAAGCAGCAGCACATGCCTGTATTTTGGCTTGACCTGCTCCAGCGCCCAGCGCATTTCCATCCGTCCCGTGTCCTGCTCCATAACCGGCTCCCGCATACGCTCGTCCGGTGTCGGCACACTCCTTTTTCTTCTGCGCTGCTCGTCAATGCACACATAGATTAAGATCCGGATCATCCAGGCTTTAAAAGCCCGCTGATCCTTCAGAGTCCTCCTTTTGATCCACGCCCGGCAGGTTGCCTCCTGCACAGCCTCCAGCGCATCATTGCGGTTGCCCAGATAACTGTAGGCAATCTGATACAGCCGGTCACTATGCTCCATTACCGCTTCATAGAACCGTGCCTCGTCACTTGAGGCAGCGCCGGTTAATCTTGTCATCTCCACACCAGTCATCGTCATGCAGTCCCCCTCCTCTCTCTATCCTTATATCGTATAAGACGGAGAGCAGCAGCAAACAGTTTTCCTTAGTCATTATTTTTCTTGGTCATTTCATAAATATGTACATTCAAAAGAGCCCCCGGCATGGAGGCTCTTCTAAACATTACCTTAGATTATGCAAAAGTCTGCGTTACAGCACCCAGTTTCCTTTGCGGAATACCGGCTCGATCGTACCGTCAGCCCGTTCGCCGTCGATCTCCAGCTCAGCCGAGCCGATCATAAAGTCGACATGGGTCAGGCTCACATTGGCGCCCCGCTTGATCAGCTCTTCACTGCTGAGGCCGACGCCGCCTTCGATATTAACCGGATAGGCGCTGCCCAGCGCGAAATGGCAGGAGGCATTTTCGTCAATACCCGTGTTGTAAAATACTCTGTTCAGGCGGGAAATCGGCGAATCATGCTGCACAAGAGCCACTTCACCCAGATAAGATGCACCTTCGTCCGTTTCCAAAAGGGAGGTCAAATGCTCACGGCCGGAAGCGGCGTCGTAGTCGGTAACCTTACCATCTGTAAAAGTAAACGTAATCCCGTCCACAAGACGACCGTTCAGGTTCAGCGGAAGGGTACTGGATACCGTGCCGTTTACACCGGTGCGCAGCGGCATTGTATAAATCTCTTCAGTAGGCATATTCGCCACAAAATAAACCCCGCTGCCGTTCTCGCCGCCGCCGCCGCGCCACAGATGGCCTTCCGGCAGCTCAACACGGAGGTCAGTGCCCGGTGCGCGGTAATGAAGACTCTTGTAACGTTTGGCGTTCATCCGGTCCTGGCTCAGCTTCAGCTGGGCAATATGCTCGCGCCAGGCAGCCACCGGGTCCTCAGCGCCTACGCGGTTCATCTGGAATACCGCTTCCCACATGGCATCAATCCGCTGCTCCTCCGGCAGATCCGCAAATACTTTATCAGCCCAGGCGCGTGTCGGAGCCTTGATCAGCGACCAGCTGATTTTGCTGCTGCGGGTATAGTTCTGATATTTCTTGCGGGCGATCGCCGCTGCTTTGACTGCTGTGGACACCTTGGCTGAATCTATGCCGCGCAGCAGCTCCGGATCAGGCACCTTTATATGTAAAATCGCCCCGCCTTCCTCCGCAAACCCCTCCAGCATATCGGCATGCCACTGCGGATAATAGCTGAACGAGTTTTCAGGCGCCTTCTCGTAACGGATACGCGTAACTGCCTCATCATCCCAGTCCACCATTACATATTTGGCACCGGCTTCATAGGCTTTGCCTACGATCAGGCGGGTAAGCTCAGCGGTTTCAAGCGGCGCATGAACCATCAGCACCTGCCCGGGCTGTACATTAACACCGACCTTGACCACCAGATCGGCATATTTCTCCAGCATCAGTTCAAAATCCTTCATGATTGCTCTTCCTCCATATCTGACTATATTCCAGTGAATCTTTGTAATGCTCCAGTTGTTATTTTAACGCAAAACAGATACGTTGGCGATTATTGTTCCCGGAGGCAGACTTGCAGCAGCCCTGCAGCGGAGCCGGAGCACTCTAAAAAGGCAGTTCCCGCGCAGGAACCGCCTCTTTTGAATGCTGTCTATGCCCGCTTATTGTTTTTCCACTTGCAGTAATGTCACTTCTTTTACAGTGTAAGTATCTGTGAGTTTATCCTCCGCAATGACCTTCAGCTTGGCAAGACTGGCTACCTTGGCCGGATCAGCCCTGGACAGCAGCCGCCACACCTGGGGATCAGCCAGGGTATTGTACAGCTTTTCATCATCATATTCCTTGCGGTTCTGTGTAACCAGCTTGACTCTGTAGCTTCCGATTACAGTATCCGTTTCTCCCTGCGCGGCACAGTAAGCCACGATTTCCTGCCTGAGCTCCGCCAGCTCCTTCTCGATCTCCTTATGCTTGGCTTTCAGCTTATAGTAATGCTGTACTTTCTTTTCCATATAGCTCACGCTCCTCTCCAGACCAATGTATGCCAAGCCGGAAAGATTCATTATAACGATTAAATCCATTGAGGACGCTTTCAACAAATTCTATAATGGAAAAGCCTGACTGCAGGGATTCTGCCCGGTTCGATCGTCTAACAGCCAGCGGAGTTTGCCGGGATGTTCCCGGAGCCCTGTACATTCTTTATGCCAGCCAGTATTTCGAAGGTCAGCCGCTGATTCCTTCATCCGCGAGACTGGTAAGTATAAGGTACGATCAAATTTTTACGGCAGGTGAACTATGTTTGAATCCTATCTTTTTCCGATTTCCTATGCGTTTATGTCCTTTCCGGTTGCGGCGCTGCTGTTTACTCTGCCCTTCCTGATTATCCAGTACCGGCGTTACGGTTACATCCATAAGCTCCGGGCACTGATTCTTTATCTGCTGCTGCTCTATCTGTTAAATGTCTTCTATCTGATCATGCTGCCTTTCCCAGCAACCAGGCATAATCTGCCTCCTGCAGGCGGCAGCCTGCAGCTTGCCCCGCTGCAGTTCATCGAGGAAATTCTGCACAACAGCCGTTTCACCGCGGACGACCCTTCTACCTATATATCGCTGCTGAGCGAGCCTCCTTTTTATCAGGCTGTATTTAATGTGCTGCTGACAGTGCCGTTCGGCATGTTCCTGGGTTATTATTTCCGCACCCGATGGGTAGTCTGCATCCTGCTATCCTTCAGCCTGTCCCTGCTGTTCGAGATTACGCAGATCACGGGCATTTACGGCTTCTTCGATCATCCGTACCGGGTATTCGATGTTGATGACCTGATCACCAATACGCTTGGCGGGATTGCCGGGTACAGAATCGCCCTATGGATATCTGCGGCACTTCCGCGGATTGAACGGCTGGATGCCAATGAGGATTTAAGCACCAAACGGGTCACCTATACCCGCCGCGGTATTGCATTTATGCTGGATGCCTGTGTATGGCTACCGGCTGCAGGCTTGTTAAGCCTGACTCCCGCTCCATATCCTGTCTGGATTACGCTAGCCGTTTACTTTCTGCTCCTTCCGCGCTTGACCAAAGGCAGGACTCCGGGCAAATGGGTTGTACGCATCCGGGTGCAGGGTGCCTTCGGAAGGCTGAAGCTCTGGAGGCTGACCGTCAGATACGGCTTGCTGTATGCCGTTTTGCCCGGAATGAATATTATGCTGTTTGATTCGTCATTAGCTGAAGCCATGAACCCTGAGCTTGCCGCTTCCGCCCGCGGTGTGGTGCTGCTGGCAGATCTGCTGTTTCTTGTTCATATCGTCATTAGCATATTCCGGAAGAAGGAGCTTTTCTACGAAAGGTTGAGCGGTACCCGGAATCTGATTACCTGGCCGGAGAAGATACAGCAGGCTGCTGCTGACGAATCACCGCAAATTGCCCAATAACAAGGAGAGTGTATATGCTGGAATCTTCACCTAAACCGGACCTCAATGATGAGCAGCTGCATTGGCAGGAATGGGTCATTGAAGCCGATATCACGGCTATACAGACGGAAATGGCCAGAGGTACATTAACCTCAGTGCAGCTGGTGCAGCTCTATCTGGACAGGATCAGCAGATTTGATATCGTCATTAACTCTGTTCTGGAGCTTAATCCCGATGCGCTAGAAATTGCTGCAGGGCTGGACCGGGAGCGGCTGGTCTCTGGAGCACGCAGCATCCTGCACGGCATTCCGCTGCTTGTCAAAGACAACATTGACACTGCAGATAAGCTGCACACGAGCGCAGGCTCAATTGCATTGGCAGAATCAACCGCGGCAAGCGATGCCGTATTGATCCGGCATTTACGTGACGCAGGTGCCATTATCCTAGGCAAATCGAATATGACGGAATGGGCCAATTTTATGGCTCCCGGCATGTGGGCCGGATACAGCTCGCGCGGCGGGCTCGTTCTGAATCCCTACGGTCCCGGCGAGCTGTTTGTCGGAGGCTCCAGCTCAGGCAGCGCCGCTTCTGTTGCAGCCAATCTTGTGGCCGCGGCAATAGGAACCGAGACCTCCGGTTCCATTATTGGACCGGCCAGCCAAAACAGCGTTGTCGGAATCAAGCCGACGGCCGGTCTGGTCAGCACAGCCGGGATTATCCCCGGCATCGGTACTCAGGATACAGCCGGACCGCTGGCACGGACGGTCTCTGATGCAGCTATTCTGCTAGGCGCAGTGACAGGAGCATACACTCAGGAGCAGCCGGACCAGAAGGCAGCCGGAATACCATCTGCCCCGGACTACACGGCTTATCTGGATCCGCGGGGTCTGCAAGATGTCCGTATAGGCATCCCCAGAGCTGTCTACCACGAGCTGGATAAAAATGTTCTGGCAATTATGGAGGAGGCCATCAGACTTCTCAAAGACAACGGCGCGATAATTGTTGACCCTGTTGAGCTGCCCTGTCTGGGGGCCGAATGGAGCCCGGTTATGCTTCAATATGAGTTTAAAAGAGGGCTTGACCGCTATCTGGCCGACTCTCCGATTCCATACCTGTACATAACCTTAGTGAGCTGATTGACTACAACACTCAGCATAGCGACTTAGCTTTGAAGTACGGCCAGGATACCTTGGAATGGCTGGAGAAGTCCGGAGACGATATATCAGAGGAGGAGTATTTTACTGCTCTTCATAAATCCAGAGAGCTTGCGCGGGATCAGGGAATAGACTACGCCTTGCGTCAATACCGCCTTGATGCGCTGTTGTTTCCCGGATTTCACGGAACTGATCTTGCAGCCAAGGCAGGCTATCCTTTAATTACAGTACCTGCCGGATATGCAGCTGACGGGATCATTACTCCGGGCGGCTATACTACAAAAGGCCCCCACGGCGTTACCTTTTCCGGCACCGCTTTCAGCGAGCCTGTTCTGCTAAAGATTGCTTACGGGTTTGAACAGGCAGCAAGGCGGCGTATTCCGCCCTGCCTGTCTTAAATAATGCACTCTATCCCATTTATCCAGTGAGGAGCGGTAATGATGAACAAGACCAGAATTCCTGTACCACAATTGCCAAGAAGCATGCCAGAGAAGCAAGGGATTCAATCCAGCGCAATTTCTGCATTTTTGAACCGGGTTACGGAGTCTCAGCTAGGACTCCACAGCTTTATGCTGCTTCGGCACGGCCATGTAGTCGCTGAGGGCTGGTGGGCTCCATATAGCCCGGAGCGCAAGCACATGTTATTTTCACTCAGCAAAAGCTTCACGGCCACAGCCATCGGGCTCGCTGAAGCTGAGCAGCTTCTGAAGCTGGAGGACAAGGTAATCTCCTTCTTCCCGGAGGAAGCCCCCGGGGACCCAGACCCCCATCTGGCCGAAATGAATATCCGGCATCTGCTGATGATGGGCACAGGCCACACCTCAGATACCATGCCGGAAATGATGAATGAGGCCGAAGGCAACTGGGTCAGAGCCTTTCTGCAGCTTCCTGTTGACCGGGAGCCCGGCAGCCATTTCCTGTATAATACCGGAGCCACTTATATGCTATCTGCCATTCTCCAGAAAGTAACCGGACAGACGCTGCTGGAATTTCTTCACCCAAGGCTGTTTAGCCCCCTTGGCATTATTAATCCTGTGTGGGACTCCTGTCCCCGCGGCATCAACACCGGCGGTTTCGGGCTCAGCATCACTACTGAAGATATCGCCAGATTCGGACAGCTGTATCTGCAAAAGGGCTTGTGGAACGGCAAGCAGCTGCTTCCGCAGGAATGGGTGGCTGAAGCGAGTGCGCTGCAGATTCAGAACGGGGACGGCAAGCCGGACAGCGGTGACTGGTCCCAGGGCTACGGCTATCAGTTCTGGAGATGCCGGCATGGCCTTTACCGCGGCGACGGGGCTTTCGGGCAATTCTGTATCATTATGCCTGAACAGGATGCAGTCGTAGCGATTACCAGCGGTACTCATCAGATGCAGGAGGTAATGAATGCTGTATGGGAGCTGCTGCCAGCATTAAATGATACACAGCCTGAGCTGGAACAGCAGGCTTCAGCGGCAGAGCAATTAGCCGGCCAGCTCCGCTCGCTGTCGATCATGCCGCCGAATATCAGGTCTTTTTCAGCATTGGAGTCAGCAGTAAACGGCCAGACCTACCGGCTTGAGTCCAACGACCTGCGTATTGATTCACTGGCCATTGCCTTTGGTGACAATGAAGCCCGGCTAACAATACAAGGGCAGCCTGACGGATACCAGGAGATTATCCTGGGCCGCGGACAATGGGCGGCAAGTCAGGTACGGCTGATGCCCGGTCCGGCAGCTGCCGATGCTATTATGTCCAGCTTCACCTGGACGGCTGAAGACGTGCTGCAGCTGACACTCCTGATGGTTGAACAGCCGTTCATAATCACGCTTGAGATTAGGTTCAGTGAACAATCCTTAACACTGACTCAGTCTGCAAACGTAGGCATGGAAGCGCAGGAGCCTGTAACGATCAAAGGCATGAGCCTGGTCTAACCCGGCGGGCGTCCAGTCTAGCCCGCTGCACTAACAAGCGGCCATTACAGCTCCTTCCGGGCTGTATGGCCGCTTGTCTGCATATATTATTCGATTATACTAAAGGCTCGTTTATCTGGAGAATGACCGGACAATGGTCGCTGCCCAGTATATTGCAGTCAATCGCCGCATCCACCAGCTGCGGAGCCAGACGGGAAGAGGCCAGGAAATAATCAATCCGCCAGCCCACGTTCCGCTCCCGGACTTTGGGCATGTAAGACCACCACGTATACGCACCTTCCGTCTCCGGATAAAAGAATCTAAAGGTATCAATGAAGCCGGAATCCAGCAGCGTTGTCATTTTGGCGCGCTCTTCATCGGTGAATCCCGAATTGCCGCGGTTGGATTTGGCATTTTTCAGGTCAATATCGGCATGGGCCACGTTAAGATCGCCGCAGACCAGCACCGGCTTGTGCTCGTCCAGCCCAAGAAGATAGCTGCGGAAACGGTCTTCCCATTCCATTCTGTAGTCCAGCCTTGTCAGATCGCGTTTGGCGTTTGGAGTGTAGACATTTACCAGGTAAAAGCCGTCAAACTCCAGGGTTATCACCCGGCCCTCCGGCTCAGAATCCTCCTCCAGCCCGTATCTTACCGAAAGCGGCTTGATTCTGGTGAAAACAGCCGTTCCGGAGTATCCCTTTTTCTGCGCATAGTTCCAGAACTGGTAGTACTCCTCACCGTGATCCAGCGTAATCTGCCCCTCCTGCAGCTTTGTCTCCTGTACACAAAAGATATCTGCCGCACTCTCCTTGAAATAATCATTAAAGCCTTTGCCCACGCAGGCTCTGAGGCCGTTGACGTTCCATGATACCAGTTTGATCATCTGCATTCTCCTTATATTTTCACTCTATATATTTAAGCTCAATCTATATAGTCTACCATACAATGGACTGTCAGGGAGTAAGACGGCGTGATGTAATAACTGGGCTGGGTGTTGCGGGAATATCGCTTCATGGCATGGTATACAGGCTTGTTTTGTACCTCAATTATAGGAAGATTCGTGAATATCAGGTTCTCTTTTTATATGTGCGAATCTCCTAAGCCATTTGTAACAGCATTAATAGAATCATTGAATATGATAATCTATCAAATGCAAAAGGAGGTTAGGATCATGGCTATCTTGTTACCGCAGCAGTTTTTCAACCTGCCGGCCGGAGTCGGCAAGTCGTATTACGAAAATTTAAAAGGCGGGACTAACGCGTCGGTCACCGTCCAGAATAACTCGGCTAACCCTGTATCTCTGGTGCTGTACGCCGTCAACGCCCCTATAATCACCTATGAAATTCCGGCGTTTGACAGCCTCACCATCGAACTGGCCCGTCTGCTGGTTGCTGCACTGTTAAGCCCCGCAGGTGGAGCTACCTTCGGCTATATCCAGCTTGCAACAACGGATTTCTAATCAGTATGTTTAACATTTGAGACCAGAGTATCCGCCGTACTCGCTCATAAACCCTCCTTCTTCAATAAAAGACCCCTGGACGCTTAACCGGCCAGGGGTTTCGTATGATTATGGAAATCCGATCCGTTATACCGTCTCAGCTTCTGTCTCCGGCATAGGACCTGTATAAACCGACTGCGGACGGAAAATCCGGTTGCTCTCCGCCTGCTCCAGAATATGTGAGGTCCAGCCGACGATTCTGCCAGCCGTAAAGGTCGGTGTAAAAATGTCCGGGTCCAGCTGCAGCGCCTTGAGAATAGCTGCAGCATAAAATTCAACATTTGTGAACAGCCGGCGGCCGGGCTTGTATTCCTCCAGCAGCCGGATGGCCGTGTGCTCCACATGAATCGCAAGATCAAAGGAAGGGTCCTTGCCGATCATAGCTTCCGTGGCAATCATCAGCGCTTCCGCCCGCGGGTCCTTCGTCTTGTAGATCCGGTGGCCGAAGCCCATGATTTTGCCGCGGTTCTCCAGGACCCCGCGGATCCACGGCTCAGCACGGTCCATCGTGCCGATCTCCTCCAGCATGGAGATAACCTCAGATGGCGCACCGCCGTGAAGCGGGCCTTTCATCGCCCCGATCGCACCGCAGACCGCTGCACATATATCTGATTCAGTCGACAGGACAACCCGTGAAGCAAAGGTGGAAGCATTCATGCCATGCTCCATGCACAGGATTTGATAAGCGCTTAGCGCCTGTACATGCGCTTCTTCGGGAATGCTTCCGGTCAGCATATACAGGTAATTCGCGGCATGCCCCAGCTCAGCCAGCGGCTCAACTTCAGGCAGATTGTTTACTTTGCGGTACCTGTAGGCAATGATCGTCGGCAGAACCGATGTCAGCCGGATCGCCTGCTTCAGGGTTGGCGGCCACGTCGCGTTGTCCTTGTCGCCTAAGGCTGCTACCGCACTTTGAAGGACAAGCATCATCGGGATTGTAGGCGGCAGCAGATCAATCATTTGCTTCAAATACTCCGGAATCGTCCGCGCTGCTGCCATCTCCTGCTTGAGCTGTGCCAGCTCCTCCGCTTCCGGCAGACGGCGGTTCCAGAGCAGATAAGCAACCTCCTCATAGCTCTTGCTTACAGCAAGCTCCTTCGCCCAATATCCGCGGTAGACCAGATAGCCCTTCTCGCCATCCACCAGCCCGATATCTGTTTCACCTGCAACTACGCCTTCCAATCCGGTTACCTTCGCCATTGTTACATACTCCTTTTCCGTTCGCAATAAAGTTAACATCTTATAAGAAGTATATGCCGGATTTGAGATATTGCATATTTATTGTTTTTTATGAATACATAAATATTTTTTATCAGCGTAGGAATCAGCCTACTTCATCAGCTGCTGCAGCTTGGATTCTGTACCGGATTCTGCAGCCGGAGTGTAGATGCTGCAGCGTAAATCGGCAGTGCCGTGTACCTGGAGCGAGGTGAGGTGGAAGAGCATTTTTCCTGCTTTGGCATGGCGGAATTCCAGGACTACATCCGGCGCACTGCTGACCCTGCTCTCCTCCCACAGCTCCTGAAAACGGGGATGCCGCCCCTTCATCTCCGCGATAAAATCATCATACCAGCGGTCTTCAACATATTGCCCGTAATAGGCACGGAAAATAGACAGATACCCCCTCACAAACTGCTCCCAGTTCACAGCCAGGCGCTGGAATTCCTTGCGGACGAACAAGAGGGAGATCATATTCCGCCCCTCTGCCGGGAGCTGCGCAAAATCCAGAAATACATGGGCAGCCGCTTCGTTCCAGCCTACGATATTACAGTGACGGTCGGAAATAATGGTCGGACAGGTCGTAAGCTCCTGCAATATTTTTTGCAGGGAGGGGCTGATTACGGTAACCTCCTCCTGCTGATAGGCCGCCGGGCCGGGGCCGTTGTCCAGTGCCAGAGCAAACAGATAATTTCGCTCATCCTTGGTCAGCCTCAGCGCCGCGGCTATGCATTCAAGCACCGAGGGTGACACCTTGATGTCCCTGCCTTGCTCAAGCCATGTATACCATGTACTGCTTACCCCTGCAAGCTGTGCTACCTCTTCTCGTCTCAGGCCGGGAGTCCGTCTGCGCGTCCCTTCCGGCAGCCCGACGGAAGCCGGCGTAAGCGATGCCCTGCGTGATTTGAGAAACCCCGACAAAGCCTGCAATCTAGTCTCATTAGACATTTTGTATACCCGCCTTATCCAGATTCAATATTACACTAGTAGTAATTATACTAGTATAAACCACAACTTGTAATAGGATAAGCAAAGTGAAAAAATAGGGTTTGTACCCTATGGAAGAATAAACAGCCTGATTATAGGAGGATTTATATGGAACGTGTAGTTATCACTGGCATGGGAGTCATTTCACCGCTTGGCAATACTGTAGAGAAATTCTGGAGGCGCCTTAGCGCCGGAGAATCCGGTGTTTCGCCCATTACTTCATTTGATACAGCCCGCTATAAGAGCAAAATCGCCGGACAGGTCAGGGACTTCGATCCGGAAGGCCGGTTCGGCCGCAAGGAAGCCCGCCGGATGGACCGGTTCACCCAGTTTGCGCTGGCTGCCGCCGAGGATGCCTGGGCCGATTCCGGCCTGCAGCTGGAGCAGATTGACCGGGAGCGGCTCGGTGTATATGTCGGTTCAGGCGTCGGCGGCATTCATACCCTAATGGAGCAGGCTGAGCTGCTCAGGGCCCGCGGGCCGGAAAGAGTCAGCCCGACACTCATCCCCATGCTGATTTCCAATATGGCCGCAGCTGCAATCAGTATACGGTTTGGCGCACTTGGCCCTGCACTCTCGCCTGTTACCGCCTGCTCCATCGGCAACACCGCCATCGGTGAGGCTTTCCGGCTGATCCGTTACGGCGGTGCCGACTGTATAATTGCCGGCGGTGCGGAAGCTGCCATTACTGAAATCTCGCTGGCCAGCTTCGGTAACGCCACTTCACTCTCTACCCGTAATGAAGAACCGGAGAAGGCCAGCCGTCCGTTTGACGGCAGCCGGGACGGCTTCGTGATCGGCGAAGGCGGCGCCATCCTCATTTTGGAGTCACTGTCACATGCCCTGCGCCGGAACGCTAATATATATGCCGAAGTTACCGGCTACGGGGCCAGCTCGGATGCTTATCATATGGTTGCAACCCACCCAGAAGGCACAGGTGCTTATCTGGCTATGAAGCTGGCTTTGGGTGAAGCGGGGATTCAGCCTGAAGAAGTGGACCTGATCAGCGCCCATGCCACCAGCACCCTGATAGGCGACCGTTCGGAAACAGCAGCGATCAAGAAGCTGTTCGGGGAAGCGGCATACCGTATTCCGGTCACAGCCAATAAATCAATGACCGGTCACGCACTGGGGGCGGCCGGCGGACTGGAGGCGGTTGCTCTGATCAAGAGTATTGAACAGGGTCTAATACCGCCTACAATCAACCAGGAGTCGCCGGATGAAGTCTGCGATCTGGACTATGTGCCGAATACCGCCCGGAAGGCAGAGCTGGATATCGGCATATCCAATTCGTTCGGCTTCGGCGGGCACAACGCCGTAATCGTGCTCCGGAAGTACCGGTAATTCTTATTCCCCCCACATCCTCAGCATAGCAGCAGCCCGCCTGGCGCATTGAATGCGCCAGGCGGGCTGCTCGTTACCTAATCAGTATTTCGCTATGTTATTTGCTGCTTCCTTCAGATACATGACTTCCCCAAACCGCAGTTCCGTCTCCGGACAACGCGCTAAAGGTCATCACATTCCCGTTCACCGCTTCGTTCCATTCCCGTAAGAACACGCCTTTGTATTCTACGCCTTCTACTGTAATCTTAGCTGTATGCTCGCCTTCCAGGCTCCATGTACCGGTTACCGCCCCGGTTATCTTGCCGTCCGCGGTCAGCTCAATCATCTCAGATTCGACTGTCTCTGCGCTGATATCCCTGCCGTGATTAATATATTTGTACTCTCCGGTAATGTCTTTTGCCTTGTAGCTGCCGATAGTCTCCCCGCCGTAACGGTGCGGTGCGACTACAGGCCAGCCGTCCTCATTCATGAACATCTGATGTACACGCACCTCATGTTCTTCACCGCGGTATGGGAAGCGTGTATGGAATATCAGGAAATACCGGCCGCTTTTCTCATCGTAATAAGCTGAATTATGTCCAGGAGATACATAACCCTCCCCCATGGCTTCCGGCTCGGATGCACTGTTCAGAAATTCGAAATTCCCCATCAGCTTGACGCCGTAAGGTGCATATACGGGATCATCGAACAGCTTGTCAGGGTTTCCGATTGCATCCAGCATCGCTTTGCCTTCAGAGTCCTCAAACGGGCCGTCCGGATTCTTCGAACGGGCAACACGGATATTATATCCCCCGTTCGCATCAAGCCCCCCATAAGAGAGGAACAGATAGTAGTAATCGGTCTCAGGACTGTACAGCATATAAGGGCCTTCAATCCGGGCATGATTGGCTCCCAGCAATTTTTTGCCGTAGCCCTGGTCCGGGAGCGGGAAGCCACTGGCAGGATCAAGCTCCAGGATGAAAATACCGCCCGAGTACGAACCGTAGACCATCCACAATTTTCCATCCTTATCAAAAAAGACATCCGGGTCAACAACATTCGGCTTCTGGGTAGCATCATAAACCTCACCGTCATCGCCGATCCCGGCCATACCGGATTTCAGGATAATTCCCAGGTCCTTATATGGCCCTTCAATCTTATCCGAAACAGCGATCCCCATCGCCGACAGCGGTGAATCCCCGCGGCAGGCATCATAATACATGTAAAACTTGCCGTCAGCGAGCTGAATGACATCCGGCGCCCAGAGCGTGTCCGACTGTGCCCAGCTGAAGGTCTCGCTAAGCTCCTCAGTCACATTGGGAATGAGTACATTCCCGTCCTCAACCACGGAAGAGATCTGTTCCCAGGCCATCAGATCCTTGGATTTGGCTGATGCCAGGTGGGAGCCAAAGACATAATAGGTCCCGTCTGCCTTGATAACGGAAGGGTCATGGACAGAGACATTTTCAAACTTGGGCACGCTGCCGCCGTTTCCGCCGCAGCCTGATAATACGGTTAACATTAACAATGTGGTTACAGCACGTTTTTTCATGACTATACCTCCTATGTATACCCTTACATTTTGCTGCGGAAAGGTAAAATAGTCAATAGTTTTATTTAAATATATAAATACTATTTCATAATTATATAAAGTAAAGTCGATTCAGGGCTGTTTACCGGCAAAAAACTGGACACAAAAAAGCGCCAAGCCGAAAGCGGCCTGACGCTAATCTTACCAGTATGCAGCTCCAGCGCGTAATTAATACACCGTACTATCCTTCAACCAGAACCGGCTGCGGATACGCATTAGGCAATACACGTTGTCTCTTCTTCACAACCGCAGGAGGCTCGACAGCCGGAGCCATCGGATGCATCAGCCAGGACTTCACCAGATGGGAGTCCGAAACCTTGTACATCGGAGGTTCCTTCTCCATATCAATTGCCATAGCATAAGTGCTGCGCAGGGCAAAAGCATCGCCCTTAGGCGGCTTGATCAGATCCGGAGGCGTTCCCGGTATAGCTGTCAGCATAGAACCCTTGCTGTCAAGGCTTGGCATGGAAGCAAGCAGACCCCAGGTATACGGATGTCTAGGATCATAGAAGATTTCTTCCGCTGTTCCCATTTCCACAATCTGTCCGGCATACATAACCGCAACGCGGTCAGCCATTCTGGCTACAACACCGAGGTCATGGGTAATGAAGATAATCGCAGTATCAATCTTCTTCTGCAGATCCTTCATCAGATCCAGAATCTGGGCCTGAATCGTTACGTCAAGCGCTGTTGTCGGCTCATCGGCAATCAGCAGCTTAGGATTGGCCGCAAGTGCCATGGCGATTACAACACGCTGACGCATACCGCCGGAGAACTCATGAGGGTACTGCTGAAAACGGCGTTCCGGGGAAGGAATACCCACCAGGCCCAGCAGCTCGACAGCACGCTTGTAAGCAGCGTCCTTGCTGATCTTTTCGTGCTTGAACAATACCTCGGTAATCTGCTTTCCGACCTTCATCATCGGATTCAGGGAAGTCATCGGGTCCTGGAAGATCATGCCGATTTCTTTACCGCGGATTTTTTGCATCTGCTTTTCGGTCTTGTGAATCAGGTCTTGCCCGTCGAACAAAATCTGCCCGCGTTTGTATTGTCCCTGCGGCTGCGGTACAAGCTTCATAACCGCCTGGGAGGTTACACTCTTACCGGAACCGGATTCGCCGACAATCGCCAGTGTTTCACCTTTATTTACATGAAAGTTAACACCACGGATTGCTTGTACTTCTCCGCCGCGTGTCTTGAATGAAATTGCTAGGTCCTTTACCTCTAAAAGGCGCTCCATCCTGTCACCCTCTCTGCTCTTTTCAAAAGTACGAAATAGTTCTCATTAATAGAATAGGCAATAAGTAATATTTTATCTAGCATTGTGCCTCTTAGTCAAGTGCTTTTCAGAAAATGAATCATACAATACATGTCAGCTTTGCACCACTGATAGTAAATACTCTGTCCCAAACGGGTAAAAACATGCAGCAAAAGCTTTTTGCGGGTCACTGTTGTACAAGCCGACTCTTCAAACCGTATACGCACTATTATACTGCTATCAGTTGTGTCATACTAAGAATTATTTCACATTCCCCCGAAAGGAATGATTCCAAGGTGATCATCAAGCCAAGAACACGGGGCTTTATATGTACAACCGCCCATCCCGCAGGCTGTGCACGGCAGGTTCAGAAGCAGATCGGGTATATTCGTTCCCGTCCAGCAATTAAGGGTCCGCGCAACGTCCTGGTGATTGGAGCTTCAACCGGTTACGGGCTCGCGTCTAGAATTGCCGCCGCCTTTGGTGCGGGAGCTGCAACTGTCGGCGTCTACCGCCCAAGTACAGCCACAGGGACACGAACCGCATCTGCAGGCTGGTATAACTCGGCAGCCTTTGAGCAGGCGGCTCTTGAGGCAGACCTGCGCTCCTACAGCGTATGCGGAGATGCCTTCACCCGGGAGACCAAGGAGCGTACCGCTGACCTGATCAGGCGTGAGCTCGGCCAGGTGGATCTGGTTATTTACAGCGTTGCTACGGGCCGCAGGACAGATCCTGTAACCGGACAGGTTTATAATTCCTTGCTCAAGCCCATCGGCGAGCCCTATACCAATAAAACGGTCAATTTCCACAACGGGGAAGTATCACAGGTTACCGTAGACCCGGCCTCTGAACGAGAAATTGAGGATACTGTTCATGTCATGGGCGGTGAAGACTGGCAGCTGTGGATCGACAGCCTGAGAGCAGCCGGGGTCCTGGCTAACAATGCCGTAACGCTGGCATTCTCCTATATCGGTCCAGAGCTTACACAGGAGATCTACCGCAAGGGCACCATAGGCCGGGCTAAAGACCACCTGGAGGCGACCGCCCGGCAGCTGGACAGCCAGCTTGCCCCCGGCGGCGGACGGGCTTATGTGGCAGTCAGCAAAGGCCTGGTTACGCAGTCCAGCTCAGCCTTGCCCGTAGTCCCGCTCTACATCTCACTCCTGTACAAGATCATGAAGGAACAGGGCACACACGAAGGCTGCATCGAGCAGGCCTACCGGCTGTTCAATGAACGCTTGTATGCTGACGGAGGCATTCCAGTTGATGAAGCGGGGCGTATCCGGATCGACGACTGGGAGCTGGAGCCTTCCGTACAGGCGGAAGTTGACCGGCTCTGGCCGCACCTGACTACGGAGACCATGGATGAGCTGTCCGATCTGCGCGGCTACCGTGAGGAGTTCTTCCAGCTGTTCGGCTTTGAGACAGCCGGAATTGACTATGAGGCAGATTCAGACCCTGTTGTCATTGTTCCGAACCAGTTTTAAGCTGTCAGTCTGGTAGATCTGGTTATCCACACAAGAAGGCCGGGTTCCGCGGATGCGGACCGGCCTTCTTGCGCTTACGTTATCGGACCACTGCCCAATGTGCTAAAGGATTTCCAGCTCTCTGCAAGATTATCCGTAGCCCAGCGGATATGATTCTCGTCTTTGTACTGGCGTGAGTCACATTCAATCCTCAGAATCAGATCCAGATAGAAATCATAAAGCTTGATGCGCAGACACTCTCCCGGACTGCCGAAGGTCTGCCCGTAACCCTCATAGAAAGGGACTGAATGCTCAAAATGCCGGAAATAATATTCCATCAGCACATCGCCCCACAGGGCACGCTCCCAGTCAATGATAGAGACAATTTTCCCGTCCTGTACAAACAGATTGCCGTTCCACAGATCCCAATGGATCAGCCGCGGCTCCGTCACCTCATCCAGAGCTGGCAGATAATGCTCCAGCACCTTCCAGATCACTTCATCCCCTGCCGGTAAAATGACCCCCAGCTCCCTGGCGTCCTCCAGCAGTGTGCTAAGCATTCTGGTGAATGACTCCCGCCATGTCAGTGTATCTTCCTCTGTATCCTGTGTGAACAGCCCGAACCTTGCTCCGGTAATCCCGTTAATCAGGCGCTGATACCGGCCCAATTCCCGCTCGATCTCAGCCTGTTCGGCAGGTGAATAGTTATCTTTTACCTCACTGTACGGCTGGCCATACACCTTTTCCATAAAAAAATAAGGGCAAGGCAGAACTCTGCGGCTGTCATCAAAGCTGTACACCGCGGGAACCGGAATCTGTCCGTCTGCTGCAACAAGGCGGAGCGCTTCCACCTCAGCGGCCATAATATTGTTTTCATATCTGAGTGTTCTGGTTTCTTGAGATGGGGCAACCTTCAGAATTACCTGTTTCCCGTCATCAAGCCCCAGATCATAAGCCGTATTAAAAAATCCGCCGGTCAGCTCTGTACATGAGAGAACAGTACAATCTTCACCAAAAGCGGCTTGCACCGCCGCCCTCAGCTGGCTGTCATTCAGCTTAACCTTAGTAAAGCTCTCCACCGGCGTTTATACCCACCACATCTCGCCAAGCGGCTCCTCAATCAGCACCTGGCGGAGATTATCGACAGCCTTGGAGAAGCCTTCTTCAACCGACATCAGGCCGTCTTCATGCTCAATGCTGACTACGTAATCATAGCCGACCAGTCGCAGCGCGCTGATGATATCCGCCCAGGTCTTCACATCATGCCCGTAGCCCACGGAGCGGAACTGCCAGGCGCGGTCAAGCATATTGGTGTACGGCTGCATGTCGGTAAGACCATGCTTGTTGACGTTCACCGGATCAATAACTGTATCCTTGGCATGGAAGTGATGAATCGCTCCCGCCCTGCCGAGAATGTGAATCGCCTGCACCGGATCAATCCCCTGCCACCACATGTGGCTCGGATCAAGATTGGCACCGATGGCATCCCCGGCAGCTTCACGCAGACGCAGCAGGGTAGCAGGAGTGTGAACGGAGAAACCTCCATGCAGCTCCAGACCGATCTTCACGCCATGCTCCGTAGCGAAATCCGCCATTTCCTTCCAATACGGAATGACCTTGTGCTCCCATTGCCAGGCCAGAATCTCCTGGTAATCGTTCGGCCACGGAGCCACCGGCCAGTTCGGATACTTCGCGCCTTCATGATCTCCCGGACAGCCGGAGAAGGTGTTAACCACCTGAACCCCCAGCTTCTGGGCCAGCTTGACGGAATTGACGAAGGCCTCATGGTCCTTCTGCGCCAGCTCCTTCTGCGGATGGAGCGGATTGCCGTGGCAGCTGAGCGCACTAATGATCAGCCCGCGCGATTCGATTTGCTGCTTGAACTCCTGCAGCGCCGCTTCATCCTCCAGCAGCAGCTTTGCATCGCAGTGACTGTTCCCCGGATAGCCCCCGGTGCCGATCTCTACCGCCTTAAGCCCTTTGGAAACGACATAATCCAGTGCATCCTCCAGCTTGCGTCCGCCGAAAAGCACCATAAATACTCCAAGTTTCATTGACCTGCCGCCTTTCATCCATTGTATAGTGTCAGCTGTTAAACCCAGTAAGTATCAAAATCCTTAACAAGCTCATTTTTCTCCGCCGCTGCAAAAATCGCTTCAATCAGATTCTGCACACGCAGCACTTCCGAATTTTTGACGATAGGCTCAGCAGTTCCCTCGATTACCGCTACAAAATTGCTGTAGAACCCGTCCGGCAGCTCGGCAGCCTGCGGCAGTCCGGCGGTGATCGTAGAGCCTTCCGACGGTGGAGCCATCGTCTTGGTAAGGCCTACTCCGGCACGGATCGGCGTCGGCTCGCGGTGCTCGGATTCATTGTTACGGGTCACGATTCTGCCGCTGAGCGACCAGTCTTCAATGACTGCCGATCCTTCCAGCCCCTTCACATACCAGCGGGGCAGCGTAATGAAGTTCGTTGTGCCTACTTCAACTATTGCCTTAATGCCGTTCTCAAACTGCAGCACTGCCTCAAAGCCGTCGTCCACATCATTGCCTAGGATAAAGCTCAGGGTGCTGGAGACACTGGTAACTCTGCTGTCAATCATGAACAGCAGCTGGTCCAGCAGATGCACGCCCCAGTCCAGCAGCATGCCGCCGCCCTGTGCCTTGACATGCCTCCAGTCGCCCGGAATGCCGTTCGCTCCGTGTACACGGGACTCAATCTGGAACAGGGTTCCGATCGTCTCCGTCTCGTACATTTGCTTGATGATCCGGAAATCCTCATCCCAGCGTCTGTTCTGGTGCACCATCAGCACCCGGCCGGCCTCATCGGCAGCAGCAATCATCTCCTTCAGCTCTGAAGAAGACATTGCCACAGGCTTCTCGCAGACAACATGCTTGCCTGCCTGCAGCGCCCGGACGGCAATCTCTTTATGCACATCATTAGGGGTAGCAATCAGCACTACCTCAACTGCCGGGTCTGTCAACACCTCCTCATAGCTTTCATAGACTTTGTATCCAGCCTCGACAGATGCCTTGCGGCGCGCTTCCAGCAGGTCAAACGTGCCTGCCACTTCAAGATTTGGGTTCTCGCTGATCAACTGGCCATGATAGCTTCCCATGCCGCCGTATCCGACGATAACTACAGTATGTTTATTAGAACTCATGAATTTCCCACTCCTGTTTGTCTAATGTTTCCTTATCACAGCCGAAAACCCTGCACATTTCTTCCAGGGTTTCCGGCTGCTTTTATTCTATTAGTTGTCCGAGCTGCCGTCAAAATATACGGCGCGGCCGGTACGCGCGGATTCGTACACCGCTTCGAGGATCTGAGTAACAACAAGAGCCTGCTCCGGCTTGACTACCGGGTCCTTGTCTTCTCTTACCGCTTCCAGCCACAGGCGGGCTTCACGGTCAGCTTCGGATTCTGCGGAACCGCTATAGAAGGCTACACCCCCGGAGGAGAGATCCACCTTTGTTTCGAAGAGGCGTCCGGCCCGTTCACCGTTGATGCGCAGGCCGTCCTTCATGTCGGCTCCGCCTTCAGTACCGGCCAGCAATGTCTTAGCTTCCCCGAACTCGGAGACATTAAGCGCCCAGCTGGATTCCAGCGAGATGGTTGCGCCATTTTCCATAGTAATGAAACCAAAAGCAGAATCCTCAACCTTGAACTGTTCCGGGTCCCACGGTCCGAAGGCATTAGCAGCATTTTTGCGCTGGCCCAGCTTGTGGAAGGTCGAACCTACCACCATACGCGGCTTGTAGTTGTCCATCAGCCACAGCGTCAGGTCGAGGGCATGCGTACCGATATCGATCAGCGGGCCTCCGCCCTGCTTCTCTTCATCGAGGAATACGCCCCAGGTAGGAACTGCACGGCGGCGCAGAGCAATTGCCTTACCATAATAGATGTCGCCGAGCTCTCCGGCTTCACACATTCCCTTGAGGTATTCACTGTCTGCACGGAAGCGGTTCTGGTAGGCGATCGAAAGCTTTTTGCCGGTCCGGCGTGCAGCCTCCAGCATTTCCTTCGCCTGGGCTGCAGTCTTCGCCATCGGCTTCTCACACATAACATGGTTGCCGGCTTCGAGCGCCGCTACAGTGATTTCGGAATGGCTGTCGTTCGGTGTACATACATGCACGATGTCAAATCCGCCGGCTGCCAGCATCTCGCGGAAGTCGGTATATACTGCAGCGCCTTCAGCACCGTATTTATCAGCAGCTTCCTGTGCGCGTTCTTCAATAATATCGCAGAAGGCTACCATTTCGGCATCCGCCTGACGGGACAAGCTTGGCATATGTTTACCGTTCGCGATACCTCCGCAGCCGATAATAGCAATTTTGTGTTTGATGTTAGACATGAACTTTTCCCCCTTGATTAGCGTAAGCTTTTACCCAGTTTAAACTGTCCTCTACACTTGCCAGCGGTGAACGGCTGCAGAAGTCCTGCTCAACAACAGCCCACTCTACGCCGGCTTCAGCTGCAGCTTCCAGTATAGCGGGAAGATTCACTTCTCCTTCGCCCAGAACAACCGTTTCCGGCGATCCGTCTTCGCGCTTCTTTACATCCTTAAGATGGATGATCGGCAGACGGCCTGCATACTTCTGAATGTAAGCTACCGGATCAAACCCGGCGAAGTGTACCCAGCAGGTATCCATTTCCACCTGGAGCAGGTCCGCCGGCACTTCTTCGAAGATTCCGTCAAAAGCGGTGCTCTCTCCATAGGACTCCGTGAATTCAAAATCATGATTGTGGTAGGACAATACTGCCCCCTGCTCACGGCATTTTTCACCGATAATCCGCAGGTTAGCCGCTACTTCTGCCCAGTTGCGCTGCTCTTCCGACAGATAAGGAATGATCAGATTCCGGTTTCCGATGGCCAGATTAAAACGGATCTCTTCTGCAGTATCATTGAGCATGGCATCATAAGGACGGTGTGCTCCAATCGCAACAAGTCCGGTCTCCTCGAGCAACGCCTGTACTTCCTCTGCACTCCGGCCGAAATAATGGAAAAACTCCACACCCGCATACCCCAGCTCCGCAACCTTGCGTAGCGTCCCTTCAAAATCCTGCTCCAGTTCTTCTCTAAGCGTATACAGCTGAAGACCCAGTTTTAACATTGCTACCACTCCTAATCCGTATCGAGTTAATGTGCTTACCGCTAATGATGTCCTCTATTAGACAAGCTCAGGCCAGCCTTACATACCACCTGAACAAAAGGGCTGCTATTTAATTCCACCCTGTATACTCCGCTTCAGCACTCTCCACTTCCGCTAACTGCTTATGTAGCTCCAAGAGCTGCAGCACAGCCTCCTTTGCATTCTATATATGTTTTTGCATAGCTACATGGTAATATGAAAGCGTATATAATAAAATGAATAATATGATTCAAACATGAACAATCTGGCTCTCATTTCTGTCACTCAGGAGGACTCATGACCTACACCGCACCATGCCACGTTTATACCGCCGGATTTTCCTTTCACCGCAAGCCTTTTCACATGTCCCGGGCGGACGGCGTACAGAATTATCTGCTGCGCCTGCAGACCGAAGGACGGAGCCGGACCCGGATTGACGGCGAGTTGTCTGCTGTTGAAGCAGGCGATTTGATGCTGTTTGCTCCTAATGACCCCTATTATCTGAGCATCGATAAAGAAACATATGCTGCCGGCAAACCGCGGGTAGAAAGCGGGGATTACCATATTTTTTGCGGCGGACCCTGGATTGAGGACTGGTGGGGCCGCAAGCCGCGTCCGGCAGTGCTCCGCTTGCCGCTTACCGAGCACTTTCTTGGCCTGTTCCGCCAGCTCGTTCTGGAGCAGCGCCGGCTGTCCGAGTCCTCACCGGAGATTACTGCCTGTTATCTGCAGATTTTATGTATGGAAATCGACAGGCTGATGACGCAGCAGCGGGCGATTTCACCCAAGGGGTATCTTGCCTACAGGATGAAGCAATATGTAGAGGAGCATGCCGCAATCCCCTTCCGGCTGGAGGATGTGGCAGCCTATGCGGATATTTCTGTTTCGCGGGCAGTTCATCTGTTCAAGGAGGCATTCGGAACCAGCATTGTAAAATATGTCAACGATGTGCGGCTGGAAATGGCCAGGGAACGGATTACCTTCAGTCCGATGCCGCTGGAGCATGTCTCCGAAACCTGCGGGTTTGCCAATTATACGTATTTCCACCGGCTGTTTCGCGGAAGATTCGGAATGTCGCCCAAGCAGTACCGTACATACAGCCGGGAGCAAATGTAACCTGATATTATCCTGATCAGCCGGCTCTCCCTGCATACAAAGCAAAAGGAGCGCCATCCTGAAAGATCCGCTCCTTGTGTTTGACCTTATTCAGTTTCTCATGTTTGCCCGGGGTGACCCGCACATGCTGTGAGATTGCGCCATAATCTGCGGCGGTTCTCCGGTTATTCTCTGCGCACCATGTTCCGGTCCGCTCTGCTCTGCGCAGGGCCTTCTGTGTTTTTGTACGTGCCATTTCAGCAACACTCCTTTATTGTTCGCAACTATAATTCAATTTTAACATATTCCCTCTGCCGTTTCCCGGTACAGTTTTTGTTAACTTTTCTTTACCGTCTATTGTTCTATCAGTTCCATGCACCAGAAAATGGTATGATAGAAGAGAATTTAGCAGAACAAGCGGTTGAACCGGAGGGGGATAACGATGAAATACGATGTACTATATGACGGTGCGTTCGCAATGCTCAAGGTAGAATTGAATCCGGGCGAGAGCGTAAAAGCGGAAATGGGTGCCATGGTTGCCATGTCGCCGGGCATTGAATTAAGAGGGACGGTAGACGGAGGGCTCATGCGGGGCCTGGGCCGGATGCTCAGCGGGGAAAAGTTTTTCTTTCAGGAGCTGACCGCAACGCGCGGGCAATGTGAGGTGCTGCTTGCACCGGGAGCGCTCGGTGACATCCAGTCGATCGAGCTCGACGGCTCCTATAACTTGTATGTGCAAAAAGACGGCTTCCTGGCCGGCACGCAGGGCATTCAGGTCAACACCAAAATGCAGAACCTGGCCAGAGGGTTATTCTCGGGCGAAGGCTTTTTCATTGTGGAGATCAGCGGACGCGGGACCGTCTTCCTCTCCTCGTTCGGTGCCATCCATGCAATCAACCTGGCCCCGGGCGAAGAGATGATTGTCGACAACGGGCATCTGGTGGCATGGCCAAGCTACATGGACTACAAGATTGAAAAGGCCGCCTCAGGCTGGCTGAACAGCTTGACCAGCGGTGAAGCCATCGTCTGCCGGTTCCGCGGCGAGGGCGTAATCCTCGTACAGTCCCGTAATCCCGGCAGCTTCGGCAGCTGGATCCGTTCTTTTGTTCCCAGCAAATCCTGATCTGTTAAAGCTGTTTACAGTCAAAGAAGCAACGCCGCGTTATCGCCGCATTGCTTCTTTTTGTGTTGAAAAAAATTCCGCCGTCAGGAGACAGCCTTGCGATCCTTGTCACCTTTACAGCCGGTCTGCCTGCAGTTGTTATAGGTACCTTTGAAATCAAGCCGGTGATCCGTTACGCTGAAGCCGTATTCCGCCTCCAGCCGCTGTTCCAGCTCCAGCAGCCAGTCATCCTTGATTTCTTCAAGCCGGCCGCAGACGCTGCAGATCAGATGATGATGCATATGATCATGGCCGTCACCCCGCAGGTCATAACGGGCCACACCGTCTCCGAAATTCATTTTTTCAACGATATGCAGCTCGCACAACAGCTCAAGGGTCCGGTACACGGTAGCCAGTCCCAGATGCGGGTAGCTGTTTTTTACTCTCATATAGACTTCTTCTACGCTTAAATGCTCCTCTTCGTTGTCGAGCAGCACCTTCACGATCGCTTCACGCTGAGGGGTCAATTTATAGTTATGCGCGGCAAACTGCTGGCTGATATTTGCAATCGGGTTCATCTGGCTCTCCCACCTTTCCGTATAACAAGTCCGCCTGTCACTAGCTGGTAATCAGTAATTATTACGATATAAGCATAACAAAATGTACTAAAAATGAAAAGCACCTGACATTATTATAACATTATTGCCCGAATTTCCGAATGTCTGATCCAAATTAACAACAAAATTTAAAACAGGAACAATTATATTCCCCCGTATGAGCAGCGGCCCATCCGCAAAGGGCTATTCAACCATATCTTATAGAGACTATATAACTTCTATAAGTGAGGATGGTCCGTATGGCACAGCCTAACCGAAGACAGCAAGCCCAGCCCCTTGTAACCGCCCGCGTCCTGCGCCAGGTAGCTAAGGCCATGCTGCCCTTCTACCGGAAAATCGCCGGGAACCGCACCTTTGCGCAGCAATGGTCCGCAGCCGTTACAGGCGCAGACCTTGGACTTATGGGCTCGTTGCTGGCTCAAATCCCCTCCCTGGCCAGCGTTCAAAATTACGGGACGAACGGAATCGGTTATTTTATTTCTTTCCCATTTCCGCCGCCTGTGGCCTTTTACACCAATGGAACGACTATTCCGCCGGGTACGGTGCAGTTTACCTTTAATACCCGGGTCCACCGTGCGGTAGCACTAGCGGTTATCCCTTTTTACCGGAGACTGGCCGCTTCAGCAGCTTATGCTGACGCACTCGCATCCGCGATCAACCGTAATGAGGCTAAGCGTGTGGATACATTGGTCCGGAGACTGGTCAAGACGAAGGCACTTCAGACCGTAACGATTGAGGATCACGGGGTAGCCCTTCGGTTCAAAACCCGTTACAGCAAGTATCCGTACCGCAATCTGCTTTTCCAGGAAAATATGTAGAAAAAAATCCGCCCACTGCCGGGTTTTCCCGCAACCTTTCCGTCGATTGCTGCGTCACAATAGGTGATAACGGCCAAGCGGCCCAACCTATGTACAGAGGTGAACAACAATGATGAAAAAGCGTGCTTTCGCAGTGATTACAACCGTTTCGCTCCTATCCTTCTCGCTGGGGAGTCCCCTCTTTGCGGCCGGCGGCACCTTTAAGGATATCGATAATGTGACCGGCAAAGACAAGATCAATTCCCTGAAGTCGAAGGGGTTGATCAAGGGGCTGTCGGATACCCAGTTCCTTCCCGGCTCCATTGTTACCAATGCCCAGGCCGTGCAGTTTATTTCCGGCGGCCTGCAGTTAAGCCTTGCGGCCATTGATTTCAACAAGGCTCCGGTAGCCAGTGAGATCTTCAGCAAAGTCAAAGATAACGCTTGGTATGCCGAGGCCTTCATCAATGCCCACTATAACGGCGTGGAGATTCCGGCAAATATTGACCCGTCCAAGCCGGTGACCAAGGAATTGTTCACGAGTCTGCTGATTCAGGGCGTGGAAAAGGCCGGCAATCTCCCGATGATCAACATCGTGCCTGCCAAGATTGCCGATGAGGAACAGATGAATCCGTCCTATCAGGGCAGCATTCAGCGTTCGCTCAAATACAACATTAATGCTCTTGATGCCAAAGGCAATTTTAATCCGAAAAGCGAAATTACCCGCGCTGAAGCCGCCGTTATGCTCTATAACGCATTGGAATATCTTAATGGCCGTCAGGCATCATCCGGTGATTAACCGCGTAACCTGATCATTCCCCAAAACGGGATGCTCAGGTGTAAAAGGCAGTCCGGCTTCTCCCGGACTGCCTTTTATTGTTCATCTCCGCTCAATCTGTTCAGGAACTGGCGGACACGCGTATTCTGCGATTGCTCCAGCACCTGCTGCGGTGTCCCCTGTTCCAGAATGAACCCCTGATCCATCAGTACGATCAGATCGGCAACATCCGCGGCAAATTTCATTTCATGGGTCACAATGACCATCGTCATCCCTTCAGAAGCAAGCTGCCTGATCACCTTCAGCACCTCACCAACCAGCTCCGGATCAAGTGCCGAGGTCGGCTCATCAAAGAGAAGCACCTCCGGCTCCACCGCCATTGCCCGGGCGATAGCCACCCGCTGCTGCTGCCCGCCGGACAGCTGATGGGGATAAGCCTCCGCCTTGTCCGACAATCCCACCTTGCCCAGAAGCTCAAGTCCCCGGCTTCGCGCTTCCTCCCGGGAACGCCTCTGCACTGTAACCTGTCCCTCCATCACATTGCCGAGAGCCGTCATATGCGGAAACAAGTTATAGGACTGAAAGACCATTCCTGTCTTTTGGCGCAGACCCAGAACCGTCTTGCGCGGAATTTTGGCTTTTTCGTTGAACCGGATCTCTGTTCCGGCAACGGTAAGAGTGCCCTGTTCGGGCAGCTCCAGCAGATTGAAGCAGCGCAGCAGGGTTGTTTTGCCGGAACCTGAAGGACCGATGATAACAAGCACTTTACCGTGCTCCAGCCGGAGATTAATGCCTTTAAGCACCTCCAGCGGGCCAAAGCTCTTATGCAGATCCCTGATTTCGATCATACGCGCGGTCCTCCTATCTTGCCGTATAGCGGTCAAAGCGTTTTTCGAGCACATTCTGCAGTCCTGACAGCACGGAGCAGAACAGCAGGTAGAATAGCGCAGCTTCGGAATAGAGCAGCAGCGGTTCATAAGTAGTTGCAGTGATCTGCTGGGCTGTCCGGAACATCTCAACATAGGTGATGCCGGCCGCAAGCGATGTATCTTTTACCAGGCTGATAAAAGAATTGGCAAGCGGCGGAACCGACACCCGCGCCGCCTGGGGCAGGATGATTCTGCGCAGGGCCTGTCCCCGGGTCATCCCCACGGAGTACGCAGCCTCCCATTGCCCTTTAGGAATCGACAAAATGGCCGCCCGGACAATCTCGGAGGAGTAGGCCCCAACACTCAAGGTAAAGCCGATAACGGCAGCAATAAACGGATCAAGCACAATGCCTGCTGACGGCAGCCCGTAAAAGATGATGAACAGCTGCACCAGCAGCGGCGTCCCGCGGATGATCCAGACATAGAATCTGGCAATCAGCTCCGGAATGCGCCACGAAGAAAGCCTCACCAGCGCTGTAGCAACCGCGAGCAGCAGGCCAAGCACGAATGAGACCAGCGCCAGCGGGATCGTATAAGCCACACCGGCCTTGAACAGGGGCAGCAGCGAATCCAGAAAAATTTGCAGCTTACGGTCATCCATCGCTTAGAAGCTCCTCCAGCCTTTATTTGGAGACGTCTGCACCGAAATATTTCTCGGAGATGGCCAGATACGTTCCATCCTGCTTCATGTCTGCCAGAGCCCCGTTCACCGCCTCCACCAGCTCCTCATTCCCCTTCAGGAATACGGCAGCGCTCTGCGAGCCTTCGGCGATCTCGTCCACCTGCTTAATTTGGACATCCGGCTTCTGCTTTTTCAGATCCAGAAAAGAGAGCCCGTCGTTTACCGTCGCGTCAATACGTCCGGAAACCAGCAGATCAATGGCCTGATTGAAGCCTTCCACGGCCACTATCTCAGCGCCGTTCTGACGGGCGATATCGGACAGGTTGCTGGTCAGCGACTGGCCGGATTTTTTGCCTTTCAAATCCGCAAAGCTCTTGATGTCGGTATTCTTTTCGCTGACAATCAGCACGGCTTTGGACATGACATATGGCTCGGAGAAGTCATATTTGACCTTGCGCTCATCCGTAATGGACACCTCGTTAAAAATAGCATCGAAGCGCTTTGCATCCATCCCGGCAAAAATTCCGTCCCACTGGGTCTCAATAAACTCGGCTTCCACCCCGATCCGTTTGGCTATCTCCCGGGCGATGTCCACATCGAAGCCTGTGAGCGTTCCGTCAGCATCATGGTAAGTGAACGGAGAATAGGTTCCTTCGGTGCCGATCCTCAGCTTACCTGAGGCCTTTATTGTCTCCAGACTGTTCTGCTTCTCAGGGGCAGCCGTTACATCGGCGCCTCCTGTTGTTCCTTCAGCTGTATCCGTGTTATCGCTGGTTCCGCAGGCTGCAAGCAGTATTCCCAGCAGAAGCAGCGGGGCCAGAGCCCATTTTTTCATAGTTAGTTCCTCCTCAGGCTGTGTTTGACGGTGATATAGTTTGAAGTTATCATGCCCCAAAAATCCGTTCTTCTCCCTCTCCGGCGTCAGAGGCACAAAAAAATCCCCGCCTACCTATTCAGGTAAGCAGGGATTTCCAGTCAAAGCCTATTTTCGTTAACCGTGCATCATCTCCGCCTGCGGTCTGGATTCACCATCTCCGCCTTTACGCCCTCTGCGCAGCAGCAGTCCGAGAACAGCCCCTCCTAATGCGACAAAAATCATGATGTGGAAGGTATCGGCAAAGCCCTGGGCCATTACCGTCTGTGTGGCCTGCTTCAGCACTTCAGGTGAAGCTTTGGCAGGATCAACTCCGGATGCGGCAGCAGCTGCCTGCATTTCCGCACCGCGGGACGCTGCCCTGGACGTAAGAATGGTAACCAGCGTCGATACCGCAAGCGAGTTGATAACCTGCTGCATCGAGTTGGTCAGTGAAGTCACCCGGTTGACCAGATGAATGGGCGCTTTATTCAGCAGGTGGGTATTCATCGGCATCATCATCATCCCCATTCCTGCTCCGCACATGATCAGCGGTACGATCAGATCCCTGCTCTCTGTAGTCAGATCCACATGGGAATATTGATACAGCGCACCTGAGACAAGGCTGAGGCCGCAGACGACGAGCCAGCGCACCCCAATTTTGTCAAAAAGAATACCCGCTACCGGCATCATTAGGCCCGAGGCAATCGCCTGCGGGAGCAGCGTCAGTCCGGTGTCAAAAGCACCGAAGCCGCGGGCCTGCTGCAGAAACTGCGGAAGCAGGAACAAGGCTCCGTACAAGCCGAACTGGGCGATCCACTGGACCAGAATGCCTGTGGTGAAATCAACCGAGCGCAGAATGCGCAGCTCCAGCAGCGGCGTCCTGGAACGCAGCTCAGCGATGACAAAAGCAATCAGCGCTGCCAGTCCCAGCGCAAGTCCGATCAGTGTTTTATTGGAGGACCAGCTATCCGCTCCCTGACTGACCCCGTAGGTCAGAGAGGCAAAGGCCAGCGGTCCGAGGATCATCCCCAGCTTGTCCATTCCCGGTACCTGTCCGCGCTGAGCATTTGGCAGCTTGCGCAGGCCAATCATCAGGCAGATGATTCCGATCGGGATATTGATCAGGAAGATCCATCTCCATGAATGATACTGGACCAGCCAGCCGGACAGGACGGCCCGATGGCCGGAGCGAACAGCACCGGAATACCCATAATGCCCATTACAATGCCGACCTTGCTCTTTGGCGCGAGCCTGTACACATATGCCATGCCTACCGGCAAAACGCAGCCGCCGCCGAGCCCCTGCAGCACCCTGAAAGCAATCAGCCATTCTGCGCTGTTTGGCGTAGCACATAAAATGGAACCTATTGTGAATACCACCACTGCAGTCAAAAAGACGGTTTTGGCCCCGAAGCGGTCGGACAGCCAGCCGGACAGCGGAATGACCGAAGCCTGTGCCAGCATATAGCCGGTTACGATCCACTGCAATGTTGTCAGATTGGTATGAAAGTCTTCAACCAGCGTAGATAACGCCACATTCATCGCCGTGCTGTCGAGGACAACCATAAATACACCGAATATGATCGCCAGCAGCGGCACCAGAATTCCGGACAGCCGGAACTCGGCATCCTCCTTGATTACTCCTTGCATCTTCTTTCTCCTCTCCTATGCCAGTGCAGGTTCAATGTCGTTGACCGCTGCACCCTTCTCTTTATATAATATGTTTGCGGACAATTGTCCGTATAATCCAATAACAGTCTACGGACAATTGTCCGCTGTGTCAATAAATTCTTGATATCTATGCTGAATACTACCTATACCGAAAGGAACATCCATGACCCCTTTTAAACCTATTGTCCCATCCGCCGCACCCGACCCGTATAAGGAGCGTATCCTGGAGGCTGCACGCGAGCTATTCACCGCAAACGGGCTGGAGGCTGTCAGTATGTACGCCATCGCCAAGCGCGCCGGTATCGGCCAAGGCTCACTGTACCGCCGTTTTTCTGATAAAGGTGAAATCTGTTCATTGCTGCTGCGCGACAGCACGGACCGGTTTTTGCTCAGTCTGGAAAATGAACTTGCACTGCCGCAGGCAGATAAGGCTGCTCTTGATCACCTGCGGAGCAGCATCAGCCGGATTGTCGGGTTTATCGAACAGCACGCCGAGCTGCTGCAGCTGATCAAATCAGAGTTTACCGGCAAGAAGCAGCTCACCCAGTTTGAACACCCTTTTTTCCGCAGGCTGAACGAGTTTCTGACCCAGCTGCTCAGACGTGCTGCCGCCGGCGGTGAGATCAGTCCGGTTGATCCGCAGTTTACAGCCACGGCTCTGATTGCCGTGCTAAGCCCGGATTTGTACCTGTATCAGATGAAGCAGCACGGCTCCACCAGGGAGCAGATTACCGACGGTATTCTCGCCCTGTTCGTAACCGGCATTCAAAAAGGACTATAAGCCTCTCTTTACAAACCGCCAGGTTATGGTATATTAATTAGAAATTACGAATTGAATAAGAATCTTTTATTTCACTAGGGGAGTCGGCCGACTGAGACGGAGCTAAGCTCCGGACCCTTGGAACCTGATCTGGATCATACCAGCGGAGGGAAGTGGAGCAGGAACGATCAGCATTGTCTGTATCCAGCCGACAGACTGTATCTTTCAGACCTCTTTATTTCCTCCGGAAATGAAGAGGTCTTTTTGTGTTCAATGTCTTTCGTAATTCAAGGAGGTAAAGTAGACTGCTATGCTCTCGATTACTAATCTTAGCTATTCCTATGGCGCCGGGTCAGGCGGGCCTGTTATCCAAGGACTCTCCATGAACGTACAGCAGGGAGAATTCATTTCCCTGGTCGGAGCCAGCGGCTGCGGTAAAAGCACCCTGCTGCGCATCATCGCCGGTCTGCTCGAACCTTCAGGCGGGGACATTTCATTCGGCGGCAGACCTTCAACCGGCAGTACCCGGCTTGGAAAGATCGGATATATGCCGCAGCAGGATCTGCTGCTGCCGTGGAGAACCGTGCTGGACAATTGCCTGCTGGCGTGGGAGCTGAAGCGGAGCGGCAGCAAAGAGGCTGCCGTGCAGCAGATCCTCAGCCTGCTGCACAGTCTCGGCCTTGCCGGCACGGAGAATGCTTATCCGGAGGAGCTGTCCGGCGGCATGCGCCAGCGGATTGCCCTTGCCCGGACACTGTCCGCGGGGAGTGAGCTGCTGCTGCTTGATGAGCCTTTCGGAGCGCTTGATGCCCTGACCAAGCGCGGACTGCACCGCTTGCTGCTGCAGCTGTGGAGCAGCCTGGGCCGGACAGTGCTGTTCATCACCCATGATCTGGAGGAGGCACTGCTGCTCAGTGACCGGATCTGCCTCATGCATGGCGGGAGCATGCAGGAGATTGCTGTGCCGCTGCCGCGGCCAAGGCACGGGGAGCTAATCTATCAGCCGCAGTTTATGCAGCTGCGGGAAGAGCTGGAGCGGAGGCTGTATGAGAGCATTGCACATTAAACGGCTTCTTCACGCCTATGCCCCTGCCGCCCTGCTGGTGCTGGTGATCATCGCGGTCTGGGAAGGTGGTGTGCGGTTTGGTAAGGTTCCTGCGTTCATCCTGCCCGCGCCTTCCGCGGTCTGGGCCGCACTGCTGGAACACCGGACTTTGCTGCTAAGTGTGCATTTGCCGGCCACCTTGCAGGAAATCCTGCTCGGGTTCCTGTTATCTGCAGGCTGCGGCACCCTGCTCGGACTGGGGATGCATCTGTTCCGGCCGCTGGCCAAAGCGGTGTATCCGCTGCTGATTGTCAGCCAGACCATTCCGCTGATTGCGCTCTCCCCCATCCTGATTATGTGGTTCGGCTATTCACTCGGGGGCAAAATTGCCGTTGTTTTTCTGACCGCATTCTTTCCGGTAGTAGTTGGTACTTACGACGGACTGTATAAAAGCGGGGAGCAATACAAGGAGCTCCTGCTGACTCTTGGTGCCAGCCGCCGGCAGCTGCTGGTCAAAACGCAGATCCCGCTGGCGTTGCCCGCCTATTTCTCCGGCCTGAAGCTGTCGATTGTCTATTGCGTCATTGGAGCCACCATCGGCGAATGGCTTGGAGGCAACCGGGGTCTCGGCTATTACAGCCGCCGGATGGTCGGCAATCTGCACAGCGCAGAGCTGTTCGCCGCTGTCTTCCTGCTCTCTGTTCTAGGAGTCCTGCTGTTCCTGAGTGTCTGCGCTGCTGAACAAATTCTTGTAAAGAAAAGAGGTTTACGACGATGAGCCCTAATCCCATCTGTAACAAATCATCTAAAAGAAATCTGCGCGTAAGAGCCGCACTGCTGGTCCTGACCGGCCTGCTTGCTGTAATCAGCGGCTGCAGCGGGTCAAATGCAGCCGATCCCTCCACGGATGCTGCCTCAGGCAATGCCAACGGAAAGCTGCACAAGATGACAGTCATGCTGGACTGGTATCCGAATGCTGTGCATTCTTTTCTGTATGCTGCTCAAGAAAAGGGTTATTTTGCCGAGGAAGGACTTGAGGTTGTGCTGCAAATGCCTGCCGACAGCAACGATGCCCTGAAGCTGGCCGCCGCAGGCAAGGTTGATCTTGCCCTCAGCTATCAGCCCCAGGTGCTAATGGCCCGTTCAGAGGAAATTCCCGTTGTATCCATCGCCGCGCTTGTGCGTCATCCGCTCAATCATCTGCTTGTTCCGGCAGACAGCGGCATCAAGAGTCCCAAGGAGCTTTCCGGTAAAACCGCAGGTTACTCCTCCATTCCGCTCTATGAAGCTATGCTGCGGACCATGGTGGAGCATGACGGCGGTGATCCGCAGTCGGTATCGATGGTCGATGTCGGCTTTGACCTGATTCCTGCCATTACTGCAGGCCGTGTTGACGCCATTATCGGCGGCTTCATCAATCACGAGCAGCTGATACTCGACAAGGAGAACCATCCTGTTACTTCCATCGACCCTACAGCCTTCGGAGTGCCTGACTATTACGAGCTGGTGCTGGTTGCCGGTGAGCAGGGGCTTCAGGAATCCAGGGACTACTACAGCAAATTCATGAATGCGGCCCGCAAAGGGCAGCAGTTTGTGCAGGACCACCCGAAGGAAGCTTTGGATATTTTGCTGGCTCATGAGGACAGCACGGCCCCGCTCGACCCGCAGATCGAGAGCCAGAGCCTGGACATCTTGCTGCCGCTGATGGATGCAGGAGACAAGCCTTTTGGATACCAGACATCAGAGTCGTGGAACCGGGTCACAGACTGGCTATCCGGAAGCGGGCTGCTGTCAGGCGAAACGAAAAGCGATGAGGCCTTTGTTAATTTGTGAGCTTTACCATTTTATACTCTAATTCTCAGGAGGAATAATCATGTCCTATTTAGCCAAGGTACGCGAGCTTAATCCGCTCGTACATAACATTACTAACATCGTGGTGGCCAACTTCTCCGCCAACGGGCTGCTGGCGCTGGGTGCCTCCCCTTTTATGGCCGATGCGCGCGAAGAGGTTGCGGATGTTGCCGCCATGTCCGGAGCAGTGGTGCTGAATATCGGCACCTTGAACGAACAGGCCATCAACTCCATGATCCTCGCCGGACAGTCCGCCAACACGCACGGCGTACCGCTGGTGCTTGATCCGGTGGGCGCCGGTGCGACTGCTTACCGCAGCGAGGTCACACAAAAGCTGGTGCAGTCCATGCAGCTGACCGCGCTGCGCGGGAATGTGGCCGAGGTGGCCAATGTAGCCGGTGAAAGCTGGGCCAGCAAGGGTGTGGATGCCGGTGCAGGCGAAGGCGATGTACTTGCACTGGCCAAAAAGGCTGCCAAAAAGCTCGGCTGTGTAGTCATCGTTACCGGCCGGGAGGATGTCATTACCGACGGCAGACGCACCTTTGTCGCCAGCAACGGCCATCCGGTTCTGACCAAGGTAACCGGAACCGGGTGCCTGCTTAGTGCAGTGACCGGTGCATTTCTTGCCGCGAGCGAAGGCGCATGGCTGGAAGCGGCAGCAGAAGCGATATCCTTTTACGGCGTCGCTGCTGAGATCGCCGCAGAGCGGACTGAAGGCCAGGGGCCGGGAGCATTCCAGATTGAATTTCTGAACCAGCTGTCAGCAGTGACCCCGGAAATCTACAGCCAAAGATCGCGGATCGAACAGCTTCACAACTAACAACCTGCAGGCAAAAAGGAGAATGCGGTATGACCAAAGTAGTAAAAGCACTTACCATTGCCGGTTCGGACAGCGGCGGCGGTGCCGGCATCCAGGCTGACCTCAAGACCTTTCAGGAGCTGGGCGTGTACGGCATGTCGGCACTCACTGCAGTCACGGCACAGAATACGCTGGGCGTTCAGGCTGTCTATCCCCTGACGGAGGAGGCTGTGGCCGCCCAGCTCGACTCCGTTGGAGCTGATTTGCAGCCGGATGCCGTGAAGACGGGCATGCTCTTCAGCAGTGCAATCATAAGTACCACAGCCGCCAAGATCAGGGAATACGGCTGGGAACGGCTTGTAGTCGATCCGGTGATGGTCGCCAAGGGCGGCTCTCCTCTCCTGCTGCAGGAGGCGGTGGCTGCACTAGTCAATCAACTGCTGCCGCTGTCTCTGGTCGTCACCCCCAATATTCCCGAAGCTGAAATATTAACCGGCATGACCATCACCGGGCTCCAAGAGCGTGAACAGGCTGCCAGGCTGATTCGCTCGATGGGCCCAAGGTATGTTGTGCTCAAGGGTGGCCATGATGACGGAACGGACGGTGTGCGGGATCTTATCTATGACGGGCAGGCTTTTACTTACCTGGACAGCACGCGTATAGATACCAGACATACCCACGGCACCGGCTGTACCTTCTCGGCAGCCATTACCGCCGGACTTGCTGCAGGAGATCATGTTAATGAGGCTATACAGACAGCCAAAGCTTTTATTCACGCGGCCATAGAACACAGCCTTGGGATCGGCAGCGGCCATGGTCCGACCAACCATTTTGCGTACCGGCGCAGTCAAAGAGAGGGGCAGCAGAATGCTTAGCCGCAGCGAACATATCAGGGAATTGCTGAAGCTGTATTTTATAATGGGCAGTGTGAATTGCCGCCTGTCTCCGGCCGACACACTGCTGCAGGCGGTTAACGGCGGCATTACCCTGTTCCAGTTCCGGGAAAAGGGTCCCGGTGCGCTGGGCGGCGCTGCAGCTGTTGATCTGGCCCGCCAGCTCCAGGCCATCTGCCGGTCGTACGGCATCCCTTTTATCGTCAACGACGATATCGGGCTTGCTGAAATGCTGGATGCCGACGGTGTCCATGTCGGCCAGGAGGATGAGCCGGCCGCTGCCATCCGCCGCAGGCTCGGTGCTGACAAGATCGTCGGCGTATCGGCGCATACGCTGGAAGAAGCACAGCAGGCGATAGCGGATGGTGCAGATTATCTCGGCGTAGGCCCGGTTTACCCCACCTCCTCCAAGGAGGATGCCAGAGCAGTACAGGGAACGCAAGTGATCGAACAGCTAAGACGCAGCGGGCTCAGCATACCGCTGGTGGGGATCGGCGGTATTACTGCAGACAATGTGACACCTGTGATACGCGCAGGTGCGGATGGAATATCGGTGATCTCAGCGGTTGCGCAAGCCCCGGATATCACCGGCGCAGCAAGGCATCTGCTGCACAAGGTCATCACAAGCAGCAGGACTTAAAAAAACAAACAGGGCGGGCAGCATCTCCGGATGCGCCCGCCCTGTTTTGAAAGAAAGAATATTGCTGTTATGCTTCATCCGTCAACGAATTAATAAATCTGCCCATAACCAGCGTGTTATAATATGTACCGTCTGCCAGCAGCTTGTCTTTTTTGAGGATCCCCTCGGTTTCGAATCCGAACCTGCGGTAGAGCGAGATAGCCTATTGGTCTCCAGCACCGTCAGCCCAATCTTGACGATCCCGTGGCTGTCCGCCCAGGAAGTGGCCTGCTGCAGCAGACTGTAGCCGATTCCGTATCCCCAAAACACCCGCAGAATGCAAATTCCGAATTCCACCTTATGCGCATTCCTGGACAGCACGCTTCCCTCGCATCTGGCGAATCCGGCGATCCTTCCCTCTACTTCCGCCACAAGAAACAAATTTCTGGACGCTTCCGTATCCTTGCGGATAATCTCTTCAAAGCCTTCCGGACTGATGAAGCCTTCACCCTGACGCCGCTCCATATTCTCTGTTTCCCCGTCAATCTGCAGCCTTACTGCGGACAGCTCCGCGGCATCCTCACGGACAGCTGATCTGATCATATAAAAGATTCCGTTCCGTTCAACCTGCCGATGACCAATGATCATAAGATATGTGCCCCCTTTTTCTGGCGAATGTTAATTATAGCATTTACCACCTCCCCTTTCAGGTGTAAAATTACCCGGACCTCTCTATTAAATTCAAGCAAAGCTGGTGAGCATAAATGGCTAGAAATTTCAGTCCCGGCGGGTTCGGCGGAGGACCGGGGCACGGAAAATTCAAATTCGATGACAGTACCGGCAAACCGGATATTTCCCGGGCGCTGCTGCTGCGGATCAGCAAATATTTTCTCCCCTACTGGAAGCAGACACTCGTTGTGGTGCTTGTATTATCCGTATCTGCGGTGCTGGGACTGCTGCCACCGATTCTGATTCAGCAGATTATCGACCATGCGCTGCCGGATAAAAATTTGCGTCTGCTTGCTCTGCTTGTCCTGGCTTCGCTGGGCACCACTGTTATCTCCGGTCTGCTGGGAGTATTGCAGAATTATTTGAATTCTTTTATCTCCCTGAACATTGTGCATGATATGAAAAACCAGATGTACCGCCATCTTCAGCAGATGCCTCTGCAGTTCTTCTCGGAAGTGAAGCAGGGAGAGGTGATTACCAGAATGACCAGTGACATCACCGGAGTGCAGAGCGTGTTCAACAACACAATCGTCAATTTTGCGAGCAACCTGTTTATTCTCGTCTCCACCGCAGGAGCGCTGTTCATTATGAACTGGAAGCTGGCTTTGCTCGGCATTCTTGTCGTACCGCTGTTTATCGTGCCAACCCGCAAAATGGGCAATGTACGCTGGAAGCTGGCCAGAGAGACGCAGGAAAAGGTCTCGGAGCAGAACCGGATTATCCAGGAGACGATGAGCATCAGCGGCTATCTTTTGATGAAGCTTTTTACGAGAGAGTCTGCTGAATACAGAACCTTCACAACAATTAACGCAGAAGCTACACGCCTGCAAATCCGCGAATCGATGGCCGGCCGCTGGTTCATTATGTTCCTCTCCACATTTACGAGTATCGGCCCGATGCTGATCTACCTGTACGGCGGCATTCTTTTTATTCAGGGAGAGCTGACCATTGGTACCATCATCACCTTCGTTGCGCTGCTCGGCAGATTGTACGGGCCTGTCATGCAAATGACGAATTTATATGTGGATATCAAGCGGTCTGTGGCGCTGTTTGAGCGGATTTTTGATTATTTTGATATGGAACCTGTCATTACAGATCAGCCGGAAGCAACAGCAATCAATGCCGCCGGAAAAAACATTTTGTTCGACAATGTTCATTTCGCTTATCAGCCGGATAAGCCTGCACTGCGCGGGATCAGCTTTACTGCTGCCGCAGGCACCGTAACTGCACTCGTCGGACCAAGCGGAGCAGGCAAAACAACCATTACCAGCCTGATCCCCAGGCTCTATGAGATACAATCCGGCACCATCAGCATCGGCGGTACAAGCATCCGCGAATTCACACTGGAGTCACTCCGCTCCCAGATTGGTCTGGTGACCCAGGACACCTACCTGTTCAACGGCACGATCCGGGAAAATCTGCTGTACGCCCGTCCCGGTGCGGCCGAAGCGGAGATGATTGAAGCCTGCCGTGCTGCGTATATTCATGATTTTATTATGGGGCTGCCGGAGCAATATGAGACCATCGTCGGCAACCGCGGAATCAAGCTCTCAGGCGGGGAACAGCAGCGGCTTTCGATTGCCCGTGTGCTTTTGAAGAATCCGCCGGTCATTATTATGGATGAAGCCACTTCTTCTCTTGATACCGTCTCGGAATACTACATTCAGCAGGCCATGCATTCCCTTTTAGCGAACAAAACAGGGATTGTCATCGCCCACAGGCTTTCCACGATTGTAGCTGCCGATCAGATTCTGGTGATTAAGGATGGAATGATCGCTGAAAAAGGTACGCATGACCAGCTTCTCCAACAAAACGGGGTGTATAAAGCTTTGTACGATAAGCAGTTTGAGCCGAAAGTGTTCTCAGACCCTCCTGTTGCTGAATAACGCTATTTTGTTGTATAAAAAAACCGTATCCTGCCGCTATTACAGCCGGGGTACGGTTTTCACTTTTGCGCAAAATGGTTCATCCGATTGTCATCCGTTCAGCGTCTCCATCAGCCTGTCCAGCTCCTCCCCGGTCAGATGCCGCCACGCTCCTCTTTCCAGGCCGTCCAGTGTAATATTCATAATCCGGGTCCGTTCCAGACGGAGTACTCTTTGACCCAGCTCCTTGCACATCCGGCGGATTTGCAGATTAAGCCCCTGGGTAAGTATAATCCCGAACTCCTGCTCTGCTATCGGATAGGTAATACAAGGCTTCGTGACGGTGCCGAGAATGGCGACACCGGCGGACATGGCCTCCAGGAATGCTTCGGTCACCGGCTTGTCCACGGTTACATGGTATTCCTTCTCATGCTGATTTTCCGAACGCATCATTTTGTTAACAATATCACCGTCGTTCGTGAGCAGAATCAGACCCTCCGAGTGTTTGTCGAGCCGTCCCACAGCAAAGATGCGGGAAGGATAGTTAATATAATCAATGATGTTGCCCTCAACCCCGTGCGCAGCTGTGCAGGTAATGCCAACCGGCTTGTTCAGGGCTAGATAAACTTGTTCCTGTGCATTCAAGCTGACCGGGCTGCCGTCAACAGCGACCAGATCATCCGGCTCCAAAAGGGTATTTTTGCCGCAGACCTCACCGTTAACGGTTATCCGGCCGGCTGCAAGCAGTCTGGCCGTTTCCCGGCGCGGGTAAATGCCGGTCTTGCTCATGTATTTGTCGATTCTCATCTCCAGATCCTATTTACTGCCGCCCTTTTTATTATCACTGCCGGCTTTACCTGCACCTTTCGGCCCCTGGCTGCCTGCCGGTCCTTTTTTCGGCTTCACCGGCTTGGCTGTTTTATTCCAGCGGGTCCAGCCCTTGCTGCCGGTTCCTCTGCCTGTGCCGCCGCCTTTACTTTTTGCCACAATATCACTCCGTCTTTTGTTCAGTTTCTTTGCAATCCAACCTATCTTACCATTATTAAGCATGGCCTGTCAGGTAAATACACAAACAGCCTGCCGGAACCAGTCCGGCAGGCTGTACATAACGATATTATTTCGGCTGGATATAGCCTTCTGCTTTCAGCAGCTCTGCGATCAGCACTGCACCGCCGGCGGCGCCGCGTACAGTGTTGTGGGAGAGGCTGACGAATTTGTAATCATACAGCGAATCTTCACGCAGTCTGCCTGCAGACACGCCCATGCCGTTCTCGATGTCGCGGTCGAGCTTGGTCTGAGGACGGTTTTCTTCTTCGAAATAAGTGATGAACTGCTTAGGTGCGCTTGGCAGCTCCAGCTCCTGCGGACGTCCCTTGAAGCTGTTCCAGCGTTCCAGAATCTCTTCCTTGGACGGCTTCTGCTCAAAGGACGCGAACACTGCAGCCAGATGCCCATCAGCTACCGGCACACGGATACACTGGCTGGTAATGACAGGCTGTTCGCTTTTAACGATACCTTTTTCTGATACCTCGCCCCAGATCCGCAGCGGCTCCTGCTCGCTCTTCTCTTCTTCGCCGCCGATGTACGGAATGACGTTGTCGAGCATCTCCGGCCAGTCGGTAAAGGTTTTACCCGCTCCGGAAATAGCCTGATACGTGGTCACTACAACCTTGGACGGCTTAAATTCCTTGAGGGCATTCAGTGCCGGCATGTAACTCTGGATAGAACAATTCGGCTTAACGGCGATAAAGCCCGTTTCTGTACCCAGACGTTTGCGCTGCTGAGCGATAACCGCCAGATGCTCCGGATTAATCTCAGGGATAACCATCGGAACATCCGGTGTCCAGCGGTGTGCAGAGTTATTGGAAATGACAGGCGTTCCTGTCTTGGCGTAGGCTTCTTCTAGCGCCTTGATTTCATCTTTTTTCATATCTACAGCACAGAAAATCAGATCGACATCTGCAGCCACTTCTTCTACATTAGAGGCATCTTGAACCATTATGCCTTTTACTGCTTCAGGCATAGGTGTAGCCAGTTTCCATCTGCCTTTTACCGATTCCTCGTACGTTTTACCGGCCGAATTCCGGCTTGCAGCAATAACGGTTACCTGAAACCATGGATGATTCTCAAGTAGTGCAATAAAACGCTGACCCACCATACCGGTACCGCCAACGATACCCGCTCTTAATTTACTTGACATAAGGGATTCATTTCCTTTCAAGCAGCTCCTATTGTTAGGTGCTTTTTAATAACCGATTATAAATGATATACGCAGCTTACACAATATGTGATTGAAAAGTAAGTACTGGATAAAATAAAACGTTCAGCGGCTGGATGTACTCGTAACCGTCTGCGGCTAAACTGGATATACTCTAATCCGGCGACCCATAATCCCTGATTCTTCTAAACCATAAAAGCTCCGCCCTTGTGTTAAAGGAGCAGAGCCTTTCATTATAATGCCTGAGTTAATCAAATATCCGCTAAAATTATTGGGCACCCAGCCGCTTCGCCAGTTCCCCAAGATCCTGGCCCTTCAGCGCTCCTTCAACCAGTGCCGGCAGCAGTGCCGGTGTACAGGCAAAGCAAGGTGTTCCATCCCTGGACAGCTGCCTTGCAAGCCTTTCGTCATAAGAGGGCTTGCCGGAATCGGACAAGGCCAGCAGCGTCATTGTGCGGACACCGGACTCCCGGAGCTCCCGCATACGCCGTACGAGCGCTGCCTGATTACCGTTCTCGTACAGGTCAGAGACGATGATAAACAGCGTTTTTTTGGGTTCTTCGATAAACTGCTCACAGTATTTAACGGATTTGTTAATGTCCGTCCCCCCGCCGAGCTGAATACCAAACAGCATATCAACCGGATCATTCGCACATTGCTCAGACAGGTCTACGACCTCAGTATCAAAGACAACTACTCTGGTGTTCAAGGCCGGGATACTGGCAAAAATCGAGCCGATCACCGAAGCCCAGATGACCGAATCCGCCATCGAGCCGCTCTGGTCAATATCTACGATTACCGTCCATTCCTTGCTGCGGCGGGCCCGGTCAAAGTAATAAAAACGCTCAGGAATGATAATCCGCCGTTCCTGGTCATAATGCTTGAGATTGCGCTGAATCGTCAGCTTCCAGTCCAGACCGCTGAGCGACGGCAGAGGGGAATGCTGGCGTTTGTTCAGCGCGCCTGTGACCGCACGCCGGATATCTGTCTCCAGCAGCTTGACGAGATCATCAACCAGCGCCTTAACCAGCATCCGCGCCGTCTCCTTCGTCTTCTCAGGGATTTTGCCCTTCAGCGAGAGCAGGGTTCCCACCAGCTGAATGTCAGGCTTGACCGCTGCCAGCAGCTCGGGCTCAAACAGCAGCTGCTTCCAGCCTTTACGCTCCATGGCATCGCTCTGGATAATCGAGACTACATCTTCCGGAAAGAAGCTGCGCACGTCGCCCAGCCATTTAGACAGGTTCAGGGAACCGTGCCCGGAGCCTGCGCCCTTGCCCCTGTTGCTGGCTGCCTTCCCTGAGGTCCCGCCGGCTCCGGTCTCATCATAGATGGCGGCCAGGGCAGCATCCATTACCCGCTCTTCATCCGTCAGCGACAGCTGACCGCCTTCCCCGTATCCGGACAGCGCCGCATCCGCCTCCTGGCCGAGAATCAGCCGCCAGCGGGTCAGTGTGTGTTCCTCTATATGTTCATTCGTCATCTAAAAGTCACCGAAGTCAAAATCATTCAGCTCATCCAGCATTTTGGCTTCCTCCTCCTTCAGCTCACCGGTCAGAACCTCTGCCGCCTGCTCGCTGTTTACACCCCACAGCTCGCCCAGCAGCTCGGAAATCATCGTCTTCTCGCGCGGGGAGAACGTACTGAACGCTCTGCGGAGAAAGACCAGTGCCCGCTTGAATTGGTCGTCATCCAGCGCATTGATATAATCATTCAGCTGCTCCCACAGGCTCATCCGTGACAGCAGGCCGTAATGCCCGCGCATCGACAGGCCCTCGAACCAGCCGGCGCCCAGATCAGCCGGTATGCCCGGGGACAAGCGGCGCGAAACTTCAGCCGCAAGCTCCCCGGCCGAGACGCTGCCGCGCTCCAGCAGAATCGCGCAGGCATAACCGGACAGGCGAGGATTGCGGTCGTCGCGCTCAGCGAGCTGCTGCAGCTCCTGCAGCCATTGCCCGTCATCCAGCTTGTCGCCATGCTCAAGCGAGATCCCGTTCAGTTCGTTCATTGCCGTCAGCATTGCGCCGGCCGCCTCGTCGTTCACGCTGCTGGCGTCCAGCAGGAACAGGCAGCCCCTGTTGAACAGTTCCTCAAGCAGAGGCAGAAGCGGTGCAGTATCGACTTTGCGGATATCCCCGAAGCTCAGGATCGTTGACAGCTCACGGGCAGCAGCAGCCATTCCGACCACATCCCGGCTGAGGGCAGCCAGATTCTGCAGCACCCGGGTACCTTCCTCCATCTGGGCCGTCATGGCGCACTGGCAGGCAATCCGGATCAGAACCGAAGCTTCGGCGATTGACCGGCATTCCTGCAGCTTCTCGCGCAGCACATAGGCTGCTGCCACTTCAACGGTCTCACCCAGCAGTGTCGATTCGACCACCTGAATTTCCACCTCGGGTGACCACTGGATGACCCAATGCTCCGCCCAGGTCGCACTGTCCTGTCCGCTCGGACGGTTCCTGGCAAAGGAAATACCCAGTAAGCTCAGCCGGTGGAACAGGACCGAACGGTTCAGGTCAAGAAAGGCAGCCTGTTCACTGGATACTCTGCGGTTCTCGCGGAGATCAAGCTGCAGGTCGCTGGCGACCGCAGTCTTATATTTCTCCAGCTTATACTGCTTAAGCAGTCGGCCCAGATCATCCTGAATCGGGGTCTGACTGACACCCTCAGGCAAATAGCCGATCGCCGTGCCGACATCTACGCGTGCCAGCGGTTCTGCTATGGCGCCAAGATCTCCATGGCCTAGCAGTGTCTGGGCTGCATCGCGCAGGTCCCGCAGCGCCGGCCTGCTGCCGCCATGCAGGGCAGCCAGCGATTCCGCCAGCCTGACCGCTTCAATGACTTCAGCGGTGGAGCGGTAGGTACCGCCGCTGCGCACATGGCCGGCCACTGCAGAAAGATAGCGGTGCGGCAGCTCCTCAGGCTTGCCGGCAGCCATAGCGTCCCACATCATTTCAAAGTAATGCGGAGCTGCGTTGCCGGCGCCATAACCGGACATGGTAGACAGTTTATAGTACGAGTAAGGCATCAGCGTCAGCTTGGTGCTGCGTGACGGGAGAGCGGCGAGCTCTTCATCACTCATAGGCGGAAGCTCTGCCGCCAGAGCCGAGGCATGATAAGCCCCGCAGATCACTACAATCTTTTCCGGCTTATGCCCTGAAGCAACCGCCTGCTGAATCTGACGCCGCATATAGGCTTCACGCAGCGCATTGTAGGCATACTCCGAAGGCTGCTCCCTTAGCTCCTTCTCCTCTCCCAACTCCCGCATCTGCGCCGAAAAAGCATGAATGGCAGCCTGATATGCCCCACTGCTGTCGTTATGCTCATAATTGCGTTCCCAGTACATGTCGTAATCATATTCGCCGGCAAGCTGGGCAATCCGGCTGTAAACAGATTCTTCATCCTGGACCTCTGCCTCTTCCGGCTCGCCTGCCTGGTCAACGGAAGGCACTGCTTCCGGCCCGGCTGCTCTGCTCCGGTTCATGATGTCCTGCAGGCCGAGGGTTACGGATGACGGAAGATCAATAAAAGCAGCCTCCGCCTTATGCTTCCGCGCCCATTTCATCGCCTGATACTCTGGAGAGTAGACAGCGAACGGCCAGAGCACCGTGCGGACAGGAACCTGATCGGTGAACGCCAGAATGGCCACGGGGGGCCGGGTTGCTCCCTCGGTCAGATGGCGGATTTCATCCGTTGCATCACCGGGACCTTCAATCAGCACCGCTGTAGGCTTGTGCTCATCCAAGAAGTCCAGCAGATGCCTGGCCCCGCCGGGGGACAAATGGCGCACCCCGAAGATACGTACCCCAGCTTCAGCAGCCGCAGTCACTCGTTCATCTCCTTACAGGCCTGGTACAGGCCGCGCCACTCCGTCCCTTTTTTCTTCATCACATTATCAAGATACTCTTTCCAGACCAGCTTATCCTTGTCATCATCCTTCACAATGGCGCCCTGCAGGCCGGCTGCCAGATCACTGTCCGTCAGCTCACCGCTCCCGAAGCTTGCAGCCAGCGCCATACTGTTGGTCAGAAGAGAGATCGCTTCCGCAGTAGAGATCACCCCTGCCGGCGTCTTCACCTTCTCCTTCTTGTCCAGTGTCATCCCGCTGCGCAGCTCGCGGAAAATCGTAACCACTTTGAGGAGCGCGTCATCCGCCGGAACAGCGGCCTGCAGTTCGTAAGAACCCGCGATTTCGGCTACCCGCTTCTTCACAATGGATAGCTCCGTCTCGATATCTGACGGTGCCGGTAGCACAATGATGTTGAACCGCCGTTTCAGGGCAGCGGACATCTCATTGACCCCGCGGTCTCTGGTATTGGCAGTGGCAATAATCGAGAAGCCCTTGCGTGCACTGGTTTCCTTGCCCAGCTCCGGTACGGAAATGGTCTTCTCAGACAGGATGGAGATCAGCGCGTCCTGCACTTCGGAGGCACAGCGTGATATTTCCTCGAAACGGGCGATGCCGCCATCCTCCATGGCCCGCATAATCGGGCTTCTGACCAGCGCCTCCGGAGTCGGCCCGTTTGCCAGGAGCATCGCATAGTTCCAGGAGTAGCGCACCTGCTCCTCGCTGGTTCCTGCTGTTCCCTGAACAACCAGGCCGGAGTTGCCGTAAATCGCCGCCGCCAGGTTCTCGGACAGCCACGATTTGGCCGTACCCGGCTCCCCGATCAGAAGGAGTGCACGGTCCGTCACCAGCGTGGCTACAGCCATTTCGATCAGCCGCGTATTCCCGATATACTTCGGGGTAATCACCTTTTTGCCGGCTTTCCCTCCGGCGATAAAGGTCAGAACCGAACGCGGCGACATCTGCCAGCCGGCCGGGATTTTCCCCGTATCCTCCTTGATCAGCGCTTCAAGCTCCTCGCGGTACAGTACCTCCGCCGGCAGCCGCATGTAGTCCTGAAGCTGCTCTTGTCCAGTTGACATGTACACCTCTCCTTTGAGTAATATCATGTATCTTTCCTTGGTGTCCTGGCAATTTCTCAAGCTCTTCCTGCTGTTAGTGTGCTTCGTCCAACTAAGTGGAAATTCGCCACTTAATTCTTCTGCGAATAACGTTATTGAATTTCTAGTTGGAAAAACGCCACTTAATTTCCCACAAACCAGGCCTGAAAGGCTATTTGGATCAAATTAAATGCCTTTTTCCCACTTAATGACGGCAAAATTTGAAATTACCCTGAATTAAGTGACGAAAATCTAATTAGGTTTCGCACCCGTCCACCAACGTCTAACACCTAACTCCCTAACTCCTGGCAACCGACTCCCGTCAGCCTATTGCCGGCTCCGCAGGTGACTAACCAGATACTCAAGCTGTGTCTTACTCTCGTAGCGGTATTTAGACAGGACTGTTTCAATCCGTCCTGCATAGCTGGCCGGGAAGTCAAGCATCAGCTCGAGCAAATAAAAATGGAATGAATACGGATTTTGGAATCTCTGCTGCTCCACCACAGAAATCAGCAGCTCCTGCCGCTCCGCTTCAGGAATCCCCGCGCGTTCTAGTCCCTTAAACAGGCTGGACACGAAATCAAAGTCTTTGCGATGCTTGCCTTCCCGGTTGAGCTTTGCAAGCAGATATTCCTGTACGCCTGAATGACCGGGGCGGGCAAGAGCAGCTGCCAGCTCGGGTGCATCCCGTTCGATCGCCCAGTCCAGCCACCGCGGGTCCCACTCAGCCGCAATCCGGTCCGGAGACAGCATCTCCCACACATACTGCTGGCGGCTTCCGGCATAATCCCAGGAGAGCTCATAAGTCACTCTTTCCGCATTCAGAATCTGCTCCTCCAGCGTATCCTGCAGTACCCGGTTGCGCGTGGCGGCATCTTTAGCCAGCCTCGCTTTCATCTTGTCGATTAGCGAGCCGCCGGCGAACTCATTGTAGAGCTCCTTGGCTGTAAGAAGCTGCTGCGCTGTGCGGAAGTAGTAGGACAGATAGCGGACGCTTTTCTTATCCAGCTCTCGCAGCAGCTCAAGTCCCTGCTCCGAAAGCGCAGTCTCCTCATACCGCGCCGCCCGGTCCAGCAGCTGCAGCCAGCCGAGTGCGGCAAACCGGTCATACTCCTCAATAATAAAGCGGTATATTTCATCCAGCTGCGGATTGCGGATATCAGCAAGGGCTATCAGGTAAGGCGAGATGACATTCCAGAGCGCCTCGTTCTTTTTGCTGTCTTTATGGTCAGCTGCAAGTGCCTCACGCAGTTCATCCATAAACTTCACTGACAGCCGTTCCCCCAGCGGGGCAGACGGCCATTTCGCCAGCGCATAGGCAGCCAGCTCCCGGTCCTTCTTCCCGGCAAAAGCCTCAAACAGCCGCTCCAGCCCCTCTGTGGAGCCGCCCTCCGCCAATGCCGTATATGCTGCTTCACGGATCGGCTTCTTCTTATCCGTAGTCCAATCGAGCAGTGCCTGAACATATTCCTCCTGACCGGCCAGACAGAGTATAGCTGCTGCCCGCACATCATCACTGCCGCTGCCGGCAGCCTTATAGATCTCTTCAAGCAGCTCCGGACGGCCTACCGCTTTGATTACGTGCAGCTTGCGGACTTCGCTTTTTCCGCCGGCGGGATTGAAGTGCTGAACCAGATAATCAGCTGCTGCCGGACCATAGGATGGCACAATCTTGTTCATGGCAAAGTCAGCAAGCTCCGCATAGGGATCGCCAAGCGCTCCGACGGCCAGCGGGAGCAGCCGTAGATCCTGGAACACTCCGTCTTTGAAAGCCTCAATTACCGTCTCATATCTGCCGCTCCCAGTCGTTGTCAACGCCTGGCGGACGGCGGCAATCTTTCTGGAGGAAACCCCGGTTTCAAGACCAAAAGCGCTGCCCCGAAGCTGGGCAGCTTCACCGCCGGATGGTGAGGTGCTGCCCTGCGTAAACAGAACCGATTCCAGCAGCAGGGTCAGATCCTGCAGCTGCACTGCCGAACTCTGACCTGCTGCAGCTTCTGTTGTGACCAGAGCCGAGATCCCTTCACCCAGCCGCTTGAACACTGCCGCCCGTTCGCCCAGCTGCTCGAACTGCGGCAGCAGCCGTTTCAGGCGGAAATCATCCGCAGCCAGATCGCTGCCCGCAATATATAGTCTTCTGACCTCCTGATGAAGCTCTTGCAATAATGCTGTACTCATGCGCGTCCCCCTAACGAGATAGTATGCAATGGCTATCTATTCAGACTTATAGTTAGTTAGAGCAGCCTTGTAATCCCTTCAGCATGAATGATGCCAAGCGGCTGGGCTGCGAGTCTGCCCCGGTCCATATCATGTTCAAACATGACCAGCAGGGTGCAATGTTCAAGGCAGACCGGCGGCAGAAACGGCAGCAGGCCGGTTGTGCCCTGGGACAGGGCGGGAACATCCTCCAGCACAAGCTGTCCCCCGGCTTCATCTGTTATCAGGTACTCGCCTTGATCGGTCTGACTGATACTTACCGCATGGAGCAGCAGTACCGGCTCCTTGTCACTCAGCGGATTCTTCAGCTGGTTCTTCACTTTCTTGACCGCCTCCGCAATGGAGCGGTGGGCATGAGCATGAACCTGATCCAGGTCTGCAGGTGTGACTGTTCTTGCAGTCATCCCTTCATAACGGACCCGCGGATTCATCTCGCCCGGATATTTATACAGCAGTGGCACTTCAGCCACTTCATAGAAGCTGTCTTCCTCACGCAGCAGCTTTGCTGCCTTGTACGGACGGTAATGCAATGTCTTATAAACGGCACCGGCGGACATATCCAGCCAGTACCCCTGATCCACGAATTCCTGGCGGGCCTTGTCGTCATAGCTGTAAAAAGCCAGCTGAAGCAGCTCCGCATTCTCCGCTGTCAGCCCGTATTCCTTCAGCTCGGACAGCTGCCAGGCATGGCCCAGCCATTCATCAATCGTTGATTCATGGTCAAGGGCCAGCTCGGGGTCCTCACTTCTGGCAGTCAGGTAGCTGCGGCCTTTCTTAATGAAGGCATGCAGCAGCGTCAGCTGCCGGACCGCATATGTATAGCCCTGTTCACGGTCCTCTCCTTTGCCGAGCAGCAGCGCAAACCGGCGCAGCTCAATCTGCGCACCGGACAGATAATAGTTGCCAAGCTGCTTAACATGCTCCTGCACGGTCTTGAGCGTCTTTGCGTCGATAGCAGACAAGCCGCCGCGGATCAGCGAGAGCACCAGCTTCTCCAGCAGGTCCAGCCCTTCAAGCTGGGCCGTGATTTTTTTCTTGAGCGCAGATTTATTAACCTTCTTCGGTTTGGCCGGGCTGCCTTCTGCAGCTTGCTTTACCTTGTTTTCTTCCCGTTTCTCCGCCTTCTCCCGTTTGGCTGCGATATCCTCCGGAACGGGTGCAGGAGTAAAGGTCTGGCCCTCCACATAGGCATACAACAATCCAAGGGCATGCTTGCAGGGAAACTGGCGGCTCGGGCAGGAGCACCGGAACACCGGGCTCTCAGGAGAAATGAAATCCACCGAGCATTCGTACGGCGTTTTGCCGCTGCCTGCGCATTGTCCGAACAGCAGCTCGCCGTTCTCGGTGCGGTGAAGCTGGATAAAGCTCTTTTTGCGCACCAGTCCCTGGCCGTTCTTGATGGCGGCGGTGTTCGGTGCTAAAGAATCGACATAGGATGAAGTAAGTTCAGGCAAAGCAGATACCTCCCGACATGTAAGCTGGTATAAGAGAACAAAATGGCAGAAATAAGCATACAACCTACATTACCCTTTGGGAGCAATAAGATCACATGTTTGCATTTATCTTAACAAAAATAAACTAAGCTTCCAATCTTACAGGCCCTATTATGGAAAAATTGGGAAATAGGAACTATACAGAGCAGCCGCCCCTTACTTCTCCCCAAAAAAATAGGACGGACCCACTAAGGTCCCTCCTTCTCCACAAACATAACGCCGACGCTCGCACGCTATAGTCTCTAAACATTTTATTTAAACCAGCCCTTTTCCTTGAAACGTGTTATCGCCTCAATCCGGTTGCCGACATCCAGCTTGTCCAGAATCACCGAAATATAGTTGCGGACGGTTCCCGTAGTGATATAGAGCTGGCTGGCGATTTCTTTTGTGTTTTTACCGTCAGCGATCAGGCCGAGCACTTCCTTCTCGCGCTGGGTCAGTGGATTGGCCTCACTGCTGTAGGCTTCATCCATCAGCTCCGGGGCATAGATCCGTCTGCCGGCCATGACACTGCGGATCGAAAGGGCAAGCTCCTCGCTGGGGCTGTCCTTGAGCAGATAGGCGTCCACACCGGCTTTTACAGCACGCTCAAAATAACCGGCCCGGGCGAACGTGGTCAGGATCATGATTTTACAGCCGGAGCCCTTCAGCGCTTCTGCTGCCTCCAGTCCTGTCATCGCCGGCATTTCAATGTCCATAATGCAGATGTCCGGCTTGTGCTGCTGCACCAGTCTGACCGCTTCTTCACCATTGCCTGCGCGGCCCACTACCTTCATGTCCTCCTCCAGATCAAGCAGTGAAGCAAGTGCGCCGAGCAGCATGCGCTGGTCTTCCGCAATCACGATATGAATCATCCTTCTTTCGCCTCCATTTCCAGTTGCCGGATTACTGTCGGTGCTTTAATGATAATGGTTGTACCATTAATATGTTGCATTTCCATACATCCGTTCACGAACTCCAGGCGTTCCTTCATCCCCTGGATGCCATGGCCTTTATAATTCAGATTAGCTGCGTCAAGCCCCTTCCCGTTATCAGATACTTTGATGACCAGTTCCGTTCGGGAGGGCTCAATCTGAATGCGGCACTGCGAGGCCCCGCTATGCTTGACTACATTCGTCACCGCTTCTTTAATGCACATACTGAGCACATTTTCCGTAATTAATGAGGTATTTTCCAGCTTCGGGCTGCCCTCCAGCTCAAATTCAATCTCCGCCGCCTGCAAAAGCTGCCTGATCCGCACCAGCTCATCTTCCAGCCGGATGCCCCGCATCTGGGTGATCATCTCCCGGACCTCTTTAAGGGCGCTTCTTGCTGTCTGCCTGACATCGTTAATTTCGATAATCGCCTGCGCAGGGTTTTTGTTGATCAGCTTGCCGGCCAGGTCGCTTTTGAGCCCGATCAGGGACAGCTTTTGGCCCAGTGTATCATGCAAATCCCGCGAAATCCGCTGCCGCTCCTCCATAATGACCAGTTCAGAGATCCTTTTGTTGGCATCCTCCAGCTGGCCTTGCAGCTTATCCTGGTTATTGCGGTTGTAGGTGGTAGCCGGCAGCAGCACTACAGCAATGATGCTGACGAGCACAAAGGGCAGCTGGGACAAGAACACCGGATTACGCGTGATCAGCTCGTAATTGATGGCCACAATCGTCGTCAGCAGGTGAATCGTGTACATCGTGAAGAAGCCCGCCCGGCTCTGGATATTACCGATAAAAAAGGCCAGAAAAAGTGCGAAATACATATACCCGAACATGAGCGTCATCGTAATTGAGACCACAATCTGCACACTCGTCCAGAAGTAGACCAGCCAGCCCCGGGATTTGAACGCAAGCACATAACAGGCAAAAAACAAAATAATCATGACAATACCGTACACCCACCGGTCCATCGAAGATGAACGGAAGATCGAGTAAAACGGAAGAATATAGAACACGACCCAGACGTAAGGGCTCAGACCCGTGCTTTTATGAAAAATATGATGCCATTTCTGCATATCCGCCATCCTTTTTGCCAGCAAGTTTGTACCCCCATTTTAGCATAATCCGCGGCAAAAAAGAGAAGAAGCGCACCCGCCGCCAATCTGCGTGTCTGCTTCCCCTCCTGACTCCTGCACCGGAAGCCTGCTATTTGGCCTGCAATCCGGTTTTTTGTATCTTCAGCCCTTCCACAGCAGGCAACGGCTGCCGCAAGCGGTCCTTGATTTCCTTAAAGCTGACAAACCCTTTATTCTGCTCATCCCACAGGCGGAACCGGAGCGCCTTCAGGCTTGTGCTGATGGTAATGGTCGTTGCTTTCTGCAGCGGAGGCGTGGCGTTGTGTGCCAGCTCCAGATTATAGTTAGGCACTTTGGGCGCCAGGTGATGGACATGATGAAAGCCGATGTTGCCGGTGATCCACTGCAGCAGCTTGGGCAGTTTATAATACGAGCTTCCTTCTACGGCAGCCATAACATAGCTCCACTCCTCTTCATGCTCAAAAAAAGTATCCTCAAACTGATGCTGCACATAGAACAGCCAGATGCCCAGGAAACCTGATACGAACACGATCGGCAGCTGCACCAGCAGAAACGCCTGCCAGCCTACAAGCCAGATCATCCCCGCATACAGCGCCACAATCAGCACATTCGTCAGATACGTATTCATCCGCTCCTGGCGCCTGGCGCTTTTTACGTTAAAACGGTACTGGATCAGGAACACGGCAATGGGGCCTGCGCCGAACATGACCAGCGGATTGCGGTAGATCCGGTACCAGAGGCGCTGCAGCGGCTTGGCGGCAATGTACTCATCCACAGTCATGATCCAAATATCGCCGATGCCCCGCTTATCGAGGTTGCTGCTGCCGGCGTGATGGATCGAATGGCTTCTTTTCCACTGGCGGTAAGGGACAAGGGTCAGCACACCGGTGATCGTTCCAAGAATATCATTCGCTTTGCGGTTTTTGAAGAACGAGCCATGGCAGCAGTCATGAAAAATAATAAAGGTGCGGATGACAAAGCCTGCAGCCGGTATGGCAAACAGCAGGGTAAGCCAGTAAGATACGGATAGGCTGAAATAAGCAGCCGCCCATAACAGGAACAGCGGGCCAAGTGTATTAAACATCTGGTTTATGCTTCTATTACGGTCATTTTTTTCAAAAGGGGCCACGCTTTTCTTCAGGCTGGAGAGCTGGGATGACGTGCTGCTCTTGGACATCTGTAGGTTCCTCCTTGTATGTGTGCGCTCAAGTCTGCATTTATTTACCTTATTATAGTGAAGGAAGTGTCATGTCCGTAAGGCATAAACATCAAGGAGCGGGTATGACATTTATCATACTCCATCAAGCCGGTTTGATTAACGTTAAAATAAAAAAGCCGCAGCTCCCGGACGGTGTTCCCCTCCAAGACAGCTGCAGCTGCATACTTTACCTTTTATTCACATTTTATTTTGAGCACTTACCGATACCCTGCTCAGCCTTCACCCGCCAGCCTCATCATCTCTTCCCGGTATTCCGTCGGCGTCTTCCCTGTTGCCTTCTTGAACACCTGGGTGAAATATTTCGGGTCCTGGTAGCCGACTAGCGGTGCCACCTGGTATACCTTGACACTGCTGTTCTGCAGAATATATTTCGCTTTCTCCATCCGGCAGTGGGTTACAAATTCGAGGAAGGTATAGCCGGACACCTGCTTGAACAGGGTGCAGAAATGGCTGATGCTCAGATCCGCCACCTCCGCCACTTCCTCGATGCTCAGGTCCTTATGGTAGTTGTCCTCGATGTATCTTTTGACTTTGTCGACTACACTGCGGCCGTCATCCCGCGCCGCCTGTCTGCTGCCTTCCTGCATCCAGTCCCGGAAATCCTGCTTGAGCACATTGATGACGCCCGTCAGTGTCCCCAGGCCCTGCAGCTTACCCATCAGCCCTTCCAGCGACCATTCCGCCTGCAGGCCCATCTGCTCGAACTGCCTGTACAGGACGACGACCAGTTCAATAATTACCCGCTGGGCCAGCTCCTTGGTCAGCGACTGAGCTTCAATGAAGCAGGCCATCTCATCGAACAGCAGCAGCATCCGCTCCAGATTCAGCGTACGGATGCTCTCGATCAGCGAGAGCTCCAGTTCCTTGGGATACTGGACCTCGTGTTCCCCGGCTTCCGGTGTCTCCTCTTCGATGAATACACCTGCCTCACCGGAATAAAAGCGCCGGTACAGCGCTTTGGCAGCGAGCGGATAAACGGTGCTGAGCTGGTCAATGCCCTGTGTACTGCGGCTGATCCCTACAGAGCAGTGCAGCTTGGAGTAACGCTTGATATCCGCGACAAGCCGCTCGCCGAGCTCCTTCCTGACCGTACCCAGACTTCCGGGGAACAGCAGCACCCATTCGCCGTTGTAGAAAGGAAAAATCGATAAGGCGCCGTTCTCCAGCGACCATTCCTCCAGGATGTTGCGGATCGCAAACAGCCACAGATGCTTCTCCTCTGCGCTCCATTTGGCCGTAAGGGAGGCATAGTCGTCCAGCCTCACCACCGCCATAAAATACTCGCGCTCCAGCTCACTGTTCTCCAGCCATTTCAAATGCTGCAGCGGACGGGGATTGCCGAGCGTGAACTCGGCGAACATCCGCTCCCTCGCCAGCATGGACAGCATCTGTACCGAATGCATCAGCTGTTCATTCTCCTTCTGGCGGTCCAGCTTCACCCGCGCCCGGGTAAGCATATCCGTCAGCTCGTCATGATCAATCGGCTTAAGCAGGTAGTCAAAGGCTCCAAGCCGCAGGGCATCCCGGGCATATTCAAATTCCCCGTAGCCGCTGATAAATATAAACAATAGCTTCGGATTCTTCGGAAGCAGCTCCTTCATTAATGCGATACCGTCAATTACCGGCATCCGGATGTCGCTGATCACGATCTGCGGCGAGGTTTCCTCGATCAGCCGCAGCGCGGCTTCCCCGTTGCGGGCTTCACCGGCAATCGTCAGGCCCAGCTCCTCCCATGGAATAGCCACCTTTAAGCTGCGCAGAATAATCGGCTCATCATCCACCAGCAGCACTTTGTATTGTTCTTGCCGTGCACCCACTTCCCGCACCTCCCAGATTTATTGTACAGCCGAACTCTGTATAAGATTCCAGTACTGCTCCGACGCGGACTGCAGCTGCTGCAGGGCCTCCTCCGCCGCCAAGCCGCCGTCAATCATTTCTTCGATCACACTGAGGAAGGTCTTCTTCACTTCAGGCGACAGCAGGTTGTCATAAGGCACAAAGCTCTGGCGGTCCTTGGCCATAATCCCCATCACCTGCGCGAACACTGGTCCGGTCTTCTCAGGGTCAAAATCAATCCGCATCGAAGGAATTCTTAGCCCCTCATAAACAATCCGCGTCTGGATCTCCTTCGTATAGAAGGCTTTCATCAGCTCCAGCGCCGCTTCACGCTTCGCCCCCGTAAGACTTGAGGACAAGCCGATGCCAATTGTATAACCTCCGGCTATGGAGGGCTCTGTTCCCTGGGCCAGCGACGGGAACGGGATGACTCCGACCTCATTCTCGAAGCCTTCAGGAGCCGTCTCTCCGGTGAACAGGTTAATGTCCCAGTTCCCGTTCAGATACATTGCGGCTTCGCCGCTGCTGAACATGCGGACCGCATTTTCGGGGGAAGTATCATTCGAGTCTGCGCTGAATGCCCCTTCACCGATCCACTTTTCCAGATGGCTGAACGCTTCCAGATATGCCTTATTCACGAAGGCAGCGCCGTCTTTGCCTGTAACCAGCTTCTGGATCAGGTCGGGTCCGGCATAGCGGTCCATCAGATAATGGGCAAAAATACCGGCCGGCCAGCGGTCCTCATTGCCAAGCGCAAACGGGGTAATTCCCGCCTGCTTCAGCTGCCGGATCGCCTCATCCAGCTCGCTGACTGTTTCCGGCGGTTTGATGCCGAGCTTTTGGAATAAGGTCTTGTTATAATACAGCGGCTCGGCATTCCCTTCGATCGGCAGCCCGTAAATATGCCGGTCAAAGGTCCACAGGTGCAGGTCGCTGAACTGGTTGCGCAGCCCGTTATCCTGTACGAAGCCGGTCAGGTCCATCAGCCGGTTGGACCTTGCATAAGGCTCAATCTCTGCGCCGCCGAACAGCACGAACATGTCAGGCGGAGTGCCGGTAACCATTTCGCTTTTGAGCTTTTGCTCGCGGTGAATCGTCTGATCCAGCCCTTCAAAGTTCACCTTCACGTTCGGATGATCCTTCTGATACTCCTGAACGACTTCCTCAAAGATGGCCAGCAGCGGCCGGTCATGCTCCTTCATCCAGAAATGGCGGAAGGTAAGTGTTATTTTCTCCGGAGAATTATCTTCAATCGGCTCCTTATTGCCAAACGAAATAAATAATACCGCTCCGGCCATCAATGCTATATAGAGCAGAATCCAGCCCCATTTGGTTAACCATCTCACCGCATTACTCCCCGCTTTCATCCTGTTTAGGTGCTTCATGGCTGTATGGTCGGAATCCGGATACAGATCGTCGAACCGAATCCCGGAGAAGAACAGACCATAATACCGTAAGGATGGCCAAACCGGATATTCAGGCGCTCATGCACATTCCGCAGCCCGACACCGCTGTCCGCGTATTTCTTGGGGTTGCTGTGCTCCGTGTCCCACAGGCTCATCAGGGTAGAGAGGTCAAAGCCGGGCCCGTTATCCTTTACGATAATAATGATATCCTTGCTGCTGCGCTGTGCGCTTATCGTAATCTCCCCGTGCTCCTCCATCTGTTCGATGGCGTGATAGAGCGCATTCTCGACAATCGGCTGGACAATCAGCTTCTGGGTCATCACCTGCCTGAGCGTATCCGGAAGGTCGATCCGGTAGCTGAATTTATCCTCGAACCGGAACTTCTGAATGTCCAGATAATGCCGGACATGCTCAAGCTCCATCTGCAGCGGAATCAGCTCCTGGTTCTGGCTGATGCTGATGCGCAGCAGCTTGCCGAGTGAAACGACCATCTTGCTGATATCGCGGTTGCCCGCAAGCACGGCCATCGAGTTGATTGATTCCAGTGAGTTATAGATAAAATGCGGGTTGATCTGGGCCATCAGCGCCTGCATTTCCGCTTCCTTCTTGCGCCCCTGTTCGGTCTGCACCTGCTGGATCAGCTCACTGATCTGCGAGCTCATCCGGTTGAAGCCGTCGATCAGCAGGTCGCTCTCATCATCTGACCGCAGCGGTGTGGTAATCGGCATAAAAATGCCCTGTTTCACCCGCTTCATCCCGTTGACCGCACTGTTGATGCTGCGCACAAGCCTTCTGACGAAGTAGTGATCAAACAAAAAGGCGGACAACAGTGAAACCGTTCCCAGAATAATCGCCAGATTACGGATCGAATCGGACTCCGAGGAGATCAGATTCATCGGGGTAATCGCCGCAAGATACCAGTCTGAATTATGTGAAGGCAGGAAAGTAATCAGAGATTTCTCCCCCTGATAGTTGTCAATGTAATAGTCCTGGCTCTTGGTATAATCTGCCTGCAGAAAAGGAAACTCCGTCCGCTGCCCGATATGCTCCCCGGACTTGTTGAAGACGATATTACCCTGCTTGTTGACCAGCAGTATATCTCCTTTCTTCAGCGTTGCCGCCTCCCAGAAAATCTGGTCCAAAAGATCCGGTTTGACGTATACGACCAAATATCCGATATCCTCCAGAGAGTAATAGTCTTTAATGACTCTGGCCTGCACCAGCACCGGGTTACCCGCTGCCTCCGAGCCGTTCTCCCCCGGGCCTGACCAGACCGGGCGGCCTTCGGCGCCTTCCATGGCGCCATACCACACCTGCTTACGCATATCGGCGAAGGACATAGGCGCATTGTACTGGTACAGCAGCCGGTCTTTGCCGTAGAGGCTGAAGGAGGTGATCATCGGGTGATTGATCAGCAGATTGTTGATCTCCTGCTTGCGGTCATAGGTCAGCACAAAATTCGGCTGCTTCAGCGACTGCTGGATGGCAGGCTGCGTAATGGCCGAATTCGTAATGGATGATATCTCGCTGAGTGCGAATTTTAGTTTGCGGTCGGTCTCAAGTAATGAGATCCAGTAAAAGCTGCTCGATTTCTTCTCCATTGCATTTGAAAAGTTCACGTATGTCACAATTCCCATGACAATAACGGGAATGAATACGAGAAGAATAATAGCGAACAGAATTTTGCGTCTTAGCTTCATTGCCGTTACCTTCCCCCTGCTGTCTTCAGCCGGACTCAAGCAAAACGGGTGCCGCCCCTGACTGCAAGGACGGCACTGCCGCTTCTGCCTCCTCTACTATTCTTCACGTATGGTGCGGTTTCCTGTTAACCGCTTTGGGTAAAGCGGATTAGCTCTTGATAGCGCCTGAGGTCAGGCCGGCGATAACCCAGCGGCTGAACAGCAGGAATACAATCAGCAACGGCAGCGTCGCCGTAAAGGTAGCGGACATGATCATTCCATAGTCAAGACCGTCACGGGTTGTAAAGAGCTGCTGAAGCGCAATCTGGATGGTATAGTGCTCTTTGTTCTTCAGCACAACGAGCGGCCAGAAGAAGTCATTCCACACGGTCATGAAGTTAAGAATACCGAGTGTCGCCATAGCTGGCGTAATAACCGGCACCGCGATATTCCAGAAAATCCGGAAGTGGCCGCCGCCGTCGATCCGCCCCGCTTCAATCAGCTCGGTCGGCACCGCAGACGAAATATACTGGCGCATCCAGAAGATCCCGAACGCATTGACCATCGCCGGCACAATCAGCGCCTTGTAGCTGTCGATCCAGTGCAGTTTAGCCATGATAACATAAGTCGGAAGCACACCCAGCTGCTGCGGTACAATCAGGGTGGCGATAACAAATACGAACAGCGCGTTTTTAAACGGGAATTCATATTTGGCAAAAGCGTAACCGGCCAGTGTACAGAAAAAGACGACCGAAACGGTTACCATCGAGGATACAAACAGCGAGTTGCCGAGCGCCTGGAAGAAATCCGCTTTTTCCAGTACTCGCTTGAAATTGTCGAAGAATTGGTCGCCGACCGTCAACAGCGGCGGTACATGGAAAACAGCCCCTTTGTCGTTGGTGCCGACTACAAACATCCAGTAGAAAGGGAATACGGAGACCAGCGCCCCGAGGATAAGCAGGAAATAAAAGCCCAGCTTGCCGAAGAAGCCAAGATCATCCGGTTTTTTTCTGAACATACGCAGTGTACTCATGCTTTCTTGCCTCCAGTGTCTCCGCCTGTGCCTCTGGAAATCAGCATGTTAAGGATGGAGAAGAGAATAGTGACGATGAACAGCATAACCGCTGTTGCCGCCGCTGTACCGAAGAAGCCGTTACGGAACGCTTCACTGTACAGGTAAGTAACCATGGTAATCCCTTCCTGGCGGGTGGAGCCGGTTCCAGCCTGGCCAAGGAATACATAAGGCTCTGTGAACAGCTGTAAGGCACCGATCGTTGACTGGAGGGATACAAAAATAATGAAAGGCTTGAGCAGCGGCAGCGTAATCGAGAACAGCTGCTGTCTGCGGTTGGCGCCGTCAATGCGGGCGGATTCATACAGGTCCATCGGAATACTCTGCAGTCCGGACAGGAATATAATGGCGTTGTAGCCCGTCCAGCGCCACATAACCATAGTGGAGATGGCAATTTTGACACCCCACCAGCCGGAGTTGAAGGCAACACTTTCAAGCCCGAGGCCGTTCAGCATCCAGTTGATCATCCCGTTATTTCCGAACAGGGTGCTGAATACGAGCGTAACGGCCACAATGGACGTAATATTCGGCATGAAATAAAGAATACGGAATGTCTTTTTAAATTTGGTCATTCCTGAATGCAGCAGTACGGCCAGCAGCAGCGCCAGCATAACCTGGGGAACAGTCCCCATCAGGCCCATAATGAGCGTGTTGCTGAAGGAAATCCAAAAGGTCGGGTCACTGGTGACCAGATCATAGTTTTTGAAGCCGACGAATTTCATCGGGTTGAGTGCATCCCATTTGAAGAAGGATAAATAGAAGGTAAAAAAGATCGGGTATAGTCCGAATATCGAGAACAGAATAAAGAACGGTGAGATAAAGGTATAGGCCGTAATACGGCTCCGTCTTTGTTCAGTTAAAAAAGGGCGTTTGCTCTCGGCATGCGGACTCGTAATTACGGGTTCTGCCATGTCACACCTCCAGGATAATTAAGAAAGCTCCATTTCCGAAGAATCCGGATTCCCGGGGGCTGCCTGCCCTCTCAGGAATCCGGATGTCCGGTTCATATCACGCTTCTGCTTGGAGTCTAGCTGCGTTCAGCCAGAGTCTTCGCCTGTTTTACAGCTTCATCCCACTCTTTTGCAGGGTCGGCTTTCTTCTCGATTACGTTCTTGAGCGCATTCTTGAAGAAGGTATCGGTCTGGTCATGCAGCGGTCCGTAGTATACCGGTTTAACGCGGTTAGCCGCTTTACCGAATTCCACTGCAGTCTGCTGTCCGCCGAAGAAATCATCCTTGAAGTCTACGAATGCAGGATCTTCATACAGTGCAGGGATTGAAGGCATCAGACCTTTGGTCTTGAAGGATTCCAGCTGATTGTCCTTGTTAACCATCCACTGGATGAAATCATAAGCTTCTTTCGGGTGTTTGCCTTCTTTAGGCAGGGTGATGAACGATCCGCCCCAGTTTCCGGCACCTTCAGGCAGCTGGGCAATTTTCCATTTGCCGGCCGAATCCGGTGCATTACTCTTGATATTGCCGGCCATCCAGGCAGGTCCCATGACTACGGCGAACGAGCCGTCGCTCATGCCTTGGCCCCATTCAGGCGACCACAGCAGGTAGTTGCTGATCCAGCCCTCCTGGATGCCTTTTACCGTGAAATCATAAGCCTTCTTAACCTGCGGATTTGTGTCGCCGATGAACTTCCCGTCAGCCTTGCTGAAGTAGATTTCATCAGCCGACTGGTCGCGCAGAGCGTTGTAAGTCAAGTCAGTCAAGTCGGAGAAGTACTTGCCGGTTTTGTCTTTGTAGGCCTTGGCTACAGCAGCAAACTTGTCCCAGGTATCGATCGCCGCGCTGAAGCCTTCAGGATCGCTAGGCAGTCCGGCTGCTTCAGCCAGATCTGTGCGGTAGTAGACAACTGTCGGCCCGATATCTGTCGGAAGTCCGAGCTGGAAGCTGCCATCGATGGAGGAAGCCTGCTTCCATTTCCAGTCCAGATAGTTAGCCTGGATGTCTTTGGCGCCAAGGTCGTTCAGATTGTAGAATTTGTCCTGGGCACTGATGAAACGCTCCATGAAACCGATTTCAAGTTGGAAAATATCAGGTGCTCCGGAGCCTGCGGACAGAGCGGTTGTCAGGTTGTTGTGATGGGCAGTCTGGTCACCGGTATTCTGGATTTTAATAGTGACATTCGGATGCTCCTTGGTATACTCGTTCGCCAGCTCTTCATAGTTGACGTTACCGAGTGTCCAGAAGGACAGCTCCACTTTTTCAGCCGGTTCTGATGTGGCTGCATCTGTAGCTGGTGCATTTGTACTTGCTGCGTTGTTACCCGCATTTTCCTTGCCCGCATTGTTCTCTGCGTTGTTGCCTCCGCATGCTGCCAGTGATCCAACGAGCATTACGGACGCAAGTGCAAGCGCCAGGTTCTTTCCTGTTTTCATTCCTCTGTACCCCTCTCAAAGGTTTCTCTTACAAGACTTAGTGTACCGTAGGAGAACTCTTTTGCAGAGGAGGCAAACTTCCGATTTATGGTTGAAATACTTACGATTCAGGCCAGCCCGGATTGGATTTATCGCCCCTCGGCAGGTATACTGGTTGTATTTCAGGTTCATATTCACTGCTAAAAGGAGAATGCTCTTATGCCTATCAACCGCCCGCTGTACACCGACAGCGACCTGCAGGAAGCGATTGACCGCAAGCTGCCGGTACGGGTCTTTGAAGATGATCATCTGGTGAACTCGGGGGCAACCGTTGTCCGTTTCACCGATTCCGATGTCATCATCCAGTCGCGGGTCAGCGACCTAACCTATTACTCGCGCCGCACCTGCCAGTTTTTTGAAGTCAGAGGCTAGGACGATGAAAGGACAGCCCTCCGGCACCTGTGAATTGTGCGGACGTTCTCCCCTGGCTACAACGGTCCATCATCTGGTCCCCCGGGAAAAAGGCGGTGCCCTGCAGCCGACCGCACTGCTGTGCAAAGCCTGCCACCGGCAAATCCACGCACTCTATACGAATGAGGATCTGGTGACACTTGGACTGACTACCCTTCCAGCCCTGCAGCAGGATTCTCAGATCGCTTCCTATCTGAAGTGGATCGTCAAACAGGCTCCGGGAGCAGAACCCAAGCTTCGCAAGTCACAACGTGTCCGCGGGAAACGCTGACTACAGATACAGCAAAGAAGCCGGGCCCTGCTATTACAGCAGAAGTCCGGCTTCTATTTTCATTACATCAGATAGACTGTGATAAGGGGATTATTCTCCAGGTTACCGCTTTAACAGGTTCGAGTTGTTAAGCTTTTCGTTAAGGATATCCTGAAAGCTTTGCGTTTTATCTTCGCTTCTGGTCTGCTTGTGCTCGGTGACCGGGTGAGGTCTAAAAAATTGATGATTGTAAGCCATAAGATTATGTACTGCCATATTCATAATGGTTCAGCCTCCTTCCGAAATCTACACCCTTGCACGGATGCGAATCAACTTATGGTTTATATAACCCAATGCAACCATTCTCAAACCCTTTTTTTGCATATTTTTTGCATAAATAATAAAAAAAATAGCTTCAGGCCCTGAATCAGGCCTAAAGCTATTTCATCAAAGCTATTTCAAAGCTGCCCATGAAGCATCATCCAGCTGCTGCAATTCACGGCTGTCCAGTCTGAATCCCATTGCTCCGATATTCTCACGGGCATGGCGGACTTTAGACGCTCCGGGAATGGCGACAACTGTCTCGCCGTGGAAGTGAATCAGCCAATTCAAGGCAATCTGGCCGTGTGTAACCCCGTATTTTCCGGCAAGTGTCCCAAGCAAGTCAATCAGCGGCCTGCTGCGGGCAATGCCCTTCTCATCCAGTCCGGACTGCATCCGTCTGATCAGGGACAGCTTGCTGATCTGGGCCGGATCGTTATGGAACCGCCCGGTCAGTACCCCCTGCTGCAGCGGGGAGTACGCAATAATGGAAATGCCCAGCTCCTTCGCGGCAGCCATCGTCCCGCTCTGGTCAATACTCCGGTGAAGCAGGTTGTATTTGACCTGATTGGACACCAGCTCCAGACCATGCTGCTGCAGAAGCCCGTGTGCTTTGACCATCTGGCTGGCCGAGTAATTGCTGACTCCGACATAACGGATTTTTCCGGCCTTGACCAGCCCGGCCATCGCCTTCATCTCACTGTCAATCGACGACAGCGAGAACGGCTGATGAATCTGGTATAAATCAATCTGCCTTCCGCCCAGACAGCGGATCCGTTCATCAATGGTGGCTGGTATGGATCCGGCCGTCCGGAACAGCGGCCACCATTTGGTTGCGATCAGCGGCTCCGCATGTGGGCTGCCCTCGAGCCTCAGCTGATCCAATACAGCTGCCAGAGCCTGCTCGGACTTGCCTCCCCCGTATATTTCAGCCGTATCCACCCAGTTCATGCCGCCTTCCAGACTTACCCGGACAATCTCCAGGATATCGGCATCCTCCAGATTGCTCCAGTACTTGCCTACGATTCCGCTGCCCCGGCTGAACTGCCAGCAGCCCAGCCCCAGCGGTGACACGGACAGCTCAGATTGTCCCAGCTTACGCAAAGGAATTACGGGTGTGACTGTACTCATGGCTCATCCTTCTTTCCAAAAAATTCGGAGTTAGTAAAAATGAATAATATGGTATAATTACCCTGCTCTGCAGGTTAGATGTTAAGTGAACGCTGACCGGAGTTACAACTTATTCGGAGGGACTTCATGTTTAAAATTCTGGGCTTTTTGTTTCTTGCACAATTTTTAGGTAATCCTTTTCTGGCCTTGATTGTTCTGTTCCTGATCCTGTATGTTCTGGACCGCCGGTATGTAGGCATCCTGCCCAGCATAGCCAAGCCCTTCCGCCGGAGCCGGCAGATGTCCAGACTGCGGACAACCATTTCCCTTAATCCCAACGATGTCTCCTCCAAATTCGAGCTGGCCCGCCTGCTCATTGAACGCAAGCGTTACAGCGAGGCCAAAGAGCTGCTCCTTAATATCGCAGACCGGTACGAGCAATCTGCGGAATATTGGGTTGAGCTCGGCTATGCAAATCTGAAGCTCGGAATGCTGCCGGAGGGCGAAGCCCAGATGCTGCAGGGGCTGGAGATTAACCGCCGGGCACAATATGGCCAGCCTTTTCTCCGCCTGGCCGAGATCTTCCGGAGTGTTGATCAGGACAAAGCGCTGCACTATGTAAGCCAGTTCCAGGAGATCCACACTTCGTCCAGCGAAGCCTATTATCTGGCCGGCTCGATGTACAAGGCTCTCGGCAGAAATGACGAGGCCAGACGGGCTTTTGAAGAGTCCATAGCCATTTACCGCTCGCTGCCTAAATACAAGAAACGCCAGGAACGCGGCTGGGCACTGCGCAGCTATTTTGCAAAGATGCGTTAAGGGTGCACCCGAAGGAAAAGCCCGTACGCGGCTCATTTGATGCGGCGGGAGCGCTGCTGCTCGGCATCGGCACGACCGGCATGCTGCTGTTCCTGACTACGCTGTCCTGGATTGCGCTGGATGCAGGGACGGCAGGCCCCGCGCTTGTCTGCGCTTATGATCCGCACCGTCTCCGATCCGTACGTCTTCCCGCCGGCCAGCCCGATCCAGCGGAAACATTCCTCCGCCGTGCCGGCGGTGACCCGCTCGATCCGGAACGCCTGCCTGGCGGATTCCACCACAGCCGCGGGCCGCTCAATGGCGGCGAGTGATTCATACAGGCATGCCTCCCATCGTAGATATATAGCCCAATATTACACAACGGGAGCGATCCTGTCGCCCCTGTTGTGTAATATTTTTCGTTTATCCGGTTGTGTTCATCCGCATCAAACTTCAGGCACGCCGCCGTACCATTCGTTGATTCCCTGCCGCCTCTCCGCACCGCGATAGCGCAACGGCTTGTTGACCTCCGCCTGAATAATATCCGCCCAATGCAAACAAGGCGGCTTGCTTCCCGTTAAGTACGGTAAGCAGGCCGCCTTATTGTATTTGGATATGCTGCGCTCAGCCCTTTACGGCCCCCGCCACCATCCCTTTCATAATCGAATTCTGGAACAGCAGATAAATGATGATGGTCGGAATCACCGCAATCGACATCGCCGCCATCGTCAGGCTGTAGTCCGTGCCGTAACCGTCCGAGAACAGCGACAGGCTGAGCGGCAGCGTCTTTAGCGCCTGATCGTTAATGAACACGAGCGCGAAGGCGAAATCGTTCCAGAACCGCAGGAATCCGAGAATAGACACGGTCGCCATGGCCGGAACCGCCAGCGGGACGATAATCCGGAAGAAAATGCCCCAGTAACCGTTGCCGTCGATCATCGCCGCTTCCTCAAGCTCTTTCGGGAAGGCGGTCAGATAGGCGGCTACGACGAAGATTGCGACGGGAAGCTCGAAGGCGGTGTACGGAAGAATCAGAGACGCGTATGTGTCCAGGATGCCGATATTTTTCATCAGAATAAACAAGGGCACCAGCGTGCTGTGAATCGGGATCAGCATGCCGAGCACGAATAGCATCATGACCAGTCCCTTCAGCCGGAACTGCAGACGGGACAAAATAAACGCGGTAAGTGTTCCGAGAAACAGCGTCAGCGCCAGGGAGCCGACCGACACAATGATCGAATTCAGAAAAGCGGAGCCGATGCCGCCGATCTCCCACGCCCGCGTATAGTTGCTGAACTGCCACTCCGAAGGGAGCGCGAACGGACTGCCGAAGAAGTCCTGATTCGATTTGAAGGAGCTGATAAACAGCCAGAGCAGGGGATACAAGGTCAGCAGCGCATAGATGAGGAGAACGGGGTTCAGGATCCACGCCCCGCTGAACTTCAGCGTCCGGGCCTGTCTTTCGGCCGGGCGTTCCGTCAAGCTGCCGGTAGCGATCGTCTTCATTCCATCCCCCGTTTCCGCATGAGCAGCTGGCTGCCTAGCACCAGAATCATGCTGATGATAATAATTAAGGTAGAAACCGCCGACCCGTAACCGTAGCGGAAGATTTCAAAGGTGTTGTTGTACATATAGGTGGCGAGAAGCTCGGTGGACTGCGCAGGCCCTCCGCCCGTCATGACGAAGATCAGATCGAATGCCTTCAGACTGCCCGAAATGCACAGCACGATAGCGACCTTAATGGTGTCCCAAATCATCGGGATGACGATCAGATACAGCCACCTTCCTTTGACCGCGCCGTCGATTTTGGCGGCTTCCTCGATTTCCGAGGGGATGTTCTGAATGGCGGACAGAAAAATAATCAGATAAGGGCCGATGTTGGCCCAAATGACCGGGGCGCTGACCGAATACATGTTAATGCCGGGGTCGCCCAGCCAGTCCCGGATCCAGGATCCGAGCCCCATACTGTCCAGCAGCACGTTCAAAATACCGATTTGCGGATGATAAATGTATCCCCAGATCAGCCCGATCACCACGGTAGAGACGACCATCGGCATAAACACGGCCGAGCGGACAAACCGGTGAAACCGGGTGCTTTTTCTAAGAATCATGGATAACAGGAGCGCGATCGGCAGCTGTCCGAGAATGGAAGCCACGACGATGATCATATTGTTCTTCAGCGCCCGCCAGAATACGGGGTCCTGAAGCGCTTCGGCATAATTGTCGAAGCCGAGAAAGCTGGCTGCGCCGATGCCCTTCCAGTCGAAAAACCCGTAATATGCGGACCAGACAATCGGAACGATGACAAAGACCAGGTAAACGGTCAAGGCGGGCAGCAGCCCGATTGCAATAAAGCCTCTGAGACGGTTCGTGAATGCCATAGCCGGCCTCCTTTGCTAGCCTTGCAGAATGGATAAGAGAGATAAGGGGAAACGATCAGGCGATCCGCCTTTCCCTTGCGGGCAGAAGATACGGACGCTATATGTGCTCAGATCCGGTTGTCGCCCTGTAAAAAGGTCCTCCGCCGGCTATCAGGCGGCGGAGGACGCCCAAACCTTTATGAAGGCGATTATTGGCCGAGCTCGCGGGCCTGGGCCTCCTGAATCTTCTTCGCGATATCCTCCGGATTGCCGCCCATAGAGATTTCCTGCAGGCCGTTGTTCACCGCTTCCGTAGCCGAGGAGGTCAGGTAAGCGTCGTATACCGGCGTCAGCTTCACAGATTTATAGAGATTGAACGCCTTGTAGAACAGCGGCATCACCTTGGTCTGATCCGGCTCCACGTTGTACGTCACGATAGAGTTGCTGTTTGCAATTGCTTCCATAGCTTCCGGTCCGCTGACGGTATAAATCAGGTCCAGCGCAGCCTTCAGCTGATCGCCTTCCACATGCTTGCTGAGCGCGAGACCGCCGCCCGAGCCGCCGGACATGGAGTTCGGATCGCCTTTGCCTCCGGGTACGGAAGGAAGAATTGTTACATCGACCTGATTCAGCTGCTCCTCGGTGCCGGAAGCGGCCATGTTCGTCAAGGCCCACGCGCCGTCGATCATCATGGCGGCTTTGCCCTCAATGAAGTACTGCTCCATCTGCGTGTTGTCGAGACTGTTGAAGCCGGTCTGGAACGCCTTTGCGTCGGCCAGCTCTTTAAAGAGGCTCAGCGCCTGCACGAATTCGGGATCGGTGAATTTCGCTCCATCCTGGGCGACGGCCTTCTTGAACCATTCGGTGCCGGTCACCCGGTCCGCAAGCGACGAGATGATGCTGGACTGGGCCAGCCAGGAGGCCTTGTTCCCGAGCGAGATCGGGGTAATCTTGTTATCGTTGAACGTCTTCACCGCGGTCATCATTTCATCCCATGTGGTCGGAACCTTGACGTTATATTGTTCGAACAGGGATTTGTTATAGAACAGGAAGGAGGTCGCCGAGCCGCTCAGCGGAGTCGCATATACCTGACCGTCAAAAGACAGCGTGTCCAGCGAGCCCGGGATAAAGTTGTTTTTCCATTCGGGATATTGATCGAGCAGCGGTGTGATCGGCTGGATCAGTCCGCCGTCGTAGAATTCTTTAATGGAAGTTCCGGACTGGGTAAAGAACACGTCCGGCATTTCGTCGGCCGCAGCCACGGTCTTCAGGCGCTGGCGGTAGCCGTCGGGAGGAATGGCTTGAGCATCCAGCTCAATCTCCGGGTGCTCCGTTTTGAACTTGTCAATCTGGGCGCGGACCGCCTGGGCCCGAAGATCGTCCCCGGAGAAGTTATGCCAGATGGACAGCTTGATCTTGGGGGATGCCGCATCGGCCGTATTCCCCTCCGCTCCGGTGTTCTCTGTACCGCCTTGCCCGCAGGCCGCAAGCAGCAGCGACAGCGCCGCCGCAGAGGCGGTGATTGCCAGTGGTTTCTTTTTCATCTTCAAGCCCTCCTCGTTTCTGTTGGTATGTTCAGTATAGGCGCTGAAGGACGGGTCAAAAAGGTGACATTCTACAGGTTCAGGGTAGACAAAATTCAGTTTATGGGAGGAAAGAGGACATTTCGTTCGGATATAAAGCGTTTCCTTTGAATATATCACTTCGATGTGTTAGATTATATGTCATTTGACTGGCGGAATTCGGATGGGGTAAGCCCGGTTGATTTTTTAAACTGCTGGCTAAAATATTTCACATCTTCATACCCCACCTCCCCCGCCACCTCGCTGATCTTTTTCCGGGTCGTCATCAGCAGACTTCCCGCGCGGCTCATCCGCTCCCGGGTCACAAATTCCATGTATCCCTGACCGGTCTCCCGTTTAAAGACCTCACTGAAATGATTGGGGTTCAGATGCACAAAGCCGGCGACCTGCTGCAAACTGAGCTGCTGGTTAAGATGGCTGCGGATGTAAGCTATGGCCCGCTGGATATACGAATACCGGCCTTCGCCCGCTTCGCGGTGGAACTCGTTCATGACGGACAGCAGAAGCCGGAACACCTCATCCTCCAGCCTGACCCCCGGCTCGAAGCTCAAAGAGGGTGAGCCGCCCGTCTCCTGCCCCCGGCCGTCCCGGTTCCGCTCCAGCCACCGCTGTGCGACAATGACGACCGACTGCAGATAGGCCCGCAGCGTTGCCGGCGTCGTCTCCGGATCCTCAAGCTGCTCGCTTACGACCCGCCGGGTCCAGGCGTGAAGCTGCGGCGTATGATGCTGAATAAGCAGGCCCAAGAGCTCCTGCTCTTCCTTCTCTGAACACACTGACCGGCCGCCCCGGCGGCGCTCGATATCTCCGATCTCGTAAAATCCCCGGTCCCCGAACAGAACCCGGTAGGCGAATACTTTCTCCGCTTCCTCATAGGACCGCCCAAGCTCGCCCAAGGCGCTTACCCTGCTGCCGGCGGCGGCAAACAGCTCGCATTTCAGCATTTCCTCCACCCGGCCCAGGGCTTTCGCAAGCGCCGCTCTGCCCGCCCGGTCCGCCTCGGACCTCAGCACTGCGACAATCGTCCGGTTCCGGCGCAGCGTCACGCACGGAAGCAGCTCCTGCAGCCGGTTCTCCGCGCTGCCGAGCATCAGCTCGTCAAACCGCTCGTCTCCCCAGCCCGATGCCCCGATCAGTAGCACCCGTACCTGACCCGTTGTTGAGCCGGGGGTCTCCGACTCGGGAATCACGCCGGCTTCCCGTAGCCATTGTCTTACCGGCTCGGGAACCGTTCCGCCCGTGCCGGCTCCTGCTCTGCCTGTCAGCCATTCCTCCATCATCCGCTGCCGCAGCGCCGCCGCCTGGGCCGCTCCCTGCTTCGCCGACTCCCGCTTCGCCGTCAGGTTCTGCTGCGCCTTCATAACCGCCTTGATCACCTCTTCCGGCCCGCTCGTCTTCAGCAGATAATCAGTCACGCCCTGGCGCAGCGCCTGCTGGGCATAACCGAAATCATCATAGCCGGTCAGGATGATGATTTCGGCATCCGGCAGCCGCCGATTGATCTCCCCGGCGAGCTCAATCCCGTCCATGCCGGACATACGAATATCCGTCAGCACGATGTCCGGCTGCTCCGCCGGAATCCGCTCCAGCGCTTCCTCGGCCGATTCCGCCGGCGGAAGCAGCATCATGCCCAGCTCTCCCCAGTCAATGACGGTGCACAGCCCCGTCCTGATGATCGCTTCGTCGTCAATGATCAGTATGTTCAAGACAATCCCTCCGTCGCCTCAGGTATGGTAAAGGAAATACGCGTGCCGCTGCCCGGCCCGCTTTCGATATGAAGTCCCGTGCCCCGTCCGTAGTGCAGCAGGAGCCGCCGGTGCACGCTTCCGAGTCCGTACCCGGACTTGGACGAGTCCGCGCCTCGTCCCTCTTCTGCGTCTGCGGCTTCCGCCTTCAGCAACATGCGGCGAAGGGAATTCAGCTTCTCCGCGTCCATACCGATGCCGGTATCCTCTACGGTAAAGGACATCCCGCCCTGCTTCAGCTCGCCATAGACGTATACGCTGCCCTTGCCCTGTTTTTTCTGCAGGCCGTGCATGATGCTGTTCTCGATCAACGGCTGCAGCAGCAGCTTCAGCATTATCCGCCCCTGCATGTCCGGCTCGATCAGAAATGTGGAGTCGAATTTGCCCGGAAAGCGCTTGGACATAATGCTCACATAGTTCTGGGCATGGGCCACCTCCTGTCCGACGGAGCAGAATTCCTTGCCGTCGTTCAGGCTGAACCGCAGAAAATCGCCGAGCGCCCCCACCATCTCCGCCACCTGCCGGTCCTTGTTCATCAGGGCGGTCCAGTGAATGGAGGATAAGGTATTGTACAGAAAATGCGGGTTGATCTGCGCCTGAAGCGCCCGGATATCCGCTTCTTTCTTCTTGGCTTCGTTCAGCTGAAGCTGGCTCTTCAGCCGCTCAATCCGGCCGCCGAGCTGATTGTAGCTGTGCAGGACCATCCCGATCTCATCAGTCGACCGAACCTCGAACTGCTCGACCGGATCGCCGGGCCTGACGTCTCTCAGCTTGCGGGCAAGCTTCGTCAGCGGCCGGGTCACCCATGCCGTAAAATAGAGCGAGAGCGCTCCCGCGAGCGCAGCGGCTACACCGATCGCGATGGCCGTCAGCGTCAGCACGTATTTGTTCTGGGCGGTATAAATCCGGGTCGGGATGACGCCGACCAGCTTCCAGTTCAGGCTGGGCAGCGTATAGTAGAGCAGTGTATTGCTCTCCCCTTCCCGCGCTACCGTTAGCACCCCTTCGGTCCCTTTCATCGCTGTAACTCCCGGTAGGACCGATTGGAGCGGCTGGTTCAGGCCCTCGCCGGTCTGCGAGGACATAATTTTGTTCTCCTGGTTGACGAGCCAGATCCACCCGCTCTCATTCCATGCCGCGTCCTGAAGCATCTTCTGCACTTCATCCACGTTAACGCTGACTGACAGTTCGCCGAGCGGTTGAAACTTCTCGGTGCTGCGGATCGGGCGGACGAGCGAGAACACCCGCTTCATCCCGTCGTCGGTCGTCTGGTTCTCATATAACGGCGTCCACCATTTTTTATCCGGGTCATAAGCATCCGCGTTGGATTCCAGCAGCCGCGGCAGCCCGGAATGCAGTATGGTCGTGTTGGACAAGGTCGGATAACCCCGGTCGGAGGTGATGGTAATGTTAGAAATATATGCCTTGGAAGAGGCCAGATTCAGCAGGAAAGCGACGTTTTGCGAGTACAGGGAGATGTCCCCCTGCGCACTGCCCAGATAGGATTGGATGCTGCGCTGGCCGATGATGAATACCGACATGTTCTCCGCGTCGCTGATGATGAAATCCAGTTTGTCCGAGATTTGCCGGAGGGTGTTCATGCCGGACTGCTTCTCGATTTTCTCCGTCAGGTTGGACGCGATCCGGTAAGACACGGCCCCGGCGCCAAGAAGCGGGAGCGCGATCGCCGCGATCAGCAGCAGCGACAGCTTCCCCTTCAATGATTGTTTGATTCCCATGATGACCGCCCTCCCTGCTAACATTCTTCACATTGTAACTCAATCCGCCCGGATGGTCTTTAGTGCCGGCGCACAATTTTCACTCTCTTTCGAACATTTCCGGACGGTTTTCATGATGTTTACATGAACAAAGAAGCCGCTCCGTGTCAGCCGGGCTATCACCGGTCGGAAGCGGCTTCTATTAGGGTTACGGAACTTCTAGAACGGATTCAGCACGTGGAAAAAGACATTCGGAGACGCCATCCGGTAATAATAGCTGCACCAGCCGGCTCCCCGGTTGTTAAAGCGGTTGGCCGAGCTGTACGGCAGGCGTTCCTGCTCCAGCTCCTCAATCCTGGCGATCCGGCCCTCCGTATAGTCCAGCAGCCGCAGGGCGGCGGAGTCGAGCCGGCTGAGCAGTCCGCCGTACCGGATGTCCAGCACCTCCCACCCGAACGGCTTGAACATCCGGTGCCAGGCGGCCCGGAGCGCGCTGCGCCAGCTCCCGCGCCGCCTCCGCGATCTCGGGCAGCCGGCGCACGGCTGCATCGGCCAGTGTCCCCGCATCGCCGGCGTCGTACGCCCGCTTCAGCTCCACGCCGAGCTCGCTCTTGCGTTTCAGTACGGCGCTCAGCTTCACCGGCACCTCCAGCATCGCCGCCGCTTCCGGATCGGCCGCGCGGGCGGACGCAATCCGGCGCTCCAGCCCCTCGTAATGGGCGTTCATCTCAAGGCCTTCGATCTGCCGGTCGAACAGGCCCAACAGCACGTCCTGGTACAGCAGAAACTTCGACGGATTGCTCTGGACCCGGTTATCCGGCTCCGCGCCCGGCGTCTCGTCGAGATCTTTCATCAGCAAATAGCTGTCCGCTTCGATCCCAGTGCAGAACCTCACGCGCTCCGCCAGGGTCTCCCATTCCGGCGAGCCTTCTGAATAGGCATGCTCCGCGTACTGCTGCAATCCGAGGAGCGCCGCGAACGGATTCCCCTCATTGCCGTCGTCTCCCCACATCGTGGCGTACACCTCGCGGATGCCTTCCTTCTTGCAGACTTGAAGCGCGGTGTCAGACGCTTTAAGGGACAGGCCGTAGTTGACCCCGAACGTATTGAAAATCCACACCGCCCCGGCGAATGTAAGCCTCGAGCCTAACGGGCGTGCTTGGCAATCAACGCCTCATAGTCAGCGGCCTCCGTGTGCACATAATCCCAATACACCATCCCGACATCCTTAGGTATGCGCCGCTGCATCTCTTCCGGAATCTTTGTTTCCCCCTCGTAATATTCGCTGCCGTTTGACGAGGCGAGCTTCAGGAACATATCGCTCCACATCAGCGGCTCCAGTCCTTTGCTGCGGACAACGGCCAGCACCTCTTCAAGATGTGAGGTCATGATGTCGAACCGGCTGATATAGCCGTTGCGGTCCAGATATTTGCCCCGGCCCAGCTCTTCCGCTTCATCCATGCCGATGTGAATCTTGCGGCTGCGGAACGGGCGCTCGCAGCTTCGATCATCCGCCCGATCAGCGCGCGGGTCCTCTCTTCGCCGACGAGAAGTGCGCCTTTCGTATCCTTGTAATGGGATACTGGCTCCCATTTCAGGAATTCCTCCAGATGGGCCAGCGTCTGAATACTCGGGAACGCCTCAATACCGAACTGTGCGGCGTAATCGTCGATCTCGCGCAGCTCCCCGCGGGAGTAGCGGCCCCGCATGTAGCCGAAATAAGGCTCCCCTTCAATCTCGTATGTATCCTCCATGTACAGCATAACAGTGTTCAGTCCCATCAAAGCCATCCGGTTCAGCATGGATTTAAAGCTCTCTACCGTCAGGACCGCGTTCCGCGACAGATCAAACATCGGGCCGACCAGGTCGAATTGCTGACGCTCCCGGATTCGGAACGGCTTCCCCTTGCGCATATGCTGGACCAGCAGACCAAGCCCGCGGAAGAACTGATGGGTTTGTGCATACGATATATAGGCCTTCCCCTCTTCCCAGCCGGCCTCGATCCCCTCTTCGTTTACGCCGACACGCACGGGCGTGCCATCCTCCCCGATCTCGAATCCAAGCTCCCCGGCTATGATCCCGATCCCGGGCAGCAGCGGCGCTACGTCGCCTTCGAACCGAAACTTCATTTCCCCATCCTCCTCTGATATCAAGTTAAGCTGAAGCAGACATCATCTGCTAAACAGCTTCTCAAACAGCTTCCCGAACAGCTTCCCGGACAGCTTCTCAAACACCGGTTAGCAAACAAACTCCCTCATAAACATTATAACGTTATATTGTATTTTCTGATTTCTATGGTATCTTAAATGTACGTCGAAGCGCAATACATGATTATCGGCGGCAAGAAACGAAATTCATTTATTCAACATAGGCAGGTGAATCATATGCGGGAACACAATCATACGCAGGAAGCGACGCTGGTGCTCTCTAATGTGCGGATGACAGACGGCCGCAGGGCTGACATCGTGCTGGACGGAGAACATATTGCGGAGCTGGCTCCTCCGGGCCAAGGGCAGGCCGAACGAAAGTTGGACTGCACGGGCCTGTATGTATCCAGCGGGTGGATTGACATGCACGTGCATGCGTTCCCCGAGTTCGACCCTTACGGCGACGAGATCGACGAGATCGGTATCCGGCAGGGCGTTACAACCATCGTCGACGCCGGAAGCTGCGGAGCGGACCGGATTGGCGAGCTTGCCGCAAGCGCTCGGAGCGCCCGGACGAATCTGCTTGCCTTTCTGAACATTTCCCGCATCGGACTATCGCGGATCGACGAGCTCTCCAGACTGGAGTGGATCGATGCCGAACGGGCGGCGGAAGCCGTCAGGGCTCATCCGGACCTGATTGTCGGGCTGAAGGCCCGGATCAGCGGCAGTGTCGTCAAGGAGAACGGCATCCAGCCGCTCCGGATGGCGAGAAGCCTGTCCGGGGCGCTGTCACTGCCGCTCATGGTACATATCGGCTCTGGACCTCCGGATATCACCGAGGTTATTCCGCTTCTGGAGAAGAACGACGTGCTGACCCACTATTTGAACGGGAAGCACAACAATCTCTTCGACGCCGCCGGCAATCCTCTTCCGGTGCTGACCGAGGCCATCTCACGGGGCGTGCATCTGGATGTCGGTCACGGCACGGCAAGCTTCTCCTTCCGGGTGGCCGAGGCCGCCCGGAGGCACGGCATTGCGCCGGACACGATCAGCAGCGATATTTACCGCGGCAACCGGCTGAACGGTCCTGTATACAGCCTGGCGAATGTAATGAGCAAGTTCCTGCACCTGGGTTATTCACTCCAGGAGATCGTCGATGCCGTCACCGTCCGCGCGGCGGATTGGCTGAACCGTCCGGAGCTGGGACGGATCCGCCCCGGCGAGTCCGCCAATCTGACGCTGTTCGCCGTCGAGGACGGCCCGGTCCCGCTTACGGATTCGGAAGGAGCCGTCCTGACAGCGTCCCACAGCATTCATCCCAAAGGAGTGGTTATTCATGGACAATACGCTGCATGTGAAATACGGCCTTAAACGGGTCATCAATGCCAGCGGCAGAATGAGCATACTCGGCGTCTCCGCCCCGTCCGACACGGTGATGGAGGCGATGAAGACCGGCGGTCAGCAATATGTAGAGATCGCCGACCTTGTGAATAAGGCGGGAGATTACGCCGCCCGGCTCATCGGGGCGGAGGCGGCCATCGTCGTCAACTCCGCCTCCAGCGGCATCGCTCTTGCAGTTGCCGGCATCGTCACACAGGCGACCGGCGCCGTCGCTGCGCCTGCATCAGGATCCTATCCCGAAGAATGAGATCATTATGCTTAAAGGTCATAATGTCCAGTATGGGGCTCCTGTAGAAACGATGGTTTATTTGGGCGGGGGCCGGATCGTGGAAGCCGGATATGCCAACGAGGGCCGGGCGGAAGATATTGAGGAAGCTATATCCGATCATACCGCGGCGATTCTCTACGTCAAATCGCATCATGCCGTGCAGAAGAACATGATTTCCGTGGAGGAAGCCTCCGAGCTGGCCCGCCGCCGGGGCGTCCGCTTATCGTCGATGCCGCGGCGGAAGAGGATCTGCGGAAATACGTTTCCCTCGCGGAACTTGCCATCTACAGCGGAAGCAAGGCCATTGAAGGCCCGACCTCCGGCCTTGTCGCGGGCAAGCGAAGCTTTATTGAGTGGGTCAAGGTCCAGATGCACGGGATCGGTAGAAGCATGAAGGTCGGTAAAGAAACGACCTTCGGGTTGCTCCAGGCACTGGATGAGTATATGGTTAAGGAAGATACGAGCGAACAGGAACGGACGGCGCTGCAGCCGCTGCTTACGCTGAATGAAACACCCGGTGTCCAGGTGACGATTGTGCAGGACGAAGCGGGACGGGCGATTTTTCGCGCACGGGTAAAGATCGACCCTCAGCAGTCGGGGACCAGCGCTGCAGCCGTCGTCGAGGCGCTGCAGGGGGGCGAGATCGCCATTTATACGCGGGATTACGGAGTGAGACAGGGGTATTTCGATATCGATCCGCGGCCGCTTCAAGGCGATGACATCGCCGTCATTCAGGCCAGAATTCAAGAGCTAGCAGGGGGGCAATAACGATGAGCGACATCAATCAAATGAATATCACCGGACGGCTGTATAAGAACCGTGCGGCTTTGAACGTACTGGCCGGCAGCATCGGCAATGCGAAAGACGTCTATGAAGCGGCAGAAGGCCATGTGCTCGTCGGCGTGCTGTCCAAGAACTACCCGAACGCGGCTGAAGCGGCAGCTGCGATGAAGGAATACGGCGCGGCTATCGAGGACGCGGTGTCCATCGGACTTGGCGCAGGCGATAACCGCCAGGCGGCGGTCGTGGCCGAAATCGCCAAGACGTATGCCGGCAGCCATATCAACCAGGTATTTCCGGCGGTTGGAGCGACCCGGGCGAGCCTTGGTGCACGGAACAGCTGGATCAACAGCCTTGTGTCTCCCTCCGGGCGTCCAGGCTATGTCAACGTTTCGACCGGTCCGTTCAGTGCCGCCGGCGAACATGCCGTCATTCCGGTCAAAGCGGCCATCGCGCTGCTCCGCGATATGGGCGGAAACGCCCTGAAGTATTTTCCGATGAACGGGCTTACACTGGAGGAGGAATACCGCGCCGTGGCGAAAGCCTGCGGTGAGGAAGGCTTCGCCCTGGAGCCGACCGGCGGTATCGACCTGGACAACTTCGAGCCCATCCTCTCCATCGCACTGGAAGCGGGCGTTCCGCAGGTGATTCCCCATGTCTACTCCTCCATCATCGACAAGGCGACGGGCGACACCCGGGTTGAGGATGTGCGCACCCTGCTGGCCATCATGAAAAAGCAGGTCGATCTCCATGCCTAAAACGGTCGCCGCCTTCGGAGAAGTGATGATGCGCCTTCAGGTGCCAGGCTTCAGCCTGCTGTCCCAGAGCGATACGCTTCAGGTGTCGTACTCCGGCACAGGTGTCAACGTCGCATCCGCTCTGGCCCGGTTCGGGCATACCGGATACCTCGTCACGACGCTGCCGGCCAACGCAATCGGGGATGCGGCGGTCGCCAACCTGTGCAAGCTGGGCCTGCTTCCCGCCCATATCCGGCGCGCAGGCGCCTACATGGGGATGTATGTGCTGGAGAACGGCTTCGGCCCCCGGCCAAGCCGGGTAACCTATACGAACCGGCTGGAGAGCAGCTTTAATACGGCTCCTGAAGGAGCGTATGATTTCGCCGCCGCACGTGAATGCGATGCCGTTCATTTCTGCGGGATCACGCTGGCGATGAACGACACGGTCCGGCGGCATGCGCTGTCCTTTGCCCGGACCGTCAAGGAGGCGGGCGGCCTGGTCGTCTTCGACTGCAATTACCGGCCTTCCCTGTGGGGGGAAGACGGGTATGCGAAGGCCAAGCCGTGGTATACTGAGATGCTGGGGCTTGCCGATATCGTCATGATGAACGAGAAGGATGCCCTCTATATTCTGGGGATGACAAGCAGGCGGGAAACCCGGCAGGAGCAGCTGGAAGAGCTGATCCCCCAGGTGGCCGATACATACGGCATCACCGTCATCGCGGGGACTCACCGCAAGGTGAACCCGGACAATACCCATTCGCTTCAAGGTTATTTGTATAAACATTCCGCCTTCGCCTATTCCGACCGGCTGACCTTCCCGGTCCATGACCGGATAGGAGCCGGGGACGCTTTTGCGAGCGGAATCATTCATGGAGAGCTGGAAGGCTATCCGCCCGGGACGGCGGTCCGTTTCGCGGCAGCGGCTGCGATGCTGGCACATACCATTCCGGGCGACACCCCCCTCTCTCCCGAAAGCGCCATCCTTCGGGCCATGACCGAAGGAAGCGGCGATGTAGAAAGGTAGGAATACAGCGTGAGTTTATCCCGTAACAAGCGGCCTTTATATCAGCAGATCAAGAATATTATCAAAGACCGGATTCTTCACGGCCATTATCCGCTGGAGTCCAACATCCCGCCCGAGCCCCGTCTGGAGGAGGAGTTCGGCGTCAGCAAGATTACGATCCGCAATGCCATTAAGGAGCTGGTCCAGGAGGGCTACCTGGAAACGAGCAGCGGCAAAGGAACGAAGGTGATCCGCAACACCTCCACTTCCAAGCGCTCCACCTGGAAAAGATTCACCGAGGTGCTTGTGGAAGAGGGCCGGGTCATCCGCAAAGTGCTGCTCAGCGCGGAGGTCGTCATTCATGAAGAGGGCAGCCGGCCTCACGCTCTGTTCGGAGACACAGGTCTGCGGATCGAACGCCTGTATGAGCTGGACGGCAAGCCTTATATCCATTACTCGCATTACTTCCCGGGCTGGATCGGCGAGGCGGATCCCTCGGAGCTGGACGCCCAGTCCCTGTACGGCTGGCTGGAGGAACACAAGGTGTCGATAGCCAAATTCAGGGACGAATTCGCCGCTGCGTCCCCGCCGCCCGCCGTCGCAGGTCTTCTGCAGACCGGGGAGAGTCATCCCCTGCTCAAGAGATACCGATACGCCTATGACGAGGCCGGCAGCGTCGTTGAATACAGCGAAGGGTATTACCATTCCGAACTTCAGCCTTATGTTGTCAATTATGACGTTTGATCGGATGAATTAACCGCAAACTTGACGAAACATCAAAAGGGACCCTTCCGGGTCCCTTTTGATATTTGCCTTTGTTCCCTGCTGCCTGTGTTCCATTTGCCTTTATTCTCTGCTTCATTTATTCCCTGTTGCATATATTCCTTATTTCCTTTGTTCCCTGTCGAGCTCTCTTGTGCTCTCTTATGCTATTGCTTTGAATTCAGCCGCCTACTGCATCAGCGGCTGCTCCGGCAGCATCAGGTAGTATTGGATCGCGGCCAATTCGGCCCGCTTCAGTCCGTGCTGCGAGCCGTAGTCATAGATTCCATTGCTGACCGTTACCTCGGGGCCGTGAATTTGGAGATCAACGACCGCCTTCACGGCCTCATCTGCCCAAGGCGAAGTGCCAGCCGCCAGTTTGGCGTTGCCTGCGCTGCCCTGGAACCCGGATATTTGCAGAAGCTTCAGCGTAATGACTGCGGCCTCTTCACGCTTGATGATCCGCTTCGGCTCGAACAGCCCGTTGCCCATGCCTGTCAGCAGTCCAAGCTCGGCGGCCGCTGAATCTCCGCTTGATAAGGAGAAGCCGTCAAGTCCTTGAATACAGGCTTTTTCGTTGATGGTGGCAGTCCGAACTGGCTCATCACCGCATGAATGAATTCCTCACGGTTAACCTGTTCGTCCGGACCAAAGGAGCCGGAAGGATCATTCGGGAGCACGCCCAATGACTGCAGGCCGAAAATATAACGGGCATACGGATGATCCTTCGTTACGTCCGTAAATCCGGTCCCTTCCGCCAGTTTCACCGCGTAGCTGCCCGGGTTGGCATATTTCAGGTAGGTGATCCGGCCCTGAGCATCCTGCTTGAAGGCCAGCGGGTTGCCGTCCTGATCGGTAAACAGCAGGTCCCCGACCTGTTTGAATTTCACCTGCTGCCCGGCCTGGTCTGTCCCGGTCAGCGTTCCGTCCCCGCTCGCTTTAATATTCATCAGCAAAATGCCAAGGCGCAGATCTCTGTATACGCCCTCGAAACGGGCCAGCTCGGACTTTGGCTTCGGCGCATAACCAGAGTTTCCGATCTTCGGGCTGCCCGGGTAGAACTCATCCATAAAGGCTCCATATAGCCGCATCGTTAAGCTGGGGTCAAGCGCCGTTGTCGAAACGAATACGCCGGACTGTTCACCCGGCAGCAGGAACATGTAAGATTCAAAGCCCGGTATGCTGCCGCCCTTGGCAATGATGAACCGGCCGTTGGCGTCCGTCAGCGGTGCGGGAGCCTCGAAGCCGTAAGTCATATCGGGTACGCTGGGATGAATGGATACCTGGTAGGCGGACATCGCCTGATGAGAAGACCCTGAAAGCAGGCTTTGTCCGTTAGAAGTTTTTCCCCCGTTCAGGAAGGACGTCATAAATTTGGACATGTCCGCCGCGGTCGTGATCATGCTTCCCTCCGGCAGCACCTCCGGCGACAGACGGTAATCCGGCATTTGTTCCCCGCTCACCTCATAAGCCGCCGGCAGCCGCTTCGCAAGCGCTCCGGCAGGATCGTAGGTGCTGGAGGTCATGCCAAGCGGAGCGAATATATGCTTGCTCATGTACTCGTTAAAGGACTCGCCGCTGGCCTTCTGAACGATATAGCCGACAAGCTGGGAGGCGAAGTTATCATACATGTAAGAGGTTCCGGGCTCTCTGACCACCGGCGGGAAAGTTGAAAACACCGATTCTTTAAGCGTCACCGGCTTGGCCGAAGGATCGAACAGCACATTCGCTTCCGTGGGGTCTCTGACCTCGAAACCGGTGGTGTGCGTCAGCAGCATTTCCACCGTTACTGGTTTGCCGAACGGGTTGGTAAGCTTGTAGCCGTCCAGGTATTTTTCGATATTGTCCTGAAGTCCGACCTTGCCTTGGTCCACCAGCTGCATCAGCGCGATCACCGTAAACACCTTTGACACGGAGCCGACCCGGAAGGTTGTATTGGACGGATTCACCGGGTTCCCGGATTCCTTGTCCAGCTTTCCGTAGCCCTTCTCCGCAACAACAGAGCCCTTCTTCACGACCGATACCACCGCCGCGGCTGTCCCCAGCCGATTCTGTTCCTCCGCAAAAAAACGGTCCAGAAATGCCGATACCGTCCGGGCATCCAGAACATTCGCGCTTGCCGCCGCCGCGGACACAGTCGGAATGGCAGCCTGAGCGCCTGCAACGGGTACAGCTCCCGTAAATATCAGTATCAACGCCATCAAGCCCGCCGCGGTTCGTTTCCTCTTCATCTGATCAGCCTCCGTTTGGTTGGTTATGGATTGGAATTCGTACATAAAAAAGGTACCATTACCATCCACCCTTCCAAAACGTACCAAAGTCCGTATTTTCACTGGCCTTAGGTCCAGTTGCCATTTGCCCTATAAACCAGCCGCTGTCTCCTATATGGTTGTATGCCTAATACCGGTATCGTTCGAGGATAGCCTTTCATACAAAGTGATGGGCGCAAGTACGCCGTCCATTACCGCTGATTACTCCGCGAAAAAGAGCCTTATCCCCGGAGGCGGGGAATAAGGCTGTTGTATCGGTTCACTTTTTCATATCCTAACCATATTCCTTAAAACCACAGGGTCAAACAGGGGTGCTCATATAAGCTGTGAAGGAAGCTTGACCAGCACTTCATATTCCTGATGATACCGTCCTGCGTCCGAACTTCCGGCACGTAAACCTCCGTCTCCGTACCAGCGGAATCCCGGTCCATTATACCGCGGAAAATCCCTGAAATTCCGTTTCACCTCTCCTCCTTCCTTCCCGATCCAGCCGGAGCAGCCTTATTACGCGCATAACAAGCACCAGTAATTCACCGATGTTCTTTCGTTGCTTATTTACATATGCATGTCATGCTTGGTTGTCTCTCCGCTGTCTTTGACGCTGAACGGCCACCAGTTCGCCCGCCCGAACATCCGCACCATCACCGGAACGAAGAATGGCAGGAAGACCAGCGCATACAGGGCAAGACCCGATAACACCACAGTGGCAATCTGCATCATCGACAATACACCGGATGGATACATGGAAGCAAAGGTCCCGCCTAGTATGACTACCGCTGACAGGATAACCGTACCCATATTGCGCATCGCATGCAGAATCGCTTCACGTACATCCCATGTTTTGTTCTCGTTAAATCGGGCCATCAGGAAGATACTATAGTCTACACCTAATGCAATCAGCATTACGAAGCTAAAGAACGGCGTGGTCCAGGTAATACCGGAATAATCCAGCAGATTCACGAAGATTGCTTCCGTAATGCCAAGCGCCGTAAAGTAGGTGATTACGAGCGATACAATCAGATACAGTGGCATAATAACCGAGCGCAAGAGCAATACAAGAATGATAAAAATCCCCGCAAGCATCAGCACAACCGTCCGTGTATAGTCCTCATTTGAGATCTTTTGCAAATCGCTGTACGTGCTGGTTACGCCGCTGATGGCTGTCTCGGCATTTTCCAGCTTCGTGCCTTTGACTGCACGGTCCACTGCCGCTTGAATATCTCCCATACTGTCAATCGCTTCAGAGCTGTAAGGATTGTAAGAAAATACAACATCCAGCGTCATCACCTTGCGGTCGTCAGAGAGATATGTGTCAAACACCTGCTGAATGCCTTCAGCTTCCAAAGCTTCCGCCGGAACAAAGAATCCGCTCAGCTCATCGTCTTTGGCATCCTGAATCTGCTGCAGGTAATCCTGGGCAGAGCTCAGACCCGTGGTGATCTGCTTAAGGCCGTCCGCACTGTCACTAAGCCCGCTGGTCAGCTCGCCGATCTGCCCGGTCAGCTGTCCAAAACCGTCAGCCAGCTGCTGTTGTCCGCCCTGCAGCTGATCCAGCCCGCTGCTGATCGACGGAATCTGATCCACAATCCGGCCCTGCCCGGCTGCAGCCTGGTTCAGCCCTGTCTGCAGCTGTCCGATTCCGGCCACCAGCTTCTCAAGACCCTGGGCCAGCGCAGTCTGACCTGCTGCCGCCTTGGCATAACCGGCGTTGGCTTCAGTCAAGCCAGCCGCTGCGCTTTGAAGCTGGCCGGAAATCTGGCCGAGACCTGCTGCAAGCTGAGAAGCACCTGTACCGGTTTGAGTTACGGTACCTTTAATTGTCTGGTAATTCATATCTTGAAGCAGTTCTGGATGACTGCCTTCGAGGCTGGTGAAGGAAGCATCCAGTCCGGTTAATGCGGAGGCCACACCCTCAAGCTGGGTTTGCAGCCCGCCAAGGCCTCCGTCAAGCGCAGTCAACCCTGCGCCAATCTTCTTATAGCCTTCAAGCAGCGCAGCATTCGCATCTGCCAGCTGCTTCGCACTGTCTGCAGCCTGGGCCAGACCGGCTTTGATCTCACCGGCACCGGCAGAGCCGCTCTTAATGCCGCTCTCAATCCGGGAGAGGCCATCGCCAAGTGCAGCAATGCCCTGTTTGAGCTCCGCCGTTCCTTCCGTCAGCTTCGCACTGCCGGATACGGCCTCCTGGAGCTTCGGTTCATTGTCACTCAGCTGCTTGCTTGCTTCCGCAAGCCCTGACTGGATCTTGTTCAGTCCGTCATTGCTCTGATCCAGACCGTCAGACAATGTAGCAACCTGGGTCGGAATCAGGAAATCATTGATTTGTTCCCCGGTTGGACGTGACATACTGCGTACAGACTTGACGCCGTCCACCTTTTCCAGCTCGCGGCTGATTTTTTCAGCCAGGCCCATATATTCCGAGCTGTCCATACGGTCGTCATTTTTGATTACGATTTTACCCGGCATCGATTCACCCGGGCCAAAGCTCTCCGAAATGATATTAAAGCCTTTCACCGAGGCGTAATTCGAGCCGATTTCATCCATGCTGTTGAAAGACAGCTTCCCGTCATAAGTGATCAGGAACGGAGCAACGACAGCCGCCACAATCAGCAGCGCCGCCCAGGGTCTTTTCAGCGAGAAAGCGCCTGCAGCGCCCCAAATCCGGCTTTCACTATGCTCCAGCTTGCTGCTCGAAGGCCAGAACAGTTTTTTGCCCAGGACGGCCATAAAGAAGGGAACTACGGTCACGAGGGCCAGCAGCATTACAGCGATCCCTACCGCCACGGCCACCGCTGAACGGTACAGCATGAACTTCGAGAGGCCGATTGCCAAAAAGCCGACGAATACGGCAAGACCCGAATAGAACACCGTACCTCCTGCCTTGCGGTAAGTTGAGATAATGGCGCTTTTCGTATCTTCTGCAGTAGCCATTTCTTCCTTAAAGCGGCTGATCAGCAGAATACAGTAATCCGTCCCGATCCCGAACATCACGGCAACCATGAAGATTTGTGTGAAGGTCGATAACGGGAAGTCAAAACGGTCAACCAGAAAGGATACGATCGACTGCGATACAATATAACTCAGTCCCACCGTCAGCAGCGGCACAAACGGCGCAACGAAGGAACGGAACACGACAAACAGAATCAGCAGAATAAAAATAACGGTGATGTATTCTGATTTCTTCAGGCCGGCTTCCGAGCTGACAATCGTATCTTCGGTGATCAGCCCTTCACTGGTCAGATAATGATCGGCAGTGACATCTCCGAGCAATTCGTCGACCTTATCCGGCAAAGCCTTTACCTCTTCCTCCCCACCTTTTACCGAAAGCGCCACCATGATGGTATTGCCGTCTTTGGCAATCAGCGTATCCGCCAGCTCCGCCTGCGAAAAAGGATCTGTTATGGAGTCAAGCTTAAGTGCCTCCTTGTCCGCAGCCAGCTTCTCCACGCCTTGCCTGATGCTCTCTTTATCTTCGGTACTAAGCCCCTCCGGCTTATTGAACACAAGGGCTACCTGATGCAGCGTCTCTCCGCCCTTTGCAGCTGCAACCTCCCGCATAATTTCGGCTGCACGGGAGGAGGTATATCCGTCCGGAACAGAGATTTGCCCCTTCTCTCGAACGAGATCGGACATCGCCGGCGCAGTCATGAATAACACAACAGCGGCGGCGAGCCAGACTGTTATCACAGCCCACCTAGCTTTCAGTATGGTCTTCAAGCTTTTCTCCCTCCTGTTTCTCCTGCATTAAAAATGCCAGCTTCTCAAACATGGTGATGAATTTCTCGATATCCTCTTCCATAAAATAAAGCAGATAAGGAGAAATCACTTCCTTTACCTGTTTTTCAGCCAGCAGATATACCTGCTCCCCCAGCTCAGTGAGCGTCAAGTATATCTGGCGCCGGTCATGCTCATCACGGGTCCGTTCAATCATTCCCGCTTCAGCAAGCCGGTTGATAATTGCGGTAATTGAGCTCTTGCCGACACATACGGCTTCCGCCAGATAGGTTGAGGTGCACATCTCCTGGCCTTTGATCAGCCGCAGAATCAGAAACTGATCACTCGTCAGACCTTCGGCCATCCGCTCCTTGATCCGGGCATTGATCTGCCTTGTCACTACGAGATAGGCATCCACGTAGCGGTTTATCCACCGTTCTGCGTCTTCATTCAACACTGCTGCCTCCTGTCCCAATAATAGTTCACGAGTAAAATAGTTTCACAGTAAAACTATATTGTCATCTGCCTAAAAAGTCAACCTGTGACGGGCTCCTGTCTGCTGGAATCAATCACTCCCCAAAAACAACAAAAAAGCTACCCGGGATGGACTCCCGGATAGCTTCCTTTGAACGGCACCAGCTGAGTGCCTTTTATTCTTCGTCCTCGTTCTCTTCTACTTCATACACACAGCGGAACATCTCAATGCCCGCCGGATTCTCGCCAAGACTGTACACCATGAATCCCAGCGAACGATAAAAGTCCGCAGCAATCTCATCTTCAGTCTCTGCAAGCAAGTAACGCGGCTGACGGGCAGTCAGCAGCTCAAGGATCATGCCGCGTGCATAGCCCTTGCCTCTGTTCTCAGGCAGAACAGCAATGTGGCGGATGTCCAGTGAACCGTCCTCGGTCTCTTCAAAGCCTATCAGGCCTAGCAGCAGCCCCTCTTCTTCCCAGCCGCACAGCTGCAGCGCAGCATGCTTGCTGTATTCGGCTGAAGCGCGCCACAGCGCATCCGGTTCATCGATTACGGCGTAAGACAGCAGCTCATCCACTTCCGCTGTTCCGACGCGCTGCTTCAGATCTATCAGCATAAATGTTAATCCTCCTAAATGTGTTTATTTATACGAAGCAGTAAATATCCAACCCATACACCTATTAGATTGAGCAGCAGATCATCAACATCGAAGCTTCCGACCCGCAGCAGCATCTGAAAGATTTCAAGCAGCAAAATACTAGGAACTGCCCATAAGGTCAGTATGAATAAGGAACGGAATTTTCTCAGCAGCAACGGGAATAACACGCCAAACGGAATGAATACGGCCACATTGCCAACGAGGTTAATCAATCTGCCAGTGAAGGATACTCCGTTATCCAAATTAAAATAAAGCTTTACGGTACGAAACAGCTCCAGATTATATTTCAGCGGCCCCTCCGTCCGGACCGTTCGTCCAAAACCAAGAAACATCCAGTATATTACGGCCGCACTATACAGAAACAGCAACATCCATTTCCCAAGCTGCAGCCGCGGACGGATCTGTGAGCTTCCGGTACGTGAAGGACTGCTTCGTTGTTTTCGCGGTTTAGAGATGGGTCTCACCTTCGATGATCTCGATGCTGCCGTCTTGCTTGCCGATAATAGCCATGCTGGCAATACCTATGAACAGCCCGTGATCCACTACGCCTGAAATGCCCTGGAGCTGTTCTGCCAGCTCTGGGGCTGAAGCGATCGCTCCAAAATGGCAATCGGCAATGTAGTTGCCGTTGTCCGTCCGGTAGAGCTCATCACCGCTGCGGCGAAGCTCCGGATTGCAACCGAGCTTGGCAAGCTTCGCTACCGTCCATTCCCAGGCAAACGGTACAATCTCTACCGGCAGCGGAAATTTACCAAGTGTCTGCACCGCCTTACTCTCATCCGCAACAACGATCATCCGCGTGCTGCCCATCGCCACGATCTTCTCACGCAGCAGGGCTCCGCCGCCGCCCTTGATCAGCTGAAGTTTGCTGTCCAATTCGTCCGCTCCGTCAATGGTCAGATCCAGGCTGTCGATCTCGCTGAAGGCCACCAGCGGAATGCCCAGTTCACGTGCCTGATCCTCAGAAGCCTGCGAAGTGGCCACAGCGGTAATGTTAAGGCCCTCCCGTACACGCTCGCCCAGCTTCCGGATGGCCCAATAAGCGGTTGAGCCAGTTCCCAGACCTACCTTCATCCCGTCTTGCACATATTCCACGGCTTTCTCCGCAGCCAGCTGCTTAACATTGACACTCATTTTAATACCCCCATATTTTCCTATATAATGGTCTATAAATATCAATTAATCATTTACTTCCGGGAGGATTCACGATGAGAACCGCAAATCAGATCCAGTCCAAAATCAATGAGCTGACTCTTCAGCGCAGGGCACTTACGAGCAGGCTGGCTCCGCTTCCTCAGGACAGCCCCCAGCGGGAGGGCTTAAGCACCCAGCTGAGCAGGCTTGACGATATGATCCTGATGCTGGAATGGGTGCTCGACGCGCCGGCCGGCAAATACCATGCCTGACACGGCATTCAGGACAGTATCTTGCCGTAGCAGACACTGTCCGGATCGCCGATATACTGGCCGAACAGGTCAATGGGCCGGTAGCCGTGCTTGACATAAAGCGCAATGGCTTCCGGCTGTTTAATTCCGGTCTCCAGCTTGATCTCCACGCATCCTGCGGCAGCAGCCTTTCCCTCCAGATCCACCAGCATTTTACCGGCGATGCCCATCTTGCGGCTGCCCGGTTCCACATAGAAACGCTTCAGCTCCATCACACTGCTGTCCTTCTCCAGCGGCCGCAGTCCCCCGCAGCCAACCGGCTGTCCACCCAGATAGGCTACGACGAAGGTCATCTCTTTAACCTTGGGGTCAGAGAAATCAACCACATAGATCATTTCATGCGGGTAGCGTGCCTTCAAATCCTCATCCAGACGTTCAATCAGATCCCGCAGATCCGTATTATCGGGCTGGACAGTAACAAATTTCAATTCAGTAACAGATGACATCTCCAGGGCTCCTCCGTCCTTCCGGTTAACCGGTCTGTTTAGATATAAGTTTTAAGCGTTTCCTCGTAGAGCCGGGCATTGTCCGGCTCAAAGCAGATAAAGGTGATGGTATCCAGCGGCAGCTTGTCCGGCTCAGTGCTTTGAACGTAATCTACAACGGTAGAAAGAGCCGTCTCGCAGGCCAGTTTTTTCGGGAAATTGTAGATACCCGTGCTGATATTAGGAAAAGCAATACTGCGTGCTCCGCGGGCGCAGGCCAGGTCAAGGCTGCTGATATAGCATCTGGCCAGCGTCGCCTCCTCCCCTGCACCTCCGCCTTTCCAGATCGGTCCGACAGTATGTATAATCCCCAGGTTAGGCAGTCTGCCAGCTGTTGTAAATGCAGCCTCGCCCGGCATGACGCCGCCCTGCTTCTGGCGGATTACCGCACATTCGGCGGCAATCTGCGGTCCGCCGGCACGGTGGATCGCCCCGTCAACTCCGCCTCCGCCGTAAAGTCCGGAATTGGAGGCATTAACGATGATATCGCCTTTCCAGGCTGTGATATCTCCGGTACTCACCGATATAACCACATGATTAATGCGGACTTGCATATCCGGCTTCCTCCCTCACCGTAGCTTCCAGATTGATAATCAGCTCTTTTTCCCCTTTGCGGTCAGCCTTGCCGGGAAATGATAAGTGTTCAGACAACACACGCTGAATGGATGCAGCGCGGATACGTGTCTGCATCCATTGCCGGGCATCCTCAAGAGTCATTTCTCCGGTACCAGCCGGTACGCGGCATAGAGCATAAGTAGTCCCTGTTTCTCCCTCATGGAGCTGTTCCTCCGGTTTGGACAGCACGGTATATTGAAATAAGGGTACCGCCTCCGGCCTTTCCTCATCCACGCGAAATTGCTCAAAAAATACGGAATACATGAGTTTTCCGGTTGGGGCCGCAGCGCTTTCAGCCTCCTGCTGCCTGATCAGCCTGCTGTTCTGATAGGCGATCAGTCCGGCGGCAAGCAGCAGAAACAAGGCGGCACCGGCAATTGCCGTGATCATCATGCTCACCTGCCATTCGCGTTCTTTTATACAACACCGTTACTATATTATCATGGGAAATGATGCCGGGGAATGGTCCTGAGGGGTGTAATTCGGATTAAAACGAAAATTCTATAAAGTTAAATTGAAATATTCATATTAACAGTTGAAACTTCGTGCAGCATGATACATAATGAGGTTGTACAAGCTGTTTGTCAATCCATAAGATATCAAGGAGGAATAGCTTCAATGAAATTTTTCTTGGATACCGGTAATATTGAAGAAATCAAACGGATTACCCGGCTCGGATTAGTGGATGGCGTAACGACAAATCCGTCGCTGATCGCCAAAGAAGGCAGATTGTTCAAAGATGTGATCAAAGAAATCGTTGAGATTGTACCCGGTCCTGTAAGCGCCGAGGTTATCGGCCTTACTACTGACGAAATGCTGAGCGAAGCGCTTGAAATTGCAGAATGGGCACCGAACGTAGTTATCAAGCTCCCGATGACTGAAGACGGCCTGGCTGCATGCTACGAGCTGACCAAACGCGGCATCAAGACCAACGTTACCCTTATTTTCTCCGCCGCACAGGGCCTGATGGCCGCTAAGGCCGGCGCTACTTATATCAGCCCGTTTGTCGGCCGCCTGGATGATATCGGGGTGGACGGAATGAAGCTGATCAAGGACCTGAAGACAATCCTGACCAATTACGGGCTGTCCTCCGAGATTATTGCAGCCAGCATCCGCAATATCGCCCATGTGGAAGAAGCGGCGATTGCCGGCGCACATATCGCGACCATTCCCGGCTCCCTCCTCCCATCCCTGTGGAAGCATCCGCTGACTGATAACGGGATTGACCGATTCCTTAAGGACTGGGAATCGGTACCAAAGGAAGCAAAATAACAGATTCATTGTGAAGCACCTCCCTGCGCGGGGGTGCTTTTTTTGCGCTGCATAAGTTGACATTATTAATTGTCATAATTATAATTGTCATAACAACTATTAATGAAAGGACGATTCCTATGTCCGGTTCCCCCCAACAATTTCTGGGCTTTTTGCTTGGCTCTACCTACCGGAGAATTTCCACCGCCTTCGCCCGTGCGCTAAAGCCTTATGATATTACTCCTGAACAATGGTCTGTACTGCTGATGATTGTCGACCGCAGCGGAATTAACCAAAAGGAGGTTGCAGCCGCAGCCGCCAAAGACCAGCCTACAACCGCAAGAATTGTTGAATTGCTGCTCAAGAAGGGCTTCATCACGAAATCGCTGAATCAGAGTGACCGCCGGGCTTTCCTGCTCTATCCGACCGAGGGGGGTAAGCAGCTTATCGAAAACACCGTCGCCCTCGAACGGCAGGTCATCACCACAGCTGTATCAGGCCTTACAGACATTGAGCTTGAACAGCTCCGCGGCATGCTGGAGCTTATCTATCACAACACAGAGAATACACAACTAGAATAGGAGCAGAACATATTGAATCATTCATCAGAACGCTTATGGACCAAATCGTTTATCACTCTTACCATCTGTAACCTGCTGCTGTTTATCGGCCTGCAGATGACATTGTCGACTTTGCCTGTCTACGCCAAAGACAGCTTATCCGCTACATCAGTACAGATCAGTCTGGTTACCAGTCTGTTTGCGCTTAGTGCTATTGCTTCCCGGCTATTCGCCGGCAAAGCAATGGAAAAAGGCGGCCGCAATCTGCTGATCTTCCTTGGCGTGGCAATCTGTATAACCGCCGTAGCCGGCTATTACTGGTCCGGGACGGTAACGGTCCTGCTGCTGATGCGCATGCTGTTCGGCATCGGCTTCGGCATGGCCAGCACTGCATTCCCGACAATGGCCTCCGATGTCATTCCGATCCGCCGGATGGGTGAAGGCCTGGGCTACTTCGGGCTTTCGACCAGTCTGGCCATGTCAGCCGGTCCGCTGATCGGACTCAGCCTGCTGCAGGGTCCAGGCTTCAGCTCTCTGCTGATGTGCACAGGGCTCGCCATTGCTATCATTCTGCCGCTGGGCTACCGCCTGACCCGAAGCCTGCCGGCTCATCACAGAGAGCCTGCGCCGGCCATAATACCCGGGCCTAAGGGCAATGTGTTCCATAAGCTGCTGATCCCCGGCCTGCTGAATCTGCTGCTGTCGGTTTCCTATGGCGGACTGCTTGGCTTTCTTGCCCTGTACGGACAAGAGGCGCATTTGGACCACATTGCTTACTTTTTCCTGTTTAACGCCGTGGCTATCGTCATTATCCGGCCTGTTTCAGGTAAAATCTATGACCGCTTCGGCCCGGCAGCCCTGCTGATTCCCGGCAGCCTGTTCATAATAGGCGGACTGCTGCTGCTCTCCTTCGCCTCCTCAACCGCTGCGCTGTTTCCGGCAGCACTCTGTTACGGCATCGGTTTCGGTTCCATGCAGCCTGCGCTGCAGACCTGGATGATCCAGTCCGTCGATCCCCGTCAACGCGGGACGGCCAACGGGATGTTCCTGAACTCCCTGGATTTCGGAGTTGCTATCGGCACCATGATTCTGGGCACTGTTGCTTCGTACAACTCCTATGCCGAGATGTACCGTTATTCAGCACTGGCTCCTTTGCTGCTGCTGGTCATTTATAGCATAGTTCTCATTACAAAGCGGCGCAGCCGTTCAGTATCCAGCAAGGTGCAGGTTAGCCGGTAATTAGACGGTTACCGGGCACGCTGGCGGATTCCGCGCGGAAGCTGGAGTTGTTTTTCACCTCTCTGACCGCTTCCGGAGCTCTTTTTACCGGGAGTAACGGCCAGGAGCGTAAGCAACCCTCCTACTGCGCTGACTCCAGCCATGGTACCGAAGAGCAGCCATTGCCCCCTTGGCATCAGCAACGATACAACAGGTGGTCCCAGGGCTACACCGATGAAGCGCATGCTGCTGTACAAGGAGGTGATTGTTCCGCGGTTTTTCTGGTCAATGCCTTCAGTAATCAGGGCATCCATACAAGGCAGTGCAATCCCGATACCCACCCCACCCACACTAAGCAGCCCTACCAGCCAGTATAATCCTGAACCAAACCCCGTAATAACCATGGCCGCAGTTATCAGGAACATACCTCCGCAGCCAATCCATTTCATCCGCGGCTTATTTTGCCCGATGATTTTGCCGCTTCCGTAGGAGGCAAGGCACAAGAGCGCAAGCGGAATGGCCAGCACGAGACCTTTTATCACCCCGTGAATATTATATTTGTCCTCAAGCGTTTCCGATAAATAAAAAAGAACCCCGAATGTTACAAACATACATACACCACCGATGGCAAAAATAGCATACAGCCACCGCCCGTGCTCCCGCAGGATAGCAACAATGCCTGACATAAATTCTTTAAGGCTCTGCTTATCAGCTTCCCGTTCCGGCTCCTTAACCAGAAACAGCACAAGCAAAAAAGAAATAATGCATAAAACCGGAATCGAGATAAATGGAGCGTACCACAGCAGCAGCCCCAGATAAGCACCGAGAATCGGACTGAGCACCTTGCCGAAGGTATTGGAGGTTTCAATCAGGCCGAGACTTTTGCTTACCACTTTTTCGTCCTTGAACATATCCCCTACAAAAGGCAGGACAATGGGAAAAGCCCCTGCCGCACCGATCCCTTGCAGCACACGTCCCCCCAATATGATCCAGTATGCCGTTATTCCTTTGGTAAACAGGGCAGCAGCGATACATACAGCTCCGCCGGCAGCAGCAATAATCAGGCTGGGCATAATGATTTTTTTGCGCCCGAACCGGTCAGAGAGATAGCCGGCAACCGGAATCATTAGAATAGCCATTAAGCCATACAGCGTAATCAGCAGGCTGACCTGGAAGGAGCTGATATGAAGCTCACGCGAAATTTGCGGCAGCACCGGGAGGAGCATGGAGTTGCCGAGGGTCATAATAAGCGGAATGGAGGCTAACGCCATAAGATCCCATTTCTTATCCTTCATGGAGTGACCACCTTTACTGTCATTGACAATCCCCGTTAGTGTGCTTGGTTCTGTCCGCCTGTATGCACACAAAATAAACCCGCAATGTGAGGCCCTCAAAAACATAGGATTTATACAAAAAATGGCGCAGAACAGTCCCATTAATAGGGCTGTCCTGCGCCATTTTCTATATTGTTCGGTTTGATGCCGCCATTACAGCAACCCGGCTTCCGCCGATCCTGCCGCTGCCGGATCGGGCAGAAATGAGCTGGGCCGGCCAAGGCTGTAAATATGCAACAGATGCATAGCCCGGGTACAGGCGGTGTAGAACAGCTTGCGTTCATTTTCCCTGCCGTACTTTTCCTGTGAGCCATCATAAATAATAACAGCATCAAACTCTACGCCTTTGGCCAGGTAGGCGGGAAGCACGAGCGTTCCCTTCTGGAAATTCGGGGTTTCCTTGGTCACCAGTCTGACCGGAAGGCTGTTTTGCAGCTTGGCATGCACTCCGGCGCTCTCTTCTGCCGTTTTGCAGATTACAGCTACATAATGATAGCCTGCGGCATGCAGCTTCAGCACATCCTGCTCCACTGCAGCCAGCAGCTCGGGTTCACTGTTCACAACGGTAAGAGACGGAGCTTCGCCCCGCCGGTTGAAGGGAACGATCCGTTCTCCGCCGGGAATCATGGCCCGGGTAAATTCCACTATCTCATAAGTTGAACGGTAGCTTCTGGTCAGGGAGATTACCTCTGTATTGTCCTCCCCGTAAATACTAACCAGGCTGGAAAGATCGCCAAGCACCTCACCTTGTGCATAGATGGCCTGGTTGAGGTCCCCCAGCACCGTCATTTTGGCCCGGGGAAAGAGCCTGCGCATAAATTCAAGCTGGAACGGGGAGTAATCCTGCACCTCATCTATAATAACGTGGCGGATGAGTGTATTTGTGCGGAACCCCTGGCTCAGCTCCTTCAGATACAGGAAGGGAGTTGCATCTTCATAGGCCAGCTCACCTGCGGCAATCGTATCTAGAGTAAGCCTTGAGATTTCATCCCAGTGCTCCGGCAGCCCTGCCCCGGAATTCAAGCTGTCCATCAGCCTGCGGTCCGTAAACATCCTGCTGTAAAGCCCTTTGACATCGACGAACCGGCCGCGCTTGGTCCAGCCGCGCAGCGGCTTCAGCTTCTGGCTGACGATATAGCGGGCCAGCATGCTTTTCTCGGTATCAAAATCATCAAAGCTCTCATTGTGCCCGCCGCCCTTGCGCCGTGTCATCTGGTACGCACGCTGGTAGTCGCTCGTATCCAGCAGTTCCATCTGCTCCTCTACCCACGGGGCACTGCGCTCTTCTACGCTAAAAGCGGCAATTTGCTTGAGCAGCCAGCCGGTCATAAGATCGATCCGGTTCGCAAGCTTGATATTGGGGTCGTAAGTATAGAACTGCCGCTGCATCTCTTCCTTGCTGACGATAGCTTTTCCCTGAAACATCAGCGGTTTGAACAGCATCCCCTCATGCTCAAGCAGATTGACATATCTCCGGATGGCATCAAGAAAAGCTACCGACGATTTATAGCCGATTCCGGCGCGGCGGATTTCCGCAGACGGATGATCCGGCGCGGCCAGCAGGCTCTCGGTCTGGCTGAATACATCTTCAAGCTGAAATTCCTGTCCGAGCCTGTGTTCCAGGTACATCTGGAAGGTGGTCTGCTGCATGTTTTCTTCACCCAGCTCGGGAAGTACCGTAGAAACGTAGCTGTTGAACAGCGGGTTCGGCGAAAACAGCAGCATCTGGTCTGCCTGCAGAACTGCACGGTATTTATAGAGCAGATAAGCTACACGCTGGAGCGCCGCTGAGGTTTTACCGCTGCCCGCCGCTCCCTGCACGACCAGCATCCGGCTCCGGTCATTACGGATAACCGCATTCTGCTCCTTCTGGATTGTAGCTACAATGCTTTTCATCCGGTCATCGGCACTGTGGCTCAATACCTGCTGCAGCAGTTCGTCGCCGATGGTCATCCCGGTGTCAAACATGACCTCAATCAACCCGCTGTCGATCACAAACTGGCGCTTGAGCTCCATCGTTCCGCTGACCAGGCCTCCGGGCGTCTCATAGGCAGCAGGTCCGGGAGCTCCATCGTAATAAAGGCTGGAAATGGGTGCACGCCAGTCATAAATCAGGAAGGTTCCGTCGTCCTCCATCAATGAGCCGATTCCAAGGTAAATGCGCTCTGCCTCAGCTCCGGGCTGTTCTGAGAAATCAATCCGGCCGAAGTATGGCGAATTTACCAGCTTTCTATATTTTTTGAGCGCCTTGCTCGACTGCAGATGATGACGCTCCCGTTCATTCAGGATTTGCGCCTGCTGCCGCAGGCTGGTCGAGGTCTCCCCCAGATCATCCGGGCTGCTGAAGTTTACTGTAACCTCTTCCCAGAAATCTTTGCGCATATCGACAACATCGGTACGGTGCAAGCCCAGCTCTTCTGAGAGACGGCGGATATGTGCAGTTAGCAGCCGGGTAATTCCTGTCACCCGTTCCTGTTCTTGTTTCCATTCTTGATCATGTTTCTCCACTGTATTTCATCCCCTTTGAAAGGTTGACGTTCAAGTCTGCTCCGGTTATTCCTTCTCATCACTGTTCACCCGGTTGATCTGATCCGCCAGCCGGTCAAGCCGGTCAAGCTGGTACCCATAATCATAGATCGCCGCCGCTACCACTGACAAGCGCAGCTGTCCCGATTTCTCGGGATTATAGCCCTGGATGGCCGCCTCCAGGAACCTGTCATTGTCTTCGGCAAGCAGCTCCGAATCATTGGAGCCCGGCTTCAGCTTGTCTTCGAACTTGAGCAGAATGTACTCATGATATTTAATCAGCTGCTCCAGGTGGCGGTCAAACAGCTCATCGGTCCGCTCGGTCCGTTCTGCCTGGAAATAATGGCGGTCAATCGCCTCCAGCACCTCAAAGCCTTTTTGCAGGGTGTGCAGCAGGTTTTTATATACGACCATTTGCCGGGTCTGGCTGTATTTTGCCCTGCGCAGCTGTTTCTGTTCCTCCTCGAAGAGGGCATACTTATCGGCCAGCGACTTGATCGAGCCTTCCAGCGCATTTTTTTCATCCCGGAACACACTTTCCTTCATCTCATGCGAGACTGCGGTCCGCAGCAGCAGTGACAGGCTGGTAAAAACATTCTCGATCTGCTGGATGTACTGCTTGCGCGGCTTGGGCGGGAATACGCTGATATTTATAAGAAATGCAGAGACAATCCCGGTCAGTGTAAGCAAAAAGCGGGTCAGTGCGAACTCCCACTGCCCGGACGCCTCCATCACAGAGATTACAGTAACCAGAGTCAGGCCGATGGTGTCAGCTCGGTTCATTTTCATACTGATCATAATAACCAGAATACATACAAGTCCTACTGCAATCGGTTCATTAGACAGGAGCATCCCGCCCAGCAGCGCAATCACCGCTCCCATGGTGCTCGTCTGGATCTGGTCCAGGAAATACCGCCATGAGCGGTAAATGGACGGCTGCATGGCAAATATTGCTGCTATGGCTGCGCCGACAGGAGAAGAAAACTGCAGGAGTACAGATAAATAAAGGGCAAGCGTAACTGCCATTCCTGTTTTTAATATGCGGGCGCCAAAAGCCAAATCCATCCCTCCTAAAGTTTTGCATAGCATATGCATCCAATGTAGTTCTTCGGCAAAACTGCTTCGGAAGCATACGCTTAGTTTTGCATAGCATATGCATCCAATGTAGTTCTTCGGCAAAACTGCTTCGGAAGCATACGCTTAGTTTTGCATAGCATATGCATCCAATGTAATTCCTCGGCAAAACTCGTTTTCGGAGCATTCATCTAAAGTTTGTTCACATCCGTTATGTATATCCTGTAAGTCTTCCGTCAATCTCTATAGGGTACATATGTAATTACCCATGAACCATGCCGGCGAATTTTTAGACAGGCTTAAGCCAAGCTTCATGTTTCTTTCAGCTTTCCGGTAATACTGTGTACGGAAGTACCATTCCATCCCAAGAGGTGAACGCATGAGCAACAAGATCAGAAGAATTGCAGCATTTACGGCAGCCGTCATGCTCTGCCTGGCTCCGGCCGCTGCTTATGCCGAGACAGTTCCAGGCAGTACGCCTACACCGGCAGCAGACCATACCAGCCCCGGAAAAGAGCAGCCGTCACATCCGCATCACAGCAAGGGCCTGAAAACAGGCGGGCATTTTATCCTGGGCGAAACCGCTAGGCTTCTTGAAATGGACCGCCGGGAGCTTATGGACAGCCTGAGAAACGGACAAACCCTTTACAGTCTGGCCAAGGAAAAAAAGGGCTGGAGCGAGGACCAGTACATTCAGAAGCTGAGTGAAGCTGCCAGCCTCAAGCTGGACGAATCCCTCGAGGAGGGCCAGCTGACCAAGGAAGAAGTCAAAAAGCTGAAAGCAGGACTTCCGGCATTGCTGAAGCTTAGCATTTCTGCTGCCGCCAATTCGCATAAAGGTAATCCTGGAAAGCCGGCAGTACCGGTCCAATAAGCCGCGATACGGACACCCTTGCCTGTACAGGCTGACGGTGTCCGTATTTTATTTATACAGAAAGGCTTTATTTCCGCTGCCGGGTATTCTGGTAAGCTTCAAAGCAGGCAACCGACAGCATCAGCCAGGCGCCGCTTGCCGCATATCCGCCTATCACATCGCTGGGATAATGGACCCCCAGATAGATCCGGCTCCAACCGATGCCAAGGGTCATAAGTACAGTGAACAGAATCAGTATAAGCCTTTCTCTTTTCCGCCGCATATGACGCCAGAGCAGGTATGCCAAGGCCCCGTATAAGGAGAAGGCAGCCATGGAATGACCGCTCGGAAAGCTGTAGCCAGCCTGTTCGATCAGGCGGTGAATACTCGGACGCTCCCGTTGAAACCACAGCTTGAGCCAGGTATTCAGCAGCTGGGAGCCTAAGCCCACCCAGAGGAACAGAACGAGCTCCATCCGGTGCTTCAGTACAAAAAAGAGCATCACCATGGTAACAAGTGAAATCGTAACCGCCAGCTTCGATGAGCCGACAAGTGACAGGCTTTTAGCCAAAGAAGTCAATCCTGGCGACTCCGCTGATTGTACGGCATGAATGATGGAATTGTCAAAATAGGCCGTCTTGTTCAGTGCCACAAGCAGCGCAATGACGGCAAAACCTAATGCAAACCATAAAGAGAACCGGAATCCTCTGGACCATCTGCGGTATTGAAACATAACAAACCCCTTGTCTGATACGTATTCTGTGAAGACGTTGCCTGAGAACCGTCTTGCCGTGATATAATGGGACAGGAAGACAATTCATATAAAGATGGAGTGCTGCCAAAGTGGAAAGTCTAAAGCTGCAGGAGCGTTTGTTGAACCAGTGCATTTCAACAAAGGTGCCCGTAACGATTTTTACAACTAACGGAGTCAAAATGCAGGGACTCGTCACCTCTTACGACGCTTATACAATCACCCTGACAGGACAGGGCGACGGCAAACAGAACGTTTTGTTCAAATCAGCGGTCTCCACTGTTGTACCGCTCAAGCCAGTTTCGCTTAAATAGGCAAGTAGAAACGGCTTCGCCGTCCTTAAAAAGGCGGCAACCGTTTCTGCGGGAAATATCAGACCTGTATAGATCTGCAAGTTTATACTTTCTGATATTTTTAAAAGGAACACCGGAGCCAGCCCTTCCGGTGTTCCTTTTTTGGTCAATCAGTATGAAGCCGGCCTGAATCAGGCAGGAAATACTGCCGGCTTAACACAAACCGGCTTGGACGTCTTCGCTTCGTTACCGGTAAAGGTCAACCGTCCGGTAGCTTGATCGAGAGAGAATACAACCAGGTTATTGCCGTCACGGTTGGCTACAATCAGATATTCACCATCCGGTGTAACAGTGAAGTGGCGCGGATGACCTCCACGTGTAGACACATGCTGGGCCAGCGTAAGCTCTGCCGTTTCAGCATTCACTGCATAGACCACAATACTGTCATGCCCGCGGTTCGAGCCATACAGGAAGCGTCCGTCCGCCGAGAAGGCAATCTCTGCACATCCGTTATTTTTATAAGAATAATCATCCGGCAGCGTAGGCACAGTAACTACTGTCTTCAAGGTTCCTGACTCGCTGTCATACAGGAAAGAGGTGACTGTGCTGTTCAGCTCGTTAATGACATAGGCGGACTTGCCGTCCGGATGGAATACAAAATGACGGGGGCCTGCTCCTGCCTCCACCTTGATTTCACCTTGAACCTCAAGCGTATTTGCATCCCGGTTGACCCGGTAAGTACGGATCAGGTCCAGGCCGAGATCGGAGACAAACAGGAAACGCTCGTCCGGACTGAAAACAGCCGAATGGGGATGCGGCTTCTCCTGGCCAGGCACTGTTCCTTTGCCCGTATGTACAGCAGTATCGGTCAGGCGCACCGGCGTGCCGTCAGCATCTGTACTCAGCAAGCCTACAAGGCCGCCATGATAGCTGCATACAACGATAACTTCGCCAGCGGCATCCCTGTTAATATGACAGGTTGTCGTCTGTCCTGCTTCTGAAGCAGGCATTGTGGCAATCCGGTTCAGCTCTGTCAGGCTGCCTGTCTGCGGATCAATAGCAAGGGTTACGACCTCGCCCTCTTTAACCCCGTCACTGTTAAGCTTCTCGCCAATCGCATACAGCCGGTTCTTTGCAGTATCTACATTAACAAAGGTAGGATTGGCGATGCCCTGCACACTGTCCAGCAGCTTCAGCGTACCTCCTGCCTCCCCGTCAAACGCATATACTTGTACCCCGTTATCCTCAGCACTCGCATAGGAGCCGGTAAACAACAATAGTCTGGAATTTTCTTTCATCTCGGTTTTCCTCCTCCATAAGTCCATCCGGTGTTTTATATGCAGCCTGGCTCTCATTCAAACTACAGCCATCTTTATAATTTACATTTTTTCAGCGTCTATGACAAATGCAACGGAAAAAATGACAAAAAACATTTCAAAAATAAGACTTCTCAAAGAATTAAGAATATGCTATAATGAAAGCGCTAACACGCGTCGTTAAAATTGTATAAAGGGGGAACACGAATGAGCAGCCTGCTGGAAGCCAGAAATGTATATGAGGACTTCGAGGTGGAAACAGACATTCTGTTCTTTAAGGTCGGGGACCATGATCTGGTCATTTTTCACGGCAGAAACTATAACATTAAAAAGAGAATGACTGCCGAGCAATTAAACCGTTTGCTGTCGAATTCCAGTTACTATCATGTTTACGGAGGCTGCTATGTAAATCTGAACAAGATCAGCGCCATTGAAGACGACTGCATCTATTTCGGAGAGAAGGGCCTTTACGCCAAAAATGTCCGTGTTCCCAGACGGAAACAGGAAAGCATACGCCATCTGCTGAAAGGGCTTACTACTTGAGCAAGGATTTGAATGCAGAAACAGGCTGACCTTATGCAATCTAATGACTTCTGCCAACAAGCCGGAGCGCACGGGAATCCCCTGCCTCCGGCTTTTTTCCTTTATCTTAATAAAAACTTAAAAAGCGTTTTTGCTTTTTTATACTTTCTTAAGGTTTGGAATCGGAATTTCTGGTAAAGTTGTAGAAAGACAGGCATCACCTATACCGAAGGGAGTCATTAATTATAATGGACAAAAAAGAATTTGAAACAAATGAGCAATTGAACAACAACGCAACATCCGAAGAGACTGACGCTTCCGCAAACACCAATGAAGCACCAGTGGAAGCTGAAACGGTTCCTGCAGCGGCAGAAGAAACTGTTACTGCAGCACATGAACCGGTTGAACCAGCTAATAATGCAGCAGCAGATGTAACACCTGAAGCTGTTCCTGTGATGAGCAAGGTTGGCGGCGGCAATACTCCTCCCTCCTCCCCTAAAGGCGGCAAAGGCTGGATGATCGCATCGATCGTTCTTGCAGCAGCACTGATTATAGTATTAATCAAACCGCCTTTCCAGAAAGATGACAGCAGCGTTGCAGTGGCTACCGTCAATGGTACCGATATTACCAAAGCGCAGCTGTATGATAAGCTGGTTGAAGCAGGCGGCGAATCGACCCTGCAGAACCTGATTACAACTACGCTTGTAGACCAGGAAGCCAAGAAAGCCAACATTACAGTTACCGACGAAGACATCAATGCTGAAATTGAAGACCTGAAAACCCAGTTTGGCGGTGAAGATGCACTGAATGCCGCACTGGCCCAAAGCTCCATGACGATTGATGATCTGAAGGCGCAAATGCCGCTGCAGGTTGAGATCCGCAAGCTGCTTGAGCCTAAGGTTACCGTTACCGATGAAGACATTACAACCTACTTTAATGATAATAAAGCCACCTTTAACCAGGAAGCAGAAGTACAAGCTTCCCATATCCTGGTTGCTACCAAGGAAGAAGCCGATGCGATTGTCAAGCAGCTTAAAGAGGGCGCTGATTTCGCTACCCTGGCTCAGGAGAAGTCTTCCGACACCGGTTCAAAGGACAACGGCGGGGATCTCGGGTTCTTCAAAAAGGGAGACATGGTTCCAGCGTTCTCTGATGCTGCCTTTGCCCTCAAAGTCGGTGAAACCAGCGGTGCTGTGAAGAGTGATTACGGCTACCATGTTATCAAGGTAACGGACCGCAAGGACGCTCATGAATACACGCTGGAAGAAAAGAAAGACGAAATCAAAAAGACCCTGATTTCCCAGAAGGTGTCCGAGATGTCCTCCACCTGGCTGCAGGATCTGACTACAAACGCTAAGATTACCAACACCCTTACTGATGAGCCGGAAGCCTCTGCAACACCGGAAGCCTCTGCTGCAGCCTCCGATTCCCCGGAAGCAACAGAAGCACCTGCAGCTAAATAAGCTGATCAAATGACAAAAGGACCAGACGGTTAACAAAACCGCTGGTCCTTTTTATGCTGCCGGTTTAAGCTGACAGCAATTGCTATGTGTTTTTCTTGCGGATCTGCTTGTCGTGATTCTCGCCCCACTCTTTGGCCTGTGCTGTGGCAATAGCAATGGCCCGTCCTTCATCGTATCCGTCTTCCAGCAGCGCATTGGCGATTTCAATCGCCTTGTTGCGCACCGGTGCCATGAAATTCTTCAGGGAATCCGGATAGTTATCCTTGTTCCAAGGCATAACAAAAACCTCCTTAATCAGGTTATAGTACTACTTATCCTGAATAAGGAGGTTTCAAACAGTTATGGCCGGTGCTTATTTAAGCACTTTTACACGCTCTTCAATCGGCTGGAATTCTTTAGGTCCCGGTGCGGTAACCGTCTTGCCGAACGGCAGCTGGGCAATCAGCTTCCATTCTGCCGGAATGCCGAAGGTTTCCTTCACTTCATCGTCGATCAGCGGGTTGTAGTGTTGAAGCGAAGCGCCAAGACCGGCTTCGGAGAAGGCAGTCCAGACTACATATTGCAGAATACCCGAGGACTGATTCGACCAAATCGGGAAATTGTCAGCGTACAGCGCAAAATTCTCCTGCAGATTCTTCACAACAGCCTGATCCTCAAAAAACAGAACAGAGCCGTAACCTGCTTTGAACGAAGACAGCTTCTGGGCTGTACCTTCGAATTGCTCTGCCGGTACAATTTTGCGGAGCGTTTCAGCAGTGATATCCCACAGCTTATCATGCTGTTCGCCAAGCAGAACTACCGCTCTGGAGCTTTGGGAGTTAAAAGAAGTCGGGCTATGTAATACGGCCGCTTCAACAATTTCCTTAATTTGATCATCGGAGATCGGGGATTCCTTGCTGATTGCATATACGGACCGTCTTGCTTCTACAGCTTCCAGAAAACTCTTAGACATAAGATAACTACCTCCATTAAATTTAGTAACTAACTTTTGTATATCTTAACACTTCTATTCCGATAAAACAACATCTATTTCATATTTTTTCCTGCTGCTGTGATTGTATCCACCCTTATTCTCGCAGTAATCTGTTTGTTTATACGCTTTCCACTATTTTCTATAATCACGGGAGCTTGATTCGAAACACCTGCCTGCCCATGCCGATATACAAAACCGCTGTAAATGCGCTACAATGGTTCAGCCATATTGTTGAAGGAAGGTCCTAACCATGATATTTTCCGCCAAAAGAAACGGTTTTCCGTTTAAAAAATCACCCTTGATTGCTTTTACCATACTACTTGCAGCAGTTTCTCTCCTGCCCGGCTGTAAAGACACAAATTTGTCATCTGGCTCTCCCGAAGAAGGAACAGTTCCTGCTGTCGGCTCCATGACCTCTACCCAGCCGGTGTCATTCTGGGTTGCAACAGATACCCATTATCTTAACAAGTCACTGCAAGACGGCGGACCAGCCTTCCAGAGCTATGTAAACAGCGGTGATGGCAAAATGCTGCCTTACAGCGATGAGCTTATGGAGGCGCTAGTCCATAATGCAGAGCTGAAAAAGCCGCAATTTCTGATCCTGAGCGGCGATCTGACCAACAACGGTGAGGCGGACAGCCACAAAGAGCTTGCCGCCAAGCTGAAGCGTATCGAGAAACAGGGCACCTCTGTTTATGTCATCCCCGGCAATCATGATCTGTTCAACCCCTGGGCAAGATCGTTTAAGGGTGACAAACAGATTGTGACTGACCATATCACCAGTCAGGATTTCACGGAGCTGTATGCTGATTACGGATACAATGAAGCTATTTCAAAAGATGCGGGCAGTTTGAGCTATGTTGTGGAGGCCTCACCGGGCTTATGGCTGCTTATGATTGACAGCAGCCAATATGTAAACAACGAGAAATACGGATTCCCGCAGACGGACGGGCGGATTCTTCCGGCGACTTTATCCTGGATAAAAGATTGTGTAAAGCTTGCTTCAGAGCAGCACGCTTCCATCGTAACAGTGATGCACCATAATCTGCTCAGCCACACTTCCATGTCCGTATCCGGTTTCAAACTTAACAACAGTCAGGAGACGATGGCAGCCCTTCGTCAGGACGGCCTTAATCTCGTGTTATCCGGACATATTCACATGCAGGATATCCGCCGTGATCCTGCAACCGGCCAGACAGCAGCAGATTCAGATCCCCTTCCGGTGTACGATATTGCCACCAGCGCCTTTGCCGTCAACCCGCACCAGTATGGCGAGATGACCTTTGATCCCCGGTCCCGGAAAGTCACTTACCATACCGCTTCGGTTGAGTCGAGCAATGGGCGGCAGACAATGGAATTACAGATCCGAACCTGTTACATTTCAAAGCATATGCCGAGCAGTCTTTTTCAGAAAGCTCTTATAACAAAGCTATGAAGAATCTGAAGGACAGCAGCTTTGGCGAAGCAGACAAGCAATCTATGGCCAGGATGATGTCGGCGCTGAATGTAAAATATTTTGCCGGCACAGCCGGCACTGATGCAGAAGCCATAAAAGCAATGCCGGGTTACAAGCTATGGCTGAGCCAGAAGGAAGGCTTCATGTCCGGATACATCAGCAGCATGCTCAAGCCCAAGGAGCAAAGCAACATAGCACTGGAAATGACTCTGACCACACAGTAAGCAGCATTGCTGCAGAATGGAGCCTGCAATGACCACCCGAATAGTGCTTACTTTTGCCGAATAATATGAATCCGTAGCAAAAAGCCGGAGTCCCGCGTCAGGGAACTCCGGCTTTCTATTAATTCAGATAAGTTACACTGGTTAAGGGCGTTCGATCCAGATGTAGCCATCCTCATCCTTCTCAACCTTCGCATGCAGTCCTTCGGCCAGCACACGGAGCGGTACATTGGCATCCCCGTATTCATCCACGAATACCGGAAGCGGCAGCTTCACCGTTTTCCCGCCCACAAGTGCCTGATCGGAACCGATTTTGAATACGACTGCATCTCCGTATACATCATCAGTTACAGTAATGGACTTGTTAGCACCATCCCAGGTCACTTCGGCATCCAGGTCCTCAGCTACATAACGCAGCGGAATCCAGGTGGTCCCTCCGATCACTACCGGATAATAATAGTCGTCATCCGGGGTAATCATCAGCGTTTTGGCCGTTATTTTCATATCGTCCTTAAGCACATTGTATACAGTAGAGCCCGGCTCAAAATTACGCAGGGTTTCACCCGGAGTCAGCTCGGTGTTCGACAGGTCCAGAGCACCGTCCTTGCTGATCAGATCTGCGGTAACCGCCCCGTTCACATTCCATGTCTGACTCTGTGACTGAACCGAAATGCTCTTCAGCGGCAGGTCCTCACTCGCCGGCAGCGCAACGGTAAGGTCAATGTTCTGCTTGCGGATATGGAAGCCGCTGTCTACAAACAGATCTACCTTCAGCTTCGTATCCTTGCCCAGCACAGTAGCCATTTCAGGTGTTGTCTCGTAAAGACTCTCAAGCTGCTTGTCATAGACAAGCAGGAGTGCATCCACAGCCAGCTTGGCAGCATCATGGGCCACGGTTACAACGCCTTCCTTATCCTCCAGCGGAATATCTCCCAAGCCGAGCATATCCAGCTCTTCATCAGCTCCGGCTGCTGTCAGGATCGGATACAGGTAATCATACAGACCGCCAATCAGGGCAGTAAAGCCTTCTGTATCCTTCGAAACGGATTTGAGGAAGCTCTTCACCAGAGCAGGCAGCTCATCGCCTGTAATTTCGGTATGTAGCTTCGTCAGGTTCAGCTGCTGGCCATACACGGTTTCACTAACCGAAGTAGCGCTGATAGCAGCCGGGTTCGGCAGATTCTTCACTACAAATTGGGTAACAAGCTTGGAAATATCCTGCAGCTTGCTCTCATCCAGCCCTTCTACCCCAAGCGAATCCTCATAGCTCTCAAGCGGGAAATAGAACGGCTGCTTGGCTCCCTCTGCATTAAAGACCACCGCCTCCTGATCCATGGACAGGTTAAACGGTACAGTCGCCTGCTTGTAGGTTACGGATCCGGCTGCGGAAACATTACCGTTATCCTGCAGCTTTACATGCGCGATATTAACAGAAAAAGAATTGATAAGTTCGATCATTTCCAGATCCTCGGCACTGATTCCGTCAGCCGGAACAGCCTTCAAGGATAAGGTAGTGCTGGATTCCATTGATTTGACATCAAGATCCCCCAGCAGTGCCTTGTTAACGTCCAGCCCTCCGACTGTTTGGCAACCTGCCAGAATCAGCAGCAATGCCAGTACCGGCAGCAGCCATTTGGTGCCTTTCTTCATTCTCCTCATAGCATGACTCCTTTATCGGTTATTTGTACATCTATCCATCAACTCAAAAGAGGAAGGACTTGCCGTTAAAAGTGCTATATACCCTGGTTAAAGGAACTCTCCTAAAGCATAAACAGAGTTTTCCATTGAATATTTACCCAATCCTGGTAAAGCATAATCTTGATTATGGCCAGTACCGCCAGGTGACCCGGATAAAAGGACCACCATACCCAGCGGGGCAGGCGTCTTTTCTCAAGGAAAGCCCATGCAGCCGGAAATACCGCAACAAGAATGGTCGGTACGATACTGAACATCTGGACCAGCCAGCCGCTATAGAACAGATAGAAGCTATTCAGCACAAAATGGGCCAGAATCAGATAATACGAACGTGCATAACGGAAGATCAGTACGAGGATCAGACCGTAGGCATTATAATCAAGCGGAAGAACATCCATTACATAGACAGCTATCAATACAACCGGAATGCCCAGCCAGAGCGACGGCAGCTTATCCAGTATAAGCAGTACAATGGCGGATAGCAGCAGCGTAAAGACAACATTCCAGCCGCCGGGGTCTAGCGCCATATTGTATGGAATCTGGGCAATAACCGCAATGAGCAGCAGCCTCATCAGATACCTTGGTCTCGATTTAGTATGTATATGCCCTTGCACCAGCCCGTAGCAGTAAATCGGAAAGGCGATTCTTCCAATGATTCTCCAGCCCATCTCATCCGGGAAAAAGATGTAGCCTATGTGGTCGATAAGCATTGTAAGCATTGCAATAACCTGCATCTCCGGCCTCCTGATTTAAGTTCTATGAATGCTATTATCCAATGCTTTGCCGGACAGTGCAAGCCTGCCTACTATTTCCACAAGCTGCAAGCGTTTTCCTTTAGTTAGGAAATATTTATTCTTATATAAAATGAAAGCCGCCCCGCTAGTGCGGAGGCGGCTTTGACTGTGTCTGCGGCATCAATAGCCGGTTAGGCAGTTTTTGATTTGTTGTAAATGTCAAACCCTACAGCCAGCAGCAGAACCAGACCTTTAATGCCCTGCTGCCAGTCTACACCAAGGCCGACAAGGGACATTCCGTTATTCATAACCCCCATGACCAGACCGCCGATGATGGCTCCGACTACCGTGCCGATCCCTCCCGAAGCCGAAGCCCCGCCTATGAAGCAGGCTGCAATAGCATCCAGCTCAAAATTGGTTCCGGCCTTTGGGGTAGCCGAATTCAAGCGGGCAGCAAAGACCAGGCCGGACAAAGCGGACAGTACGCCCATGTTTACGAATACCCAGAAGGTGACCCGTTTGGTTTTTACACCTGAAAGGCTCGCTGCTTTCTCATTGCCTCCCAGCGCGTAGATATGACGGCCCATCGTCATATTGTTCATCACAAAGGAGTAGACAGCAATCAGCACCAGCAGGATGAGGAGGATGTTGGGAATCCCGTTATACTGAGCGAGGACAAAGGTAAACAGATTAATAACGATAATAAGTGCAGCCGCCTTCACCATTGAAATCCAGAGCTGCGTTTGTTCAAATCCGTATTTGATCGAAGTTCTCCGCGTTCTGATCTCTTGAAGGACTACCAGTACAGACAGAATAATGCCTGCCAGCAGTGTCACTACATTCAGCGTGCTTCCGTCAGTGAAATCGGGAATGAAGCCGGAGCTGATTTTTTGGAACGTCTTGGGAAAAGGGGCAATCGACTGCCCGTTCAGCACAATCATCGTTAATCCGCGGAACAGCAGCATGCCTGCCAGCGTTACGATAAATGCAGGGATTTTGATATAGGCAACCCAGAAGCCCTGCCAGGCGCCGACAAGTGCACCCATCAGCAGCGAAATGACAACGGCCAGCACGGGATTCATCTGCTGCTCAACCATCATAATGGCCGAAAGCGCCCCGATAAATGCGGCGACAGAACCGACTGACAGGTCGATGTGGCCGGTGATGATCACCAGCACCATGCCGATCGCAAGCACCAGAATGTAGCTGTTCTGCAAAATAAGGTTTGTCACATTCAACGGCTTAAGCAGAATGCCGTCAGTCAGAATCTGAAAGAAGACGGAAATGAAGATCAAGGCAATAATCATGCCGTATTGGCGGATATTCTTTTTGAAAAGTTCACTGATTGCTCCCATTGGTGTTACCCCCTGCTTCGTGTCATATATTTCATCAGCAGCTCCTGCGTAGCGTCCTGCCGCTGCACCTCACCTGTGATCCGTCCCTCGCACATCGTATAAATTCTGTCGCACATCCCGATAATTTCCGGCAGCTCGGAGGAGATGACCAGCACGCCCCGTCCTTCCGCAGCCAGGCTGTTAATAATTGAGTAAATTTCATATTTGGCGCCAACGTCAATTCCGCGTGTCGGCTCATCCAGTATAAGCACATCCGGCTGGGCATAAATCCACTTGCTTAGCACAACCTTCTGCTGGTTGCCGCCGCTTAAATTTACCGTTTTCTGCAGAATACTTGGTGTCTTGATGTTCAGCTTCCTGCGGTATTCCTCTGCCACCAGCACTTCCTTATTCTCATCGATCACACCATGCCGTGACAGCTTATTCAGGCTGCTGAGCGAAATGTTGCGTTTGATATCATCAATCAGGATCAGGCCGTAATGCTTGCGGTCTTCCGTTACATAGGCAAGTCCGCCCGCAATAGCCTGGCTGATATCATTGAAATGAACCTCCCGGCCGTGCATGAACAGCTCTCCGCTGATCCGTCTGCCGTACGATTTGCCGAATACACTCATCGCCAGCTCCGTCCGGCCGGCCCCCATCAGCCCGGCAATGCCGACTACCTCACCGCGGCGGATATGCATATTGATCCGGTCGAGCATTTTGCGGTCTGCTTGCGTCGGATGATAGACTTCCCAGTCGCGGATTTCAAAAATGGTCTCCCCAAGCTCCGGCGTCCGCTCCGGGTAGCGGTTAGTCAGATCGCGGCCGACCATGCCTTTTATAATGACATCCTCGGTTACCGCATCCTGCTTCATATCCAGCGTTCTGATCGTCTGGCCGTCCCGCAATATCGTTACCGAATCCGCTACCTTCTCGATTTCGTTCAATTTGTGTGAAATGATAATTGAGGAGATTCCCCGCTTCTTCAGCTCCAGGATCAGGGTCAGCAGGTTCTCGCTATCATCCTCGTTCAGCGCCGCTGTAGGCTCATCAAGAATGAGCAGCTTCACTTCTTTGGACAACGCCTTGGCGATCTCCACCAGCTGCTGCTTGCCGACACCGATTGTCGATACCCGGGTCAGCGGAGATTCGCCCAGGCCGACGGTCCCAAGCAGCTCCCTGGTTCTCAGCGTCGTTTCATTCCAGTTGATTACTCCGCGCTTTGCCTGCTCATTGCCAAGGAAGATATTTTCCGAAATCGACAAATACGGAATCAGCGCCAGCTCCTGATGAATAATGACGATGCCCAGCCGTTCGCTGTCCTTGATATCCCTGAACTGGCATACCTCGCCGCCGAACAGGATATCCCCTTCATAACTGCCATGCGGATATACCCCGCTAAGCACCTTCATCAGGGTCGACTTTCCGGCGCCGTTCTCCCCGCAGAGGGCATGGATCTCGCCCGCCTTCACCTTCAGGTTAACATCCGACAGCGCCTTGACCCCCGGAAAGGTCTTCGTAATCCCCTTCATTTCCAAAATATACTCACTCATCTGACTCTCACCCAGCTTTCCCTGTTACTGTGAAGCGGAATGCCGGCGGCTGTACAGAAAGAACCGCCGCATGCCGCCTATATTGTGCCTGCCGGTTATTGGCCGAGCTGCTCTTTAGTATAATAGCCGCCCTCTACCAGCACTTTATCCACATTGCCTGCGTCTACAGAGACAGGTTCAAGCAGATAAGAAGGAACAATCTTGACTCCGTTGTCATAAGTAGTCGTATCATTGACCTCCGCTTCTGTACCCTTCAGCACACTTTCCGTCATTTGTACTGCCTTCTTGGCCAGCTCACGGGTATCCTTGAACACGGTTTGGGTCTGCTCTCCGGCCAGAATCGATTTCACCGATGCCAGCTCGGCATCTTGGCCTGTTACAACAGGCAGCTTCTTATCTCCCGAGCCGTAGCCTACCCCCTTCAGGGAAGAGAGAATGCCGATGCTGATGCCGTCATAAGGAGAAAGCACCGCATCAAGATTGTCGCTCGCATAGTTGGCGCTCAGCAGATTATCCATCCGTGCCTGGGCAGTGGCACCATCCCAGCGTAAGGTTGCCACCTGTTCCATCGTAGTCTGTTTACTGCGTACAACCAGCTTGCCGGAGTCGATATAAGGCTTCAGGACGGACATCGCCCCGTCGAAAAAGAAGTACGCGTTATTATCGTCCGGCGAACCGCCGAACAGCTCGATGTTGAAAGGTCCCTTACCTTCCTTCAGCCCCAACTGCTCTTCAATATAGGAGCCCTGCAGTACACCGACCTTGAAATTGTCGAAGGTAGCATAATAGTCTACATATTCACTCTTTTTGATCAGCCGGTCATAGGCAATTACGCTTACACCCGCGTCATGCGCCTTCTGCAGCACATCGGTTAAGGCCTCACCATCGATTGAAGCGATTACAAGTGCCTTCACCCCTTTGGTGATCATATTCTCAATCTGCGCTACCTGATTTTCAACGACATCCTCCGCATATTGCAGGTCCGTACTGTACCCCAGTGCTTCGAACTCCTTCACCATGTTGTTGCCGTCATTCACCCAGCGTTCGGAAGATTTCGTAGGCATCGCGATTCCTACTTTGCCGCTCTTTCCTTCCGAGCTGCCCGAGCTGCCCGAATTGTCCGCGTTGCCGCAAGCAGCCGTCATTAGCATCAGTGCCAGCGTCAACAGGATAAGTCCAATTTTCTTCATTCTGCATTCCCCCTGAAAGGTTCTGTTGTTGTTTCTGAGAGGCGGGTGCCTCCCGCTTCACAAATTGAGTATAGCAATGCGTATACCTGGCCGTATTTACACTGAAACTACTGTTTTTATAAAAAAACTACCTTTGTGTTTACGCTTACAATCATGGACAAAAAAAGAACACATTCAGCATAGAGCTGCATGTGTCCTCCAGTGTTAACACGGTAGATACGGTGCCTTGTTTTTAGATCGGGCTTTATTTACATCCTTACCTGTACCCGCCCTTACTTCTTAACCATTCCCGGTCCTTCCGCCGCCCTCTGTCTCACCGGGAAGCACGCCTTTACGGAACTGCAGCGGAGATACGCCGGTCTGTTTTTTGAAAGCTGTGCTGAAATAATGCTGCGTCTCGTAACCTGAGCGTTCGGCAATTTCATTGATACTCCATTCGGTGGAATTCAGCAGCTGGGCGGCTTTGCGGATCCGGATCTGAGTCAGATAGGTGCCAAACGATTCACCCAGCTCCTGCTTGAACAATCGGCTGAGATAGACCGGAGAGGCCTGGAGCTTCCCAGCCATCGACTCAAGACTCAGATCACATTCGGTGTAATGCTCCAGCATATGTTGTCTGGCCCGGCGGACCAGCGGCGACAGAGGCTGCTCGCTGGACAGGGATACCCTGCATTTGCGGTAAGCAGAGGGCAGACTGGTCAGATCGCCGGAAACCTGCTGGAACCCAAGCTCCACAGCAATCTTGAGATGGCTGCGCACTGCTGCCTCAATGCCGGCCAGCGCCCCTTCTCCGCTGCCTTCCCATAGAAGGATGACTATCAGTCCGGCGCTGTCCCGGAAAATGACCTTTGGATAAACCTCCAGCAGCTCAGCACTGATATTCTCAATGGCATACAGAAACAGCTGGCGTTCGCTGTCCTTCATCGATGGCTGGCGTACTTCGCCGCGCCAGCGGATCACGGCAAGCAGCTCCGGGCAGGCCGGGGGCAGCTTCAGAAACTGCAGCTGCTCACTGATCTCCTCGCGGCTGAGGTTCCCCTCCAGCCACTCCTGGCAGAATCGTTCACGCAGCAGCGGAAAGTTCTTGAGGATCTGTCTCGAGGCTTGCTGGAAGTGCTCGCTTTGGCGGCGCTCTGTCTCCAGATCATCCCGTACCCCCCGTAGCACCTGCATCAGCTGCTGCGGATCTGCGGGCTTCAGTATGTAATCATTAACCTGCAGCCGGATGGACTCCTGGGCATAGGAGAATTCATCATGCCCGGTAATGACAATAATCCGGCAGCCCGGCAGACGCTCCTTCAGCTGCTTCATTAGCTCAATGCCATGCATAATCGGCATGTTCAGATCCACCAGAGCAATGTGGACCCCATGGTGCAGTGCAAGTTCAAGCGCCTCTTCCCCGTCTTCCGCCTCTGCTGCAACCTCTAGGCCGAGACTATTCCAGTCTACACATCGCCGGATGCCTTCACGAATAATCTCTTCATCGTCGGCAATCATCACCTTCCAATGCTCCATAGCCCTCAAGCCCCTCTCTTAGTCAGCATAATCCGCCGGACTGCTGCTCCGTACAACCGGATGCCGGACAGTTACCACAGTGCCACTCCCTGCTGTACTTTCAATAACTAGACCATAAGGCTCCCCGTAAGTGAGCCTGATCCTTGCCTGCACATTCAGAATGCCGTAGCCGCTGCCGCTGCTGCCAACTGCCCCTTGGTCAGCCTCTGCAGTTTCACCATCCACACCCGCCGACTCCAGACGCTTGTTAAGCAGCGCAAGCCGCTCTGCGGCCATTCCGGCGCCGTCATCCGTTACTGTCATGTACAGGTCACCTTGCCGTTCTTCTACTGTAATAGTGATCCTGCCGGGGCCGCGCCGTTCCTTGATCCCGTGATAAATGGCATTTTCCACAATCGGCTGCAACAGCAGCTTCAGCACATACAGCTCACCGAGCCGGGGATCCGCTGAAATGGAGTAAGACAGCTTACTGCTGTACCGGGTATGCTGGATCTGCAAATAACTGACGATATGCTCCAGCTCATCTGACAGCGGGATAATGTCACTGCCCTTGCTAAGCCCCAGCCGGAACAGCCTGGAGAGAGACTGCACCACGCCGGCAATGTCCTCCGCACCTTTGCTGCGGGCCATCCAATGGATCGTATCAAGCGTATTGTAGAGAAAATGCGGCTTGATATGCGCCTGCAGGCTGCGCAGCTCCGCCTCCCGCTTCTGCCGTGCCTGCAGCTCGGTCAGCGAGAGCAGCCGGCTGATCTGGACCAGCATCGTATTGAAGCTGCGGCCAAGCATTCCGATCTCATCTGAACGGTTCCCCCAGTAGCGGATCGTCAGATCACCGGACTGCGCCTTGCTCATGAAGGAGGCCAGCTGGCCGATCGGCCGGGAGATGGAATAGGCCAGATAGAAAGAGGCCGTCATCCCGAGCATGCAGACTACAAACACAAAGGTGACTACATTAAAGGTGATTTCCCGTACACCATAGGCGGATTCATCCATCGGAAAGACACCTACCGTGGTCCAGCCGGTAAATGACGAGGTCCGGTAGATCAGCTGAATCTCCCGCTTATCCGCTTCTACCGAGGTAATGCCGGAGCTGTCAGTAAACAGGTCTGCCTGAATAGACTGCATGAACGGGTGCTGCGGCGTATAAACAATCTCCCCGCTGCTGTCGACCACAGTCAGATAGCCTGTTTTGCCCAGCGTGACATCCCGTGCAGTTTCGGCAATTGCCCGCAGCTTCATATCCACCAGCACCACTCCCTGAACGATCTGCGTATCGGGATCTACAATCGCCCTGACGGCAGATACGACCTCACTTTCTTTATAGTCGGCATGGGACTTGACGGCACGGCCGTAAGGATGACCGATTATTTTGAAGATACCTTTGTTGGCCGCTGCCGCCTTGTACCATGCCTCCTCGGTCAGTTCGGTATCCGGCCGGGTGTACATCTCGTTACTGATGTAATCACCGTCCCGGTTCACCAGCATTATTCCGGCGATTTCCGAGCTAAGCGTAGTGAAGCCCTGCAGGAACTTTCGGATGTTATATTCCACCGGTTCGCCGTTAACTCCGGTCACGCCGGAGCCTGCGCTGCCCGGAAGCTGACCGCTCAGAAAAGACTCGACCCGGGGTCGAACGAGATCAGATAAGATATTTTCTGCAGATTCTCCACATCATTCTCCAGTGCGGCATTGACCTTGCCAATCAGCTGCATCGTATTCTCATTGCTCTGCTGCTCCACTCTGCGGTCAACCGTCCAGCCGATCAGCAGCCCTAGTCCGATGGAAGGCAGAATGCTGATTAACAGAAAATGAATGATCAGCTTATAGCGGATCGGCATATTATTCAGCTTAAGCTTTTCAAAAGTCAGCCCGTGCCTGTTCATAAGATGTCCCTCCCCCGGCCGGGCCTACTTGGCATAATAATTCTCCACATTCGCCCGGGTCACCACATCAATGCCCGTATCTACTGTATCCGGCACCGGCAGCGGCTTATTATTGAGATAGGCTGAAGGATCCTCCAGCAGGCCGCGGTGCAGGTGAAACAGCTCGGTCAGCGACCAAAAACCCATATTCCAGGTGCCTTGGGCCATTGTTGCCGCGATCCGTCCTTCCTTCACCAGATCCAGTGTGCCTTTATCAGTGTCAAAGCTGATAATCTGCATCCGGGAGTCCGTACCCTGTATTTTCCTCACTGCCTCGGCTACTCCGATTCCTCCGTTGGATTCCGTAGCAAAGATCCCTTTAAGCTGCGGATAAGCGGCCAACAGCTGCCCAGCAGCCTCCCTTGAAGCGACCTGATCGCCATCGCCGTCCTTGACGGCTACTATTTTCATCTCCGGAAACTCACTGCGGATGGTCACACTGAATCCGTCTGTACGCTCCTGATGGTTATGCTGCTCAGGTGTTGTGATGATGGCTACTTCTCCCTGTCCGCCCGTAAGCTCTGCCATCTTGCGCGCTGCCTCAACGCCGGCATTGTAATTATCCGTGCCCAGGAACGAGTAAGCTTTACTTGCAGGAGCACCCGAATCAAACAGAACAACCGGGATTCCGCTATCCACCGCTTTGTTGATCGTGGCTGTCAGCAATTCGGAGTTGACTGCAGAGATGGCAATGCCTGCCGGCTTTCTGGCAATAATCTGCTCCAGTACCGTCATTTGCTCATTCGCGTCATGCTGAGTCGAGCCATGATATTCTACGGATACATTGAGTTCCTCCGCAGCATCCTCAAAGCCCTTCAGAACACTTTTCCAGTAATCGATGCCGAGCTGAAAGGTGACCATTACATACTTGTCTTCGATATTGCCGCGCAGGCCCGCCGTTTCCCAAGGGTCCGTGCTGCTTGCCTGCAGCTTGTAGTTCAGTACATACACCAGGAAAATTCCGATCAGAAGCACATAGACCAGCCATAGCTTCTTCACCATGTAACCCCTTTCATAAGTGAATGATAATCAGTTGCTAAGGCCATGATACCTTGTTTGCCGGAAGTTGAAAATAACAAATGATTGCCGCTGAGCAATTGGCAGCACACGCTATACATAGACAAACAGGCCCCGCAATGGGGGCCTGTACGCAAACCTGCTGCTGCTGCGAATCAGAACAACAGGCCTGCCGAGTAGCTCTCGCCCTCCAGCAGGTCATATTCCACCAGGCGGTAATCGTCAAGCAACTCCTGCTGTTTCGGAGTCAAGCCGCTCTGCGGACCGGAATTTCCGAGCAGGACAGCTTTGCTGAGGCCGGGAATCTCTGCCTGAACCTGTTCAAGCAGCTTGTAGTACGGAGGCAAAGACATTCCGGACAAACGGAAGACCTCCGGACCCAGGTAAGCCGGACTGAGCGTACCGAGCGGATCCGCTCCTATATCAAAGTTGGCCAGCACCATCAGCTTGGTCTCATGCTTCAGCCGGGGCTCTCGATCCCAGCCTGCTGCCGAATAAATTCCTGAGGACAGCGCCGGCAGATGGTCGCCCCAAAATACGGCAATGGTCGGCCGCTCTATTGTCAGCAGCTCCTGCTGCAGATAAGCCAGCGCTTCGTCAGTAAGACTGGTATTGTGCACATAGGTTTCGATTTCATCTTTATATTCAGCCTCCACCCCGCTGACGCTAATGGTATTCGGCCCGTTCAGCCCTTTGGTGAACGGAAAATGATTCTGCATCGTCACCAGATGTAGAAAAACCGGGTCTGCTGCCGATCTAAACCGCCTCACCGCCTCCTGCACGGCAAACTTATCAGAGATATAACCGTCAGGTGTGATACGGCCGCTGTCCCCCATATCCTTTTCACTGGTGAACGAATCGAACCCCAGCATCGGATATACCCGGTTGCGGTTATAAAAGGTTTCATCGAAGGGATGCAGCGCCTCCGCCTTGTAGCCCCGTTCCTTCAGGATGCTGACGATGGACGGCAGGAAGGACATTTTGACCAGCCGCTGCTGATATGGAATGGAGCCGTCGTTCAAAAAATACATGGACAGTCCGGTCAGCGCTTCAAATTCCACATTAGCCGTATTTCCGCCAAATTCAGGGGAGAGCAGATAGCCGGATGGCGTTGTCTGCTCCGCCGAATGGATAAAGCTGAGCGGGTCTTCACTGAAAGCAAGCCCCTCCAGCCGTGTAGGGTCGAAAAAAGCTTCATCCATCATGAACAGGATATTGGGCTGCTCCCCGGCAGCAGCTGTCCCTCCGCTATCCGGCTGTTCCCTGTATCTGGCGGCAATTTCTTCGATTGCCTGTTTGCTGTAGCCTTCAGGCTGCTCCATCAGATTTTGCCGCAGATTGCCTGTAAAGGCGTAGAGGAAGCCATTCTGGGTGTAATTCACCTTCTGGTTCCAGAAAATATTCTGGTACTTCAGTGAGGAAGCGAGCGGACTCTGCCCGCTGACCATTGTGATAAATCCGGCCAGTATGATAACAGATATAACCCCCAGTGTGATCCTGGACGGCAGGCGAAGCTTCATCTCCGGCAGCCGGCGCAGCAGCAGGACAAGCACGGCAACGAACAGCACGCCTGCAGCCAGCAGCGGCGGTGAGATCATGCCCTTCGTGATGGTGCGCATATCTGCGGCATTTTTGAGCAGCAGCAGATCCCAGGGAAACAGCGGCTCCCCGGTTGTTGACAGCTTTTTATAATTTGCAGTACCGGTCACGGCACCGGCTAACAGGATTATTCCCGGCCCGATATACATATTGGGCAGAAGGACTGATGCTGCCAGCAGAAAGAAAAAGAAAAAAAGGCTGCCGGATATATATAACAGCGGATACTCAAGGATCCAGCCGAATATACGTTGAAGCTCCAGACTGAATGAGGCTGCCTGCAGGCAGAAATTCAGCAGGAATCCGGCAAGCAGCAGGCCGGCTGCCAGCTGCCATGTCCGCCTGGGTAACATTGTGTGGCGCAAAACAATCACTCCTATCTATACTAAACGTGTAGTATACGCCACTTACCTTAAAACAGGATTAAATTCAGAACATCCCCCTTGTATCGTTGCTCCTATTCTTAACCTCCGCCGGCTAGAGGTATACTTTTTTAGACAAGCAAAAAAAGCGGGGGCAGCACGCAGCTACTTCCCGCCCTATTTTAACCTTTTCAATACACGCGGCATTAGCCCCGCTTAACCCTATTATTTTACATACAGTCGGCCGGTCTCTTCCCAGAATTCTCCCGGTGCCAGACTGAACAGCCCGATTTGATCGCCGGAAGATCAACCTTCGGCGCATTCACGAGGTTAATCTGCGGTTCAGGGCAGAAGAAGCCCTCGGTTGCCCCGTTGTTCCAGATCATCCACTGCTTGTACGATGTTCCTACATCGTAAACGAGCGTTACACCAGACTTGCTGTCTGTAAGCTCCATCCGGTTACGGCCATTCTGGGCCACCGCAGTATAATGGTTGTCCATTGGCGCATAGAACGGGTACAGGCCTTCATCACGCAGGGCAATTTCGTCCGCAGTCAGTTCCTGGTAAGCACCTGTAGGCAGCATACGCTCGTTAAGCTCCCAGCGTTCGCCGATCGTCAGCTTCACCTTGTAATCCTGAGGTGTACTTCCGGGCGCAAACGGCGCATTAATGGCGGTATGGAAGGCCAGCAGACAAGGCATCAGCTCTTCACCGTCATTGTGCACCTGCAGGTGCTGGGACAAACCGCCTTCACCAAGCGTATAGCGCAGCTTAACGGTATATTTGAACGGCAGATACTGATAAGAAGGATGGTTCTCATCCACCTTGATGGCAACTGTTACGAAGCTCTCGTTTTTGCCGGCGCCAAATTCCTCAACTTCCCAGGCAGCCGTATGTAAAAAACCATGCAGATGGTTGCCGGTCGCCGTCTCGTTCACCGGAAGGTGGTAGGTCTGCCCGTTAAAAGGGAATTCGCCGTCTTCATAACGGTTTGGAGGAAACAGCACCGGAATCCCATGAATCCCCGGACTGGCCTTGAATGCCTCCATCTCCTCCGCACCCGGCTCATGCAGGAAACGGTAACCATTCTCGGTATCGCGGAAGCAGATCAGATTGCCCCCGATATGCGGCAGGATTGCCGCCTCATAACGTCCGGCCTTCAGCCAGACCGCAGCTTCCCCTTCAAATTGGCCTTCATAAGCAGTAATCGACATTGTACATTCTTTCTCCCTTCCATAATCTCAAAATGACTCTCTTAGATAGATTAACACATCTGCGGAAGCGGTAACATGGCATTTTTACAATTGTTCCACTTCGACGCTCATGACATGCTCTATTTTTTTCACATCGTAATAGATTTCAGTCGCATAATCATGATCAGGCGCAGACAAAACCATATCGATCAGCTGTCTGCCGTCATCCAGATCCTTGATTTTCATCCTGCGGATGGCCCGGCCCGGTTTACGTGTTTTACGCTGCTCCGTCATAGGACGTCCCTCGATTTTCTGAATGACCTCAGTCAGCACGTAGTTAGGCTCCATAATGATTTTGACGGAGATTTCATGCTTGTTAAGCACCTCCGGGCGATTGCCTTAATCAGCAGCGGAACTGCGTTCACAGCGAACATAAGCAGTACTACCGCATACCCCGCCTCCAGGTAAAAGCCTGCACCTACTGCAATTCCGATCCCCGAGGCAGTCCAGATTAGCGCCGCTGAGGTCAGGCCCGAAATGGCATCTCCACCTCTGCGCAAAATCACACCGGCTCCTAAAAAACCGATCCCGCTGACGATCTGTGCTGCCAGACGCATCGGATCCATCGTAGGATGTTCCGCCCCGCCAAACTTGTCATAGGCGTGAATGGAGACAAGTGTCACCAGACAGCTCGCGATGCTGATAACCATGCTGGTCCGGATCCCCAGCGGTTTCTGCTTCAATTGCCGGTCGATGCCGATGAACAGCCCGAACAGCATGGCCACCAGCAGTTTTACAATTGATTCTGTATGAAGATCAATACTCATGGCTCCTCCTCTAAAAAAACAGATAGAAACAGTATACCTTAAAACGGATGCCAGGCTGATGACAAATTAAAAAAGAAGAAGAAACGAATGCCGCTCTGCCGCATACCGCATTAACCCGTTAGAGGCAGCTGCAGCATTGCCGGTGATGGAATCCGTTTCTTCGGAAAAGGAACTATTCTTTACAGGTTATGCCGGTCAGTGCCCCTATAGAATGGTCAGCCGTGCAACAGCGATTCGGCACCGTCACAATAAATTTCTGTTCCAGTAATATGATCGGAATCGTTCGAAGCGAGGAACAACGCAAGCTTGGCCACCTGGTCCGGACGTCCCGGCCCTTCCTCCAGCGGCTGATCACCCTCAGGGAAATCCACCGGAATCTGCACTTCCTTCAGATCCTCAGACGGATAGGTGTTATCATCAATATTAGTCTTGATGGCTCCGGGACAAATGGCATTGACTCTGATCTTGTACTGTGCCAGCTCAAGGGCCGCCATTTTCATAAAAGCAACCTGGCCCGCCTTCGTGGTGCTGTAAGCCGAGAACCCGATATTGGAGAAGACCCGGTTTCCGTTAATCGAACTGTTAATCAGAATACTGCCGCCCTTCTCCTTAAGATGCGGTATCGCATATTTTACGGTTGCGAACGTCCCCCGCAGATTGATATGAATGGTCTGATCCCAGTCCTCCATCTCCATCGTTTCAATAGGTGCCATAGCCCCGTTAATTCCGGCATTTGCGAACACAATATCCAGCCGACCCCATGTCGCTGCTGCCTGATCGATTGCTTCTTTTACCTGCTGCGGCTGTTCAATATCACATTCAATTACAAGGGCCTCTCCGCCCGCTTCTTCTACCTGCCGTTTTACTTTTTCGGCATTATCAGGTGTACGGTCCAGCAAAATGACCTTGGCGCCGTTTCTGGCAAATTCCAGAACAGAAGCTTTACCGATACCTGAACCTCCGCCGGTTACAACCGCTACTTTACCTGCTAATTTAAGCTCAGCCATTGTTATGTTCCCTCCTGTTGTTGTTCTTTCCCTAACCTTTACCTCGCATTCACGGAAATGAACCGGGTTCTCTTGATTTTGACTTATGCTATTAGTCTGGATACCATTAGAAAGATCAGCAGCAGGCTGTAAACGCAAACATATCCTCATCCTCTATTCGGAATGATGAATGTGGCGCAGTACAAAGAAATGGACCGCGCAGGATAAACCTGCAGCGGTCGTTGGTGTTCTCGTATTCAGCTTAACCGGCTTAACGGGATCACATAGTAATGCGACTCAGCGGTTATTTCAAAACCGGAATTCCCGTATAGCTTCAAGGCCTGGATGTTATCAGTAACTACGCTCAGCCGAACCATCAGCTCTGCCTGCTGTTTAAGAAGATTGACGACTGCGGATAACATTTGCCCGCCGATTCCTTTGCCCTGCTGCGAAGGCAAGACACAAAAATCATGGATAACGGCCAGCGCATGCCCCTGATAATGAATCCGGATCATTCCGGCTGGTTCAGAGCCGGATTCAGCAATATAGGTTATCCGGTCCGGAGCTGCGGTATGTGCCAGGTAGCTGCGCGTCCATTCCTCGGGATCACCAAAGGCTTGCGAGAGGCACGCTATCATGAAGCCTGCATCCCGGGTCTCTTCGCGGCGGATAACCAAATGATGCACTTGAGCAGCTGACTGACTGGCTTCAGTTATCTCCCTGCGGTTCAGCATCATCGTATACTGGGCAGTTGCAAACTCTGCTCCAAATTCAAGCGTGGCTTGAATCCCCGGCTCTGAGTCCGCGGGAACCCGAATCCGGCAGGTCGCCACTCCCTGTATGCGCATATCGCCCGCGGCTTGCTGCAGCAGTCTGCGGAAGATGTCCTGTCGCCGGAAGTCCGGATGAACCATCGCATTAATATTAGCTTCTATGCCGTCTGAAGTATACCAGCTGAGAAATCCGGTTAACTGGCCGCCGCTCAGGCTAAGATAGGCTTCATCACCACCGGTTTCCTTCAGGCTTTCAACACCTACCCGCAGACTTGAGCTGTCAGCCGTCTTGCACGTTCGTTCCAGACTGCGGACCAGCTCAAGCTGGGTGTCACTGTAGTCTGTCATTTTGTAAATATGATGCTGCATATATGATAACCTCATCCGAGAGGGAACTATGCAGTTTATGGACGACTAGGCATTATCCCTCTAATTTCTGTCCGTTGTGTTAGAGCTTCCATTGGCACCGCCTCCTTCATAATCATGCCGATGGGCACTAGTCCATTGTATTCCAATATCTGAAACAGTCAACACAGGTTAGAAAACTTCATATAGAACAAAAAGACTTGAGCCACAGTCAAAGGTCATTGCTTAACTGTGTTCAAGTCTTTATCTCCAAACTTCCGAGGATAATCTGTCTGTAATCTTTATCCCAGCATCATCCGGTCATCTGCCAGCTTGTGCCCGCTGATGGTTTCAAATTCACCCAGCAGGCGCTCAACGGTCAAATCCTTCTTCCGTGATTCGTCGATATCCAGAATGATTGAACCTTTATCCATCATGATCAGCCGGTTGCCGAGACGGATCGCCTGCTCCATGTTATGAGTGACCATCAGTGTCGTCAGGTTCATTTCCCGTACAATGGTTTCTGTGAGCTTGGTGATCAGATCAGCACGGGCTGGGTCAAGCGCTGCCGTATGCTCGTCCAGCAGCAGGATCTGCGGCTGTGTAAAGGTCGCCATCAGCAGGCTGAGCGCCTGCCGCTCACCGCCGGACAGCAGCCCTACCTTGGCCCGCAGGCGGTTCTCAAGACCAATGCCTAGACGGCTCAATTGTTCACGGAACACATTACGTCTGGCCGCATTCACTCCGAAGGCCAGGCCGCGGCTCTGTCCGCGCTTATAGGCCATCGCGAGATTCTCTTCAATCGTCATATGCGGGGCTGTACCGGCCATCGGGTCCTGGAAGACCCGGCCGATCCAGCGGGCCCGCTGGAACTCCGGAAGATGGCTGATGGAGTTCCCTTCGATCCGCGCTTCACCCAGATCGGGCTTCATCACGCCGGAAATAATATTCATCAAGGTAGATTTGCCTGCGCCGTTACTGCCGATGATGGTTACAAAATCACCGGCCCGCAGCTCCAGGTCTATTCCAAGCAGGGCAATCTTCTCATCCGGGGTGCCAGGATTGAACAGCTTGGAGACATTATCAAGCTTTAGCATTGGCTGCTCCCCCTTTCTTGCTACGCAGAGCCTGCTCTGCAAGCTCTGCCGTACGTTTGCGTGCGGTGCTCTTCGTCTTCAGATACCGCTGGATTGAAGGGAACAGCAAGGCAATTATAACGATAATGGCGGTAATCAGCTTCAGATCCGAGGCTTCAAGCCATGGCACCCGGAGCGCAAGCGCTACAACGATACGGTATACGATCGAGCCGAGAACAGCAGCAAGCGTAGCCCGGAAGACGCTTCCGGCCCCAAAGATAGCTTCCCCGATAATAACCGAAGCAAGGCCGATAACAATCATACCAATACCCATAGAAGAATCGGCAAAAGTAGAATACTGGGCAATCAATGCACCGGAGAGTGCAACCATGCCGTTCGACAGACTGATGCCGAGAATAGTCGTAGTATCTGTATTAACACCGAAGCTGCGGATCATCCGCGCGTTGTCACCGGTTGCCCGCAGGGCAAGTCCAAGATCTGTCCGCAGGAACAGGTCCATCAGAATCTTGACCAGTATAACAACAAACGGCATAACGAGCAGCGGATTAATAGAGCTGAACAAGGTATCTTCACCCATCAGCGAAACGTTCGGCTTGCCCAGAATCCGCAGGTTGATTGAATAAAGCGCAATCATCATGAGAATCCCCGACAGCAGACCGTTGATCTTGCCCTTGGTGTGCAGCAATCCTGTACACATCCCGGCAACCATACCGCCGCCAAGCGCACACAGGGTAGCGAGCCAAGGCGCAGAACCGTTCGTAATCATGACGGCAGCAATTGCCCCGCCGGTTGTAAAGCTTCCATCTACAGTCAAATCCGGAAAATCAAGAATCCGGAACGTAATATATACCCCTAGAGCCATAAACGCGTACAAGAGGCCCATTTCCAGGGCTCCGAGCATTGAATTATACATAGGTGACTTCCTCCCTCAAGCGGCAAGGGGCGTCCCGTCCGGGATCGCCCCATAATAATGTATGGCTCTTATTGAATGATGTTGTTCCCCTGATCGGCCACTTCAGCCTTCATAGCATCTGTTACTTCAATTCCTTGGGCTGCTGCTGCCTTGAGGTTAAGAATCAGATCCAGCTTCTCCTGCATGGACACCTTCATATCACCAGGGCTTGTGCCGTTCTTCAGTACGTCTGCAGCCATTTCACCAACCTGGTAGCCATGGTCATAATACTTGAAGCCTACTGTCGCAAAAGCGCCTTTCTCAACGGTGTCGCGGTCAGCTGAGAAGAACGGCAGCTTGTTGTCGTTTGCCGTCTGGATAATGGCATCCACACCGCTTACAACTGAGTTATCCAGAGTGATGTAGAATGCATCTACACGGCCAACCAGGGATTCTGCGGCCTGCTTCACTTCGGAAGTGTTTGTAATTGCCGCCTTCACGAGCTCGATGCCGTGCTTGTCCAGCTCTTCCTTAGCAATACCAGCCATGACCACAGCGTTCGGTTCGCCTTCATTGATGATCAGCCCGAGCTTCTTGACATCAGGGAACTGGGTAGCGATAAAATTCATCAGCCGTGTAATAGCCTCTGGATTAGTATCCGACGCACCCGAGACGTTGCCGCCGGGATGCTCGAGGTCGCTCACAATCTTGGCATCCAGCGGATCAGTTACAGCTGCGAACAGAATTGGTGTATCCTTCACATTCTGTACAAGTGCCTGGGCGGAAGGCGTTGCAATTCCCAGGACAAGATCATTTTTGTCTCCGGCAATCTTCTGGGCAACTGAAAGGTTATTCGCCTGGTCTGCCTGGGCGTTCTGCAGATCCACCGTCAGGTTCTCACCTTCTACAATTCCAGCGTCCTTCAGTGCTGCCAGGAAGCCCTCGCGAGTTGCATCCAGTGACGGATGCTCTACATACTGTGAGATCGCAATTTTGTAAGATTTGGCATCATCAGTACCCGCATTGGCAGGTGCCTCCGTTGCAGCCGTTGCATTGCCGCTATTCGTTGATCCCGTGTTAACCGCATTGTTGTTTCCGCAGCCCGCTGCAACCAGCATCAGGCACAGGCCCAGACCGGCCCAAAGTTTCGATTTTTTCATCAGATATCCCCTTTTCTGTTTACGGTATCAGCGCGTGTATCAAAGTGAGCGACTCAGCATTATCGCTTTCATCTTTAAAAGCATTAAAGCAATAGCTTACACGAATCTCCCATCAAATACAGCAAATCTATTAAACTTATATTATATGTAGGTTGTTTATCCGTCAATCGTTAATCAGCAATCCAGATATTACAAAATGCGCACAATGTCAGCAGGTTCTTCCGAAATGTGTGCACCATGTAGGAACAGGAAGCGAATCCAGTAAGTTCATTCTTATAAAAGCCGTCGTTTTGCACAAACTGAAGATACAGTTTGAAGATGGAGCGTGACATATGAAAAGAACAATATACAAAAAATCTGCAGCAGCCGCACTTTTAATTGCGCTATCCCTCACAGGCAGTGCATGCGGGTATTATCAAAACGATCAGAAGCCCAAGGCTAACTCCATCACACCTTCCGGCTCTTTTGCCGGCAGTTATTACGAAAAATCTTATGTTAAGGACGATCAGGGGAAATTCTGGATTCCGTTGAAACCTGCTGCCGCCGCCCTGGGATACCGGATGAAGGATGACACCTCCAGCGGGGGCTTCGCTAAAATAGGATATACCGATGTAATGTATATGCTGAAGCCGAATTCTGCCCAGGTATTCTCGCTTGGCGACAAAGTAACCTTGCCGGATGCCCCAATCCGCCGGGACGGCCAGATCTATATTACGCCGACTTCTTTATCAAAGCTGCTGCAGACCGAAGTAGGCTGGAATCCGACTACAGGCGAGATCAATATTGCTGCTCCGACCGACAAAGATGACGGCCTTATAAATGGCAAAACATCCGGTCAGGGTACGGCCAATACACTCCGGATTCAGAGTGCTTCTGATGTCGATACCGGTGAGCTTGTTGCCTACGCCAAAAAATTCCTCGGCGTTCCTTATGATTTTGGAGCAGGCTCTTACGAGGAGACCAAGAAATTTGACTGCTCCTCTTTTACCCGCCACGTATTCAGGAAGTTCGATGTAGAGCTGCCGCGTCTAGCGCGGGATCAGGATAATAAAGGCCGGCGGGTAAGCCGTGATGAACTTAAAGTTGGAGACCTGATTTTTTTCACCGTTCCCGGACGCTTTGAGAGTGACGCTGTTCCCGGCCATGTTGGCATTTATATCGGTGACGGAAAATTCATTCATACCTGGGGCGAACCCGGTGTGCAGATCAGCGAGCTTGATACCGGCTATTGGCATAACGTCATCCTTCACATGCAGCGTGTGCTGTAAACAGCACTTTATATGCGATGCTAATAATAAACCAGCGGATGGACCGTTTAATCGGAGCCACTGCTGGTTTTTTATGCGGTTCCGGAAAATGGCAAGCCTGTAAATATTCCATCCCGGGTGGATTAAGCGCATCTTTGGCAAAAAAATTATTTGAAATCCCCTTTTACTCTCAGAAACACTTATTTACTGGTGCTAGTTCGTTTTTCCGGCACTTTAGCGGTTTCAAAACCCGTTATTCAATTGGTTCTGTCACTAAACATATGGTATGCTTAAACTACAAGATACAGCAAGGAGGTGTTTCCAAGATGGCATATTTAGCAGCTAAACCGCTTACAGTCTGGCTCCGTGCAGCGCTGGCTCCGCTTCTGCTTCTCATGACGCTCACAGCCTCAACCGGAGCGGTCAGCAGTGCCGAGCCTGAGCAATATCCGCACATTGATGAGCATAAAATGACACAGCCAGCCCGATTACATGGGCCTTTGCCGAAATCGGTGCCGATTATGCGCAGTGCTCATCATGGAAACCCTTTGCCTGTCCCTCAGGACACGGGGCTGCCTGTCTGCTTCGTCCTGCTGTATCCGCTGTTCTACAACCGTTTGAAACGGCGGCTGCTCAGGCCGCTTAAATATACATCCAATTATGTTGAATTGTACACTTCATCCAACTGTCAGACTGCCTCTTTACACTAACCTTACCGATCTGCCGCTTCGGCGGCATTAAATACAGTTTCCCTGCCGAAGGAGGAACCCTTGGATGAATCAACCTTTTGGTCATGGACTTCCGGCCCCTGCCCGTACCAAGCTGATCCGTATCCTCTGTGTGATTTGCGGAGGCCTGCTGGCTGCAGTGGGACTTGAGCTGTTCCTGATGCCGCACAAGCTGGTGCTTGGCGGTATCGCCGGCTTATCAGCCCTGCTGGCCCATCTTACCGAAATGCGGCTTGGCCTGTTTCTGTTTCTGTTCAATCTGCCGTTTATTCTGTTGTCTCGCAGGCAGATTAACCTGCGCTTTGCACTCTATACCTTGCTTGGCTTGTTCTGTCTGACAATCGGCTCCCTGGCGCTGCACCATTTTCCGGCAGTTTCCGCTGATCCGTTGATTGCTGCTGTTGCCGGAGGACTCTGCCTTGGTCTGGGAATCGGCATAATGATCCGTTCAGGCGGACTTTCCGGCAATGCCAGAGAGCAGGGCTTTCTGTTAACTGACGGCGGTCCCGCCAAGTCAGCCGAAGTGGTCATCATGCTGTTTAACTGCTGCATTCTGCTTGCCGGAGGCATGCTGTTCGGCTGGGATCAGGCGATGTACAGTATTATCGCTTATCTGCTCGCCTTTGAGGGGGTCCGCTTCTCCCTGCGCGGCCTATCCCGCTCCAGGGCGTCTGGATCACCAGCAGCCGCTGTGAGGAGATTCGCAAGGCACTCCAGCACTCGCTCAAGAGGGATGCCAAGTTGATCCAGCCCGGCGTACTGTTCTGTCTGGCGAGTAAGCTTGAGGAAGATGCTCTTACCTCCATCGTCCGTTCCTTTGACCAGGACAGCAAAATTACCGTGACCAGCAATCAGCCGGACAGCATTACTGATTGGGTGAGACGCAAAATCAGCTAAATACCTAGCAAGGTTCAGCTTATCTATGACAAAAAGACGTTCCCGCAGCTCTTTGCGGAAACGTCTTTTTGTTGTTCTTGATACCACGGCATTCCTAACGGCTCAGCGGAACATTCCCCACAGGCGGATAAGGTGAAATGTGTTATTCGGATCAATTTTCTGGGCGATGACAAACTTCACAATCTGCTCTTCCTGCGCTCCGGTAAGCTTCTCGTTAAGCACTGCCGCAGCATTCCGTACAAGCCTGCGGACTACTGCAGTATCCTGCAGTTCCTGCTTGGAAACGCCGTTAATCATGTTCTTGATCCGTTCCTTCACAGCCGGATTCTTCATCTTCAGCTTGATGCGCTCCACCAGCTGGGGACTGATTCCATATTGCTGATAACCCAAATGCAGCACCTCCCGTCATATCCAATCATTCACAGTATATGAGGGCAGGCCGCCGCATGTGCCTATTTAATCGATGATTTCCCCCTGGAATATCTGCTCAGCCTGTAAGTAACTGCGCAGCGCCGCATAATCAGCCGAGGTCCAGAAGGTGGTGTCCTTTAGCAGCATAGCGGCATCATCACGCGCCTGCTCCAGCACTTCGAAATCTGCGGTCATATCCGCCAGCCGGAATTCCGGCAGGCCGCTCTGCTTCGTTCCGAAGAAATCACCCGGCCCTCGCAGCTCCAGGTCGCGGCGTGAAACCTCAAATCCGTCATCGGTATCCGTCATGGCTGTCATCCGTTCCCGGCCGATTTCGGATTTCGGATCTGCCACCAGCACGCAATACGAAGCATGCTGGCCGCGTCCGACCCGCCCGCGCAGCTGATGCAGCTGTGACAATCCGAACCGGTCAGCATCCATAATAATCATAAGAGTCGCATTGGGAACATCAACGCCAACCTCTACCACTGTAGTGGAGACGAGGAGCTGGATTTCATTGCTGTAGAAAGCGCGCATCACTTCGTCCTTCTCCGCCGGAGTCATCCTGCCGTGCAGCAGGCCAACCCGGTAATTTGGAAAGGCCTGTGACATCTGGACATGAAGATCAATCGCATTCTGCACATCCAGCTTCTCCGACTCCTCGATCAGCGGGCAGATCAGATAGGCCTGTCTGCCCAGATCCACCTCGCGGTTCACCAGCTTCAGCACCCGCTCCATCAGATCATGCTTGACCCAGTAAGTAGTAATCGGCACACGCCCTTTGGGGCGCTCTGACAATGTGGACACATCCATATCGCCGAACACGGTTATGGCCAGCGTGCGGGGTATGGGTGTTGCCGTCATCGTAAGCACATCAGGATTATAACCCTTACGCCGGAGGATGCTTCGCTGGTTAACGCCAAAGCGGTGCTGCTCGTCCGTCACAACCAGGCCCAGCTCACGGAAGAACACATCCTCCTGGATCAATGCATGGGTTCCTACCACAATATCAAGCATCCCCATTTGCAAGGAAGCCAGCAAATCCTTGCGCTTGCGGCCGCTGACGCTGCCCGTCAGCAGTCCGACCGTAATGCCGAATGGCTCAAACATCCTTGTGAGGGAACGCATATGCTGCTCTGCGAGAATTTCGGTCGGCACCATAAGCGCCCCTTGAAATCCCGATTTAACGGAAGCATACAGTGCAATGGCAGCGAGTACCGTTTTACCGGAGCCTACATCTCCCTGCAGCAGCCGGTTCATACAGGAAGCGGAGCGCATATCCTGCAGGATCTCCAGTTCTACATGCTTTTGGGCATCTGTCAGCTCAAACGGCAGGCTGCGAACGAATTGACGCACGGTCGCATTGTCAACTGTATGCCGCACTCCATCCATTCTGCCCTGATTCAGCACCCGGAACGCCTGAACCTTCAGCTGGAACAGGAACAGCTCCTCATAGACCATCCGGCGCCGTCCCTGCTGGCCTTCCCGGGTATCCTCAGGCTGGTGAATCGTGGCAATAGCCTTTTTGCGCGGCATAAAATCATATTTACGCATGATGACCTGAGGCAGAATCTCCGGTATCAGCTCGCCGTACTGCTGCATCCCCTGATTGATCACCTTGCGCAGCCAAGTCTGGGTGATCTTGCCCCCTACCGAATAAACCGGCTGCAGTGTCCCGGTCTTGCCCTCACCGCGGTCCGGGAATTCATAATTCGATACCGTGATCTGGCTGCGCTTCTGATCCCATTTGCCGGAGATGACAATCTCTCGGCCTGCAGTCAGCTGTTCGCGGACATAGGGCTGATTGAACCAGGTAGCCGTGAACATCCAAGGCTCAGCCACCATTTTACAGCTGATCCTCGACTTCCCCCCGTACCGCTGCAATACCGGAATACCGATCACTTTGGCAATCAGGGTTGCTTTATCGCCATGCTTGACCTCACTCAGCGACTTCGGCCGGTAATCCTCATAGCGGAACGGATAATATTCCAACAAATCCTTAACTGTAAAGACGCCAAAGGCGTGAAGCTCGCTTTGCTTTTGAGCGCTCACGCCATTTATTTGTTTGACTTCAATTTGATCAAGTGATAGCAGCTTATTCATCCCCTATTTACGCGGGCCAATGAACACGGCTAGCGTCCCGTTGCCGACATGGCTGCCTACGACCGGACCAATATTGGTCAGCACCTTCTCTTGCAGAGTGAAATGCCCGGCCAATTCATTCAGAAATTCTTCGCCGTAAGCCGGTTCCGCCGTATGACCCACGGCCACGTTGATTTTGTGTATACCCGGCAGATCGTTCTTGAACAGCTCGATCATCCGGGCAACCGCCTTTTTGCGGCCCCTGACCTTCTCCACCGCATAGATAATCCCTTCGTCATCAATCGAAAGAATCGGCTTTATATTCAGCAGGGTGCCGAGAAAAGCGGATGCTTTCCCGATTCTGCCGCCCTTCTGCAAATATTCAAGCGTATCGACCAGAAAGTACAGCTTGCGGGACTGCCGCAGCTTCTCAACGACGTCCAGTATTTCAGCCGGCCCTTTGCCTTCCGCAGCCATCCGGCCTGCAGCTACTACCATGAACCCGAAGCCATAGGAAGCGGACAGCGAATCCACAACTGTGATATGGTTCCCTTCCTCCTCAAGCATCGACTTGGCAAGCACTGCGGACTGATAGGTTCCGCTTAGCCCGGATGAAATATGAAAGGACAGAACCGGGCTGTCCGGATAGCGCTCCATAATGCTGCGGTACACATTCATGTACTCGACCGGTGACGGCTGCGAGGTTGTCGGCAGCTGCTGTGAGCGGGGAAGACGCTCATAGAATTGCTCCGGTGTCATATCCAGATTATCCCGGAAAGCCTGTTCGCCGAACATTAGCGTTAGCGGCACGACCTCAATGCCGTATGCCTCCGCCAATGACGGCGGGATATCTGATGTGCTGTCTGTGACAATAACCGTACGATTCATGGATTTCCTCCCCAAACTATAATATCAACCTATGGCTCTACAGAGAAAAGATAGTAGTACAGCGGCTGTCCGCCTTCGTGTACTTCCACTTCGACCTGCGGATAAGTTTCCTCAAGCCAGCTGACAAGCGATTCTGTAATCTCTTCATCAGCTTCAGCGCCGGTTAACACAGTGACAATCTCATCACCATTAACCAGCATTGTAGCAAGCAGCGCCTGGCTTGCCGCCAGCAATTCGTCGGATGCTGCTACAATCTTCGAATTGGAAATCCCGATGAATTGTCCGGATTTGATCTCAAGCTCTTCTATAACCGTATCCCGGACCGCATTGGTTACCTGTCCAGATTTCACCTGGGAGATGGCTTCCAGCATGCTTTCTGTATTGGTCTCAACGGCATCGTCTTCCTGGAAGGCAAACGCTGCTGCAATCCCTTGCGGAATACTCTTGCTTGGAATAACAGTAACCTCACGTTCGCCTTCAAGCAGATCTTTGGCCTGCTGTGCTGCAAGGACGATATTAGAGTTATTCGGCAAAAGATATACATGCTTGGCAGAGATCGAGGAAATAGCATTTACAAAGTCCTCGGTGCTCGGATTCATCGTCTGACCGCCAGCCAGCACGACATCGACACCAAGACTTTTAAAAATCTCGGAAATGCCGTCTCCGGATGATACAGCAATGAAGCCGTAAGGAGCGAGGTCATCAGCCGGAGGAACCGCAGGTGCCTGCACCGTGCTGTGCTCCTTCGGAATCTCGGCGAACAGCTCAGGCATTGGCGCAATATCCATTCCGGCCGTCAGCAGGTCACGATGCTGCTCACGCATGTTCAGGATATGAATCTGGGTAATTTCCCCGTACAGCAGCGCGAGGTTAAGCACATCACCCGGAGTCTTCGAATGCACATGAACCTTAATGGTTTCGTCATCGGAAATGACGATAATCGAGTCGCCGTTGACTGATAACGCTTTCCGGAATTTTTCTTCATCGAAATTTGCGCCGGTACCGCCAAGCTGGCGGTTAATGAAAAACTCCATATCATATAAGAACTCAATATCTTCCGTATGAAGCTGGGATTGGGCAGAGGACTGCACAGATGAAGGTACATTTACCGGCTTGGTCAGCACAGGCGCCGCTGCGGCAGATGCGGGAGCTTGTCCCTGTACAGTGTGCTGCACAGCCGTGCTTCCGCTGGTCAGATACTGATGGAATCCTTCATAAATGTAGACCAGACCCTGTCCGCCGGAATCCACTACGCCGACCTGCTTCAGAACAGGCAGCAGCTCCGGGGTATTAGCCAGCGCTTCTTTGGCTTTGGCCAACACTTCCGTCATCAGCTCCGTAATATCGGTAGTACGGCGCGCAAAATAGACGGCATGTCTGGCTGCTTCTTTGGCAACGGTAAGAATGGTGCCTTCTACAGGCTTGACCACTGCTTTGTAGGCTGTATCCACACCGGTCTGCAGCGCTGCTGCGAACTGCTGCGTGTTCAGCTCATCATATTGGGCGGCGTAGCGTCCAAGACCTCTGAACAGCTGTGACAAAATAACGCCGGAGTTCCCCCGTGCGCCCATCAACAGGCCTTTGGATAGTACTCCTGCACATTGACCGACCGAGGCGGTATTATTCTTTTTCAATTCGTTCGCACCTGCGGTCATCGTCAGATTCATATTTGTTCCTGTATCTCCATCCGGTACCGGAAATACATTCAAGGAATTGACGTGCTCTGCATGCTGCTGCAGCTTCTCCGCGCCGGCAAGTACCATTGCGGTAAAATCTGCTCCGTTTATAGAACGCTTACTCAATGAGAATTCCCCTTCCTAACTTCATGCCTAATCAATTCGATGATTAACTGGACATAATGCACTAATTTATATTGTACTATAAGAGCTAAAAGAAATAAATGTTTTTGAATTGGTTGACGAAGCAAATTTTGCTGTGATATTATATTTAAGTATTGTTTTATGCAGGTGTAAGTAACAAGGAGGTGTAATCTATGTCCCGCAAATGTGCAGTAACTGGCAAGAAGCCGAGCAGCGGTAACCACGTGTCTCACGCTAACAACCGCAACCGTCGTTCTTGGGGAGTTAACGTTCAGAAGGTCCGCATTCTTGTGAACGGCAAACCGAAACGCGTGTACGTCAGCACCCGTGCTTTGAAAGCCGGTAAAGTTGAGCGCGTTTAGTCTTGGAATTTTTCCAGGATCTTTCATATGAATGAAGCAAAAAGCACCCTTTACATTCGTAAGGTGCTTTTTTTCATGTTTTCTGTTCTGTTATAAACTCAGCTCTTCTGAAACGTGTTCAAGATTGCTTTAACAAAACCTCCCAAAAATCTTGGCAGCTTAAACGTGTAAAATTTCATTATTAACCCTCCCATCAATTGTTGCCGTACGGTAGGAGACTACCCGGATTTCATATTACTCATATAACCCTGACGAGGTGCAGACCTCCCTTGAAGTACAAAAAAAGGCTACATGAGATTTCTGCTCATGTAACCATATTTATGCGGCCATAACTTGGCCTATAACCTTTATCGGTTAATCCCCTTAATGCTTGCTTCAGTTGGACTATCGGACTGCAGCCTCTGCAGCCTCCCGGATGGCCTGTATGGCGGCTGCACGGTCAGGACGTCCAAATACGGCATTGCCGGCAACCAGCACATCTGCGCCTGCCTCAGCCACCAGTCCTGCTGTATCCTCTGCTATCCCGCCGTCCACCTCGATCCGCAAATTAGGATGATTGATTTCAGCAGCCCATTCACGGATCTGCCGGATTTTACGCAGGGTATTCGGTATAAAAGCTTGTCCGCCGAAGCCCGGATTTACCGTCATTACCAGCACCATGTCTACATCCTCAAGCACTTCACGCACAGCCGAAGCCGGTGTTGCCGGGTTGATGGCTACACCGGCCATCAATCCGAGCTCTTTAATCTGATGGATTACCCGGTGAAGATGAACACATGCTTCTGCATGCACAGTAATAACGGAGGCGCCGGCAGCAGCAAAGTCCGCGATATATCGTTCCGGGTGTTCAATCATCAAATGAACATCAAGTGGTAAAGACGTATGTGCTTTTACTGCTTTGACAATCGGAGGGCCGAGTGTAATATTCGGCACAAAGTGGCCGTCCATTACATCAACATGTATCCAGTCTCCGCCGCTGGCCTCAGCAACGGCAACCTCAGCACCGAGGGCAGCAAAATCAGCGGATAAAATGGATGGGGCTAGTAAGATCATAAGTTAGTACCTCCGTTTCTTGTCCTTCATCTCATTATAAAACAGCTTGTAATGCTCGTAGCGGCTGTCCGCAATTTCTCCGGCCTGCCAGGCCTCTATAACCTTGCAGCCCGGCTCATGCAGATGGCTGCAGCCGCGAAACTTGCAGCTCTCCGCATAAGAAGCGAACTCCCGGAAGCAGACGGACAGCTCCTCCACTCCCAGCTCCAGGAAATCCAGCTGGCTGAAGCCGGGAGTATCCGCTACGAATCCCCCGCTCCCGATATCGATCAGCTCGACATGACGGGTCGTATGGCGCCCGCGGCCCAGACGCATGCTGATTTCACCTGTCTCCAGCTCAAGGCTGGGTACAAGCCGGTTCAGCAGTGTTGATTTGCCGACACCAGACTGTCCGGAGAACACACTGATTACCCCGGCCAGTCTCGTTCGCAGCTCCTCGCTGCTGAGCCGTTAAGGGAACTGGTGACCAGTACCTCGTAGCCGATTTTTTCATACAGCTCCTTCACCTGGGCCGTTGCCTGCCCGTCATCCTCAGCCAGGTCCTGCTTGGTCAGTACAATCAACGGCTCCAGTCCGGAGTGCTCGATATGTACCAGAAATTTATCCAGCAGATTCAGATTCATATCCGGCTCACGAACAGAAAACAGCAGAACGGCCAGCTTGACATTGGCAACCGGCGGCCGGATCAGCTCGGATTCGCGGGGGAGGATTTCGTCAACCATCCCCTCGCCGTTCTCAGTCAGAATATAAATAATACGGTCGCCTACTAGCGGTGAAGTCCCTTTTTTCTTCAGGATCCCCCGGCCTCTGCACTGAACTGCCTCTTCTTCTGTCACAATATTTCCTTCATGCAGCGGCTTCACGTAATAATAGCCGCTCAGCGCTTTAATGATTATACCTTCAGGCATACATAATGAGCCTTCCTCTCCTGATTTTGCGCAAATGACCCAAGCTTAAATTCAACCCGGGTCACTCTGCTGCCGCAGCCGGCCCTGTTGTACAGGAATGACTGCTGCTTATATCTGTTAATGGTCTTTGCTCTTGTCCTTATTATTACCGTTCCCGGCACCTTTACCATTCCCGGCCTGCTTGCCCTGGACCGCTTTCTCACTCAGAAATCCAGTCTGGTCAACCTCACCCGTATTCTCACCTTCCCCGGAATCCGGCGGCAGAATCTCCGGCTCGATTGTCGGATCAGGCGGTGCCTGGGTCGGCGCAACGGTCGGCTCAGGCGTCTGGGTTGCAGGCGGCTCTGGCTGCTGTACCGTACCATTCTTCGCATCTGAATAACGGACTTCAAAGGCCTCGATATATTCACCGTCCTGATAAATGGAAACCGCCCCGTCCTTATTAGGTGCAAGAACCAGATTCACGGACAGCACCTGAGTCTTGGCAATTGTCCGTGTTCCCCATTCCTGAGGCTCACCGTCATTGCGTGCATCGGAATAAACAATCCGGATTTTGGTCTTTTTGCCTTCACTGGATGGTGCCACCGGCACATTGAACGTATAATTCAGCGCTTCCGGCGGGTATCCGGTACTTAATGACACAGAAATCTTATCGCCCGGGGATACCAGATCCCCTTGCTCATAAGGCCACTGCTTTGTAATTTTTCCTTTTTCGATGGAATAGCTGGTATCCTCGCTGACTTCATCCAGAACCAGCCCCATCTCTTCCAGGATGGCTTTGGCTTCATTCTGTGTCTTGTTCGTCAGGTCAGGCATCGGCTTGCTCTCCTGGCCTTTGCTGACAAATATAACAAACGAGGCTGTATCCGGATCATACTCACTGCCTTCAGCCGGCTCGGAGCCGATAACCTGGCCTTCAGGAAAGTCTTCGCTGAACCGCGGGTCCTGGCTGATCCGGCTTTGGTCCACACCATCCGCCACCAGTGCTTTTACAGCATCCTCATAAGTTCCGCCGGTAAGCTTCGGCACGTTCGAAGTTGGCTTGGCCGTACTAACCGTAAGAATAATGTGAGTGCCTTCCTTGACCACAGTGCCTTCCTTCTTATTCTGCTCCCAGACGACATTCTCGCCAAAGTTAGGATTGTACTGCTGCACTACCGGGTCTTCCACTATAAGCCCGATTTCATCGAGCATTGCAGTCGCCTCTTCAAGCGAATGGTTAGTTACATTAGGCACAGTTACTTCTGCAACAACCAGCTGTGACCTGACATACCAGGCAACACTGCCCATTGCAATCAGCAGGAGCAGCGTTAAGCCGACCCATAATGCCGGCATGCCCCATTTCCGCTTCCCTTTCGGCTGGACCGGAACGTCCTCATCATCCTCAATCCGGCGCATCCGGTCCTCTCCGCCTCCGCTGCGGCTGCCCAGTGTGTGCTGGATCGGCTTGATTGCCGGAATAATCCGGGTCCGTTCTTCATCATCGTCATCATGAAATGATGCCTTGGCCTCACTGCGCCGTTCCGGCTGCAGGCAGGTCTCCAGATCATGAAGCATCTGCTTAGCTGACTGATAGCGCTCGTCCGGATTTTTGCGCATGGAACGCAGGATTACATTCTCAACGCTCTGAGGAATCAGGGGATTCAGCACACGCGGCTCCTCAAATTCCTCCTGCAGATGTTTGAGCGCTACACTGATCGGGCTTTCGCCCAAAAAAGGCAGCACACCAGTCAACATCTGGTAGAGTACAATGCCGAGTGAATACAGATCGGATTTCTCCCCGGTCGTTACCCCCTTGGCATGCTCCGGTGAAAAGTAGTGCACTGAGCCGACTACTGAGCCTGTCTGCGTTATGGTGGTTGAAGTAACCGCACGGGCAATTCCGAAATCTGTTACTTTGACCCTTCCGTTACGGCCGATCAGAATGTTATGAGGCTTGATATCCCGGTGGATGATCTGGTTCTGATGAGCATGATCCAGCGCATCGCAAATCTGGGATGCGATCCTTATGGCTTCATCTACCTGAAGCGGTGCCCGTTCTTTGATAATCTCGTTCAGGTTCTTGCCTTCCACATATTCCATAACAATATAATGCACATCCTCTTCCTGGCCTACATCGTAGATGCTGACCACGTTGGGATGCGACAAGGAAGCTGCCGACTGCGCCTCGCGCCGGAAGCGGCGGATGAACTCCTCATCATGCACAAACTGGTTTCTTAGTACTTTTATGGCGACGTTCCGGTTAAGCAGGATGTCATGGGCTCTGTATACAAGCGCCATGCCGCCTCCCCCGATCCGCTCGATGACTTGGTAACGGCCGCCCAATTCGTGACCGATCATCTATTCCACTCCTTTGTCTCGGGCACAGCGGCCTCTCCTTGATGTTCTAACATAGCGACGCTGATATTATCGCCGCCACCGGCAAGCAATGCCAGTTGAAGTAAGCGGTCCGCTCTTTCCTCTAAAGGGATCTCATGGATGCCCGCGACCTTGCCCAGATGCTCCTGGCTGACAAAATTGCTCAAGCCGTCACTGCACAGCAGCAGCAGCTCACCTGGAGCAAGGCTTACAGGAGCCACATCCGCCTGTACCTCGGCATCCGTTCCCAATGCCCTGAGCAGCACATTACGGCGCGGATGACTGCCGAGTTCCTCCAGACTGATCTGGCCGTTTTTGAACAGCTCATTGACCAGAGTATGATCCTCGGTTAACTGAATCGCGGCACTGTCTTTGATTAAATAAGCTCTGCTGTCCCCGATATGGCCGATATAACCTTCAGCCCCGTTAAGCAAAGCCGCAACGACAGTAGTCCCCATGTTATGGTACTTCTCATCACGGGATGACTCAATAAAGACCGTACGGTTGGCCGCAATGATTGCGGAAGACAATGCTTCACTGAGCTCTCCGCCCGCCTTATCAGGCGGCAGATCGTCCAGCGTGTTACGCATGGTCTCCAGAGCTAGCCGGCTGGCCGTATCTCCGGCCAGATGTCCCCCCATCCCATCGGCGATAATACCAAGGGTATAACCGTGGCGCGTAGCGCCTATCCAGACCGAATCCTCATTGACGGTACGTACCGTCCGACATCGCTGGCATGAACTGTTCTGATCAAATATCCTCACCCCAACTCCATATGTTTGGCGCGCAGCTGTCCGCATGCGGCCGCAATATCATGGCCCTGCTCACGGCGGATTGTAACGTTCACGCCATGGTCGGCCAGGATACGCTGAAATTCAAAAATATCATTTCGGGAAGTCCGCACGTACTTGCGCTCCGGCACATGGTTAACCGGAATCAGGTTTACGTGGCACAGCATCGTCTTGAGAACACCGGCCAGTTCCTTGGCATGCTCGGGCTGGTCATTAACCCCGCCGATAAGAGCATATTCAAAGCTGATGCGGCGGCCTGTCTTGGCCTGATAGTAACGCAGTGATTCAATTACATCATCAAACGGGTAACGCCGGTTAACCGGCATCAGCTTGGAGCGCAGCGCATCATTAGGCGCATGGATAGAAATCGCCAGATTGATCTGGGTGTCTTCGTCGGCGAATTTGTAGATGTTCGGTACAATACCGCTTGTAGAGACAGTTATGTGCCGTTGTCCGATATTCAGCCCCTTTTCATGGATCATCAGCCGCAGGAATCTCATGGTAGCATCGTAGTTCTCGAACGGCTCGCCTGTACCCATAATTACGATACTGCTGACACGCTCGCCCCGGGTATCCAGAATTTGCTGGGAGCGGACCACCTGGGCAACAATTTCACCGGCAGTCAGGTCGCGCTTCAGTCCGCCCAGCGTGGAGGCGCAGAACGTACATCCGATCCGGCAGCCTACCTGAGTCGTAACACATACGCTGTTACCGTAATTGTGTTTCATAATAACTGTTTCGATTGCATGATCATCATGCAGGCCAAACAGGAATTTCACTGTTCCGTCCTTGGACTCCAGCTTCGTAATTTCAGTCAGGGCGTTGATTCTGAACTGTTCATCCAGCTTTGCACGCAGCGCCTTGGACAGGTTGCTCATCGATTCAAAATCATTAACCCGCTTGACGTAGAGCCAGTCAAAGATCTGTCCCCCGCGGAAAGCCGGTTCTCCGTTGTCCTTTGCCCACTGCTGCAATTCTTCTAAAGTAAAATCATATATTAAAGGTTTCATTATTATTAGCACCTGTTCTTTCATCAAATTATATTCTTAAGGATATGCGTATTATTTCTCATTCTTCCTATTTTAACACAAAATTCAGAGACGGTAAAAGAAAAGCCCGCCGCGCACCAGAATCTGCGGGCGGGACCTCTGTTAAAATTCATTCAGCCGTTCTGCTAACTTACAAGAGTCGCTGCAGACGGGCGATATAGAATCCGTCGCTGCCGAAATGCTGCGGCAGCAGCTGGATACCTTCGCCGGCAGCAAGCGCCGTATCCTTGGTCCGTTCCCATACCGGGGTACTGAAGCTTACCGGAACGAAGTCCGGATTCTGCTTCAGAAAAGCGGACACAATTGCACTGTTCTCCGCCTGCTCCGTGGTGCAAGTGCTGTAGACCAGCACTCCTCCGGGCTTCAGCAGCCTGGAGACGGACTGCAGCAGCTCTGCCTGCAGTCCGGCAATGCTGTCTACATCCTCCGGCTGCTTGCGCCATTTGAGATCCGGCTTGCGCCGGATCACCCCGAGCCCGGAGCACGGTGCATCCAGCAGAATCCGGTCAAACGACTCCGCCGGCAGCTCAGCGGCAAGCTCAAGCGCATCTGTGCTGCCGGTCGTGATGCAGTCCAGCCCAAGGCGAGCTGCCTGATCGGAGATTAGCTTGGCCTTGTGGGCATGAAGATCGTTGGCATAGATATAGCCATCGTCCTTCATCAGTTCGCCCATATGGGCGCTCTTGCCGCCAGGGGCAGCGCAGCAGTCAAGGACTCTCATGCCAGGTTCCGGAGCGACAGCTTCCGCAACCAGCATAGAGCTTTCATCCTGGACGGACAGATAACCATCTGAATACCAGGAGGTTAAAGCTAGATTGCCGGCTCCCTTAACGACGATACCGTACGGGCTTAACCTGGATGCAGCCGCATTCATTCCTGCATCCTGCATTTCTTCAAGCAGCTTGTCCCGGCTGATCATTGTCGTATTCACCCTGACGCTGACAGCCGGCGGTTCATTATTGGCAGCGCACATCGCTTCAGCTGTTTGGGTACCGTACTCAGCCGCCCAGCGCTCTACCATCCATAAAGGATGGGAGTAGAGGATAGAGATCCGCTCAGCTTCACTAAGGCCTTTTTTGAGTACCGGCAGCTCACCGGCGCGCAGCACGCTGCGCAATACTCCGTTAACCATCCCGGAGATGCCCTGATGGCCGCGTTTCTTGGCTATGTTAACTGCTTCATTGACGGCAGCATGCGGCGGAATGCGGTCCAGATACATGATCTGATACAGGCTCAGCCGCAGCAGATTGCGCACCCAAGGTGTCAGCTTGGCAATCCCCTTGCTTACAAAATCCTCAAGCACGTAATCCAGTGTAATCAACCGGGACAAAGTGCCGTATACCAGCTCTGTAGCCAGCCCGGAATCCTCACGGCTAAGTCCAGACTTCTGCAAGCTGCTGTTCAGCAAAAGGTTACTGTAGGCACCCTCCTGCTCTACCCGGACCAGCACATCAAGCGCCACAGCGCGGGATGAAGCAGCAGGACGGGTTCCCCTGTCCGCGCTCTTCCCGGCTGCCCCGCTTCCGCCTTGCACACGGCTGCCCTGCGGCTTGGCGGAATCGCCATTGCGTCCGGACCTCTGTCCGCTGCGCCCCGGGCCGCCCCCGTTCATGCCCGCGCTCAACCGAGCACCGTCCCGGGACTCATAGCCGCACCGCGGCTGAAGTCACCGGCGCTCATCGTTTTTTTGCCGGCCGGCTGCACAGAGGTCAGCAGCAGTGAACCGTCACCGGTGCTCACCTCTACACCGCGTTCATTGACTGCAAGTACTGTGCCGGGTGGTTTGGAAGGTGCAGTCTGCTGGTCAGCAGGCTTAGCAGCCGCCCATACCTTAAAGGTTTCGCCGTTCCAGAGGGTGACGCCCCGGAGAACGGGACAAGTCCCCGGATCCGGTTGTAAATATCACGGGAGCCTGCATTCCAGTCGATCCGCTCGTCATCCCGGCTCAAATTCGGCGCATAAGTAGCTTCATTGTCATCCTGCTGCACTGCTTCAACACGGCCTGATGCCAGCTTCGGCATCTCCGCCTTCAGCAAATCGCGTCCGGCCAGGCTCAGCTTTTCAAACAGATCACCTGCGGTGTCCTCATCTCCAATCGGCACTTCGACACGGGAGATCATATCGCCGGTATCCAGCCCTTCAGCCATATACATCAAAGTCACACCGGTTACCGTCTCCCCGTTGATGATGCAGCGCTGGATCGGCGCACCCCCGCGGTATTTCGGCAGCAACGAGCCATGGACATTAACGCAGCCGTTGCGCGGCAGATCAAGCACACTTTTAGGCAGGATCTGGCCGTAAGCGGCTGTAACAATCAGGTCAGGAGCATAGGCGGCAAGCTCTGCCACCGCTTCCGGCCGGCGCAGCGTTCCGGCTGCAGCACCGGAAGCCCGAGCGATAGGGCAGCCTCCTTGACCGGAGTAGGCATAAGCGTCTTCTTTCGGCCCTGCGGCCGGTCGGGCTGGGTGATAACAGCCACGACATCATAACCTTCCTCCACAAGCATTTTCAGTGAAGGCACGGCAAAAGCCGGTGTGCCCATGAATACAATCTTCATTCCGTTCACTCCCCGGACTCACTGTGCTCAGCAGTGTACTCATATACCTTCTCGGCAATATCGGTAAACAAAACTCCGTTGAGATGGTCAATTTCATGCTGGAATGCGCGGGCCAGAAGGCCGCTGCCCGTAATGGTAACCTCTTTACCTTCACGGTCAAGACCGCGTACAGTTACTGTCTCTGCCCGCCGGACATCGCCGTTTAGTCCCGGAATGCTCAGGCAGCCTTCCGGTCCGAACTGTTCGCCTTCTGTACTTATGATCTCCGGATTGATCAGCTTGATCAGTCCGTGCTCCTCATCGGCATCAACAACGATCAGACGCTTCAGAATTCCTACTTGCGGCGCAGCCAGGCCGACGCCTTCCGCGTCATACATCGTATCAGCCATATCATCCAGCAGCTTCTGGACATTCGGGGTTACTTTGGTTACAGCTTTTGCTGTTTTGTGCAATACCTCATCCGGTTCTTTTACAATTAATCTTATTGCCATTACACGTACACCATCCTTGTTCTGAACGTTCTGTATTCTCTATATTGTATCACGCCATAAAGCTACATCAACATCTGCGGATCTACGTCGATACTGATCTGCAGATTGTTATCGCGGAGCGAATCTTCCAGCTCCTCTGCAATCTGGCGGGCCAGTCCGATGGCATCGATTGCCCCCCGCCATTTGATAATACACTGGAACCGGTATCTTCCTTTCAGCTTGGGCAGCGGGGAAGCGACTGGTCCTAGCAGGTCAAGCGCATCCGCGGACAGCTTGTCCAGGCTGGCGAACCAGCGGAGCTGTCTTGCCCGTCCCTGCAGATTCAGCGCGTAATTCTCCGCCATTTTCAGCAGGAGCGGAAGCTGCTCGTGCGAGAGGGTGACGAGAATCAGCCTGCAGTACGGCGGGTAATGCAGGGCTCTGCGGTGCTTCAGCTCTTCACGGACGAAGGAGTAATAGTCGTGTCCGCTCGCATGCACGATCGAGTAATGCTCGGGCGTGTAGGACTGCACGACAACTTCACCGGGAAGCTGATGTCTTCCGGCCCGGCCGGCCACTTGGGTAAGCAGCTGGAAGGTCTTTTCACCGGCCCGGAAGTCCGGCAGATTCAGTGCAGAATCGGCGGTTATGACTCCGACAAGGGTTACATCCGGGAAATCCAGCCCCTTGGCTACCATCTGCGTGCCCAGCAGGACGTCGGCCTTTTTGTCGCGGAACTGGTTCAGCAGCTTCTCGTGAGAGCCTTTCTCTGTTGTCGTATCCACATCCATCCGGATAACCCGGATTCCGGGGAAGAGCTTACCCAGCTCTTCCTCCACACGCTGGGTTCCTGTCCCAAAGAAGCGGATATGCTCGCTGCCGCATTCCGGGCAGACCTTCGGCGAAGGTTCTGCGTGACCGCAGTAATGACAGCGCAGATTGTCACTGCGGCTGTGATAAGTCAGCGAAATATCGCATTCGGGGCAGGTGGCTACATATCCGCAGCTGCGGCACATGACAAAGGTGGAGAAGCCTCTGCGGTTCAGGAGCAGTACTGTCTGCTCCCCTTTCTCCAGCCTGCTCTCCAGTGCAGCGTGAAGTCTGCGGCTGAACATCGAACGGTTTCCTTCCTTAAGCTCATCCCGCATATCCACCACATGCACCTTTGGCAACGCATTGCCAAGAGCACGGGTAGGCATTTCCAGCAGCACCGGCGAGAAGTGAATGTCGCTCTGGGACCTGGCAGCATGATAGCTCTCCAATGAAGGGGTAGCAGAACCAAGAATAACGGCTGCCCCGCCCTGCTCTGCCCTGCGGACAGCCACATCGCGGGCATGGTATTTCGGGTTCTCCTCCTGCTTATACGAGGATTCATGCTCTTCATCCATAATAATCAGCCCCAGGTTGGCGAAAGGGGCGAATACCGCCGAACGGGCCCCGACAGCTACCATTGCTTTACCTTCCCTGATCTTGCGCCATTCGTCATAGCGTTCACCGACGGACAGGCGGCTGTGCATAACCGCTACGCCGCTGCCGAACCGTCCCTTGAACCGTTCCACCATCTGCGGGGTTAACGCAATTTCCGGGACGAGCACCACAGCCTGCCGGCCCTGATCCACAGCACGCTGTATACACTGCAAATAAATCTCCGTTTTCCCGCTGCCGGTTACCCCGTGCAGCAGAAAGACCTCATGCTGCTGCTCATCAACCGTCCGGGCTATCCGGGTGAAAACCTTCTGCTGCTCAGGTGTAAGCGGCAAAGGTGTACTAGGCTTAAAGTCGCGGCCCCGGTAAGGATCGCGATATACTTCAATTTCACTAATTTCAATATAGCCCTTTTCTTCCAGCGCCTTGACCGTACCCGCCGTAACCTGCAGAACGGCCAACAGATCCTTCATCGGCATGGGCAGCATTTGCTCCATTTCAATCAGAAAGGACAAGACGTCTTTCTGCCGGGCCGACCGCGCCGGGAAGGTGCTGAGCGATTCACGGGCTGCAGCCAGCCCGATCGCCAGGTCAACAGCCTTCAGCTTCTTCTTGCCCATTTTATCCTTGATGGACTGACTCTCGGTAAGCACGCCCCGGCGCAGCATAAACTTGACCGTCTCTGCAGCTCCGGGAAAGCTGCGGGTCAGCTGCTTCATGGACACTTCTCCGGCTTTTCTGACGAAATCAATGATCGTCCGCTCCTCCAGATCCTCCTCCAGGAACAGCGGAAACAGTTCATCTGCCGGCTTATCCGCAGCTTCAGCCTCTTCGCCCAGAGAGATCAGGCGTTCAGCCTTGCCTTTGAGCGCGGTAGGCAGCATAGCCTGCAGGGCAGAAATCCGCCGGCAGGCATAGCGCTGGCTCATCCAGTCCCCTAATTCAACAAGCTCCGGTGATAGCGGCGGGAGCAGGTCAAGGACCTCCTGGATCGGCTTAAGTCCGGAAGCTGTTCCAGTCTCCCCTGACTCCAGCGAAACGACGAATCCCTGTACCGTGCGGTGTCCGAAGGGAACCGCTACACGGCTGCCGACTTCGATCCACAGCCGCAGAGCATCAGGAATAGAGTAATCGAACGGCCGGTCGGTGCTGCGCACAGGAACATCGACAATGACCTTCGCTATCTCCATTATCGTGTTACTCCGGATATCCGTTCGGCTGCAAGCGTCAGCAGACGGCGCGCGACCTCATCCTTCGAGCTGAGCGGAAGATCCAGCACAAGGCCGTCTGCATCGTAGATGGACACAATATTGGTGTCCGTGCCGAATCCGGCGCCTTCCCTGGACACATCATTGGCAACGATCAGATCCAGATTTTTGCGGACCAGCTTATCCTTTGCATAATATTCGGCGTTGCCTGTTTCGGCCGCAAAGCCGATCAGAAACTGGTTATCCTTCACCTTGCCCAGACTCTCCAGGATGTCGGTTGTTTTAACCAGCTCAAGCGTCATGGTATCCCCGCTCTTTTTAATTTTGGCATCCGCACTATGCTTCGGCCGGTAGTCGGCTACAGCAGCAGCCTTAATGAGAATATCGCAGCTGTTCCAGCGGCTGACAACCTCATCCAGCATAGACTGTGCCGATTCCACCCGGACCAGGGTAATTTCAGGATCCTGCGGCGGCGTTTCATCTGTCCGTGCCGCGATCAGGGTTACCTCTGCGCCCATGGCCCGCGCAGCACGGGCGATTGCAAAGCCCATTTTGCCGGAGGAATCATTGGAAATATAACGGACCGGATCAATCCGCTCAACAGTTCCGCCTGCGGTAACCATCACTTTTTTGCCGCTTAAAGGACCTTTAAGTCTATCAGCCTGAATATTGAAATACTGCTCGACCACACGGACAATCGACTCCGGCTCCTCCAGTCTGCCTTTGCCTACATAGCCGCAGGCCAGCAGCCCTTCTCCGGGTTCGATAAACTGCACGCCGCGTGAAGCCAGTGTATTCATATTACTGACTACAGCCGGATGCTGGTACATATGCACATTCATCGCCGGCGCCACCATGACAGGTGCTGTAGTGGCAAGCAGCGTGGTGGACAGCATATCATCAGCCAGGCCATGTGCCATCTTGGCAATTATATTGGCGGTTGCCGGTGCAATAAGCACCAGGTCGGCGGAACCGGCCAGATCAATATGAGAGATTGAAGCGGGGTCACGCTCCTGGAAGGTATCACTGTATACCCGCTGTTTGGACAGCGACTGAAAAGTCAGCTCGGTAATAAACTGCTTGGCCGAAGCTGTCATAATAACATGAACCTCGGCCCCCTTCTGGGTCAGCTTGCTCGTCAAAGCTGCCGCCTTATAGGCAGCAATGCCCCCTGTAACGCCAAGGATAATGATTTTGCCTGTTAAGCTGTTCAACATAATCCCCCCTGTTTCAAGCCAGTATCAGGCTCCGATGAACCGGATCTGACATTCAATAGCCGGATGATAGCCTGAGTCGGCCTATACCGGCAAGAAGAAACGGCTGCGCCGCCTTCAGTAAAGGTTGGCACCCGTTTCTAAAAAAATAACAACCTTCCGGTTGTCAGGAACAGCCCGGGTACGGGCTACATATGACATTATACTACATAATTCCGGCTGACCGGAGCAGAAACAGCTGTTAAACGAGAGCTGTTTCTGCTGCAGGTGCAGCAAGAAGCGGAAACTACTCTTCGCCGCGGGTCACAAGGATGCGGTCTTCATAGATTTCTTCCAGCGCAACGCCGACGAACTTATGGGATTTAGGCGCTTTGACATCAGTCTTGCCGCCTTCACGGAGCAGTCTTGCCCGGCGGGCTGCAGCGACAACCAGCGAATACTTGCTGTCAACCTTGTTCATCATTTCATCAATAGACGGATATAGCACGTAAGACACCTCTTCATCATTTACTGTAAATATGGTTCAATCCTGGCAGCGCTTATTATCTTACTTTGCAGTGCTCGGCGATAATAATGCTCTCAATTCGTTTGCAGGCGAGGTCGATCTCATCATTCACTACGGCGTAGTCATAGTGCCGGATCAGCCCAATCTCATCCTCGGCAACAGACATGCGGTGGCTGATTACATCGGGATGCTCCGTACCGCGTCCGCGGATGCGGTCCTTGAGCTCATCCATAGAAGGAGGCAGCAGGAAGACAAAGATTCCTTCAGGAAACTTCTCCTTGACCTTCAGCGCACCCTGCACCTCGATCTCCAGAATGATATCTTTACCGCTCTCCAGCGTACGTTCCACAAAATCACGAGGAGTCCCGTAATAGTTCCCTACATATTCTGCATATTCCAGCAGCTGGTCTGCTTCAATCATTGCAGCAAACTCATCCCTGCTCTTGAAAAAATAATTGACCCCGTTCTCTTCGCCTTCCCGCGGATTGCGGGTGGTGGCAGATACGGAATAGACAAGCTCAGGCATTTTGGGTCTTAGTGCTGTACACACTGTGCCTTTGCCAACGCCGGATGGTCCGGATAAAATAATCAGCAATCCTTTTGACATAGTACACTCCAATTGTTGTTATTCGTCGTTATCGTCATCTTTACTGGACAGACGGTGTGCCACTGTCTCCGGCTGAACTGCCGAGAGGATGACATGGTCGCTGTCCGTGATGATGACGGCCCGCGTCCGGCGGCCATAGGTTGCATCGATCAGCATATGCCGGTCTCTGGCTTCCTGGATGATACGCTTGATCGGTGCAGATTCCGGGCTGACAATGGAAATAATACGGTTGGCCGACACGATATTTCCAAAGCCGATGTTAATTAATTTGATTGCCATGTTCCGGTTGTTCCCCCCATAGGTTACATCATTGCTTGCCGAAAATCCTGTTACTCCATATTCGCCGCCTGCTCACGAATCTTCTCAAGCTCCGCCTTCATCTCGAGCGTGAGATTCACCAGATTCAGATGATTGCATTTCGACCCGATTGTATTCGTCTCCCTGTTCATCTCCTGGATGAGAAAATCCAGCTTGCGTCCTGCCGGCTCACTTCCATCAAGCAGGGCCCTGCATTGTTCAAAATGACTGTACAGCCGGGTAAGCTCTTCATCAATGTTACAGCGGTCGGCAAAAATAGCAATTTCCATTCCGAATTTATGCTCTTCAAATGGGAACGTTCGTCATTCAGTTCGCTCAGCCGCTGCCGCAGCTTATCGCGGTATTCATTTACAACTGCCGGGGCTAAGGTTGTCATCGCCGCGTGCAGCTCTTCAAGATGGACAAGCCTGCGCGACAGGTCGGCCGCAAGATAGCTTCCTTCCCGGGCACGCATCTGAAGCAGCGACTCCAGGCTCTGCGTTAATCCCCGCTCAAGCATCTCGGACCATTCTTCAGGCGTACCGGCTGATACAGCCGCCGGCCCCTCCTTCAGTTCCATAACACCGGGCATAGAGAGTATATCACGCAAGGTCAACTCTCCCGCAAGCTCGAACTCCTTCTTCAGCGCTTCTGCCGATTCCAGATAGGATTTGACCGCCTGACGGTTCAGCTCCTGCAAGGCAGGCGCCTCATCCGCGGTCTCCCTGTTAATGATAACATCTACCCGTCCCCGTCTGATATGGTTCTGCACAGTCTTGCGCAGCATATCCTCATAAACCGTCCAATCCCGGGGCATCCGCAGCACAACTTCGCAGTAACGGTTATTCACCGATTTGACTTCGAACGTAATCTTGTAACCGCCGAATTGCAGGGATGATTGACCGTATCCGGTCATGCTAAATGACAACGGAATCACATCCATTACACTATTGTAATTGATTCTTACTAGCGAAACAAGGGGGACAATTTGCGCCCCTGCTTGGCCCAAATATACTCCAGCAGCTGTACGCTCATGTCGTAGAACATAAACGGGGTCATCAGGTATATCCCGTTAAAGTGTTCGGTGGCGGCATCCAGCAGCTCCTTGGCGATGGCGACGCCCTCTGCCCGGCCGGCTTCGCCTTCCAGTCCCTGCATTCGAGTGCGCACCTCATCCGACAGCTGGATACCCGGCACCTCGTTATGCAGGTATTCGGCATTGCGGCCGCTTGCCAGTGGCATGATCCCGAGGAAAATCGGAATATCGAGATGCTTGGTCGCTGCCGCAATATTCGCAATCAGCTCCGGATCATAGACAGGCTGTGTCATAATATAATCGGCACCGGAGGCAATCTTTTTCTCCAGCCGCTGCACCGCTTTGTCCAGATGCTTCACGTTCGGGTTAAACGCCGCCCCGATCACAAACTTGGCCTTCTGTTTGAGCGGCTTGCCCGAGAAGGCAATCCCGTCATTAAGCTGCTTGATCATCCGGATAATTTCGAATGAGGTCAAATCGTAAATGGAGCTTGAGCCCGGCAGATCACCGAACCGCGCCGGATCTCCCGTAACAGCCAGCACATGGTCAATGCCCAGCGCATCAAAGCCCATCAGATGAGACTGGGTCCCGATCAGGTTGCGGTCCCGGCAGGCAACGTGCACCAGCGGCCTAAGCCCGGTCCGGGCCTGTACCAGCGAGCCGAGTGCCATATTGCTCATCCGTGTTACGGCAAGGGAGTTGTCAGCCAGTGTCAGGGCATCTGCCCCTGCTCTGCGCAGCGCCTCAGCGCCTTTCATGAACTTCGTAATATCGAGATCACGCGGCGGGTCGAGCTCAACAATCACTGTATGGCGCTCCTTCACCAGATCAACCAGATTTGGCTCACGGCCGCTGCGGCCGCCGTCCTCCTCCAGATGCTCATGCACGGTAATGCTGTGCACACTCTGTTTCACGGCCGGCTCCGGCAGAGGCTGCGGGACATACCCGCGCAGCGCAGCCGAGATTTCAGCGATATGCTGCGGTGTTGTACCGCAGCAGCCGCCGATAATCCGGCTGCCCATATCCGCAAAGACAGGGGCCATCTGCCCGAAATAATCCGGCGTTGCACCGTAGCGGTACTGCCCGTCCACATAATCGGCAATCCCTGCATTAGGATAGACCGACACCGGCAGCGCAAGGCTTCCTTGCAGTGTTTTGAGGGCACGCTTGATGCCGTTAGGCCCGGTCCGGCAGTTGAAGCCGATAATGTCTGCCCCGTCCTGCTCCAGAACATGAAAAGCCTCCGGCAGCGTTAACCCGTCAAGCGTACGCGCCGTCTCATCCACTGCCAGCTGGCAGATGACCGGAAGGTTGCTAAGCTTGCGGACCGCCTTCAGCGCCAGGTGAAGCTCCTCTACGTCATAGAAGGTCTCCAGCATAATCCCGTCAGGCTGCTCTTCTAGCAATGCAGCGAACTGCTGGGTGTAGAAGCGTTTCAGCTCGGAAGCGGACAGATTTGCCCGTTTGCCGGCACGGATAGAGCCTACCGCACCGACTACATACCCGGCCTCCCCCGCCGCCTTCCGTGCAATCCGCACACCGGCGCGGTTAATATCCTCCACCTTGCCCTCAAGGCCGAATTTGGCCAGCTTGTCATAATTGGCGGAGTACGTGTTGCTCTCCAGGAGCACGGCTCCGGCTTCAATATAGCTGCGGTGCACATCTTCAATGACTTCAGGAGAGTTCAGATTCAATTCTTCATAGGAGATGCCGACAGGGAAGCCCTTCTGATATAAAAAGGTTCCCATCGCCCCGTCTCCGACCAACACGTTATTCTTCCATGCAGAGCGCAAATCCGGCTTCACCGCAAGAACCTCCCCTATACTGTCATTAGTTTCATACTAATGTAACATAAAACGGGATGGATGATAAGCATTCGGGAGCCCAAATATGGACATACCAGGCGGAGGCCCTGCATGGCATTACAGAAAATGCCCATACTACTTTTATTAACCAGCAAAGGACTGTTCCGGGTTGAAAAGAAAAACGCGCAGACTGCTGCTCCGCAAATATGCAGTAATCCTTATTTTATCTGCACTGTCCCTGATGTATCTGTATTTATTGGACTGGCTGTTCGGCTATGGCCTGGGCAACATTGCTTACATCCTCAATTATCTCCTCTATTCCGCTTCGGAAAAGCTGGCTGCCGCCGTCATGGTGCTCGCGCTGATTGTGCCCGATATCATCTACTGGGTCCGCGGCACTCAGCCGGGACGGGGCTCCGAAAAATAGCTGCGGACAGCCGTAATAATGATCAGAATAACGGGGATGACAATCATGAACACCGGGTAGACCGTGTACAGCAGCCTGCCCCCTTCATCCAGATGCTCTGTGAAGCTGCGGGCATCCAGCATCGAAGTAAAAAGAATGATCAGTGTGCAAGGATAGAGCATCCGCCGGTACGGGAGTTTGAACAATTCAGAGATTCCAATCAGGGCGGCGCTGAAAAAGACCGACATTTTGAAAAAGACCCCGATGATCAGCACCATTACCACAAAAATATCCACCCGCTGGATGAAATCCGAAATCGAGATTTTGCTGATCGTCGGCATCAGCGGCAGCGGGGAACGCTTCGCGATATCCGCCCCCAGCACCGAAATATTCAGGGCAATCGTGGCGCTAAGCAGCAGCGCGGAAAAGAGCATGGCGGCAGCTATAATCCACGGGCCTTTCCGGGCATCGGATAGATAAGGCATCAGCATCGTAAAGACGATCATTTCTCCGAACGGGAACATATAATTCTGATGCACTACCGAATCCATTACCGGCCGGAAGCCGTCCTCCAGCACGGGCAGCAGATGTTGAAGATTAATGGAGCCTGACAGCATCAGCAGAATCATACTGAATAATCCGATCATTAAAACAATCGTGGTAAACACCAGCGAAGTCCGTGTAAGCACCTCAGTACCCTTATGCAGCACATAGGAGCTCGACAGAATCATCAGCATGCTGAGGATAAACAACGGTGTGTTATGCATCGTGGCCATTGCCAGCATCGTACTGCCGTCACGCAGGCCCCTGCCGGATAGGTTCATATACAAAATAATGTACAGCAATGCAACCGGTGTACCGGCGGTTTTGCCCAAAAGCTTGCGGGTGTAGCCAATGAACGTCAGATCCGAATGCTTTCTGTACAGATAGGCATACCCCCAAAACATCAGCAGGCCGGCCAGGGAGCCGACCAGAATGGAAAGCCAGGCATCCCTTCCGGCGGCCATACCCAGATTGACAACCAGGGAAGTCCCCAGTTCAAACAGAAGTGTTATGCTGAAAAACTGGAGTAATCCTATTTTCACTTTTCCCATATTGATCCTCCACCACTCTACGGATTTACCTGAAATGAGTTGCTGCGCATGTCGGTATGCCTGATGACTGCATCGGCCTCAATCTGATATTCACAGGCCGCAAAGACATCCTCCCAGTGATCCCTTACCTTTTTCCAGCCCTGCGGGTCTCTCCGCTCCATTGCCAGTCCAAACCCGATATAATCACTTTTGTATTTTTTTGCCGTCTCTATGGCTGCCTTGATTTTCTCGGCGGTGTCCTCTATGAGCACGGGGGAAAGATTCTGAAGTGTCTTAGGGGAAGTCAGGTCCAGGCTGTTCGGGCTTTCCTTGATTGAAGCCTGCTGGCTGATTTTTACAGTAAAAACCGGATGCTCCGGATCTGCTGCCTTTACCCCCACTTCAAGCTGGGACTGGTATACATTAAAGGCAAGAAAGCCGGCACCGGGATAACGGATCACCGCGGGATAGCCTTTGATTTTATTGTGCAAAAGCGCTGTCGCCAGCGCAGCGTCCCCCTTTAGCCAGCCCACCAGCCTGTCATCCTTGAAAGCGGCGAGCTCCGTTACTTTGAGCACAGCATGCGGGGCAATGGTTTTCATATTATCATTTGTATCCGCTGCTTCACGGCTGCCGTCAGTAATAACACCGTTAATCACCGGTCCCCCGCCCCTGAGCTGGATGCCCCTGATTACATCGTCAACCTCCATCCGGTAGTTATAACCGAAATGCTTGGAGGTCGTATCCAGCTTCTCTACCAGATCATTGGCAGGAATTTTGCTAAAAACGGTCATGGTGGACATTATGTCTCTGGCAGGCTGATTTTTGGCAATAAAAATCAGACTGGTAAGCCGGGTGTCGCTCTCCCGTTCAAGTACGTCCAGCAAATCCTTAATTCCTTCCCTGGCCAGCTTTTCGGATATAACCAGAACACGGACATGGCCCAGCGAGAGAAAGCGTGCCGTCTGGCGCGAAGCATTAGCCAGCGCCTCATACATCGTATGGCCCTTGCCTGTATACAAGGCCACCGGTGAAATGCCGCGGGCGTTTTCTCCGGAAATTTCGTCGGCGACAATGACCTGGAAGGAGAGGACAAATTTTTCTGCCTCCCCCTCACCCCGGTCTATGGCGACACCCGACACGATTGCCCGGCGGTTAAGCTCGACGCTGTCCCAGCATCCGGCCAGCACCAGGGGAATGACCAGTTGGACCGTAATAAGCAAAGCCAAAGAAAAGCTACTTTTCTTCATCTCGCCCATCCTCCCTATCCTCCTGCCTGCCGGCAGCATCGTTATTGCGTATAAGCGGCGCCAGCGCAGCTTCATGGCCGGTCGTCACCCGTTTGTAAGCCGGCATTTCCTTCCTGAGCTGCTCCGGTGATTTGCCGGGCTTCATTAGCCAGAGCGGCAGGCGGAGAAGGGTGTCCTTCTGCCCTTTTACAGACAACGGCACGAACGGCGATAAATAAGGAATACCGAAGGAACGCAGGCTGTTCATATGCGCCACCAGCACAATCAGGCCGAGCGTAATGCCGTAGAAGCCGAACATCCCGCCCAGCAGCAGAAATCCGAAACGGATGATCCGCCCTGCGATCGCCATGTTATAGGCCGGGATAGCAAAGCTCGCAATTCCTGTCAGGGCAACAACGATAACCATAATAGGTGTTATAATGCCTGCTTCCACTACAGCTGATCCAAGAATCAGTGCCCCTACAACCGATACGGTCTGTCCAATGACACGCGGCATCCGTACACCGGCTTCACGCAGGATTTCAAAAGCCCCCTCCATCAGCAGCGCTTCAACAAAGGCCGGGAACGGCACGGTCTCCCGCTGTGAGAGCAGATTAATAAGCAGGGTAGTCGGAATCATTTCATAGTGATAGGTGGTCAAGGCGATATACACTGACGGGCCGAGCAACAGCACTATAAAACTGACATACCGGACTATCCGCATAAGGATGGCAATGTCAAAACGCTGCGAATAGTCTTCGGCGGACTGGAAAAATTGGGTGAACACCGCAGGCATAATCAGCGCAAACGGGGTTCCGTCAATAATGATGACCACCCTGCCTTCGAGCAGATTACCTGCAGCAACGTCAGGGCGCTCAGAGTTATAAATGGTCGGAAACGGGGTAAAGGTCTTGTCCTGGATCAGCTCTTCGATGAATCCCGATTCCAGTACCTCGTCCATCGATATTTTGTTCAGCCGGCTCCGGACCTCCTCCACCAGATCCTCACCTGCTATTTCCTTCATATAGAGCATAGCTATATGCGTCTGTGTTTCGGTGCCGATTCTCGTATATTCCAGCCTCAGCTTCGGTGATTTGATCCGTCTGCGGATCAGGGATATGTTAGTGGCGACAGATTCCACGAACCCGTCTTTTGGCCCGCGTACAACCATCTGGGAGGATGGCTCCTCTACGGAGCGCTTTTCCCCGCCCTTGGTATCGCAGAGAACCGCACTCATGCAGCCCTCGATGAGAACAGCCGTATCTCCAGACAGTACAGCCAGTAGCAGATCATTCCAGCCCTCTGTGACCTCAGCATCCCCCAGCTCCAGAATACCGTCCAGCAGCACTGCTTGAACCATGGCAGGATTTGCTGTATCTTCCGGGAGCTTCTGCGGCTCCGCCAGGAGTGAGCCGATTACAAATTCATTGACGGCAGACGGGTCCGCCAGACCGCTGATATGAATTGCAGCTGCCTGGAAGCTGCGCGCTCCGCCGATCTGGAGTCTGCGCACTTTAAGATCCGGGCTTTCCCCGAGCTCGGTCCGGATATTCCGGATCGTCTCGTCCAGATCTCCCGTTAATCCCGATGTTCTGCCGTTTCTGCCCGTCACACCGGCTGCCACCGCCTGGCTGTCCATGCTCCGCCGCCTGCTGCTCATCGGACTCCCCCCTTCTGATAATGGTTCCTATTATTCGCGGTTCTTCCTGCCATTATTCGGCTATGCGGCGGGATAGAAACGTAAAAGAACCATCTGACTGCATAAAAAAAGGATGTCCGCAAGCCGTCAGGCTTACCGGACATCCTTCTATTCGCTGGCTGCAGTGTTATTACGGGCTGCACCCGGCCTGATTACACTTCTACAGAACCTGTATAGACCACCTGAGCCGGACCGGTCATATACACATGATTATCCTGTTCATTCCATTCGATGAACAGATCTCCGCCTTTAAGGCTGATTACCGCGGAGCGGTCTGTCAGATTATTCAGCACAGACGATACCAGCGTTGCACAGGCTCCAGTACCGCAGGCCAGGGTAGGACCTGCACCGCGTTCCCAGACCCGCATGTCCACATGTCCGCGGTCTCGGACGGTTGCAAACTCCACATTGACCTTTCTAGGGAACAGCGGATGAACCTCCAGCTTCGGCCCCCAGGTTGACAGGTCAAAATTCACAGCATCATCCACATAAATTACACAGTGAGGATTACCCATCGAAACGGCCGTAAACTTAAACTCCGTGCCATCTGTCTCAATCGGCTGATCCAGTACCGGCTCGGCATCGATAGCTACCGGAATCTGTGTGCCGGACAATACCGGCTCACCCATATCCACCGTTACGGATTCAACCACACCGTCCTTCACCTGTAGCGATACCTTCTGCTCGCCTGCGCCGATGGTTTCGATCACAATTTCATCCGACTCTACCAGCCCGTGCTCATAGACGTACTTGGAGACACAGCGGATGGCGTTGCCGCATTGTTCAGCTTCCGAGCCGTCCGAGTTCATAATACGCATCATATAGTCGCCCCGTTCGGACGGCAGAATGTATACAAGCCCGTCGGCACCGATTCCAAAGTACCGGTTGCACAGCTTCACCGCCAGCTCTGCAGCATTAGCCGGCAGCTCCTGCTCGCCGAATACGATAATAAAGTCATTGCCAAGACCGTGCATTTTTGTAAATTCCATCGAAAGGTCCACTCCTAAAAGGTTTGTTAGCATTCACATGTGAACCAAGCATACCTCAAGGAGCGGGGACAATGCTATTGATTTTATGCTGAAATTTTTGTACTTTTCATCACCGGACGGCCGCCGCTCTTGCTGCGGTTCTTTTTGCCGCCCCATACGCTGCCTGCTCCCATCAGGAAAGTCGGGATGCCTGCGCTTACGAATACCAGGCACCATTCCCGGAAGTTCAGCGGCACGGTCTTGAAGACCGGCTGCAGCACCGGCAGGTACATGACGAGCAGCATAAGCACCACTGACGACAGGACAGCCAGCACCAGCGCTTTATTCTGCAGCGGGTTGCGGTGGAACACTGAGCGCGAGCTGCGGCAGTCAAACACATGGATCAGCTGGGCCATGACCAGCGTTGCGAAGGCTACAGACTGTGCGCGGATCAGCTGCTCCGCACTGCCCGGAGCGGTACGCAGGGTCAGCCAGAAGGCGCCGAGTGTGCAGAGCCCGATCAGCAGGCCGCGGCTGATAATCTTCCAGCCCAGGCGGCGGGCAAATATATTTTCCTTGGCCCCGCGCGGCTTGTGCTCCATCAGATCCTTCTCCGGCTGGTCAACCCCGAGAGCCATTGCAGGCAGGCCGTCGGTTACCAGGTTAACCCACAGGATCTGGATCGGCACCAGCGGAAGCGGCAGGCCGAGCATCATAGCGAAGAACATGGTGAGGATCTCGCCGACATTGGAGGCCAGCAGATAACGGATAAATTTGCGGATATTCTCGTAAATATTCCGCCCTTCCTCAATTGCGGCAACAATCGTCGAGAAATTATCATCGCCGAGCACCAGCGCCGAGGCTTCCTTTGTAACGTCGGTACCGGTAATTCCCATGGAAATGCCGATGTCTGCCGCTTTGATCGCGGGAGCGTCATTGACGCCGTCACCGGTCATGGCAACCACATGGCCGCGCCGCTGCAGCGATTTGACGATCCGCAGCTTGTGCTCAGGAGATACACGCGCGTAGACATGCACATTATCGGACACCTTATCCAGCTCGTCGTCATCCATACGGCTGAGCTGTGTGCCTGTCAGCACGGTTCCGCCGCGCTGCAGAATACCTAGCTGGTGGGCAATCGCTTCTGCGGTTGTACCATGATCGCCGGTAATCATTACGGTCTTGATTCCCGCCCGGCGGGTTACACTGATCGCATCGCGCACTTCACGCCGCGGAGGGTCGATCATGCCGGCCAGTCCGGCAAAAACGAGCTGGCTTTCCGCTTCCTTCTCACTGCCGGCGGCCTCACCGGAGCGAAGATCCCGGTAGGCCATACCAAGCACCCGCAGGGCGCCGGAAGCCATCTCCTCGTTCGCTTCAAGCACCTTCTGCCGCAGCGTCGGCGTGCAGGGCACAACCGCGCCTTCCCACAGCATATAAGTGCAGCTGTTCAGCAGAACGTCCGGCGCACCCTTGGTGCAGATCATCCGCCCGCCCGGATGGCTGACGACAACAGACATCAGCTTGCGTTCCGAATCAAACGGGAATTCCTGTTCCCTTGTATAGGTTACTGCGAGCGACTGTGCAGTCAGGCCCATTTTGGCGGATAGGGCTACCAACGCACCCTCCGTCGGATCACCCTTCAGTTCCCACACGGGCTGGCTGCTCAGCGGTTTATCCGCAGATTCACCCTTTTCCTTACCTTTGCGTTTGCCGCGCAGCTCGCCCTGGAAGGTTTCAACAATCTCGGCATTGCTGCAGAGTGCTCCGATCTGCAGCATGCGCCGCAGATTCTGATCATTTTTCAGATCAACCGGTCTGCCCTTCTGCAGAATCTGTCCGGAAGGGGCATAGCCCTCACCGGTCACCTCCAGAATCCGTCCTGCGTTCCAGACCCGAGTAACCGTCATTTTGTTCTGGGTCAGCGTGCCTGTCTTGTCAGAGCAGATCACTGATGCACAGCCCAAAGTCTCTACTGAAGGCAGCTTACGGACGATGGCTTTGCGTTTGATCATCCGCTGTACGCCCAGCGCGAGCGCAATCGTCACGATCGCCGGCAGCCCTTCGGGGATAGCGGCTACGGCAAGGCTCACGCCAGCAAGGAACATTGCTGCTGCAGGCTGCCCGTGCAGGATACCGGCAAGCACTACAACTATGGTGAGACCCAGCGAAACATAAATCAGAATTTTCCCCAGCTGCTCCAGACGGTGCTGCAGCGGAGTTTCCTGCGATTCGGTGTTCTGGATCAGATCGGCAATTTTCCCCATCTCCGTATCCATACCGGTGCGGACAACAACAGCTTTACCTGTGCCGCGGGTAATCATCGTGCCCATAAATCCGATATTTTTCTGGTCGCCAAGCGGCAGCTCGGCAGCAGAAATGGCATCGGCATGCTTCGATACAGGCAGCGATTCGCCGGTCAGCGCCGATTCTTCAGCATACAGCGCACTGCATTCCAGCCAGCGGACATCGGCCGGAACACGGTCACCGCTCTCCAGCAGGACGATGTCACCGGGAACCAGCATTCTGGCCGGGATAAGCTCCTGCCTGCCTCCGCGCAAAACTTTGGCATTAGGAGCCGACAGCTGTTTCAGCGCCCGCAGTGAACGCTCGGCCCTGAATTCCTGCACAAAGCCAAGCACCCCGTTAAGCAGGATAATGGCGACAATCGTAATGGCATCGAGGTACTCGCCCAGCAGGCCGGATACCAGCGTTGCCCCCATCAGCACCAGCACCATAAAATCCTTGAACTGGTTAAGCAGCAGGGTCAGCGGCGAGATTTTTTTCCCTCCGACAGTTCGTTGAACCCGCTCTCCTTGCGTCTTTCCTCAGCTGCCTCTGCGCTCAGGCCCGCTCCCGGCTGAACGCCGAACAGCTTCTGCAGCTCCTCTGCACCGAGCCGGTGCCAGCTTTTTTGTTCCATATCGTTTCTTTCCCCTCCCGGTCGTTTCTTGACTTCCGGCGGCGCACAGCTTTTCCACCTGTTCATGACCAAGTGTATTCATGGTCGTCCCAAAATATCACTGCCCGTCTGCTTTCCCTTTTGCGCGAATGTGTTAAAGTATGGCATCATAGGGAGTAGCACTTAATCATTTTGCGACAGGAGAGCTTTTATCATGGCATTAGACGGTATTGTTACCAAAGCGATCGTGCACGAGCTTCAGGCCTTTATCGGTGCGCGTGTCGGCAAAATATATCAGCCCAGCACACACGATCTTATTTTCATCCTGCGCGGGGCGGGAGGCGGGGGCAAGCTGCTGCTGTCTGCGAACCCGACCTATCCCCGCCTGCACCTGAGCGAACGCAGCAGCGTTAATCCGGCGGAGGCGCCGATGTTCTGCATGCTGCTGCGCAAGCATTGTGAAGGCGGAACCATTGAGAGCATTGCCCAGGTCGGCATGGAGCGGATCATCCATATCAATATCCGGACCCGTGACGAGCTTGGCGATGTCTCGGCCAAACAGCTGATCATCGAACTGATGGGCCGCCACAGCAACATCATTCTTACCGATCTTGCCAGCGGCACGATCATTGACGGCATCCATCATGTGACCCCGTCAATCAGCAGCTACCGGGTTGTAATGCCGGGGGCCGCTTACACCGAGCCGCCGCAGCAGCATAAGCTGAATCCGCTGGAGGTCGGCGAAGAGGCATTCATCAAGCTGATGGCAGACGCTGAGGAAGCCGCACTGCTGGGCGAAAGCGAAGAAAAGGCTGACCCTGAGGACATGATCGAAGGAGATATAGCCGGGCTGCTGCGGTCGCTGGAAGGACCGGTGCAGGACGGAAGCGGCGGACCTGCTCCTTCAGCAGACCCTGGGGGCTGGATCGTACATGCTTTCAGCGGGATAAGCCCTCTGATCGCCGGAGAAATTCTGTACAGAGCAGGTAAGGATTATGTACCGCAGAATCCGGAGGCCCCTGAAAAGCTGTGGTCAGCATTTGATTCCGTAATGAAGCCTGTAAGAGAGCTCCGGTTCGCTCCGGTTTCCGGCAATAATGCCAAGGGTAAGCCGGTCTTTTCCGCCATTCCTCTGACTTTACTGGGCGAAGAGGTCCGGCATTACAGCACGATCAGCAGCTGCCTGGAGGAATATTACGGGGATAAGGCAGAACGTGATACAGTCAAGCAGCGGGTCGCCGACCTGATACGCTTTCTTACCAACGAGCGGAGCAAGAATGTGAAGAAGCTGGCCAAGCTGCAGAAGGATCTGGAGGAAGCGGATGATGCGGACCAGTACCGGATCTGGGGAGAGCTGCTTTTTGCCTCCCTGCATACCGTGTCCAAGGGCGACAAGGAAGCCCGGCTGGTGAACTATTACGATGACAATCAGGCAGAAATCACGATTCCGCTTGATCCGCTGCTCACTCCGTCGGACAATGCGCAGCGTTATTTCAAGAAATACAACAAGTATAAGAACAGCCTGCTTGTGATAGAAGAGCAGCAGGCCAAGACACATGAAGAGATCACCTACATGGAGACGCTGCTGCAGCAGCTTGCCCATGCCTCGCTTAACGATATTGAGGAAATCCGCGATGAGCTGGTCAGCCAGGGCTATCTGCGAGACCGCAGCAAAAAGGGTAAAAAGAAGAAGAAGGCTACCCGGCCGACCGTCCAGGTCTATACCTCATCCGAGGGCGTGGATATTTATGTCGGCAAGAACAACCTGCAGAACGAATATGTCACGAACCGCCTGGCCTCGCCTAATGACACCTGGCTGCATACCAAGGACATTCCCGGCTCGCACGTCGTGATCCGCAGTGAGGCGTTTGGGGATGCCACCCTGGAGGAAGCGGCACAGCTGGCCGCTTATTACAGCCAGGCCAAGCAGTCGAGCAGCGTTCCGGTTGATTGCACCCTGATCCGCCATGTCCGCAAGCCAAGCGGTGCGAAGCCGGGCTTCGTCATTTATGACCATCAGAAGACGCTGTTTGTTACGCCTGATGAAGAACGGATTAGAAGCCTGCCGAATACGCTGAGAAGCTGAACCTGCCTAAACCAAAACAAGCCGAACTGCGGGAAGGAAAACTTCCTGCGGTTCGGCTTTTCTATTGGACGCTATTCCAGTCAATAGAGCAGCTGACAGTTTCATAGATCTCGTGATGCAGCTTTCAAGGTTATCTGCGGTCACCTGCAGCATCACGGAGCTGCTTCAGCACATCCGCAGGCACGCTTACGCTGCCCAGATCGCCATGGAAAATGATACCCTGGCGCGCACCGTGAAAATCCGAGCCACCGGTAACCAGCAGCCCGTATTGCTGTGCCATCGCCGTATAACGTGCAGCATCTTCAGGACTGTGATCCGAGTGATGCGCTTCGATGCCGCGCAGCCCGCTGCGGGCAATAATGCCCCGCACCAGCTCATCATCGCCGTAAATGCCGGGATGAGCCAGCACGGGCGTTCCGCCTGCTTCAATAATCCATTCACAGGCTTCCTCCGGTGTGATGCGCGGTGGTGATACATAGGCTGCTGCGCCCTCAGCAAGATATTTATCAAAGGCATCTCGCATGTCGGCAGCAGCCCCAAGCCGCACCAGCTCATCGGCAATATGCGGCCTTCCGATGCTCTCGTCGGGCTTCAATGCACGGCCGAGATTGGCAAGCACCTGCTCCAGTGTAATATCAATACCAAGTTCACGCAGCCTGGCCAGGATCGCTTCGTTCCGGGCAGCCCGCGTATCCCGCTGGGCTGCCAGCCTGGAGAGAAACTGTTCCTGTTCAGTGTCTATATAATAGCCCAGAACATGTATCTCCTTGCCTTCTGCACGGGTGCTGATCTCTACTCCCGGTACGACAGTAATGCCGTATTTCCGTCCTGCCTCCAGCGCTTCCGCAACACCGCTGACCGTATCATGGTCCGTGATGGCTACGGCCGACAGCCCTTTATCAAAGGCGATCCGTACATTCTCCGCCGGCGGCTGCATGCCGTCCGAAGCCTGCGTATGCGTATGCAGGTCGGCATATCCCAGCAGACCGGTCCGGCCGGTTTCTTTTAACATAATGTCATCCTGCTGATTGTCCATCTCTGCCACCCCGTTGTTCTAAAGTAGGTACGCTGTTCATGCTATCCCATTCCTCACGGAGAATTCCCATCTTGACTGCATCGAAATATTCGCCGCGGACAATCCGCGCTTTGCGGATCTGCCCCTCCAGTGCCATACCGCACTTGGCGGCCAGTCCCATCATCCGTACGTTGCCCGACCAGGTGGCGATGCCAAGGCGGACAGTATCAAGTGAAGCAAACAGATAAGCCATCCACATTTTGAATGCCTCGGTTCCGTAGCCGCCTGACCAATAACGGGAATCAAAAATAGTAATCCCGATCTCGAGCCAGTCCGTTTCCTCCGATACCCAGTATCTGTTGACCGTGCCTTTGAGCGTTCCGTCTATTTCAATTACCAGCCTTGACCGCGGCTTGTCGGTCCGAGTCACTGCCAGCACTCCACGGTAGCTCTCTGCAAATTCCTCAAAGCTCTCTTCTTCCAGCGGGTAAAACGGACCGTCCCACTTCTGAAACTCCTGATCCTCAGCCTCATAGTAGTGATAGTAAATGGTCCGGAGATCCTCTTCAACCAGATCTCGCAAAATCACCCTGTTTCCCTGCAGCCGTACACCCATATCCTATTCCCCCGCTTTATCCTGTCTTGTTCCACAAGCCGGGCCCTGCTGTACTACCGGTCGTCCTTATGCTCACGCAGATAAGTCAGGAAGGTGACTGCCGGGATCGGTAGCAGCGTTGACTTCAGATGAATGGCATAGAACTGCCGCTTGAAGGAGGCATCGGTAATATCGACAACCTTGAGCAGCCCCAGCGCTACTTCATGCTTGACCGAGGACGTAGAGATAATCGTGATGCCCAGCCCGGCTTCTACCGCCGATTTTACCGCACCCGTACTGCCCAGCTCCATGACGATTCTCATGGCTCCCGGATCAAGGCCTTTGTCGCGCAGCTGCTCCTCCATCACAATACGGGTACCGATCCCTGTTCCCGCAGGACAAACGGGTATTGCAGCGCATCTACAAGGGTAACCTCCTCCTGCTCGGCCAGCGGATGCCCCCACGGTACGATCAGCTTCAGCTCATCCCCCATCACCGGCTCCAGCATCATGGCCGGATGGGCTACCGGCGCTTCAACCAGCCCGAAGTCCAGCTGATGCTTATGAATCTCCTCGATAATCTGTGAGGTATTCATAACCTTCATGTTAATAGAGATATTCGGATAATCTTTGCCGAACGGCCCAAGCAGGCGGGGCAGCACATATTCGCCGATGGTCAGGCTCGCCCCGAGCTGCAGCCGCCCCTCCAGCATATGCGTGAACGCCGACATGGCCTGATCCGCTTCGCGGATCAGCTGAATGCTCCGCCGTGCATACGGCAGGAGCACCTGTCCCGCTTCCGAGAGCACGATCTTCTTGCTCGAGCGGTCAAACAGCTTGGTGCCAAAATAATCCTCCAGCGCCTGCACCTGCATCGTAACCGCAGGCTGTGTCATATGCAGCCGCTGGGCGGCTGCCGAGAAGCTCCCCTGCTCGGATACCGTATAAAAAATATGAAGCTGATGAAAATTCATGTATTCAGGACTCCTTCAATGCTGTATAGATCGATCTTTTTATAAAAAAGGCATGCGGTCCTCGGCCGCATGCCTTTTTGCGTACTGCTGCGCGCTATCTGCGTTTGCGGCGCTTCTTCATCAGCTTCATCCGGCGGGAATTCCGCAGACGCGAGAAGTAGCCCTGCAGATCACGCAGCTGTGGAGTCGCCGAGATCCGCCCCAGAAAGGAGACAATCACCATCACGTGCAGCGGCCGGCCGGACAGGCTGGTGACACCCTCCAGCTCCTTGAACTCTGCAATCACAACGGTATCCTCATCGATCAGATAGGCGTTGTATTTGCTCTGCAGATACGGCTTGATCCGGTTCTGCTTCAGGCATTGCCACAAAAAAGCAGCGGGCTCTAAACCGGCATCTCCTTCACGGCTGACCCGGTCCGCATAGCGGCTCTGCGCGTGGCTTGTTATGACAATATCAGCGACCCTGTAGTCATTCAGCATGATGTGAAAAGGCTCATATGCCCCCCACCAGTCTAACCCTTTGCCATGCATCATCATCACTCTCCACCGGAAGGGTCTAGGGCATGCTCTTATTGTTGTCAATCTTACCGCATTGACGCAGCTTGTTCAAGCATGCCGCTCCGGACCGGCCGGTATCAGGCCTGTAGTCAGTGGCTCACTTTGCTCATTGCAAGGTCAGAATCATCCACATAGCTGCTCCCCTTGATCTTCTTGCATCTTTTTTTGAGCCGTGCCGCCTCCTCGGACAACGCCTCAATTGAAGCAAACTGCCGGAAACGGTTGGTCACAACCGCAACGGAGATCGAGACCAGCGGAATCTTTTCCATGCCGCCTGAACGGCCTTCGGTCAGAACATACTGCTGTGCCAGATGGCCCGGATGATAGAACTCTTTTATAACCTGCTCAAATTCCCTGATAATGGCCCGGCAGCAGTCCTCAAACTGGTAGTCGTTAATAAAAATAATAAAGTCATCCCCGCCGATATGCCCCAGGAACCCTTCCAGCTGCAGGGCGCAATGCTTCAATATCTCCGCAGCCGCCTGAATCAGCCGGTCTCCCTCTTTAAATCCGTACGTATCGTTATAAGCCTTGAAATGATCAAGATCTATGTATAATACACTGAATTGATCCTGCAGCAGCGACTTTACCATCCATTCATTGATACTCAGATTGCCCGGCAGGCCGGTTAGCGGATTAAGAAAGCTGGCTGCCACCGCCTGAATCTCGGCAAAGTTCAGCAGCAGGTCGCGCACGCTCACCGCACCAAACAAACGCCCCTCATGCGTAACGAGCACATAGTCGTAGAGATTCTCCTCGCTTCTGTCCATCGCCAGCCGGCTGACCTCCGTAATCCGTGTCTTGTAGTCCACCACAAGCGGATTGCGGTCCATGACCAGCTCCACTGCCCTGCCCATATACAGCGTATAGCCATACAGCGTTCCGATCTGCTGATAAAAGCGGATGCGCATAATCAGGGCTACGGCTTTCCCGTTTTCCGTAACGGAAACACCCTGCAGCCGGGGATTGCTTTTGAAAATCTGATCTACATATTCACATTTATGATGTGGGGAAATCTCCGGGATTTGCTCCGCAATTTCACCGATTTGAAGAAACATAGCCATAGGCTCCCCTTCCAGCAGCTTTAATAGGCTCTACAGGACAGCTGCCCTGTACCGGAAGCTGCCCCGGCCTGCCCAGCGCATAACCTTGCCCGAACTCAATGCCCGCCCTCTGCAGATATACAAGCTCCTCCGCTGTTTCGATGCCTTCTGCAATGACTTTGGTGGCTGAACGGGCCGCATACTCCCGGATCAGCTCCAGCAGCTCCTGCTGTTCCCGGCAGCCATGGATGCCCCGGATCAGCGACTTGTCCAGCTTAATGAATTCCGGCTTAAGGTATACCAGCGTTTTGAGGCTGTTATAGCCTGAGCCTGCATCATCAACTGCTATGCGGAAGCCCTGCTCACGGTAGTGGGACAGCACCTTTTCAAAGCCGATATAATCCTGTACAGCCTGCCGTTCAGTCAGTTCAAACACGACACGCTCCGGGGACAGCCCAAGCGACTGCAGCAGGGCCAGCGTCTCTCCGCTCTTGTGGCGCGTATCATTCAGCACCCCAGGATGGACATTGATGAAGACTAATGTGCCGCTGGCACGGTCCTCCAGAGGCAGCCGTTCCATATACCTCAGCAGTGACATCCTCCGGCAGTTCTGCTCAAAGCGGAACATCTGGTCCGTCCGCCCGGCAAATTCATAAAAGTGCTCTGTGGTCGGAAAATAGGCTGAGGACGGAGGACGGTTCAGCACCTCATGTCCGACTGTATGACCGGTACGCAGCTGCAGAATCGGCTGAAAATACGTATCCAGACGTTCATTGTTCATGATATCCAGCAGGGCGGATAACTGGCCGAGCTCCTGCAGCTCTCCCTTAAGCCTGACATTCAAATGCTGAAGATACCTGGGAATGGATTTTATCTTGTGGGACAGCGCCCGCTCTTTGCTCATTTTGATCACCTGTATGCCTGTCTTCGTGAATTTTATCACTCTTAGCACAAGCATATACGCAAAGTATTAAGCGGTGATTAAATATCCTGCCAAATATCGACAATCGTCCACTTTATTTATGGCCTGTTTCTGTTCAAAGCAAAAAGCAGACGCTTAGAGCGCCTGCTTCCTGATACCATTCCGCCTATGAACTTATCCTACAAGCCGTAATAACGTGACTTGTCCTGCCCGTTGCTGGTGTATTCCGTCTTCAGTTCATTGCGGTAGGATCTTTCGATCTTACGCACATATGAGAGTCTGCGGACGTTCTTCATCACTTCTTCCGCACGTTCTGCGTTCACATACATTACCGCATAATGCATCCTCCGGGAGACATAATGCAATGTTCCGTATTTCTCAAGGTTGCGTGCCGCCTTGACATCGCTGACCCATACGATATATCCTGTCCGTTCCGCAAACATAAGCTCATCCGCCCTTTCGTTCTCTCCCCTGCAAGGGGCAGCTTATCCGCAGGAGCACTTGCCTCCGCTGCCGCATCCGCCCTTTGGCGACGGATCATTGCTTGGCACCTTGATGCTCTCCGATACCGAGAAAGCGATCGCTTCCGACATTGAGTGTAAAATATCGTCCAGCGTCGCCTCCGCCTGCTTGAAGCGGACGACCTCTTCGAACATCTCAAGCTCCTTCTCGACTGCTGTCACTTCGTCCTTGGCCATATGGTAATTCGGGTGAAAATGCCCGAAGCGTTGTGTCTCCTCAAACAGCTCCTTCTTGCTCTGCAGCCGTCTGACCATGGCCTGGATTTCGGGATTGGCGCTTACGCGCCCCTTCCAGTATAAATAATCCGACACTTCAGCGGATTGATTAATCATATCGCCTAATTCATAGGCGTATGTCAGCACTTCGGCCATATCGACCGTATTCAATTCCGCTACGCTCATGAACGTCAACTCTTTTCTGTACTGATGTTCTACAGTAATGTGTAGACTATCCTATCATAACATAACCAGTCACCTAAGCAGAAGAAGAATTTCTCAGCTCCTGCGGGAGCAGCAGCTTCATTTCCTTCCAGTCACCCGGCGCCAGCTCTGCTTCTTCACACTGCCCGGTTCCGGCAGGCATCAGGCCGCCGGCGACCCTCCAGGGATGCCCGCGGAGCTGCTCAGGGATGAAATCACAGATTTCCCCGTCTATAGACAAGCGGACCTTAATCCCCCACCGGAAAGCCTGTTCCATCACCTTTTGAGCCGTAGTTGTATGGTATTCTCTCCATTCCCTTACCCACATCTGCGGAATGCTGTCCTCCCCTGGAAGCAAGGGCTCTCCTGCCCCGTCTGACGCTGCCGGCACTGTCCGCAGCACAGTCCTGCTTCCGAACAGGCCGGAAGCGCCTTCCGGTGAAGGGAGTACATAAGCCGACCCGGCGCAGGCGGCGTCATCAGGCAGACACAGCGGATGTGCCTCGTCCCGTTCCCCGGTTCCGCCGATCTGCCGCGGCGGCGCCAGGCCGGCTGCCGCCAGCTCCCTGCGCACCTGTTCTGCATGGCCCTGCTGCACAATGAAATGAAGCGGGCGATCCGGGTCAGGCTCTCCCCGAGCCGTGGATGCGCTGCAATGTCGGCAGCGTCCGCCTCATCCTGGCAGACAAGCAGGATGACCTGTGACCAGGCGGTCCGGCCGATGCTGCGCGACCACTGGGCAAGGGACTGCCTGACCTGATCAGGCAGCCCGCCGCGGGCATGGGCGGCAAGCCAGCCGGCCACCTCCTCAGGAGGCAGCCCCCGTTCGGCTGCCTCCTCCAGCCCTTCCCGGCTCAGCCGGAAGCTCCATATCCAGTCGTCTATATTCAGCAGCTGCGCACAGCCGGCAAGCCCCCAGCGAAGCCGGTAGGAGACATCCGGAAGAACCAATACCTCAAAATCCGGCTGGATGATAAAACTCCCTCCAGCTGCTTCGCCAACGGGTAAGGGATGAGCGGAACCGGCGCCGGGGCCGGAAGCCTGCAGCATCCCGGCGGCAGCACCGGCTTGTGTCCGGTCCACCGGAAACAGATTTCTGCGCTGCCCGTCATTCCCAGCTCACACCAGCCAAAGCCGGCCATGCACTGCAGCCAGCTGAGACACCCTTGCTGCAGTATCCCTGCTTCCTTGCCGGCAGCAAGGCCGGTCTGCTGCATGAAACTCAGGAGACTGCTAAGCGTATACCAGCTGCCCGGCATAAAAGCAGGAGACGGCAAAAGATAGCGCAAATGCTGCAGGGCAGGCTCCTCAGCAGGATAACGTTCCAGAATCACACTGTACAAATGGCTTGTCATTTGTGATTCATCAAGGTCCAGCCAGCTCTGCAACAGATCCTGCTCCAGCTGATAGGCTTTATCCCCGGCCCTGACCAGTCCGAGCGTTAACGCAAGATCCAGGAGCACCGTAACAGGAAGCGGCACCGACTCATAGGCCGGAGATCCCGTGAATACCCCCTGCAGATGCCTGTCCTGCACAGGCAGCAGGGCAGCCAGCCGGCCGGAATGCTTCTTGTGGATACCGCCTTTGGCAGTCAGCGGAAGCCCCTCCTGGCGGATGAACACCAGCGTCCGGAACAGCTGCGCCGCCAGTCCCGCCTCAGCCGGCCACTCAACGGCCACGTGTTCACCTGTCACCGGCTCAAGCTTGCAGGCGAAATACTCCTGCTGGACCGCCGCCAGCTGCCGCGGCGGAATCTGGAACAACTGCTCGCCCCACACCTTCTGGCGCAGCTCAACCAGCCCTGCCCGGCGCAGCTCCAGGATGGCCAGCTGCAGCTCAGCGCGGCAGAGTGTTTCAGGACGCAGCCGCTCGGCCTTCTCCGCTGCGAACGGCCTGTCTGCATAAGCGGCACATATCCGGCCCAGCACTTCCAAGGCAGATGGGCTCAGCGTCATCATGACATCGCCTCCTCCGGCGGTCCGGCCGCTTTAACCGCATATTCATATCCCTGCTCTGTCAGGAACAGGCGGCGCCGCAGTGCAAATTCCTGTTCACGGCTGTCACCGGTAACCAGGGTATAGAAATAGGCCCTGTTCTCGCCCTGCTTGGGACGCAGAATCCGGCCCAGCCGCTGCGCCTCCTCCTGGCGGGAGCCATAGGCGCCCGAGACCTCGATGGCAACCGAGGCATCGGGCAGATTAACTGCAAAGTTGGCTACCTTGGATACCACCAGCACCTTAAGCGTACCCTCGTTGAACGCGGCATACAGCTCGTTGCGTTCGCGCTGCGGCGTCTTCCCGGTTATCAGAGGTGCATTCAGGCAGGCGGCCAGCTCATTAAGCTGATCCAGGTACTGTCCGATTACCAGCACCTTTGAGCCTGCATGGGCCGCAATGATCCGTGCAGCCGCCGCAGCCTTGGACGGATTGCCGGCCGCAAGCCGGAACTGCTCTTTGCTTCCGGCATAGAGATACCGGCTTCGCAGATCCGGATTCATAGGCACGACCAGCTCCACACATTCGACGGAGGCGATCCAGCCCTGCTGCTCCAGTGATCTCCAGGGCAGCTCATAGCAGCGCGGCCCGATCAGCGAGAAGACATCCCCCTCGCGGCCGTCCTCCCTGACCAGCGTTGCAGTCAGTCCCAGACGCCGCGTCGCCTGAATATCGGCGGTAGCCCGGAATACCGGAGCGGGAAGCAGATGGACCTCGTCATAGATAATCAGGCCCCAGTTCCGTTCATTGAACAGGTTCATATGGACAAAATTCTCTCCTTTGGAGCGGCGGTGCGTCAGCATCTGATAGGTGGCCAGCGTGACAGGCCGTACTTCCCGGCGTTCACCGGTATACTCCCCGATCTCACCACACGTAAGGCTGGTCCGCTGCAGCAGCTCCTCCCTCCACTGTTCAACCGAGGTTGTGTTGGAAGTCAGGATCAGCGTCTCGCATTGCAGCTTTTCCATTACCGCCAGACCAACGACCGTCTTGCCCGCTCCGCAGGGCAGGACAACGACACCGCTGCCGCCCGTTCCGTAAAACAGACGGACTGCTTCCTCCTGGTACGCCCGGAGCCCGAAGTCAGCCTCATTGCCGCCGGCAGTCTTGGCCCCCTCCTGTTTCCAGACAAGGCTCAGCTCCTGTCCTTCCCGGTAGCCGGCATAATCCAGCACCGGGTACCCCAGTCTTGTCAGCTCCTGCTTCAGCAGCCCGCGGCAGCCCGCAGGGCATAAGCATTCCAGCGCACCGCTTCTTTTCAGGTGAAGCGCGTCCAGTCCGGAGCAGCCTTCGAGTTCATCCAGCAGCGACGCGCTGTCGGCCCGCAGCAGCACCAGCCGGCTGTCGGCTGCATTGGCATGCAGCGTTAGTCTCCCGTACCGCGTAATCAGTCTGCCGATTTCTTCCTCCAGCCCGGCCGGAATCCCCCATCTTGCCAGGTTCCGCAGACTGGCGATAATCTGCTCCGCCGTCCTTCCTCCTGCTGCAGCGTTCCATAAGGACAACGGAGTGATCCGGTAGGTGTGATAGGCGGGGAGGCTTTTTACAAGCTCCGCATAATCTGCAAGCTCTTTACCTGCGGCCTCGAATCCCGGATGTCCGCATTCCAGCAGCACCGTCTTGTCTTTGCGGGCAATACATGCCCCGGATCCGTTCATAGCATCGCCTCCTGTCTATTGTCACTGTAAGCTGTTCTGAAACAGACAGACAGGAAAAAGCCCATCTCCGCATTGCTGCGGATATGAGCTCCCCTTATTGCCCTCTTCAATGCAGCTGGCGCTGCGAAATTTCACTCAGCGCTTCTCCCGCTTCGTCGGCAAAGATTCGTTTTACAGCCAAATCGCCAAGCGATACCACACCGATCAGCTTGCCGCCGCGTGTTACCGGCAGGCGGCGGATTTGTTCCGAAGCCATCAGTTCAGCGGCCTCATCTACAGTAGCGTACTCCTCGATGGAGACCACCTTGCTGCTCATCACGGTCTCCACAGAGGAAGAACCCGGGTGCTTCTCCGCGTACCCTCTGAGAACCAGGTCCCGGTCCGTAATAACCCCGATGAGCTTTCCTCCCGCTTCCGAATCCACTACAGGAATAAACCCGGTATCGTAGTCTCTCATTTTGACGGCAACTTCATAGACATTGTCCAGCAGCGTAACCGCTGCAGGCTGCGATGTCATCACTTCCCGGACTGTTTTCACAAAAGAACCTCCTGTCTGCTCCGTAATATACGGAAGTAGGTTCCCCTCATTCTGGCGAATTATGCACTGTCAGAACAATTATTCATTCAGGCAGGAGTCAGCAAGTGCCACCAGCAGTCTGGCGCCGTGCAGCATCGCATCCTCATCAAAATCAAATTTGCTGTGATGATGCGGGTATACGGCATTTTTATCCGGATTCCCTGCGCCTACAAAGATAAAGCAGCCGGGAATCTCCTTGACATAATAAGCGAAATCTTCAGCCGGCATGATTTTTTCCATTTGTATAACCTGTACTGTATCCCCAAGCGCTTCAGGGGCAACCCGGAAAAACCGGCTGAACTCCGCTTCATCATTGACAAGCGGCGGATACCCCATCAGGTAATCCACCTTGGCTTCCGCCCCGTAGACCGCGGCAACCGCAGCCGCCATCTCTTCAATTCTGCGGCGGATCATATATCTTGTCTCTTCATCAAAAGCCCGGACAGTCCCTGTTATCCGGCAACGCTCCGCAATGATGTTCTGGGCTGTACCGCCCTGGATCGTTCCGATGCTGAGGACAGCCGGCTGCAGCGGATCCACACTGCGGCTGACGATGGTCTGCAGCTGGGTTACCAGCGCCGCGGCAGCTACAATGCTGTCTACCGTACGGTGGGGCATCCCGCCGTGTCCGCCTTTCCCGGTAATATCAATGAAGAACTCGTCCGCCGAGGCCATCAGCGGGCCCGGCGCACTGCCGACCGTTCCCAGCGGCAGCGGTGTCCACAGATGCAGCCCGTAGACGGCATCCGCTCCCTCGAGCACGCCTTCGGCGATCATGTCCTTTGCCCCGCCCGGACAGATCTCCTCCGCCGGCTGGAACAGGAAGCGCAGCTCACCCTTGAGCTCGTCCCGGCGGGCGCTGTAATAGGCCGCAGCTCCAAGCAGCATCGCCGTATGCCCGTCATGCCCGCAGGCGTGCATAACGCCGGGGTTCTGCGAAGCATATTCGCTTCCGCTCTCCTCTGTGATGTTGAGCGCATCCATGTCAGCACGCAGCACCACCGTCTTGCCCGGGCTGCCCCCTTTGAGAATTCCGGTCAGTCCGTAACCGGCTTTGCTCCGCCTCACCTCTATGCCAAACGCGGCCAGCCTGGCCGCCACAAAAGCCGATGTTTCCTTCTCTTCGTACGACGGCTCCGGATGACGGTGCAGATGGCGGCGCCATTCCACCATGTCCGGAAGCAGCTGTTCAATCTCTCTTTTATCCATTACGGTTCCATTCCCTTCTCCCGAGTGTTTATATTGTAGCAGAATCGCAAAAAACTGTGTATCTGCAGAGCCGGTCTGCCTTGCACAACCCCTGGAAACATACTATCATGAGGAAGAACATCTATAATATTGCTACGAAATTATCATTATACTTCACAAGGGGGATATGTGCGCTATGATATTTGAGAACACTGGCCTCGTAGGACTGCAAAGCGACCTTCAGTATCTGGATGAAAGTGCGGCCAAAGCCGGATTTATCCGCTGGCAATGGGAATACTACAGGGCTACTTACGATTGTAAGATTGAGGATCACCAGAACGGCGGCGAATATTTCCTTCGGATTAACACACGCGCCGTCGAAGGCAAGCTGGAAAAGCCCGATGCCGTGCTTGCGATTGAAGCCGTTTACCTGGGCAAGGCCACCTTTCCCCATGGCCTGGAGTACGAATCCCCGGTCCCTCAGCCCGTACTGGATAATGCAGCACAGCGCATTCTTGAGCTGAAAGGACTGCTTGAAGCTTGAACACCGTAAAAGGAAAAACCAAACAAAAAAACAGCCTGCCCAAAAGAGGCACACCCGATTTCCAGCTGCTCATCCTGACTCTGCTGCTTGTAGGCTTCGGACTCGTCATGGTGTTCAGCTCCAGCTCCAGCCTCACGCTGGCCAGTGAAAAGTTCGGAAACGATCCGCTGTACTTCCTTAAGAATCAGATCCAGTGGGTTGTGGTCGGCAGTGTTGTAATGTTTACTGTGATGAATATCCACTACAGCAAATTCAAGAAATGGTATGCCCCGATCTTTTTGCTTACGCTTGTTCTGCTGCTGCTGGTAGCCTTCACTGAGCGCACCAACGGCGCCAAGAGCTGGTTCAACATCGGTGGCCTCGGCATCCAGCCCACGGAGCTGCCAAAATCTCCATTATTCTGTACCTGTCTGCGCTGATAACCAAAAAGGGTGAGCGGCTGCGGGATTTGCGCACAGGCTATATCCCGGTCATGATCATTGTCGGTATTGTCGCAGGTCTTATCATGATGCAGCCGGATTTGGGCTCCTGTCTTATCCTTGTAGCAACCAGCGGACTCGTCATTTACGCTGGCGGCGCCAGTATGAAGCATATTATCGCCTCGATTGCACTGCTCGTGCTCGGCGTGGGTATTGTCATGGGTGCCAAGACTGCTATAGACTCCTTGTCGCCGCAGACAGCCACAGTAGCAGCAGACAAAAATTACAAGATGGACCGCATCGAGGCCTTTCTTGATCCTTTTAAGGATCCTGAAGATGGGGGTTACAATATCCTCCAGTCCCTGACGGCACTGGGAGAAGGCGGTACAAGCGGCGCCGGCTTCGGGCAGAGTATCCAGAAGCTTCATTATCTGCCCTACCCTTATACAGACTTTATATTCGCCGTTATCGGCGAGGAGCTGGGCTTCATCGGCACGGCTGTTTTCCTGCTAGTCTATCTGTACTTTATCTGGAGGGGAATCATGATTGCCCTCAGGTGCACCGATCCTTTTGGTACGCTGGTCGGTATCGGGGTCATGGGGCTGATCGCCATTCAGGCCTTTGTCAACATAGGCGGCGTCACCAAGACGATCCCGCTTACCGGGGTCACCCTTCCGTTCATCAGCTACGGCGGATCTTCACTGGTCGTAACAATGTTCTGCATGGGCATTATGCTAAGCATCTCGCGTGAAACCAACCGTCCGGCCAAAGAAGAGGTCACCAAATCTGTAACCACCGTCAGACAGGTACGCGCCAGCCGCTAAATCTGCCTCTTCAAGCTTCACAAGATACAAAAAGGCAGTCCGGAAAGCTAATTCCGGACTGCCTTTTTACATTCTTGGCTTACGAGATTTCGTCATTCTTAAAGGCAACGCCTTCTACTTTTACATTGACCTCAACAATATGAAGCCCTGTCATGCTCTCTACCGCTTCACGCACGTTCTGCTGCAGCATCCGGCAGACCTCATGAATCGGTGTCTCGTACAATACGATAATACGCAGATCCACTGCAGCTTCAAGCTGTCCGACCTCGACAGTGACGCCCTTCTGCACATTTTTGCCGCTGAGGCGCTTGGCCCAGCCTTCGGATAAGCCGCCTGACATGGCCGCTATACCCGGAGTCTCCAATGCCGCTAGTCCGGCAATTTTTGAGACGACATCATTGGATATCCGTATGTTTCCCATTTCAAGTTGAAGTTGTTCCGCCATGCCATATCCCCCCTACACTCATTATCAATTATTGTAATTCGAAAACAGGCTAAAAAGCAAATGACTTCTGCAGCACCGTTTACACTCTGGTTTAATTTGGGTATATTGAAATATGAATTTAACCTACATACAAAGATCGGGGTGTGTTTCACTTGAAAAAATGGATTTCTCCGGCGCTGCTGATTATCACTTTTATCTTAAGCGCAGTCGGACATTATGCGGACTGGGATCACACGCTGCAATTCGTGTTATCCGCAGTTGCGGTTGTTTTTGTAGCCGGCTTCCTCGGACGGGCAACCGAAAGCGTAGCCCACTATGCCGGACAGCGGCTGGGGGGCTTTCTTAATGCCACCTTCGGAAATGCCGCAGAGCTGATCATTGCCTTCTTCCTGGTCAAGGAAGGGCTGTTTGACATGGTGAAAGCAAGTCTCACCGGCTCCATTATCGGCAACCTGCTGCTGGTGCTGGGCCTGAGCATTTTTGCAGGGGGAATGAAGTTCAAGGTTCAGAATTTCAACGTCACCCTGGCCGGACTCAACGGCTCACTGATGATCGTGGCAGTTATAGCCCTCTTTGTTCCCGCCATGTTCTTTAACACCCACTCCATCACCGAGCGGGACACGGATGTGCTGAGTCTTGTTGTGGCGGGTCTGCTGATTGCATCTTATATGGCGTGGCTGATCTTCTCCATGATTACCCACAAGAAATATCTGGCCGATGTAACGGATGAAAGCGCAGAGGAGCTTCCTAACGAGCATGCTCCTGCCTGGTCCAAGGGCAAGTCCATCCTGTATCTGATTCTGGCTACTGTAATGGTCGCTTTTGTCAGCGAATGGCTGGTCGGCACGCTGGAGACGCTGACCGAGCGCTTCGGCTTCAGTGAACTGTTCGTCGGTGCGTTCCTGGTCGCTATTATCGGGAATGCGGCTGAGCACAGTGCGGCAATTATGCTGGCTATGAAGAACAAAATCGGGGCTGCAGTAGAGATCGCTGTCGGCAGCAGCCTGCAGATCGCTCTGTTCGTAGCACCTGTCCTCATCTTCGCCAGCTACTTCCTGGGCAATACCATGGACATCGTCTTTACGACTATAGAGATTGTAGCCATCGCCGTCTCTGTGTTTATAGCCAAATCAATTATACAGGACGGTTCCACCAACTGGTACGAAGGGCTGCTGCTGCTCGCGGTCTATATGATTCTTGGAGTCTCCTTCTACCTCGTATAGGCTCATTCTCCACCATTTCTGTACAACAAAAAAAGCACATGGGCGGTCAATAACCCTCATGTGCGTTTTTATGAACAGATGGAAGCTTCAGCCTAATTCCCGCGCTCTTCCGCCTTCTTGTTCAGCGCCTCGTACAGTACAGCCAGATTACGCTCCAGCTCACTCAGTACCTGCTTACCTGTATACTCTGGTACAAGCCCCGCCCTGACCGCAAAATCGACCTCTCTGGAGAAGCCGTACATCTGGGTATCCAGCACTTCCTCATAGAGAGGGCAGTAACGAGTCGCCAGATTCTCCATCTGCACTTCGATGAGCTTCTGAATTTTATCGGCATCTTCTTGTAGAAGAGTAATTGCTTTAAGATTAAGCTGTTCCTGCAAATCCGATGAAGTCATGCATTTTCCCCCCCATGTCCAAAAGTTACAGCTGTTACTGCTATTTAGTTTAATATTAGTCGAAATTGAGATTCAATACAAGAATTCAGTTTCGCGACTGCAAAAAAACGCCCTGCCGCATAGGCAGGACGTCTTTGAGGCTGATAGATTACTCAGCAACAACAGTAAAATTCAGACCGTGCTTGGAGAAAACTTCGCTCATTGCTTTCTTTGCTTCTTCGGCATCAGTGCCGTGAACATGAAGTTCGTAGCTTTGACTGGAAACCAGGGTTGTAAACAACCCAAGGATACTCTTAACGTCAATGTACTTGTTGTCCGCCTGAAGGACGATTGATGAGTTGAACTGGCTTGCCGTTTGGGCAATATCCACGATTGCCGCATTGTTACTGGACATAGGAATCCCTCCGCAACTTGATTAGAAAAACTTAGTTCGTTTGTTCATTTGTAACCAACTCCATGATACCTTGAATCCGCTTACTCGCGCAAGGTGTTTTCTGTTGATTACATTTTATTTCAGGTTTTCAGGATTCAGACCATCAAGCTCCGGAATCACGAAAATTCCGTCCTTGCGGATCAGCACATCATCAAAATAAATCTCCCCGCCGCCGTACTCGGGACGCTGGATCAGCACAAGATCCCAGTGGATCGAGGAACGGTTGCCGTTGTCGGTCACATCATAAGCCTGCCCCGGAGTGAAGTGAAGGCTGCCGGCGATTTTCTCATCGAACAGAATATCCTTCATCGGGTGCAGGATGTACGGATTGAAGCCGATTGCGAATTCACCGATATGGCGTGCGCCGTCGTCGGAATCAAGAATTTCGTTAAGGCGGGCAGTATCATTGCTGGTCGCTTCCACAATTTTTCCGTTCTCAAAGCGGAATTTCACATTTTCAAAAGTGATGCCGTTATACAGCGTGGCCGCGTTATAGCTGATCGTCCCGTTAACGGAATCGCGGACAGGGGCGCTGTAGACTTCACCGTCAGGGATATTTTTCTGGCCGGAGCATTTCTCCGCACCGATTCCCTTGATTGAGAAGGTGAGCTCTGTTCCGGGACCTGTGATCCGCACCTTGTCTGTCTTCCGCATAAGCTCCGCAAGGGCATCCTGGGCTTTGTCCATTTTGGCATAATCCAGGTTGCATACTTCAAAGTAGAAGTCTTCAAAAGCTTCAGTAGTGGTGTTGGCCAGCTGAGCCATGCTCGCGTTAGGATAACGCAGAACTACCCATTTGGTATGCTTAACCCGCTGCTCGCTATGTACCGGATGAGAATAGAGTGAATTGTACAGCTTCATATTTTCTTCCGGCACATCAGCCAGATCGTTGACATTCTCGCCGGCGCGGATGCCGATATAGCAATCCATCTGCTTCATGCGGTTCAGGTCGATCTCAGCCCAGGTTTTGATCCCTTCCGGGGTGGCATATTTAAGCATGCTGCGCAGGACGGTGCGGTCAGTCAGCTGGACAAAGGCATGGCCTCCGGCTTTGCCGACCTCCTCCACAACAGCTTTGATCAAATCTCTTTCACTGCCGATCATCTCGACCAGCACATTTTCGCCAGGCTGCACGTCTACGGAATACCCCACAAGGTTTGCCGCCAGCTTTTGAATTCTCGGATCCTTCATCCTGCTCTCTTCCTTCCTCTTACATAAAAATGGCATACCGTTCTATTGTAGCACGCCCTCTACTCAGCGCAAGCCTTCTGTGTCAGGTAACGTTCTATTGATAGCCGTAAAAATCCACCTTGGTCACATACGCTTCCCCGGCTGCGGGATCTGTCATCCCCGGATAACGGATGGTCCGCGTCCAGGTCAATCTCTTGGGCAGGCTATGCCTGGTGTCCACCTTCATAAAATAGACTGAGGTCACTTCAGCTTCATCTAACCGCTGTTCAAGCTCCCTGGATTTCTGTGTCCAGAGCGTATTCATCGCTTCCCTGACCTCAGCAGTCTGCCCTGCAGATTCAGCGTCTGACTCCTGCCGGATTGCCTGCATTTCCCGTTTTAGCTCCTCAGACAGCTGCCGCTTGGCTTCATCAGGACTTAACCTGATCCGCAGCACCCGGGTCCCTCCGGATGAACCGGATTCCTCAGTCACCTGCGTGTCCGGCTTTTGCAGCTCCTCCAGCTGCCGCAGTGGGTTGAGTCCGGCAAGCCTGCCGGCTTCACCGGATTGCTGAGGCAGCCACTCTCCGTTCTTCTTCTCCAGCTTTGTATAGAAGGAGGGAGCGGACGCCTTGCCCCGGCCTAACTTTTTCACGCCTTGCACATTTGCCGCCCTGGTCTCCCCCGCCTCATCCGGAAGCAGGGAATACAGGCTGATCCGGGTATGGTCCTGTACTTTGCCTCCATAATACAGGGCAGACTCCGGTACAGGCTTCCCCGCTATCAGCAGTGCCGCCGAACCTTCAAACGTAACGGCATCTTTTCCGTCCATTCCGGCCAGAGCCAGATTCAACTCCTCCGCGGCCGGCTTGCCGCCGGGCATTGTGCAGCCGCTGAGCAGCAGCAGAGCCAGAACCGCCGAGAGCTTTTGCTTATGAGACAAGACCGGTATTTTCATGGCACCCAAGCCTTTCCTGATCGGTTATCTTTCTAGGTTCTCCTTCTATCACAGGCTTATGCACTATAAACCCAAAGTGGGGTTTAACATGGAAGCTGGATCCGGTACTTTGCAGAGGCCGCATTCTTATCTATCAAAAAAGAACCCTTTGGGCCTGTGGCCTAAGGATTCTTTATATTTACATCCGAATTTTTACCGTCAATCACTACCTGGTTCCGCCCGTTATTCTTTGCCTCATAAAGCGCCATATCCGCTCTGTAAAAGAGCGACTCCACGCTTACCCGCTCATCCGTCCAGCTCCATTCTGCGATTCCGCAGGATACAGTGACCCGCGGCTCCGTCTCACCCATCACCCGCTTGCGGATCCGTTCAGCCACGAACCGGGCCTGCTGGATACCAAGCTGCGGCAGATAAACCGCGAGCTCCTCACCGCCCCACCTCGCTGCTATATCACCTTGCCGGATGGAAGATTTGACAATTTCACTTACCTGCTTCAGAATTTTGTCACCCTTCTGGTGACCGTATGTATCGTTCACCATCTTGAACTGATCGATGTCCACTACAACCAGTGTTCCGCAGAAGTCCTTTGTCTGCCGCTCCTTAATCTCTTCATCCAGGTAGTGACGGGCGTACAGGCCGGTCAAGCTGTCCCGGTTCGCCAGATAGCGAACCTCAGCATGCAGGCGGGCATTGCCGACAGCGAGTCCGATGTGGCCGGCCATCGCCTGCAGCAGACGGAAGCTGTCATAGGAGAAGTAATGCGGCTCGCGGTGAGTCAGCATAATCGCGCCCCGGACCTCTCCGCCCACATTCAGCGGAGTTGCAATCACCGACTGCGACTCCGTTGCGGTCATAAGCCGGGAAGAAACGCCTGCGGTATTGCTGTATTCTGATAAAATAAGCGGCTCACCCAGTGCATATACCTGCCCGCCCAGTCCCTTGCCTGTTTCGATGATCTCTCCGCGCAGCGCGGAAAGTTGCAGGCGATCGCTTCAAGCCCGCCCTTCTCTTCATTAAGGTGCAGTATACAGCAGTAATCGGCGCCGAACATCTCCAGCAGCTCTTCAAAGGCGTATTGGAAAATGTCCCCGAGACGCAGACTCTGATTGAGGCGCTGGGTCAGCTCATTGCTCATGCGCAGCTCGCGGATCAGCTGGTTCGAGCGCTCATACAGCTTGGCGTTTTCGAAAGCTGTTCCTGCAGTATCAGCGATCATGGTCAGAAAACGGAGATCTACATCCGGGAAGGACGGCTTGTCCAGCATCATGTGAAATACGCCGTATATCCCTTGCTTGCCGCCAAGCGGCAGGCCGATCTCTACAGAATTATTATCACGCCCGGCATGCAGAGACACGCGCCCGTCCTTGAATGCCTTTGCGCAGACATCGTCCATGCCCCAGCTCAACGGCAGCGGTTTGACCTGCGGGTGGGTGCTGCGGTGATCCTGGGACATAAACAGCTCCAGCCGCGCACCCGGATACATTGCCGATATGCTGTCGATCACCTCGGTCAGCACAGCGTTGACGTCAATGTTGTCGTGCATCCGCTGAACGATCTGGAACAGCAGGGATCGGCGGCTGCTTTCCCGCTCGGCATGCAGGTGGACGCCTGCCAGATCAGAGACAAATACATGCTCGAACCTGCGGTAAAAGCAGGTCTGGTAATGCATCGCCATCGCTTCCGCCGTATGCCGTCCGCCCTGTTCGTATTGCTCAGCCGGCATTGCACAGCCAAGCAGGGCGAAGATTTCACCTTTGCTTCTGGTAAACACAGGGATCACCAGCAGCTGCACCCCGGAACTGCCCGCCGGAACTTCTGGGGCGAATGTAACAGGCTCCCGTGAGTCTAGGCTGCCGGCTGCGCCCTTTTCCCACTCTGTTCTCCAGAGCCCGCTCTGCGCACCGGTTCCGTCAGCCGCTTCAATCCATTTTCCTCTATAGTTAAGCACACACCAATCCCACAGCTTCGCAAACGGAGGTACATTCAGCCCCCGCCATTCTCTGAAACTCTCTGCAAGCAACTGGCCTGCGTACGGGAAATCATAGGATACGATATCCGTCTCCCTCAGCCACGCGGCGGGATCACCTGGGTCTCCGCTTGATTGCATTGTGTCCTGCAACAGCATACGTGTATCTTTCTGAACGCATGCTTCCTGTTCCGACATAACTAGGATCCCCTTTGCATCTCAAATTAAAATATATCCGATAACATCTAATTAGCTATATTTTACTCCCTTTCTTCCTGTAATGCATTATATTTTCCTAAAACCCGGGATTTTTTTTAGGACCAAAGAACTAACGACAAAGATAGACAAAATCTTATAAAAGAAGAACTTGACTTTGCCTGTTGTTTTCATATAATATTTATTGTTGAACAAGACTGATAAGAAGTCTTACTTGGGCGTAACGTTGTGTCACCCTCACGCATCCCGTTACTGCCAGGGCAGCGGCTGAACTTCCCCGGCAGAGTGAAACCAAATACACGCTTTCACGAAGACGGTTGCGGCACAAATAGGCCCTACCATGAAATTTCAATTATAAAGGAGTCTACTTTAATATGGCACGTTACACCGGACCTAAATTCAAACTCAGCCGCCGTCTGGGCATTTCCCTTAGCGGTACAGGCAAAGACCTGAAACGCCCTTTCCCTCCGGGACAGCATGGCGCTAACCAACGCAGAAAAGTAAGTAACTACGGAATGCAGCTTTTGGAAAAACAAAAACTCCGTCACATGTACGGTTTGGGCGAGAAGCAATTCCGCACATTGTTCTCCAAAGCTCAGAAGCTCCAGGGTATCGCGGGCGAAAACTTCATGTTCCTGCTCGAAAGCCGTCTGGACAACCTGGTTTACCGTCTTGGATTTGCTAACTCCCGTGCAGGCGCACGTCAGCTGGTAGCCCATGGCCACGTAACTGTAAACGGCAAAAAAGTCGACATCGCTTCTTACCGTGTAAGCGTTGGCGATGTAATCGGTCTTCGCGAAAGAAGCCGTTCCATGAAGTCCATCAAGGAAGCTCTGGAAAACCGCAATCACCTTCCAGCTTACCTGGAATATGCTGATGCAGCATTCGAAGGCAAATATGTTCGTTTGCCAGAACGCGCCGAGCTGTCCCAGGATATCGATGAAAAGCAAATCGTCGAGTTCTACAACCGTTAAGATTGGTTCGATCAAAGCCTCCGGTTCTCCGGAGGCTTTTTTTGTAGTCTTCTACATCAGATTCAGCCTGGCGAACTTGCGCTTTCCTACCTGAATAATATCCCCATCCTGCGGACTGACCTCTACAGCCTGCTCCTCCAGCCTTATTCCATTAAGCTTCACTGCCCCCTGCCGGATGCTGCGTCTGGCCTCACTATTTGTCTCCGCAAAACCGAGCAGCGTCAGCAGCCTAACCAGCTTAAGGGTACCGTTCTCCAGCTCTGCGGCAGCAAGGCTGTAGGTATCTATCTCCTCCGGCAGCGCACGCTGTTGAAAGACCGTAACAAAATGCTGCTGTGCGGACTCTGCCGCTTCTGCCCCATGGTACATCCGGACCAGCGTATGGGCCAGACGCATCTTCACATCCCGCGGATGGGCAGTTCCTGAATCCAGGCTCCGCTCCAGCGCCGCCAGTTCCTCATTACTGAGATCGGTCGCCATTTCGAAGTATCTCAGCATCAGCTCATCCGGCACAGACATTGTTTTACCGTACATTTCATCCGGTGCTTCATCAATGCCTATGTAGTTGCCCAAGCTTTTGCTCATCTTCCTGACCCCATCGAGGCCTTCAAGCAGCGGCATAAGGACAACAGCCTGCGGCTCCGCCCCGTATTCCTTTTGCAGGGTACGGCCCATAAGAATATTGAACTTCTGGTCTGTGCCGCCGATCTCGATATCCGTACTGTTCACCACCGAATCCATTCCCTGCATAAGCGGGTAGAAGAACTCATGCACACTGATTGCCTGCCCGGCCTGGAACCGCTTGGTAAAATCATCCCGCTCCATCATCCGCGCCACCGTTACTTTTGCCGCCAGATTGACAACCTCAGCAAAGTCCATGGGAGTTAGCCAATCCGAATTGAGAAGCAGGCTGGTTTTATCCGGATCAAGAATTTTGAAAATCTGCTGCCGGTAGGTTGCCGCATTGCGCTGAACTTCCTCCTTGCTGAGCTGTTTTCGCGTCTCGGATTTGCCTGTAGGGTCTCCGATCATTCCGGTAAAATCCCCGATAATCAGCTGCACCTGATGACCGTACTGCTGAAACTGGCGCAGCTTGTGCAGAACAACAGTATGCCCGATATGAATATCAGGTGCCGACGGATCAAGCCCCAGCTTAATGTTGAGCGGCACCCCCGTTCCCACTGACTTCACCAGCTTGGTTTTCAGTTCCTCCACCGGCACGATTTCCGCTGCACCGCGAACGGCCGTTTCCAGCTGGCACTCCACCTCCCGCTGCTGCGCAGGGGTCAAATCTTCCCAATTCATACCATGTCCTCCTTCAAATTGTCCCAGTTGAATGCAAAAAGAGCCTCTGCTCATCCCTAAAGGGACGAGCAGACGGCTCGCGGTACCACCCTAATTAAAGATCCCCGCCATGAGAGAAGCAGCAGCAGATCCTTCACTTCATTATCATAACGGGTATGCCCCGGTTCCGGACTACTGGCAGGCCTCCAAAGCACCCGTGTTCCTCCGGACAGCTCCAGACTGTAATTCAAAGGGGCCTGGTGCCGGTTCGCACCACCCACCGGCTCTCTGAAACACATGGCTTACCTTCTACTGATGTCCTTCAACGCTTTTGTCCGTATCCAATTTAAGTAATTTTATACCATGTAAGGATTCTAAAAGTCAACAGTTCCTTAAACTTACTTTCCGGCAGAAGCGCATTCAAAACCGGCAAATTGTGCTATAATAGTTCCGTTAAAAGGAGGATTATCGTCGATGGTTGAGGAGAAAAAGAAGAAGACCGCAAAACAGCGTCCCCCGCGCAGATCCTGGCTCCGCAGGTTCGGTTCAGTCGTAAAATGGATGTTCATACTCGGCATCCTGGGCCTTCTGTTTGCCGGCGGTGCCGTGGCAGGCTATGTCACTTCGATTGTGAAGGACGATCCTGTACGCTCAGAGGAATTGATTCAGCAGCAGGTCAGCCAGAACGCCATTACCGGCTTTGCTTATTTCCGTGACGGACAGCCGATAGGCCAGCTCCGTACCGAAGAAGACCGCAGGCTTATTGAATTTAATGATATTCCGCAGCTGGTGATCGATGCCGTTCTCGCCATTGAGGACAACAATTTCTACGAACATGTAGGAATTGATTTCAGCAGCACCCTGCGTGCCGTCAAGCAGAAGCTGCTTAACGAGTCCGTCCAGACCGGGGGCAGCACCCTGACCCAGCAGCTGGCCAGACGTGTATTTCTTAACCTTGACCGCACAGAAGACCGTAAGGTCAAGGAGATTTTACTGTCACTGCGCCTGGAGCGTTTTTTATCCAAACAGGAAATCCTTACAGCCTACCTTAACAAGGTTCCCTTCGGAAACGGCTCCAATGGCTACAATGTTTACGGTATCAAGGCAGCAGCCAAAGGAATATTCGGGCTGGATGATCTCGACAAGCTCAATGTCGCTCAAGCCGCTTACCTGGCCGGGCTTCCCCAGCTTCCCTCCAAGTATTCCGCCTTCAACGGCGTAGGTGAATTCAACGAGACGGCCTTCGGCCGGGCCATGGAGCGCCAGAAGCTTGTGCTGCGCCGGATGCTTGAAGAGAACAAAATCACGACATCACAGTACAATGAAGCGCTGCAGTTTGATATCCAGGCTTCTCTGGCTCCGCATACGAAGAAAGCTTATGCCACCTTCCCTTACCTGATGCTGGAAACAGAGCGCAAGGCAGCGGAAATTCTGCTGTCCCTCAATGAAGACAAGAATGATACAGAAAGCACGGAGGGCGCTGAAGGTTCAACAGCCTCCGGCAACGACACAGTCCTGCTTGAGGAAGCACGTCAGCAGCTGATGACCGGCGGTTACCGCGTATACACCACAATTGACAAAAAAGTATACAGCGCCATGCACAGCATTTCGGAAGACAGTGATAATTTTACGAAGGACAGTGAATCAAGAGGCAAGGAACAAACGGCCGGTATGCTGATCGACAACAAGACCGGGGCCATCCTTGGAATGATAGAGGGCCGTGATTTTAATATTGAACAGATGAACTATGCCACGCAGATGATCCGTCAGCCGGGTTCTACCATGAAACCGATCGCAGCCTACCTGCCTGCGCTCGACAGCGGTCTGATCCAGCCGGCCAGCATCCTGGACGATGCCCCGATTATCCTGAAGGACGGCACCAAGGGCTTTCATATTCCAAAGAATGCCAACAACCGCTATCAGGGGCTTGTTACGGCCCGTTACGCTCTTAACAAATCACTCAATCTGCCGGCTCTGAAGCTGTTTAACGACAAGGTCGGCATTGAAGAATCCTGGGCTTTTACCAAGAAGCTGGGGATAACCACTATTCAGGATGATGATTACCATGCGCAGACCGGGGTTATCGGCGGTCTCCGCTACGGAGTATCCGTCGAGGAATTAACGAACGCCTATTCTTCAATCGGCAACAACGGCGCTTTTAATGATGCCTACATGATTGAGAAGATCGTCGATTCCCAGGGCAAAATCATTTACCAGCATAAAGTGAATCCGGAGCAGGTGTTCTCTAAGCAGACGGCTTATCTGATGACAGACATGCTGCGGACTGTCATTACAGAGGGTACAGCTTCCACCGTAAAAAGCACTTACAAACACTTCAAGGAAGTGCCGATTGTCGGTAAAACCGGTTCCACTCAAAACTATGGCGATGTCTGGTTCATGGGTTACACACCAGATGTAACACTCGGCATGTGGGTCGGCTACAAGGAGCAGATCAACACGCTTCAGGGCGATACCCAGAAGCGGCAGGCCCAGACACTGTGGGCCAAGGTCATGAACGCCGTAATCGACAAGCAGCCGGATCTGTTTGTAACCAAGGAGTTCGCTCAGCCTGAAGAGATAGTCAAGAAGACGGTCTCGGCATACAGCGGCAAGCTGCCGACTGATCTGACCGATAAGTTTACAACAGACCTGTTTAATGCCAAATATGTGCCGCAGGGCAGTGATGACGGCATCTCCAAAGCTAAATACATTACCTACAATGGTGTGAACTACCTGCCGCTCGAAGGTACACCAGACGATTTCCTCAAGGAGAAGATCGTCGTCAAGCGGGAGAAGCCGATTCAGGATCTCATCAAGGAGCTGCAGGCAGCCTTCGAGGGGATGAAGGAGCATGAATCGCTGCAGTATTATCTGCCTGCGGATGCCAAAACCGACTTCCCGACCGAGGTTGACCCGCGTGTCGATGATGGTACGGCTCCTTCACCTCCCGGCAATGTCAGTGTCTCCTATAGCACAGGTAAGGCTGTCATTTCATTTACCGCAAGCGGCTCGCCGGATGTTGTAGGCTACCGCCTGTACCGTTCCCTGAACGGAGGCGCCTTCCAGAAGCAGGCGGTCATTTCTGCAGGCGAGAGCACCGTCTTCAAACCGGGCACACCGCAGAATGTCAACGCCACCTTCTATGTCACAGCTGTGGACGTAGCAGGGCATGAGACAGCTTCAGGCAGTGTTGCCGGCGGCGCTGCCCCGACACCAGAGCCGACGCCAACCCCCGATATCCTTCCGGGAGCAGAGGCTACACCTGAAGGCGGCCAGCCGTCTGACGGTACTGTAGAAGATCCAGGTATGATCATCATAGAATCGCCGGGCAGCGAAGAAGTACCTACCGGCGGCGTTAACAACGCAACCGGCGGCAACAGTAATGCCGGCTCCGGCAATGCCCAATAAGATATCAAACACAAAGAAACACCGGTTCCCGCTGAATGCAGGAACCGGTGTTTCTTTGTATCTTCCTATCGGATTAATCCTCAATGGTGGAGAGGTCGCCTGCCGGAAGCTGCAGCTCCCAGGCCTTCAGCACGCGGCGCATAATTTTGCCGGAACGGGTCTTGGGCAGTTTCTCTTTGAACTCAATTTCACGGGGGGCAGCATGCGCAGACAGCCCTGCTTTGACAAAGGCCGCAATCTCATCCTTCAGCTCTGCAGTCGCTGTATAGCCTTCTCTGAGCGATATAAAAGCCTTTATAATCTCTCCCCGCAGCAAATCGGGCTTCCCGATAACCCCTGCCTCAGCCACGGCAGGGTGCTCTACCAGCTTGCTCTCCACCTCAAAGGGGCCGATGCGCTCCCCTGAGGAATTGATTACATCATCGATCCGGCCCTGGAACCAGAAATACCCGTCCTCGTCCATATAAGCAGAATCACCGGAGATGTACCAGCCGGGTATCCGGAAGTATTCATCGTATTTAGCCTGGTTGTTCCAGATCTTCGCCATCATGGAAGGCCAGGGCGTACGGATCGCCAGATTACCCATCGAATACGGCGGCAGCACATTACCCCTGTCATCGAGAATGGCTGCCTCAATGCCTGGCAGCGGGCGTCCCATGGACCCCGGCTTAATATCCATCCCGGGATAATTGCAGATCAGCTGGGCTCCGGTTTCAGTCATCCACCACGTATCATGAATACGCTGATGGTAGACTTTATCGCCCCAGCGTACCACCTCCGGATTAAGCGGCTCTCCTACTGACAGCACATGCCTGAGGCTGCCAGATCGATTCCGGCAAGGCTGTTCTCCCCTGCACCCATCAGCATGCGGAATGCTGTAGGCGCACTGTACCAGACGGTGACAGCGAAGCGCTCAATCGTTCTGTACCAGTCTCCCGGACTGAAGCGTCCGCCCCGCACCACATTGGCAACACCGTTCAGCCAGGGCGCGAAAATTCCGTAAGAGGTGCCGGTAACCCATCCGGGGTCTGCGGTACACCAGTAGATATCATCTGGCCGCAAATCCAGCACAATTTTGCCTGTATAATAATGCTGGATCATCGCTCTCTGTACATGGTAGACCCCTTTGGGCTTCCCGGTAGAACCGGAGGTATAATGCATAATGAGGCCATCCTCCAGGGTAAGCCATTCCGGCTCCAGTTCCGCCTTCGCTGCCGCCATCTCCGCCTCATAGCTGATGATTCCCTGCTCCTCTACGTCCCCGCCAACTACTATAATATGCCGGAGTGCAGGCAGCTCCTCCCGTCTCACCCGTTTCAGCAGCTCCGGTGTAGTCACCAGAGCAACCGCACCGCTGTCCTCCAGCCGGTCTTTTACAGCTGTCTCCATAAACGCCTCGAACAGCGGCCCTGCCACTGCCCCAACCCTGAGGACACCGAGCAGGCTGAAATACAGCTCCGGGCTGCGCGGCATAAAAATAAAAACACGCTCTCCCTTGCCCACGCCGTATTTGCGCAGAACATTACCAAAACGGCTGGAATGTTCCTGGAGGTCAGCGAAGGTATACCGCTCTTCCCGGGACGAATCGCTGTAGATCAGGGCAGTGGATCCACCACGTCCTTCCGAGACATGGCGGTCAATCGCTTCATGGGCCATATTCACCTTGCCGGTGTGATACCAGGAAAAAGTCCGCTCTACATCCTCCCACCGGAATTGCTGCACTGCCAGGGTATAATCCTGCATATTAGCATGTTCTACACGGCCCGGCAAAATTTCATCGTGGACTTGCCCCATTACTCTTGCCTCCCCTGCTGGATTGATTTAAGCTTGAAAAGCGGGAATTCTTTAACCCGCCAACTGTCAATGCGATAATTGTGAATATTTTATGTCGGAATCAGTATAACACAGTAAGCGATTTCATTCCATAATTTAGTTAGACGGAAGGAGCCCGGTACATGGAGCACTGTAAAATCCCAGTCTCGCACACCCTCCTGCATAACAATAGCCTAATCACCGTGAGCGGCCCTGTGTCTTCAACCTTTTTGCACAGCCTCACTATTCATCCCGATCTTGATGCATTCCGCAAACCGCATGAGCAGCTGGAGGCCCTAATAGAAATCAGCGAATTATCTGAAGGCCGGGTAATTGCCGCCGTCTGTGACCAGATCCTGGTTGGTTATGTCACTTTTCATTATCCGGATGAGCTGGAGCTGTGGTCACAGGCCAATATGCCTGATCTGATTGAACTGGGGGCAATAGAGGTAGCCGATGGTTACAGGGGGAGCGGACTTGGCAGGCAGATGCTTGCCTCCGCTTTTGAGAAGGAACAGCTGGAGAATTACATTGTGTTCACTACAGAGTACTACTGGCACTGGGACCTTAAAGGCAGCGGTCTGGATGTATGGGCATACCGGAACATGATGGAAAAGCTGATGAAATCTGTGGGGATGGTCTGGTATGCACCGATGATCCGGAGATTTGCTCACATCCGGCCAACTGCCTGATGGTCCGGATCGGCAGCAGGGTGCCTTTGTCCTCCCAGGAGACCTTTGACAGAGTCCGCTTCAGGCAGCGTTTTATGTATTAGCCGATTAATCTTTACAGCTCCGCCGCTTTCAGCATATATTCGAGAATGGCATGTGAGGACCGTGCTGCCTTGACTGTAAATTCATTATAGCTTAAATGGGCTGAACCGTCGGCTTTATCCGACATGGAACGGATGATAACAAACGGAGCCTCATTCATATAACAGACCTGGGCAACAGCCGCCCCCTCCATCTCTGCGCAAGCGCCGTTCAGATCCCGGTACAGCGCTTCGACCGCTTCACTGCTGGCGATGAACTGGTCCCCCGAAAGCACAATACCCGTTACATAATGCTGCTTCAGCTCTTTACAGGCCTGCTCGGCCAGCTTCACCAGTTTCTCGTCTGCGGTAAAGACAGACACCTCCTGATACGGAATAACCCCCTTGGGGTAGCCGAGCGCCGACACATCCATATCATGCTGAATACAGGCCGAGGAAATGACGATATCGCCGATATCAAGAAGGGGATGAACCGCTCCGGCCACTCCGGTAAAGAGTACCTTGATACGCCAAACGTATCCAGCAGAATTTGCGTGGTGACTGCCGCATTCACTTTGCCGACCCCTGATTTGCAGAGAACCGCCTTTCTGCCAAAAACGTCGCCGGAATAGTATGTAACCCCTGCCTTGACTGCAGTCTGCTTGTTGTCCATGCTGCTGAGCAGCAGCTCAATTTCCTCATCCATCGCGCCTATTAATCCGATAACCTCACTCAATCGATATTCCTCCGTTACCTCCGCTGTCGCGGGAATCTGAAACCATTCACCCCGGGCAACATAAAAAGCTCCCGAAGGAGCTTTCTACGTACCTCTATAAAAGATTCTTACTTGTTCACGTGATTGACAGAGAGGCGGAGAATAGTCTCATGCGGCAGAATAACCCGCGGATTCTCAACGGTCTCCTTCTTCATCAGCTTGGTCAAAAGTCTCATTGCAACCGCACCCAGGTCATACATCGGCTGAGCTACAGTAGTCAGCAGCGGACGAACCATGGACGCCATGCGGATGTTGTCTACGCTGATGATCGAGAAATCATCAGGAACCTTCAGACCTTCATCCTGAATGCTGTGGATGGCGCCAATCGCCATTTCATCAGTTGCAGCAAAGATGGCTGTCGGCTTCTTCTTGAGGCCAAGGAAGTACTTCATCGCTTCGACACCGGATTCGTAACGGTAGTTACCGATGCGCACCAGGTCTTCCTGATACTCGATTCCAGCAGCTTCCAGTGCTTTCTTGTAGCCCTGGAACCGCGCATAGCCGTTAGCCGGATCCTGCAGCGTCCCGCTGATCATCGCTATTTCACGGTGCCCGTGACGGATAAGCGTGTTCACAGCATCAAAAGCCGCATTCTCATGGTCGATATCAACCGAAGGATAGGTGCCCTTCTCGTCGCGGGTTGCACAAAGCACGATTGGAACAGCCGAGGTCTGGAACGCCTGGATATGCTCTTCCGTTACCGTACCGCCCATAAAGAGCAGCCCGTCAACCTGCTTCTCCAGAAGCGTATTGATTACACGGATTTCCTTCTCTTTGCGTTTGTCCGCATTACACAAAATAATGTTGTAATGATACATGTTCGCGATATCCTCAATCCCGCGGGCAATTTCCGCAAAAATCGAGTTGGAGATATCGGGAATGACAACTCCTACGGTTGTCGTTTTCTTGCTGGCGAGACCTCTCGCCACGGCATTTGGACGATAGCCCAAACGTTCAATTGCTTCAAATACCTTCTTCCGGGTCTGCGGCTTCACGTTAGGGTTATTATTCACAACCCGTGATACCGTAGCCATAGATACGCCTGCTTCGCGAGCTACATCGTAAATGGTTACCGTCAAATTACTCTCTCCATTGCGATAAATTTTATCGTTCGACTAATTAAAATTATGATACGACACTTTGTACAATTGTGCAATGATAACGCTTCATTTTCCTTTCAAATTTCTTTCAAAGTTAAAAAAGTCCTGTGAAAGTATGAAGTTTTTGTCTATAAACCGCAAATACAGCACGTTCATCCTGCACAAATAATGAGCCTGATACTATGGTAACAAAAAGTCCGTGAAAAATCCAACATTCGTGAAAAATTTTCATCATTTTTGCAGAAAAAACTTTTCATTTCGCGCTTTCTGCCGATTGTACTGCCAATTGCGCCAGTCTGCTTCCGGTTTCTTCCATCCATTTCACATCAGCAAGCTCGACAGCAAGCCGGTAAACATCGAGCAGGACATCAATCCGGGCCTCAGCGGCTTCACGGATGCTCTCCTCCAGTTCACTGAACCCCCCGGGAAATTCGCCTGCACTTAAGACCTCCTTCAGCACACTCGCCCACTCATTCCGTTCAGCAAAAGATAGCCGCCGCCCCGGAATGACATTCTCCAGCTCCCCGATCAGCCTGCCCAGCTCCCTCTTAATGGATGGCAACGGTTCATAACGGGCGCAGACCCCGCATGTATACACGGGTACGTGAGTGATTTTGATCTTTGCGCTGTAAATCAGGGTGTGCATATGTATGGTCATGGTTCCGCCGCAGTTGCATGACTTTTTAACAACGTTATCTTTTAACATCTCCTACACCTCAGGCTGAAGAAATTGAAAAACGCAGAAAGCTACCTTTTCCAAAGCTATATTCGACTTCCGGCATCCAAACTCCTTCCGATTTGCATTAAATGATTTAATTGGCAATAAAGCAAAGTAATGTTTATGCAAAGATGACTTCATATTTCAAATTTGATAGAATGAACAGGATATCGAGATCCGAAGGGAGCTGCTGACAATGAGATTATCAGGTAAAAAAGTGATCGCACTGGTGGATGATGAATTCGAGGATCTGGAGCTCTGGTATCCGGTATACCGGGTTCGCGAGGAAGGCGCCGAGGTCCATCTGGCCGGACTTGAGAAGGGTAAAACCTATATCGGCAAATACGGTGTACCCGCGACAGCCGAATACTCCTGGGATGATCTGAGCGCAGCCGATTACGACGGCATTCTTGTGCCCGGAGGCTGGGCACCCGATAAAATCCGCCGCTACAGTGCCGTACTGAAGCTGGTTCAGGATTTCAACGCTGCTAAAAAGCCGATCGGCCAGATCTGCCATGCCGGCTGGGTGCTGATCTCCGCCAAAATCCTGGACGGGGTAACCGTTACCTCAACGCCAGGAATCCGTGATGACATGGAGAATGCCGGAGCTATCTGGAAGGATGAAGCTGTAGTGACTGACGGACACATCATATCCGCCCGCCGCCCGCCGGACCTCCCTCCATACGGTAAAGCCTTCTGCGATGCACTGGCCGGGGAATAAGCGGACGTATAATTTATTATCAAGCATGACAAACAAGCCCTGCCTCATCATCTCCTGAGGTTCAGGGCTTGTTCCGTTTCTTTGTCCGGCGGTTAGTCACGGATTTCGAGCGATACCTTCTGGTTAATCGGGGCCGGATAGCTGGTTATAGTAAATGTCAGCGGCTGGGCGTACTTATTGCTGCCTAATCCCACATAATCCAGCACAGGGATCGACTTCTGGTCGGCTGACGCCTGATACGGCGGAATATCATACAGTTCGGCGGATGAATGAATCTGGCCTTTGGAATCGGTAAACTCACTGTCCAGGATTAAAGCGTTATAGTATTTTTTCTTCCCCGGTGCTGTGTTATGATTCAGAATCATCGTTGTTCCTCTTTCGGCTGAGTACAGGGACATGGTTAAGTAATTGTCAGGCGCTTTGATGATCTGCTGCTTTTCCGTATCAATAACCAGTTTCAGGGCATCCTTATCCAGCGCCAAAATGCCGTCGAGCTGAAATTGAAGCGGCTGGCTGGACCGGCTGTCATTCCCGAAGATCAGAATCTCCTTGCCTTCAACCACCACTGTGCGGACAGGGCTCATACTCGAATAAATACGGCTGCTCCCCAATAAAAACCGCGGATTGATCATGGAAAAGATTTGTTTGCCGTTGTGCTCATTGTAAACGGGCTCCAGGTAAATCCCGGTCGCAGCAGTATACACTTCGTTGATACGGATTTCCTGTCCGTCTACCGTCAGCGTTTTGTTAACGGTGTGGACCTCGCCTGACTTGGCTATCTTCCCTTTATCCAGTGTAATAGGGACAGACAGCGCCGCCAGCGGCTTTTCTCCTGAGACTTCCGTTACAGTTCTGGATTTACCCAGCACCAGTTCAAGTGTAATCTGGTCCGGCAGCGAACCCAACCCTCCAGCCCACTGCAATATTTCGTAATCATATGTCGTTCCGGTTGGCACATCCCTGATATTTAAAGAAAAGCCGTAGGGATAGTTCACCGGTGAATAGCCTCTTCCTTCCAGCTGCAGATTATCCACACGGGCTTTTTGACCGGTATTATTTTGCAGGGAATACAAGATCATGATGCCCTTGCGGTCTGCGGCAATTCCGTCTACCTTCAGTACAAACCCGTTCTGCTCAGCCGTTACACCGCTAACCCGCTCTATCAATCCTGCTTCAATGGCTGTGGATACGGTAGTATCATTTATTGATTTTTCAAAATATGGTGTGAACGCCTCAATCATCTGTGATGGAGCTGATAAGTTCTGTGGTTCCAGCGGCTCCGGCTGCTTACCGATCCAGGGAACCGCGAACAGCGCCGCAGCAGCTAATACTACTGCTACACTTACCGAAAACCTTTTACGTGCTGATGTCCGGTTGCGGGCTGGGCCTGATATTCCGCTGCGTATTGCCGCATTCATTTTAACTTGCGGTATATCCTCCAGTTCCCTTGATATTCCGTCAAAATACTCCTTTAACAGCCTTTCTTCACTGCCAGCCATTTGCCGCTCCCCCTTTCATTTTGTTACGCAGCTGTTTGAGCCCCTTGTTCAGCCACGTTTTGACTGTTCCTTCCGGCTTGTCCAGTACTTCGGCAATCTCTGTTAACGTCATGTCGCGGTAGTATTTCAATACAAGCACCTGGCGGTATTTCAGCTTCACGCTGTCCAGCGCCTGCTCCATATCCAGCTTCCGGTCACTGGTCATTACCATGACAACCCCGCCGGTTTCATCCGTTGTTTTTACCGAAACCAGCCGCTTCCTCCGCTTCATTTCATCGTTGCAGCAGTTAACCATTATCCGTGTTATCCAGGGTGCAAATTTTCCGGAATCTTTAAGGCTTTTCCGCTTGCTCCAAGCCCGGTACGTTGCTTCCTGCAGCATCTCAAGTGCATCCGCCTCACTGCGGAAATAGCTGTAGGCTATTCCGTAGAGGATCCTTTTCTGTCCCGATACAAGGCTGATAAAGGCCTGAGCCTCCTCTTTGGCCTGCTGTACATGTTCAAGCTCCATCAGATTTTCCATTCTCCGCTATCTGAGCCTCCTTTATATGCAGCTTCAAAAGCTTCTTTTGTACTTCTATCTATACTGACTCCCGGAGCCCGGAAACGGTTTTACTTTTTTTTCTAATGCTTTTATGTGCATCCCTGTAACGCAAAAAGTCCGGCGTATTCGCCGGACCGTGCATTCAGCAAACCTGTAATTCGCTGATTTTCTCTACGATGTTTTTTCCTTTATTGCTTCTGCCGCCGTAGCTCCCCGTCCGGCAAATGTGCCAAGTACCTCTTCCGTCTCCAGGCTTGTCTTGTACCGGAAGCACGCTTTCGCCGTCTCTCTGGCCTCGGACGCTACGGTATTAAGGGTTCGGTGCTTCACACGCAGCAGTGCCTGCGGCGACATGCTGAGATTGCTGATACCGAGCTCCAGCCAGAGCGGCAGTGAACGTTCATCCGCTGCCAGCTCGCCGCAGACGCTGATATCAATGCCGGCGCTGCGTGCCGCCTGCACAGTCATCCGGATCATGCGCAGCACCGCCGGATGGTATGGATGGTACATATGGGCGATCTGCTCGTTCATCCGGTCCACGGCCAGTACATACTGCACCAGATCATTGGTGCCGATGCTGAAGAAATCGACTTCTTCAGCCAGGAGATCGGCAATCATAACAGCAGCCGGAACCTCAATCATGATGCCGACCGGAATGTTGGCGTTATAGGGAATGCCCCGCTGATCCAGATCCTGCTTCACCTCGTTCAATACAGCCTTGGCGGCCTGAACCTCTTCCACGGAAGAGATCATCGGGAACATAATTTTGACATTGCCGTAATGGCTGGCCCGCAGAATTGCCGTCAGCTGGGTTTTGAACAAATCCGTCCGGTCCAGACTGATGCGGATGGCGCGGTAGCCAAGGAACGGGTTCTGTTCTTCCGGGAGCTGGAAATAATCCAGATGCTTGTCTCCCCCGACGTCCAGTGTGCGGATAACCATCGTGCTGCTGCCAACCTTCTCGGCGACCAGCTTATAAACCTCAAACTGCTCTTCCTCTGTCGGAAAGGAGTGCCGGTCCATGTACAGGAATTCTGTACGGAACAGGCCGACTCCCTCCGCACCGTACTTCAGCGCCATATCCAGCTCCTTGACGGAGCTGATATTACCGGCCAGATGCAGATTAACGCCGTCCTTCGTAACAGCTTCAACGGTAGCGAGCAGCTCGAGCTGTTCCTTTTTGCGCTGCTGCTTATCACGTCTAGCGGCATATAACTGTATCGTGGCTTCATCCGGATGCAGCTGTACAATGCCGGTATCCCCGTCCATCGCCAGCATGTCGCCGGTCTGGATCGGATTGCTGATTTTGTTCTCAAGGCCCGCAACCAGCGGGATCCCGAGCGCCCGGGCCATGATTGAGGAATGTGAGGTTTTGCCGCCCATCATGGTGACAATCCCCAGCACGTATACCGGATTCAGGTGGGCCAGCTGGGACGGAGACAGCTCCTTCGCCACCAGAATGTAGGGCTGTGTATCCGAAGGCAAGGTCACCTCCGGAGCACCCAGCAGATGCTTGAGCAGACGGTTGCCGACATCCTTGATGTCTACCGCCCGCTCCTTCATATATTCATCGTCCAGCAGATCGAACATGGCTACGAAATGATCTATAGCTTCCTTAACGGCCACCTCGGCTGCCTTATACTGGCGTTCAATAATACCGCGGATCTCACTCATAAACACCGGATCATCCAGAATGGCCAGATGGGCGTCAAAAATGCTGGATTCCTCCGGCCCGACGACCTCACGGAATTCTTTTTTGATAAATTCAATCTCATCTTTAGAGGTGCGGATCCCTTCATATAACCGCTCAAATTCCTGGGCCAGATCAACCGGATTCACTTGCGTGTCCGGCAGGCTCCATTCCCAGTTAGGCAGGACAAAGGCCTTCCCGATAGCTACACCTGCTGCAGCGCCTATGCCTTGAATCATGCTTCCACCCCTCCAACACTTTCATGTAATACCACGGACATTACCGAAGACTGCCCCTTTTTAACATTTTTGAATGGAGCATAGCTCCACGATTTGACACGGTCAGGATTGGTGATAACCATCGGCGTTGCCAGCGAAGCGGCATGCTCCTGCAGGTAAGCCAGATCGAACCGGACGAGCAGCTGCCCCGGCTCCACGCTGTCACCTTCCTGTACAAGCGCCTCAAACGGCCCCTTAAGCTGGGATGTATCGATCCCGATATGCATCAGCACCTCAAGCCCCTCGGGCGTAGAAATGCCTATTGCGTGCATTGTAGGGTACACGTGCATAACCTTGCCGAATACGGGCGAGACCAGCTCTCCTTTTTCCGGATAAAAAGCCACCCCGTCGCCAACCAGCTTCGCGGCAAAAATATGGTCAGGCACTTCCTCAATCGGCATCATCTTGCCCTGAATTGGGGCACAGAACAGCACCTGCGGTAGATCGCGCAGCATCAGCTTGTCAATTTCCTCGCGGATCAGCTCGGAGTAGGTTCCGAATACCACCTGCACGTTGCCGCCGCCAAGCTTAATAATGCCCGCAGAGCCGAGGCCCTTGAGCGCTGATGTATCTATATATCGGTCGTTGTGCACCGTTAATCTTAGCCTTGTGATGCAGGCCTGCACCTGGACGATGTTTTCTTTGCCGCCCAGCGCCTCCAGAATCAGCGGAGCCTGATAAGGTATATTACCCGCCCAGTCGCCAAGCTCAGAGCCTTCCTCGCGTCCCGGAGTCGGAATCTGGAAGCGGCGGATCGCCCAGCGGAACAGATTATAATAAACAACCGCGTAGCCTATGCCGATCGGAATCAGCAGCCAGGCACGCTGGGAAAGATGCATATTCAGGAAGAAGTCAATCGCTCCCGCCGAATACGAGAACCCGTGATGAATGCCCAGAAGATAGGTCAGCACCATAGCCAGACCTGACATTACCACATGCACCGCGAACAGATACGGGGACGCAAACAGAAACGCAAATTCGATCTGCTCCGACACCCCGGTCAAAAAGCAGACCAGCGCGGCACGCAAAAAAGTCTTCTTGATCTTAGGCTTCAAATCCTCGCGCGCTTCCTGTATGATGGCCAGTGCAATTGCCGGGAGCGCAAACATCATAATCGGAAACAGCCCGGCCATAAATACGCCTGCAGTCGGGTCACCCGCAAAAAAACGCGGCAAATCCCCCTGAACGACCGCACTGCCGTCAGGAGTGGTAAAGCTGCCAAGCTGGAACCAGAACACATTGTTCAGGATATGATGGAGCCCGAAGGCTGTAAGCACCCTGTACAGTACCCCGTATACGAACACGCCGTACCCGCCGGCAGACTGTATATCACGGAACAGATGATCAAGCACATCCTGGAGCAGCGGCGAGACGCCGAGCATCACCCAGGCAAACAGCGCGGAGAACAGTCCCATGAACAGGAGCACAAAACGCGACCCGCCAAAAAACTGGATCGCCTCCGGAAGCTTGATATTTTTAAATTTGTTATGTGCCACACCGGCGACTATCCCGAGGATAATTCCGATGAGTGTTGCAGGCTGAACCGTTCCGTCGCCCATATTGGAAACAATCCGGTCATAGGTGAACATTCCCGCTAATGCTGCAAGACCGGCCGGCCCGGCCTGATTGGACAGCCCCCAGGCAACGCCCACAGCAAATAAATAAGGCATGAAATAAAATATTCCCTGCCCCGCGTATGTAGTCACTTCAGATACCGAAGAAAGTCCCCATGCAGACCACGGTAAGCTGCCCAGACTCAGCAGAATAGCTGCAGCCGGCAACACCATGGTAGGAAGCATTATGGCTCTGCCCAACTGCTGCAGTGATCCGAGCCAATTCAAGGTGACCCTCTCCTTTCGTTCTATGCTAAATGGTAAGCGCTCCAACAGTTTTTGTCAAAAAGAATACGCAACTCCTAGAATACCACGCGGGGCGGGAGGATGGGAAGATTATTCTGGCTGTCTGAGTCTGCTGAGTCAGTTACCATTATTGCTCCTGTTTCACCGGCTGCTTCAGCTCCCTTGCTGCTACAACTAACT
>NZ_LRAC01000141.1 GCF_001517085.1 Paenibacillus sp. DMB5
TCGTCCTGAGCCAGGATCAAACTCTCCAATAAAGTTATTGAAAAGAGCGATTCGCTCATTTTGAAACATCTGACGAGAATGTTACATTCTCTAATTTGGAATCACCGAAGTGATTTCCGATACTCACTCGTTGTTCAGTTTTCAAAGATCAATTTGTTTCTTTTCTTCAGTGTCGCGCTTGTCAGCGGCGACTTTTATAATATATCACAGTGTTTATCGTTTTGGCAAGTATTTTTTTCGAAAAAGTTTTTTTCGTTTTTTCTTGCCGTGCATCTTCTCTTGAAATATCAAAAGGAGCGCGAGATATAATGTATCACGTACGCTCCTGTTTAGTCAACCCTCTTTATTAAATTAATGGCCAAGCACACATGTTTATAGGCAGCAGCTCATTTTATCAATGCTTGAACTGGGACGAACGCCCGCCCCACGCATACTTCGACAGCTCCTTCTGCGGAGCAAACCGTGCATACATGCGAAACACCGTTTTATATCGGTTAGCTATGGCATGCCTGATATTTTGGTCCAAGCGCTGATCGCTTAAATCAAGCAGCATCTCGTCAAGTTCTTTGCGCAGAACATAGTCGAGCTCCTTGCATTCTTTTTCGTTGAACAACATCCCCAACATATGCTTGGCCTCCTTCGTATTTTTTTGAGAACAAATCTTTTACGCTGCTGTTTGTGTGTTAGAAGTTAGTCCATCTGATGGGAAAACTGTGCGTATACCCGTTTACACTAGATTAACCGGAGCATAGGAACTATAACCATAATTGCTAAAATTACTCTTTATGGTTCTGCCAGGCACAGGCTTTCACGTGATGTCAGGAATCCCCAAATCAAATCAGCCTTAATGTTATGCTCAATTCACCGGAATTTTATGATAAAAGTGCCAATGTAATTGTGCTTTCAATAATCGCGGCAAGCAGCAGCAGAATTACGATCCATACGGATGCCGTCAATGTCTGCCGCATAAATTCAGCCCAGCTGCTGCCCCGCATCCTTCCGGATATACTCTGCATAACCTTTACGCCAAACTGCAGTCCAAACGCACACGCGATAATAATAGCCGGGATCTCAATAATGCCGTGCGGAAGCAACCCTTTTACAATGAGCTGAAACAAATCTGCTTCCTGGAGGACTGACAAGTGGATCAGATAACCGATAACAGCACCGTTTATCAATAAGAAGAACGCCGGAATAAGGCCAAACAGAGCACCAAGGAAAATAACCGCCACGCTTTTGATACTGTTATTTAAAAATATAAACGTGAAGAAGCTCCACTCCGGATTATTCGAATCCATGAGCTCCCCGCTGATGCTGCTCAATCCTTCGAGCTGCTGGGCAAGCAGCTTCTGCAGACTGCCGGTACCGACCCAGCCGAGCACTCCGCCCAACAGGAAAAGGATCAGCGCCAGCAGCAGTGCCTTGCGTATTGTACCCAGGTCTTTGATAAATCTTGAAAACGCGAACATAATGGCCTCCTAAAATGTGTAGTACAAGCAGTTAATGAGATTTCTGGTCCGTCCGAGGTCATAAGCGGTAGGTACGAGCATACATTTAGAACAAACAAGCCATTTCGCAATGGGAGAGGAGCGCTGCTAGTTATGAATTCTTTTTATGTATTCAGCGGCAAAAAGATAAAACGGTTCATTTATATCTTTGCCGCTGCGCTTCTGGCCGCTGGTGTCGTCTATGTGGAAAGGGGTAATATTACTGTTTTTTCAGATGCACAAACCCCTTCTGCCATTTACAGTGTGCCAACGCAAAAGAAGCTGATCGCTTTGACCTTTGACATTAGCTGGGGTGAAAAGCGGCCTGAACCAATTCTGAAGGTGCTGGAGGACAAAAAGGTGGATAAGGCTACTTTCTTCCTCTCCTCGCCCTGGAGCAAAACACATCCGGAGATTGTTACAAGCATCAAGGATGCAGGCTTTGAAATCGGCAGTCACGGGCATAAGCATGTTAACTACAGTACCCTCAGCAATGAGGAAATCCGCACACAAATCTCTACAGCCCACACCGTACTGACCGAATTAACCGGCAAAGCGCCTAACCTGATCCGTATGCCGAATGGAGATTTTGACAAAAGAGTGCTCCAGGTGGCCAATGATCTGGGCTATAAGGTTATCCAGTGGGATACCGATTCCCTGGACTGGAAAAACATCGGTGTAGACAATATCGTTAAACGGGTTACCAGCAAGGCTCATCCGGGGGATATCGTCCTTCTCCATGCCAGTGACTCCTGCAAGCAGACCCATGAGGCGCTCCCGCAGATTATTGATAACCTCCGGGCCCAGGGGTATGAGTTCGTTACTGTATCAGAGCTGATAAGCCAAAGTAATGCTGACGGCACTGAGGTGCGGGATTCCGCCTCTTTAGACAAGGGACTGGAAGACGCTGCAGGCATGTAACCTTATATTAGCCGGATGTACCGTAATCTGTCTTGCTGCCGTCTGTTAATGACGCGGAGAAATGAGCTCTGATATATCAGGTGTCGGAGAATTCAGCTTCGGATAGCTCAGGTCGAGACCCTCCAGGGTTTTGACCACGATGGATAACGCCAGATAATTGCGGTACCACCGGTGATTGGCAGGAATCCAGTACCAAGGGGCCTGTTCAGTGCCAGTCTCACGGAAAACATCCTCATAGGCCTTTTGGTAATCATCCCAATACTCCCGCTCCTGCAGATCACTGGCGTCAAATTTCCAGTGCTTGGTCGGGTCCTGCAGCCGCTCCTGGATTTTTTCAAGCTGCTTCTCCTTGGAGATATGCAAAAAGAGCTTGATCACCGTTGTGCCCTCCTCCACCAGCATTTCTTCAAACTGGCGGATATAGCGGAAGCGGCGCTTCATGTCGTCTTTTTTCAGGCTGCCATGCACCCTGGGAACCAGTACATCTTCATAATGGGAGCGGTTGAAGGCAGCGATATAGCCTTTGGGCGGAGTTTTCATATGCACTCTCCACAGGAAGTCGTGGGCTTCCTCCTCCAAAGACGGCTTTTTGAAGCTGGTAACGATAAAGCCTTGAGGATTGATGCCGGAAAAGATATGCTTTACCGTTCCGTCTTTTCCGCTTGAGTCCATCCCCTGAAGGATGACCAGCAGCGAATGCTTTTTTTGGGCAAAAAGAATATCCTGAAGCTCGGCAAGGCGTTCCTTAAGCTTTTCCATTTTGGCTGCGGCTTCCTCTTTTGAGTGAAAATCACCGCGCTCTGACGGATCGAGCTTGCTCAGAATATTTTCACTTGTGTCTTTTATCATATAGCGCTTGATGTTCATATATGCCCCTCCTTGCTTACTGATTTCAGTTGCGGCCTGCGGTGCGGTCATTAGCCTTTTTATGTAAGCTGTTCTTTAAGATTAACCTTCCCGTTTTCATTTTAATCGCGCTGGAAATAAGAAAACCCCGGTCTCTTAATTAGATTAGGAGCACCGGGGTTTCTGCGTAAGGTATGTTTAAGATGATTGCGGTTTAAGGATGCGGTGCAGTCTTAAAATCTGGAATGCATTGCATGCGATCAGCGGAACAACAATAAATACAGTTGCACTGTCTACACCGATCTGAAGCACGCCTATCGTCTCCACGATGGTGATGGCCGTCATAAAGAAAAAGGTCGGAATGGCAGCCGCCATTTTCGTACTCCGCACCTTGTAATAGGACACAATAACGGCTGTAAGCAGAAGACCCATTCCCAGGACGAGGTCAGACCGGCCCGTTCTTTCAGCTCCGACAAATGTCCGCAGGAACACCAGTTCGAGCAGCGCCAGCACAGCCAATACCAGCTGTATGTACTGCCACACTTTACGGGAAAATACACCGTTGCCCATATAGTTAAGAATCAGGTATGCGAAAAATCCCAGCTGTGCGTAAACGCTAACAAGCATTCCGGAGCCAAGTAAAATAAGCAGATACAGCAGCAGGTCTGCTATGCTCTTGAAGGCTATGCCGCCATTCACAGCCTGCAGCACAAGTCCCGCCAGCCCGGCCGAGGCAGCGCCTATCAGAAGTGTGGTCCAGAACAAGTGATACCATTTCCTTATACTCAGCCACTCCACCTCCCCTGTGTCAGATTTATTTTACCAAGCTTGCCGTCAAAAAACCATCATAACCGCGACATATCCTGTGCACTGGTGCGGCATACTACCCTCAGGATTCCTATAAAGGAGGGCAGCGCCAATGAGATGGAGGAGTTTGTTGTCTGGAGGCCTGGCAATCAGCCTGGTTCTCACCTTAACAGCCTGCGGAGGAGAACAGAGCAGTTCTTCCAGCCAGATGGGATATAAGGAAATGAAGACAATGGTTGTCGATATATTAAAAAGTGATGAGGGTAAAAAGGCAGTCGAGGAGGCTCTGACCTCAGGCAGCGGCTCGGAAGGAAGCAGCGTTAGCGGATTAAGTATGAAAATGATGCCGCTGCAGACTACAGAACAGATCCGGATCGCAGTCAAAGATACCATTACGGCACCGGAGTACCAGAAGGAAATCGAAAAGATTATGACCGACCCGACCTTTGCCGGCGAGTTCGCAAAAGCCATTAACACCCAAAGCAAGGAGCTGCATCTGCAGCTGATTAAGGACCCGACTTATCAGAAGTCAATCGAGGAAATTATGAAGTCGCCTGAAATGATGAAAATGTTCCTGGATCTTACCAAGACCTCTGATTACCGCAAGCAGTCCATGACCATTATGCAGGAAGCGATGCAGAATCCGCTCTTCCGGATGGAAGTGCTGGGACTGCTCAAAACGGTTGTACAGGACGAGCTCCAGCCAAAGGTTCAAAAGAAAGGTGAGGAAAAGGAGGGCGGCTCCGGCGGCGGTCAGGAAAGCGGTGGCGGAGACAGTTCGAAAGAGGAGGGCGGAGGCGACTCCGGCTCTTAACGACAAAGAGGCTTATCCATTTCAATGGATAAGCTCTTGCAGTGTTGCGTCCTTTTTACCTGGAACGTGCTATTCGTACTTCGCGATCAGCTTGTCCGCAACCTCGGCAAACAGCTGGGCCACTTGGGTGTCAGCCTTGTAAACGGAAGGGGAAAAGTCAGGCTCGGAGATGTGGTTGTCCGGAGCGCCAAGCGGCACCTGCGCAAGCAGCTCTGTATGCAGTGTCTCCGCCAGTCTTGCTCCTCCTCCGCGTCCGAAGATATAGTCTCTCTTCCCGCATGAGGAGCATTCATAATAGGCCATGTTCTCAATGACACCGAGGATCTCATGCTCTGTCTGCAGCGCCATTGAGCCCGCTCTGGCCGCTACAAAGGCTGCAGTCGCATGAGGGGTGGTTACGATAATCTCTTTGCTGTGAGGAAGCATCTGTTGCACGTCCAGCGCCACATCACCTGTACCCGGAGGAAGGTCAAGCAGCATATAGTCGAGCTCCCCCCAGCCAACATCACTGAAGAACTGGCGGAGCATCTTGCCGAGCATCGGCCCCCGCCAGATGACCGGACTATTTTCACGGATGAAAAAGCCCATAGACATGACTTTAACCCCGAAGCGTTCAACCGGAATAATCGTTCCCTCTTCGACGACCGGCCCTTCCTCGATCCCCATCATATCCGGAATGCTGAATCCGTATATGTCTGCATCGATGAGCCCCACCTTTTTACCTTTGCGCGCGAGCGCTACTGCGAGATTCACCGTCACTGTCGACTTGCCGACACCGCCCTTGCCGCTGGCTACAGCAATGAACTTCACGCCGGAGTTTTCATCCAGCAGCTCATGATCCTCAAGACCCGCTGCGTGCCCTTTGAGGGCTGTACCTTGCTCTGGCTCCGGCTTGTCCGCAGAGCTCCCGGTACGAAGGATAGAGCGCTCGTAGTCAGTTGCATTACGCAGCCGGATATGGATATTCTCCAGCCCCCCTTCAGTCAGCAGATCACGCACCTTCTGCTCAAGCTCCATCCGGCTTGTATCATCTTCCTCAAGGCACACAATGGATAGGGAGATTCTATCCTCTTTTACCATAATGTCGCGGATCAGCTGCAGATCAATAAGGCTTTTTCCGGATTCCGGGTCAATCAGCGGCTGTAAAAGTTCCTGAACTTGTTCCCTGGTCTGCATGGAGAGCACCTCTGTTTCGTTCCGGACGGGTAAGGCTCCGGTTAATTGTATTTATTATAGCATTACCCTTCAGCAGATTAGTAGTACCCCGTTCAGGGCTGCTCCGATGCATAACGCAATATTCCCCGGTAGATGCTGGTTGCCACCTTCCGCTGATAAACATCATCTCCAAGCAGGACAGACTCCTCAGGATGCGAAAGAAAACCTACTTCAACCAGCGCAGCCGGCATTTTCAGCATTTTCAGCAGATAAACCGTATTCACAGTTTTGGCAACACGGGTCGTATTCTCAAGCGTTGTCCGCAGCTCATCCTGGATAAACCCAGCCAGCGCTTTGTTACCATCATTGGCCGGATAATAAAAGGTCTGAGCTCCGCTCCACCGGTTTGAAGGCACACTGTTCATATGTATGCTTATGAAAAGGTCTGCCCCGCTCTCCTCAATGCTTCTTACACGCTGCTTCAGGTCCTCTGTTTTCCGCTTGGAATATCCCTGCGTTCCTTCACCGGCAAGATCATAATCACCCTCACGCGTCATGACTACAATCGCCCCTGCCTGCTGCAAGTAATCCCGTAAATACAGAGAGACAGACAAATTGATATCCTTCTCAATCAGTCCGTCCTTGCTGACTGCGCCTCCGTCAGGACCGCCATGACCGGCATCGATTGCAATAATTTTACCGGACAGCGGCAGGCTCCAGTAGTTCAGCGTCCTGGCAGTAGGCATATCATAGGCTATGATCCCGATCATTACGGCAAGCAGTACGATCCCCAACACACTTTTTTTGATGCTGCTCCAGGCAATCCAGACCGAGACCTTCCCTTCCTTTCGGCCAGACATAACAAAGACCCCCTCGTCCCGATAGATTCTACTCATCTATATGGGACAAGAGGGCCAAATAGTACTGGCTGTATGATTTTAGACGTTAACCTGCTCTGACATTCCCTCAATCAGAATTTCCGCGACCTCAGGCCGTGTAAATTCCGGAGGAGGGCACTTTCCTTCACGGAGCAGTCCGCGCACTTTCGTACCCGATAATGTCAGATGCTGATCAGCCGGATGCGGACAGGTTTTGCTGGAAGCCATATTTCCGCATTTCACGCAGAAAAAGCTGTGCTCGAAGAAGAGCGGTGTAATCCCCAGATCCTCAGCAGTGAAGTTCGAGAAAATCTCCTGTGCTTCATAAGTGCCATAGTAGTCGCCTACCCCCGCATGGTCACGGCCGACAATAAAGTGTGTGCAGCCATAGTTTTTGCGGACCATAGCATGGAAAATTGCTTCTCTCGGTCCTGCATAACGCATCGCCGCCGGGAATACACCCAAGAAAGTCCGGTCAGCGGGATAGTAGTTCTCCAGCAGCGCCAGATAGCTCTTCATCCGTACGTTAGCCGGTACATCATCCGATTTAGTCTCTCCCACCAGCGGATTGAGGAACAGAGCGTCTACAACCTCCATAGCGCACTTCTGGATATACTCATGGGCACGATGGACAGGGTTACGCGTCTGGAAGCCTACAACGGTTCTCCACCCCTTCTCAGCGAAGATCTTCCGGGTCTCAGCAGGGTCAAAATAGAACTCTCCGAACTTCTCCGGCTGCGGACGGTTAAGCACTCTGATGGGTCCTCCAACATAGGTAGACGGACGGGCCAGCAGCTTGCTGACACCCGGGTGGGCAGGGTCCGTTGTTTTGAATACATTCTGCGCTTCAATCTGCTGGTCTACACTATAAATGCTCTCCACATCGAGCAGACCGTAAATAACGCCGTCTTCCTCACCGATAAGAGAAACAGTATCCCCCACCGCAAGACCGGAGGCTACCTCATCCTGCACGGCCAGCGTAATCGGAATACTCCACACTGTGCCGTCAGAAAGACGCATATTGTTCACTACGGAATGATAATCCGCTTCATTCAGGAAGCCGGCAAGCGGGGAAAACGCCCCTACACCAATCAGATCGAGATCGGATATTGTCCATGTATTAATTGCAATCGACTTGTTCTCTGAGGCTTGCTGCAGCAGCTCTTCTCTCTGCGCTCCCTCCACAATACGCTGAATCAGTGTTCCTCCGTGTGGAAGTATAGACGTCATCTGGGTACTCTCCTCCTGTGTGTTAACATTTATATGAGTGATAACTTATTTATGAAGTCCGCATTCTGTCTTCTCGTTGCCCGACCATCTTCCGGCACGCGGGTCTTCACCAGGCATTACTGCACGGGTGCATTGCTCGCAGCCGATGCTCGGGAAGTTACGGTCATGCAGCGGATTGTACACCACATTGTTGGTGCGGATATAATTCCATACATCCTCGGAGGTCCAGTCAGCGATCGGATTAAATTTAACAAGACCGAATTTGTAGTCGTATTCGACCTTCTTGGCATTGGCACGGGTTGGTGCCTGGTCACGGCGGATACCGGTAATCCATGCTTCATATTGCGACAGGATCCGGGTCAGCGGCTCTACCTTGCGGATTGCGCAGCATTGGTTCGGATCAACACTCCAGAGGTTTTCACCGTACTGCTTAGTCTGCTCCTCAACGGAAATTTGCGGCGATACGCGGACGAATTCCATTCCGTATTTATCAGCCATAACATCTCTGGTCTCATACGTTTCTTTGAAGTGGAAATCTGTATCCAGATAAAACACATCTGTCGACGGGCTTACCTTCTGCAGCATATCGACAAGCACTACATCTTCAGCGCCAAAGCTGCAGGCAAAAGTGATGTTGGGAAAAGTCTCTACTGCCCAGCGGATAATTTCCTCGGGTGAAGCATTCTCCAGTTCCTCAGCCTTAACCTTAATTAAATCTTCTTTCTCAAGCAGATTCATCTCGTATTCCTCCATCCTAATATATAAAACGCTCATTCCGTCAATTCCAACTATTCTTATATGGAATAGTATAAGCGATCCAGGGCTGAAGTCAATACTTTTATCCATTTTGGGTTAAAGTGTTTGAGATGAATATTTGTAGTTCTGCTGGAGAATATAAAAAGCCCCTGACCCAAAAGGGCCAGAGGCTTGATGTCCTTGAAGAACAAGGGAATATTAGCGTTTCGAGAACTGTGGAGCACGACGAGCGGCTTTGAGGCCGTATTTCTTACGTTCCTTCATACGTGGGTCACGAGTCAGGAAGCCGGCTTTCTTCAGCGGGCTGCGGAATTCCGGATCAACCTTCAGAAGTGCACGGGCAATCCCGTGACGGATTGCTCCAGCCTGGCCGGATGTTCCGCCACCGTGTGCAAGAACGATTACATCGTAGTTGCCCAGTGTTTCAGTCAGGTTCAAAGGTTGTCTTACGATCATCTTCAATGTTTCCACACCGAAGTACTCATCCATCTCACGTTTGTTAATGACAATGCGTCCTTCACCCGGTACAAGGCGAACACGTGCTACCGAATGTTTACGACGACCTGTCCCATAGTATTGTACTTGTGCCATGAAACTGTCCTCCTCTATTCTTATCCGCGAAGTTCGTAAACTTCAGGTTTTTGTGCTGCATGTGGATGCTCAGCGCCTGCATAAACTTTAAGTCTCAGCTTCATGTGATCGCCTTGACGAGTCTTAGGAATCATACCGTGAACAGCAGATTCAATTACACGCTCAGGTTTTGTTTTCAGTAGCTGATCAGCAGTTGCAACTTTCAAACCACCTGGGTGCATTGAGTGACGGTAGTATTTCTTGTTCTGCAGTTTCTTGCCTGTCAGATGAATCTTCTCAGCGTTGATAACAATTACGAAATCACCAGTATCAACGTGTGGAGTAAATTGCGGTTTGTGTTTGCCACGGATCAGAGCAGCGGCTTCGCTAGCCAGACGACCAAGTGTCTTGCCTTCGGCATCAATGATGTGCCAAGTGCGTTCAACTTCGTTCGGCTTCGCCATATAGGTGGTACGCATGAATGTTTCCTCCTTGTTCTCGTACGAAAATCTTCTGTTTCGTATATCTAATTTCTCATTGGAATTACGATTAAGTTAGTTAGGTAAAGCTTGTTTTGTTGGCATTTTCTTGAGCGGGGCTGTGGGATAGCCATCAAGAAAACACAACTTTTATATTACAGCATAACCACGACAAGTGCAAGTCATTTTTAATCCGGATCTCATTTATTTTCTACAGGTAGAAACGTCAACGCCGTCCTATTCAGGGCGGTATCCGTTGCTGCGAGAAAGACAAGGATAGCGTGAAACCTATTCTCTCTTATCTTTTGAATAATAGCAGGCTCCAGATTGATCAATTATTGTCCTCATCATATTCCACACTCCAAAGTGCAAGGCCTTTAGCAACCGCTGTAGGCCCCGCTGCAGCACGGTTGCATGCTGCCAGAATATCCGCAACTTTGTCCGCCTGGTACTTGTGCTCGCCCACCTGAATCAGCGTTCCCATAATGATACGCACCATGTGCTGCAGAAAACCGCTGCCGGTAATATAAGTATGAATAACACCCTGGTCATCCGAGCCTGGACGGCACATACTGCGGTCAACTTCCATGTAAGCTTCATAGATAGTCCGTACATGCGAAGTCTTGGTTGACTTCCGGGAGGCAAATGATGTGTAGTCATGAGTGCCCACCAGATGCGCCAGTCCCTGCTGCATGGCCATTATGTCCAGCTTCAGGGGGTGATGGTGCTGCCAGCGCCGCTGAAACGGGTCTGGAAACCTGTTACCGTTTATCGTGTACCGGTAGGTCTTGCGCTTGGCTCCTCTGCGTGAGTGGAACGAAAGCGGTACCTCCTTAGCCTCAGTAACAACGATATCCTGCGGTAATCTGGCGTTAAGCGCCAGACACCAGCGTTCCAGCGGTATCTGGGAGGAAGTAATGAAGTTGAACGGCTGACCGTATGCATGGACCCCTGCATCCGTCCGGCCTGAGGCTGTAATCTTCAGCGCCTCGCCGGTCAGATGGAGAATCGCCTGCTCCAGCCGGTCCTGAATCGTATTGCCCTGAGGCTGGGTCTGAAAGCCATCATAATGGGTACCGTCATAATTGACCTTCATCAATAGATTGCGCATTTCATTCTTCCTTTCAAGCTCCTAAGCTCACTTAACCGTAATTCATTTTCACAAGTAGAAACGGCTTAGCCGTCCTAAACAGGACGGTAGCCGTTTCTGCGAGAAATATAAGGATGATTTATACCGTAAAACATATAAATCCTTATATTTAAAAAAAAGAGCCCCGGCGGGAGCTCCTTCTACTCTTTACAAGGTGATTCCCGCGGTTATTGGTACAGCAGGGCCTTATCGCCCCTGCAGCACAATAACAAAAATACTTACTGCTCATTCTCCGGAGATCATGAACTTAAAGAGTACAAATCGGAAATCATGACTTGTATTACTACGCGCGGTCTACCAGTTCAAGATAAACCATAGGCGCAGCATCGCCACGGCGAGGTCCCAGCTTCAGGATACGAGTGTATCCGCCTGGACGCTCTGTGTAACGAGGAGCAATATCAGAGAACAATTTTTGGATTGCATCTTGCTCACCGTCTACAGTCTCACGACGAACAAAAGCAGCTACTTGACGGCGAGCATGAAGATCGCCCTTCTTAGCTTTAGTGATCAGTTTCTCAGCGATGGAACGAACTTCCTTCGCTTTGGCTTCCGTTGTCTGGATGCGCTCGTATAGGAACAGATCCGTTACCATGTCACGGAACAACGCTTTACGCGCACTGGAATCACGGCCCAATTTTTGGTATGCCATTTGTTTTCCCTCCTTCACTCAAGTACTCAAGCAATCTGTGAACTATTCTTCTGTGCGAAGACCCAAACCAAGCTCTTCAAGCTTCTCTTGAACTTCTTCCAAAGATTTGCGGCCCAGGTTACGGACCTTCATCATATCTTCTTCAGTTTTCGTAGTCAGCTCTTGTACGGTATTGATACCGGCACGTTTGAGGCAGTTGTAGGAACGGACAGAAAGATCAAGCTCTTCGATTGTCATCTCAAGCACTTTTTCTTTTTTGTCTTCTTCTTTTTCCACCATAATTTCGGCGTCTTTCGCTTCATCCGTAAGACCTACGAATAAGACGAGGTGCTCGTTCAAAATTTTGGCTCCGAGGCTTACAGCCTCTTCCGGTCTGATACTTCCATCTGTCCAAACTTCCAGCGTCAGCTTGTCATAGTTAGTCACTTGTCCGACACGAGTGTTATCAATGACATAGTTTACGCGGGAAATCGGCGTGTAGATGGAGTCAACCGGAATTACACCGATTGGCTGATCGTCGCGTTTGTTCCGGTCTGCTTGGACATAGCCGCGACCACGGCCTGCAAAAATACGCATGTGAAGTCTCGCGCCAGGTCCCAGCGTTGCAATATGAAGATCCGGATTGAGGATTTCAACATCGCTGTCCGCACGGATATCACCTGCGGTAACGATGCCTTCACCCTCAGCATCAATCTCGAACACCTTCTCTTCGTCTGAATGGATCTTCAGCGAAAGAGCTTTGAGGTTCAGAATGATTTCCGTCACATCTTCCATTACGCCAGGAACGGTCGAGAACTCATGCAGAACGCCGTCAATTTGGACCGAAGTCACAGCGGCTCCCGGCAGGGAGGACAGCAGAATCCGGCGAAGCGAGTTCCCCAGAGTCGTGCCATATCCACGTTCCAGCGGTTCAACTACGAATTTCCCATAGGTTCCTTCATCATTGGCTTCTACGGTCTCAATTTTCGGCTTTTCGATTTCTATCACGAGTGTACCCCTCCTTCAAACGTCGCTCCTATATGAAACTGTCACCCCATCAGGTGCATCATGTAGTATGCCTAAACACCTATTATTAGCAGATGCGTCAGAATTATACCACAATCACAATTCTGATTTCACTATACGCGGCGACGTTTCGGCGGACGGCATCCATTGTGAGGAACCGGAGTTACGTCTTTAATGAGGTTTACTTCAAGACCAGCGGCCTGAAGGGAACGGATGGCAGCTTCGCGGCCCGCACCCGGTCCTTTAACCATAACTTCAACGGACTTCATGCCGTGTTCCATAGCTGCCTTAGCAGCAGTTTCGGCTGCCATTTGCGCTGCAAATGGAGTCGATTTACGGGAACCTCTGAATCCTTGACCACCGGAGCTAGCCCAGGAAATTGCATTTCCGTGAGGATCCGTGATCGTAACGATAGTGTTGTTGAACGTGGAACGGATGTGTGCCACGCCAGACTCGATATTTTTCCGGTCGCGACGTTTTGTACGTACGACTTTTTTCGGTTTAGCCATTGTCTCTTATCACCCCTTCTTATTTCTTTTTGTTTGCTACCGTACGGCGCGGGCCTTTACGGGTACGAGCATTGGTTTTAGTGCGTTGACCGCGAACAGGCAATCCACGACGGTGGCGAACACCGCGGTAGCAGCCGATCTCAGTAAGACGCTTAATATTCAAGGAAATTTCACGACGCAGGTCACCTTCAACCTTGACCGATTTGTCGATCGTTTCACGCAGTTTGCTGACTTCATCTTCCGTCAAATCACGGACACGTGTGTTAACGTCAATGCCTGTTTCATTAAGAATTTTCTGGGAAGTCGTTTTACCGATTCCGAAAATATAAGTCAAGGCGATCTCAACGCGTTTGTCACGTGGCAAATCCACACCAGCTATACGAGCCATTTTACGCTACACCCCCTTCTTAACCTTGTTTTTGTTTGTGTTTCGGATTTTCGCAAATTACCATAACAGTCCCTTTGCGGCGGATGACTTTGCATTTTTCGCAAATGGGCTTCACAGAAGGTCTTACCTTCATGTTCATTACCTCCTCAAAGTTTTGCGAAGCAAAACTTTCGTTGTAGTTCCCATCTATTTACGGTAAGTTATACGGCCTTTTGATAAATCATAAGGCGATAACTGCACGACCACTTTGTCTCCGGTTAGGATACGGATAAAGTGCATCCGCAATTTCCCGGACACATGGGCAAGTATTTGATGACCGTTCTCAAGCTCAACCTTAAACGTTGCATTCGGCAACGGCTCAATGACCGTTCCTTCCACTTCAATGACATCTTCTTTAGCCACAGTTAGTCTCCTTTCTCATCAGCACTTATTCCAGCTGGATTCCCATACTTCATTACTGCGAACCGCAGCTTTCCGTTGGTTACCCGGCCGGTTTCTTCCAAACTGTCCACAACCTCACTGCTTATGAAGGGTATGAGCTCCAGATGATGAATATTCTTCTTCTTCGGCCCGTCAAACTTTCGTTTGTCTCCGTCAGCAATGTATACAAATCTGCTATCAACAACTGCGATAACAACGGCAGCCTCTCCGGCATCTTTGCCTTTGAGAATTCTCACGATCTGACCAACCTGCGGGCTGCTCCCTGTATTCACGTGAAGATCACCTACGCATTCAGTTTTGTGAAAATTTCCATCCCGTCCGGTGTAACAGCTACTGTATGCTCGAAGTGAGCACAGAGTGAGCCATCTACCGTAACGACCGTCCAGTTATCTTCCAAAGTTCTGACATATCTGTCCCCGGCGTTTACCATCGGCTCAATCGCGAGTACCATACCCGGCTTCAGCCGTGGTCCGCGGTCCGCTATGCCATAGTTCGGAATTTGCGGTTCTTCATGCAGTTCTGCCCCGATGCCATGGCCAACATACTCGCGCACGACGGAAAAACCGGCGTCCTCGATATACTGCTGGATCGCATGGGAGATTGTAAACAAGCGCACATCCGGTTTGACTAACGCCAATCCTGCGTACAAGGAGCCTTCCGTGACGTCCAGCAGACGCTGAGCTTCATCGGAAATGCTGCCTACCCCGTAGGTCCAGGCGGAATCACCGTGATAACCGCGGTACTCGGCACCAATATCCAGCGTCACAATGTCGCCTTCGATCAGCTTGCGTTTACCCGGAAATCCATGCACCAATTGTTCGTTGACTGAAGCGCAAATGCTGGCAGGAAAACCGTTGTAACCTTTGAAAGACGGCACAGCACCTTGACTGCGAATATATTGATCGGCGATTCTGTCGAGCTCTCCGGTGGTGATCCCAGGCTCAATGGCCTTGGCAATCAGCCGGTGACTCTCGGCAACAATACGACCAGCTTCCCTCATAAAGGCAAGTTCCTGTTCGGATTTACAAATGATCATTACATTAACCCCGCAGTAAAGATACGATTTCGGAAGTAACGACGTCAATTTCGTTCTCTCCGTTTACCTGCCGCAAAAGACCTTTATTCTCATAGAATGCAAGCAGCGGCGCTGTCTTGTTATCATACTCATCCAGACGCTTGCCTACGCTCTCTTCGTTGTCATCCGGACGTTGATACAGTTCACCGCCATCAATGTCGCAAATGCCTTCTTGCTTCGGCGGGTTGAAAATTAAATGGTAGGATGCACCGCATACCTTGCAGATCCGGCGTCCGGTAAGACGCGCCATCAGCAGTCCGCGGTCCACATTCAAGTTGATTACATGATCCAGTGAAGTGCCGGCACGGCTCAAAAGATCTTCCAGCGCTTCCGCTTGCGAAAGGGTTCTTGGAAAACCATCCAATAAGAAACCTTTTTCGCAATCGGACTGCTGGAGCCGTTCCTCAACGATTCCAATGGTCACATCATCAGGTACAAGCAAACCTTGATCGATATAAGATTTGGCTTTCAGCCCGACCGGTGTCTGTTCCTTTATCGCTAAACGAAAAGCATCACCTGTCGAAATATGCGGAATACCAAGTTCTTTTACAATTACAGCTGCCTGCGTTCCCTTGCCTGCCCCAGGAGGGCCCATGAATAAAATGTTCACGTTTCTCTCTTCTCCCCCCAAAAGTTCGCCACCAAGCAAGAAACAGCACAATAGGTGCCGGGAAGTAGGTAGACCTTAGCTTCACGGAACCTATCGCCTATTTGTTGATGAAGCCTTTGTAATGGCGTTTGATCAATTGGCTCTCGATCTGCTTCATCGTATCCAGTGCTACACCGACCACGATCAACAGCGCGGTACCGCCAATCTGCACCTGCCGCGGCAAGCCGGACAGGGAACCGAAGAGTACAGGCAAGACAGAAATAACAGCCAGGAAAAGGGCACCGGACATGGTCAGGCGCGACATTACTCTGGTCAAATACTTCTCAGTTGCTTTACCCGGACGGATACCAGGAATGTAACCACCGTTCTTCTTCATGTTGTCAGCCATCTGCTGCGGGTTCATCTGGACAAACGTGTAGAAGAACGTAAATCCGATGATCATGATTACATACAGTACCATCCCTAGCGGCTTATCATGAGCAAGATTGTTGGTGATCCATTTAGCCCATTCATGCGTTGACCAAAAGCTCGAGATTACAATTGGAAATTGAAGCAGTGAAACGGCAAAGATAACCGGAATTACACCTGCCGCATTGATTTTAAGCGGAATGTGTGTATTCTGTCCACCGTACATTTTGTTACCGACCACGCGTTTGGCATATTGTACAGGAATCTTACGGATACCTTGTTGAACAAAGATAACCCCTGTAATAATACCCACAATCACGATCAGTATAATAACGACTTTAAGAATATTCAGGAACACCTGATCCGGCTGAATAAAGCTTGATTGCGCCGTAGTCGTGATATATCCCGGGATGGCGGCGACGATTCCCGCAAAAATCAGGATCGAAATCCCGTTTCCTATTCCCTTTTCAGTGATCTGTTCACCAAGCCACATCAGGAACGATGTACCCGCAGTCAGTATGATCGCGATCAGCAGGTAATCCGCAAAGGTTGCATTTGGAATCATCTCAGTGCCGTAGATCCGGTTAAACCCGATTGAGGTCGCAAACGCTTGAATCAGACCGAGTACGACTGTACCGTAACGGGTGATTTGTGCCAGTTGCTTTTTCCCGTGCTCCCCTTGCTTAGCCCATTCGGCAAACTTAGGAATAACATCCATCGAGAGCAATTGCACTATGATGGATGCTGTGATGTACGGGTAAATACTAATCGCAAAAATCGAGAAGTTTTTGAGCGCTCCGCCCGAGAAGGTGTTCAAAAGACCCATCAAAGCTTCGCCGCTTTGATTTGTTGATTCCAGCACTTCTTTGTTCACACCGGGAACCGGTACAAACGAACCGATGCGGTAGATGATCAGAACGAACAGGGTAAACAGGATCTTTTTGCGCAAATCTTCAACATGCCATATATTCTTAAGCGTCTTGAACATTAGATCACCTCGGTTTTACCGCCGGCAGCCTCGATTTTCTCTACCGCAGATTGAGAGAACTTATTTGCTTGTACAGTCAATTTAACGGCCAGTTCGCCATTACCGAGGATCTTGATGCCGCTCTTGGAATTCTTGACAACACCAGTTTCAATCAGCAACTGTGGAGTCACTTCAGTTCCTTCAGCAAAGCTATTCAGATCTTCCAGGTTCACAATCGCATACTCTTTACGGGTAGGATTGATGAAACCACGTTTAGGCAGACGACGATAGAGCGGGTTTTGACCACCCTCGAAGCCAGGACGAACACCACCGCCGGAACGGGAGTTCTGACCTTTATGACCGCGTCCGGACGTTTTACCGTTACCGCTACTTGGTCCGCGACCAACGCGGTTGCGTTCTTTGCGGGATCCAGGAGCTGGAGCAAGTTCATGTAACTTCATCGTTTGCACCTCCTTATGTTTTGTTAATTTATGCGAGGCATTTAGCCTTCAATTTCTGTTACGGACAGCAAATGGCTCACTTTGTTGATCATTCCGCGAATTGCAGGAGTGTCATTGTGAACCACGGTCGAGTTGGTTTTGCCCAGGCCGAGCGTCTTAACAGTAACACGTTGTGTCTGTGGACGACCGATTACACTACGAACGAGGGTAATTTGCAATTTAGCCATTGACGTTCCCCTCCTTAACCGCGTAATTCTTCGACAGATTTGCCGCGAAGCTTCGCGACTTCTTCAATGCGCTTCAGGCGGGAAAGACCCTCCAAAGTTGCATTGACCATGTTCATGGAATTCGAAGAACCCAAAGATTTTGTCAAGATGTCGCCAACGCCTGCCAATTCCAGTACCGCACGAACAGGACCGCCGGCGATAACGCCAGTACCTTCGGAAGCTGGTTTCAGCAGCACGCGTCCTGCGCCGAAATGTCCAGTAACGAGGTGAGGAATCGAAGTTCCTACGATTGGAATGTGAATCAGGTTTTTCTTGGCGTCTTCAATGCCTTTACGGATGGCATCCGGAACTTCACCGGCTTTACCAATACCCGCACCGACATAGCCGTTGCCGTCGCCCACAACAACAAGTGCACTAAAGCTGAAACGGCGTCCGCCTTTTACAACTTTTGCTACACGGTTGATGTGTACAACTCTTTCAGTCAGCTCTAAACTGTTCGGATCTATACGCAAGTCGTTAACCTCCTTTTAGAAATATTCTAGAATTCAAGACCAGCTTCGCGAGCTGCATCAGCCAAAGCCTGAATCCGTCCATGGTACAGGTATCCGCCGCGGTCAAATACAACCACTGCATAACCCTTTGCTTTAGCGCGCTCAGCGATCAGTTGACCTACTTTGCTTGCAGCTTCAACGCTGCCGCCATTGCCGATTGTTGCGCTCAGTTCTTTATCCAGAGTGGAGGCAGATACCAGAGTAACACCAGCCACGTCATCGATCAATTGAGCATAGATGTGTTTCGCAGAACGGAACACGTTCAAACGTGGACGCTCAACAGTTCCCTGGATCTTCTTACGAACACGCAGGTGTCTTTTGAGACGAGCCTTGTTTTTGTCCTCTTTTGTAATCATGACTTCCATTTCACTCCCTTCAGTTTGCTGCAGAGCAGCTTCACTTTACGATGCACGGGGTATCTTATTGTGAAGAAGAGTAAGCCGATTATTTCTTCTTACCGGCTTTACCTTCCTTACGGATAATACGCTCGCCTTCGTACTTAATACCTTTACCCTTATACGGTTCTGGTTCACGAACGGAACGGATCTTGGCAGCATAAGCGCCAACGCGTTCTTTGTCGATACCTTTAACGATGATCTTCGTGTTCGCAGGAACTTCGAACTCGATGCCCGCTTCCGGTGTAATTTCAACCGGGTGGGAGTAACCAACGTTCAGAACGATTTTATCTCCGGATTTGCTTGCACGATATCCGACCCCAACCAGCTCCAGAGATTTCGAGAAACCTTCAGTCACACCGCTTACCATGTTGCTGACAACGGAGCGGGTTGTGCCGTGAAGTGAACGATGCAATTTGTTATCCGACGGGCGAACAACGGTGATTTCGTTATTTTCAACTGTAACCTTCATGTCTTTATGAAGTTCACGAGTCAAAGTGCCTTTAGGACCTTTTACTGTAATAACGGTGTTGTCCAGAGTGACATCTACACCGCTAGGTACTGCGATTGGTTTGCGACCAATACGAGACATGTGTTGCACCTCCTTATCTTGTGACGTTTATTACCATACGTAGCAGACAACTTCTCCGCCGGATTTGGATTGACGAGCTTCTTTGTCGGTCATAACTCCCTTAGATGTGGAGATAATCGCGATTCCAAGGCCACCGAGTACACGTGGTACTTCGTTGCTCTTCGTGTAAACACGAAGACCTGGCTTACTGATTCTTTTCAGACCAGAGATAACGCGCTCTTGGTTAGGGCCGTATTTCAAGAAGATACGGATAATCCCTTGTTTGCTATCTTCAACGAATTCAGCATCACGAATGAAGCCTTCACGCTTCAGAATGTCCGCGATTTGTTTCTTCATAGTAGAAGCAGGCATTTCTACTGTCTCGTGACGCACAATGTTAGCGTTACGAATACGAGTAAGCATATCTGCAATAGGATCAGACATAGTCATGTGTGTAAACCTCCTTCCCGGTTATAGATCTCTTACCAACTTGCTTTTTTCACGCCAGGGATCTGGCCTTTATAAGCTAACTCACGGAAACAAATTCTGCAAATTTTGAACTTCTGCAGTACCGAATGTGGACGACCGCAACGCTCGCAACGTGTGTATGCACGTACTTTGAACTTAGGTTCGCGTTGTTGTTTAACTTTCATCGAAGTTTTTGCCACTTTAGCCTGACACCTCCTAAACAGTTTCGGAGAAATATTGATTCTTATTTAGAGAAAGGCATTCCCAGCTGGTTCAGCAGCTCACGGGATTCCTCATCCGTCTTTGCAGTAGTTACGATAACGATGTCCATACCGCGGACCTTATCAACTTTATCATACTCGATTTCCGGGAAGATCAGTTGTTCTTTAAGACCAAGCGTGTAGTTACCACGGCCGTCAAAGGCTTTAGTGGATACACCGCGGAAGTCACGTACGCGTGGAAGCGTTACGTTGAACAATTTGTCCAGGAAGTAGTACATACGCTCGCCGCGCAGTGTTACTTTTACCCCGATCGGCATGTTTTCGCGCAGTTTGAAACCGGCGATGGATTTCTTAGCTTTAGTGATAACAGGCTTTTGACCAGAGATCAATTGCATGTCGTTAACTGCAGCATCAAGTACTTTGGAGTTCTGAACAGCGTCACCCACACCCATGTTGATGACAACCTTCTCGATCTTAGGTACTTGCATAACAGTTGTATAGTTGAACTTCTGCATCAGAGCAGGTGTAATTTCATTCAAATAACGTTCTTTCATTCTTGCTGCCATGAAGATTTACCTCCTTTCTTTAGGACTAATTAGTCGATAATCTCTCCGGATCTCTTAGCTACCCGAACCTTCTTACCGTTATCGAGCACTTTGTAACCGATACGTGTTACTTTACCGCTCTTCGGATCGATGTGCATTACGTTGGACACATGGATCGAAGCTTCCTGCTCGATGATTCCGCCTTGCGGATTCAGCTGGTTAGGCTTCTGGTGTTTTTTCACCATGTTTACGCCTTCTACCAGTACGCGGTTTTCGCGAGGATAAGCAGCGATGACACGGCCTTTTTTACCTTTGTCTTTCCCGCTGATCACAAGCACCACATCATCTTTTTTAACGTGCAGTTTATTGTTATGGGATTCCAGAACTTTTTTCACTCTAGGCATTGATTACACCTCCTATGACTAAACCTTCTCAGTACTTCACGTTACACTGTGGTAACTTATTAGATTACTTCCGGTGCCAAGGAAACGATCTTCATGTAGTCTTTATCGCGGAGTTCGCGAGCAACTGGTCCGAAAATACGTGTTCCGCGCGGGCTTCTGTCGTCTTTAACAACAACAGCTGCGTTTTCGTCGAATGAAATGTAAGATCCGTCTTTACGGCGTACCGAACGTTTTGTACGAACAACTACCGCTTTAACAACATCACCTTTTTTGACAACGCCGCCTGGTGTTGCTTGTTTTACGGAACAAACGATCAGATCACCGATTGCTGCTGTACGGCGTCCAGTACCACCCAGTACGCGGATACACATCAGTTCCTTCGCACCAGAGTTGTCAGCCACATGCAAACGTGTAAATGGTTGAATCATTATTAATTTCCTCCTTCCGGAAAAACTTTCTGATTATCTTAGATGATAACCGCTTTTTCAACCACTTCAACCAGTCTCCAGCGTTTGTCTTTGGAGAGCGGACGAGTTTCCATGATTTTCACGGTGTCACCAATTTTAGCTACGTTCTCTTCATCATGTGCCTTGAATTTCTTCGTGGACTTGATGCGTTTGTGGTACAGGTCATGCTTTTTATAAGTTTCAACAGCAATTACGATGGTTTTATCCATTTTGTCGCTGACCACTTTACCGATCTGCACTTTACGTGCGTTACGTTCTTCGCTCATAGTTAGCCTCCTTCCTGATTACGGACCTATTGATCCGCCCTCGCTTAACTAATCCCAAGTACTCTTTGATGGATAACGGTTTTAGCACGAGCTATTTCCTTGCGCACATCACGAATCCGAGTCGGGTTATCCAGCTGGCCAGTAGCCAATTGGAAACGGAGATTGAAGAGCTCTTCCTTGAAACCGGCGATCTTCTGTTCAATCTCAGCAGTGGTTAAGTTGCGAAGTTCATTAGCTTTCATTTGCTTCACCACCCACTTCTTCACGTTTCACAAACTTAGTCTTAACAGGCAGCTTGTGAGCGGCAAGACGCATCGCTTCACGAGCGATTTCTTCCGACACGCCTCCGAGTTCGAACATAATCTTGCCCGGTTTAACTACGGCTACCCATTTCTCAACGTTACCTTTACCACTACCCATACGAACCTCAAGAGGCTTCTGAGTAATTGGCTTATCTGGGAAAATCTTAATCCAAACCTGACCACCACGTTTGATGTAACGTGTCATCGCAATACGGGCAGCTTCGATCTGACGGTTAGTGATCCAAGATGGCTCCAGAGCTTGCAGACCGAATTCGCCGAAGTTGAGCTCAGTGCCGCCTTTTGCCATACCTTTCATGTGACCGCGTTGTTGCTTGCGGTGTTTAACGCGCTTTGGTACCAACATGATTAGTTGCCTCCTTCCTGAGCAGCTTGTTTCTTAGCTGGGGGAAGAACTTCTCCACGGTAGATCCATACTTTTACACCGATACGGCCGTAAGTAGTATGTGCTTCAGCCGTTCCGTAGTCGATATCGGCACGAAGCGTATGAAGTGGAACTGTTCCTTCGCTGTAACCTTCTGAACGGGCAATCTCAGCGCCGCCAAGACGTCCGCCAACTTGAGTTTTGATTCCTTTTGCGCCGGAACGCATAGTTCTTTGAATCGCTTGTTTCAGAGCACGACGGAACGATACACGACGTTCCAATTGTTGTGCAATGCTTTCAGCTACGAGAATAGCATCCAGTTCAGGGTGCTTAATTTCGTTGATGTTGATGTGTACTTTTTTGCCGCCGGCGATAGCTGTAACTGCGCTGCGAAGTACTTCTACTTCTGCTCCGCCTTTACCAATTACCATACCTGGCTTAGCAGTGTGAATTGTAACGTTTACCCGGCTTGCCGCTCTTTCGATCTCGATGCGGGAAACAGAGGAATCCTTCAACTTGCCTTTAAGGTATTCCCGGATTTTGACGTCTTCCATTAAAAGAGTACCGAAATCTTTGCCTGCATACCATTTAGATTCCCAATCGCGAATGACACCGATTCGGAGTCCGACTGGATTTACCTTTTGACCCACGTGTTATCCCTCCTTATTTCTCAGATACCACCAAAGTAATGTGGCTGGTACGTTTATTGATCCGGCTTGCACGGCCCATGGCGCGCGGACGGAAACGTTTCATTGTAGGACCCTGGTTAACGAATACTTCGCTAACGAACAGACTGTTCACGTCCATGGAGTAGTTGTGCTCAGCATTGGCAATAGCCGAGTTAAGCAGCTTTTCTACTACTGGAGAAGCGGACTTTGGAGTGTGGCGAAGAATTGCAATAGCTTCCCCCACTTGCTTGCCGCGAATCAAGTCAACAACCAGTTTCGCTTTACGAGCAGAAATCCGCACCGATCTAGCATGTGCTTTTGCTTCCATTTATTTTCCCTCCTCTCGAACGAAGACCTGTAATTATCTTCTTGTTTTCTTATCGTCACCCGCGTGGCCTTTGTAAGTACGTGTTGGCGCGAACTCGCCCAATTTGTGACCTACCATATCTTCCGTTACGTATACTGGCACGTGTTTGCGGCCGTCATATACACCAAACGTATGTCCGATAAACTGAGGGAAAATAGTTGAGCGACGGGACCAGGTTTTTACTACGACTTTCTTGTCTGCCGCGTTCAGTTCCTCAACTTTTTTCAGCAGGTAGCCATCAATGAACGGCCCCTTTTTTAAACTGCGACCCATGTATGAATCCTCCCTTCATCCGGTTCTTCAAACCGCGAATTCGACGCTTCGCGTTAAGCTGACTTATAGAGAAGCGTCTTATTTCGTGCGGCGGCGAACGATATATTTATCAGATGCCTTGTTTTTCTTACGCGTTTTGTAACCAAGGGTTGGTTTGCCCCAAGGAGACATAGGCGATTTCCGTCCGATTGGAGCGCGGCCTTCACCACCACCGTGTGGGTGATCGTTAGGGTTCATTACTACCCCGCGAACTTCAGGACGTTGGCCGAGCCAGCGACTGCGTCCGGCTTTACCGATTTTGATCAGCTCGTGATCTTCGTTACCTACGGAACCGATTGTTGCACGGCATACGCTGAGAATTCTGCGAACCTCACCGGATGTCAGACGAACGGATACGTATTTTTCTTCTTTACCCAGCAATTGAGCTTCAGTACCGGCAGCGCGAACCAGCTGTCCGCCTTTACCTGGTTTCAACTCGATGTTGTGGATAACTGTACCAACCGGAATGTTTTCCAGTGGAAGTGCGTTACCAATTTTGATGTCGGCTGCAGGGCCGGACTCAACTTTATCCCCAACTTTAAGTCCTTTAGGAGCGAGGATGTAGCGTTTCTCTCCATCGGCATAGTGGATCAAAGCAATATTGGAAGTACGGTTCGGGTCATACTCGATTGTAGCAACGCTACCTGGTATGCCGTCTTTAGTCCGTTTGAAGTCGATGATACGGTATTTACGTTTGTGTCCGCCGCCGTGGTGACGAACCGTAATTTTACCTTGGTTGTTACGTCCCGCTTTTTTACTCAGCGGCGCAAGCAACGATTTCTCAGGCTGGTTTGTTGTGATTTCTTCAAACGTAGACACGGACATTCCGCGTCTTGCCGGAGAGGTCGGTTTGTACTTTTTGATTGGCACTATAGTTCCCTCCTTACTTTAAGAGTATTATTCTACCGCTTCAAAGAACTCAAGCGGCTTGCTGTCCGGGCTAAGCTTAACGATGGCTTTTTTCCACTCTGGAGTGTATCCGGAGTATTTGCCGTAACGTTTCAGTTTACCAGGTACGCGCATAGTGTTCACACTAACGACTTTTACTTTGAAAATAGCCTCAACGGCTTTTTTGATTTCGGTCTTATTAGCACGGATATCCACTTCAAAAGCATATTTCAATTCGCTCATGTAGTCGGATGTGCGTTCCGTAATCACCGGACGTTTGATAATATCACGAGGATCTTTCATTACGCGAACACCTCCTCTACCTTCAGAACTGCTTCCTTGGTGATGATCAGTTTGTCGTACGTCAGTACGTCAAGAACATTGATGCCGTCAGCCGCTACGAATTTCACCCCAGGGATGTTACGAGCGGAAAGCGCTACGTTATCATCATAGCTAGGAGCTACAATCAACGCTTTGCTGTCTACCTTCAGATTGTTCAGAATCGCTGCGAATTCTTTCGTCTTCGGAGCATTCAGTGTCAGGCTATCCAATACGATAATGTCGTTCCCGATAACTTTCGAGGACAACGCGGATTTGATGGCCAGACGGCGAACTTTCTTAGGCAGTTTCCAGGAATAGCTGCGTGGAGTTGGTCCGAAGACAACGCCGCCGCCTTTCCATTGTGGAGAACGGATGGAGCCTTGACGAGCGCGACCTGTACCTTTTTGTTTCCAAGGCTTGCGTCCGCCGCCACGAACTTCAGAACGTCCTTTTACTTTGTGTGTACCACGACGAAGGGAAGCTCTCTGCATAAGCGCAGCTTCGTGCAGGACGTGCACGTTCGGCTCGATACCGAATACTGTTTCGCTCAGTTCAACTTCGCCAACTTCGTTACCACTGATATTAAAAAGTGTTACTTTTGGCATTTCATGTTCCTCCTTTCTTCAGTAATTATTTCTTAACGGATTCTTTAACTTTCACGAAGCTGTTCTTAGGGCCTGGGATAGCGCCTTTAACCAGCAATACGTTGCGTTCAACGTCTACTTTGATGATTTCAAGTCTTTGAACCGTTACGGTCGTGTGACCCATATGTCCTGGCAGGCGTTTGCCCTTAGGAACGCGGTTGGCTTGAATGGAACCCATGGAGCCCGGTCTTCTGTGGTAGCGGGAACCGTGAGCCATTGGTCCGCGGCTTTGACCCCAGCGTTTGATAACACCTTGGAATCCTTTACCTTTGGATGTACCAGTTACGTCAACAAATTCGCCTTCAGCGAAGACATCAGCCTTCAGCTCTTGTCCAACCTCGAGTGCCCCGAGGTCAACACCGCGAATTTCGCGAACGTAGCGCTTAGGTGTTGCATTTGCCTTTTTGGCGTGACCCTGTTCAGGCTTGTTGGAGCGGCTTTCCTTCTTATCTTCAAAGCCCAACTGCACTGCTTCATATCCGTCGATATTCAGGTCTTTCTTTTGCAGTACCACACAAGGTCCAGCTTCGATAACCGATACTGCGATCACGTTACCTTCTGGAGTAAACACTTGAGTCATACCGAGTTTTTTTCCTAAGATACCTTTCATGTTGACACCTCTTTTCTTTTCCTAGTTACTAAAGTGGTAGAATTACAATTTGATTTCGATATCTACACCGGACGGCAGGTCCAAGCGCATCAAGGCATCCACAGTCTGTGGTGTCGGGTTCACAATGTCGATCAGACGCTTGTGAGTCCGTTGTTCAAACTGTTCACGGGAATCCTTGTACTTGTGTACCGCACGGAGAATAGTAATGATTTGCTTCTCAGTTGGCAGCGGGATCGGCCCGGATACACCAGCACCCGAACGTTTTGCTGTTTCAACGATTTTCTCTGCGGATTGATCAAGAATTCTGTGGTCGTATGCTTTCAAGCGGATACGAATTTTTTGCTTTGCCATTTTAGTCCCTCCTTCTATCGCCCAATTTATTATCGGACATACTCCGTGAAAATTTTCTGACGTCGACCTCATGGCAAAGGGGCCGGGTGTGTCAGTAACCTCTCACATCATCGCAACGTCTCAGAACAACATTTATTATTATATATAATAGGCGCCTACTTTGCAAGCGAAAATAAAAAAACAGCTCATGTTTTTTCATAAACTGTTTTCTTCTATATAAATAGTACTCCAGGATTAAAGATTATCTGTAGCTGATCTAAAATACTCTGCTGAAGCCGCACTTTGTGCTGTTGTAGCACCGATTCCTTCTATAGTCTGAATGAGCACTCTGATCTCTTCCTCCACAACTACGATCTCCTGTGTACTGGATTGCATAGAATCTACGATTTCACTGAACAGCCTGCTCGTCTCTACTGACTGCTCTTTGCCGCTCTTTGTCAGCTCCTGCACCTTGCGGATCTCATTGACCACCTGATTCGTCAACGCAACCGATTTGTGGGTTAAGTCACCGATCCTTATAACCGTACTCTTCGTATCCTCAGCGAGCCGGCTGACCTCACTGGCAACGACACTGAAGCCCTTCCCGTGCTCTCCAGCACGCGCAGCTTCTATTGTAGCATTGAGAGACAGGATTTTGGTCTGATCGGCAATATCCTGTACAGCGGCCACAATCCGCTGAATCTGCTGGGAAGAGCTGCTGAGCTCATTAACCGAGCGCTCCATCTCATTAGTACTCTCGTAAATCAGGTTAATCTGTCCGCTAAGGCTGCCGAGCTGGTCCTGTCCATCCTTAGCCATCTCCCGTGACTCTACAGCGGTGGAAGCAGTGCGCCGGAAGGTATTGTTCACCTCGTTGCTGCTGGCCACCAGCTGCTCTACAGCCGCATTAGTGTCCATACTCAGATCTACCAGCTCACCGCTGAACTCAGCGATTTTCTGCTTCAGTTCATTTTTGACGACCAGGTACTGTTCTTCCTTCTCTCTGATATTCTCCCTCTCATAAGCTTCCAGCACCAGCTGCTGCTCCAGATTCAGAAGCTTGGTCAGGGTCTGTACAACCTTTAACCGTTCGTTATCTTTAAGAGTTTCACCATAGATTACCGTAATAAAAACATTCTGAAGATTCTGGAAGGCGGATAGATACCACTTAGGCTCCAGTCCCACCCTTTTATGAATTTTAGCAATCGTCAGCCGCTTGGCTATGTATTGTTCATCCACGTTACCGTCAAAAATCTCAATAATATGCTCTTTCAGCGTTCTTTTGAGGCGTTCGATACTGCTATGCTCCAGAATGATGGCTTCCAGCTTGTTAACACCGAGAACAGTATTGTAGAACTGATCGGTGATATAGTCTATTTCACGTTCTACTGTAGGCTTCATCAGGCGGAGCAGACTTAGATCCTCCTCTGTGAGGTCAATCATCCGCATCTGTTCATTCAACTCATCATGTCCGCTAAGGGTGTGAAAAGCTGCTGTGGCAATGGGTGCAAAAGGCTCGCTGTCTGTGTGGGGCGTGTCGGGAGAAACCTCATTAGTCTTACGTAATTGGATGCCATGCATAAAAGAAAAAGGACACTTCCCCATACTTCCACTCTCCCTGAATTTCTAAATATTAGCATTGCAAATATAGCAATATTCTAACCTACCTGAGAGAGGGTTGTAAAGAATTTTAAGTAATATTTTGTAGAAAAATGTTGTATAATACGCTGTTTTACGTAGTTTGATGTCATTTCATGTCGAAAAGAAGGATAATATCCATTCTATATCCCCTTCGGGTTATAGAAAGGTCTTTATAAGAACACTTGTTCTACACCGTGATTTCAGCAATCTGGGACAGTGACAGCATATCCAATATAGTTACTTTCCTATTACTCATCCGGATGATCTTCATTTGCTCCAGCTTGTTCAGCTTGCGGCTGAGCGTTTCCGGCGTTGTCCCGATCATTGCTGCGAACTCTTTTTTCGCAGCCGGCAGATGAAGGCTATACTCCGCCTCCCCGCCGCTCAGCAGTGACTGTCTCGAGTAGAGATGAAGAAGCAGCCTCGCCAGTCTTTTCTCCGCTTCAAAAATATGCAGTGCTCCCGCAAGTTCGTCTGCCTGCTGCAACTGCTCACTTACTGACATCAGAAAGCTGAAGGCAAGCCCGGCGTTACTCGCTAACAGCGGCATAAAATCCTCACGCCGCATCCGGCAAATGGATCCGCTCTCCACCACCTCGGCTGTGGCATAATGATGCTTGTTGTGAAGCAGGGCGAACTGCCCAAAGTAATCCCCCGGAAAAAGAAAGCGGAGGATGTGCTGTTTTCCCTCTTTACTGGTCTGGGTCAGTTTGATTAAACCGTTGTTTACAACAAACAGGGAATCCGACTGCTCACCCTCCCTGAATACCAGGCTGCCTTTTCCGTAAAATCTAGATTCTATGATAGATTCCACCTTGTGCAGCTCATGATCCGGCAAAGCCAGAAATACCGGCACCTGACGGACACAAGAATTCTTATTGCATGTATTACAATTCATTTCCCATCGTTCCTTCCTAATCACCTGAAGCCAACATAGCAGGATTCTGCTCACTTTCCGGTGACCCCGCGCACAATATTTTAGAAAAACTTGATCTGAATCAAGGATTGCCGGCTTCCTTTCCTTCACAATAGAGACAGAGAGATTATAGAGGAGATGGACATCAATGCAGCAGTATACTTTTGAGGATATGCAAAAGATGGATAGAGCCAGGCTTGGTAACATGGTGCCGCTGGAGCTGTTTCGCACAATCAGATTAATTGGCATGAATCAGGGTTTGCCTTTGGGTGGTAAAGGCACAACCCTTACTGTAGGAAGAAAAATCGGTGAAAGTCTTCCCGTCACTAGTGTGGAGGAGCTCCTCGCTCTTTTTGAAGAGCTGAAAATTGGTATTCCGCGCATTGTTTACTCAGATCAACACAGGTTGAATATTGCTGTAGAGGATTGTTTCTGCAAAGGTTTGCCGACACTGGAAGAAGAGAAAATGATTTGTGATCTGGAAGGTGCTATTCTGGAGGGAGCCTTGAGCAAACTGCTGGGACGCAGGGTTAGTGTCAGAGAAATTAAATGCAACGCTACCGGTCATGAGTATTGCGAGTATGAAGTAAAACTATAACCTTCAGGGGAAAACTAAAGGAAAGCGAGAGATCAACATGGAAAAGAAAAATATTCAAGATGCTATTCAACATTTGGAGGAGCGTTTCACTAAGAAAGTACTGTTCCAAAAGGGGGACAGCGTAGTATTCGTGCTTAACTTCATGCCGGGCCAGAAGCTTCCGGCACATACGCATCCTGGGGCTGATGTGTATATTTATGCCCTTCAGGGAAGCGGAACGATTACTGTAAATGAGGCTGATCAGGAATTTTCTGAAGGTGAAATTATCCACATTGCGGATGATGAGGTTTTTGCTTACCGCAACAGCGGCAGCACTCCGGCCAGTCTGCATGTCGTATTATCCAAACTGCCGGGACCTGCCTATGCAAAAGAAATCTAATTATTATTCATCTGAAAACTCTATCCACAGGGGATATCCTCACTGGATAGAGTTTTTTGATGTATAAAAAAGCAGGAGCTCTTCCGAAGAAGAACTCCTGCTCTTATATACGTTCTATCCTAACGGATAGAGCGAAATTATTTCTGGATGGATGCTACGGAACCTGCACCAACTGTACGTCCGCCTTCACGAATGGAGAATTTAGTACCTTCTTCAATCGCGATTGGGGAGATCAGTTGTACGGTTACAGTGATGTTATCACCAGGCATAACCATTTCAGTACCTTCTGGCAGGTTGATGATACCTGTTACGTCAGTTGTACGGAAGTAGAACTGTGGACGGTAACCAGTGAAGAATGGTTTGTGACGTCCGCCTTCTTCTTTAGTCAGAACGTAAATCTGAGCAGTGAACTCAGTGTGCGGGTTAACGGAGTTTGGCTTAGCCAATACTTGTCCGCGCTCGATGTTGTTACGGTCTACACCGCGAAGCAGTGCGCCGATGTTGTCGCCCGCTTGAGCGGAATCGAGCAATTTACGGAACATTTCAACGCCGGTAACAACGGATTTTTTCTTCTCTTCGTGGATACCCACGATTTCAACTTCTTCCCCAACTTTAACTGTTCCGCGTTCTACGCGACCAGTTGCCACAGTACCGCGGCCAGTGATGGAGAATACGTCTTCGACTGGCATCAAGAAAGGCTTGTCAGTTTGACGCTCAGGCAGTGGGATGTAAGTGTCGATAGTTTCGAACATTTCAACGATCTTACCAGCCCATTCGCCGTCTGGGTTCTGCAGCGCTTCACGAGCGGAACCACGAACGATTGGAGTGTCATCGCCTGGGAAGTCGTATTCGCTCAGCAGATCGCGAACTTCCATTTCAACCAGTTCAAGCAACTCTTCGTCTTCAACCATGTCGCATTTGTTCAGGAATACAACGATGTAAGGAACGCCTACCTGACGGGAGAGCAGGATGTGCTCGCGAGTCTGTGGCATTGGGCCGTCAGCTGCGGATACAACCAGGATCGCTCCGTCCATCTGCGCTGCGCCAGTGATCATGTTTTTAACATAGTCGGCGTGTCCAGGGCAGTCTACGTGTGCGTAGTGACGGTTAGGAGTTTCATATTCAACGTGAGCTGTGGAGATAGTGATACCACGTTCGCGCTCTTCTGGAGCTTTATCGATTTGGTCGAATGCTACAGCAGCACCGCCGTATTTTTTGGACAATACAGTTGTGATTGCAGCAGTCAGAGTCGTTTTACCATGGTCGACGTGACCGATAGTACCGATGTTAACGTGCGGTTTGTTACGTTCAAACTTTGCCTTTGCCATTTGAACAGTTCCTCCTTTAATGTGGGGTTCCTTATATTTGAGCCGCCCGTTTATAAGCAATTCTTAGATGACTGGGATAGCAGCGGACGGCAAGTTAAAAACGTAATTACTCAGCGCCCTTGTTCTTGGATACGATTTCTTCTGCAATAGTCTTAGGCACTTCTTCATAGTGCGAAAGTTCCATTGAGAATACGCCGCGTCCTTGAGTACCGGAACGGAGAGTTGTGGAGTATCCGAACATTTCGGAAAGAGGCACCTTGGCACGAATAATCTGCGCGCCACCACGGGAATCCATACCTTCGATTCTACCGCGACGGGAATTCAGCATACCCATAACATCGCCCATATATTCCTCAGGAACAGTTACTTCCACTTTCATGATTGGCTCAAGCAGGACAGGCTTACACTTGTCTTTAGCTGCTTTGAGTGCCATCGAGCCGGCGATTTTGAACGCCATTTCGTTGGAGTCAACATCATGGTAAGAACCATCAACGATGGTTGCTTTAACGTCTACAAGCGGGAAGCCTGCAAGAACGCCGTTTTTCATTTGCTCTTCAATACCGGCAAGTGCAGGAGCGATGTATTCTCTTGGTACAGAACCACCGACAACTTTACTTTCGAACTGGCTGCCAGTACCTGGCTCGAGAGGTTCGAATTCAACCCATACGTGACCGTACTGACCGCGACCGCCGGATTGGCGAACGAATTTACCTTCGACGCGTGCTGGAGCCTTGAATGTTTCGCGGTAAGCAACCTGTGGTTTACCCACGTTGGTTTCTACTTTGAACTCGCGGCGCATACGGTCGATGATAATGTCAAGGTGAAGCTCACCCATACCTGCCAGGATCGTTTGGCCAGTTTCTTCATCAGTATGCGCACGAAGAGTAGGATCCTCTTCTGTCAGCTTACCGAGAGCAACGCCCATTTTATCTTGGTCGGCTTTGGTTTTTGGTTCAACTGCGATTTCGATAACCGGATCAGGGAAGTTCATTGATTCCAGGATAACCGGGTGTTTCTCGTCGCAAAGGGTATCGCCAGTACTTGTGTCCTTCAGACCAACAGCTGCCGCGATATCACCGGCGTAAACGACGGAGATTTCTTGACGGCTGTTCGCATGCATCTGCAGGATACGGCCGATACGCTCACGTTTGCCCTTAGTAGCGTTAACTACGTAAGAACCGGATTCCAGGATACCGGAGTATACACGGAAGAACGTGAGTTTACCAACATAAGGGTCAGTCATGATTTTAAATGCCAGTGCAGAGAATGGTTCTTCATCAGAAGAGTGACGAACCGCTTCTGTACCGTCTTCCAAGTGACCTTGGATCGCAGGTACATCAACTGGTGCCGGCAGGTAATCAACAACTGCGTCCAGCATCAGCTGAACCCCTTTGTTGCGGTAGGAGGATCCAACGATTACAGGGAAGATCTTAACTTCTACAACGCCTTTGCGCAGAGCAGCTTTGATCTCTTCAACAGTAATCTCTTCGCCTTCCAGGTACTTCATAGTCAGGTCTTCGTCGAGTTCAGCTACCTTCTCGATCAGCTCGAGACGCAGTTCCTCAACTTGGCCCAGGAATTCTTCCGGAATGTCAGTAACTTCGATGTTTTGTCCCAGGTCATCTTTGAACATGTGAGCTTTTTGCTCAACCAGGTCAATGATACCAGTGAAATCAGCTTCTGCGCCGATTGGCAGCTGAATTGCAACTGCATTTGCCTGCAGACGCTCACGCATATCCTTAACAACGTTAAGGAAATCCGCACCAATGATATCCATCTTATTTACATAAGCAATCCGGGGAACGCCGTAACGGTCAGCCTGTCTCCAAACAGTTTCAGACTGAGGCTCAACGCCCTCTTTCGCACTGAAAACGCCTACTGCCCCATCCAATACACGAAGGGAACGTTCAACTTCAACAGTGAAGTCAACGTGTCCCGGGGTATCGATGATATTGATGCGGTGACCTTTCCAAGCAGCGGTTGTAGCAGCGGAAGTAATAGTGATTCCGCGCTCTTGTTCTTGCTCCATCCAGTCCATTGTAGCAGCACCCTCGTGAACTTCACCGATTTTGTGCGTACGGCCTGTATAGAAAAGAATCCGCTCAGTGGTAGTAGTCTTACCAGCATCAATATGCGCCATGATCCCGATATTACGTGTATTTTTTAAGGAGAACTCTCTTGCCATGAATTGGGTCTCCCTTCAAAATATCGATTATTTGAACAGCCTTAATCCTACCAGCGGTAGTGAGCAAACGCTTTGTTCGCTTCAGCCATTTTGTGTGTATCTTCGCGTTTCTTAACGGAAGCGCCTGTGTTGTTGGAAGCGTCGATGATCTCAGCCGCCAAACGCTCTTCCATAGTCTTCTCACCGCGGTTGCGTGAGTAGTTTACGAGCCAACGTAATCCCAAAGCAGTACGTCTCTCAGGCTTAACCTCGATAGGTACCTGGTAGTTAGCACCACCGACACGACGAGCTTTTACTTCCAAGACCGGCATGATATTCTTGATGGCTGCTTCGAAAACTTCCATCGGTTCTTTACCTGTACGTTCTTGAATAAGCTTGAACGAGTTGTACAGAATGCTTTGAGCGACACCTCTTTTACCATCCAGCATAATGCGGTTGATCAAACGAGTAACCAACTTGCTATTATACAATGGATCCGGAAGTACGTCTCTCTTAGTAACTGGACCTTTGCGTGGCATGGATATCCCCCTTTCTTAAATGGTTATTACGGAATTTAGTTTAACCTTATTTCTTGACTTTAGGACGTTTCGCACCGTACTTGGAGCGAGCCTGCATCCGGTTGTTCACGCCTGCTGTATCCAGCGCGCCGCGAACGATATGGTAACGTACCCCTGGAAGGTCTTTTACGCGTCCACCGCGGATCAGTACCACGCTGTGCTCTTGCAGGTTGTGTCCGATACCCGGGATGTAAGCAGTAACCTCGACCTTGTTCGTCAAACGCACACGAGCGTATTTACGAAGCGCGGAGTTCGGTTTCTTCGGAGTCATTGTGCCTACACGAGTGCACACACCGCGTTTTTGCGGGGCGCTCAAATTTGTAGCCTCACGCTTCAGGGCGTTGAAACCTTTTTGAAGAGCGGGAGATTTGGATTTCTCGATTTTGGCTTGACGGCCTTTACGAACCAGTTGATTAATAGTTGGCATTTGTTGTGCCACCCCCTTCCTGAAATAATAATCGTTTCATGAACTTTAAGTCCACAGACCCAGGTGGTTCATAAAAAGACAAATGAAAAGTTTTTGCCGCCGAAGTGTACCCCCGGTACAAAAACAGATCTAATGCTATTGTTTTAAGACGGCTGCCATAGCAGCACCAACTTCTATACCACAGGCTTTGCCCAAATTCAGCATTGTGTCCACATATGTGATCTTCACACCTTGTTTGTTACAAAGCATAACAATTCTGGAAGTAAGCCGTTGATCTCCGTCCTCTGCCACATAGACTTCTGCGGCCTGGCCCAATTCAACCGCCTTGACGGTTTGCTTGGTACCGATCTTGACCTGAGCATCTTGTAATCCTCTATCATCAGTCATAATAAACATTACCTCCAATGAACAAGAATAACAAGGCCACTCACGCACCTTAGACATATTAGCATTATCAGAAGATGATGTCAAGCAATTGAGAAATAAATATTTTTATATTTACAGCAGTCAGCCGCGCCGCGAGGTACTGCCCCCGCGGCGCGGAATCTGTCTGCCATAATTAATATACTACTCGGCCGTAACCGTTTCTAGAGCCTCTTGCTCACTCTCTTCATTCGGATCGCTCAGCTTCACATTACGGTACCGGTTCATACCGGTTCCCGCAGGGATCAGCTTACCAATGATAACATTTTCTTTAAGTCCAAGCAGTTTGTCGACTTTACCCTTAATAGCTGCGTCTGTAAGGACGCGGGTAGTCTCCTGGAAGGACGCTGCAGACAGGAAGGAATCTGTCTCCAGGGAAGCCTTGGTAATACCGAGCAGTACCGGCTTGGCAACTGCAGGCTCCTTGCCTGAAAGAATAGCTTCCTTGTTAGCTGCTTCGAATTCCTGAATATCCGCAAATGCGCCAGGCAGAAGATTAGTATCTCCAGCATCGATAATACGGATCTTGCGCAGCATCTGCTTGATCATAACTTCGATGTGCTTATCGTTAATTTCTACACCCTGGTTACGGTATACGCGCTGTACTTCCTGCAGAATGTAGTTCTGAACCCCGCGGATACCCTTGATGCGCAGCATTTCCTTAGGGTCGATCGAACCGTCTGTCAGCTCATCCCCGGCTTCAATCTCCTGGCCTTCGCTGACACGCAGACGTGAACCGTAAGTGATAGAGTAGGTCTTGGATTCAGCTTCCCCTTGAACCTCGATTTCGCGGCGGTCCTTGGTTTCACGGATTTCCTTGATTACCCCGTCAATCTCACTGATTGTTGCCTGACCTTTAGGGTTACGCGCTTCGAACAACTCCTGGATACGCGGCAAACCTTGCGTGATGTCATCACCGGCAACCCCCCCGGTATGGAACGTACGCATGGTAAGCTGGGTTCCCGGCTCACCGATGGATTGTGCGGCAATAATGCCGACAGCTTCCCCGATTTCCACGAACTTACCTGTGGCCAGGTTGCGTCCGTAGCATTTTTTGCAGACCCCGTGACGGGCACGGCAGCTCAGAACAGAGCGGATTTGCAGCTTGGTTACACCAGCGTTAACAATCTCTTCAGCCTTGTCGGAATCAATCAGATCGTTACGGTGAACGATGATTTCCTTCGTTTCCGGATGACGGACTGTTTCGAAGGAGTAACGGCCTTCAATACGGTCATACAGATCCTCGATAACTTCTTTACCATCCTGGATACGGCTTACAGTGAAGCCTTTATCCGTACCGCAATCTTCTTCGCGGACGATAACGTCCTGCGCTACGTCTACGAGACGACGGGTCAGGTAACCGGAATCGGCTGTACGCAGCGCTGTATCGGCCAGACCTTTACGCGCTCCGTGCGTCGAGATGAAGTACTCGAGGACGGTCAGACCTTCACGGAAATTCGCCTTGATCGGCAATTCGAAGATACGTCCGGAAGGTGTCGCCATCAGACCACGCATACCGCCAGCTGGGTGATCTGCGATTTGTTACCGCGCGCCTTGGAATCTACCATGAGCATGATGGAGTTAAAGCGGTCCATCGATTTCAGCAGGATGTTAGTAAGCTCATCCTTCGTCTTCGACCAGATTTCAATAACACGGTCATAACGCTCATCGTTGGTGATCAGACCACGGCGGTACTGGTTAGCAACCACGTTGACCTTAGCATCGGATTCTTCCAGAATCTTAGTCTTTTCTTCAGGTACTACTACGTCGGATACGGCAACTGTTACACCGGAACGTGTAGAATACGTGAAGCCAAGCTGTTTGATTTTATCCAGAATTACAGAAGTTTTGGTTGTATGGTAAGTCTCGAAGCAGCGGGCGATAATCAGACCGAGATATTCCTTACCTACAGCACTGGCGTCCGCAGCATTCATAATGCGCTCGCGGATATCGGCACCTTTTTCGTAGATAAAGTATTTCTCAGGAGTACCCTGAAGCAGGTTCGCTTTGGTAGCTTCGTTGATATACGGGAAGCTGCTTGGATAGATTTCGTTAAAGATAATTTTACCGATCGTTGTGATCAGCATTGCACCCTGCTGCTCATCCGTAAAGCTGGTTTTACCCAGGGCTTTAACCGGAATAGCTACACGCGCATGCAGTCCTGCAGTTCCGCGCTGGTAAGCTGATACAGCCTCATTCACATTACGCAGGATCATACCTGTGCCCTTCTCTTCCTTGTTGTCCATGGTCAGGTAGAATGTACCGAGGACCATATCCTGGGAAGGGGTAACAACCGGCTTACCGTCCTTAGGGTTAAGGATGTTGCCGGATGCCAGCATCAGGAGACGTGCTTCTGCTTGAGCTTCAGCAGACAGTGGAACGTGTACCGCCATCTGGTCACCGTCAAAGTCGGCGTTGTAAGCTGTACATACGAGCGGGTGGAGACGGATCGCATGACCTTCAACCAGGATCGGTTCAAATGCCTGGATACCCAGTCTGTGCAGCGTAGGGGCACGGTTCAGCAGAACCGGGTGCTCTCTGATTACTTCTTCAAGAACATCCCATACTTCAGGGCTAACACGCTCTACTTTGCGCTTCGCACTCTTGATGTTGTGGGCAAGGCCTTTGTTAACCAGTTCTTTCATAACAAACGGCTTGAAGAGTTCCAGAGCCATTTTCTTAGGAAGACCGCATTGGTACATCTTCAGATATGGTCCTACAACGATAACGGAACGTCCGGAGTAGTCAACACGTTTACCGAGCAAGTTCTGGCGGAAACGTCCCTGTTTACCCTTCAGCATATGGCTGAGGGATTTGAGCGGACGGTTACCAGGCCCTGTTACAGGACGGCCGCGGCGGCCGTTGTCGATCAGAGCGTCGACAGCTTCCTGAAGCATACGTTTTTCGTTCTGCACGATGATGTCAGGAGCACCCAGATCCAGCAGTCTCTTAAGACGGTTATTACGGTTGATTACACGGCGGTACAGGTCATTAAGGTCAGACGTAGCAAAACGGCCGCCATCCAGCTGAACCATCGGACGAAGCTCCGGCGGAATTACCGGGAGTACATCCATGATCATCCAGTCAGGTTTGTTGCCGGAGTTACGGAAGGCTTCAATAACTTCAAGGCGTTTGATCGCCCGGTTACGGCGCTGGCCCTGAGCAGTGCGCAGCTCTTCCTTGAGGAATTCCAATTCCTTCTCGATGTCGATATCCTGGAGCAGTTTTTTGACTGCTTCAGCACCCATGCCTGCCTGGAATCCGTAGCCGTATTTTTCACGATAGCTGCGGTATTCTTTTTCGGACAGGAGCTGCTTCTTCTCCAGCGGTGTTTCACCTGGATCTGTTACAACATAAGATGCGAAATAGATGATCTCTTCAAGCGATCTCGGGGACATATCCAGAGCCAGACCCATACGGCTTGGAATACCTTTGAAATACCAGATATGAGATACCGGAGCTGCCAGCTCGATATGGCCCATACGTTCGCGGCGGACTTTGGCGCGGGTAACTTCAACGCCGCAGCGGTCGCAGACAACGCCCTTATAACGGACGCGTTTGTATTTACCACAGTGACATTCCCAGTCCTTTTGCGGTCCAAAGATACGTTCGCAGAACAAACCTTCTTTTTCCGGTTTCAGCGTACGGTAGTTAATGGTTTCCGGTTTTTTTACTTCTCCGCGGGACCAAGAACGAATTTTTTCCGGAGAAGCAAGCCCGATTTTCATAAATTCAAAATTGTTAACGTCCAACAAGGAGCAACCCTCCTTAACCTATATCCTGATTTAGTACCGGAGGCCCTCCCTTGACGGTGAAATCAAAAGAGGGCACGGTCCTTTTAGATGAAATTATTATCCTGCTACAGCTTAATCGATGCCGACTTCTGCACCCTCAAGATTGAGGCTCAGCTTGTCGCCTGACGTCTCGTCTTCATCATCCAGTTCCTTCATCTCGATTTCCTGCTCGTCGCCGCTGAGGATTTTTACGTCCATACCAAGCGACTGCAGCTCCTTGATGAGTACCTTGAACGATTCCGGAACACCCGGTTCCGGCACATTCTCGCCTTTGACGATGGATTCGTATGTTTTCACACGGCCGACCACGTCATCGGATTTCACGGTCAAAATCTCTTGCAGTGTATATGCGGCACCGTAGGCTTCAAGCGCCCATACTTCCATTTCCCCGAAGCGCTGTCCGCCGAACTGCGCCTTACCGCCGAGCGGCTGCTGCGTTACGAGGGAGTAAGGACCGGTGGAACGGGCATGAATCTTATCATCAACCATGTGCGCCAGCTTGATCATGTGCATGACACCGACAGTAACTTCGCGCTCGAAGCGCTCGCCTGTACGTCCGTCATAAAGCACTGTCTTACCGTTGCGCTGCATGCCTGCTTCTTCCATAGTATCGAAGACGTCGTTTTCACGGGCTCCGTCGAATACCGGCGTAGCAATGTGAATACCGAGCTGCAGCGCAGCCATACCGATATGAACTTCCAGTACCTGACCGATGTTCATACGGGAAGGTACGCCCAGAGGGTTCAGTACTACCTGTACAGGTGTACCGTCCGGAAGGAACGGCATATCCTCTTCAGGCAGGATACGAGCAACGACACCCTTGTTACCATGACGTCCCGCCATCTTGTCACCCTCAGAAATCTTACGTTTCTGGGCGATGTAGACGCGGACCAGCTGATTCACGCCAGGAGGCAGCTCATCGCCGTTCTCGCGGGTGAAGACTTTAACGTCAACGATAATACCGTCACTACCGTGAGGAACGCGCAGCGAGGTGTCACGCACTTCACGCGCTTTCTCACCGAAGATCGCATGCAGCAGGCGCTCTTCTGCAGTCAGTTCCGTTACGCCCTTAGGAGTAACTTTACCAACGAGAATGTCGCCGGCGTTGATTTCGGCACCGATGCGGATAATGCCGCGCTCGTCAAGATTGCGCAGAGCCTCTTCACCCACATTAGGAATATCGCGGGTAATTTCTTCAGGTCCCAGCTTCGTGTCACGGGCTTCGGATTCGTATTCCTCGATGTGGATCGAAGTGTATACATCTTCCTTAACCAGTTTTTCACTCAGCAGGATCGCATCCTCGTAGTTGTAACCTTCCCATGTCATGAACGCAACAACTACGTTGCGGCCCAGGGCCAATTCGCCCATTTCAGTGGAAGGACCGTCTGCCAGGATATCACCCTTCTTAACAATGTCCCCTCTTTTGGCAAGAGGACGCTGGTTAATACAGGTACCTTGGTTCGAACGCATAAATTTGTGTAATTTATATTTAACGATATCGCCTTTAACTTCCTTGCCGTCGACAGCCTCTACGCGGCGCAGCCAAATTTCGTTGGCCGAGGAGCGTTCGATAATACCGTCATACTTGGAAACAATACATACGCCGGAATCCTTAGCGGATTTATGCTCCATCCCTGTGCCGACAAGCGGCGCCTTCGGAATCAGAAGCGGAACGGCCTGACGCTGCATGTTCGATCCCATCAGTGCGCGGTTGGAGTCATCGTTCTCAAGGAACGGAATGAGCGCCGTAGCGACCGATACAACCTGTTTTGGCGAAACGTCCATGTAGTCAACGCGATTACTAGGCATTGTAGTAATGTTGTCGGAGTCTTTGTTGTAACGGACGATAACCATATCTTCCTTGAACGTACCGTCTTCCTCGATCTGTACGTTCGCCTGAGCGACTACATAGTTATCCTCTTCATCGGCAGTCAGATAATCAATCTGTTCGGTAACCTTACCTGTCTTAGGATCCACCCAACGGTACGGAGCTTCAATGAAGCCATACTCATTGATGCGGGCAAAGGTCGACAAGGAGTTGATCAGACCGATATTCGGGCCTTCCGGTGTTTCGATTGGACACATACGGCCGTAGTGACTGTGATGAACGTCGCGGACTTCAAAGCCTGCGCGTTCACGTGTCAGACCGCCGGGTCCGAGTGCCGACAGACGGCGCTTGTGCGTAAGCTCGGCAAGCGGGTTCGTCTGGTCCATAAACTGGGACAGCTGCGAGCTTCCAAAGAACTCTTTAATGGACGCAATCACAGGACGGATGTTGATCAGAGCCTGCGGTGTAATCGCATTTGCATCCTGAATCGACATTCTCTCGCGCACTACGCGTTCCATACGGGACAGACCGATACGGAACTGGTTCTGCAGGAGTTCACCAACAGAACGCAAACGGCGGTTACCCAAGTGGTCGATATCGTCCGTATTACCGATACCATGCAGCAGATTAATAAAGTAGCTGATTGAGGAGATAATATCAGCCTGGGTAATATGCTTGACCGACTTGTCGATGTTGCCGTTGGCAATCAGCTTGATAACCCGGCCTTCTTCAATTGGCGAAAAGACGTCAATTGTCTGCAGCGGGATATCTTCGCTGTCCAGAACCCCGCCGGTTACGCGGTAGTTTTTGGCAGCCATGTTCTTTTCGAAATAAGGAATCAGCTCATCAAGCAGGCGGCGGTCAACCATCTGGCCGGATTCTGCCAGGATCTCCCCGGTCGATTCATCAACGAGCGGCTGAGCCAGACGCTGATTGAACAGACGGTTCTTGATGTGCAGCTTTTTGTTGATTTTGTAGCGGCCGACATTGGCCAGATCATAGCGCTTAGGATCAAAGAAACGTGCGACCAAAAGGCTCTTGGCATTGTCAAGTGTCGGAGGTTCGCCCGGACGCAGACGCTCATAAATTTCGATAAGCGCTTTTTCCGTGGAGTCCGTGTTGTCTTTATCCAGCGTATTGCGAATATATTCATCATTACCAAGCAGTTCCAGAATCTCGGCATCGCTGCCGAAACCAAGAGCACGCAGAAGCACAGTAACCGGGATTTTACGTGTACGGTCGATCCGGACATACATGATGTCCTTTGCATCCGTTTCAAGCTCCAGCCAGGCCCCGCGGTTAGGAATTACTGTGGCGGTGTAGGTTTTTTTGCCGTTCTTATCCACTTTTGTGCTGAAATAGACGCTAGGAGAGCGAACCAACTGGCTGACAATAACCCGTTCCGCACCATTGATAATAAAAGTGCCGGTCTCCGTCATCAGCGGGAAATCTCCCATGAACACTTCCTGCTCTTTGACCTCACCGGTCTCCTTATTAATGAGCCGTACCTTAACCCGCAGAGGAGCCGCATATGTTACGTCCCGCTCTTTAGCGTCGTCAACCGTATATTTCGGTTCACCCAGGCTGTAATCAATGAACTCAAGCACCAAATTACCCGTGAAATCCTGGATCGGCGAGATGTCCTGGAACATTTCCCGCAATCCTTCCTCCAAAAACCAATCGTAAGATTTTTGTTGGATCTCGATCAGGTTCGGGACCTCGAGTACCTCGTTAATTCTCGCATAGCTCCGCCGAGTGCGTCGACCATACTGAACAAGATGTCCTGCCAACTTTACTCACCCCTCATGTCTACTCACTTAAAAATTGATTGCGAACCCTTGTTTGGAACCGTATAATGGAACCATAACACAAGGATTCGACCATAAATAAAGAAAAGCCCTTATCGAAATCTTCGAAAAAAGAGCGCATCTATCCATGGCCAAAATACTCCTTATCCAGTAGATTTGCCTAAAACGTACATATTATACGTCAACAAGCAACAGTTTATGCGCTATTAACTATTATCCCGGCGGACTTCGCCGTGACAGTAACATAGAGAACGGAATTCGCACAAACTTCCCAAACGGCTTGCGCTTGCCGGCGACAATAACACTTGACATTTCAGCAAACTAAAGACATGGAGCCTAGGTTAATACTGACATTTTATAATAATACCACTATTAAAAGCACATGTCAATAATCATTCAACTATTTTTTGTGCTTTAATAATACGGTATCCCTTATCCTTTGTTACTTCCTCTACAACCGGGAACAGACTTTCCAGTTTGGCCACCGCTGAAGGTGCCCCCTGCTTCTTCTGAATGACAATCCACAGCGCTCCGCCCTCGTTCAAATGCTCATATGCCTGTTCAAAAATCTGATGCACCACAGCTTTACCTGCCCGGATCGGCGGGTTGGTGAGGATAACATCGAACTTCTGCCCCTGCACTGCAGACAGCACATCACTTTCTTTCACCGTAATGTTCTTCACACCGTTATTCCCGGCATTCTCACGGGCAAGCTCTACAGCACGGCTGTTAATATCAATCATCGTTACATGGCCTTCCGGAGCAAGCAGCGCCGCACTGATTCCAATCGGTCCGTACCCGCACCCAACATCAAGAACTGCCGCATTACGCGGTATCTCGATTGATTCAATCAGCACCCTGCTTCCGTAATCGATATCCCCCTTGGAAAAAACGCCGGCATCACTTATAAACTTGAGGCTTTTACCTCTCAGTACTGTGTTTAGCGTCCGTCTGTCATGGCGAGCATCCGGCTGCTGGGAGTAATAATGCTGCGACATTCATTGCCCTCCCTTCTTATCAAAGTAACAACTTCTTTATAAAGCAACCCCCTTGAACAAGTTCAAGGGGGTTGAAGAACCGGGAGAGAATTACCTCTATCCGGGGTAATGCTTTATGGAAGCGAAATTACTTCACTTCTACAGCTGCGCCTGCTTCTTCCAATTTAGCTTTGGTAGCATCAGCATCTTCTTTGCTTACTTTTTCTTTGATTGGCTTAGGAGCGTTGTCTACCAGGTCTTTAGCTTCTTTCAAGCCCAGACCAGTGATTTCGCGAACGATTTTGATAACGTTGATCTTGGAAGCGCCAGCGCTTGTCAGGATTACGTCAAATTCAGTTTGCTCTTCAACAGCTGCTGCTGCTGCGCCGCCGCCTACTGCAACTGGAGCTGCAGCAGTTACGCCGAATTCTTCTTCGATTGCTTTAACCAGGTCGTTCAGTTCCAGTACGCTCATGCCTTTAATTGCTTCCAAGATTGCTTCTTTACTCATGGTTGAACCTCCATTTTATAATTAAATTTGTTTGTGTTTGTGTTACGAAACCTGAGACAAAGGCTTACGCGCTTTGTTCTTCTTTTTCAGCGACAGCTTTAACTGCAAGCGCGAAGTTGCGCATTGGAGCTTGAAGCACGCTAAGCAGCATGGAGAGCAAACCTTCGCGGGAAGGAAGTTCTGCCAGTGCCTTGATTTGCGCCTCATCTACAACTTTGCCTTCTACTACGCCACCCTTAAGTTTCAGAGCGTCGTTCTTCTTAGCGAAGTCGTTCAAAATCTTGGCAGCAATTACTGCGTCAGTTTCACTGAAGGCGATGGCTGTAGGACCAGTCAGTACTGCATCCAGATCAGTCAGTTCAGCCGCTGCAGTTGCACGACGAAGCAATGTGTTCTTCAGGACCTGGAACTCAACGCCAGCTTCACGAAGCTGCTTACGCAGTTCGGTTACTTGCGAAACGTTCAGACCGCGGTAGTCCGCAACAACAGTAGAGATACTGTTCTGCAGTTTGCCGGTAACAACATCAACCGCATCCTGTTTAGCTTGGATTACTTTTGCATTTGCCAATTGTATACACCTCCTGAAAATTTATGTGACGGCGTTCTCTTCCAAAGAATCTCCGCCGTTCCTACGCAGGCATTAGAAAAGCCTCCGCAGAATCACGAAGGCTTGATAAAAGGAAAGTCTCAAGGCAGATGCCCGGTACTTTATATTTCTATCACAACACCTCGGTAGGAAATTAAGCCTTAAGGCACCTACTGTCTACGGTAAGCATATTCAAGTTTAAGATTGATCACCTTAAGTACAACTGTTATAGGTTATCAGAGATAACTCCAGGAGTCAACCCCAAATTATCTGTAAGCAGCTGTGCTCACACGTGCGCTTGGTCCCATAGTGGAAGAAATAGCGATGCCTTTAAGGTATACACCTTTAGCAGCAGCTGGTTTCGCCCGGTTCAAAGCGTCGATAAGAGCTTTAAGATTCTCGTTCAGTTGTTCAGGAGCAAAGGACACTTTGCCGATAGGCGCGTGAATTTGACCTGCTTTATCGAGACGGTATTCGATTTTACCGGCTTTGATTTCTTGCACAGCCTTGGTAACGTCGAAAGTAACAGTGCCGGCTTTAGGGTTAGGCATGAGGCCTTTACCACCGAGCAGACGACCCAGTTTACCGACTTCACTCATCATATCAGGTGTAGCTACGCAGACATCGAATTCAAACCAGCCCTGTTGGATTTTGTTGATCATATCCTGATCGCCAACATAATCCGCGCCAGCAGCTTCCGCTTCCTTCGCTTTTTCACCTTTTGCAAATACAAGCACGCGTTGTGTTTTACCAGTGCCGTGTGGCAGGACAACAACACCACGAACTGCTTGGTCTTGTTTACGAGGGTCTACACCCAGACGAACTGCTGCTTCAACGGTTTCGTCGAATTTGGCAGTTGCCGCCTTTTTCACAAGCTCTACAGCTTCTGAAGGCTCGTAAGTTGCTTCGCTGTTGATCAGCTTAGCAGATTCCAGGTATTTCTTACCATGTTTAGCCATGAAAATGTTCCTCCTTTGTGGTGTTAGCGGAAATTCCTCCCACATATTGCGGTCATGAATGACCGGTTCATCGAATACATATTAGTCTTCGATTGTGATACCCATAGAACGGGCAGTACCTTCAACCATACGCATTGCAGCTTCAACAGATGCAGCGTTAAGGTCAGGCATTTTGGTTTCGGCGATTTCACGAACCGCTGCGCGGCCGAGCTTCGCTACTTTTTTCTTGTTTGGTTCACCGGATCCTTTTTCTACTTTAGCAGCGATGCGAAGCAGAACGGCAGCCGGAGGAGTTTTAGTGATGAAAGTAAAGGAACGGTCTTCAAACACTGTAATTTCAACCGGGATGATCAGACAGCCTGGTCAGCAGTACGGGCGTTGAATTCCTTACAGAATGCCATGATGTTGACACCTGCTTGACCCAACGCAGGACCTACTGGAGGCGCTGGATTCGCTTTCCCTGCAGGAATCTGCAGTTTCACCATTTTAATAACTTTTTTAGCCATGAGTGACACCTCCTTGCAAAAATAGTGGTATTCGAACGCTTACCGCGTTCTCCCACAAGAAACCCTTGACACTGTTATTATATTTTTTCCACTTGAGTGAAATCCAACTCCAGCGGGGTTTCCCGTCCAAACATGTTGACATGCACTTTGATCTTGCTCTTGTCGGCCAAAATTTCTTCCACGGAGCCCACGAAATTCGCAAAAGGCCCAACCATAATACGTACGGATTCCTTAATTTCGAAATCAATCTTCGCTTTAGGTTCAACCATGCCCATATGCTTCAGAATTTGTTCAACCTCTTCCGGAAGCAAAGCGGTAGGCTTGGAGCCGGAACCTGTCGAACCGACAAATCCGGTAACGCCCGGCGTATTGCGGACAACATACCATGAATCATCAGTCTGAACCATTTCAACCAAAACATAACCGGGGTAAACTTTACGCATAACGGTCTTTTTCTTACCGTCCTTGTTTACCAGCTCTTCTTCCATAGGAACAAGAACGCGGAATATTTTGTCTTCCATGCCCATGGACTCAACGCGTTTTTCCAAATTGGCCTTAACCTTATTCTCATACCCGGAATAGGTATGAACAACATACCATCTTTTTTCCATACCAAGCCACCTTGGACCTCTCTAAATAATCGCTTCAATTACAGCGGAAATAATGATGTCCAGAACCCAGAAGTAAACAGCGATAACTACAATTGTACCGAGAACGATCATTGTATAGTTCTTCAGCTCTTTACGGCTAGGCCAGCGAACTTTTTTGAGTTCACTCCAGCTCTCAGTGAAAAAGGAAAACAGAGACTTGAAACTACGTTTCACGCCGACTACACCTCCAAAGACTATCTGGTTTCGCGATGAGGAGTTTGCTCGTTACAGAACTTGCAAAATTTCTTCATCTCCAAGCGGTCGGGGTGATTTCGCTTGTTTTTGGTTGTCGCATAGTTTCTTTGTTTGCAACTTGTACAAGCCAAAGTGATAATTACCCGCATGATGTGCACCTCCCGAAGACGTACTTCTAATTTAAATTAGAAGACGCAAATATTGATCCTAAAAAAAACCCGCGAATTTAGGCCTACCTAAAACACTTTAGCATAATGTCAACGTCTGTGTCAACGAAAGAATTGCCCTATCGCGCTGGGTAATTCCGGGTTTGTAGTCGTGTGCCGCATGTAGTCCTTGCTCTGCCTTTTTCCCGCTGAACACGGTTATTCCCTATCATTATGGAGCATTCCGACTTTGTGTAAACCTGTTCCAACCGCAAGCGTCCAAATTCTCATCTATTCCTGATACAGAAGCCAGCACAACACTAAAAAAAGACTCGATGTCCGAGCCTTTCATTAACATTATATCATTAATTGTCACGCACTTCCAGATATCTTTCCAATTTACGTTTGACCCGCTGCAATGCGTTGTCGATCGACTTCACATGCCGCTTCAGATCCTCGGCAATTTCCTGATAGGAACGCCCGTCCAGATAAAGCATGAGCACCTTGCGTTCAAGGTCGCTTAAAATCTCCGCCATCTTATCTTCCAGTCCAATGAACTCCTCCTGGTTAATAATCAGCTCTTCCGGATCCAGCACCTGGGTGCCGCAGATCACATCCATCAGTGTCCGGTCGGAGTCCTCATCGTAGATGGGCTTGTCCAAAGATACATAGGAATTAAGCGGAATATGCTTCTGGCGGGTAGCCGTCTTAATCGCGGTAATGATCTGGCGGGTAATGCAAAGCTCGGCAAACGCCTTGAATGAAGAAAGCTTGTCGCCCTTGAAGTCACGGATTGCCTTATACAGGCCAATCATGCCTTCCTGCACGATATCCTCCCGGTCAGCCCCGATTAAAAAATAGGATCGGGCCTTAGCGCGTACGAAATTACGGTACTTGTTAATTAAGTGTTCCAATGCGCCGCTGTCGCCACTACGGAAGATCTCGACAATCTCTTCATCACTTATGAAATCATACTCAGAAAGCATTATTTCCTTGAGGTCGACACTCACCAAGAATCCCCCCGGCTGCAACGCAAGACACATCGTTACTTAGCTAAAATATAGGAACAGTATATATTATGTTACCTTACAACGTCAACCGGATATTGTCCAAAAACAATCTTCAATAACATTTAATGGCATTTTGTTCAGGGCGCTTCAGCCAATTCATTGCCGGCGCCAGTCTTCAAGACGTTTTCGCGTATCCGGCGGCAGCTTTTCTTCCAGTGAGTGCCGTTTGGAACTGATGCTTTCTGGTTCTATCGCCTTTTTGACGAGCTTCTGATTCTCTTCAATTTCCACCTTCAGCTCACGGGCGGAGACACGCAGAGCCCCTTGGGCAAAAATGACATGCTGTTCCACAAAATCGCTGGTTGCCACATATATCTGCCGGCGCCGGTGAGTGTATTCCCCCACCAGTCGCTCGATGCATTCGTCCGCTGTCTCTTTTTCCTTAGTGAAGACCACCTGTACCTTCCCCTGTACAAAAGAACGCCCGAGTCCCGGAACACGGTAAGCATCGAACACGGCGATAACGCGCCGCCCGGTGAATGCCTGATAATCGGCCAGCATATCCAGCAGCCGGTCACGCGCCTCCTGCATGCCGGTCAGCGAGAGTGCCGCGAGTTCCGGCCAGCCGCCTATCATGTTGTATCCATCCACCAGCAGCACATCGCGCCAGTCAGCCATAGCTATCCCTGCTGATGCCGGCGGCGCAGCACCTCATACATAATAACGCCGGCAGCAACGGATGCGTTAAGGGAATTGATTTTGCCGGCCATTGGAAGCTTAAGCAGCACATCACATTTTTCGCGGATCAGCCGGCCCATGCCTTTATTTTCATTGCCGATTACGACTGCAACCGGTCCGGTAAAAATATCAGATTCATACAGATTCTGATCCGTAGCGACGTCCGTGCCTACTACCCAGACGCCCAGCTCCTTCAACCGGTCAATAGTCTGTCCGAGATTGGTAACCCGGGCAACAGGAACGTACTCTACTGCACCTGCTGATGTTTTGGAGACTGTCGCTGTAATCTGCGCAGAGCGGCGCTTCGGAACAATTACACCATGCACCCCGGTGCAGTCCGCCGTACGCAGGATGGAGCCCAGATTATGCGGGTCTTCAATTTCATCGAGCAGAATCAGAAACGGCGGTTCTCCCTTAGCTTCGGCCGCTGCCAGAATATCAGACACCTCGGTATAGGCAAAAGGTGCCGCCTGCGCTACTACCCCCTGATGCTGCACTCCGGGCGCAAGCTGATCCAGCTTCCTTTTATCGACATGCTGGATTACGATGCCTGCCTTGCGTGCTTCGGCAATAATAGGCGCCGTTAAATGCTTCTGCGCCGTTTCAGCGACCCAGATTTTGTTCAGTGTACGGCCGGCGCGGAGCGCTTCAAGCACTGAATGCTTGCCGGCCAGTATTTCCTCTTCCGTCCTTAGTTCTTCCATGTTGTTGCCTCCTGTTTTATAGCTGTAAACGGCCTCACTTAGACCGGTTCATCATATACTGGATACTGCTGTGGACCAGCTCCTGAATCCTCGCCTGCTGTCCCGTGTAATACAGATGTCCGATCAGACACTCAAATGCCGTGGCATGACGGTATTCAAGCACATCGGCATTTTTGGGAATCGTGCCTGATTTGGCATTGCGCCCCTGGCGGGCCACATCCTTCTCCTCATCGGTCAGCTGCGGTTCCAGATAAGCCAGAATAGTGCTCTGCGCTTTGGCAGAGACGAGTCCGGTGGCTGTCCGGTGCAGATGATTAGGCCGCAGATTCGGCAGCGAGATCAGATACTGTCTTACCGCAACCTCATAGATGGCATCCCCGGCATAGGCCAGCACGATTGGCGAGAGCAGCCGGGCCGGCTGTGAAGGCTCGTACGGGAACCAGGCCCGATCTAGATTAAACCCGCTGCTCATTTGCGCCGCCACCGCATTCCCTGCGGAGTATCCTCCAGCAGAATACCGAGGCTGTTCAGCTCATCACGGATCTCATCGGACCGGCTCCAGTTCTTGTTCTTGCGCGCTTCCGCCCGTTCAGCAATCAGGCGTTCAACCTCTTCACTTGCCACCTCAGCCTCAAGCTCAGGAGTCAGGTTTAATACAGCATTCATTTCAGCGTAGGTCTTCAGCAGCGCTGCGAGATCCGCAGCCGCAGCATCCGTCTTGGCCAGCGTTTGATTCGCCAGGCTCACCCAGTCAAACACGGCGGTGATGGCATCCGGCGTATTGAAATCATCCTGCATTTTCGCATGAAAACTGCCGGTGATTGCGGCCAGCCGCTCGGTAACCGCAGCGCTCGCTTCACCCTCAGCCCCTTCAGGAGCCAGTTCAAGCCGGTGTTTCACATTGCTCTCAGCAAGCGCAATCCGTTCCACGCTCTTCTCGGCGGACTGCAATGCTTCCTCCGTAAAGTTCAGCTGATTGCGGTAATGGCTGGAGAGCATGAAATACCGGATAGTCCCTGCCTTAAAGCGGGCGCGGATATCCTTTACAAGCAGGCCGTTACCCAGAGATTTCGACATTTTCTCGTCACCGATGTTCAGAAACGCGTTGTGCATCCAATAATTCGACAGCGGCTCACCCGTCAGCGCTTCGGTCTGTGCGCATTCGCATTCATGGTGCGGGAATTTCAGATCCTCTCCGCCGCCATGGATGTCGATAGTTTTGCCTAAATATTCGCGAACCATCGCAGAGCACTCAATGTGCCAGCCGGGACGTCCTTCTCCCCATGGACTTGACCAGTGCACCTCGCCCGGTTTGGCCGCCTTCCAGAGCACAAAATCCTCCTGGTTTTCCTTGCGGGGATCTACCTCGACGCGGATACCGAAGCGCAGCTCCTCCAGGTTCTGGCGGGACAGCTTCCCGTAATCGGCAAATTTGCCGGTACGGTAATATACATCCCCGCCGTTCTCATAGGCGTAGCCCTTTTCTTCAAGCTCCTTGATAAACTCAATAATCTTATCCATGCTCTCCGTAACCCGCGGATTCATGGTCGCCGGCTTCACGCCAAGTCCGGCCAGATCCTCCTGATAAGCCGCAATGAACATGTCCGCAACCTCGGCTACAGTGATGTTCATCTCTTCCGCTTTACGGATCATTTTGTCATCCACATCAGTGAAGTTGGTCAGATAACGCACTTCATTGCCGAGTGATTCCAGATAGTTGCGCACCATATCAAAAACGATAACCGGTCTGGCATTCCCGATGTGCATATAGCCGTAGACTGTAGGTCCGCATACGTACATCTTCACTTTGCCCGGCTCCTGCGGTACAAACTCTTCTTTACTGCGTGTCATAGTGTTGTAGATTTGCAAAGCCATTTCTGTTCCCAATCCTTTCTGTTGTTCCGGGATTTACTTAAACTCCGGCAATCTTTAAATTTCATAATCCCCGATATACTGCTGGCTTTCCAGCCTCCGCTGCTCCGCCTTCTGTTTATCCTCATTACCCATCTGCTCACGCAGCTCCTCAATTTCCTTCTGCAGAAACCGCAGGGAATCAATGAGCGGATCGGGCATTTTGGTATGATCGAGGCGGTCGGATACCCGTTCCCCGTTGCGTTTGACTACACGTCCAGGATTGCCTACGACTGTACTGTTGTTTGGGACTTCCCGCAGAACGACCGCGTTGGAGCCTATATTTGAATTATCGCCGATCCGGAAGGATCCCAGTACTTTTGCCCCTGAACCGATAACTACATTGTTGCCGACCGTTGGATGACGTTTGCCCTTTTCCTTCCCCGTACCGCCAAGGGTTACCCCCTGATAGATGATGACATCATCGCCAATTTCACAGGTTTCACCAATGACAATCCCCATACCGTGGTCAATGAACAGCCGGTTACCAATCCGCGCGCCGGGGTGGATCTCCACACCGGTCATGAACCGGCTGAACTGCGAGACAATCCGTGCCAGTGTAAACCACCGGCGGGTATACAGGGAGTGGGCGATCCTGTGCGCCCATATTGCGTGAAGTCCGGCATAAGTAAAAACAACCTCGAATTTGCTCCGCGCCGCGGGATCGTTGTCGAATACAGCCCGGATATCCGACTTTATATGCTTAAACATCACGTTTCCCCTCTTCTTGGCTTCGCCGCCTCCTGTTAACAGGTACGCCTGGCGAAGGTAGTATCAACCCGCTTTGTAACCCACCGCTGCAAGGCATGAACTCTCCTTATATTCCGACAAAAAACGCCTCTGCAGCTCAAAGCTGCAGAGGCGTTAAACCGCGGTTCCACTCTGCTTGGATCATGTATCAGTGCTCATAGCCGTTCCCGGCCTGCTGCTGATGCTATCCCTCTTGCGTTAATAACGGCAACGTTCCCGGCACAGCCTAACGCTCCTTTGGTGGAACCGCTCAGCCGCACAGCTCACAGGCGCATGTTCTGCGGAAGACAAGTGAATAACTCCCAGCCACGAAGGAAACAGATCCTCAGCGGTTATTCTCTCTGGCAATTGTCTTTAAACGCATACTTCTCCTGATCACAGCTATTACAATATGTCTCTATCTTAGCGAAAAGAACCTGGACTGACAAGGGTTATAAGCGGCCTGCTGCAGCCTAGCTCCCTTTAATTTGTGATTTCAGGCGTTCAATTACCCGGTTGCGTCCAAGCAGGGCAATTGTCACATTAAGATCACGGCCATGCGTCTGCCCGGTCAGGGCGACACGGATCGGCATAAACAGCCCTTTACCCTTATGGCCGGTTTCTTTCTGCACTTCTTTAATCAACACTGCCATGTTGGCAGCAGTAAAGTCCTCAGTAGCTTCCACCTTAGCCAGGAATGCGGACAAAACCTCTGGCACCTGCGGCTCGGCAAGCACCTGGGCTGCTTCAGTCTCCAGCTCCAGGTGGCTGCGGAAGAACAGCTCGGACAACTCAACGATGTCTGATGCCGCCGTCATCTGCTCCTGGTACAGCGCTACAAGGCTCTCCGCCCATGTCTGCTGCTCTTCATTCAGCTCTGCCGGCAGACGGCCTGCCTTTTGAAGATGCGGGATAGCAAGGCGTGCGATCCGCTGTGGATCTGCATGCTTGATATAGTGGTTGTTGAGGTGTGCCAGCTTGTTCTTGTCGAACACTGCCGGGCTCTTCGACAGGCGGTCAGCCGTAAAGATAGAGATCAGCTCTTCCTGGCTGAAGATCTCCTCTTCCCCTTCCGGCGACCAGCCCAGCAGGGAAATATAATTGAACAGCGCCTCGGGCAGGTAACCCAGCTGGTCGTACTGCTCGATAAATTGAATAATCGATTCGTTGCGCTTGCTCAGCTTCTTGTGGTCATCGCCGACAATCAGCGTCATATGGCCGAACAGCGGAGCTTCCCAGCCCAGTGCTTCGTAAATCATCAGCTGGCGCGGCGTATTGGAGATATGATCTTCTCCGCGCAGCACATGGGAGATTTCCATCAGGTGATCATCAATGGCAACCGCGAAGTTATAGGTTGGAATCCCGTCCTTCTTCACGATGACAAAGTCACCCATTTCCTTGGTATTAAAGGAAATGCTGCCTTTAACGATATCGTCAAAGGTATAGGTACGGTCTTCCGGTACCCGGAAACGGATGCTGGCAATACGCCCCTCTGCCTCAAAGGCAAGACGCTGCTCTTCGGTCAGATTGCGGTGCTTGCCGGAATAGCGCGGAGTTTCGCCGCGTGCGGTCTGTTCCTCACGCTCTGCTTCCAGCTCTTCTTCCGTGCAGTAGCAGCGGTAAGCAAGACCGCGGTCAATCAGATCCTGCCAGTATACCCGGTACAGATCCAGACGTTCCGTCTGGCGGTACGGACCGTATTCCCCGCCTACATCTACGCTCTCATCCCAGTTGATACCCAGCCATTTCAAATACTTCAGCTGGCTTTCTTCGCCGCCGGCAACATTGCGCTTTACGTCCGTATCTTCGATCCGGATAATGAATTTGCCGCCCTGATTCCGGGCAAACAGATAGTTAAACAATGCCGTTCTGGCATTTCCGATATGTAAATGTCCCGTAGGGCTCGGTGCATAACGCACCCGGACTTGATCCGCCACTGTAATTCCCTCCGCTTCATAATAGGTAAAATTAGGCCTTGCATAGCCATCTCAAGATGATATCACATCTTGGAGCAGGCAGACAATAGATTGTGCCGCAATTCCTTCGCCGCGTCCGGTGAAGCCGAGCTGTTCCGTCGTTGTTGCCTTTACATTAACCTTGGAAACCTCAGCACCCAGCGCTTTGGCAATAATCTCTGTCATTTGCGGGATATAAGGAGCCATCTTGGGCTTCTGTGCGATTATAGTAGAATCAATATTTCCAAGCTTGTAGCCGCGCTCACGGGCAAGCCCCCATACATGCTCCAGCAGCTTCAGGCTGTCTGCATCCTTGAACGCCGGGTCAGTATCGGGAAAATGCCGGCCGATATCGCCAAGCCCCAGTGCCCCCAGGATGGCATCGCTGACTGCGTGCAGCAGCACATCCGCATCGGAGTGGCCCAGCAGCCCCTTTTCATAAGGAATCGTTACACCGCCAATAATACACGGTCTTCCCTCTACAAGCTGGTGTACATCAAATCCTTGTCCTACAGCTATCATCTGTTAACCCTCTCCCCTGATTCTTTGTGTAAACTCTGCAAAATCCAGATCCTCCGGTGTGGTCAGCTTGATATTGCTGTAGCTTCCCTCCACCACAGAGACCGTAATACCGCTGCGTTCCGCAAGGCTGGAATCATCGGTACCAAGAAATCCGTCCCGCTCCGCCGCTTCATAGGACGCCATCAGCTCAGACAGACGAAAAGTCTGCGGGGTCTGAATCGCCCACAGACTTCGCCGGTCAGGTGTAGACACCACTTGGCCTGCACCATCTACCTGCTTAATAGTATCCTTAACCGGTACAGCCAGCACTGACGCCCCGGTCTGAAGGGCCTTGCTGTAACAGGCGCTGATCTCATCAGCTTGTACAAACGGACGTACGCCGTCATGAACCATGACCCAGTCTGTCTCCAGCGTCTGCAGTCCCTTGTACACAGAATGCTGCCGCTCCGCTCCGCCGGCTATAACAGCCTTAACTTTATCCAGCCTGTAGGCCTCCACCCATTCCCGGCAGCGGAGGATATCCGCTTCACCGGTCACCAGCACGATTTCGGAGATAAGCTCATGCCGCTGGAACACCTCAAGCGTATGAACGATTACCGGTTTATCCTGCAGCAGCAGATACTGCTTGCTCTCAGTGGTCCCCATCCTTGTCCCTTTGCCTGCCGCCACAATTACGGCGCCCACACTGTTTGACATGTTCTTTAGGCTCCTGTCTTTCACGTATATCCCCATCATAACGTGTTTGGCGGGCATTTCCAACCCGTAAGACATTTTAGAGCCTGCGTCAAGGCGCTTACTGCGCTTTTTCCAGCAGCTTCGGCTTGGCAAAAATCATTCTGCCCGCAGAGGTCTGCAGCACACTCGTAACCAGCACTTCCATCGTAGTGCCGATATACTCGCGCCCGCCTTCAACGACAATCATCGTGCCGTCATCCAGATAAGCTACCCCCTGGCCGTGCTCCTTGCCGTCCTTAATGACCTGTACGATAATTTCCTCTCCAGGCAGCACAACCGGTTTAACCGCATTGGCCAGATCGTTGATGTTCAGCACAGACACACCCTGCAGCTCACAAACCTTATTCAGGTTAAAATCATTCGTGACCACCTTGCCGCGCAGCACCTTTGCCAGCTTGACCAGCTTGCTGTCCACCTCGGAGATCTCTTCGAAATCCCCTTCGTAGATGAGGACCTTCACATCCAGCTCTTTCTGGATTTTGTTGAGAATGTCCAGGCCGCGCCGTCCGCGGTTACGCTTCAAGAGATCCGAAGAATCGGCAATATGCTGCAGCTCCTCAAGCACGAATTCCGGTATAACAATCGTCCCTTCGATAAAGCCCGTCTTGCAGATATCAGCGATCCGTCCGTCGATGATGACGCTCGTATCCAGAATTTTATGCTCCTCAGGCCCCCTGCCCTCCGGCTCATCCGTCTGCCCCCAGCGTCCGGTTGCCCAGAGCGACGCCAGTTCTTCTTTCTTTTCCAGACCGATCCGCAGCCCCATATAACCGAGCCCCAGGGTAGCCGCCACCTGCAGCAGATCGCCCGCTTTGCCGAGCCAGTCCATGGCCGGATACAGCAGCAGGGATAGCAGAAGCCCTCCGGTCAGCCCGGCGGCGCCTGCAGCCATTTCATTCATTGGTATACGCGAACAGTACGTTACTGCCTCCCGCAGCTTTGAACCGCCCCAATCCGCGCATAAAGTCCCCGCAATCAAAAAAATAATGGCTCCCAGCACCGTAAACAAAATGCTCCCATCCACAGGCAGATCTCCTGCCAGTCTGTCCATCCCCTGCGGGAATCCTTTTTCTGCCGTATGGTATAGCGAATAGCCGGACCAGGCACCAAGCAACCCGGCAAGTGTCAAAACAATCTTTTTCCACATAACCCTACGCACCTCCTTTTATTCATCCTGAAATGATCTATACCTCTCCAGTATGTTCCAATTCTCAGGTTGGTAATCGCAGGCACGCTTTTTTCTGCAGAAAAAAGTTACCGGTTATGTAAAGGTTGTCAGGAACTCCTATTCCCGTTGAAAACAGGGGGGTACTGGCATATAATGAACTCAATCAAGAACCCAGGGGTGAATGGAAAATGAGCGCACCAAGTTTACAGGCCTTTCAGGATCAAGTCTCCGAACTGCTGCTCCGTCACCGTAGTCTGCTGGATGTCATGTCCAAAAACGGACAGAGTAGCGCATCCGTCAACCGTGCTGTCGTCAAAGCCATAACCGAATGCGGTTGCATCCAGCTGCACGCCACCAAGCAGGTATTTGAACCGGCGCTTGGACTCGAACAAGCCAAGGAGCTCGCAGGCACTCATCTGGAAGGCGAGCTGTGCGAGAACTGCCGCGAGGTGGTCGCCTCCGAACTGGGGCGTGAGCTGTTCTATATGTCCGCCCTCTGCAATCTGCTTAACATCAATATGGACGAGGTGGTCGCCAAGGAATCGCAGAAGTGCGCCACACTCGGACTGTTTAATCTCTCTTGAATCCTAATTAACAGCAAAGGCTTTGCCGTTCACTGTCATCAGTGAGGGCAAAGCCTTTTTGGGTTAACCGTTCTTGGATTGATATACCTTGTCTTCAGAACGTCTTCTGCGGCGGTGCCGGCGGCGTGCCGTCAGCCGGTCGATGTTCTGCTTGAAGCCGTACAGGGCGTACAGCGCCAGCAGCGCAAAGATCATTTTGGCAATCTGCTCAGGGAAAACAACAGCCACGGCCACAGCCACTACAATGACTACCGGTGCGATAAGCACTGCTTTTTTGGGCAGGCCGACTTTCTTGAAGTTAGGATATTTTACAGTGCTGACCATGAGATAGGATAAGAGCAGCGACGCAACAATCATAAATGGAGCGGACACATCTTTATTGAAAAGAGCCAGTGTGGCCAGTACGCCACCCGCTGCAGGAATCGGCAATCCGACGAAATAACCGGAATTCCCGGACGGACATTAAAGCGTGCGAGACGGAGCGCCCCGAATACCGGGAAAATCGCCGTTACCGTCCAGCCCAGTGCAGAGTTCAAATCCTGCAGGCTGGTTATATACATAATTAAAGCAGGGGCTACCCCAAAGGAGACTACATCGGATAAAGAATCCAGCTCCTTGCCAAACTCACTTTCACATTTAAGTGCACGCGCGACCCGGCCGTCCAGTCCGTCTAAAAGCATAGCAATAATCACCATGATAGCGGCCATGCTGAGCTTGCCGTCTAACGCCATCATGATACCAAACATTCCAAGCATCAGGTTACCGATGGTAAAAAGACTTGGAATTGATTTTTGTATCATTTCTTCACCTCTGTCTGCTTACTTTAAAACCAAGTGCCCATCAATATTACGTGATTGTATGTTATTTACATTTGCCTGTCAATAAGAACTTGTTTTTGCAGCCGTTTAAGCCCATCCTGAATATTGCGCGCCCTCATCTCGCCGATCCCGTCCACTTCATCCAGCTCTGCTATGCTTGCCGTCATCAAATTAGGCAGCATTTCAAAGCGCTCCACCAGATTGTGAATGATAACATTCGGCAGCCGCGGAATCTTGTTCAGCAGACGGTAGCCGCGCGGTGTGACCGCTTCTTCCGAGGCGATTGCCGTCGAAGAATAGCCCAGCAGGCGGGCTATATGATTGTCATCCATCAGCTCATCATCACTGCTGCGTTTAAGCCCGGCGATGATTTCACGGATTTTGTCCTCCTGCTCTTCTCTTGCATAGTCTCTGTATAAGAGCCAGGCTTCTTCCTCTGTATTTCCCACCAGTTCTTCCATCTGCATGCTGATCAGGCGGCCTTCGTTGCCCAGTTCATTGATGTAGCGTTTGATTTCCATCTTGATCCGCAGCACCATCTCTACACGCTGGATGACCCCCACAACCTCCGGAACAGTAACAATCCCCTCATATTCGGAGGCGGAGAGGTTGGTCAGCCCCTGGGTAAGCACTGCTTTATACTTCTCCAGCGTCTGGATCGCCTGGTTGGCTTTGGCCAGTATGGACCCGATTTCTTTGAGCGCATAGCGGATAGAGCCCTGATACAGCGTAATGATATTCCGCCGCTGTGAGATGGACACAACCAGCTTGCCGGTCTGTTTGGCAACACGCTCCGCCGTCCGGTGGCGGATTCCGGTCTCGATCGAGGAGATAGACGAATCGGGAATGAGCTGAGTGTTGGCGTAAAGAATCCGTTTGAGGTCCTCACTTAATATAATGGCGCCGTCCATTTTTGCCAGCTCATACAAATAATTGGGTGAGAAATCACAGTTGATGGAGAAGCCGCCGTCCACAACCTCCATCACTTCAGGACTGTATCCGACTACGATGAGTGCACCCGTCTTGGCCCGGAGCACATTTTCCAGACCTTCGCGGAAGGGTGTGCCCGGCGCTGCCATCCTCAGCAGGTCATTCATGTTCTCTAATTGAGTATATTCTTTCATCTTCCTATTAGCCCCCTAATCTAACGCGACCTTTAATGCATCTGCTACGGTGCTGACGCCGATAATCTGGATATCCTGCGGATGCTTCCAGCCCTTCATGCTCTTCTCAGGCATAATTACCCTCCGGAAGCCCAGCTTAGCCGCCTCTTTGACCCGCGTTTCGGCACGTGAGACGCCTCTGACCTCGCCGGTAAGACCGACTTCGCCAAAGAATACATCATAGGGTTTGGTGGAGATATCACGGAAGCTTGAGGCAATGCTGACTGCAACTGCCAGATCAATAGCCGGCTCATCCAGCTTCACGCCTCCTGCCACATTGAGGTAGGCATCCTGGTTCTGCAGAAACATGCCCATCCGCTTCTCAAGTACTGCAATAATAAGCGCCATGCGCTGATGATCCATCCCGGTGCACATCCGCCGCGGCGAAGGAAAATGGGTGGCGGCAACCAGCGCCTGCAGCTCCACAAGCACCGGCCTGGTTCCTTCCATACTAGCCACGACGGCAGAGCCGGCCACACCCAGCGGACGTTCCGACAGGAACAGCTCCGAGGGATTCTCTACTTCTGTGAGGCCGATCTCGCCCATTTCAAAAATTCCGATCTCATTGGTAGAACCGAAACGGTTCTTTACTGCACGCAGCAGCCGGTAGGTATGGTGACGTTCCCCCTCGAAATACAGTACACAATCTACCATATGCTCGAGCATCCGGGGTCCGGCAATGGCCCCCTCTTTGGTAACATGACCAACCAGCACTGTCGCAATTCCACGGATTTTGGCAATGCGCATAAAACGTGTCGTACACTCCCTGACCTGTGTCACACTGCCGGGTGCACTCGTAACTTCAGGCATAAATACGGTCTGAATGGAGTCAATGACGAGGAATTGCGGCTGAATCTGCTCAATAGCCTCTTCAATGCTCTCCATATTGGTTTCACACAGCACGTACAGCTCACCTGACAACGCCCCGAGGCGGTCGGCCCGGAGCTTAGTCTGACGTACCGATTCTTCCCCGGAAATGTAGAGCACACGGAGTCCCTGGGTAGTCAAGGCGTGAGAGGTCTGCAGCAGAAGGGTAGACTTACCGATACCGGGATCTCCTCCGACAAGCACCAGCGAGCCGGGGACAATGCCTCCGCCAAGCACACGGTTAAGCTCTCCGATGCCTGTCAGGATGCGCGGTTCTTTGTCACTTTCTATATTTATGATCGACTGCGCCTTTTCTTTACTCTGAAAAATAGGTGCATTCATTCCTTGTGTTTTGACTACGCTTTCCGTTTCTTCCACCATGGTGTTCCATGCCTGGCAGCCCGGGCATTTGCCGAACCATTTTGGCGATTCGTAGCCGCAGTCGGTACAGAAAAATTTTGTTTTTGCTTTTGCCATGTGGTCTCCTTACGGTACGAAGTTGCTAAAATTGCATATAATTAGCCCTTATTCAAAGTTTACCATTTCTCCATCCCGAACGAAAGGTTACTTAGGCTCTAGTTTTTGACTGTCTCTATAACCTGCCTGATTTTAGGCCTGTTTAGTCAATTTCGGTGCAATCGAACAACCGGTCAACAAAAAAAAGCCCCGCTCCTCTATACGGAGGAGCGGCAGCTTTGTTTCAAGCGGTCTTTCTTACTTGTTGTCTGCCTCGGCTTCTTTATCAAGTGCGACGGCCGGTGCATCTACGGTGGTTACCACAAGCTCGCCATCCACCTGATCGATCTTGAGGGAATCCCCCTTCTTGATATTGCCCTTCAGCAGCTCTTCGGAGAGACGGTCTTCGATATGCTTCTGAATCGCGCGGCGCAGCGGTCGGGCACCAAATGCCGGATCGTACCCTTCCTTGGCCAGGAATGCTTTGGCTCCGTCTGTAAGCTCGAAGTCCACATCGTATTCACGCAGCCGCTTGCGCAGCTCGTCGGACATGAGTGTAACGATTTCGGCGATATGCTTCTCTTCCAGCGAGTGGAAGACAATGATTTCGTCGATACGGTTCAGGAACTCAGGACGGAAGCTCTTCTTCAGCTCTTCCATTACTTTGCCCTTCATGTTGCTGTAATCCGCTCCGGCATCCTGCACAGCAGTGAAGCCGAGGGTTGAATTTCTCTTGATTGCCTGTGCCCCTACGTTAGAGGTAAGGATAATCAGCGTGTTGCGGAAATCGACTACCCGGCCTTTGGAATCGGTCAGGCGACCGTCTTCCAGCACCTGCAGCAGGATGTTGAATACTTCAGGGTGAGCCTTCTCGATCTCATCCAGCAATACTACGGAATATGGCTTGCGGCGTACCTTCTCGGTCAGCTGTCCGCCTTCTTCATACCCTACATATCCCGGAGGCGCCCCTACGAGGCGGGACGTGGAATGCTTCTCCATGTATTCCGACATGTCGATGCGGATTACGGCATTCTCGTCACCGAACATCGCTTCGGCAAGTGCACGCGCCAGCTCGGTTTTACCTACCCCGGTTGGTCCGAGGAAGATGAAGGAGCCCATTGGACGCTTAGGATCCTTGAGACCCGCACGTGCCCGGCGCAGCGCCCGGCTGACAGCCTTCACAGCCTCATCCTGGCCGATTACGCGTTCATGGAGCAGAGCTTCCATATTGAGCAGACGGTCAGTCTCCTCTTCCTTCAGCTTGCTTACCGGAATACCGGTCCAGCTGGCAACAACCTGGGCGATATCCTCAGGTGTAACCTGGGAATCGGTACGGCCCTGTTTTTCTTTCCACTGGTTCTTGGTTGTATCGAGCTCCTCGCGGATCTTCTGCTCGGTATCACGCAGCGCAGCGGCCTTTTCAAACTCTTGGCTCTGTACTGCAGAATCCTTCTCCTTGCGGATATCGTCAAGGCGCATCTCCAGTTCTTTAAGATTCGGCGGGATGGTGTAGGAGTTGAGTCTTACCTTGGAACCCGCTTCGTCAATCAGGTCAATCGCTTTGTCCGGCAGGAAACGGTCCGGAATGTAGCGGTCAGAGAGCTTCACAGCCTCCACGATAGCCTCATCGGTGATCTTCACCCGGTGATGAGCTTCATAACGGTCACGCAGTCCGTAAAGGATCTGTACGGCTTCCTCCGGAGAAGGCTGATCCACCGTGATCGGCTGGAAGCGGCGCTCCAGGGCTGCGTCTTTTTCAATATATTTGCGGTATTCGTCAAGTGTAGTGGCACCGATGCACTGCAGCTCTCCGCGGGCCAGGGCCGGCTTCAGGATGTTGGAGGCATCAATCGCACCTTCCGCGCCGCCTGCCCCGATCAGGGTGTGCAGCTCATCGATGAAGAGTACAATGTTACCAGCCTGACGAATTTCATCCATAATCTTTTTGAGGCGGTCTTCAAACTCACCGCGGTATTTGGTTCCGGCCACCACTGAACCCATATCCAGGGTCATAACGCGCTTGTCACGCAGCGTTTCCGGTATTTCATTGTTGATGATTTTCTGGGCAAGACCTTCGGCGATTGCGGTTTTACCTACCCCAGGTTCACCGATCAGTACCGGATTGTTTTTGGTCCGGCGGCTGAGCACCTGAATTACACGTTCGATTTCCTTGCTGCGGCCGATAACAGGGTCAAGGTTGCCGTCTTTAGCATAGGCAGTAAGGTCACGGGCCAGGCCGTCCAGCGTTGGCGTGCTGACATTCGCAGGCGTTCCGCTGTGGCTTGAAGTAGCTTCACTGCTGCCAAGCAGCTGCAGTACCTGCTGGCGAGCTTTGTTCAGGCTGATTCCAAGGTTGTTAAGTACACGGGCAGCTACGCCCTCGCCTTCCCGGATCAGGCCGAGCAGGATATGCTCTGTGCCGACGTAAGTATGGCCCAGCTTGCGTGCTTCGTCCATCGACAGCTCGATAACTTTTTTGGCACGTGGAGTGTACGCGATGTTGGTAGGCTGTTCCTGTCCTCTGCCGATCAGCGTCTCCACTTCGTCCTGGATTTTCTCCAGTCCCAGACCCAGTCCAATCAGTGCCTTGGCGGCAATGCCGTCTCCCTCACGAATCAGTCCGAGCAAAATATGTTCTGTACCAATGTTGTTATGTCCCAGCCGTACAGCTTCTTCTTGCGCCAGCGCCAGCACTTTTTGTGCGCGTTCCGTAAATCTTCCAAACATCATATCTCCTGCACCTCCACGGATAATAAATATCTATAATTAATGTTGTGATCCCAGTGTTTCCCGGAGCAGCTTCGCCCGGTACATATCGCGTTCGGTCGCTGACAGCTCGTCACCGAACATTTTCTGCAGGAACCCCGGCTGTGTCTTCACATTCAGCTCATTCAGCACGGAGATCGAGGGACCTTCCAGAATGCCCAGATCCACACCCAGCCGCAGATCGGAGAGCCGCTGTGCCGACTCCTTGAGCTCCATGACAGCAGCGTATGCCAGAATCCCGTAGGAGCGTTTAATCCGGTCGGTGATCCGCAGCGCTGAATCAGTCAGCAGCCGCTCACGGGCATTACGTTCGTGCTCAATAATCTGTGTAACTACACTGTGAAGATTCTCGATGATTTCACTTTCGGTTTGTCCCAGTGTAATCTGGTTGGAAATCTGAAAAATGTTACCTACTGCTTCGCTGCCTTCACCGTAAATTCCTCTTACAGTCAGACCCACCTGGTTAACAGCCGATAAAATACGGTTGATCTGGTGAGTCATCACCAGCGCCGGCAGATGCAGCATCACTGAGGCCCGGAGGCCGGTGCCTACATTGGTAGGACAACTTGTCAGATACCCCCTCCTGTCATCAAAGGCATAATTGACGGAGGCTTCAAAAATATCATCAATGGCCGTTGCCCGCTCCCAGGCCTCCTTGACCTGCAATCCGGGAAACAGGCACTGAATACGGAGATGATCCTCCTCGTTGATCATAATGCTGACCGACTCATCCTCGTTCAGGATAACCGCACCTCCGCGGGAATCATTGGCCAGATTTGGGCTGATCAGATGCTTCTCCACCAGCACTTTTTTGTCCAGCTCGGTAATCTCATCCAGCCGCAGCAGTTCAAAGGTGCCAAGGCCCCCAGCGGCGTCTCCCTGGAATACAGGGGCAAGCTGTTCCAGTGCTTCTTCCGCCTGCTCAGCCGAGGCCAGCAGCGGAAACGGCAGATGCTCCAGATTGCGGGCGATACGCATACGGCTGCTGATCACAATTTCAGAGTGGCTGCCGCCGCAGCGCATCCAGTTGCTGAGCGCTTGTTCGGTAAAACGGAGACTTGACATGTCGTATCCCCCCTATATATGAAAGACTTTACTCTTGTGCCATTTCTTTTTCAAGTTTGCGGATTTTGTCCCGCAGCTCGGCTGCAGTTTCAAATTCTTCCTGGATGATGCTTTCCTGCAGTTCATGCTTCAATTCATTGATCTGACGCTTGCACATGATCTGTGCACCGGCGCGTTTGGGCAGTTTGCCTACATGTGCGGTGCTGCCGTGAACTCTTCTGAACAGCGGGTCCAGCGTGCTGTCAAAATATTTATAGCAGGAGCTGCAGCCAAACCGTCCAAGCTTGCTGAATTGGGAATAGGTCATGCCGCAGTTCTCGCAGTGCAGACCCTGCACATTTTTGGTAGCTGCTGACTTCTCCTTGCCCGCCCCTTCAAGATCGAGCAGACCGGATAACAGGCTGTGGATTGAGAAGCCCCCTGCGGTTCCTGGAATCATCTCCCCTTTTTCACGGGCACAGCTTTCACAAATATGAAATTCCGTCTTCTCTCCACTCACGATCTTGGTAAAGTGCAGAGTAGCCGGTTTGACACCGCATTCCTGACACAGCATAGCGGAGTCCCTCCCTTATGATGACCATTATTTGCCCAACAAAGAGATTAGCATCGCCTTCATAATCTTGGCACGAATCTCATCCCGGTACGGCAGATTAACCGTCAGGCATTCCCGGGAAACAGCGGCGCGCATAAGACACGCTTCACGTTTGCTTAGGAAACGGGCTTCCTCGAGCTGATAGATCAGCCCTTCGGCAGAATTCTGATCAATATCATTTCCTATTGTAGATTTGAGATGAGCGTACAGCGCCACATTCTGGGGCAGCTCAAAACGCTGAATACGGATATACCCCCCGCCGCCGCGCTTGCTCTCCACCACATAGCCCTTCTCCAAAGTAAAACGTGTACTGATGACATAATTAATCTGTGACGGCACGCATGAGAACTGGTCCGCCAGGTCATTGCGCTGGATTTCCACCGTACCTTCGGGACTTTCATGCAAAATATTCTTCAGATATTGTTCGATAATATCAGAGATATTACGCATCACTCATCCTCCAGTGCTTAATGCAATAGTGTACGTCTTTGCTGCGAATCCGCCCGGAGTAACCTCTAAAGAACTTAACCCAAGAGTGAAAGCACGAATCCAGGCTTAGCTGCAGCATAAACAGCAACATCGTCCTTAAAGGAATATATTTTGAACCCGGCAGATCCACTGCTATAAATAACTAAAAAGCTGAGGTAACAGAAAAGCTCAGGTGAGCCTTCGTTGACTTTGACTTTCTTTGACTTTTTTCATATTATAACATATTCTCACTGAATTCCAAGGGGTTACTCTTATTTTTTACTTAATACCGCCAATGTATTCGGTATATTCTTACGGCCCGGCGATTTTCATATGTAAAAAAGAAGCTCTCCCTGCTGCAAAACAGCGGCAGAGCTTCAGCGGCATCAGAAAAAGTCAATCAAGGCGGTCTCGGCATGCGGTACAATCTCTTCCAGCCATTTCAGCGCTTCCGGATCGCCCGTCAGACTGCCGTATCTGGCCAGCTCCTGCGGACGCTTATATCCCATTAAAAGTATTGTCAGCGTTCCAATGCTGCAGCTCAGGTCTGTCTGCCCTTCTGCAGCCCCGGAGCGGACCAGCGAAGCTGTTCCATCAGTATTGACAGTCAGCGCCCAGCTTCCGTCGTTCCACGGAGCATGCTCATCTTTAATGTACAATGTATATTTCCGCACTTCCGGCTGTTTATTGAAAATAAACGATTCTATGAAGGCCTGTGCATTAACAATCCGCGCCATAAAGTAAGGATAATTCTCCTGGTGAATCCGCGGGTCCGGCAGCAGAAACGGCAGGATATCATCCGACGGCACCAGCTTCAGCGAAGCACCGGTGATCATGGAATCGTGATTGGCAAGGAATGTCCAGAGCCCGCGGCGTGCCTTTTCATTCAGATAGACAAATTCATCAATAACGAGCTCCCTTTTCTCCAGCTTATACAGTACGTAACCCTCTGGTTCGCCTTCATCCGAGATAAACAGGCAATGGTGCATGTCCTCGTCCAGGACACTCTCCTTCCACCACTCCATGCTTCGCTTCAGCGTTCCGTTATAACGGGCCGCAAAGCGGTTATAGAGCTGATCCAGTGTTTCCAAATCTGCAGCATCACGCCGCACACTGCCTTCGATCTCTGTCTTCACCGGAAATTTCTCTACAGGAATTGTGTACTTTTTGTATTCGCAATAAACCTCCCAGCCGAACCGGCGGTAAAAAGGAATCAGGAACGGATGCAGCATCGACAGTGACTGACCATTCTCATTCATCACCTGCAGAATATGCTTTAATAGAGTCGCCACATAGCCTTGTCTGCGGTTCTCCGGCCATGTGGCTACTCCGGCAATTCCCCCCATAGAAACAATTCTGTCCTGTATATGTACTTCCAAAGGCAGAAGTGTGAGTCCTGCCTTCAACTCCCCCTCCTCAAAAACACCCCATACTCTTTCCGGCTTAAACTTTTCTTTTTTGTTAATCCGAGCCTCTGCTGACACTCTATACTGAAACGCGTATTCAGAAAGAGTCAAGTTTGATTCAAATTCTTCTGGCTTCAGCTGCCTTATTTCCACGTCAGTTCACCTCATAAACAGGAATTTATTAATGCTTATAGAGAGTATAACAAGCCAGATTGCTGTACGCTAATTTTCTGCAGACTTTCTGTAAACTTTCTGGAGCCTACTAGAAAAATCGCAGAGTTATCCACAAAATAAAAACAGCAACAAAAAAAGCCGGGCAAAGACCCCCCGGCTAAAAACACTTATCCACGGTTATGCAACCGTTATCCACAAATTCCACATATTATCCACAAAAACAGTGTACTACTAGGAATTATTCTTGACTAAATTACATATTCATGCCTTTCCTCGCCCTTAACAGGGGATAAGTCGTTATGTGAAAAAGCTATCCACATGTGTGTACTTTTTCAGCAGTAATCTGAATTATCCACAAGTTTTCCACAATTATTCACAGACGCAAAAAGTCCACTGTCGATTGCTCAACAGTGGACTCACGCGCTTGGCGGCGTCCTACTCTCCCAGGACCCTTCGGTCCAAGTACCATCGGCGCTGGAAGGCTTAACGGTCGTGTTCGGGATGGGTACGCGTGGAACCCTTCCGCTATCGCCACCAAACATGATTTTTCGAAGCTTACGCTTCTCGAAATCGCTGCAGAAAATATCAAACCATCGGTTTAACATCCTGCCAGGCTTGATCACCTGAAAACTGAATCCGAAACGAATCTGCGATTTATTTATTGGATAAGCCCTCGACCGATTAGTATTGGTCAGCTCCATGCATTGCTGCAC
>NZ_LRAC01000142.1 GCF_001517085.1 Paenibacillus sp. DMB5
ATGTGGATTGGGGAGAATGAGTCCTCCAAGTTCTGGCTGAGTGTGCTGAATGAACTGAAGAATCGCGGGGTTCAGGACATTCTCATTATCTGCGTGGATAACCTGTCCGGATTCTCTCAAGCGATTGCCGCCTGCTATCCTCAAACGGAAATCCAGAAGTGTATTATTCACCAAATCCGCAGCTCCACACGGTACGTGTCTTACAAGGATACACCGACAGCAACACCAGCACCGATAGCAATATCGACACCAACACCAATGGTAACTTCAGAGCATGTGATCCTAACTCCTGAACCGACACAGGCCTCGATTATAATTCCAATTCCCTTTACACCAGAACCAACACCTAACCCGACAACGAGTATTAAGCCGACCTTTAGACCTGTAATTCCAACATCTCAGCCGCTAGACATACCAATAAAGGTATCTATTACTGCCATACCTCAGTCAACACTAATTCCGACATCTTCATGGGCTCCTGTGGTAACACCAGTAATTTCTCCAGAGGAGGCAACAGAGTCTCCGATACCCAAATTAAAAACGTTAACAGAAAAACTTGACGTTAAGCCCTACGATGCTGAAGTTAATGGAACAGTATTCGGTTATGTAATGGATAGACAGGGAAAGCCTTTAGTTGGAGTTCAGGTCGAATTACATTCAATTCCAAGGATCACCTATACTGATGCAGACGGAAAATACAGTTTTGAAAACGCAGAATTGGGTAAGCATAACTTAGTTCTTTTCAATCCATTGACCGGAGATGAAACTAATATTGAAGTTATAGTTTATGGGGAACAGCCTGATAAAGCTAATACTAAGAAAGAATCAATACAAGACAAGCACGAAGTATCTAAGGCAGTTGAAATAAATGAAAAGGTCAAAGAACAGAGGGTTGATTTCATCATTGAAACACTAAAAAAGAAAGAGGATCAAACAGTTCCGAGTCCAACTCCAATACCTCCATCTCATCCTAAACATGAGGAGCCTAGGATAGTAGCACCGAAGAAAAATATACCTACTACGCCGGTTATAGTATTGGTCCCATTCGTTATTTTGTTGGGGTATCTAAGACGAAAAAACGTTGTAGTTTATAATGAAGAAGGTTTGAGGATAAAAAAGATTCGGATAAAGCCTAAGAATGAAACTTTTATTGTTTTGACGGGTCTTGAAGCACACGAGTTTAAGATCTTATTCAAGAATCCAGGGAAGTTCAGAGCGGTTGACTTAATCATCATATTTGGTGAAATATATTCTCCGGCAGTAAGACTTATCGATGATGCAAATCACATTATTTTTAATCCAGAAGAGTAAAGAATAAGGCAAAAGCACTTCGCTAATCGTGAGGTGCTTTTTATTTCGGTTTATGGGATGTCTAGATTTACTGCATTTTAATAAAAATTTGAGAGCTATGCTTTTAGGGGCGGTAGTTTCTTCTATTCAAAAGAACAAGTGTTAGGAATTTGTACCTTATGAAGATGCAGACTAGCCTTCGTTGATGAAATAAGTTAGTACTATTAACTTTTCAATTTCAGGAGTGCATTTTAGACCTGTTTTATATTATGTAAGGAGAGGAAGGCGATGCTTGAATGAGTGCAATGATTAATAAAATGAACGATCAAAAGAGAAGTGAACCTAGTTCAAAAGATTCTCTGAATGATGACATTTCCTTTACTCTATTTGACATTAGTGAGGCTGATCTAGGCTTGGGAGTAGCAATATCACCTGATAATTATGAAGTGCTACAACCGGATGAGCCGACCTCCCCTTGCATCCAATTGCCCGTACCAGAAGATGAAGCGAAAATTGATCAACATAACTTCTCAAATGAGGGAGAAGAGACGGGACTTCCCATTAATCCACTCAATTCATCAGAACCACAAGAATCAACTGGATTAAGGATATATACTGCTGATGATAATGAGACACCAGCTAATACAATCAACTTCGAGCAAATATTAGAGCAGAGTAAAAGTCGCTTTGAAGAGTTCAAATCCGGTCTGGAAAATTTCAGAATCCTCGATACATATATGGACCCATCGAAAAAAATTCCCGATCAATCTAATAGAGGTTCTCTCACTATAGAGGCTGATGTGTCAGATGGTGCATTATTAATTAACGATTTTGAACAATTAGAGGAAATGTACAGAGAACAAACTACTCCTGTCAAGGAGCTAGTCGTTGAAGTTGACAAGACAACGGCTACAGACAGGGCTGGTAAAGCAATTAGCTGGATAGCAGAAACATTCGTTGTATCTCCAACACGATGGATAAGTAGACAATTTCACAATGGTATTAAGGAGCTCTTTAGTTTCTTAGGAGGGGTAATCAAAGTCGTGCTCGTTGCTACGTTCTTGACAACAGTACTTTCTGTTTTCTATGTGCATCGTGTTGATCCTAGTCTGGAAGTAAGTGAGATACCGTTACAAACCTACACTGTTATAAAACAAGTCGTAATTAATTTGTACAGTGATTTAATTAATACTCGGAAAAATATTATGAAAAGGTAATAGCCCATTACAATAGAAGGAACTCGATTAATTTATTTAATAAATATTTTCATGGGTATTTTAATGACTATGTCGAACCTAATAAGTGAAAAAGAGCCGAACGCCTTAACGTTCGACCCTGAATTTAATTACTGCTGATCAATGGATGCAATAAAGTTCTTAGCATCCCAACCAACCTTCGCACCTAGAGCTTCTGATGCGAATCTGAGAGGAACATATGTCGAACCCGCAGGAGTGACATAAGGGGCTTTGCTTAAGTTGATCGCTATTGTCTTTCCGTTAACCTCTACAAGCGCTTTTGTAAGACCAACCCAAAGCTGGATTTTCGTAGTTCCCTTGGTTATTACGATCTCACTGCCCTTTAAATCTTTGGTTGGTACTGGACTCCACTTGATGGTTGCTCCCATGGCTTCGAATACCCCTCTCAGAGGGATGAAGGTGCTGTTTGAGAGAACCTGAGCTTTAGGTGATAACTCTACGTACTTACCATCGATACGAACCCCTACATCCTTGACACTGAACTTCCGAGGGGCTTGGTCGTTGACCACAGGTGGCTTGGGTGCGACTGCACCAGTTGTGGTGAATGACCATGTCTTGTCGCCAGCTGTTATAGTGTAGGTCTCACCTTTAACTAGCGGACTCTTGGGAATGATCATCCAGTATTGATAACCGTACTCTCGTGTTTGAGCAGTATACGGAGACATCTTCACAATTACAGGTAACGAAACACCCTTACTGTTTTTTAAAGTAGCTGAGAGAGTTGATGGTGAGCTTGCTACCTTGTAGGAAATGATATAACCTGAGGTGCTTAAACCAGTCCCCTCCAGAGGATTCGGGTTTTCAAAACCGTCAAAAGTTAAAGGTACATCTTTCTGGCCATTGTAAGGATATACTGATGTTAGAGTAGTAGACCCCTCAATAGCGTAATTATGTACGACTATGCTCCCTGCTTGACCAAAACCTATTTGAGTCAGGTTAGGGTCTAAGAGTGCGTCCCTGTGATAAGGTGCATCTATTAAGGAGTCAACACCCTCTTCAAGAGTGTTTGCCGAAAAAGTAATACCTTCATCGACATAAGTGTACTTGAAACTATCGCCACCTCCTGCATTTGCTATTCGTGTAATGAAGCTCTCACCAGTGAAGCCCTTTTTTGAGGACACCTCTGAATGCCCATCCGATGACCCATTTACACCAAGGTAACTGGCATGGTTTGAAGCTGCTTTTGTTAAGAAAGGGTTTAAAGTTACAGTGGGAAGACCAGCCTTTGTTCGAATGTCATTCAAGTAGTTCAGAGCATTAACATTTGCCTGATTATACTCATAACCCCCTACATTGACCGCTACTTGCGTGAATGCAGTTGGAGATGTAGCGACCGCTTGAGCAAGCGTTGTCTTACCCCCTACGATTACCGTTAACGCCATAATCACAGCCGATGCCTTGACTGCGAAACGTCTACTCTTTAACACTCTATTATTCCGCATGATACCCCTCCGTCTTTTGTTTTGATGCCCAGAATAATCGCCTATGTATACCCGAATAATTCCGATAAACTAATCACTTGCTATATAAAGAGCCGTATCAATTCTACCTATATTAGTAATTAGATTCAATATATTAAATGGTTGACCAGAAACCAAACATTATGGTTAAAGGAAACAGGTCGTATTTTGAGAATATTTACATACGTTTGCTTTAGCGATGTGCAAGAAAAAAAAGATAGTCGTGGAAGTACTTAGTTTTTACTGGAAATGAACCTGCCAATCATTGAATACGACGAGTTATGTGCAGTTGGCTCAACGACATAATGAGGGAGTCACAATATTACCAAAATGAAAGATGAAAAATCACTTTTGATTTCTGATGTATTAAAGGTTTTGTATGGTAAAGATGTGCCTCTAACCGTTAAATAACTATTTTTTGCTCAAGAATACCGAGAAGGTCGGCTTTAGAAGAGTATTAAGGTAATCTTCAACGGAGCCCCTCAAAGAAGTATCCTCCATAATGAAGAAGCTAGTTGATAATGTTGTTCGATGTTTTCAACCAGTTCATAAATGGTTGTAACATGGAGTTAACAGATTTTTAGCCCGAGGAGTACATCCCGAAACTTGATCTGTCTTTCCCGCTATGTAGACTTCAAATACCTTATCCCTAAAGCGACATAAGTAATTTCATGTACCTCAGCATTTGTCAATCCAGACGGAGATGTAAGGGTAATTAGGGAGATTGAATTAGAGATGATTTATAGTATATGAAATATAAATTGGAGGGATATAGAATGAATATTGATTGGTTTAAACCTGCGGTGGGCACTCAAGTAGATACTTCGTTCAGGGTTATTGAGATTAGTAGCGCCATGTCTGAACAGCACAAAGAAATTGGTTATCATAACATTCCTTATTCGGATGAATTCATGTGTTCTTTTCTTGGGTGGCCCGGTACTTGGATTGTTAAGAAAGTAGATGTTAGAAATGCACCATACGGCATCATTTCCCAGAAGTACTTTTCATATATTTATGATCTAGAGAAAGTGATGACCAAGCTTAATTTACCGGATTTTTTAGAGGATTCACTTTATTTTTTAGAGGATACAGAGTTGGAATTAGAAACCTTCGGAGTTACTGTTCTTGAAGTAAATCACAGGCTAAGGAAGAACGAAATAATTGCCCTAACAACACTTTGTGAAAATTATTGGAGTGGATTCGCAGATGGTGTATTTATATATTCTTCAACGGAACCGACACAATGGGCTCGTTTTGAAATGATAGATTTTATCGATGATGAATTTATTTTCGATGAGCGCTGGAGTACATGTTTTACGAAAAAGGATTGTTAGCTTAATAAGTTCCTAAAGCCAGATCAGGTGTAAGTGCACCTGATCTTTTTTTTTTGAAGGTTCTATATTACAAAAAAGCACACTTAAATGAAAACTTAGAAAATGCAGAGAAGTGTAATGCTGGTAATGCTGTCGTTGTCGACATTAGAGATATATTAATGAAAGAATTCAGCTCGGCTCTGACAATAATGAAGATATTTTTTCGTAGCTATGTGATTCGATTCACCTTTATGAGTTGGAACTAAAGATGGTTTATATTAAGCGAATCTAATATTGGAGGGGAAATCGATGAGTACTAAATGGCGTAAGTTGAATTCAAAAGGTATATCAAATGAGTGGCTTCAAATTATTGAGAGTTATGATTTCAGAAAGTTTGATGAAGAGGATTTGTCTCATTACTTTACGAAACCATACTCGCATGAACTTATCTGTTCGTTTTTTTTTTAGACTTGGGTATGGTGACTCTTTTCTAGTGCATACGCATGAGCGAGCAGATGATGATGATGAAGATTTTGTTTATTTAGAAACTCAAATCTATCCTATCAGAGATCACTGGAGTTGGGGTGCAACTATTTATGAGCAAATCAATCTTGAGTTACTAACTAACAGTAGGAAGGGATCTTGTCAAACTGTGATAACCTCATATGGAGATTATTCAAAAGATCAAATTCAAGAGGTCGCTGAAATTTACTTAGTGAAATATAATCTGACTTCTGTGCTTTTCTATAATAATTACGACCAGTAGGGCTATATTTCTGTATACCCTAGTGGTGATTTGGAAGTGTCGTGGAGCCTTAATTGGAATGTCGAAGTCACAGTGGAAGCAGTTTAAGATTCGTTTAAAGGAACAGCAGTTAACTCTTAATTTGAGTTTCCTGTTGTTCAAGTTTTAATGATTACTATTGAGTCGATTAAAATTATTATTTGAATGCCGACTATATAGAAGGAACGCATCCCGGCAGTCGATTCCCTGCAAACTATTAACAGCTTCGTAAAGAACACAAGCCCCCAATGTCTATCTGAGAGCCCCTTTACAAAGTATTCCCTGTCTGCTTTTCCTAGCAAAACCCTCAATTAAAAAACTCGTCATACAATATGCATTATACGTAGAAATTACTTGAACTCACCTCCATTCCAAGCTATCATACGACAACTAATCGTCGTATAACGGTACTGGAAATTCGGTATCTAATTTAGGGATGGAGGGGTTCTGCTGTGAATATTGCTTCTGCAATCGATCTGTTTCTGCAGCACTTAGTCAATGAAGAGAAATCGGATAAAACAGTTAAGGCCTATGGGATGTGTATGAATCATTTTAAGGCTTGGCTCGACTCGTCTTGGGACGAAATATCCGATTTAGAGGATGTTACTCAGACAGTAGTCAGGGACTTTAAGTCTTATTTAGAATCTAAAGTCGTGGCCAAGACCAAACACCATTTGGCTCCAACAACGGTAAACCATTACCTGATCGCCCTACGGTCATTCCTTCTGTTTGTTCGGGGTCAGGGTGTGGTTTTTAAGTCCGATCCGGTCGCCGCGATTAAGCTCAAGGCTATTGCCAACCAAAATGAGATCAGGTGGCTTACAAATGAGGAGATCGCTAAAATCTCCCATGTTATCGAACTACTGAAGCATGCCGGAGGAACGAGGAAGACACTCTACAAAGCCATCTTTGCTATCTTGGTAAACTGCGGCTTGCGAGTAGCTGAGGTATCTGATCTTAAGGTTTCGGATGTCTTGCTCGATTCGGGGTTGCTTATTGTTCGAAGCGGCAAGGGCAAGAAATATCGTCACGTCCCATTAGGGGTGAAGACCCGAGCCATCATCCAGGCTTGGCTCAGACACCATGATGGCAGCTCGCCGTATTTGTTCTATTCGCAGCGTGACCCTAAGATGACGACCCGAGCCATCCAACATATGATGGGACGTTTATCGCGGCTTTCCAAAATCCCATTCACGGTACATCAGCTTCGTCATACATTTGCAAAGCGAGTTGCCAATGAAAGTGGTCAAATCGAAGTTGTAGCTACAGTTCTCGGTCATGCCAATATTCAAACGACTCGTTGCTACATCGAACCGTCCATTCAAGAAATCCGTAAAGTGGTGGAGGGGGTTGAAATTGAATGATCCCTAATTATCGTTCTATGATGAGATGTTCTATATGATGGACTTCATAGATAGTTGTTCGGTTCTTGGGTTGTAATCAGCTTTCCATCAGGGGATGTCATTTTAGACAAAATTCTTATTTTCTACCGAATTGGCGTGTGAAAAATTGTTGTTTGCACATGTCTTTTCAATAGAGATAAAAAGGTGTATAGTAGCCTTCAAAGTCAGTTGGTTTAAGCGAAGGGGAGAGGAACAACTATGTATCTGACTTCTGAAGAAAGACAAAATATTATTCTCAAACTTACTCAACCCCAAAAAAATGCGTTGCAGGTATTCTCCAAAATATCTCAAAAGTCTTACTTTGCGAATGTGCTTGCTTCTCACAAAGGGACTGAGCGCTATGTTTTTGAAGGTTTTATAGATCATGGTGTTGTCAGCAATGGGGTAACGTGTCTTTGTGGAAAGTCACTTAGGTATGAGTTTATCCTCAATGACGTTCGTGAAAATCGTTCGATCAGCCTTGGGAGGACACACTTCCAAAGAGAATTGGATATCCCCGATCACATTGCAAGACTTGTTACCAAGGGGCTTCATATTATTAATATTGAGCTGGATGAGATCCTGTATAGATTTGAGAATAATGAGATTGAATTGCCTGAGTCTATTCTTAAACATATTCATCGGATAGAGCTGCCAATGGAGATCCAGTGTTTACGTAATGCTCAATTGCCACTACTTGGACGACATAAGGAATACCTATTTGATCACACAAAGAAATATAGGCAACCAAAGAAACCGCTACCACAGAATGCTGAGAAGAAGTCTGGAAATCGAACACATAAGGATTCCTATAAAGAGTTTGTGGTGAAATATGGACAAGCCATAGAGGAGTACTTTCAGAAGAAAGAGACACCTAGTGATTATCTGTGCCGGAAAGAACGTAGGTTACGCAGTATTACATACCATTCTGTATATGCAATTGTTGATTATTTGATTGATAATAAGAACTTGGAAAAGAGCACAATCTTCGTAGATCATCCAGCTATCGGTGCGGTGAAGGGCTATCTCAGTAGGAACCCAGATAAGTATAAAGTACGTCCTTCTAGCGAAGGTTGCCATGAAGAAGAGTATAAGTATGTAGCTGTGCCAGGTCAATAAACGGATGAATTCAATACACTGAATTATTGTTTTTATAAGCTACACTGTAAAGTGCAAGTGCCGAGAAATCGGCACTTTTTCTTTTGTCACTGAAGTCTTAATGGTTTGATTGAGCTTAATCTGACTTTTTTTATCGCCTTAATTAAACCTAAAACCTTTCATATAACTTAACTTGTATTTGTGAGTAATCGGAGGAGAAAACATATTAAAAGTACGAATTAGTTAAGTTGATCGTGGTTATTGGAAAGGAGTGGAGACTATTGGATAGGTTAGCGGTAATTGATCTGCAACACGAGTATATGGTGATATTTAGAGAAGATGGAACAGATCAAGTTGATTCGGAATTATCAATCTTACTAAGTTTTAAGGCAAACGGTTATTTCGAGCAGCTATCTGAACTGACCCGCCTATGCGGATCAGTTTGTTGCTGAGATCGAAGGCGGATTTCAAGAGGTTCGTTTATTATTGCTTGCAGCAGAAAACAACAATTAACTTCGAGGATATTTTCAATGATTTGGTCTACATTCTGAACCATTACACCGTGCTCGACCGGTATAACCCGTATCAGCGGCTCTTTCCAGTCCAAAACTTAATAAGATGCAGTAATGATAAGGCACAGTGCCCGAGAGTTCCATAGGAGATCCGAAGTTCAGAAGGTATCCACTCCGGGCTATGCCGTCTCCATTAAATACATTAGGGGCTTTCTTAGAGAGAATCGTTCGGTTAACCTAATCTAATTTTTCTTCGAAAACCCGTGGATTTTAGTCTCCGGGCTATTTTATTTTCTCATTCAGTTCTGAGATATAAACCCTTTTAACAGTTATGGGCTGAGAACAAACATTCTATACAAGGAGATATCTGAACAGATTAATAAAGAGAAAGGAACAAGCATTCTAATCTGAAATGAGGGACACTCCCCCTCTATCTGCACCGGTAGTATCACATGTATCAGAAGCTGAACCAATCTCCTGACCCTAGAAATGAGCAGTGAATATAAACTTGATTTTATATAACACTCTTAACAATATAATCACTTTAACCGACAAACTTCCGAAATATTGATTATCTTGATATTTCGGTTATACTATATTTATTCGGTAAAAGTGATGAAACAGCTCAGGTGTAAGCGAGTTACGAATTAACTTAGAAAGCGAAGCGGTCCTTAATATCCTTAACCGTGCTCTAAAGTTTACAGCAGTTATCTAGCAAATGGAGCACTATCAGATTTTGTTCGCTACAACTCCCTTTTCAGGGGGAAGTGCTGAGAAGATTGAGGTTACGACGAATGCTGAGCTTACAGATCAAGCTTTACTGACCTTGCTAATCCGCTGTGTGTTTAGAAATACAAGAGAGGATCGAGATTTATTGCAATCGGTGAAAGATGTAACCAAGAGACAGTATCAGGAATGGAATTAATGTAGCCGATAAGATTCTGATATTGAAAGGGGTAACTTACATGCTCTTGCGACACGTTTGTGAAGTTTGTGGTAAGGAAGAGATTCTAACACCTAAACAAGCTTATAATCAAGGATGGGACTACCCACCTGGAATGGGTCAATTCAAGATTGTATCCCCTAGAACCTGTGGGGACTGTGGAATTAACGGCACTTTGTGGTGGGCATTAAACATGGAAGGACAACAACCAGCTAACCTAAACAAAAAACAGCTTCGGACTCTTGAGCGTATCTTGCAGGAGCCCGAGAGTATTAAAGTATTGCAATGACCCAACGGAAAGGGTTTGTGAATGCCTTAACTCCTGGTCTGGTAAGGCCTAATGAGATTTGATGGGTTGGACTTGGCATTAGACAATGTAACTAAAGCAATGGAGGAGTTAGCTAAATGGAACTAACAGTTGAGAAGAAGCTAAAGATCGATGAAATCGTTGTAAGTATAAAATGGGGAGAAATAACTCAATTCGGGGACATCGCTGAAATGGTTTGGGGTAAACGCTATTGTGGTAGTGTAGTTGGTAAGTATCTTTTTAGTCAGCGTGGCAGGGAAGACTATCCTTGGTGGCGAGTAGTTAATCGTGATAATCATCCGGTAGCAAGTATTGAAGCGCTATCGCGTCTGGAAAACGAGGGACATAAGATGAGGAACGGCAGAATTGTTAAGGAAAAGTAGGGTAAGAGAGACGCTTTAATAAGGGAATTGGTGTTGTTGATAGGAGGGGCTAATTTGGCGAGGACAATAGTTATTTCTGACATTCATGGCTACTACCACACGTTTGTAAACCTGCTTTCGCAGGTCGGTTATGAACCAGGAGTGGATCGGATAATTTTGCTTGGGGATTACGTAGATGGAGGCAAATTCTCACTTCAAGTTATTGATTACGTCCGTCAATTGGTCGACTCGAACGCAGCTAAAGCACTCGGCGGTAATCACGACGATATGTTTCTTGCTTGGTTAGATGAGAATGATTACAGATTGATGCCTTATACTTCTGACCGTAATGGGGGAAAGCAAACGATTCGCTCGTTCTGTCCTTGGTATACGGATGAGAGGGATGACGAGAAAGCTAGAGCTTTCATTAAGGAACACTATATGCTGCAAATCAATTTTCTCCGCAGCTTATCTGACTATTACGAAGATAGTCATCACATCTATGTACATGCAGGTGTCAATCCACAGCTAAGCGATTGGACAATGACCTCTCATAAAGACTTCCGATGGACTAGAGGGAAATTTCATAGCCATGATGGCCTTATTCCTGCTCAGAAGAAGATCATATTCGGTCATGAGGTATGTGCCCGACTGCATGGTAACGATAACTTCTCACCTTGGTTTGGCAAGCAGATGATTGGCATTGATGGTGGAGTAAAGTTCGGGTATCAACTGAATGCGTTGATGATTGATGAAGCGGTGCGGTATAGCGAGTATAGCTTGAAATTCGATCAGCAGGATCTTGCTTGATTTATCTTCGTTAAGTTGAAGGAGTACTCGATGATCTACAAATTGATTGATTCGTTATAATATACATAATGAAGGTGATGACAAAATCATCACCTTTTCTCATGCCGCAGGATATTCACCTCCCACTCGCCGGGGATCTGGGTCATAGCAATACTCAAAATGAGCGTCTACGTCAATGTTTGAGACGCTACTATGATCAAATCCTCATCGTTTTTGGAAATCATGACCTGTATCTCGGTGAATTCTTGTGAGCGTTGACATTATGAAAGTGATTTTTGTTTCTCTATGGTGCAACTTTGGACTTTACCGTTTATTACCTTTATGATTACTAGCAGGTTTCGATGAACGACTTTAACCTGATCTATCCTTTACCCGTGAAGGCTTAATGGACTATTTCGTAGCGGAACTCACTAAGCTGGAGCGGATCTTCAACCAAAGCCAGGTTATCATTACCCATGTAGGACCAGATGTATCAAGTACGCTCCAACAGTATAAGAACAGCCCTGTCTCAACCTTCTTCTACTTTGACGGTTCTGACCTACTCACCAGAGCTAATAACAAGGTCTGGTGTTATGGACACACTCATACTCTTTCCGATTATCACCACGATGATGGTTGCCGGCTCATCAACAATGCGCTCGGGTATCCAATTGAGAGTACAAGAGCCAGGATTAAAACAATCCAGTTTTAGCAAGGAAGGAGCTTACTAATATGAATAGCTTCAAATCGAGCAAACAGTATTTCACTTTACTAGACAAGCTACTTACCAAGTATGATGCTAAAAGAATGGAGAGTTTAGAAAGCCCGGCCCTCATACAATATCTCGCCAAAAAGGTAAGTTGGTTCCTAAGTCGTTTGCTCAGACTTCAAGATAATGACCTTTGGTCTTATTATGAGGGGTTCGATTTTGTGGAGGTTTTATATCTTTGCGGTAACCTATATGACTTAAATGAGCGACCGATAAATTGGAATCCGAAGGATGTAGCTCGTTTTAAGGAGTTACTCTTGAAGGTAAGAGAGTATTCAGCAGTCCGTAGCAGTCTTGTTCAGAAGAATGTCATCGACAGTATCATAACCTACCAAGATCACATTGGTGTCATTGCTGCGGCACATGGGGTAAAGCAGTTGAAGCTTTACGGCTCTGTTCTTTCCAGGACCGAGAAGCCCGATAGCAATATCGACTTTCTAGCGATTTTCGATCCGAACATTCCTTATCAGTGGGACGCCACCTTTGAGATGCAGGGAAAATTAGAAGCTATGTTAAATCGGAGGATTAGTATTTTAGATTCTCGGAGAGTCCCAGAAGTTTTCCGTCCTCAGATAGACACTGATCCCATCGACATCATGCAGTTGGAAGCCTGTCCGAGATACAGCATCACCCCGAAATCGAGTAAATTGTATTTCATCATGTTAAACAAGCTTTTCAAAGAATATGATTACGACATCGATTCTTCTGGATATGCCAACACGAGCTACGCATGCCTTGCCGACCGCATCAGTTGGTGGTTCAGCCGATTGCTCCGTTTTGAAGATAACGATTTACAGTCCCATGAGGGGTTCGACTTTACAGAAGTTTTGTACATCTGCAATAAACTTTATTATGAAGTTTTTGATCAATCACCGGAAGATATAATTCGTTTTAAGGAGTTGCTCCCCGCGATCAAGGGATATGTTGCGGCAAGGTTCTTGCAGTATAAGTAATGCATCGAAAGAAGTTTTCACTTTAAGGTATGAACCTATTCCTTTAACGTAACTTTAATCCTCAAAGAGATACAAGCTTGAATTATCTCTTTAATGGATATATAATTCCCTTCGTCGTTAAAAGAGACGAAATAGGAGGGTTGCTTATGTATAGATACAGTTTAACCTTATGGATTTCAGACGAGTCCCTTCGCAAGTCTGTCGATCTGACCAGAGATGACTATCTCAAAGCCATTGAGATTGACGGACCAGAGTACTACAATTCGGTATCCAAGCGTAGCAAGAATCCTAAAGCCATAACAGAATGTAAAGTCGATAATAGCTCAGGTGTAAGCGAGATACGAATTACTTTGGAGAGTGCAGTCGTTCTTAATACCCCCAATCGAGCTTTAAAGGTTTACAGCAGTTACCTAGCCAATGGAGCTTTATCGGATCTAGTTCGATACAAATCCCTTTTTCGAGGAAGTTCTACGAAAGTTGAGTCTTCCTTCAATGATGAGCTTTCAAATGAAGCTTTACTGACCTTGTTGATCCGCTGTGTGTTTAGAAATACAAAGGAAGATCGAGATTTGTTGCAATCTGTGAAAGACGTAGTAAAAAATCAGTACCAGGATTGAAGTGGAGGTAACTGCTTTCAATCATGAGAGGGGTATAAAAATGCTCTTGCTTCATATTTGCGAGGTTTGTGGCAAAGAAGAAATTTTAACGCCGGAACAAGGTCATGATCAAGGATGGGACTACCCACCTAAAATGGGAGGGTTTAAGGTCGTTTCTCCAAGAACCTGCGGAAATTGTTCAATTAATGGGACATTGTGGTGGGCATTTAGCGTTGAGGGCAAACAACCAGACGACCTAGATGAAAGACAGCTCCAAACGCTTAATCGTATCTTGCAGGAGCCAGAGAGTATTATGGTAACTGATTGATCTTAAAAGTATTGAAGATCGGTCATTTCGTTGAACTTATGTATCGGAGGTCTATGGGGTATGGAACGATCTTTTAATCCCTTTATTTACGGAAACGAGCGAAATGTCTATGGTGCTATGCTGACTCTGCCTAACAGCGGAGGAACGGTCGAAGAAATCACCAAAGTTTATTCTGGTTTCAAGACAGATAAAGTATCCCTAGCCCTTGAGGGTTTGGTAGCTAAAGGTATTGTAGTTAGCCAGGAATCGGTTTATATGGTTGCTGAGTCCCCCAATCGGTAGACAGAGTAGGTGAATCAATGGAGATGGCGTTCACTGAGCGTCATCTTTTTGTTTGATCCCATAAAAGGGGATCATTTAGATTATTCTCCAAGAGATTTTCGGAAATCTCGCAGTTTACGTATACTTGGACAAGCAATGATTATCGTTAAAGGGTTTAGAGGTAAATAAGTTAAGGTATGTTGACGTGCCATCTAATCACACTCATCGAGGGTGTGATTTTTCATTTGTATGTAATAGTTTGCTCAGGGGGTAACTCGGCTTTTGCAGCCTTAACTCACCCATCTTGTCCCGGCTGTATTCTAATCGAACCTGTTGTAAAATAGGTTATATGGGCTTAACTGAAGGGGAGATCGAATGTATATAAGAAATGAACGAGGATATATCGAGATCTATAGGACAACTATCATCCCGGCTCTGGAATTGGCGGTCTTTATTCGAGATACGAATGGAAAAATATTGACTGAGCATACACAGCCGATAACTTCCAAGCACGGTGAGAATCTGTTCAGTATTATGCAGGAGGAGCTTGGATTCTTCCAATTAAATGAGCAGGGAATATTCGAGCTTAAATATTTTGTTGACCCTGATCCGGAGAAGACAGCGTCTAGGTTACTTGGGAATATTGCTGAGGCTATCGTTGTCAAAAATTGCAATCGAGACAAAAAGGTTAATCGAAAATGGGCAGCCGTAGCTAGGAAAGGTAAGAATAAAACGAAAACACTTGATAAGTATCAGGCGGTAGGAACAGGACTACTCTCAACGATGAAGCAATTCCCTTCTAAGTACAATAAGACAAACCCGCAACGTGATATTATTTGGATCGATAAGAATGATAAAAAGAAGGAACTATTACAGGTTACTTCCGAAAAGACTGGGGGAGTAAGCGCCGGATTACAGTTAAAGGTTAGTAGCGCGGGTAAGAAATATATCTTAGAGGATTTGAAATCCGAAAGGTATGAGGTTCCGTTGGTATACTTTGGTTTAAAGAATGATTTCGATGAAGTTGCAAATGAAGTGTACAAGGGAAATAAAAATATCGAGATTGGCGTGGATTTTGTTAATAGTAAGGCAATTGACCGAGATTCGTATGACGAGCTATTGGAATATAAACCTTTGATCAAGGGTTTGCTGAAAGGAAGAATTAAACCCGCTGATCTATTTTCGGAAAGGGTTTTTGAGCTAATGCTCGAAGATGATATAGCGAGAGTAGCGTTAATTAAAACAGCCCTTGAAACTAAGAATAGTAAGCTTGTCACTGCAGTAAACGCTTGAGTAGGAGTTTGAATCACATAGTGTTTGGATGAAATCACACTTCCCTGAGGTGTGTTTCTTTTGCTTCCCTAAGGGGTATCCCGGCTTTTAATGCTCTCCTGCCAGATCTACCCACTCATCCCACTTGTCCAAGCATAGCGTAGCTAGTAAAATGGAAGATGTATACAGCATTTGTCGAATCGGAGTAGAAGGGGGTCAGGATTTTGGCTACTAACAAGAAAAATGGTAATCGCTTTGAGACAGATTATACCGAAGATGTAGTAGGTTTTGCACTTGATTCTTTTCTTTCAATTGCAAGTTTTCCTAGATTCAGCGTGACAATAGAGCCGTTTTCTAGAGGACAGGAACGCTGGCTTGGAGCTGATGCAAGAATCGTCAATGAAATAACTGGTTTCAAACCGTTTTATATGCAGTTCAAGAAGCCATCGGCATATCCTGATTATAGTACTTCAAACATTGTTAAGCATCGTAATTCTTTATCCCTTGAAACCAGTTCTAACACTTTATTTTTTGGATTACGTGAAAAAGGAAAGGATCATGCCGACTACCAGCATAATATCCTCTACAGATGGCGTAATCGCCTAAAGAAGTATGCCAACAGTGATGCTGTGTATGTCTGCCCGTTATTCCTAGAGCGTTCAGCATACCGGTTCCATCTTCACCTTTCGGCACTTAGAAGGTGGTCGGGGTTCGGAAGATATCCTTGGGGCAGTCGTGGAGTAACAATTGAAGATTATGGAACGCAATTTCGCTTTGCAGATGTTCCTTTCCTTGCAGAACATATTTGTATTCCACCTCATACTCTAGTATTAGATGCTAAGCATAGTTATAGCTTCACAGAAAAGGGAAAAGAGTTATGCTTTCATTCACCGACTTCTTTACCCGATGGGGTAACTCAGCTAGGATCTTGGTTTGATTCATTAGCAAGTGATATTGATTCAGACGATTACATGTTTAGTGTCCAACAGTCCAAGGACAGGTTGAAGCAGTTAATCGTTGGTGACGGGAAGGAAGAAGATGTAATCCCACATCCCGAGGGGCTATTTGGAATTGAGGATGGTATGGCAGCTTGGTCGGAATGGGGTAAATATTTAAGAGAGACTTATTCTATTCATCAGTACTTTTTCATAGTCTGGAATAAGTAGATTGGGGTGACAGTAATGGCAACGATCACGCTGTATCAAATCATCGATGGAAATGTAATGATTGATTTCAACCGATTCTGTGATAATGCAGCCAACTGTCAAGAACAAGAGATCGAGAAGGATTTTGACAATCGGAGCTATCAGGTAAATGATACGGAAGTTGCTCTTAATGAAATCAGATCCTTTATCAGAAGTTCGATAGAGCAACTCAAAAATGGAAACAAGGTTGTTTTAACAGGAGCAAATGGTAGACAGCAAAAGGTGTTTGATGATCTGGAAAGCTTCAAAGACTGGGTAAATGCTTTCTTCAGTTTATCCAGATACCAGTTCATCATGGCAAGAGTGGTCGACAAAGAGTTTAGCACTAAATAGGAATGAGTTGCAGTCGCGGAGATGGTGTCCAAGAGGCATCATCTTTTTATCCGCCCTCAATCGGGTATCGATGGAGATGTTAAATTTTTTTGCACTTACAGAAGAGCGGATAACTGTATTTTGTTCGGATCATTGTTTATGGACTGATTATTTGAAATAAACGACAGATATTTGAACAGTAAGTAGAGTTGAAATCCACTTACGGATCTGATGTCATCAGCTACCGTTATTGGCGGTTCCGATTTAACCGTCAATTAATGTGGCTGATGACAGAATGTATCGTTCATGCTACGCCTAAGTGAACTTTCACTTGGTTTTTTTTAAATTGGTTAAAGGAAATTCCTCTGCTCGTCTAAGTGGGGGTTCAATTTAAGCAGTTAGTGAACGAGAACGAATATAAGTACAAGGAGATGACTTGGATAGAAACATTTCAGTCTCAAGAAGCAAAAAGTAATGAATAACGACTCGAACAGAGGTGGCACACGCAGCACCTCTGTTTTTCTGTAGTGTTGTAATTCTGAAGGTGCTGATTTTTTCAGCACCTTTCTTCATGCCGCAAGATAATTGCCCTTCACTGGTATCAGTTCAAGCCTGATTTTATCACCATCGAATCAACTTGTGAACCTCGCTCAAGCTACGGTATCATTGTACAAGCCTCTAAGCGAGGTGAAGGTAGAATGTCGCAAGACTACTGGTCTGAGTCGCTCAAGAAATTAATCGACCAGCGATTTAACGAGATGGCGAGAGTTGCTTCATTGGTAGAAGAGGTACGCTTATTACGTGAGAAAAAACTGAAATCGAAGCAAAGTTGAAAGCATGATCTCGGGTCGGAAGCTTTTCAAAGTATATTAGAATGGGAAGATGTCCTTAATCACCGTAACACGCTCGAAAGGGAATGGCTGTATTTAGCAGGGGCGAAAGATGGGGTTCGCCTTTACAAAGACCTCATTAATTTTATGGAAAGCGGCGAGATTCAGCCGCGACAGTAACCGATGGTGGATCAAGTACATGATAAGCACCAAGCCTTTTGAACAGGGATCTTGGTGCTTTTGTTTATTTAGGGCAGGAAATAAGGGGTCGGATGTAGAATTATCTAGAAAATTAGGGTATCGAAGGTATTTTGCAGTTCCCATGCATTTCCTTGAGAAGCAATGGGGCGATTTGCTCATTTTGATCCTTACAACCTAGAGCTTGGAGGAATCGTTGTGACTTTAGCTATCGATAAAAAATGGATTAACCGGCTCGATCCGGATGAAGTTATCTTATATCCACTTCAATTTGCAAACACGGAAAGATTGAACAATCATGGTAATGATGCAGTTTATTTATTTGATGAAGTCGGTAGCGGTAAGACAATAAGTAGCGGTATCATGGCACTTGATTTTCTGGAGCATAACCCAGGTGAAGATGTCTTAGTCATTACGACAAATGCTTTAGCTCGGAGCAGTGATATTAAACCTAGAGGTCAGTTTCTTAATGACTGGTTTGATAAGCTGCCCTTCGAGGAGTTGGGGTATGGAAATAGGGTTCAGATCGTAAATAATCACCATTCCAAATTCAAGGGTCCTAGGAAATATGGACTTGTAATTATTGATGAAGCGCACCTGTTCTTGGGCGAATGGACTTTGCGTTATCAAAATTTGACCAATAACATTACTGCTAAGAAAGTAGTATTTCTTACTGCCACTCCGATTAAGCAGGGTAAATGGGATTTGGAAGTCTATCCTCGAATAGCAACAGCCTTACTTAAGAAGAAAGTCGACACGAGTTGGATCGATCAACTTCAGACAATTGATAAGCAGCCGGAAGAGTTGATCTGCAGTAAGTTCGATGTGAAGTTTCCAGTAACTCGGTATTTCAAAGATACGATTAAGTCCCTTGAGACTGAGGGGTATGTTAAAACAAATGTTAAGCGTTATGAGTCCTTGATTTGGGAGTACAACTCGCGTAGCAATAAGAACGAAGTACTGGTAAAGAATTTGAAAGCCTTATATGACAAGGCTGATAAAAACCACTTTGTAGTGTTCACCAGATACGTATTAAAAGAAGCCGATCTTATAGGGGATCATCTTGAAGAAGCGGGATTCGTGAAGTCGAACATTGCGCTCCCAAACAAGCCGACTTACTATGTGGTAACTGGACGCAATCCGCGTGAACTAACGGACTTCTCGAGATCAGATAACCTTCCCACTGTTCTCATTTTGACGTATCAAATAGCGGAGCAAGGTATTAATTTACCAGGGTATAACCATATTGTAAATTATCACGTTTCTGCTTACCCATCAGCACTTGAGCAGCGTTACGGACGGATTGACCGCTTAAACAGTAAGAGCGATGCGATCTACAACTGCTTCCTTGTAGGTGCTAAAAACTATTACGATACAAGCACGCTCAACTTTTTTTATGCTATCAATACAAGCCTTGGCTCTTTGTTGAGTTATTTGCCATCGAGAAACACGATCTTGTCGATTGATATTTTAAAGCGGTATACGACAATGAAAAGTGATTCGGAGAGGTATCTCACTCGACTTTCTGATACTCTTGAGACTCATGGGGTAAGCGAACTTTATGATCATCTTGCCGCATGGGAAGCTCTTTCAAGTGAAGCATCTGAATCCGAATCCGTTGTAGAAGTGAATGCAGGAACGGAGGCGCTCAGTGAAGAATCGCTCAATATCGCTCCTGCAATAGCGGATGAGAATCTGAGTGAGTTATTCGATTTCTGCAAGGATAGATTATCTCTCGATCAAGATCTCAAATTTAAGAGGGTAGAAGCTGAAAAGGCTATGCTTGACGATATTCAAAAGCGATTAGAAGAGTTTAAAGCAGACTTTTCTCAGAATAGTGATGATAGGGAACAGGTAATTGAGTGGTTGCTACGAACAGAAGGTATTTGGGATCACATCTTTTATATTAATGAGCGGAAAGTGGATTGGTCGGATCTTGATGTTGGGCGTGTTGATGCTGTAGAGGGATGCGCTAAATTCATTTCGGGTAACAGTAATTATGCAGCGTATCTTGAGATGTTCAACGAGCAAATTCGACTACCAAAAGAATTCCAAAAGTATCGTGCTGTCATAAACAGGGGGTTTGAGGACGCCTTTGAAGCAAACAGATTCGATATCTTGTTCCCAGCGATTGTAGATAGTACGTATTCCGAGAAATTTGAAGGATCGCTTAAAGCATTGGTTGAAGCTAAGATTGAAGCCAGCTCTAAAGACAAACGAGAAGCCAACCCTGAAGTTATGCTTGAAGGTGACAACAAGATAAGTGCATTGGTAGTAGAAAATATTGACCAGTTGATTCCTACCCTACCTCTGTTCAAAATGATGGATTATTATAAGCAAGAGTTGAAAAAGTTAGCTCGAATTGAAAATGGAGCTTTGCGGGATAAGTTTCATGGGGAAGTGCATGTCTTCGCAACGGCAATGGGGCGGTTAGTATATAGGAATTTAAGTGTATCAGATGAATTCTACAATAAGTATTTCGGGCATGTTCGAGGTAAAGATTATATTTACTTCAGAGAAGAGTACAAGTCCTTCTTCGAGGTTGCCTTTACCAAAGAAATTGTTGAGGATGGGGTAACGAAGAGAATTAGTTCAGCCAGTAACTGGTTGAAGCTGGCATACCATATGTCGCGTAAAGAATCTGTTTTTTGCGAGATGGATTATTTCGGTGGCGTTAAGAGGCTGACGAGATTAACTGATTCTGATGATGGTTCCATTACTCCACCGTGGGGAAGTCGTTCACTCTTCACGTACTTCATTGAGCGGAATAGCAGCAGCGGCTTCCGTACATGGGCTCAGAAGTACTTTGTAGATGATATAGTTAAGCCTGACTATGTATGGTCTAACGATTATTGGACTAAGGGCGTTCTAAGAGAAGTAAAAGGTCTGAACTATGGTAATTAGGTCGGAAAAATAATGAAGTAGATAAATCTGTTGATAGCTTCACCAATTGAGGGTTGTGTGATTCGTGCTATAAGAGCAAGAGTTAAAACCCTGATTGATGAATATTTACATATCCATGAATCTAATTAGTTGGCTGTGATTGCACGAACACCCTATTATCGAAAGTTTGGATTCAATGTCAAGGGAACATAGAAAAATAGGTAGGAGTTGATTTATTATGCGCCTTTTTGATTTAGTCAGTCGACATTATCAACAGACTACACCTGTGTTTTTTTACGATCCTATTCTTACTCAATTAGAAGATGATGGAGCTTACATTACTCGAATGGCACCACCTACAAATGAAAATAAGAATGGCGGTATATATTTACCAGATGTCACAACTGATGAATATTACAGTAGCTGTATAAGTAATGTGAGAATTCTACCTGGTGTGCAGCAGAAGGAGCAGTTATTAAAGCAGCACAGACTACTACCAGTAGAGGAGTCCATAAACGCTAATCTATTATCCCTTTATATGATTCTTCATGAGGAAGGGCATTGGGTTCATTTAAACTCTGATTACATATTGAACGGGCTAACAGGAGAAGAGTATTTGAAGGATTCTGCTCTAGCTCTGGAAGCCTTGGGTATTAAAGAGTTAAGAGAAAAAGCAAAACGAAACCCTAATTATTATGCTGAACTACAAGAGACTTATAGAAAGAGTAACTTTGAGAAGTATGCCGATGATTATTCTATTAAAAGGTTAAAGGAAATTAAGAATCTTTGAACCAAAGTGTAAGATTTAAAAAGCTGCCGCGGAAACAGGCAGCTTTTTTGAATTGAATTTAGAAAAGAAAATTGCTCAAGTAGGACAGAAGATATAATCACTTTGACCTAAATCAAAGGTGTGGAGTAAAATGGAAAAGTAGTACAGAATTAGGGATGAGGGGAATCAGATATTGCTCCAATCTACTTTGAGAATGGAATCCATTTACGACATACATGAATGGTTGAATCGATGTGCCGAAATTAAGAAAGAGCTTGATGCTGCTGATAATCTCTATGTTGAGTTGGGTAAGCTGAAATGGGTATCACCCGCTGGGATAACGGTACTCTTATCGACCTTGAACTATATGGATAAATATTATTACTTAAAGACAGGATCACCATCGTATGAAATGACGGATCGTTTCGATATCCTGGGGTATCTAGAGCGAATGAATTTCCTGAAGTTATGCCCAACAGACGTAAAGGATTCCTTTGACGAAACCAACAATATGGAGGCATATTATCACCGTAATCGACATAAGAAGGACGACGAACTGGATGAACTTCGTGTATCGAAGTCTGATGATGATATCGTTGATCTTGATAGATCAGTCAAAAAGATCATGAGGGCAAAGGGACTTCATAGAAACAGAGTAACTGACATAGCCGGTATCGTCACGGAATTGGGTCAGAATGCTGTAGAACATGCCGAAACAGACAGCTACTCCTGCGTTCAGTATTATAAGAAGTCACCTACACGCCCTGAGCGTGTCGAGATTGCTATATGCGATACTGGCCCAGGGATCGTCAAATCGTTGAGAAAGCATATTAGTTATAAGGACAATCACGATATCGTAAAACAGGCTATATTCACCCGAGCAACTAGTAAACCAGAGCAGGATCGGGGTAAGGGTCTGATGGATGTAAAGCAAACGACTTTTGATTGGTCGTCTGATGCAGAGTTCTACGTTAGAACCCATGATAGCGTTTATAGAATTCACAAAAATAAGTTTGAGCTACTTGATGTAGGAAGTTATTTTTACGGGACTTATTACTACATCGTTATAAATGTGTAATCAAAAGCCTTGACATATTGTAAAAGATCATCTAAATTTAAGAAGAGGCGGATTTCAAATGTTAAATTGAAATCGAGGCCATCAAACTACATAGAAAATGGTGGATCATTATGTTTAAGATTAACTTACTAACTGATGGTGAAGAGAAGGTAAGCTTAATTGGTAGACGAATAATGATTCCGCTGAACCAGTTGGTAATGCAGCAGATCATTGATGCCCCACATGGTACATTATTCGTTTATGATATGGAGCAAGTGGAAGGTATGAATGGTTCAGGAATCGATGAGGTTATCGTCAAACCGTTAAAATGGCTTCGACAAGAGTTTAAGACGCAGGACAAGTATCTGTATCTTATTAACTTGAGTGAAGAGGAAGATCACCTGTATAACCTCCGGAAAACCCTGCGTGACGAAGATGTAGTAGTAGTTGCTCAGAGTGGGGTATCGCTTGAAATTATCGGCGATCTTGGTGATGCTTCAAAAGAACTTCTGGAACTTACTTATAAGCATAAGCAAATCACCGCAAGATTTGCTTCGGACACACTGGGGAAAAAACTTAATCTTGTAAGCACTCAACTTAACAAGCTTCATGAACAAAGGTTACTGAAGCGTCAAGAAGAGCAGCTTGAAGAAGGCGGAAGACAGTTCGTATATAGTAGTTTATTTTGAGGAGAGCGATCTCCTTTTAATAGCAAGAGACTTCAAATGTAGGATTGAAATCGAGATTTCAGTCCTTATTAATAAAATCGATTTCAATTTTTCATTTGAAATCGTGAGGGGAGGTGAAAAATATGGGGTTGGCACCAAGGTTGATTTACAGATTTGCTATTCCGTTGGTGGCGTTTTTACTAATTGTAGTAATGATAATCCTTCCTTTGGGAAGGTCGGCTTTTAATTCATTACTGGGTGATAAGGTGACCGTGGAGTACAAAGCAAAAGTAGTTTCCATTGATGGGGGTAAAGCAACTATCCAGTGGAATGAGGACAAGATGGTTGTTGTCACGCAAGGAAATACATATGTGCCGCAAAGTCAGGAAATCGATTTGAATAAGTACAGCAATGTAAAAATCGGGGATACATTCACTGTCGCAGTTACTGAGCCAGGCTTGCTGAAAAAAGGTGGGTTAGAGCAGCAGCGTACTGTCGAGGTGAAAAAGCACAACATTAATTTTATCAAATCAACGTGGCGTAAATTATTTGGATAAGGGGTCGGAAAGATGTTAGATAGAAAAGTAGCCCGCAAATTCCCTTGTAGGGAACCCACGGGCGTAGCACTAAGCCAAATCCTAGTGCCTGTCGAAAAACTTGAGCAGGTTAAGAATTGACCATTGGGGTCGGTTACTCATAAGAATAAAACTAAAAAGGGACTGATGAAATTATGCTTATCTGTCGAAAATCTATTCGCCGTAAAAACGGCACTATAGTAACAGCGGCACAATTGGGTTTAAAGGCAATTTGCTTTGAAGTAACTGACGAGCAGCACCAAGCTTATCTCGATAAAAAGAAAAATGAGAAGGCTAACTAATAACTAATCAGGTTAGAAGCAAAGTTTTGATTGATGTGGCTCTGCAAAGTGGGAGCCACTGTTATTATACTAAAATTATGGAGGTCGTTATAATGGCCAAGAACACAGGAGACGGATATCGAAAGGGTGCAGTTACTGATCGCTCCCAATTCCAAACACCAAATGGGAACTGGGCAAAACGTGACGCAGAAACTGGTCGTATCATGGACCAAAAGACGTCCGGTGGTACATTTAAAGGTGTTCGTAAAGAAAAATAATTATAGCAAATGAAGTGAAGTCCCAAGCTGCCAAGAAAATCGGCAGCTTTTTCTTAGATTTAAAGCGGATACCTTCTCCTCCATCCTGCAAGTCTGAAAACCCTTCCATAAAGACGATGTGACGTATAGTCGACAGACGTTTACCGCTCGACAAGGTAAGATATGCTTAAGGAATGCTCGGTGTATGAAGTAATATTACCTAAGGTAGTTCCATCAAATTACACCGGCTCATCTTAAGCAGCCTAGTTTATCGAGTATAAAACTAAGAGGAGTAGAGTGACTATGAAAGTAAAGTCGAAAGTATGGAAGCGGTCATTGATGTTGTGCACCACGCTCTTTGCAGGGGTAATATTTTTCGGAACTGGAAACTCCGCATTTGCCGAGAAGGTAGTGACGATTGAGCTTGATGGTAAAGTATTGAAGCTGTCCCAACCTGCGTTGATAAAGGACGGGAGCACTTTGGTGCCATTACGGGGTATTTTTGAGGCACTTGGCACTGAAATTGAGTGGGACGCAAAGCTTCAGCAAGTAATTGCACATAAAGGTGCGAAGTTGATTGAGCTAACAATCAATAAGCCAACGGCCTCAATTAACGGCGAAACCGTAACCTTAACGGCTAATGCGGTAATCATCAATGGTAACACAATGGTTCCACTTCGCTTTGTTGCAGAAGCGTTGGGAGCTGATGTTTCCTTTAATTCAAACCTGAATAAGGTCAGTATAATAAGCGTTAAGACCGAGTCTGCTTTTGAGCAAAAACTTAATGAAATTTATACTAGTATTATTGATCCTTCTATGACAGATTTACAAAAGGTTTATACCTTGAATAAATATATCGTTAATCATGTAACTTATGATTTTGACAACTTCATGAATGACACGATTCCTAAAGAAAGTTACACTCCTGAAGGTGCTCTTTTAAAGGGCGTAGCAGTTTGTCAGGGGTATGCTGAGGCTATGAAGCTCCTTCTTGATAAAGCCGGCATTGAGAACACAATTATTATTGGCGAAGCGAATGGTGCAAAGGGCTGGGAAGGACATGCTTGGAATCTGGTTAAGCTAGATGGCGAGTATTATCACGTTGACACCACTTGGAATGATCGCGACTTGATTCGTTCAAGTGATAAATCTCCTGCGCCGTTTGGTGATGTAAGGCTGGATTATTTCTTGGCATCGGATAAGAAGATGCTTGTAGACCATCGGTTCCAAACGGAAAAATATCCTAAGTCTGGGGTGAAGTTTGAGCTTTTTTCGAATACAACCCCAACGGCTGAAACAAAAGATAGAATTATTGTCAGTCGACCGAATAACGACTTCACATTTTCTCTCTTTATCATTGATAAAGATGGCAGAGATATCAGCGGATCACTTCCGCAAGAAAAGGTAACTGGGTTTTTGAATGAGCTTAATGTTGACAACCATTTGTTCTATACTATTGATCAACAAACTGGTGAGCATACGATGGACTTGTACCGAGTAACATTGGATGGTAAGGATAAAACACTTGTTGCCAAAAACATGAATGGTAACCCTAAGATTATTGGGAATGATGTTTTTTACTACTCCACTGTGTATGACCCTGAACGCAAGCTCCCAAGCAAAACTTCAATACATCGAGTATCGTTAAATACTGGGGACGATAAGGTAATACTGGATGATGCACTAATGCTTTCTATTACAAACAACTATATTTATTATCATGATTATAAAGGCGGGCAGACTGATATTCACCGTGTAACGCTGGATGGAGCTTCTGATACAGTCATCGCTCCAAATATCAATTTTGGGAATTATCTGTTCACTGATGATTATCTATTTTATGTAGAAGCACTTGATTACTCTGTAGGTCTTGAGAATCGTAAAAGCCGAGTTCATGCTGTGCAGCTTGAAAATCAACAAGATATATTTCTGTTCGAGGAAAAGTCGGTAACTTTCGTAGGATATAAAGATGGAGTTCTAACATACAGAGTTGGTACACAAACCAAGACGGTAAAAGTAGGCTCTTAACAAAGCAGAGATGGGGTCGAGAGGCTTCGTCTCTTTTTTATGGTTTAGGAAAGAGAAGAGATGTCTTATATTGAACATCCTAATGAAGACATATCAGTACCAAAGAGTTTGTGAGGAGACTTTTATAAAGACTGAGCATCCTAAAAATATAAGTGCTAAATAAACGAGTGAAGGGTGAGGTAGCGGCGGAAATCTGCTGTAGAGGAACGCTCATATAAAGGAGGAATCTGTCATCAGTTGGAGAATTATACCATTGAATGATGTTACCAGTCCTAGGAGGAAGTCTATAATGCAACTTAAAGTGTATTTCTCAGACTTTTTTATGGTTGACCCGTCAATAATCGAAGAATATGGGGCTTTTGACGTTTCTCTAATTAATGACTTACCCTTGTTTATTGATCCCTTTCTGTTGTTTAACAGCACTAAAAAGGAATACCAGATTTGCATAATGGGATACTGAAGTATTTAAGATTTTTAAGGGAGAAGTCTCAAGGAAATTACATTTCAGAAGGGCTATTAAAGGCATGGTATATGTTTCCGGAAATAAAACAGAACTGGTTTGGTTTCTGCAAAAATGGCAATGGAGGCAGCGGCTTAGGAAGGGATTTTGCTATAGCCCTGCATGAAAATTTAGGTGATCTTTTCTCTGATTTCGGTCATGAGAAAATTACGCAGAGCAGCCATCTCGAGAAACTGTGCATTATTAAGGACAAAGTTGGTAGAGATAATATAAGTGATTTCACAACAAGACTAATTCATGAATTTCTTCTCAACTATACCCAGACTTTTGCAGTTAAGTACCTAAAAACAGAGTTTACAAAAAATGTGCCAGTTCAGAATGTGAGATTCAATTATTTAACCGAGTCTTGGGAAATGGGTAATTTCACATTGCCTTTTATAAATGGTGATTATGTTTTGTTAACTCCTATTGATATCTTAACTAAAGATGATACATGGATTAACAAAACAGATATTGTAAAAGACTTCTCATCTATTCCTATTTGTATTGATAATGACCAACTCCGCGCCCAGATAAACAATTACTTCTACGCTGCATTGCCAAAGAAAGCATCTGCAAAAGATCGAAGCTATGTAGTTAGTAAAGTGGTCGCTGAATTTCCTGAGTTTATTGACTATTATATTAAGTATAAAGAAGAGAATGGTGATAAAGCAGAGGCTAGTAGTTTTGAGAAGGTAAAAGAATCTGCTTTATTATATGTTGAGCAATTTAAAATATTTATTCAGTTACTAAAAAAAGAAACCGAGTTCTATACCACATCGGTTGACACGTTTGAGGAATCCATGTCGAGAGTACTATTCATGAAGCATGTAATAGAGAATAATGATGGTTATAGAATTTTTTATTCGAATGGTATAGCTATTAAAAAAGAAGAGGATTTGCAACTTCTTTATCGATTGACTTGGTTTGCTTCGGTATCGGATGTGAATAGAGAAGTTAATAACGGAAGAGGGCCGGTTGATTATAAGGTCTCACGAGGTAATAAGGATAAGACTTTAATTGAGTTTAAATTGGCCAGTAATACTCAATTAAAGAAGAACTTGCAGAATCAAGTAGTGATATACGAAAATGCTAACGACACGAAAAAATCTATAAAGGTTATAATGTATTTTTCTGAAAGTGAGTATACAAAGGTCAACAAAATATTGGATGAACTCAACCTACATGACTCCCAAAACATCGTTCTTATTGATGCAAGAAATGATAATAAGCCCTCGGCTTCAAAGGCGGGAGCTTAGTACTGGTGAGAAAGCCAGCTTTTCTTTAATGGTGTGCTAGTTTTGATTCATTTTAAAAACTGGCTTCAATGGATTCTTATGATACACCATTTGAGCAGGTGAGGCTTAACCATCTGGATCTTGCAATTAATGTCTATCAGGGAGATAGTATTCTGGAGCGGATGACATCTACTCTTACCACAGGAAAAAGAATTACGGACGCGACTTACCGCACCCACATATTTAGAGCCGATAGCATCATGTTCTCCGATCTGTTGGAGATCGCTTTTATCTTTTTTAAATCAGAGACAATGTTAAAGGAATGGGTTGAATACCAATTTGAGTTTCGTACCATTGAGACATTAGATAGCTAAGATAATACGGTAAATGAGGTAAATCATATCAGAGCATCCCAGTGTTCAATGAACAGCTAGAACTTTTATATGGAGCCTACGAGAAAGATGTAATAGAGAAACCGAAAGCCTGAATACTCGAAGAAAGGATCACAAATACGTATCTTCGTAATTTATCTATCTTCATAAAATGGTGTCGTAATTATTTTGAACCTGGTATAAAGAAAGATAGTAAATAGGAACCTGTTACACTTAAATAGCTAGTATTTGAGAGGAGGTGCCATTAAAATTGGCACCTCTTTCCTTGTAGATAATCCTGTAATTGTATTTTGTAAGTACATAATAGAAATGTTGGTAGTCTATCTGATAACAGTCGATGCCCTGTTTAGAAGATCATAATTTCAGACATTTTGCTATCGCTCAGAATCTACTTGCAATCTAATGCTCGTCATAGTAACGTACAACAAACTCGATGAGATAGGTAATTATCACCTGTTTTATAGAGAAATTCTATGACTAAATTGGAGGTTATTATGGACAGAAAAGACATCATCAAAGCCTTAAGTGACCATTTCGGGGTGAAACCTGAATATCAGGGTGCTCCAAGTTTTGCGTACCGAATTGAGGCAACCGCGGGGATCTACACGATTGACCAGACTGGAAATATAACAACTTCAGAAGGTGTTGAAGTAGATCTTGAGGTGTTACTTAATCAAACAACTTTAGAGTATATAGAACAGGTAGAACTGCCTGAGTTTCTTGAGGAAGTACAGGAGGACAATTCCACGGCAGGCTTAATCAACCACGAAGTAGTAGTACCGATGGAAGGTCATACGGGTAACTCCCTTAGAAATCTGCTCAATTTAATTTACAGTAAACAGAGACTTATAAGAAAGTCACTCAATATCACAGAGCTCATCATTGAGGATGGTTTTGCTGCAGCCATTAATGAATCGAAGGTTGATACTTTAGAAAACTTCAGAATCGCAATAGATAAAATTGGAGCAGTAAAATGTCCGGGCATTGTTTTTGATTTTGAGAGCAATACGATAATGTTCAAGTTACTCAACGATGAACAAAATCCAGTGAAGATCCAGGCCTTTACACAATTAGTCGAGGTGTTGAACCAGACGGCTAAGAAATTGAAGTACACTTCATCAAAGCCTAAAGAGATCGATAACGATAAGTTTGCATTCAGGTTGTTTTTGATCCGTCTCGGCATGATAGGGCCAGAGTATAAAACGACTCGCAAGGTTCTACTGGATAGGCTTGAAGGAAACTCTGCATTCAAGAATAGTAAGACAGAGAAAACTGCTATTTAAATAATAATAGTAGCAGGGGCATCGTGGTGGGATCTATAGTGAAAATAACAAATGAAGTAGAAATACTCTAACTGTCGAATTTTGTATCAGGAACTTCGTCTGTCAGGGTATTTTTATTTTTGAAACATGGTCTGCTCAAGATTCTCCTGCAACCAGTGCTTGATCGTATATGATTAGTGATGGTGTTTAGCTGTTGAATTGTTAAGTACAGGCTACGCTCCTTTGTGCTAGGATAAAGGAAAGTCCTAGAAATGGGGTGTAATATTGTTAATTACAGATATACAGTTGGTAGTTGATACGATTAAGAGAAAGTATAATTGCTCGTTGTTTAATATTACGAGGAAGAAAATAATGTTTCACGGACAAAATAATGGTGAACGGTTAGTCTTGTGTTCTCCCCAGTCAAAGCTCCATGCAAATGGACATGGTTGGTTTGATTTGACTAAAAAGCAAGTCGAATTATTAGATGATGCTGACATAGCGATCCTTGCAGTGCGGTTGGAAGGAGGTAAGGTTTATTATGTTGATTTCAAGGAATTACGCAAACTTTTATCCGCAGTTAAAACACTCAAATACTCTTCTGACGAAAAATGGAGGTTATACATTTGGGACAAATATATAACCGTAAGAGGCAATGATTCGAAGTTCCCTGTTGAGCCTGAGTTATATCCAACAAATTGAGCAACTATTAAGGGGCCGACTTACATGCATTTAGACCTAATGAAAATTTTCGACGGCTACGTCCGTAATTACCATACGTTTAACCTGACAATTCATCATGGTAAACACTCCTTTACCATGACAGAAATTGAATATTTTTCGAGACTTGGCTCCATGTTGGGGTATCATTCTTTTACGGAAGACACCTGTAACGGCCAAAATCGCCCCATGGATTTGACCTGGTGGGACAATGATGATGGTGAGTATTGGCAAGACTTCATATTGCATCTTGAACGAGAGAATCTGTTCAAGAAAGACGAGGAAACTTTGGAGAAGATTCTCACTAGCCGAGAGTATGTTCCAAACAATGCTATTGGAATCATGAATGTTCTAAACCGTAACCGAATCAATGAACTTGTTAGCATAGCCATAGCAACTTGTGAAATCCCCAATGTTCTTCTAGTATTTAAGACTAATTCAACTGGAAGGCAGCAACAGTATTTTGACGAAGTATATGCTTATTTGCTCAACAAGTCTAAAGTTGTTGAGCAGAAAAAAGCATTAGTCTCCGATATCGCTGGAACACTATACATGCAACTTGAACTTGGGATTAAGAAAGAGTAGTTGATATTCAGAAGGGCTTAACGTTCACTAACTTTGGAGGTAAATATGGAGCTACCATACAATCGGGAATTAGAATTGAAAGCTAAGTTCAATGATTTTATCACCAAGAAAATTACCGGCTCGAATGAGGATTATTATTCAAAACTTTCAGTTGGCGATTTTGAGGAGATCAAGATGACTCTGAAAGACATTCACAATATCATTACATATAAGACAACAATTCGTTTTATTGAATGGCTGAGTGGTCGTTTCCCCTATGTGAAAGATAACTATTCTATCTACATGGATCAGGTTTTAGGAACTAAGCCAAGTGATAATGGATACGATCTTGTAGTAACGGGAGAAGTCAGCATAATCGCAGAGATAAAGTGTAACAAGCCAATAAATAATGGCTACAAATTTGGTTCAGCGCAGAAAACAGGAATCGTTAAGGATCTTAGGGGTCTTCTGGAAGGTAAGTCTAAAGCCAAGTCCATATCTCCAAATACAGCCTTCAAGTTTCTGGTTATTTATGATTTTGGCGAGTATACCATGCGAGCATCGCAAAACTTAATCAAGAACCTTCCGGATGATCTTAAAGGAAAGATTGTTTTTTATGAAGAAGGCATGTTGTTATCCCAGGATTATGTTTATTTAGTTTACCTGAAGTAGAGGATACTAAATATTAATATCCAAATTAATTATCAACAATGATAAACATGATTGGAGAGCTGGCTGTGCATATTGAAGGTAGAAGCATACCACAAATAGTTATTACTGATGTTCGAATTGGTGATGAACTTGAAATATTAAAAGAATACTATTTTAGTTCCGAAGATATGTATTCTGACTTTTTTAATGAACATAATGAAATGCTCAAGGAGAATTTGAACAAACTTGAGCTATCTGCTAGTTATGATTTTGAAGATAAAGTTAAGTTGATAAGAACTCTAGCTTTGAGGACACATAGAAATTCATTTTATGTTAGTTGTCTATCAAAATATGAAATGTTATTAAAAGAAATATGCTTGATTCTTATCAAAGAAAGAGAATTAAATGTGAAAATTAAGAATAGGGAATTTTCATTAAAAAGGGGTTTTCAGCTAATTAAGACCCATATTGATGCCAACATATTACAGGGTATTGAAGAGTATTCTATTCTAGAGAATTTTGTGGAGTTAAGAAATTGTATAGTTCATCGGGATGCAAGATTGGATCACGATGAAATGAAATTGTACTTAAGCGACAATATAAATGATGACTTCCTCTTATTTATAAAAAATTATGAGCATGTTTCGTTAATATTGAATAGAATTGAAATACATCCTAAATGTATAAGAGAATTGATAAATACTCTTTCGAGCTTTTTTCAAGTACTGTGTGAGAAAATAAGAATACAACTTCATGATCCATATCACTATAAGATGCTTGAGATAATTAAACAATTTAAGTCTGCAAATTGATTAACTTAAGTTAAGCCGCCATATATATGATGGCGGTTTTACTATATTGTAGCTCTTATCAAGTCATTGCCATTGATATCAAATAGTCCATAAGCCATCCCGATCATATCTCTATCCTTACCGAACAAATGGATTGACTTATCACGAATACCGCTGGTTGCAGTAACAGAATTCATCTGCTGGACCATAAATTCTGAATTGCAGAGTACAACTACTTGTTTGCTGTAATTGATTAGCCCTTGCTGAAATAGAACTGCTTTTTCTGCGACTTCTGGGGAGTATACAGCTGGATCACCATCAGCGGCTTTCATTTCACGATGATCAACCAAGATGTTCAGTTTCTCTTTACCATAAGCATTACAGATTCCTAATAAGGTTTTGGACATGTACTCTACATTTTCTCCTGTCATTAACCCACTAACCTGAAAGGCGAGAACTCGATTTTCTTGGTCTAACTTGTAATTAAATCGTTCTTTAAATGGTGTTGCAAAATCTTTCTGCTGATATGCAAGGGTATCGGGAAAGCGCTCACTTGAAAACATATATGCTACGGACACTCGAAGTGCTGCAGCAATTTTCTCTATGTTGACGATACTTATATTGCGATCTCCCCGCTCTATCCCACTTATGTATGTTCTGTCCAGCCCTGCGTTGTGTGCGAGCATTTCTTGAGACATCCCACTTCGCGCCCGAAGTTCCCTAACCCTCTGCCCAAAAAGAAAACGAATATCCATAATTCAACAACTCCCCTGTCCTGAAGATAATTATATCTGCAGAATGTGGTTTATGCTGTGGAGAATTGTAGAATTTTCCTTGAGTGTGACGTATAGTCGACAGACTCTTCTTGACAGTCCCATTATATTGTAAGAGAACTCACCTTGTAATATGAAAGAGAAGTTAGACAGAAGGTCTTCTATCTTTCCACTCATCTATTGCACGGGGGTCAACCTCAAGTATTTCACAAATATGAAGTGCGATATTGACTGTAGGCATAGTAACCCCATATTCAATGTTTTGATAATGTTTCAAAGATATGTTAACAGCACGACTAACTTTTTCTTGACTAAGCTCTTTTTCTTCTCGTATCTCCTTTAATTTCACTGAGAGAAACAACTCCTTTCCTTGTCTCTCTTAATGCTAGCTAATACGCCAATTTAAAATAACAAATTATAATTGGCGAATTATAATACGTGTAATATAATACATGTGTTAGTTTGGTTTAATGCAAGGTGAGGAGATTTACTCTTCGCATACAACATCTAATCGGGGGTATTGGAATTGAAAAGAGGAACTGTTTTTGTATTATTAAGTTTTTCACTTTTGGCAACTTTAATGTTTGGTGTAACACCTCAAGCTTCTGCAGGAATAGGATCAGGCTCAACGTACACTCCTGACGCTAAATATTTACCATACACAGAGGTAGGTCCAATGAGTGAAGGCTTAGCTTCATACTTTGAACTAGGATCTGAAATCGATACTTATGGATTTATCAATTCGAGCGGGACAGTGGTTATTAAAGCTAAGTATCAGGCAGTAGGAGATTTCAAGGAAGGATTTGCAGCAGTTATGCTGGACAATAAATGTGGCTTTATTAACAAAACAGGAGTTGTGAAAATACCGCTTAAATATGAGAAAGCTGGGAATTTCGGAGAGGGGCTAGTCTCGGTCATGATATCTGGAAAATTCGGATACATCGACACCAGCGGTAAGTTATCCATTAAAGCTCAATATGATCAAGCGGGAACATTTCATGATGGTTTGGCACCGGTGCAGAAAAATGGTAAGTGGGGCTATATCAATAAAACTGGAAAAGTGATTATTCCATTAAGCTATGAAAGTGTCTATAGTTTTAACGACACTTATGCAGCGGTTAAACAAAGTGGAAAATGGGGGTTTATTGATAAAAAGGGCAAGAGCGTTATTAAACCGCAATATTCAGAGGTGCGTCCTTTTAGTGAAGGCTTAGCAGCTGTTAAGACTAATAACCTTTGGGGGTTCATAGACACTAAAGGCACGATTAAAATTAAGCCTCAATATATTGATGTCCATTCAAACTTCTCTGAAGGCTTGGCAGTTGTCTCGAAGAAAGCTGAAACTGCATCTTCATACGCAGGTTATATAGATAAAACAGGCAAGGAAGTTCTTGGGTTTGAAATTGATGAAGATGGTTACGAGAATGATGGATACATGGGTACAGCATTCAGCAATGGACTTGCAGTCATTTCAGATGGTGGACAAGGAGCATTCTATATTGTGAAGAATCCCTTGAAGTCACAAAATAATTCTAAAAAATAGAAACATTGATTGGAGACTTTAGAATGAAAAAGACATTATTGATAATAATGGTGCTGTGCTTTTTCTTCCTTGAGAAATCGACATATGCAGCGAATGAAAAACAAGTATTACGTATTAATGCTGGAACTGATGGATATGTAACAATAACAAATGTGATTTCTGATAAAGAAGTGACATGGACAGACAAAATTGATAAGGAAATAACTGCGACAGCTCCTACCGTTATAACCTTTAAAGCAAAGAACTCATTAACAACACACATTACTTATTATCAAGATGAGAAAAACAGAGAACAAATAGAGGTGACTAATAATACGGTGACCTTATCCAAGCCAGGAGAATATGATATCCTTACGTCCTTCTCAAAAGGTGATCAATCTGTTCAAGAGGTGCATTTTCTTCTTTATGTAAACGAAGAAAAGGGCAATGATGAAAAAGAATTGAATAATGTGAATGAAGGATCAGACTCTCCAGTTTCGAAAAACTATAAAAATATAAATTTCGCCATTGAGCCAATTTACTTCGGCTCAGGATCATATGGTGAAGATTATAGACAAGGTAGAGTTTATACGTTCAGTGAAGGCCTGGCTTGGGTGACGGTTGACAAATTAGGAACTGCAGTAGTTATTAACCAGAATGGAGATCAAGTTATTGGACCTAAATATAAAATGCCCACTGATTTATATGATTACGCTTATCAATTCAGCGAAGGCCTCTCTCGTGTCTTGAGTAACGGTCAGTGGATCTACATAGACTCTAAGGGGAAAGAAATAATAACTACAAATTATGATCTTGTATATAATTTTCAAGATGGATTTGCTGCGGTGAAAAAAGATGGTAAATGGGGATTTATAGATAAAACCGGACAAGAAGTAATAAAATTGCAGTATGATGAACTTGATAATGGCCATTATTTGTTTGATGATGGTACTGGTGGATTTTATGAAGAGAGAGCGGCTGTAGCAAAGGGGGGGAAATGGGGAGTAATAGATAAGGCCGGAAAAGTAATTTTACCATTTAAATATTCTAACATAAATAATTATAAAGACGGGATAACGATAGCGTACTATAATAACGTCGAAGGAGCTTACTTTGATAGAGACGGTAAGCAGTTAACAAAATTAACGCGTCTTATCGGATGGCCATTTAATGAAGGCTTGGCTGCTTACGATGACAGCAGCTTCAAAGACAAAACAGGTAAAACTGTAATCAACATGTCTAATATGGCTAACTACTCTCCCAGTGGTGTATTTTTTGAGGGTATGGTTGTGATAAGTGGAGTAATGAATGGAGTAATTGGCGAGGGATTTATGAACAAGCAAGGGAAGGTTGTCATCAAGCCTGTATATGAGGAAGCTCTGGACTTTAGTGAAGGATTAGCAATGGTGAGAATGAAGGACAAAATACTATATATCAATAAAAATGGAAAAACAATTTTGAGTTTTAATGCAAGTGATGTTAAAAGCGCAGGTAGTTTTAAGGATGGGTTGGCTGAGTTAGAGGTAGTAGTGGAAGGGGATGGAGAGTCGCATTTAATGAAGGGTTTTATTTCTAATCCTTTGATTATTAAAGTGACAGTCGATGGTGTTAAACTTGCATTGGTTCAACCACCGGTTATCATTAATGGTAGTGCACAGGTCCCGTTAAATGCCATATTCAGCAGTCTTAAGGTGAATGTTTTATTTGACAAAAATACACAGACTATAACAGCCACGAGAGGCTCAACTGTCATCAAGATGACGATAGGGAAAGATATTGCCTATGTTAATGGAAAAGCAGTGAAACTGGCAACTAAGGTTCAAACTATTAACAACACGACGATGGTACCGCTTCGATTTGTTAGTGAGGCTCTTGGTGCAAATGTTCAATTGGATACCATAACTAATACTATATCAATACTATCAGGAAATAAATAGAATTTTAAAGCGTAGTTGGACTTTATAAGTCGGATAGTATGTGTGAGCTGTGTTTGAAATTCTCTATGATACCTCAATAATTCATAAGGTGGTAAGGTTGTTAAGATCCTGTCTCAATTGAGCAGGGTCTTTTTGTTTAGGATGGATAAGTCATAGATACTTGGAAGGATAAAGGAGGTGGCTTGTAGAATAATGTAAATTGCTGTTTGTGAGTTAGATCATCTGAGGAGGTTTTGTAATTGTCATATCAATCAGAAGCACAGCTTGAAAAAAACTTAATTGAGCAACTTGTCCGTCAGGGTTACCAGCCAGTTACTATAAATGATTATGACTCGATTATCAAAAATTTCAGGGAACAGCTGAATAAATTTAATGAAAAGAAGCTGAATGGCCAACTACTAACCGATGCTGAGTTTAATCGTTTCTTGACCCAAATTGATGGGAAGAGTATTTTTGACTCAGCCAAAATTCTTCGGGATAAACAGGTGCTCCAACGTGACGATGGAACCGAGGTATACTTGGAAATAATGAACACACGTGAGTGGTGCAAAAATAATTTTCAGGTAACCAGTCAGACTACTGTTGAAGGGAAATACAAAAATCGCTATGATGTGACACTGTTTATTAATGGGTTACCTGTTATTCAAATTGAGTTAAAGCGCCGAGGTTTAGATTTTAAAGAGGCATTTAATCAGATACAGCGTTATAGAAAGCACTCTTTTAAAGGGCTATACCGATACCTACAAATGTTTGTCGTCAGTAATGGAGTCGATACGAAATACTTTGCCAACTCAGATGGCGACATTCTATTTTCACACATGTTCTTTTGGTCAGATGCTGAAAACAAACGCATCACAAACCTTAGTGACTTCGCATCGACTTTTTTAGAAAAGTGTCACATGTCGAAAATGATTGCAAGATACATGGTGCTGAATGAGACCGAGAAGCAACTGATGGTAATGCGGCCGTATCAGGTATTTGCAGTTGAAGCATTAGTTAAGCGCGCTCTAGAAACCAAAAATAACGGATACGTTTGGCACACGACAGGTAGCGGAAAGACCCTGACTTCGTTTAAGTCGAGCCAGATCTTAGCAAACGAACCACATATCAAAAAAGTGTTTTTTCTTGTTGACCGTAAGGATTTGGACAGTCAAACATTGGCTGAGTTTAACAAATTTGAACCTGACTCGGTAGATATGACAGATGATACGAGTAAGTTAGTTGCACAAATTTCAGACTTAACCAAGCCTTTGATCGTCACTACTATTCAAAAAATGGCGAACGCCATAAAAAATGTGCGTTATGAACAGATCATGAAACCATATCAACAAGAACGGGTCATCTTTATTATTGACGAGTGTCACCGCAGCCAATTTGGCAAGATGAAGAGACTTGTAGATAACCATTTTAAGCAAGCACAGTATTTCGGCTTTACTGGAACACCACTCTTCGAGGTGAACAAGAGTCAAGATGGTCGGGTAACGGCTGACATATTTGAAAAGTGTCTACATACATACCTAATAAAAGATGCTATCCATGATGGTAACGTGTTGGGATTTTCAGTTGACTACATAAAAACAGTCAACGTTAAGATTGATGAGAACGATAAATCGCGAGTGAAGGGTATTTTGACTGATGAGGTGTGGATGGATGATGAACGTGTTCGATTGATTGCCGAAAATATCGTGACTCATCATGACCGGAAGTCCCGCAGTAGAGGTTACACCGGCTTGTTTACTGTAGACAGCATTCCAATGCTAATTAAGTATTACAACACCTTCAAATCAATGTCTCATAATTTGAAGATAGCTGGAATATTCACTTACGGGCAGAATGAGGAATATGAAGGTGACGGACAGGATGAACACTCGAGAGACAGTCTTGAGTGTATCATCAAGGATTATAATGGAATATTTGGAACAAACTTTTCAACCGATAAATACCAGGGCTATTTCGCTGATGTTTCGAAGCGAGTGAAAACGGCTCAGATCGATATACTGCTTGTAGTCAATATTTTCTTAACGGGGTTTGATAGTAAGACCTTGAACATTCTCTACATGGATCGCTTCTTGAAATATCATAATTTGGTTCAGGCGTTTTCGAGAACTAACCGTACCGAAAAGGCAACCAAGCCTTACGGTAACGTCGTTTGTTTCCGCAATTTGAAAGAAGATACAGATGAAGCAATTCGATTGTTCTCGAAGACAGACAATGTTGACGATGTTTTGATGAAAAGTTATGAGGAGTACTTGCAGCTTTTCAAATCTGCTCTTGCAAAGGTGAAAGCCCTAGCGTCGACACCTGCTTCGGTAGACAATCTGGAGCGAGAGGAGGAGAAGCAGGAGTTTGTTGTCAGCTTTCGGGACCTTACAAAATATTTAACCCGACTCGAGACATTCACCGAGTTTGAGTTTGATCCTGCTTGCTTAGGTATCGAAGAACAAACTTATCAGGATTATAAAAGTAAGTACCTTCGCATCTACGAGGAAGTAAAGCGTGGTGGGGGTAAAGAGTCGATCTTGGCGAACGTCGACTTTTTGATCGAGTTAATGCATACAGATCGGATTAATGTAGGCTACATTATGAATTTAATCAAGAACATTGACTTCGATAATGAAGAGCAACGTAACAAGTCCGTTAAAGACATCGAGGATGAGATTAATCGGGCAGACAGTGAGGAACTCCGACTCAAGGCAAAACTGCTCAAAGCATTCTTGCACAAAGTCGTACCTACACTTACAAATGCCGATTCAGTCGATGATTCCTACAACGCGTTTGAACAGGAAGAGCGCATGAAGGAAATTGAAACATTTGCTGGAGATGTCGGATTGCAGTCAGCAGATATACAGAGCTTTGTTCAGGAATATGAGTACGGAGGATTTGTAAACCAACAGGAGATAAGTGACACGGTCAAGCTGCCGTTCCTTCAGAAGAGATCGGTGATTCAACGAATCATTGAGTTCATCACAGAGCACACAAAACGATACTCATAATGCTATTTTGAAAAATAGCAGAAGAGGACTTGCCTTTTCTGCTATTTTTTATTATTATGGAGGCATCGAACAACTGCTATTTCTTCAAATAGCAGTCAGGGGGGGTTGGGTTGAATTTAGAACAATGTGCGTCAGTCACGCAGGGTGCATTCCTTTCGCGTGTCCAGACAGTCCCTGTTACGGAAGAAGAGAAAAGTACACTTTACAAGTACCCATTGTATTCGATGAAGGAAATGAACGAGTGGCTGAGTCCAGATCCTAATGTCATATTGGAAGGTTCCCAGGAAGTTTATGTTGCATGTGACCGTATAGGAACATTACCGGTTGCGAAGGAAGGTTGGGTCTTAATCAGTCTTACTGGTCAGCGTGCGGTGGCACTGCAACAGGAACATGTCGGTAAACTGATTCCTTCAAACTTTGCAATAATCGAGCCAGCTGAGGGAGTGTATCCAGACTACCTTGAATGGTTCATCAACGAGGATCCGGATTGCCGTAAGCAATTAAAAGTAGCAACTCAAGGTTCGAGTGTAGCGGCATTATCAATTCAAATGCTTAGAACATTGGACGTTATTTTGCCGCCTATGTCAGACCAGATAAAGGTTGGTAGTGTCCATAGGTTGTTACATCGGAAGAATCGCTTGCTTCAGGAGAGGCTTTTTCTTGAGCAGCAGTACGCAAGGCAATTCTTATTAAGGTATATCAAGGAGGAGCATAAATGAAGATAATAGAATTACAGTATCAGCAACAAACTGATTTGCATAAAAAACTTTGGGACATGGCGAATGATCTACGTGGACAAATGGAAGCGTATGAGTTTAAAAACTACATACTGGGATTGATCTTCTATCGATATTTATCTGAAAAGATTGAAACCCGGGTGAATAAGTTGCTTGAGGAAGATAAGATCACTTATATGGAAGCTTGGAGGAACATAGATTACCAGAATGCCTTGAAGCAGGAACTTATCCAGCAGATTGGTTATGTGATTGATCCTGACTATCTATTCTCAAACATGATTGAGGAGATCGCTAAGGGAGAGCAAGGAAAGTTTGATATAGAAATGCTCCAAAAAGCAGTCAATGCTGTAACTGAATCAACACTTGGTGCGGAAAGCCAGGATGACTTCCAGAATCTATTTGACGACATGGATCTCTCATCATCAAAATTAGGGCGTGATGTGAAATCTCGTTCTAGACTAATTGCTAAGGTCATGGTGAATATAAGCGAAATTCCTTTTCAGTTTGACGATGTTGAAATTGATGTCCTTGGTGATGCATACGAATATCTGATTGGTCAGTTTGCAGCTACAGCGGGCAAGAAAGCTGGTGAATTTTACACACCTCCCCAAGTTTCAAAAATCTTGGCGAAGATAGTAACAGCAGGTAAAAAAGATTTGAGAAATGTTTATGACCCAACTTGTGGTTCTGGTTCTTTGCTGTTGAGAGTTGCAAAAGAAGCAAATGTGAGGAAGTTTTACGGACAAGAGAAGACTTCAACAACTTACAACTTAGCTCGAATGAACATGCTCTTACACGATGTATCTTATCAAAACTTTGATATACAAAACGCGGATAGTCTAGAAGAACCGAGGCATCTTGATATGAGGTTTGAAGCAGTAGTTGCGAATCCTCCGTACTCCGCAAAATGGAGTGCAGAAGACAAGTTTCTAAACGATGAAAGATATAGCGCATACGGCAAACTAGCTCCTTCATCTAAAGCGGATTTCGCTTTTATACAACATATGATTCATCATCTTGATGATAATGGCTGTATGGCAGTGGTTCTACCGCACGGAGTATTATTCCGCAGCGCTGGCGAAGGTATTATACGGAAATATTTGATCCAAGAAAAAAACTACTTGGATGCAGTAATTGGATTACCAGCAAACATTTTTTACGGCACGTCAATTCCGACGTGTATACTCGTTTTCAAAAAATGCCGAGAAGCTAATGATAACATCTTATTTATTGATGCATCAAACGAATTTGAGAAGGGCAAGAATCAAAACCGTTTGCGGGATGAAGATGTCGACAAAATAATTGCTACTTATATTAAACGCCAAACCATTGATAAATACTCGTATACAGCAAGCCTTGATGAGATTGATTCAAACGATAATAATTTGAACATTCCACGCTATGTTGAAAATTTCAATGAAGAAGAGGCAGTTGATATTCAATTGATTCAGAGTCGTTTAATGGAGATAGATAAGGAAATTCTTAGTGTAGATAGGGAACTTGAAAAGTACTTAAGGGAATTGGGGGTAAAATAAGTGAACAACTCCACAATGCCCAAACTGAGGTTCAAAATAGATCCATCGAAACCAATTAAATTGGTGAATTTCGTGGAAATTATGGAAGCAGGAACTGATGGGATAAAGAGAGGACCTTTTGGAGGAGCATTAAAAAAGGAAATTTTCGTTGAAGAAGGTTTTGCGGTTTATGAACAACAACATGCGATTTATAAAAAATTTGATGATGTTAGATATTTTATTCCAAGTGACAAGTACCAAGAGTTAATTTCTTTTCGTTTGCAACCAGGGGATATAATTATGAGTTGTTCTGGGACGATAGGGAAAATTGCACTTTTCCCTTCGAACGCAAAAGAAGGTGTTATTAACCAAGCCTTAATTAGATTTAGAGCTAAAGTTGGCGAAGTAGATAATGTATATCTTCGATACTTACTCGAATCTGACTATATGCAAAAAAATATGACCGGTAAAAACCCTGGCTCAGCGATTAAGAATTTGATTTCTGTTTCTGAACTAAAACAAATTAAAGTGCCTTTATTTCCACAAGATGAACAAAGTAAAATAGCCTCCTTCTTCTCTCTCATTGATCAGAAAATCGAGAGTCAGCAGGAAAAGCTTAGGCAAGTAGAATTATTAAAAAAAGGAATTATGAAAAGAATCCTTAATCGCGAAATTGAATTTAAAGATGAGAATGGACATAACTATCCAGACTGGAATATGAAAAGCTTTGGGGAGATTAGCAAAAAGGTAGGTCCAAAAAACTCTAAAGGTGGAGAGTATCCTGTATACTCAATCAGCAATAAATTTGGGTTTATTCCGCAAAGCGAGCAATTTGAAGAGAGTAGATTAGAAGACTTGGACAAGAGTTCTTACAAAATCGTAACCAAAGGACAATTTGCCTATAATCCAGCTCGTATCAATGTAGGATCAATAGGATTAATGCGACTAGATGAACCTGTCATTGTTAGTTCCCTTTATGTTTGCTTTGAATTATCAGAAGAGATGAATAATGAATTTGTTAATCAATACTTTAAGTCGGACTTTTTCCAAAGAGAAGTTTTAAGGAATTTAGAAGGCAGTGTGAGGGAATACTTGTTCTATGAGAACTTCTCTAATGTTAATATTTATGTACCCTCATTTAAAGAGCAGCAAAAGATTGCCGACTGCTTAATACTATTTGATAAAAAGATAGAAATTGAGATGAGAAAGTTAGAATTGTTAAGGCAATTTAAGATTGGATTAATGCAGCAAATATTCGGTTAGTGAGATGAGACTCGTATGGATAATTCCATACGGGTCTCATCCATTTCTGGCAGCAATAAATGCAATTTTTTTTAGTATTGACCTTCCTATAACCCTCATAGGGCATCAAATTTTGTAAGGATACGTTAAGGTCAACAACCAACATATGAAGGTTTTATTATTCTAATCCGGTGTTGTGTACCGATTGCCGCATTAAGATGTTAGCTCCGCATGCTCAGGTCCCCGAAAGCCGAAGGGGTAACAGATGGCGCCGTGGTGTAATATCGGCGTCCTTTTCTTTGGAGAAAGCTGTTGTTGCTAGTGGATTAGGTTTTATAAAGAGACCGACATTTTTCGAACTTATATAAACCAAAGGAACAATTTAATATAGCACCTATTCTATGCAGCATGACTGGTTATCGGTCTGCTGAATGGGATGGGTGCTTTTTCGGTAAAATTTAAGTTATCGATTACCGATAATTATTGAGATGAGGTTGGTGAAATTAATCAGCGGGGTGGCAGAATGGCTAGAGAGCAGAAACAGTATGGAAAATCGGACACTAAGATAAGGGTCGAGAAATTAGGCAAGCAAATTAAAGCAGCTATGAGCCCTGAGGAACTTGAGTATCTCGGTAGCAAGTGGAACACTCTACACTTCAAAGAGCTTTATGGGCTAAACTCTATCCAGACGACCAGAAATGAAGGTGGCACTGATATGAAGCCAGTTGCTATCCTCTTGGAAACTGATATCGATATCGATGATGTTCCAGTTATCGATGTTACCATAGACAAAGATACTGGTATAAACCTTGAAACAGATATTGGATCGAGGCAGGTAAAGGCGGGGGAAGAGTTTTGCCTTTCTTATTATGAGTTTATGTTTCTAGTGATTCGTGATGAGTATGCGGCTTTTGTGAATTATGGGGGTTATAAAGCGGTGTGTCTCTCCGTCAAGACAGCTGTCAAATTTGACGAGCAAGATGGTAAGTCATATGAGTTCTTGGAAATAGATGAGGATTTGAATTATAGATTACTTGAGGTGGAGGATAGCCCAGGCAGGGTTAGGCTCCCGATACCAACGATCACTTTCGTTCAAGGTAAGGATGAGAATGGTAATGGCTTTAATTTTGGTGCTATTCGCGATCACCTAGAGGCTATTGATGAGAAGACCAACGACGGTAAATGGAAGATAAAAGAGAAGTACGCAAAAGAAAAAGATATTAGTCGTTTTCAGGCGCTAATTGACAAACACACAAACTGAATCAATCTGAAAAGAGCCGACTCTACTCGGCTCTTTTGAAATACTTATAGTATATTGGTATTTTTCCTAGAGAGGTGAAGTACTCTTTAAGGAACTTGTCTCTATTGTATTTTACACCTCGATCTTCAAAGACAGCAAAAATGGTATCTGGAGTATCAAGTTTTTCTTCAACAAGCTGATTATCCTTATCTTTAAACCATTGGACAGTTATATCTGCTTCCATAGGTGGTTTGAAGATAAAGGTGTCCTCTAGGTATGTGCACGTTCCAACTCCGATATCGGTCAAAGAAAGGCGCCTCTCATTGGTTACAGTGCGGTCGTAGTCATCAGGGGTAAGCCATTCCTCAAGACCTTCAATCTTATCAACAAGTCGGTCTATCCTTGTTCTTTGCGTTAGTTTAGTCTCGACGTTACAGTAGTACCTCAAAAAGAGGGTATTCTCGTTAAAACTCTTAATCACTGCGGGATAGCAGGAATCTAAGCTTCCAATGGTGTCTCCCTTGTAAGGATTAATATTTCTCGAGTACAGTAGGACAACATCTCCTACCTCTAATCCATTCGTCAATAGATAATTATTCTTCTCTTTCGGAGAGTACTCCCTGTTCATTAACCCTTTGCTCCGATAATCCTTCACAATGGTTTCCCAAGGTAGTTGGACTACACCTTGGGTTTTGTATTTGATCTTGAGTATGGTTTCAGGCAAGATACCGCCTTTCTGTAATTCGATAAGGTCTGTATATTCGCCATCTTTCTGTTCGTATTCTTCATGGTCGATGATCAACTTACGATTAGGTTCTTGATCAATGAAGTTCTTCACCAACACAAAAGCCATTAGGCTTACATAGGCAGCAGAACGGGTTTTGCCACGAAACTCTCTGTTGGCTTTTACATCGGAGTTGTAATTGAAGTAAACATTCCGATCTTTAAATTTTATATCTGCTCTCGCAACACTTTGGGTCTTAAGTAAGAAGTCACCATGATTAAACTTAGCTAATTTGATATCACCATATGGTAAGTCATTTACAAACTTAGATTTGACTACAAAGCTAAAATGACTTGTCTTTTTAAATTCGTCGGCAACGTTAACACCCGCAACTGATAAGTCTTCCTGCAGAAGCAATTTCGTATACTTCCCTAATTCACAAGCTAATAGTAGTTCCGACCCGGTCTTGAATTCGGTAAGGTTGACTCCTTTCGGTAGCAGTTCTCTTATATGTATGGACATGACGTATTCCCCTTATAGAATGAGCTTGTTGTAGGCAGCTCATTGCAGTATCAATATGACTCCATTATAACAAAACTTTCTCAGTTTTTGCTCTTATGGGGTTCTCAGCTAGAGGTATCGATAAAACTGACACCTCTTTTTCGTGTTGTTATCATTAATTCATAACATTACGACTGTAATCGGGTTTTACAAACTTATTTTAAGACATGAACATCATTGGATGATATGAAATGTTGTTTGGGGGAGTTGGAGTTTATCGTTGTGGTGTTGAGATTTAAGTAGTCAAGAGGTTCCCGCCCTCAAGGCATGGAGGTCAAACTCCAAATTCTCAGATGCGGGGTTGACTTTCATGTCTAATGTAATCGATAGACTTATCAAAAGTGACGCTGATATAGAAAGGGATATAATCGAGGGTTTTACTTCAGATCTATTGAAGGAAGCCCAGGAATTGTTGAACAAAGATGAAAAAAAAGAGTTCACTAAAACGGGAAATAAAGCAATACAGAGAACAAAAGCCCCTATTCCGATAGGTATTATTTTCTGTGATGAGTCCATTATAGCAACAGTTGAGAGACAGTTAGATGGAGAAGAAACGCTCCAAGGGATTCTCAGTACTTGGCTTAAAAGCCAGTTCAAAGGAGGTAGAGAATGAGCTATAATGTGAAAGTCAACAATGGTTTAGGTGTTCCCTACATTGGGGGAATTACGGTGAAAGTAGCCACATATGTACGTGTATCAACGGTCTTTGAGGAACAGGATTCCTCAGTCATTAATCAGGAGGAGGGACTGCTCGATTATATTCGTAAAAAGGACAGTTGGGTCTTATATGAATCATATAGCGAAAGGCAGTCGAGCTTCAAAAAGAGAGAGAAGTTTAAACGCATGATCGATGATGCGTTGGCAAAGAAGTTTGATATCATTCTGGTAAAATCTTTAAGTAGATTTGGGCGGAGTGCAGGTGAACTAAACACCATTGTTCCCAAGCTTGTCGAAAAGGGAATTCGTTTTATTGCCCTTTCAGAATCAATTGATACCGAACATCACGATTGGCAAAGTAAGATTGCCATGTATTCAATGGTGTACCACATGTCAAGCCAAACGACCTCTGACTGGATTCGATTGGCCGAGAGGGCTAGAGCGAAGCGTGGGGAGTTTACAGGTTCATTCACACCATATGGTTATCAGAAGGTAGCTAAAAAATTAGTCATCGCCGATGACCAACACTCCCGATAAAGTTCAAAAATTTTTGATTGGTATCAGGAAGGTATCATGGGTATGCAGGCAATTGCAAATCGCTTAAACGAAGAAGGAATTCCCACGCCTGCGCAAACTCAAATTCGTAAAAATGGAAGTCAGTACTGGTGCCAACGATCGATAAAGTACATTTTGACTAATCCAGTTTATGTTGGTGATCTAGTGGCACAAAAGGAGCAAGCAGCTGCGCTAGGAAGTACGAAGCGTAAGAAAAAGAACCAGGAAGAACAAGTCATTATGAAAAACAACCACCCATCGATTATTTCTAATGAACAGTTTCGGGTTGTGCAGGATTTAATCCACCGGAGAGGTAAAACAAAATCTTGTGGTATGCCGAACCTCTTTACACAAGTTCTTTATTGTGCGGATTGCGGTGGTGGAATGCAATGTGTCAAACGCTCATACGGTAAAACACATTACATGTGCGGCAACTATAAAAAAAGAGGGAAAAACTTCTGTTCTCGCCACTCTGTTTACGAACTAGGTCTTGTAGATCTCATCTTAGGTGATCTAAAGAAGCTGATGGGCGATCATGTGAGTAATGACGTTTTAATCAGAGAGATACGGAAGGAAGCTGAGGGTGAAAAGAAGATTGCCGTAAAAGAAATTGCATCTTTGAAGAAAGTGATAGAAAAACTCGAAGGGCGCAAACAAACGGCAGAAGACAAATGGCTCGATGGTGATATCACAAAAGAAGAGTATCATCAAATGCTCGGACGGATCAGTGATCAGTTATTCGACTCAAATCAGAAGCTAGCTGATCTACGTAAAGGACAAGAGGTTAACAAGCCAGATTTACCGGATATCGCAAAGCTCACTTCGTTTGAAAAGTTAGATCGTGAGTTGTTGCTAATGTTGGTTAAGCGAATCGAGGTGAGGAAAGACGGTAATATTAAGATCCAATATAATTTTAAAGTATAGTGCAATATTCTTACCGGGAAGGCGATGCTTATTATCGTCCCCCATTTTTTATACCATTAATGTGTTGACGCTGTGCATTCAACACATGTAGAGAGCGTTGTGTTGATGGAAAGACAATAAAACATATGGATCATAAACTATTTAAAGCCACTGAGCGCGTATATAGCATTCAGTGGCTTTACTATGTGGAAATGTCAAGCACCATTATGGGAAAAAGATAATATTACGTTTGGTGCCAATGGCGTTTCCCTATATTACCCTTTCCTTTTTTTAAATTTCCTCCACATGTTACTAAGTATATAGGAGGCAAATAAAATAGAAATAAGAAGCATGACTTCTGTTATATGGGATAGGGAAATGGAGAATAGTGTAGATAAAAACCCGATTATTGTCCATTGGATGATATAGACTGAATTAATATTTTTACTTAAGCCAGACATAAAAGTAATAAATAGCCCCTCTGTTTTGTTAAATAGTAAATGTAAAAGACCGATCCATCCAATCATCAGGATAAGGTTGAAAACCATACCTATGAATGTCATAAAAAAGAAGGAATTTTCATCACCAAACATTCCTTTTTTTGCGATATAGCTATAAGTAATATAGGTTACGGAAATTACGAGTGCGACAGGTGTAACTATAAGAAAAAAACCTTGCTTATCTTTTAAATACCGATACAAGTGAGCAAAGTAATACCCTGCGACAACAAAAATGATCCAGTTCACAAATGGGAATGTCACATGACCATTTGTTGGTATGAACAGACCCACAATATCAGCAATGACATAGTTGGCAGATCTGTAAAACACAAAATTTCCTATTAGTGAACATATTAGGGCGATGAATATAACGGCTTTAGCCGAAATGTTAAATTGCTTGACGATTCCAATAAAAACGAATGCCAAAGCTGCGAATTGGAGAATATCCATCATAAGAAAATTATGTAGTGCAGTTATATGGAAGGCGTCACCATAAGTGAGTGTTCGAATGATTTCAGGGATGATCCACCTGCTGACATTCAGAGCAAATCCAATGATAAAAAGATGTAAACCTCTTTTGAATAAATTGGAGGGATGGTTATTCCTGGAATAGGTTATGCCCATCCCCATAGTAAACATAAATACAGGAGCAGCAAAAGGAGAACCTAAAATACTGACAGCGAAATCTTCAAAAGCACCATACGTTGGAACATTAAACACACCAAGGATATGCTGCCATATCATAAATATAACTGCTAGCCCTTTTGCGATGTCTAATTCCTTCTGCCGCCCACTGTTTACGGCTTCCTTCCCAAAAAAACTTTTTAAATGATTGACTATGGACATATAAACCTCCTATTATACGAAACATAATGCATAGAACCCCAAGTGGATGGCATGGTGCCTGCCAAAGATTGTCCCTTACTTTCTCTTTTGTGAAAAGCTAATCTGCTTTATGAGTCTTGTTTTTCATAATCTTAATAAAATTGAAAAATCCGTCATCAAAACCGTCACTATCATCAGAGAGGTCTTCTTGCTGTCCATGGGGATCTGGATGGTGTTCACAGAAAAACTCATTGATTTGAAAGCCGCATTTATTCACATAAAAGTGAATGTTTCGCTTCTCAAAATAAGGTGTGCCCGTTTGCCAGATTTCGGTTTCGGGATATTTCTCTTCGATGGCTCTCCACACCTCAAAACCGATACCTTTGCTGTGATGTTCCGGATCGATAAAGAAGAAATCCAAATGATTATGGTTTGATAAGTGATTAATGGACACAATGATGCCGCCGACACGCTGACCACTTTTGTAGACGTTATAGGTTTCTGCCTCTTTGTTGTAATAATTTCTTTCAATGTCTTGATCAGATGGAATAGGCTCGTCGGAAGCTTTTTCATTCATTGCTATTATCGCTAGAGAAAAAGCGGTCTGGAGTCTCTTCTTAAATTCATCTAATGCTAATTCAATTACGGGTTCAAATGTGATTTCATTCATGTTTACTTTCTCCATTTATGTTTTTTAGTGAATTTTCAAGTGATAACACAAATTGAGAAATCGCATCCGTCACGATATCTGCACATGGCTCTAAAGTGTGTTTAAAAGCATTGGCCTCTTTTTGGAAAAAATCGGAGAAGATTGCTGTAAGATAGGCATTTCCAGATTCTGTTATGAACAATTCCTTTTCTTTGTGGCCGGTAGGGACGAGATCAATATAGCCTAACTTTACAAATTTTTTGGTGACGGAGTTGATTGTCGTGCGAGGTACCTGCCAGTCGTCACAGATTTGGCGTTGTGTATGTGGTTTCCCGTCTGAAAGGGCATATAATAGCACAAACTCATTCTCATGAACCCCAATTTGTTTAGCAATAGAGTAATATAAACCATCAAGTTTATTGATTGCGATCATAAAATCCAATATTTTCATGCGTTCAGAATGCATAGTTGTTCTCCTTGTAAGTACGATATCGGATTAATGATAATACGATATCGTATTATTTTCAATGGGTTGAGATTGATTAAGTTTAAAAATCATTTGTTTTGTTTTTACCATGCGTAACGAATCGGATATAATGGGACAGTGATCTAAAGGGTGAATACAGTCACAGCTTAGTTTAAGCTACCGTCAGCACTCATCCTATGTGGAGGCTGTTTGTTCATTAATTTATAGGTTTTTTTTAATATAACAAATAGACCGCATGCCTTTGCCGGCAGGGCGGTCTATTATTTTTATTGGACAGCAGCGCTACGATAAGCGCATCAAAGGTTAGTATAAGGCATCATTAACACTGTTCCTATATTAAGATTGTGAACACAGAACAAGAACACATACTACAATCGTTGCAGGAGTGCAGTGTAGTAATCGTTACCGTTTCGCTTATCCAGTTTTTCCGCTGTGGCGAGAGCGTCTTGCTGGAAGTGCTTCGCAAGCAGCGTTACCTCTCCGGACTGGTGCTCACACGGATGTCCTGCCGGAAGCTTAACCTGAAACTGGATGGATTCTCCCGCCAGCTGGCGGAACAGCTTGGCCGAATAGGCGTTGAATATCATCCGGTCGACCGGGTTCTCATGATCGAGAGAGGAGGCGATATACTCTTCGAAGACCTCCAGCGCCCTGATTGGATCAGTCAAGGTCAGGTAACCGATGTGCTCTCCCTGATGATACAGAAAATCGCGGTTACCCTTTACCAATCTGTAGCCTTTCTTCTGAAGCTTATCCGCTTCCTGCTGACGGCCCAGCCGCAGGAGGGGGAACAGCACCTTCGTGATGGTCACATGAGGCACCTCACCGCAGCTCATTTTACCTTTGAGAATCGGCTCGGCCGCCTTCACGGTTCCTTCGTCGTCTCCCCGCTTCGCCAGAAACTCGACAAGGCGGTTTTGCTCACAGGCCGGACAATCGCTCATCTCATCCAGATCCATGGCTTGTACAATATCCCACTCAGCCTGTGAATTGTCCAGCTCTCCAAACTCCGCGAAGATATGCGCCCGGTAGTAGTGATAGGAACGGCTGCTATAGCCTTCGGCCGCAAAACGTATCTTCATGTCCTCCAGCAGATTCTCGATCTGAACACGGCTAATCTCCGGAAAAGAGGTGATGCGATCCAGAACCCACTTGTAGGACCACAGCAGGGTGAAGCTATCGAACCGGTCCGGATTTTTGTCATACTGTCCCAATTGCCAGGAAAAGGCGACCAGCGCCTTCATCGGATAGCCGTGGAAGCTGCCCGTCTCTACGATTTCACTGCGTGCTTCAAAGCCCTGATCAATATCTCCTGCAGCATCTGCCACCCGTACCGCCTGCTCGAGCAGTTCCAGCTTAGCTTTTCCGCCTGGCATGTCATAGGCTTCTTCCATCAGCTCTTCAAAACTCATCCCGGTAAGGTTCATCTATTCGTCTCCTCCTGTCGTATGACTGGCCGTCATACCCCAATCAATAAATTGAATGATGCCTTTGTTCAAAAGCGCTGTCTCTTGGCGGTTCATCGGATAATGTCCCATCATCAGCGCATTACAGTACAGCATCTCGATAATGGAAGGCAGCATTGCCTTGTGTGCCGGATGAAAGGCCCGCTCAATGACGGGATTGTTCAAGTTAAAATAAAGCGTTGCGTATGCTGCATCTTTTAACGTAGCGCCCAGGCTGCCCAGAACGGAGGACAGAGCATCGGTGCTTACTTCTTTGGTCGCCTCCATAACACGCCACTGAGCGGACTCCTGGGACAGCGTATAGAGAACAGGAATCTCCTCCGGCTTGAAACGGCGAAGCTGCACCTGGCAGCGGAATTTCTGCAGCACGCTATCCGCTAATCTTACGGATTCATAGTAGTCAAGCCGCTCTTGGGGGGTAATATCGGTAAAGGATAACGACACGTCCTCTGGCAACAGCCGTTCCGTCTGCACATCCGGGTCAATTAGGGGCAGCAGGGAGAGCAGCTCGGCATCATAAATATATCCGCCATTCACCACCAGCATGGATTGGGCCGAAGCCACATGGGTAATCTGACGGTATTCGTCCAGAGTAGCAGTAAAGTAAAGGGGGGGCTGCTGCTTCAGCTCTCCAAGCGGCTTCGTGCCAAAGGTGCTCTCAAACGGGAGCCACTCGTGAATAATGGAGTAGAAGGACGAATCTTCCACAGCGAGGGCCTTCATGGATAAGGCATGCAGCGAGATGATGGATTGCAGGCGGTCCGGATCATACTCCGCCATCCTCATCAATTCCTGACGAATGGTGCCCCCCAGTTCTTCCCGCACCTGCTCCAGCTGGACGTTCTCATAGAAATGCTCCCGTGAAGCTGTCGGCTGCAGCTCATCGGTCCAGATCATACATTTGACGAAGAACGCCCAGTCCGGCAGGACATTGTCGGCGGCTTCGGAGACCAGCATGTGCTTCAAATATACCCGGTGATTGCGTTTGGCGCCCAGGTTCACTGCCTGCGGCAGGATGAAGGCGATGCCTCCCGTCCGGCCGGAGGAGGTATGCAGAGGAATGAAATCGCGGAACGTCTCCCCAAGCACCTGCTTACCGAAGGCCAGCACCTCGCTGCGATGCTTCCGGGCCAGCTGCGGATCTTTGACCCAAGGCGGGGAGGGCGGATTAATCAAGCGAGTGGTTTGACTGGACACCAGTTGGATGGGATAAGGCAGCAGGGCTCCATAATGGAACAGCCATTCTTGCAGATTGCCTTCCTTGAAGTACGGCTCGGAGCCTTCTTTGCAGCGCAAAAAACCTTGGTTCCCGGAGCATGTATCCCTTCGAGCTTGCGGATTGTATAGGTTCCGTCCGGCTTGCCGCGCCATTCCAGTGCAGGTCCGCCCTTGGCGGATTGTGTAACCATGACGATATCGTCACTCACCATAAAGCAAGACAAGAGCCCGATGCCAAACCGCCCGATAAAAGAGGTGTTGGTCTGGAGAAAGTCCTCGCCCCGCTTGGAGGATTGTCCGATCATTGCCAGGAACTCATGAATTTCCGACTCGTCTAACCCGATCCCGTTATCTTCTACTAATAAGGTCGCCCCGGTTGAAGTCTCGCTTACCTCGACATGAATTCTGCCCTCGTATCCACCCTGGGAATAAGCCTGCCGTGCAGTAATCGCGTCTACGCCATTTTGCAGCAGCTCCCTCAAGAATACCTTCGGGCTGCTATACAAATGGTTAGACAAAATGTTGATCATACCGCTTAAGTTGACCTGAAAACGATATGTATCCTGGGTTTGATTATTCATTTTTCTTCTCCTATTCAGTAATAATCGCACGTATCATCCACAGGAGGACAACCGTATTGTCCTTTATGCCAACAACAGACCGTTATGTATGCGGATGCCGCTCTATCTATTACCCCCGAGCTGCTTTATAAGAAACAAATATTGCCATTGTACTTCCATATATATACAAAAACCATAATTGCCGCTTTGTCCTTACAGAATTTTATCTAAAAGGTGATTTGTGAAAATCAAAGTTGATGATGAAGAACGATAAGTGCTAATCGATGATTATTTTCATATCGGTGGGTCGGTGTTAGATGAAGGGGAATATGCTCGGATTCATAAGTTATCGCTCTTATCTAAAAATTTTAACGTGCTTTTATACGGATAATTAATATGCCCCTGCAACTAATGGTTGCAGGGGCATTACTTTCGGGGTAGGTAGAAATCTACTTAGAAAGGATATGCTGTCTCCGAATTTCAATCGCTGAGCGGTTTAATCCGGAAATTTTGGAGACAGCAGCAATTGGAGGAACTGTCTGTTCGTGGCCTAATTTTCGAAGAACTGGCTTTTATCTGTTCCAGTAATGGTTATTGTTATCTCTGCAGAGTTAGCGACAAGTTGGAATTGGGTATCATTAACTTTTTTTGCTGTGACGGATACTGATGTTAGTTGATAATTTAGATCACTAACTAAGTCGTCCATATCGAGATACTCCCATTCTAACAAAATAGTTGCTGTGTTGGTGCCGTCACTGACGTTAAACGTACGGTTTTTGGAGCGATCTTCGTCAGTGCCGGTGTAATGGTTATTATCAAAGAAAAATGACCAGTCATTCCCGCCTAATGTAATAGAAGCATCTGATCCCGTTTTAAAGGTGGTTATAAAGAAAGTGTCTCCGAACCCCATTCCAGCTACTGTCCGGTTCCCTAAATTGATTCCATGTGCATTATAGTAGTCCTGGATAAAACTATCTACCGCTGAGCCCAATACCTGTCCTGAGCTAAATCCATTTAACGGAATATTCCAGGTCAGGTCGACGGGAATTGTAACTGTTCCATCACTTATAGTGAAATGTTTCGGATTACTTTGGAAATCCGTTGAGGTTATCTTTTTGCTTTCTTTCCTTGCTTGTGTAGCATACTCGGATGAGAAGTCAAAATTGGTTATGCCTTTACTTGTAATACTCTCAGGTTCAATATTCTCCGCTTGAACATTGATTGTAAATTCTTTGGTGTCAGAAACAGTTCCAGAGGTAATTGTCGCTATGAGCACTACGTCAGTATTAGCTGGTAATCCTGCTCGGGTAATACTCCCCGTCGAAATATTTACAATTGAGGATTGCACTGAATCTTTTAATATCCAAGTAACAGCGGCGCCATCTTGAACACTTGGCAATGTAACTTTATCATCGGTTCCATTGTACGTTACATTTAAATTCTGTTTAGCCATTGCTACTAATTCCAGCTCAGCAATAGCTGCCTCAGCATCCGTCAATTTAGAAATATCTCCTACCAGCGTCTTCTGGGCAGGTGTTAAGTGATTAAAATCCATACGTGCTTTAACGACAGCAGTTTTGTTGGCAAGAGTGACTTCTGCTTTTGCAGGCAAGGCAGCGATTTGGTCTTTCACCTTAGTTGCTGCAGCCAGGTCAAGAGCAGCCTGAGCTTCCAGCTCAGCAATAGCCGCCTCCGCATCTGTCAATCTAGTAATATCTCCTACTAGAATTTTTTGGACAGGTGTCAAGGCATCAAAATCGGTACGTGTATTAACGACAGCCGTTTTGTAGGCTAGAGTGACTTCTGCTTTTGCAGGCAAGGCTGCGATTTGGTCTTTCACCTTAGTTGCTGCTTCTAGATCTACTGTATTTTGTGGTGTCGGGGTCGGAGTAGGTGCCGGCGTTGTTGTTGGTGTAGATATAGGTGTCGGCGTTGGTGTTGGTATAGGTGTAGATGTAGGTATTGGTGTAGGTATTGGTGTCGCTACCGGTGTCGGTGCTGTCGTTGTTGTTGGTGTAGATATAGGTGTCGGTGTCGGCGTTGTTGTTGGTGTTGGTGTAGTTGTCGGCGTTGGTGTCGGTGTCACAGACTTTTGTTCATCAATCTTAGTCTTTTCGGTTAAAAACTTAGAAGCGACAATAGCTACATCCTGACGGCTAGCATTATTAACCGGGTTGAAGGTGCCATCGGGATTTCCCTTCATAAGTCCCAATTCAACGGCAGCACCAACTGCATCTTTAGCCCAGCTGGCAATTGAATTAGCATCTGAAAATATTAAACTCTGTCCTTTTCCGGTACTGTTAACGCCTAGTGCATTCACAAAGATTACAGCCATTTGTTCACGGGTGAGGCTTTGATTGGCACCAAATGTTCCATTACCCATACCTTTAAAAAGGCCTGCTTTAACAGCGGCTTCTACGGCAGAAAAGGCATAACTGTTTACCGGGACGTCTGTGAAAGTAGATGATTGTGGAGGGTTGCTAAGGTCCAAATTGAGAGCCTTCGCCAGTATAATAGCAAAGTCCTGTCGTTTAATATTACTTGTCGGATTGAATTTGCCGTCGCCAGTACCGTTAATAATTCCTTTTTCGACTAACTCAATAATGGCATCTTTGGCATAGCTGTTTGAGATATCGGTCAAAGACTCCGCTGCAGATGTATGTGGTACCAGGGCACCAAGCAATGCTGCTGTAGATAGGAGCGATATCGACTTCACTTTAAATTTTTTCTTCATAAATGTCTCCTTAAATTGTAATTATTAAAATTTTAAATAAATAACGTGATTGATCCCTGTCACATTCGCTTCTTTGACTACCCCTAGCTTGGAACATTCAATTATGTATTCGTGTTGAATCGCTCTCTCTTGATAGAGAGGGTATTTTTTGTCTTCATAAGGGAGCTGGAGTTGGATGCCATAGGCCACTCGGTAGTGGATCACAGTTAAATGAATGTCTCTATTATCAATATCGGACAGTACACATCTTCATTGAATAGGTTCGCAAGAAAGCCGAAATGTTACGATCAATCGGCTTTTCTTATGAACCGTACAAGATGAATATGCTAATAAGTTAGCTTGAGCATCGCTAACCGTGTGCTTTTACATATGCAGGGTCAAGGCATTATGCTTTCAGGTTCAGTCAAAATTCTTTTAAGTGTCTGCTGACGGCGTTCACTTAATTGGCCGGGAGACTTCTTATTCTTCCGAAAAGATCAACCTATGCCTGCAATTAAATGCAGCAAAGACGTCCCTAAGGTTTTCTGTTGCTTTGTAAACATCAGGGTATACAACGATTGCCCAGTCCACAAGTGTTGTTTCTACTTTTTTTCATAGGTGTTCCTCCATAATTCTATATTTTTCAGGATTGGTCCCGTCATTTCCGAGGTGCTGAACGCGGGGGATTCTTCCATCATGAACGGCTTCATACAACGGACTTCTCATGAATGCAATATTAAATGTAGAATGGCAGCAATAAGGTGTATAACTTACAATATAAGTATGGCAAGTCTGTAGGGGGGATAGAGTGAAGCTTTTGAATTTTTCGGAGCCGGTTGAATTCGAGGATATAATTCCTGGTAGTCATAATAGATGGGGGAATGATGCCCTTCTATTTAGGATAAATAAAGGGATGGCGAAATTGTCCACTAAGTATGGAACGGATAAATGTGGTGAGACATACGGATTTTTGTTGCTAGATAATAAACCACTGATAAATAACTACGGAGAAGAGCTGTACTGTCCTACATGCGCTAAGATTTTAAGTATTGGGTTAGGCAGAGAGAACGTTGATTCAGGCTTAATTGATACAATTAAATTTTCACAAGAACCAAGTAATGATATAACCTATGCTTTTGAAAATGTTAAACCTATGCTTTCCATTTTAGAAGACGGATATTATTTGCTTACACGTATAGAAATGATTCCAACTGATGGTGACGGTAATTTTTTTTGGAATTTAGCCGAATTAAAGAAGCTTTATAAAGCAACCGCGGATGTATATTATAAGTATCATGTTAGCTCGGGCACTCCCAAATTCATACTTCCATCTCAGAGTGTTAATTGTTTAAATGAAGACAGGGTTAATTATTACTTGAATCAAATGAAGAATGGTACAACTATGACAGGACTTGCTTATTATTATGAGGGGTTTATGAGTACATTATTGGACGGACACCATAGAGCAACTGCAGCTTATATAGAAAATAAAAGTATCGACTGTTTAACAATAATAAAAGTTACAGGATTCGGGTTCGATCAGGACAAAAGGCCGGATAAGATTTATGCTGGCGGTGAAATATATGATTTAAGCTTATTTAGTAAACCCGGGAGAATTCATAAATATCTTAAAAGGGTATCTGAATCGCGAAATTCAAAGCTTAAGGTTGAAGAGGTTGAGGAGCTGCTAAAGGATTGTCAGAACGTTTGGGTACATAGTGCGCCTCCCAAAAGTATTGATTTCGGTAAGAGGATTTATCCTGATTATTTGTCAATTGCATTTTCTGATATGGCAGGGAATATTTCAGATGAACGAATCATTGAAATAATGGCTAGACGGGATGATGATGCTGAGTTTGAGCTAGAGATGATTTTCAAGAAGCTTCAGTTACAAGAGCCTGAAAAAGCGTTCGGGCTGTCTAAGAAAATCATTAACGATGTAAATTGGAAGGTGCTGATTGAGGATGCTTTTCGTTATTTGGCATCAATAGACAGTACGGAAGTTGAAGATATATTTATTAAATATTTAATAGATACTGATTACGATTCGAAGGATATATGCAGAAAGATAGCGGATGAGTACCTAAATAATAGATAATCATCATAACGATTGCCATGCGCTAGGTACGGATAAAGATAAGCAATTCTGTAATCCTCAATGAACAGGAGACAACAGGAAACCTGCATGTCTTCTTTTTTTATGCTCATGCAATATCCGATGAGAAGTGATCTATTTTCGTATTATATTAAAATGATTCGTGCATTACCCGTATTTAGACTTTCCCCACCTGTTGTTATTATGAGAGCTGTTACAGCAGCAGGGCTGCATTCAAATGTCATGGCTGCAGATAACCGAGCCCTTCTGCCCATCTGCTTTTGTGAATGCGTTTTCAAGTTTTGTCTGTCTTATATGTTCAGAGGGGGTGGTTGGATTATTCGTTAAGTCAGACTTGACGTAGCCAAAGAGTAAATTTTAGAAAATACGAATACCCAAAACAACCTATCAATTGGGGGGACTCTAATACGAGACTTTAGAGGTTTCCTTAAGAAAAGGAGTCAAACAAAAGATGAACAGTCGAAAATGTGTAATCAGCATCTCACGCCTCATCATTGTCATCATGTTGTTCTCCGTATTCACGTATACTCCCGTCCGCTGCTGCAGCCGGAGATGAACGGACAGTTGAACTGAATGAACTCATTGCTCAAGCTGAAGCTTTAAAAACCGGCAATCAGGAATTCCCGCTTCAAGTCAGTCAGTCTGTCTATGGAGCCGTCTATGGTTCTGATGTGAACCGGGCTTTTCCATGGGTGCATGTTAGCGAACTCAAAGCTCTTAATGATGCTCTTGAGCTCGCGCGCAATGCGAATACTCCCGCTGACGAAGCTATCGCCGTTCTTAAAGAAGCCATAGTGATTTTTAATAAAAATATTAAATCAGACGGTTCCGATCCCTATTTCCGTCTTGATCCGGGTCCTGGTAAAGTTCCATTAAAGGTTACTGCGCCCACTAATAACTGGATGGCAAGAACGCCGCTTGATAATCGTGTTCCCGCTGATTTTGCCGGTGGCACATTCAAAATGATTCCGTATCCTTTTGCAGATTCCCAGGGCAAAGCTGAAGTGCTCCAGATTAATTATGCCCATAACGGGAAAAGCACGTTCGGCGGCATAAGTATTGAATCCCTGTTGTCTCCAGCCGTAAATGTCTCAGAGGGGTCAACGATTGAATTCGATGTCTACTATCCCAAGAGCGCGCAGGGCAAATATATGAGGTGGAGAATCAGAAATACTAACACTAACCTCGATAGCTACCTCAGGGATTACCAGTACAACAACCTGAATCCTGACTGGGTTGGCAGCTACAACGGTGAATCCTGGCTCATGGCTCATCATAGCATTACCGCCTCAACAGGCGTCTCCTCGAACTTTATTCTTGAGCTGCATGGCGAAAATGCCCGTGCTGCAGAAACCGGTATGCTGCTTGTCGCCAACATCCAGATTACCGCACCGGATCCTAACGGCATTGCGCTTCCGAACGCAGTCAACAAGGAACACCAGAGTGACGTAGCGCCCCTAAAGAGTCTCTACAATAAGGAGAATGGCCTGTTCATGGTCGGCTCGATCGGAACTGGAGCCGTAACAGGAACCAGAGCCAATCACTATGAAATCTTTGTCGACGGCAACAATCTAAAGGCCGATGGAACGCATCCCCGTGGTCCAGAATGGCTGAAAAGCGTTACCGGAGAGGCCCTGAACGGTGCAACTACTGCCCCTGGCTTAGCTGAATACAGCTTCCCGACCAGCGCTTATCAGGCGATCAGGGATTCCGGAGCTCCCGGACAGTATAAGTCTCACGGCCATGTTCTGGCATGGTATAACCAGGCTCCTGGATGGATGACTCAGATTATTCCGGCGAACCTGTCCTACGGATACAATGGCTCGGCCAATTTCTACGGGCTTGGCAACGGCGTTACATCTACGGTTAAGGTAGACAAAGAAATGGCAAGAAGAGTGCAGTTTAATCACACGATGTATGTGATGCGGCACTTCCTGACCACAGATACGAAATATGGTTCAAGCGAATCCCGTGGAGTAATTCCCTTCAATTCATGGGATGTACTCAACGAAGAGGTTCACGAAAGCCGCCACAGCGAACTCATCCCGGAGGATGCGAACAGCTGGAGAACGAGCCTTAAACACACCAACTGGCTTGCTGCCATGTCGGATGATCAAATTGGCGGCGACATCACCGGGCATTATATTTACCTGCTCTTCAAAAACGCGCATATCGCAGCCCCCAACGCCAAAATGGCTGCAGCTTACAAGGCTAATTACGCTAACCTTCCGGAGTACATGAAGCTCGACGGACATGACAAAGACGGCAGCATTGACGCTTATATCGTCGACAATCCTCCGAAGCTGACCTACAACGATTACGGACTTGCGACCCGCAGCAAGGCAAGAACGGTATATAACATGGTTCTCGAATTAAATACCGCCTGGCTCTCCGATCCGCTGTATGACGGAAGACCTCTTATCGAAGACATCGGTATCCAGGGACACGATGCGGTTGGCAAGACCCTTGCAAGCGATAACCAATATGCGATGGCTCTCTATGCTTCTCTCGTTGACCGGGGCCTGCTGTCTGGTATTACCTATTCAGAGCTTGACCTAAAGGTTCCGACCGATGCCCCCGGAGGAGGCGCGACCGCTCCCGCAGTGCTCAATGTCAGACAGTCGGACGCCCTTGGTTATGAGTACGCGCTGCTCTACAAAACCTTTACCAAGTTCGCCCCGTATATCGATCACATCATCAGCTGGGGCGTATCCGGTTCAGGATGGCAGGGAAGCTATGTCCTGTTCGACGCTCAGAGCAATGCGAATGCCGGCTACTATGGCGCCATGAATCCGGACAGATTCATACTTGGACATTCGTATCTGGATGGTTACTTTGCAGGCGAATACGAGACCATCCGGAGCAATGCCATTGACCTTGGCGATCTTGGAGTCTATATCCCTAATAGTGTGAATGCGGACCTCAGCGCCTTGACACTGAGTGCGGGAACACTCCAGCCGGCTTTCAACGCAGCGACCACAGAGTGTGAGGTTTCCCTGCAGGATGCCAGCAGTATAACCGTTACAGCTGCAGCAGCAGACAGCAGGTCATCCATTAAAGTGAGCGGCACAGCTGTTGCCAGCGGTACAGCTTCCGGAGCCATAACGCTGACCCCTGGTACAAAAGCGGATATAAAGGTAGAGGTAACAGCTGCAGACGGCACGGTTAAGACGTATACCATAAAAGTAACAAACGGCAGAACAGAGGCAACGCCTACACCAGGCACCGAAACACCATCTGCAACGCCAACACCTGCAACGCCTGGACCCGCAGCACCTGCACCTGTAGCATCTGCAACGCCTACATCTGCAGCACCGGTTATTCAGGATCAAATAGTAGCCATGCAGACGACTGTGAAGGATGGAACCGCATTTGTTAAGGCGCTGGAGCTGGCAAAAGCAAAGGAGTTTATGGAGAAAAGGGTTACCCTGGACATCCCTGCGGCGCAAGGAGTGAATTTATACTCGGTAGGTTTGCCGGCTGCAGCACTGACAAGCGGAACAAAGGATGACAAACTCACGATTTCCACAGAGCTGGGTAAGGTAGTTATATCGGGTAACATGTTGACCGGCACAACCGAAAGCAGCAGCAAGGAAGTAGCGCTGGAGATTGGAAAAGGCGACAAGTCCAAGCTCCCGGCGGAAGTGAAGGCGGCTCTCGGTGATAAGCCGATCCTACAGCTTAGTCTTAAGGTGGACGGAAAAGAAACAGTCTGGAGCAATCCGAGCGCACCTGTAAGCGTATCCGTGCCTTACAAGCCGACCGAGGCGGAATTTAAGAATCCCGAAATGATTGTTGTCTGGTACATTGACGGAAACGGAGAAGTTTTCACAGTACCGAGCGGACGCTATGCACCGAAGACCGGTCTGGTCACCTTCACAACCACTCATTTCAGCAGCTACGCAGTAGCTTACGTATACAAAACGTTTACTGATCTCGGAATGGCAGGATGGGCCAAGAACGCGGCCGAAGTACTTGCGTCAAAGGATATTCTCAAGACAGAGGGGCAAGTCTTCAATCCGTCAGCCAATATCACAAGGGCAGATTTCCTGTACTCCCTTGTCAGAACACTGGGCTTGACTGCAAAAATAAACGGGAATTTCAGCGATGTAGAGGAGAGCGTCTATTACTATAATGAAATTGCAATTGCCAAAGCTCTTGGTATTACGACTGGCCTGGACAATGACAGATTCGGCAGCGCCCTTAAGATCACAAGACAGGACATGATGGTGTTAACCGAAAGAGCCTTGAAGCATGAGAAGAAGCTGAATACTCAGGGCGAGGCTGCAGATCTGGAGAGATTCACCGACAAGTCCGAAGTTGCTTCCTATGCGGTGAACAGCGTAGCTGCAATGGTTAAGGACGGGTTGATCGAAGGCAGCGGTAACAAACTCAATCCGGCTGGAAACACAACCAAAGCAGAAGCTGCGGTATTCCTCTACAGACTGTATAGTAAATAGGAAATTCGCATAAGGGTAATGGGAACCGTGACAGCTATTGCTGGCGCGGTTTCTGCTATGTGCGGCGAGAATATGGATATACCGGATTAAGCAAACCAGGCGTCCGGAGTCAACAACGACCTTCATTGTAAATATCGCAACTAATAGAAAATAAAGAGACGTTCGGGGATCCCCACGTCTCTTTATTTTCCTTCAACGCAGCTTATGATGATCAGTCAGATGAAGGTTCATTTCACTAAAGGTATATTTTTCAAATAAAAACAAAAAAATATGTGCAAGGATTCTTATAGGTCAATCGTATCCAGTATAGAAAGGAGAAGAAATGGCCCAATTACCGATTGATATCAACGATAATATTTCAGCTGCACTCACCCAATATTCTGACCTGGTCCGTCGAATATGCTTCATATATCTACATAATAGCGCAGATGTGGATGATGTTTTTCAAGAAGTATTCCTAAAGTTGTTACAGAATAACTCCCGCTTTGAAAGTGCTGAACATGAAAAAGCATGGCTAATAAGAGTTACGATCAATAAATGTAAGGACATCTTAAAAAGCTTTTGGCGAAAGAAAATGGTTTCAATTGAAGGAATAGAATTGCCATTCGAAGATCAAACCGAAAATGAACTCTTGCAGGTCGTGTTATCACTTCCGGACAAATACAAGGATGTTATCTATCTGTTTTATTACGAGGAGTATACCGTACCTGAAATGGCTCAGTTGTTAAATAAAAAAGAAAACACCATTTATTCTCACTTACACAGAGCAAGGGAACTTATTAAACAAAGGTTGGGAGGTAGAGAACATGATTTCACGTTTTAAATCTGCGATGAATCAAATTAAAGCCGAAGATGCCTTAATAAACAGAACTGAAGGTTTTCTAAAGGACGCATTAATGAATACGAATACTAACAACATAAAAAACAGTCACTGGAGGTCATTATTTATGAAGAAAAAATTAGTAGCAGCTGCATGCATGGCAACCTTAATCGTTGGGGGAAGCGGCGCAGCATACGCCTATTATCAAACACCGGTATCATACCTCAGCATGGACATTAACCCTAGTGTAGAAATAGGCGTTAACGCTTTTGATAAAGTTGTAAAAGTTAAAGGAATCAATGACGACGGTAACAAGATATTGGCTAAAGTAGACATAAAGGGTTCAAATGTTACTGTAGCTGTCAACATGCTGGTTACATCTGCCGTTTATGGTGGTTATATAGCTGATGACGGTTCATCTGTTGTTTCTCTTACATCTGAAACAGATGATTCAACTACCGCCGCCGAACTTGAGAATGATGCTGAAACCGGAGCAAATCAGGCTTTAGAGGAGACTGATAAGACAGCCACGGTTATCAAAGATAATGTTGCCCTTGCCCGCAGGGAGCAGGCGAGAGCTTTGGGTATCAGCCCAGGAAAGCTTAATCTTATCAATAAGCTTCAAAAGGTTGATCCAACCGCTACTGTAGATGAGTATAAAGATGCAAGTGTCAAAGCCATAATGAAAACTATAAAAGATAGTAAGGATAGTAAGGATAGTGAAGACAAGCTTAAGAATAACGCTGATCATAAGGATGAAAATAAAGATCAAACCAATAGTACAGCCGACACTAATACCACTACTAGCACGAATACTAGCACTACTACTGGCTCCACTACCACCGGCAATGCCGTAGACTCGAGCGATGCTAATAAATCAAATGCAGCTAAGGAGAATAATGCATCTAAAGCTAATGAAAAAGAAGATAAGGTAAGCAATGAGGACAAGGCTAGCAAAGATAATAATGCCGCCACTGTGACCAATAAGTCTAAAGAAGATAAAGATGATAATAAAAATGATGTGAAAAACCAAAACCAGAGTGCAACCAAAAGTAATGCTGCAGCGCAGGAAAATAAAAACGGTGATGTAAATAAGAATAGTAATGCAAAAGATCAGAAGGAAGATAAGTAACTAAAACAAAATCTTATCTTAAAAAGAAGTAAGGGCTATGTTTTTCTGAAAAGAAAAGCATAGCCTTTTGTTTTGTTTTATGGTGCGAATCAAGCACAATATGAATGGCATCTAGACCAGAAGGTATGTGATTCACTACGGGAGCGCCAATGCTTCCGCTTTTTTTCGATCTCGTACAGGAAAAAGCAATTTTTCATTACCTTTCAGCAATATGCAAGCAGCATCAGCTCAGATGCAGGGTTACAATAGAAATAGAGAAAATAAACTCTTAAAATGAAATGCTTTTAACAGAATAATATGGGGTGGTGGCGGAATGAACATTGAAGCCGTTTTTGGGCAGCTTCCTGGCCTGAAATCAGATCGTTTCCTATTGAAGAAGATTGAAAATCAGCATCTTGAAGAAGTTTTTGAAATCTATAACAATGACAAAGTATTTGCATACTGTGGTATTATACCCAAACACAATAAAGATACTGTTAACAATATGATTGGCCATTTTGAGAGAGACTACAATAAAAGGTCAAAGGTCAAGTGGGGGATATTTGCACATGCTGAACCCGACCGGTTACTGGGTATTATCGAGGCTTTCGACTTTAATCAAAAGGTGAACGGAGTGACGATTGGATACTTTTTGTCCGAATCGCATTGGGGAAAAGGTATTGCTACTGAAGCAGTGAGTATTCTGCTTGATTATTTGTTTAAGGATGGTGGCATCAATAGAATTCAGGCAGAAGTAATGCCTTTAAATGAGGCTTCAAAGAAGGTATTGTTAAAGAATGGATTTATCAAGGAAGGAACATTGAGGCAAGCCGCACTATGGGCTGGTAAAGGAATTATTGATTTAGAAATATACAGTATTTTAAAAGAAGACTATGTAAAATGATACAGCCAGAAGATCAGGAGCCATCTAATGCAACATAAATTAACCGGAACCCGCATCCACACCAGCATCAGAGTCTGTAAAATATATTGTGTAAACTCTCAAACCCATTAAAATGGAAGTAAGAGAAAGGTTGGGGAGAACACATGGGACTTTGGTCAAAACAACAACTTCGGGAATTCATTAAGGAGAACAACTTGGTCACCGCACAAGATGCGCAGAATGCCTTAAAAGATCTGTTTGCAGAGACGATTCAGGAGATGCTGGAAGCCGAAATGGATACTCATTTGGGCTATGGAAAGCATGAGGTAAAAGCGAAGCTCACGCCAAACAGCCGCAACGGGAAGAGCCGTAAAACGGTAGTCAGTGAGTACGGCGAACAGGAAATCGCTATCCCTCGGGATCGGCTGGGTGAGTTTGAGCCCTTGGTCGTCAAGAAGCATCAATCCAATGTAACAGGTATCGAAGAGCAAATCATCGCCCTATACGCCAAAGGGATCAGTACCCGAGAAATCCAGGATCATCTGGGGCAGATGTATGGCATTGAGGTCTCTCCTACGCTCATTTCCAATGTCACGAATAAGATTGTTCCTCTCATTAAAGAATGGCAGAACCGCCCTCTGCAAGGGGTCTATGCGGTCGTCTATTTGGATGCGATCCACTTCAAGGTCAAACAGGACGGGGCCATTATCAACAAAGCCGCCTACATGGTCATTGGCATTGATCTGGACGGAAACAAAGACGTGCTGGGCATGTGGATTGGGGAGAATGAGTCCTCCAAGTTCTGGCTGAGTGTGCTGAATGAAC
>NZ_LRAC01000143.1 GCF_001517085.1 Paenibacillus sp. DMB5
CGACGGATAGTCTTTAATCCGTCCAGGGCTGAGGAAGGCAGCGGCGAGACATACAGATGCTCGCCGAACAGCACCGGGAAGCCGGCCGGCTGCCAGCCGAGCTGCTCCCGGCAGAACCCGGCGAACGCGGCCAATGCCGCTTCCTCGCCGGAGCCCTGCGGCCGCTGCCCTCGCGCGCTGCCGCCCTTGCCTTGACCGCGGCCGCCTTTGGCCTCGCGGTCCTTGCCGCCGCCCGCCTTGACCGGCCGGGCGGCTGAACCGCCTTTGCTGCGCACGGAAGCCAGGAGCGCGGTATCCGCGTCCCCGGCACTTCCTGGCGCAGCAGCACTGCCGTCATGGCGCAGCACCGCCATGAAATGGCCCTCGCCCTTGACCTTGTGCGGCCACAGCCGCGCGGCCTCGGGGAGCCCGTCCAGGCCCGGCGCGAACCAGCCGGCCCCGCCCGCCGGGACCGCCGTAAACTGCGGATGCCCGGCGAGGAATTCCAGGATCGACCCTTCATTCTCCTCCGGGGCGAAGGTGCACGTCGAATACACAATCGTACCGCCCGGCTTCAGCGCATCCGCTGCCGCGAGCAGAATCTCCCGCTGCATGTCGGCATACTTCCGGGGAGTGCCCGGCTCCCACTGCTTCACCATGTCCTCGTCTTTCCGGAACATGCCTTCCCCGGAACAGGGGGCATCGATCAGAATCCGGTCGAAAAAGCCCGGAAAAGCCGCAGCAATCCGCTCCGGGCTCTCGTTCAGCACAATGCCGTTCCTTACGCCGTACAGCTCCAGATTTTTAGCCAGCGCCTTGGTCCGGTCCGGATGGAGATCATTGCTGATCAGCAGTCCTGTGCCCTGAAGCTTGGCAGCGATCTGGGTCGATTTCCCTCCCGGTGCAGCGCACAAATCGAGCACCCGGTCACCGGGCTGGATATCCAGCAGTTCAACCGGCGCCATTGCGCTTGGCTCCTGGATATAGTACAGACCGGCATGGTAATACGGATGCTTGCCCGGCCGGGCGCCTTCTTCCGTATAGAAGCCTGTAGGACACCACGGGATAGGCTCTAGGCCAAACGGTGAGCGTTCGAGCAGCTCCTGAACCGTAATCTTCAGTGTATTGACACGGATACCCGCATAAGGCGTCTCCTTATAGGTTTCCGCAAATTGCTCATATTCTGTTCCCAGCAGCTCCTTCATCCGCTCTGTGAAAGTGCCGGGCAGTTGTGCTGCCATGATGCCGTCCTCCTGCTTGTGTTACCTGAATTTTGGGGATCAATAATCAAGGAACACCCTTGCGGGTGCTCCTGATTAGCTGCTCCTATTATTGCGTCGTTATTTGCGGTGCTCCCTCGCCGGTCTTTGCGGGCCGCGCCGCTGCGGCCGGTTAGGCACAATGCCTGACGCAGCCAGCTCTACTTCCTGTGCAAGCGCCGGATCGGCAACTTCAATCGTCAGATCGTAATAAGCAAACGGCCTTTCAGCGTAGTGATTGAGCTGTGAAGCATACAGCCCTACTTCTTGTACCAGCTTGGCTAGATTAATGCCCAGCGTCTCGCCCGGATAGGTTCCCAGCACGCCATGTGACCTGTTCATCATAATCATGCCGCCGCGCACATTACCGTTACGGAAATGATACAGTCCGACTGCCACCTGCAGCAGCGCTTTGTATAAAGGGTCTTTGTCTTTTTCCAGCCACAGCTCTTCAAGCACCTCATGGCATTCAAAATAATCCCTGTCCCGGTTAAAGTAGACCAGGTAAGCCAGGTACAGCGGTTCATAGGCCATCCGGCAGACTGTCCTTTTTGGCATTCGAGATCAGTTCGCGCACATGCTCCAGCAGCTGCTTCATTGCTTCCATATCCTGCGTCTGCCAGATCTCATTGAAGCGGTTCTGGCTTTCAATCGCCTCATTCACCAGATGATAGAAATACAGCTGATGAATAGCGGTGAGTACCTGTGTGGTTGTATTGGAGTTTTCCTCGAAGGTCTTCTGCGCCTCCAGAATTTCTTCACGGATGCTGGACATCTCACTGTCCAGAATCGATGCGGCTTCCGCCGCCGTCTTCAGGCGTACACGCATTTCATCCGGCAGGCTTTCACGGTATTTATAGTTCAGGGAATGCTCGATCGTGGCCCAGAAATTCATTGCCAGCGTGCGGATCTGAATTTCGGCCAGTACGATCTTTTGTCCCAGGGCGGTCTGTACCGGATATTTAATAATCATATGGAAGCTGCGGTAGCCGCTTTCCTTATAATTGGTGATGTAGTCCTTCTCGTACAGCACTTCCAGATCCTTGCGGGCACGGATATATTCCGCTACTCTCCGGATGTCCTCAACGAACTGGCACATGATCCGGATGCCTGCGATGTCCTCAATGCCTGTCTCCAGATCCTCCATCTTCACGTTCAGACGCTTGGCCTTTTCCAGTATGCTGGACAGCCGTTTCACCCGTCCGGTTACGAACTCAATCGGCGTGTATTCTTCTCTCTTTTTGAGTTCCGAGCGCATTGTTTTGAATTTAACCTTGAGTTCCTCCACAGTCTGTTCATATGGAAGTAAAAAAGTTCCCCAATCCCTGCCGTCCATCGCCTTCGTCCTCCTGTCCATTCATCCTTCAGTGATGATCAGCGCCCACCGCTTCCAGAATATGAGAGAATCCGTCGCGCCGCAAAAGCTGCCTTAGTCCTGCATGCAGCCGGCGGTTAACCTCTGGTCCTTCATAGATGAGCGCTGTATAAATTTCAACCAGGCTTGCGCCTGCCCGGATTTTGTCATACGCATCCTGGCTGCTGAATATACCGCCTGAGCCGATAATCGGCAGCTTGCCGCCGGTCTGGCGGTAAATGCTGCGGATAATTTCCGTGGACCGGTCCTGAGCGGCTTGCCGCTCAGCCCTCCCGTTTCCCCGGCTTTATCGCTGGTCAGCCCTTCGCGGCTAAGCGTAGTGTTAGTGGCAATAACGCCGTCTACTCCAGCTTCTGAAAGCGTATGTACCATAAATTCAAGTTCGCTGTCGCTGACATCCGGAGCAATCTTGACCAGCAGGCTTTTGCGGGTACCGCTCTTGCTGTGCTGGACTGCCATCTCCTCCTTCACCTCAGAGAGCAGCTTCGACAGCTCATTGCCATGCTGCAGACTGCGCAGGTCCGGCGTATTCGGCGAGCTGATATTAACCACAAAAAAATCACCGTACGGATACAGCGTGCGGATACACTTGCGGTAATCCTCATGCGCTGTTTCATTCGGAGTGGATTTGTTGCGCCCGATATTGACCGCTACCGGTATTCTGCGCTGCTTAAGCCCTTTCAGGCGATCCGCCATCGCCTCGGCGCCTTCATTATTGAAGCCCATCCGGTTGATGAGCGCTTCATCAGGAATCAGACGGAACAGTCTTGGACTGTCATTGCCCGGCTGCCCTACCGGCGTTACTGTGCCGACTTCCATAAATCCGAAGCCGATGGATGAGAAGCCGCCGACCGCCTCCGCATTTTTGTCCAGACCGGCCGCAAGGCCACCGGTGTAGGGAAATGCACACCAAACAAATCAACTGCCATATCTGCAGTTTCGGGGACACCGTACATAAGCCGCATAGCCGCGCTGCCGCCGGGAACAAATGCCGCTTTGTTTAATCCGCCGATCACGAGATGATGCGCTTTTTCCGGGTCCATTTTAAAGAAAATAGGTTTGCCTAAATGCCGATACAGCAACGTTCTCGCTCCTTCAAGGGATTACCCGAATCGTCCTCCGATTCCCCGTTTCATTAGTTTTCTTCTTAATTTTATCCGTTTCCGGGCGAAAAGAAAAGTTTTTTACCCTGCGGATCTTCCATGCTGAGGCCGGGAGTATAGTAATTTTCATCCAAACCCATTACAATGTAAGGGTAATCACCGATAAAGAGAGAAAGAGGGATGGCTATAATGTCAACAAAACGCAAACCTCCAACACTTCAGCAGAAGAAAGAAGAAGTGAACCGCAAAGCAATTCTGTGGATTAGTGCAAGTCTGGTCCTGCTGATTCTTCTGATTATCGTTCTGTTTCTGGTAGCGGGCAACTAATTTAGCCAGTGGTAGACTTTATTGGGGTTCGTCTGATTGCTAGGTGCTTCTGAAGGATAACGATCCGCAGGAACCAGCAGTTCTTCAGGCAGACCCCCTTTACTTATCTGCACCTTCGTGCCCATAGGAACCATGGCGAATAACTCCTCCACATCCTCGCGGCTCATCCGGATACAGCCCAGCGATTCATCCTTGCCGATGCTCTCCGGCTCATCTGTTCCATGAATGGCATAATTGCTGTCCGAGAGCTGCATTCCCCTGCTGCCAAATTCCCCGTTGTCGCGACCGTTAGGGTTCACAACCTTGTCGGTTATGGTAAAAATCCCTTCCGGCGTCCTCGCGCCGCCCAGTCCCACTTCATAATTCCTTAAAATAACGGAGCCGCTGGTTACTGCCAGGCGGTGATTTTGCTTATCTACTATTATAGTGAGCGGTCCGGTAAAAAAGGGCAGCTTCTGCCCCCCGCTTCCGGCGGCGCCAGCATTACCTCCGGCGGCTTCCCCGCTGCCGGCAGCCGGTTCCTTACCGCCCGGGTCTGCCGCAGGCTGCTGTGCCGCTCCTTCGGCTGCCGCACTCCGTACAGAAGCGAATTTCTCCTTCATCAGCGGAGTAGTTCCGCCAAGCCAGTTACCGGGAAAAGCACCGGTCAGTGCGGCAAGGGATTGCGGAAGACTGCCTTTGCTGCTCTTATAAGCGCGCATAGCGCTCCATAATACAGCCAATTGCTCCTGCTGCCGCTGCCACTGTCCGGCCTGCTGCTGCAAGGCTCCGGCTTCCGGCGGCTCACAGTGGCAGGCCGTCTTGTCATAGGACTGGTATACAGCGCGGCCATTTCCGCTCTGGACCACGGTTGCGGCCAACGGAAGCTTTTCTTTCCATAGCAGCCACTTCCCGGAGCGCTCCATCGCCAGGATAGCTGTAGCTGACCGGGCTCCGTCCCGCAGCAGCTGCGCGATCGCCGCGCCGGAGGCTGCAGCGTCACCGCCCATCGCCGTGAAATCCAGCCCTGGCTCCGGATCTTCAGCCGCATTAGTCTGCTCTGCCCCGGTTCTATCCGCTGCAGGTTCGACAGAAGCGTCCGCCGCTTCACTAAGCAGCGACGCCAGAGCTGCTCCGGTCCCCTCGTCCGGGCCGGCAGGAACTGCGGAAGGCAGGAACACGAGCAGGGCAAGTGCCAGCGCAACCAGCAGCCGGCGTTTGCGGAGCCTGGCCTGGTGGCGTTCATGCTCCATCTTGAGCAGGCCGTCCTCATATTCACGCAGCATGTCTGCCGGAACTTTACTGCGTTCAAAAGCTTCATACACTTCTCCGGCCTGATTGAAGCAATAGTTTGCCTTTCCCTGCTGGCCGTTCTTATAGTATTCCTTACCAAGCAAGTACCATGCCATCTTGTTATCGGGGTGCATTTGGACATAAGCCTTGAGATGCTGCGAATTTTTCATCGGGGCCTCCGCGGGTAATGGATTCTTTATACCTTATATCGGCTTGTCCATGAAAAAAAGACATCCCCGCCGGTTAAAGCCGGCGTAAGATGTCTTTATGTGTGTATACAAGAATCAAATATAAGCCTGTATCTTATATCCGGCCCTCATATCCGGTGCGAAACCGCCAGCCTGTAAGATTAGCCTTCCTTATTGAAAGGAGCGTCCGCAATTTTAATGGAATCGGTCGGGCAGCCGTCAGCCGAATCCTGCAGATCGTCGAACAGATCATCAGGAATCACTGTGCATCCGCGGTTTCCGTCATTCTCATAAATCACTTCTGCCAAACCTTCATCATCGTAATCAAAAATATCAGGAGCCGTTGCGCCACACGCACCGCAAGCGATGCAAGTGTCTTTCTCGACCCAAGTGTACTTAGCCATTTTATCTCTGCCTCCCGTTGAACAATACAGCCTGCAGCAGCAGCCTGTTATTTCACTCATATTAATATAAAAAGAATACAATTTCAATGAAATTTCAACAAGTTTACAGTTTTGCCGCATTATCTGTCGGGTATAGGCCTCTGCATCTGCGGAATTCTGTCAGTCCTTATCAGTGTCAACCTGCCCCAGATTATCCTTTTGCAGTGAGGTGCCGCGCTCCTTATGGTTACGCAGCCGGGCGGAATGGCTGTCACTGAGCATTCCGGCGGTAAGTACGGCATTCTCACCAAATTTGTTGCGCAGCATATCCATGGCTTTATTCAGGGATTCCTTCTTCGGCTGCCGTTCATAATCGAACAGATCAAGCTGAATCGCGGACTCTTCCTTGGGGCTCAGGTTCTGCAGGGTTACGCCGAGCAGCCTTACGGGCTTGTCGCCTTTCCAGTGGCGGGCAAACTGGTCGCATACTACCTTGTAAATGTCCTCCGCGGTTTCTGTCGGAGCCTCAAGCTGCCGGGAGCGCGTAATGGTCTTCATATCAGGGGTACGGATTGTAAGCTGCACGCCTGAAGCCACCAGCCCCTGCTTTCGCAGCCGCCTTGCCACCTGGTCGCTGAGATTGAGCAGGATTGGCCTGGCATCTGCCAGCCCGACCACATCCTTAGGCAAGGTTGTCGTATGTCCGATGGACTTGCTCTGTTCACGCTCAGGATTTACCACTCCGTAATCAATGCCGTTTCCGGCCCGTTTCAGCCAGGAGCCCATCACCCCGAAATGGTCCGTAAGCATCCGCTCGTCGGCAGCCGCAAGCTGGCCTATATTGTAGATTCCCAGCTTGCGCAGCTTCTCGGCCGTCTTGCCGCCAATCCCGAACATTTCACCGCACGGCTTGTTCCACAGCACCTCAGGCACATCACGCAGGCGCAGCACCGAAATACCGTTCGGCTTTTTAAGATCCGAGGCCATTTTGGCCAGAAGCTTGTTGGGGGCAACCCCGACCGAGCAGGGAAGACCCAGCTCATCCATAATCCGCCGCTGAATCTCCCCGGCAATTTCAAGCGGAGTCCCAAACTGCTTGGAGCCGGTAATATCAAGATAACACTCATCGATCGAGACCGCCTCAAGCAGCGGGGTATAGCTATAGGCAATCTGCATAAAAGCATTGGAATATTTGCGGTATAGATGAAAGTTCGGCTGAATAAGAGTTAGGGACGGGCATATGCGCAGCGCCTTCTGCACCTGCATACCTGTAGATATCCCGAATCTGCGCGCGGCATAGGAACAGGTCACAATGATCCCCCTGCGCTGCTCGACACTCCCGGCAACGGCAGTAGGCTTGCCTTTATACTGATCCGGGTCCTCCGCTTCATGCACAGAGCAGTAAAAAGCGTTCATATCCACATGCAGGATAACCCTTCCGCTTGCCGGATAATACTGGTCTACATTCTGCACAATATCTACCTTCTTATCTACATGGTTTCCATTGTTCAATTCAGCATAACGCTTTTGTCTGCAGGAGGTCAATTAAAGACGTATCTCTCCTGTAAAGTTCTTTGTTACATTCCCGCGTAAAAATGCTATAATATAAAAATTATTTCAATACGTAGTTGATGCTTCCGAAGACAGTTTTGCGCGAAGCAGTTCGTGGAAGCCATGCTCACAAAACTAAGCATATGCTTCCGAGGCCAGTTTTGTCCGAAGCCGATTCAATGGAGCAGATGCTCACAAAACCAAGCGTATGCTTCCGAGGCCAGTTTTGTCCGAAGCCGATTCAATGGAGCAGATGCTCACAAAACTTTTAGGAGGAGACTTAATGTCTAAGTCCATTTCCATCTTCGATACGACACTTCGCGACGGCACACAAGGCGAGGGCATCAGTCTGTCGGCAGATGACAAGCTGAAAATTGCCAAGAAGCTCGATGATCTCGGTGTGCATTATATTGAAGGTGGCATCCCGGGAAGCAACAATAAAGACATTGAGTTTTTCAAACGGGTCAAGGATTTGTATCTGAACGCCAAAATCACCGCCTTCGGCAGCACCCGCCGCAAAAACTCCATTGCCGAGCATGATGATAATCTGCAGAGAATGATCGATGCAGGTGTTCCTGCAGCTACGCTGGTCGGCAAATCATGGGATTTCCATGTGCATACTGCACTGCAGACCACGCTCGAGGAGAATCTCGCGATGATTGGCGACTCCATCTCCTATCTTAAACAAAAAGGCCTTGAGGTCATCTTCGATGCCGAGCATTTCTTCGACGGTTACAAAAATAATCCGGAATACGCTGCTGCCGTCCTGGCCAAAGCCCGGGAGGCGGGTGCAGACTGGCTTGTCATGTGTGATACGAACGGCGGCACTCTGCCAAATGAAGTATATGATATCGTAACTGCTATTTCAGGCCATCTTCCCGGTGCTGCTCTGGGCATTCACACCCATAATGACTGCGAGCTTGCTGTTGCCAATGCACTAAGTGCAATTAACGCGGGCGCACGCCAGGTACAGGGCACCATCAACGGGTACGGCGAACGCTGCGGCAATGCCAACTTGTGCTCCATCATCCCGACGCTCCAGCTCAAGATGGGCTATCACTGCATACCTGGCGACTCTCTGCCGCAGCTGACCAATACTGCCCGTTATGTAAGCGAAGTGGCCAATGTGAATATGCCTGTGAATCAGCCTTATGTCGGAGCAGCGGCGTTCGCGCATAAAGGCGGTATCCATGTCTCGGCAATCCTCCGGGATTCCCGCACTTACGAGCACATCGCCCCTGAGCTGGTCGGCAACAAGCAGCGCGTACTCGTCTCCGAGCTTGCCGGCCAGAGCAATGTGCTCTCCAAAGCCCAGGATATGGGGCTGAGTCTTGACCCGACCAGCGAGCAGGCCCGCAAAGTCATTGACAAGATCAAGAATCTTGAACATCAGGGCTATCAGTTTGAAGGCGCCGATGCTTCCCTGGAACTGCTGCTGCGTGAAGCAACCGGTGAGCTGAACGAGCTGTTTGTCTTTGAATCCTTTAAGATGCTTGTTGAAAAAAATGCCGGCCAGCCTGTAGTCTCCGAGGCCTTCGTTAAGCTCCGCGTAGGCGGTGACAGCCTCTATACTGCTGCCGAGGGCAACGGCCCGGTCAACGCGCTGGATAATGCGCTGCGCAAAGCGCTGAAGACCTATTTCCCGCGGCTTGATGAAATGCATCTCTCCGACTATAAGGTACGTGTTCTTGATGAGCAGGATCAGACTGCTGCCAAGGTACGCGTGCTGATCGAATCGAAGGATTACAATAATACCTGGAGCACAGTCGGTGTGTCCAGCAATGTCATCGAGGCCAGCTGGGAAGCGCTGGTAGACAGTATGCGGTATGCCCTGCTCGGACAGATCTCTTTGGAGAATGAAACTACAAACAGCAGCGAACCGCGGGGTCTGGTCAATCACTAATATTAGACTGCTTCGCAAGCCTCACATCATGAAGCCCCTCTGCAGCGGGAGACTATTCCCGAACTGGCAGAGGGGCTTCATTTCCGGATGCTGAATGCTCAGGAGCCGGTCAGAGCTTTTATTTTTTTCTCCAGCTCTTCTCCGGTCAGGGCACCCAGCACAACCTCGGTGACCTTGCCATTCTTGTCAATCAGCACATTGGTCGGGAAAACCTGGCCCCGGTACTGGTCAAACACTTCACCTTTAAGATCAAACATAACCGGAAAAGCCAGCATATACTTCCTGATAAACCGCTCGGCATTCGGCTTATAATCCTGGCTGGTCACGTTAACGCCGTAGATATCCAGCACATTTTTGTATTTCAGTGCCATCGCATTCAGCTCCGGCGCCTCCTGCTGGCAAGGGTCGCACCAGGAAGCCCAGAAATTCACAATCAGCGCCTTATCCCTCGGACCGCCAACCGTATACTCACGGCCGGCGTTATCCTTGAGCGAAAAGGCAGGGGCCGGCTGACCGACTCCAATTCCGCCCGCAGAGGCCTGCTGGACTGCCGGAACAGCTTCCGGTTCATCATTCAGCCAGCGTACCAGGACGACTGCTGTAACAAGGACAACCAGTGCCAGGACTGCAACATTCCGTCTATTAACAGCTCTCATCAGATGTCTGTTCCTTTACATATGGGATGGGTTGCTCCTATTGTACCCCCATTGCCGTCCATTTCAAACCATCCAGACATAAAAAAGAGGACTCCGTCCAAAGACGGAATCCCATGAAGAGAGAGGGGTCAATACATGACAGCATTCCAGGGAACAACCCCGCCGGTTTGGCTGGATTCCTCCGTACAGCTCATGCTGGGGAAGCATCTGCTGACCTGTCTTCCACACGAAGCGTGTGGAATACTGCTGGGTACTGCCGCAGCGGGAGGCATACTCATAAGCAGCTATGTGCCTTTGAGTAACGTAGCGCCTGACCCGCTGCATGCTTTTGAGCCTGATCCGCGGGAATGGGTCAAGGCGCTTTACAGTGACCCTTCCCCCATCGGCTTGTTCCATTCCCATCCAACCTCACCGCCATTGCCTTCCCCTGCAGATATGCAAGGGCTTGAAGCGCTGGGGCCGGAATTCATGGTTTATCTGATCGGCTCTCCGGGAACAGACAGCGGCCCGCTTCCGGTTCTTAACGGCTTTATTATCAGCCGGGAGTGCCGTACTGAGGGCAAGACCGCTGCTCAATTGCTGCCAGTAGTGCTTCAGGCTCTGCTCAAATAGGCGTAGAGATCACCAAGTGTATCGACCTGACGTCTGTTCGAAATCTCACGGAGATACGATACCCACAGCCGTGCTGTCATCTTGGCATCCTCCAGTGCGTGATGCCGCCCCTGAATCGGAATATTATGAACTGCAAGCAGCTCATCCAGCGTATAATTGCTGCGCTGCGGCTCCAGCCAGCGGGCCAGCATCATCGTGTCCAGTACACGGTGGGTCAGCTGAACCTTGGAGGTTTTCCAGAGCGCCGCATTCAGAAAGGATTTGTCATGTGCACTGCCATGCGCCACCAGGACACGCTGGCCGACAAAAGCCATAAAGTTATGCAGGCCATCAATCAATGAAGGAGCCGCAGCCGTCATCTCTTCCGTAATTCCTGTGAGCCTGGTAATATTCTCCGGTATAGCCGTTTGGCATTTTACCAGCGTATAAAAGCATTCTTCTTCCTTAATTTCCTCACCAACTACCCGGACTGCACCAAATGACATAATTTCATCGCCATGCTGGTGGGAAAAACCGGTCGTTTCAAGATCAAATATAACCGTCTCCAGCTCGGAAAGCGGAGTATGCAGCACTTCCGGCCGCCGTTTCTCACGCATAAGCGACCTTATAAAGGCCATCTGCTGCGCAGTTTGCTGGGCGGATTCGCCGCCTCTTATAGATGCAATTGCGGAGGGCATTCCGCCCTGCCGCAAGTTGTTCCAGAATCCGCCGCCTTTATTCGGCTCCTTCATGACTGCCTCCTTTCCGCTGACCGGAGCTGGCGCTGTAAGGCCCTGTGCAATCTTCTGACCAGCAGCAGACTTTCACGAAGCTCGGACATAAGCTGTTTATTCTTCAGATCATTTTCGGAAATATAATCACTGCTGAGCAGCAGTCCGTCCTGAACCGTATGCGGGGTATTCACACGCATCCGCAAAGCGGTCAGGAAGGCATCGCGGATCTCCTTGAGATGCCCGTATTCCCCGACTACTTCCAGACTTGCGAGCCGTTTCAGGGTTGAACTGTCCTTGACCGCATTCAGCAGCGCTAAATGCCTGACTATATTAACAAGCGGAATATAAACGCCATATTTTACATCAAAGCCGCCCGCATAATCGCCAAAACGTTCGGTAAGCACCTGTCCAAGCAGGTTCAAGGTTGCTTTGTGGCGGACAGTGTTGCGTAAAACAGCCGTAGTCAATTTATCATTGCCCACAAAGCCGGCATGAAAGGCTTCCCTCCATTCAGCCGACAGCTCCGCACTTCCAGCCACATGCCTCATATCCGAAGCAATAATGAGATAACGGATGGGTTCCCATTCCAGCTGGCTCATCCAGCTGTTCAGCTGCTCCTTCCACTCCGGCAGCGTCTTCCGCCAGAGCGGCTCGGAGCACATGACTCTGCCTTCACATTTCTCATAGCCGACTGCCTCAAGCACATCGGACAGCAATTCGCCAAAAGCAGTAAAATAGGTCAGCTTGACGTTATCCTGTTCCCCCTCAACAATCAGGCCATTATCCTGATCGCTCCAAAGGGTGGATTCCTGTCTGCCAGCACTGCCGAATACAATAAAGGAATAGGCGCAGGGAGGCGGGCCGTAGCCCGCCTCTTTCATCTGCGCCTCACAAATGTTCACCGCAGCCGCCGCAATCAGATCATGCATTGCGTTGACTTTGGACACCCATTCCTCGATCGGAATCACATTTAACTGCTCCAGAAGGGCCTGCTGGCAGGCGGTACGCCTGTCTTTTAGCTCTTGCGGCGAACCGGCCGTTGCGATGGATAGCATTCTTTTATCTTTACTCCACTCTGTCATTTCCATCCCAGCCACGCGGTCCGCCCCCCATCTGTATATAATTACATTTTGTGGGTTTTGGATTCGGAATCTGCAATCAGCTTCATCTGCTCAGGATAGCCGTAAGTACCGTGCTCACTGATATCCAGACCCATCAATTCTTCTTCTTCAGTAACGCGGATGCCCATAACCAATTTCATAACATATAGGATTACAAAGGACAGAACAGCTACGAATGCGAAGGTTCCGACCACACCAAGTGCCTGAACGCCCAGCTGGTGGAAGCCGCCGCCGTAGAACAGACCAGGTTCACCTACAAGTGCGCCTTGTTCAATCAACTCAGGAGTTGCGAAGAGACCTGTGGACAACGCACCCCACATACCTGCAATACCGTGTACAGAGAAAGCGTAGATCGGATCATCAAGACCAGCGCGCTCCAGCCATTGCGAAGTCATGAAGGTAAATGCACCGGCAACCAGACCGATAACAATCGCTGCCCAAGGCTCTACGAATGCGCAGGCACCTGTGATCGCAACCAGTGCAGCCAGTACGCCGTTCAGCATTGCCGGAATGTCAGATTTACCAAAGTACAGCCATGAAGCGATAAGTGCAGCCAGACCGCCGGCAGCAGCTGCAATGTTGGTTGTCAGCGCTACGTGTCCGAAGAAACCGCCCATAGGAGACAATGCGCTACCCGGATTGAAGCCGAACCAGCCGAACCAGAGGATAATCACACCAAGTACTGTGAACACTTGGTTGTGACCAGGGATAATAACCGGTTTGCCTTCTTTATTAAACTTGCCGAGACGCGGTTTAAGCAGAATGGTCGCTATTACAGCAGCCGTTGCACCGGTAAGGTGAACAACTGTAGAACCTGCATAGTCCTGCATTTCAAGAGTAGCCAGCCAGCCGCCGCCCCATACCCAGTGTGCTACGACAGGATAGATAATAACGGAGAACAAAATCCCGAAGATAATATACACGCTCAGTTTAGCGCGTTCAGCCATACCACCGGATACGATAGCCAATGATACTGCAGCGAAAGCCATCTGGAACAGGAATTTAGTGTTAAGCGTTACATCGGAGAAGGCCAGCGACTCAAAAGCTGCGGACATTGAATCTCCACCATAGAAGAAACCATCAAGTCCGATTAAGCCGTTACCGTTACCGAAACCAAAGGCAAAACCGACAGCCCAGAAGCACAAGCTGGCAATTGCCAGTGTCAGAACTGTCTTACCGGCTACGTGACCGGCATTCTTCATCCGGACCGATCCTGCTTCAAGCAGTGCAAATCCTGATTGCATAAAGAATACTAAGATGAATGCCAGAAACGTAAACGCAGTGTCCAGTCCGATCTGCAGGTCCGGTGCTGTCGGACCGTCAGCAGCAAAGGCGCTGACCGGATAGATCATTAAGGTAATCATGGCCAGAAACATCATCAACAACTTTTTCTTCATCTTAACCCCACTCCCCAATGTTATATTTTCTAACAAAGCATGAAACTCTTAATGTCATTATAATCAGAAGTCAGGTAAATTGACAAGACTATTTTTTGATAGTCTGTCCTTTTATTTTTGAATACCATTATTTCTGCTCAGTTGGATAGCATTGAAGAAACACAGCGGGTGAAGTAGCGCCATATCCGCACTTTTAAGCCTTTCCTTCTGCAAACGCATACAACCTTCATACATTATGTATTGTATTTTTATTAACAAGTTCGCTTAAACATGCTGCTCTATTTGTGTATTATTTGCTTAATTATGCTGACATTGCAGTAAAACAGTGACAATTAGCTTCGTTTTCAAGCATTAAAACTAAGCACACACTTTTCTAAGACGAGCCAGGAGTTCAATATATGACATGAGTATGTTACGTTGTTAAAATTATCAGCAGTATCTTTCCTATTAATATCGCATATACTTAAAGTAAGTATGACGTTTGACTGTACGGTTCGATTTTTGGTATCATTTTTGATATAGATATTATCAATCATTAAATGAGAAACTTCCGCTTCATCAGCGGGAGGATTATACAGCGAGGTGAACTCAATTGGGGATATGATCCTTTACCGGATTGGCGAGCTCGCCAAAGCCGCCAGTTTAAGCGAACGGACCATCGACTATTATACGAAGCTTGGCCTGATCAAGCCGGAATCAAGAAGCATGAAGAACTATCGGCTGTACAGCCATGAAACCTTAGCCGCCTTGGAACGTATTAATCAGCTAAAGCAAGAGAAATATACATTGGAAGAAATCAAATCCATGATGGATAAATGGAATGCAGCCACTCCTGAAGCCGATGTTTCGGACAAACTGGCGGAGCTGGAGCTTCAGATGCAGCGTCTGGAACGCGAAGTCAAGGCGCTGGAGCCAATGATTAACGGACTGAAGCCTGTACAGGCCAGACGTGCGCTGGCTGCCCTTATTCCGCAAGGCGTTGCCTGCATGGAGGCGATCAAGCTGCTGCTGACGCAGAATCCGCCAATGTAATTACTCACACACATCATGATGGAGGAATGAGATATGTTTTTATTAGTCATTGTTGCCTTTCTGTTCTCTTTGTGGGCCCAGTTCAGAGTTAAGGGTACATTTAATAAATGGGCTAAAGTTCCCAACGCAAACGGATTAACCGGTTATGAAGCGGCAAGGCGCATGCTGGATGCCAACGGCCTGCACGACGTCCCGATTGAACCTGTTCGCGGAGCTTTGTCAGACCACTACGATCCGATTAACCGTGTAGTCCGCCTGTCGGAACCGGTATATTATGAGAACTCTATTTCCGCCGTTTCCGTTGCCTGCCATGAGGTCGGCCACGCTATTCAACACAAGGTACACTATCCGATGCTGACGCTCCGCCACCGGATGTTCCCGGTCGTTAACTTCGCTTCAGGTGTTGCGCCGTTCATGCTGCTGGCAGGCTTCATTTTCAGCGCAACCAATCTTATCGGACTTGGAATCATCTTCTTCTCTGCTGCCGTAGCATTCCAGCTTGTTACGCTGCCGGTCGAGTTCAACGCCAGCAACCGCGCACGTCAGGTTATGGTTGAGCAAGGCTTCATCCGCAACGAGGAAGAACGCGGTGTTGCCAAGGTACTGAATGCCGCCGCTCTGACTTATGTGGCTGCCGCTCTCGTCTCCCTGCTTGAGCTTCTGCGTCTAATCACCATGTTCCTTGGTAACCGTGAATAATCCCCTCTGCGCTGCAAAGTGCAGCTGAGACAAATAACCCGAAGGCTCTAGCCTTCCGGGTTATTGTTGTTTTTGTCCCTGAAATAGGTAAGCAGGAAAGTCCTGAACGATCTGGCTACCAGCGGCAGCTTACCGTCACTGCGGTGAATGATCCCTACCGTCCGGGTAACAGCCGGCTCTACGACTCTAACCTGGGCAGGCTGCATCGGATTCGTCTGGTACAGCGCCGTCTCCGGAAGCAGGCTGACGCCCATGCCGGCGGCTACCAGACCGCGGATAGTATCCGTCTCCCCGCCTTCAAATGCGATCTGGGGCTTAAAGCCGGCCTGGATACAGGCCTGCCAGACAATCGGCCTCAGGGAGTACCCCTGGCTGAACAATACGAACTTCTCATCACGTAGCTGCTCAAGCCGGATCACCGTTTCGCCGGCAAGCGGATGATGCTGCGGCAGGATGGCGAACAACTCCTCCGTCATTACGATATCTCCGGCAACATGGCCGTCATTCTCCGGAAAAGGGGAAATAAACGCCAGATCCACCTCACCCGACGAGACGTCCTTAATCAAAGATGCATAGGTCCCTTGCTTGAAGCGGAACCTGACATTAGGGTAATGCCTGCGGAACTCTGCCACAATGGAGGGAATCAGGTGTGTTCCCAGACTGTGCGGAAAGCCGATACGAATCTCTCCCAGCTCCGGGTCCAGGAATTCATGCACCTCCGCTACAGAGCGCTCGAGATCCTTAAGCAGCGTTTCGACCCGCTTGCAAAAAAGCTGTCCTACAGGCGTAAGCTGCAGATTTCGGCCTTTTTGCATAAATAAATCCACTCCAAGCTCCTGCTCCAGCTGATGAATCTGGCGGCTTACCGCCGACTGGGCTACATGCAGCTCCTCCGCCGCTTTGGTAACATGCTCCTTTTGGGCAACCTTCAGAAAGTATTGCAGCTGTCTAAGTTCCACTTCCCAACCTCTCCTATCGCCTGCTTCTTTTTAAAAGACGGATAATCAGCCCGTACAGGAAAAAACCGGCGACCAGTCCGCCCATATGAGCCATCCAATTGACATATGGAGTAACAAACGACATCACAATCCCCATTACCAGCAGCCCGTACAGCGTCTTACGCGAGCCCTCATCCATCATCCCTCGCTGCAGGGTGGCGATATACAGAAATGCGCCGTAAATCGCGTAAATCGCGCCTGAGGCGCCTACAGATACAGTAGCGGTATAAGGGTCCGGCGTCCCGCCGAGTGCAACCGAAAGCACATTGGCCAGGAACCCGCCGATAATGTACAGGATTGCATAGCGCCACCAGCCCAGCAGCCGTTCTAGCGGAGGGGCAAACACCAGCAGCGAGAAGCTGTTAAAGAAAAGATGGGAAAATCCGTTATGCAGGAACATAGCAGCAAAATAACGCCACAGCTCTTCTTTTTCGGGCCCGTTATCCACCACAGCACCGAGCTTTACAAGCGTATCCAGATTTGTTGAACCACCGTTCAGGGATGCTACAATAAACATCACAAGGTTGGCTAACAGAAGAATAACGGTTACGGGATAGTATCTCAGATAGCTTTTCCAGTTTTCGTAGCGTATAAATATCATGGCACCCATCCTTTATGTATGTTGTCCGGTTGGACATCAACCTTCTAAAACGATTATAATTTATTCTGGCAGTAACAATCCAATATTGTAACCTGAGGAGGAAACAAGGACATGACGCAAGAAAGAACAGGCGTAGCCGCATTCAAAGGCAATCCGATTACACTGGTAGGACCTGAGCTCAAAGCCGGGGACAGCGCTCCGGATTTCACAGTAAGCAAGAACCTGCTGGAGGACGCTACACTGAGTGATTTTGCCGGCAAAATCAAGCTGATTAGTGTCGTGCCTTCCCTGGACACAGGAGTATGCGACGCCCAGACCCGCCGCTTCAACAGCGAAGCAGCTGAGCTTGGAGACGACGTAGTCATCCTCACCATCAGCACAGATCTGCCTTTCGCCCAGGCCCGCTGGTGCGGCGCCGCCGGCATTGACCGGGTTATCACCCTGTCAGACCACAAGGAAGCCGCCTTCGGACAAGCCTACGGCGTACTGATCAAGGAATTCCGCCTGGATATGCGCTCCATCTTCGTTATCGACAAGAACGACAAATTAACTTATGTTGAGTACCTTGGCGAAATGTCCGAGCACCCGAATTACGAAGCAGCGATTGCCGCCGTCAAGGAATTGCTGTAGATCCACAAAGCCGGACGATATAACAGAAATACGATATGTTAAAAAAGCGGCAGAAGGCTTTCCTTCCGCCGCTTTTTGCTATAGATAAAACATCCTATTATATAGCCGGGTTCTTCCGGAAACCGCATACAATCACCGGACAGCAAGACCGGCGGTTCATTAGTCTGTCTTGTACTTGCCCAGCTTCTTGTCCAGTGATTCATACAGGCGCTGAATGACACGGTAATTGGCACCCAGGTCACCAAGCGAGCCTCTTGATGCGGAATATATGTCGATACCGCAGCGTACCGGCGATGTATTCAGTACGGATACTGTTATATCCAGCGTACGTCCAAACCCCGTTCTTTTCTCCAGGGTAATTTCTCCTACGGACTGCACCTCATGCAGAACCTTGTAACCGGGAATTTTCTTCAGTGTTGAAGATACTTCATCCCATGCCTTGTCTTTCGAAAGAGTGTAATAACGTGTCTTTAATGCCGGATCCTTTGCACGGTCGCTAGTTCCGTCATGACTGCGGAATATACCGACCAATGTTCTTTTGAGCGACAAAATATTTCCCCCTCTTTTAGTCCCAAGTTCATTATTATCAGTGTAACATTCTTAACCCAGGAACAAAAGAGCATAGCTCACTTTCCTGGACCTCTATGTAAGAAAGGCATCTGCAGACACCGTTTCCAAAAAGGCACAGCAAACAAAAAGGTACCCTGAATCCGCAATTGCGGGATACAGGGCACCTTGTCAAAATCAGCAGAAAACCCGCCTATGCCGTCCGGCTACAGTGTCTTCTGAACCTGCGAGAGCAGGTGGGTGACCGCAGAAGTCGTTTTTGAATTCCCCAAGTCGTATAGACAGGGCTGTTCAGCCGCGCTCCGTATTAAGTCTCCCGAGACATTATCATTGGTTCAAAACAACGAGCAACCGTAACGTACATCGCAGGATTTATAACTATTATATTGCGTTTTGACGAAAATGTAAACCTGTATGCGCTTTAATTAACACTGGAATAAAATTCTCGTCCCTTTTTGCCGGTGATTGTAACGCTGATATTAAATTCGTTTAGATGATCTGGAATTATCCTTATCATCGAAATCGTCATCATCATCGTCATCATCGTCATCGTCTTCCGCAAGCAGCCGCTCTGCCGATTCTTTTTCAGCCGCTTCCTGTGCCTCCAGCTCTTGCTGCTGCTTTTTCTCAGCCTGCAGCTGCAGCTTGTTGTATGTAGCAAAGAAGTTAAAGAAGGCCAGCATAGCAACCAGTGTAGGAATGCAGATTACATACAGTACAGGGTACCGCAGACCTATATATGCAAGCAACGCAGAACCGATCAGTGTAGAGAACACACGAATAGGCCGGGCGATGGTCAGCAGGACAGAGTTCTTAATAACTTCCTTAAAAGTCATCTGGTAGTGAACGACAATTGAGAAGAAGTTAAACATCGATACAAACAGAATAATCATCAGCACCAGCATCAGAATACCGACGATTCTGAAATTGGCCATTTGAGTCATGTATACGGTCACATCAACGTACATTACAACAAACAGCACGGTATAGATGAGTCCCCCAAGCATGCTCTTGAGATAATTTTCTTTGTATCCCTGAAAAAAAGTGCGGAACGTGCTGACATCCGTGTTGCCCATCACCCATTTGCGTACAACCGTAAACAGTGCAGCCGTAGCCGGGAATACCGTAAACGGTGCCAAAATCCCCAGTGCCCAGTTAAGCGTAATCTGTTCGTTGGGCCCGCCTGTTGCTGAACCCAGCATAATAATCTTCATCACAGCGATAAACAAAAACGGAATCGAACACAGCCCCCATAGTATATTGCTGAAGGCAATACGTGAAATCCATTCCGTGATGCGGTATAAACCGCCCATAGCTCCTTTAAACTCCAATTCCCTTCCTCCTGTCTGTCTCGCGCATACTGCGTACCTTAACTATAACCTATTTGACCTGGACTTTTCCAGCGCCCATTCTAATGAATCTGGGTAATCGTCTACGCAGGCCGGAAGGAATGGCCATATATTAGGAACGTAACCATGACAATAACCTTATTTTAAAGGAGGTTAATCCTATGTCTACACCTGCCGGCTATGGCCTCTGGACTTCCACAGGTACTATCCTGGTCCTGTTCATCCTGCTTGTTATCATCACCCGCACATTTGTTGTATAATAACGGATTATTCATGCAGCACCAATAATAGGTGCCAGGCACCAAAAAGGCGAGAAACCGCTAAGCGGTCTCTCGCCTTTTTAATGCCGGAATACCGGCTGCTGCTTAATTATCGAAGTCTTCGCGCTTAGCTGGACGTGTGCCAGTACCGCTTGGACGGTTGTATGGCTTACGCTCGGAGCTGCGGTTTGCATCATCGCGGTTGCCTTTGTAGCCGCCGCTGCTGCTGTTGCCGCCATAGCCGCTGCTGTAACCGCCGCGTGTTGTTCCGCCGGCATTGTCACGGTTGCCCTTGTAACCGCCGCCGTAGCTTCCGCCTTCACGGTTGCCGCCTTCACGGTTACCACGGTATCCGCCGCCGCTTCCGCCGGAACGGTTGCCGCCGTAGCCGCCGTTTGGCTTGCGTCCGCTGCGGATGTCGTATTTGCCGCCGCGGCGCTTAGCACGGATCGGATCCTCAGGCGTCAGTTCAACCTGCGCATCCTTGGATTCGCCAGTCAGCAGCTTCATTGCTGCAGACAGCAGCTGTACGGAATCATACTGCTCCAGAAGCTGGATCGCAATACCTTTGTATTCGTTCAGCTGATCTCCGGTTTCAACCATCGCCAGCAGGCGTTCTGCTGTAATGCGTTGTTTGCCTTCAATAGCTTCTGCCATTGTAGGCAGCGGTTTGCGGGTGATGCGGTGACGCGTAACACGCTCAATCAGGTGCAGGTGATCAATTTCGCGCGGTGTTACGAACGACCATGCTGTACCTTCTTTACCGGCACGGCCGGTACGGCCGATACGGTGTACATAACTTTCCGGATCCTGCGGAAGGTCAAAGTTAATTACATGTGTTACACCGGATACGTCAAGTCCGCGTGCAGCTACGTCAGTAGCTACCAGAACGTCAATACTGCCATCGCGGAATTTGCGCATAACTGCATCACGCTGATTCTGTGAAAGGTCACCGTGCAGTCCGTCAGCGGAGTATCCGCGTTTCTGCAGGCCTTCAGCAAGCTCGTCAACACGGCGCTTAGTGCGGCCGAATACGATAGCCAGTTCAGGGGATTCCATATCGATCAGGCGGCTCAGGGCCTCAAACTTCTGACGCTCAGGAACTTCAATGTAAGCCTGGTCGATCAGAGGTGCGCTGATCTGCTTAGGAATTACTGATACGTGCTGCGGATTCTTCAGGAACTGCTGGGCAAGACGCTGGATGTTCGGAGGCATAGTGGCTGAGAACAGCATAGTCTGGCGCTCTTCCGGAACAAGCTTGAGGATACTCTGGATATCTTCCATGAAGCCCATATCCAGCATTTCATCAGCTTCATCCAGTACGATGGTCTGAACGTCGTCCAGGCGGATGGTCTTGCGGTTGATGTGATCCAGGAGACGGCCTGGTGTACCGATAATGATCTGAGGTTTTTTCTTCAATCCGCGGATTTGGCGTCCGATGTCCTGTCCGCCGTAGATGGCCAGGGAACGGAGACCTTTGAAGCGGGACAGCTTGCCGATTTCTTCAGCAACCTGAATTGCCAGCTCGCGGGTAGGCGTCATAACAAGCGCCGTGATTTTTTCGTCTTCCCGGGAGATTTTGGAGATAAGAGGAATACCGAAGGCAGCGGTTTTACCGGTACCTGTCTGAGCCTGGCCGATCATATCCGCTCCTGTCAGCGCGATCGGAATCGCCTGCTCCTGAATCGGTGTTGATTCCTCAAATCCTAGCTCTGTGATTGCCTGAAGCACTTTGGGCTCCAGGCCGAATTCTGCGAATGTTTTCAAATTATTCATGCTCCTTCTATACAGTGGACATTCCACATGCTTATCTGTATTCTTAAGTAGCGGTAAACACCTTTATAGGCTGTCCAATCATGCCGTAATCTCTGCATGGGTTTACGCGTATGGGACGAAAAAAAATGTCCTTAGATCAGGTCTGATTAACGGCCTGAACAATTGTAGCTTCACATCCGAAGCAATGCAAAAATACCATTGTAACGTTCTACTCAAGAATATCCTATACATTATATCACAAACCTATTTAGGAATACCAGTGTATTCCTTTCTTTCATTACTTACATTACATGTCAGAGGTGAAACGCTTGTTAAAACTTAGACAAATCGGCAGTTGCCTTGCTGTAATCTTCGGTTCAGCAATGATTGCCTGCGGCTTTAATCTGTTTCTGATCCCGCACAGGCTGCTTAGCGGAGGGGTTTCGGGTCTGGCCATGCTGGTCGGTTACTTTACCCCGTTCAATATCAGCCTGCTGTATCTGCTGTTCAACGTGCCGCTGCTCGTTGCCGGCTGGTTTCAGCTGGGACGGAGATTTATCATTCTCAGCATCCTTTCTGTCGGCTCCACCACCTGGCTCATGGCCTTGATACCTGAAGTTACTGTAGCTTCCGATATGCTGCTGGCTTCCGTATTCGGCGGAGTGCTTGTTGGCGTAGGGGCCGGCATTTCCTTCCGTATGGGCGGATCTTCCGGCGGCTTTGATATTCTCGGTTCCATTATTACCCGTTACCGTGACTTTCCAATCGGCAATATCCTCGTCGGGCTTAACGGATTAGTCATTCTGGCCGCCGCCTATTTCGACGATAATTGGAACCTGGCGCTGGCCTCCATGGTTTCGATTTATGTAACCGGCAAGGTAGTCGATCTGATTCACGTCAGCCACATCAAAGTTACCGTATATATTGTAACAACCCGTACCGAAGAGCTGCTTGAGCAGCTCCTTCCGCTTCAGCGCGGCGTAACCAAGATAAAGACCGAAGGCGCTTATTCTCATATCGAACGGGACATGCTAATGACTGTGACAACACGTTATGAACTGGCAGAGCTGAGACGGATCATCAAAGCCAGCGACCCGCAGGCCTTTGTCAATATTGTGGAAACTGTAGGCGTCATGGGCTCCTTCCGGAGAAGATCCAGCTGAAAGAAATGCGCGTATTTTAAAATTGTGATATATTAGATTCACGCAGGACCGAATAAATTCATGAGGATTGTGCTTTACCCCTCTTTTTTCCAGGCACTTCGTTTTACGGATGTTCCCTGAATGAACCGTTCAGTACCATTCGAAAAAGGAAAGGGTGACTCTTATGGAAATGGAAACGGTAAAACTGTCAGCAATCGTCATGAGGTGGTATCCCGATATGATGCCGTTTCTCAAGCAGGACGAATTAAATTCTGTAATCGTGCTGCGCGACGGTCTAAGCATTCTGGAACCGGCGGATGCCATGGATATCATCCATTACAGCATTTGTGAGCATCAGAATCCTGCGTATCTTCAATAAGCACGACCGCTTGATGGCAAGTTTTGATTTGTTGCCGCCCGGAGCCAGCAATTGCCGCTCCGGGCGGCATTTACTTTTAATATGGAGGTTTAGAATCGGTACAGACCGTTTAAAAACTCAAAGGGCGGTAAATTTCCTGGCTTTCCAAAATTACACGGATTGTTACAAGTCTGTTCTTTTTGGATGCTGCCGTTCCATTATACTTTAAAGGAATGTACATAAAGGGAGAGAATACACAATGAACATCACCTGGGCATTACTTATGATGGCTCTGGGTAGCGTTGGCGTCCAGTCCGGCGGACATGAATCCGACGTCTCCGCAGCCCTGCAGTCGGCTGTTAATCCACCTGTCACGGCAGAACAGGCCGGATCCGCTGCACCGAATACGTCAGCCGGCAATGCATCACCTTCCCCTGCCCCAAGTGCTACACCTGCAGCGGACAGCGCACTTCATACGGATCCGCAGCCTGATGCGCCCAAGGTCAAAGGCATCTACGTCACAGCTTACAGTGCAGGCGGCTCCCGGATGGAGCAGCTTCTTGCTCTCCTTGACAAGACTGAACTCAATTCGATGGTCATCGACATTAAGGACGACGCCGGATATATCACATATAAGACTGACAATGCCGAGCTTCAGGAAATGGGTACACCCCAGAATTTCATCGGCGATATCAACAAGCTCATGACACGGCTGAAGGAGCATGACGTCTATCCGATTGCCCGTATTGTTGTATTCAAGGATTCTGTACTGGCCAAGAAGCATCCGGAGTTGTCCTTCGTCAATTCTGACGGCAGCGTCTGGAAGAACAAAGGCGGCGACAGCTTCGTTAACCCGTATAATGAGAATGTATGGAAATACAATGTGGACATTGCGAAGGAAGCAGCGAAGCTCGGGTTCAAGGAAATCCAATTCGATTACGTCCGGTTCCCTGAGGGTTTTGAAAAGCGTGCCGATGCGCTGAAATATACCAAGAGTGACCGGCCCCGAGTCGAAATCGTTGCTGACTTCGTCAAATATGCCAAGGCTGAACTTGCTCCGCTCGGCGTCAGAGTATCCGTTGATATCTTCGGTTATGCGGCATCTGTCCCTGCAGCGGAAGGCATCGGCCAGGATTTTGTCAAAATCTCCAAGAATGTCGACGTAATCAGTCCAATGGTATATCCAAGTCATTACTCCACCGGCTGGTTCGATGTTAAGGATCCCGATAAGGATCCATACGCGACAATCAAGGGCTCCATGGTCGATACCCATAAGAAGCTTGACCCTCTGGGCAGCTTCAAACCAGTGATCCGGCCTTGGATTCAGGACTTTACCGCCAGCTGGCTGGGAAGCGGTCATTTCATTAAATACGGCAAGCAGCAGGTTGAAGATCAGATCCGTGCGCTGAAGGACGAGAACGTGGATGAGTTCCTGCTCTGGAACGCCAATAACCGTTACACCTCAGAAGTGGATTACGAGCAATAATATTTAAGCCATCATATCCATTATATCCGGCTGTTAAGCGGATTCCGGACCCGGCATATGCCGGGTCTTTTCCTGAAAAAAACTTTAAAAATCTTATCCAGATAATGAGGCAGCTATCTATGAAACAAACGCATTCACTCAAACAAAAGGCCGGGCAGTTCTTACATATTCTTTTTCCCATTCTGATTACCCAAATCGCTTTATCGGCCATTACCTTCTTCGACACCAATATGTCCGGCAAATACGGCACGGACGATCTTGCCGGTGTAGCAATCGGCACAAGCCTGTGGATTCCGATCCAGACCGGCCTCAGCGGGATTCTGATGGGCATTACTCCTATCGTATCCCACCTGATCGGCAGCCGGAAAAATAAAGATGTAGCTTATCAGGTGACCCAGGGCATCTGGCTTTCACTGCTGATTTCACTGCTTGTGCTGGCTGCTGGCAGCCTTGTTCTGTCCCCGGTACTACATTTTATGAATCTGGAGCCGCAGGTCAGGGATATTGCCTTCCGTTTCCTCTGTGCCATCTCCATCGGAATTATCCCCCTGTTCGGGTATACCGTACTGCGCAGCACCATTGACGCCCTGGGACAGACCCGCGTTTCGATGCTAATTACGCTGATTGCCCTTCCGGTCAATGTCGGCCTAAACTATCTGCTGATCTTCGGGAAGCTCGGCTTCCCTGAGATGGGCGGCGTAGGGGCGGGTGTGCCTCGGCAATTACCTATTGGGTGATCTTTGCAGTCGCCCTGCATTTCATTTACCGGTTTGAGCCGTTCAAGAGCCTGCAGCTGTTCCGCAAGTTCTACGGACTTTCTCTAACGAGCTTCAAGGAGCTGCTCAAGATCGGCGTGCCGATCGGGTTCTCCATCTTTTTTGAGACAGCTGTGTTCTCAGCCGTCACACTGCTGATGAGCCGCTTCGACACTGTTACGATAGCTGCTCATCAGGCAGCCATCAATTTTGCCTCTACTCTATACATGATCCCGCTGAGCATCTGTATGAGCCTGACTATTCTCGTTGGCTTTGAGAGCGGGTCCGGCCGGCTGAAGGATGCCCGCCAATACAGTATTATGGGCATCGGCTCCGCTGCTGCACTGTCGCTGCTAACAGCACTCGTCCTGTTATTCGCTGGCAATCACGTAGCCGGTCTCTATTCGGACGAATCCGAGGTGATTTCCCTGATCCAGCATTTTCTGATCTACGCAATCTTCTTCCAGATTTCCGATGCAATAGCCACACCAACCCAAGGCGTGCTGCGAGGGTACAAGGATGTAAATCCGGCTTTCATCATCTGCTTTATTGCATATTGGGTGATCGGTCTTCCGACAGGTTATCTGCTGGCCACCTATACAGACATGGGGGCATACGGCTACTGGATCGGGCTGATCGCCGGTCTCGCTATCGGAGCCATTCTGCTGCTGGGCCGCCTCGTTAAGGTTCAGCGGAATTTTTCCGCCCGGACCATAGAGCAAATTAACGGCTGACACTACTCTTGCAAGCGGCCCTGTCCTCCTCCTGAACTCGGGGAAGGACAGGGCGCTTTTTCATACTCAGCATTGTTCCCGAAATGCAAAAAGCCGCCTATTACTAGGCGGCTGTAAGGCATATGCTGATGTTATTGGGACAGACGGGAAGCCAACTCGTACAATTCAGTATCGAATGCCTTCTTGGTATTTACTACTGTATCAATATCGGTAATGGTCAACTCACCTTTAATGATTCCGCAAGCTTTGGCGGATTCGCCTTCAATCAGCTTACGTACGGCAAAGTCGCCGAGACGGCTTGCCAGGTTGCGGTCAGCCGGAGTCGGCGTGCCGCCGCGCTGAATGTGGCCCAGCACCGTCACACGGGCGTCGAGTGAAGCATGGCGGTCTTTGAGTGCCTGGGCTACATCTTCGCCTTTGCCTACGCCTTCAGCAACAATTACGATACTGTGGCGTTTGCCTCTGGCAAAGTTGTCCTTCATGCGGTCTGCCACTTCATTAAGGTCATACGGCATTTCCGGGACAAGAATGGTTTCAGCGCCGGATGCAAGACCGGCGTGCAGAGCAATATCTCCGCAGTGGCGGCCCATAACTTCGACAATGGAAGAACGCTCATGGGAGGACATAGTGTCGCGGAGCTTGTTGATGGCATCTACAACAACGCCTACCGCTGTATCAAAGCCAATGGTGTAGTCTGTGAAGGAGATATCATTGTCAATAGTTCCCGGCAAAGCCATTGTCTTGATACCAAGCTTGCTGAGCTTGTTGGCGCCTTGATAGGAACCGTCACCGCCGATAACCACCAGACCGTCGATACCCATTTCATTAAGGATATCCGCACCCTTCTGCTGGCCTTCCGGTTTAATGAACTCCAGACAGCGTGCCGACTGCAGAATCGTACCGCCGCGCTGAATAATGTCTCCTACACTGCGCAGATCCATCGGGAAAATATCACGGTTCAGCAGGCCCTGGTAGCCGCGTTGAATCCCGTACACTTCAATTCCATAAAAGATTGCGCTGCGCACTACCGCGCGGACAGCCGCGTTCATGCCTTGTGAATCTCCACCACTGGTAAGTACTGCGATTTTTTTTACGTTTGACATCCTGTTAGTTCCTCCTTAAATTGTGCGAAGCATGGTTCCCTTAAGCGGAAATTAAGCCCCGCAGCCTTAGTACATGTGCTTGCGGATCCAGCGGCTGTTGACGAAGAAGAACAATCTGGTAAGCGGGCTTCTTCTCATCAGGCGTTTGGATACCGAACGAACCTCCCGCTGTTCGCTGACTTTTGGATCGGATAAATAAAGTGCCAGAAGCCCCTCGATAACCATCCGATGCATTGAGTTCTCAGGCAGACTCCGGACATCCTTGCGGGCCCACTCCACGATGGAAGCAATCCGATTCAGCATGGTATCAGTATTGTCGTAATAATTGCAGAAATTGAGGTCACCGCCGGCCCGGTCTTCATCCTGATCAATGAGGTAGTCCAGCATAATGTGCAGCCCGCAGACATGCGGAAAGTAAGCAGCACGGATCGAAGCCGCTTTCGACTTGTCCAGACGGGGGTCACACGCAGACAGAAACAGCATAAACACCCCCAGCGTAGAGCCGGTGGCCGCCGCAAATTCATTCCAGTGAAGATGGGGGGCACGCTTGCCTTCCACAGCCCACCATTCCTTCAGGGCATCTTCCCTGAGCTCGGGGCGGATATGCTTGTACACCTGCAGATCTGTATATAGCACAGCGAGATCATAAATCTCTTCAGCAGCTGCAGCATAGCCCGGTAAAAGCGCCGTCATCTCCTGGCACTTGCGGACCAGCCTTTGCAGATATCCCCCATCATTCTGCTCGCTGCGCAGCGCATAGTAATTGACGGGTTCGGCATCCGGTCTGATTGCATCCAGCATCGACTGATGCAGCAGCCTGAAATCGGCCGGATCAAGCGAGGTGCTGCGGTCACACAGATTATCCAGATAATCACTGATCGTTTGATAGGCGACAATAAGCGGAATCAGTATATGTCTCATCGACAAATTGCCGGCGGCATAAATTCCGCCGCCTTCACAATGAAACTGTTTGGTTTCAATGCTGGCAAGCGCTTGTTTCCGGAGCTCGGGATCGGGAATCCCTTCTGCATCCTCACGCCAGGAGTGCAGACACTCCCGGACTTCCGGCAGCACGTACTTATAAACCCGGCTCATAAGCCCTATCGGGCCGCGCGGGCTTAGGTTACGGCCTTGCTCAAATTCATTCAATGACAGTGCCTCCACATTGTTGTCTCCTTATCCAAATCATCATTATTATAATATGCGGAACGTTTTTGTACAAACAACAAAATCACTTTCGCAAAACCTTGAAATATTCAGAAATCACCCCAGTTTAACAAACTTTTAACAAACATCAGATACAGCCTTTATGCTATACTGAGCGTATTTGATACCCAAGGAGTGCAAACACATGGAATCAGGACGGACCGGCAGCCAGTACAGCGATCAAAATTGGCTGCGTTCCTTCATCTTCACACTTTTCGGCACCAGTGTACTGGTGGTCTCTTATTTTCCGCTTTTCTACACCCATCTCGGCTTCAGCAGCACGCAGGTGGGACTGCTGTATTCCCTCGGACCGCTGATATCCATCTTGTCCAATCTTTTCTGGAGCATGATGAGCGACCGGCTCGGAACAATCAAAAAAATTATGGCCATTCTGCTCGCAGGACAATTAGTTACAGCTATCATGCTGGCGAAAGCTACTGATTTTTCAATGGTAATGCTTATAATATCCTTATTCTATTTCTTCTATTACCCTGTTTTCCCTCTGGCGGACACCATGGCGATAAAAGTTGCCCAGCGGCATGGGCGGAACTTTATAGCTATCCGCGTGTTCGGATCACTCGGCTATTCTTTTTTTGCCCTGACTATCGGGTATGTGCTGAGAGCGCTCGGTTCCTCTTACAGCATTGGCGTATGTATCGTTATTATTATCGCAGCCCTGCTTTTATCCATCGGATTAAAGGATATCAAACGTTCTCCTGAGGCGGACGGTAATACAGGCCCATCTCCTAAATCTGCTGTAAAGAGCAACGGCCTGAAGGAGATTTTGCTGCAAAAAGAAGTGCTGTGGTTCTTCGGCTGTGTCTTTATTCTGGCCCTCGGGCACCGGATGAATGAAGCTTTTCTGACTCTTAGCCTCAAGAGCATGAACGCCGGCGACGACGTAATCGGCTGGGCGCTGCTCGCATCCGCGCTGAGTGAGATCCCCATCTTCTTTTTGCTCAGTAAATACGGTGAACGGTTCAAGGAGCTGCCGCTGCTCGCTTTTGCAAGTCTCATGTACGGAATGCGCTTTCTGTTCATGTCGCTTGCTGTCCACCCGGGCGCCATCATTGCGATTCAGGCACTGCACAGCATATCATTCGGCATTTTCTATGTGACAGCGGTCCGCTACATTACACGAGTTATCCCCGACCATCTTCGGGCAACCGGCCTGGCGCTATTCACCGTAGTCTGGTCCAGTGCTTCCGGTCTGCTCAGCGGAACTTTCGGAGGTCTGATCTATGAGGATGCAGGACGCCGCATTTTCTATCTGGTAGCAACCTTCTTCTCTGTGCTTGCATTCATCGGTTTTTTAACCAAGCATCTGCTGGATATCGGAGGACCTTCACGGAGCTACTTCCGCAAAAGAGTTATTCCCGCAGTACCGCCGGAATCAGAGCCCGCTATCGTACCGCCGCCGGAAGTTCTTCCCTCACAAAAGGCAACACTATAGCCATATCCCGGTCCTTGCTGTCCGCCAGCGGCGGCAAGGACTTTTATGGCACAAAAAAACACAGTTCCCGAGAGAACTGTGTACTTTGTAAGTTGATGGTTACCACTCTTGCAAGTGCCTGCCATAAATCAAATATATATTGCAGCTGACAGCAAACTGTCCAGCCGTTTCTTATAATTTAACTACGTTAGCTGCTTGAGGACCACGGTTACCGTCAGTGATGTCGAATTCAACCGCTTGGCCTTCATCCAAAGTCTTGAAGCCTTCGCCCTGGATAGCTGAGAAGTGAACGAATACATCTTCGCCGCCTTCTACCTGAAGAAAACCATAACCTTTTTCTGCGTTAAACCATTTTACTGTACCTTTCAAATGAACAACCTCCTAAAAATACCGCCATATATGGCGTATGCTTACATTATACCCCAACTATTCCTGCAAAGCAATCCACGATTTCCCTTTATTAGTGAATTCATTTGCTTTTCACTTCCCCGGTGCGTTATCATTGACCCAAAAGCCAAAAATCGCCAGGGTGGTAATGACATGATCAAAAAACACGAAATATACAAAACAGACAAATGGAATATGATGACCGTCGAGGTTCAGGGACGCTACATTATCCTCAGGGAAATTTCCGACCAGTGGGGAGAAGAAACGCATACCTTTATGAGCCGTCCGGCCATGATGGAATGGGTGAACAACCGCTTCAATAAAGAGTCCTATAAAGACAACGAAGAAGAATACAAAAATATTATCGCAGCGTTTAAACAGGTATAGGCTGGTATGGATAACGAAAGTCTGGTTATTTATATCGTTGTGGTCCTCTGCCTCGGAGCCGTTCTTATTATGAGTAAGGACAAACTGCCGCCGCGCCTGAAGCGCGGCATGGCTCTGACTGCAGTCATTCTGATTGCTCTCGCCTTTATCTTCATTATTTATAGCCTGCTGGCATAACTCTTGTTAAGAAGATCATAATCAGAAACTGGCAGGGCATACTAAGCCGACTCTATGATCCAGGAGGCCTAAGTGATGTCCTTTACCGCCAGATCTCTTCGTCTTCTGCTGGCACTGAGCCTGCTGCCGGCCGGCTCCTCAAACGCTGCAGCACAGAACTCTATGCCTGCTACATCCCATCATTTAAGGAGGATTTCCATGGAACAGTTATTGAAGAGAAGTGAAGTGCCTGCCGAGAACCGCTGGAAGCTGGAAGATATGTTTGCATCACAGGAACAGTGGGATAAAGAATACAATGAAGCAAAAGCGCTGATCAAGAAAGCCTCCGCCTTTCAGGGCAAGCTGGATTCAGCAGAAGAGCTCAAAGCCTGCTTTGAGCTGGATGATGAGCTCTCGCAGCTGACAGAGCGGCTCTATGTATACGCGCATATGCGCCAGGATGAGGATACTGCAGCCCCTACCTATCAGGCTCTAACCCAAAAGGCCAAGAAGCTCAGTGTCGAAGCCGGAGAAGCGCTCTCTTTTGTAACACCGGAAATCCTGTCCCTGCCGGTAGAAAAGCTGGATCAGTTCATTGCTGACCCTACCCTCTCCGCTTACACCTTTACTCTGAATGAAATGAAGCGTGAAAAGGCCCATGTCCTTTCCAAGGCTGAAGAAGCACTGCTGGCTCAGGTTGGTAACATTTCGCAGGCGCCGCAGAATATTTTTGGCATGCTGAACAATGCTGACCTTAAATTCCCCAAGATCAAGAACGAGGAAGGCAAGGAAGTCGAGCTGACTCACGGCAGCTATATTCAGTTTCTGGAAAGCCCGGACCGCGAAGTGCGTAAGAATGCCTTTAAAGCTGTGTATGAAACCTATGCCAAGCAAAAGAACACGATTGCCGCTACACTTAGCGCGAACGTGAACAAAAATGTGTTTTACTCACGGGTACGCAAATATCCGTCTGTTCTGGAAATGTCGCTGTACGGCGATAATATTCCGAAGGAAGTATACACTAATCTAATTGACACCATTCACGAAAGCCTGCCGCTGATGCACCGCTACATGAAGCTGCGCCAGAAGCTGCTCGGGGTTGATGAACTACATATGTACGACCTGTTCGCTCCGCTTGTGGACGAATATAAGCTGGATATTACTTTTGAAGAAGCGAAGCAGATCACCAAGGAAGGCCTGAAGCCGCTCGGCGACGATTATCTGAGCGTACTGCAGGAAGGATACGACAACGGCTGGATCGACATCTACGAGAATGAGAACAAACGCACCGGCGCATACAGCTGGGGGGCTTACGGCACCCACCCTTATGTCCTGCTGAACCATAACGACAACCTGAACAGCATGTTCACACTGGCGCACGAAATGGGTCACGCCCTGCATTCGTACTATTCGGACAATGCGCTGAAATACCGTGACGCACAGTATACCATTTTCCTTGCGGAAGTGGCTTCTACCACCAATGAGGCGCTACTGATGGACTATCTGCTGAACAAGTCGACTGATCCTAAGGAAAAAATGTACCTGCTGACCTACTACGCCGACCAGTTCCGCACCACAGTGTTCCGCCAGACGATGTTCGCTGAATTCGAGAAAATTATCCACCAGCGTGCAGAGGAAGGAGAATCATTGACTCCGCAGGATCTGTCGGCCATCTACTACGATCTTAACGTTAAATATTACGGTGCAGATATGGTTGTAGATAAGGACATCGAGATGGAGTGGGCACGGATTCCGCATTTCTACAACAGCTTCTATGTTTACAAATACGCTACAGGCTTCTCGGCAGCAACCAGCTTCTCCAAGCAGATCCTGGAGGAAGGCAAGCCGGCAGTAGACCGTTACCTCGGCTTCCTGAAGAGCGGAGGCAGCGATTATTCCATCAACATCCTGGCCAAGGCCGGTGTCGATATGTCCTCTCCGGAGCCGATCCGCGAAGCAATGAGTGTATTCGAGAGTGTTATCGAGCAGATGGAGCAATTGACTAAATAAAGCCTCAACAAGCCGCTTAATCCTGCTGTAATCCCTTGCCCTCTGCGGGCAGGGGATTTATATTTGTCATTCTCGTCCATGGGGGGTAAAAAATATTATGAAATTTCAATGGTCGCTTATTCTCGGTCTGATTTTCGCACTGATTACAGCTGTGTTTGCAGTTATTAATGTCGATCCGGTTCAGGTTAATTTCGGCTTCGATCAGATCAGCATCCCGCTGATTCTCGTCATACTGGGCTGTGCCCTGATCGGCGGCATCATCGTCGGTTCCTACGGGATTTTCCGCCAGTACAAGCTGCAGAAGCAAATCAAGGCGCTTAATGCAGAGTTGTCCAAGCTGCGCGATGCGGATCATTCGCTTGACTCCATGCAGCAGCCGCTGCCGGATGAGACTGTCTGATCATCTGTTACTACCTTATCTTAATTGATGAATGGAGGATTTTAACCAATGCTTACAATTCAGCCTAATGAAGACTACATTCTATCCCTGCTCAAAAAATTGCTGGACACCCCGAGCCCCAGCGGCTTTACTGCCGAAGTCATGCGGGTGGTTGCAGAGGAAGCCGCAGCTCTGAACGTTCCGCTCAGCTGGAATGAGAAAGGCGGCGTCATCCTCACTGTACCGGGCCTCGACCCTTCCCGTACCATCGGCATCAGCGCCCATGTGGACACGCTTGGCGCCATGGTCCGCTCGATCAAGCCAAACGGAACGCTGCGTCTGACCTCTGTCGGCGGCTTTACAATGAACAGCATCGAAAATGAATATTGCGTCATTCATACCCGCAGCGGCCTGACTTATACCGGTACGATTCTGACCAGCCACCCTTCTGTGCACGTCTACGCCGACGCGCGTGATTTCAAGCGTGCCGAAGAAAACATGGAAGTCCGGATCGACGAGCTGGTTTCCACCAAAGACGATGTACTTAAGCTCGGCATTTCCGTTGGCGACTTCATCTCCTTTGATGCGCGGGCGGTTATTACACCCAGCGGGTATATCAAATCGCGCCATCTGGACGACAAAGCCAGTGTAGCTGCCCTGTTCGGACTACTGGAAAGCATTAAGCGCGAAGGCTGGAAGCCGCTGCACAACCTCGCTCTGCTGATCTCCAACTATGAAGAGGTCGGCCACGGAACGGCATGGATTCCGGGTGACATCAGTGAATTTATCGCAGTAGACATGGGCGCCATGGGTGATGACCTTAGCTGTAAGGAAACGGACGTCTCCATTTGCGCCAAGGATTCCTCCGGACCTTATGACTACGCTATGACCGGACGTCTGATTGAGCTGGCGAACAGCCTGGCTATTCCTTTTGCAGTAGACATCTATCCTCAATACGGCTCAGACGCTTCGGCTGCACTGCGCGGCGGCAACAATATCCGCGGAGCGCTGATCGGCCCGGGCGTACATGCTTCCCACTCCATGGAGCGTACGCATAAGCAGGCTGTCTTGAACACAGCCAAGCTGCTGGCCGCCTATGTCGGCACCAACTGAATCAGCAGACCGTAAATGGCGGCAGCTCTGGCAACGAAGACGCTGGCAGCTCGGGTCTGCCCTGCTCGCCTTGCTGTTGCTGCTGATTCTGGCAGTGGCGGCTTTGCTGAATAAGCCGGACAAGCAGCAGGAGGTTTTCAGCGGGCTCCCGCATAGCTATGAGTATCTCGAAGCGGAGAGCCTTGGCAAGGTGCAGCTTTATATGCTGGCCGTGTCTCCGGAGGATGTGATCCTGCGGACTGCCAATCTGCCGCTGCGCCAGATTGCCGCCTACGGGATTAACGGCGGCTTTTTCTATGGCACAGACCTTCTGTCTGTAGCGATAATGAATGATGTCCCTGTTAACGGGGACAAGGGAGCCTACGGCTCCGGCTGGTTCAATGCCAAGTATGCCCGCGGCACGCTGGTCTGGGACGGCGCTGCCGGCAGGCTGTCGGTCCAGACCGTGTCCTCCGGGGACGAGCTGGCTGTCACCGACCGCAGCCGCTACTGGGCCCAGGGCGGGATCAGCATGAACCTGCAGCGGGAGGAGCTGTGGAAGGCCGCAAGTCAGGCCGAGCATCTGCCCTTTGCTGAGGAGCAGCGCATGCGCTCGGGGCTTGTCTACAACAGTGACGGGAAGCTGTGGCTGATCGTCACGCCTACGCTCTGTACGGCCGAGGAGTTCCGCCTGGCCGTGCTGGACGCCGTTCACGGTGAAGGCCGGGAAGGCATCTTCCTCGACGGCGACGGCTCCTCGCAGCTGAATGCCGATGAGGCTGTACTCACCGGCGACTCCCGCCCGGTCGTGCAAATGATTGCGGTGGCGGGCGGGAAATAGCCGACTCGATTAGCTTGAGTTGATGAGATGATTAGGGATTAACGGATTGAATGCAGGATCAGGCAGCACGGCTGCCGGTTCTGCATTTTTTATTTGGCCTCATCAACTGCCGTTCACACTAACAGCATCAGTGACTATACAAAAAAACAAGCTGAACACCGGGTGCTCCGGTCTCAGCTTGTTTTTTGGATTGGTAACGAAAGGTTAAGGCCATACCTTGTCCAGTTTGTCTGCATAAAAAGAGATAGCCTTGCGGTACTCTTGTATGCCTGGATTAACAGAGGTATCAGCCAGCAGCTTCAGCAAGATCCCCATACCTAAGCTGTGCTCCCCCAGGTTATACAGCGCCATTGCCAGGAAGGCCCGGAACTCTGCCCGTTCAGGATACTCCTCGGCTCCCTGCTGAAGCACGGTCTTCGCGCGCTGATATTCACCTAAGGTCCGGTAGGTGCTTCCCAGGCCAAGCATTGCGCCTGCCCGCTGCTCCGGCGGCAGTCCTAAGGCAAGACTCCGCTCGTAATAAGGAACTGCCTCCCGCTCAAGTCCAAGCACATCATGGGTCCAGGCCAGCTGGTACAGCAATTCGGCATCCGTATCAGCGCCGGCCCCCTTGCTGTTTGCCGTAAGTAAATCCAGCAGAAGCGCTCTTGCCTCTTCTGCCTGTCCGGCCTCACGCAAGGCTATGGCATCCTGCATCCTTTTATCCACAGTAGAAGCCTCCTGATCTGCAAGGTGATGCATACACCGGAATTTATTTGCCGGCAATCCGCTCTGCCAGCTCATTGAGATACGTCCAGCGCTCCATCAGGCGTTCCAGCTCCGCCTCGCCCTGCTTCTGTTTTTCAACAAGCTCCTGCAGGGTCGCCGAATCGGAGAAGGCCGCTTCCATTTTCGCAGAAAGATCAGCGAGATGCTGCTCGGCCTGCTCAATCATTTCGTCGATGGTCTCGTATTCCTTTTGTTCTTTGAAGGTGAACTTGACCTTTTCCCTCGCCGGGGGTGCAGCTGCAGCAGCGGGTTCCTGGGTTGTGCTTTTCTTGGCTGCCCCGTCGTTACCGGCAGGTACATTCTTGGCCAGCCATTCCTCATATTCGGTATAATCGCCGACATGCAGCCGGATGGTGCCGTTCTCGAACGCGATCAGCTTATCAATAGTGCGGTCCAGGAAGTAACGGTCATGGGATACCGTGAAAACTACGCCGGGGAACTCATCCAGATAATCTTCCAGTATCGCCAGCGTACCGATATCCAAGTCATTTGTCGGCTCATCCAGCAGCAGTACATTGGGCGCGCCCATGAGAACACGCAGCAGGTACAGCCGTCTTTTTTCGCCGCCGGACAGCTTGGCGATTGGTGTCCACTGCATCGCCGGCGGGAACAGGAAACGTTCCAGCATCTGACCGGCAGTAATCACGCTTCCGTCGGCGGTGCGGACGATTTCCGCTTCTTCTTTTACATATTCAATGACCCGCATCGTATCATCCATATCCTGATGCTCCTGGGTGAAGTAGCCCAGCTTGACCGTCGCCCCCAGCTCTACCTCGCCGCTGTCCGGCTGCAGCTTGCCTGCAATCAGGTTGAGCAGCGTAGATTTACCGCTCCCGTTCGGGCCGACAATCCCGACCCGGTCCTGCGGAACGGCGATGTATGTCAGGTCCTTGATCAGATTCCGGCCGTCCATCGACTTGCTTAGATCCTTCATTTCGATAATCTTGCGGCCCAGGCGCGTGGATGCCACCGAGATATCCATAGAACCTGCGCTACTTCCGCCCACACTGTCCTTCAGCTTCTCGAACCGGTCGATTCTCGCTTTCTGCTTCGTCGTGCGCGCCTTGGCTCCGCGGCGGATCCAGGCCAGCTCGGTGCGCAGCAGATTTTTGCGCTTCTGCTCTTCGGACGCTTCACGCTCCTCACGCTCGGCCTTCAGTTCCAGAAACCGCGAATAGTTCGCTTCATAGCGGAACAGGCGGCCTCCATCCAGCTCCAGCATTACACTGGCTACGCGTTCCAGGAAGTAGCGGTCATGCGTAATCATCAGCAGCGCACCGCGGCGCTTCTGCAGATACTGCTCCAGCCAGGCTACCGAGTCAGTATCAATATGGTTGGTAGGCTCATCCAGAATCAGCAGCTCTGACGGGGTAATCAGGGCGGCGGCAAGGGCTACACGCTTGCGCTGTCCCCCGGACAGCGTGCCCATCAGTGCGTCAAACCGGGTAATCCCCAGCTTGGTCAGCACGGTTTTGGCCTCGCTCTCCAGATGCCAGATGCCTGCGGCGTCTATTTTTTGGCCGACCCGGACCATGGCCGCATCCAGAGCGGCATTACCGGGGTCTTTTTCCAGTCCGCTGAGGATTTCCATATATTCACGCATCGTCCGCAGATCCGGGTCATCGCCTGCAAACACCTGCTGGAGAACGGTATTGTCCGGCTCATAGGGCGGATTCTGGGCCAGATACTGGACACGTACATTATTGCCGATGGCAATATGTCCTTCGTCTGCAGTATCAAGACCTGCGATTATTTTCAAAAAGGTTGATTTTCCGGTTCCGTTCACACCGATAACGCCAATCTTGTCCCGCTCATCCATGCCGAAAGAGGCATCCTGGAACAGCACCTTTTCCCCGTAGCTTTTGGAAAGATGCTCCACTGTCATAATATTCATGCTCTGTCCTCACTTGCCTTATAGTTTAATAGCGGGTTACTTTTCGTCTCAATCCCGTTCTGGTGTTGTCTGTTCCTTGCGGCTGCCGAGTGCACCGTGGATAAACAGGCCTGCGGCAAATTCAGCCCTTTTGCGTGCATCCGCTTCTGTGAAGCCGGGACGCAGCATGATGTCCATTTTGAGTCTGTCGAGCGTGCCGATATAGGACTCTGCCAGCAGCTCTGGCTCGGCAGCACCGCTGTCCTGCATCACCCTCATAACTGCCCGCATGTATTCTTCCATAAACTGCGCCATGTAAGCTACCAGCTCGGAATGATTGTTGGGAGCCCTGAAGAAAAGCTTCGTGTGCTGCTTGCGCTCATAATAGTACATCAGATGATGTCCGGCAATCACCGTTAGCTGTTCCTGCAGGCTGCCGCATGCCTTGAGCTTCACATCCAGCTGCTCGAGGAACCCTTCGCAATCACGGCGGGTAACAGCGAGAAACAGCTCTTCCTTGCTTTTAAAATACAGATAGACCGTCCCTTTGGCGATTCCCGCCTTTTCGGCCACTTCTGACATCTTCGTCTCGTAAAAGCCCCCTGAACCGAAAAGTTCATAACCGGCATCGAGTATAGCTGTATGCTTGTGACTTACTGTGCTGCCCAACCGGTTCACCTCCACATCATAATCTCTGTGCCCCTTGAAGGAGCGTTCTGCCGGCTCTTTGTCAGAGCAGGCTGACCAGCAGGGCGGCGGCGCCGCCGGCCAGCGTGCTGAGTGCGTTGACGGCATCATTGTTCATCCAGCGCCAGCCTCTGGCGTGCACAGTAGGCCGGCCGCAGTGCCGCGAGGCTTCTACTTCGCGGCCGCATACGGTGCAGCGGTTCATCCGCTGCACCGTTGCCCCGAGGATCGAGTCGGCGAACGCGCCGGCAAGCCCGCCCAAGAGGCCTGCCAGCGTCAGCAGCAGGAAAGAGCGCTCCTCCATGCCGGAGACCGTCCGCAGCAGCAGGAGCTGCGCCAATCAGGGCTCGCCGGCTGCGGCAGCAAGCGACCCCGGCAGGGAGACGCCCGCCCGAGGTGCCCGGCCGCACCACCTTGCCGGTCAGCACGGATCGCGGCGGCCGCCCGGCAAGTGTGCCGATCTCGGTCGCCCAGGTATCTGAGGTAACGGTAGCCATAACGCCGATAAACAGCAGCTCCCATAGCTCCAGAGGATACACAGCGTTCAACAGAACCAGCAGCATGCCCATCCCGCCGTTGGCAAACACCTGCCCGGCATCCCTCGTCCCCGTTTTGTCATATGTCAGCTCAAGCTCCGCCTTGTTCTCGTGGTGAAGCTTCGAAAGCAGGCTGGAGGAAATGAAAAAAATAAGCAGAATCCCAAACCAGAACGCATTGCCCGCCCCGAAATACACGGTCCCCATAACAAAGGCTGCGATCATCCCCGAGAAGCTGAGCGACCGTTTGCGGTAAGCCGCTCCAGCCACCAGCATAGCGCCGAGGGCGCCAATTATCCAAGACACCATTACCGGCCAGCTCCTTTATCCGATGATGCAGGTGCCAAGCAGCCGCTCGCCCCAGAACAGCTCGAAGGAATCACCGGAAACAACGGGGCCGACTCCTGCCGGTGTCCCTGTGAAGATCAGATCATTTTTTCCGAGCCCGTACCTGGACGCTATAAATTCAACAATCTTCTGCAGCGAAAAAATCATATCCTTCACATTGCCGCGCTGTACCTCAACCCCGTTTTTACGCACAGTAAAGTCAGTAGCCTCCAGCTCCTCCTGTTCAGGTAAAGCGATGTACGGCGTCAGCGGGGCAGCGTTTTTGAAGCCTTTTGCCGCTGTCCAGGGCAGCCCCTTCTTCTTCAGGTCCTCCTGTACATCACGCAGCGTGAAGTCCAGGCCAAGTGCCATCACATCCACCAGCTCCTCCACACTCATCCCGGGAACATAATCACGGGCAATGCGCAGAACCAGTTCACCTTCATAATGGATCTGGCCGGCGTTCTGGGGAAGATGGATAATGGCCTTATCCAGCGGCACGGCAGCATGGGAAGGCTTTAGAAAAATCAGCGGCTCCGCAGGAACTTTGTTCCCCAGCTCCTCCGCGTGTAATCTGTAGTTCCGTCCAACGCAATACACATTATTAATATCAGCGCACATTATAGCTCAGCTCTTTTCCCGTTAAATTTGGAATCCGTTCAGGCTTTCAGAAAAGTGTCCCCCCAGATGTCCGGACGGTTCGTACAGATCATAATATCCGAATGCATCTCGGCCAGACGGTGCATTTCCTTGGCTTTGTCCACAGTCCACGCCATCATTTTAACCCCCCGCTCCGCAAGCAGACGGGCCAGCCCCGGGCTTAACCTGGCAAAGCTGATCGACAGAAAGGAGCAGTCCAGCTCCTTAACCTTGCGCGCAGGGTCACCCAGCCGTGAATCGTAAATCAATCCGGTGTGAAAGCGGGCGTCCAGCTCTTTAATCCGTTTCAGGACTCCTGCATCGAACGAGGTCAGGACAACCTCATCCCGCATGCCTTTGGAGGAGACTAGGTCGATAACCGCCTTTTCCAGACCGGGGTACATATCACCGCTTGTCTTCAGTTCAATATTCAGCTTCAGCCTGCCGGATGCAAGCTCAAGCACTTCTTCCAGTGAGGGCACCTTTTCTCCGCGAAAAGCACGCCCCTTCCAGCTTCCCGCATCCAGACGCCGCATATGCTCAAAATCCATATTCTTCACCTTGCCGTGCCCGTTGGTCGTCCGGTCCAGCGTGAAGTCATGAATGACGACCGGCACACCGTCCCTGGTCAGCTGCACATCGATTTCCATCCAGCTGACAAAAGGCAGGGCGAGCGCCATGCGTACGGCGGCTAAAGTATTCTCCGGGGCTTTGCCGGAAAACCCGCGATGGGCTACACATAGGTTTTGCATCAGCATCTATCCCTCCAGCAGAAGTAGTCTGACCCGGCACCGGTAAAGGTTCCGGCAGGCGGGCTGCTCATGCAGGACCGCCGCTTTTATCTGCCCGCCTGGGTAACACGCCCGTCATTGCCGATTCTGATCAGGCCTGCAGACAAGGACTGCACCTTGTTCAGCAGCAGCTGACCGTCAGCATCATTCATCGGCACCGGCCGGCCCAGCTCGGCATACATCGGATGCAGCGTCAGCGAGCACTGGCCCTTGATGCTGCACTCTGCCTGAAAGACCGCCGTTTCCCAGGTGGCAGGCGTTGCGGAACGGGTAAAAATAAAATTGCCTGTACTGTAGGCAATCCACTTGCCCTGGTAGGGCTCAATTCCCTGAAGGACATGCGGATGCCCGCCTATGACCAGATCTGCTCCGGCATCAATGAAGCTGCGTCCCAGCGTCTGTTGCGTGGAATCATACTGCTCCATCCGCTCTTTCCCCCAGTGGACCACTACAACAACAATGTCGGCCTTTTTCTTCACGGCTGAGATCGTCTTGAGCGCTTCCGTACTGTCATAAACCGAAGCCAGCCCCGGCTTGGCGGCACCGGCTGCCCAGTCACTGCGCGGAATAACCCGGGTGAAGCCCAGCAAGGCGATTTTGATACCATTTCGCTCAAAATACTGGGCGGTATAGGCTTCCTTGCTGTTTTTGCCGGCACCGACGTAAGGGATGCCCCTTGTATTGAGGTGATTCAAGGTATCCAGCAGCCCCTGTTCGCCCTGGTCCAGCGTATGGTTATTGGCCAGATTAACCGCGTCCACACCGGCAGATTTCAGCGCATCCAGCGCCTCCGGGGCTCCCTTGAAAACAAACTGCTTATCCGCAGCGCCAACCCCGCCGGTTGTAATCGGAGTTTCCAGATTCACAACCGTCAGATCATCCTTCTTGAATATCCCGTCCAGTGCAGAGTAGGAATAGTTGTAGCCCTGCTTCTGCAGCAGCTCAGCCACTTTACCTGCAAAGATTACGTCCCCGGCAAAATTAAGGGTAACGGTCTGTCCTCCGGCATCCTCAGGCAATCCCGAGGCTGCTCCGCCCTGGGCAGCACCGCCTCCCTGTTCATCAGCCGGCTTGCTGTTATCCGGCGACGGTAGGGGTGATGGCGTTGCTGCCGTCTCCGCTGAAGGTGATGGAGCCGGTGTCGCTTCCGGAGCGGGAACAGCCGTCTGCGCCGGCTCCGGCGTGACTGTCGCTTCCGGCTGTATATCAGACGATGCAGAGGGTTGAACCGCCGGGAGCTCCGGCGTTGATGATGGCGGCGGTGAGGCGGTACTCTCCGCCGGCGGAGGCTGTGCTGCAGGTGAACTGCCGCCGTCTCCGACAAAATAATAAGTTAACATAGCGGTAATCAATAATAAAAGACTTACATTGATCCATGCCCAAGCCCTTCTGCGTCGGCGTTTGCTGCTATGCTTGTCTTTCTCCCGGCTCTGAGATCGCGGTGGATACATGGGTACAAATAATCTCCTTTATATATAAAGTGTTTCTATTATAGCATATCTGATACACAGCCCTCCAAACCACCCAAGCGCAGCATATAATCTAGTAAAATAATATATTTGAGTGGCTCTGGGCCGGACAGCGGCGCATGTGTGTGATTCAAAGGGATTTTTCCCTTTGAGGGAGCCAATCAGCGGCTCATTTGCGTGATTCAAAGGGATTTTTCCCTTTGAGGGAGTCGATCAGCGGCTCATGCGTGATTCAAAGGGATTTTTCCCTTTGAGGGAGCCAATAAGCGCGCATACGCGCATTCAAAGGGATTTTTCCCTTTGAGGGAGCCGATCAGCGCTGCATACGCGCATTCAAAGGGATTTTCCGTTAATCTGACCCGGCCTGGCCCGGGGAGAAATAAAAAAAAACGGTGAAGCCTGGCTTCACCGTTTCTTCTTATCGGACCGCCGGCTCAAGCTCATGCTGGTTATTTAAACCGGCAGCAGCGGCCCCCGCGGCCTCCTTCGCCTGCCTGATGCAATCCGGCAGGCCGATGGCATCATAGCCTGCTCCAAAAGCGTATACGCCGGGCAGCTTCTGCCCCAGCTCACTGCGCAGCCCGGCAATCCGGGCCGGATGGCCGACCGGATATTGCGGCATGGAGCGGCGGAGCCGGGTGATTTCCGCAAACAGCGGTTTGGCGGTAATCCCCATAATCTCGCGCAGATCCTTCAGCACCAGCTCGGTCAGCGCCGCATCCGGCAGCTCTACATTCTGCTCATCCCCGGAGCGGCCGACATAGCAGCGCAGCAGTACCTTATCGTCCGGGCTGGTATGCAGCCACTTGGTCGAGGTCCAGGTGCACGCCGTTATATTCCGTCCCTCTTTGCGTGGAACCAGAAAGCCCGAGCCGTCATATTCAGTAACAATGTCCTTTTTGGCAAAGGCCAATACAACATTGGCTACGGAGACATAGTTGACATCCTCCAGCGGTGCCACATCTACATGCGGACGGAGCAGGCCTGCGGCGGCAAAATCCTGCACCGTAACGAAAATATCATCCGCCTGCAGTACTTCGCCGCTGTCCAGCTGCACGAAATAACGCGAGGCTTCTGTTATTCCGCTCTGTTTAATAGCCACTGCAGCCGTTCCGGTCCGCTGCTCAACATCGTGCAGCTCCTGTATCAGCGCCTGCACAAGACTTTGCAGTCCACCCCGGAAGGTAAGGAAGGCACTTTTCTTGGTTCCGGTATGAGTCTCCACCGGCTTGCGGCCCGTGGTCATTCCCCGGATCAGACTTCCGTACTTGCGCTCTATCTCTCCGAACTGCGGAAAGGTTGCCTGAAGGCTGATCTTGCGCATATCGCCGGCATAAATACCGGCCAGCAGCGGCTCGGTCATGTTCTCCAGCACCTCTGTCCCCAGGCGGCGCTCGATCAGCTCGCCCAGCGACTCATCCTCCTTGCTCCGTCGCGGCGGGAGCACGAAGTCCAGCATGGCCCGCATTTTGCCGCTGAAGGAGACAAGACCGCTCTGCAGAAACGGCTTCAGTTCGGTCGGAATACCAAGAACCAGCCCCGCAGGCATTGGATGCAGCTTGCCCTTTTGCAGTATGTACGTCTTTTTGGCATTCGGATTGGTAGTCACCAGCTCGTGATCAAGATTCAGCTCCTGGGCCAGCTCGACCATGGCTGTTTTGCGGGCCAGGAAGGAATCCGGGCCTTTCTCGATAACGAAGCCCTCACGCTGCAGCGTCTCAATTTTGCCGCCCAGGACGTTTTCTTTCTCCAGGAGAACGATGTCGGGCTGCACGCCTGCCTCCCGGTAATACTTGCGCACATAAAAAGCGGCGCTGAGGCCGCTAAGGCCTCCGCCGATAATCACGACTTTGCGGCGCGAACCGGTCATGGCTGGTTCACCTTTAATTCTCCAGCTTTGGCACGGACCACATCGCTGAGAACAGACATATAGGCCGGATCACTGTTCAATGACTCAATGCGCATGAGACGCAGATCCAGCTCGGAAGCCAGCGCCTGGGCCTCTATGTCCAGATCGTACAGCACTTCGAGATGGTCGGATACGAATCCGATCGGTGCCGACAAAATATATTTCACTTCACTCTTCGCCAGCTCGCGCATCGTATCGAGGATATCCGGGCCAAGCCACGGCTCTGCCGTTCTGCCGGCGCTCTGCCAAGTAAACTGCCAATTGGTTACACCGGTCTGCTCCGCAATGGCCTGCGAGGTTGCAAGCAGCTGATCCACGTAAGGGTCGCCCATGGCCAGAATCCGCTCAGGCAGACTGTGCGCACTGAACAGCACCCGCACATCCCCCCGTAACGCTCCTGACTCTTCGAACTGGTCCAGCTTCGCAGATACCCGGCGGCTGAGCACATCAACCAGCTCAGGATGCAGGTGGTAGCTTTCCACGAATTCCATGGTGATTCCGCAGGCCTCCGCTTTTTCTTTTGCCCGCTTAATGTATGTTCCTACGCTCATAACCGAATAATGCGGCGCGAGCACGACACCTACAGCATGATTAATGCCGTCACGCACCATCTCCTCCACGCCGTCCTCGATAAATGGCTTGGCATGCTTAAGTCCCTGGTAGCACACATACTCTACGTCACCGCCGGATTTGTTCAGTGCATCCTGCAGCGCTTCAACCTGCCGGTTCGTATTTTCCCGCAGCGGGAATACGCCTCCGACAATCGCCTCATAACGATCCTTCAGCTCCTTGAGCTGTTCTGCAGTCGGGGCATACCCGCGCCGGATATGGGTGTAGTAAGCCTCAACTCCGTCCAGGCTCTCGGGTGTGCCGTAGGACATCACAAGTACACCAATTTTTGCAGTCATGGATTCCAGCTCCTTGTATTAGATTTGCGGCTTGGCCGCCTGTTTCAGCGCCTGCTTCGAATAGTCATGGATATATTCCGTCAGCTCTCTTAGAGTATCCAGCGAAGCCTCGGGAAATAAGCCGTGCCCCAGGTTAAAAATATATCCCGGCTGCTGTATACCTTCGTCGATCAGATCCTTCGCCCGTTCCTTGAGCAGCTCCATCGGTGCAGTCAGCAGGTAAGGATCGAGGTTGCCCTGAACGGCAAAGCCCTCTCCGATTCGGCGTCTGCCCTCAGTCAGGCTTACACGCCAGTCCAGTCCGATTACATCGGTCTGCAGCCCCTTAAGGCTTGGCAGGAGCTCTCCTGAGCTGACGCCGGGAAAATAAATTTTCGGTACATCAAGATCAGATAATTCGGCAAAAATACGGGAAATCGTTGGCAGCACGTAGCGCTCGAAATCACGCGGGGCCAGAGCTCCGACCCAGCTGTCGAACAGCTGGAAGGCCTTGCCGCCGCTCTTTACATGGGCCCGCAGGTAAGCGATAACCATATCGCCCAGCTTATCCATCAGCTTTTCCCAGACACGCGGCTGGCTGAACATCATTTCCTTGGTCCGGTGATAGCTCTTGGAAGGTCTGCCTTCTATCAGATAACTGGCAATCGTGAACGGAGCGCCCGCAAACGTAATCAGCGGCACATCAAGCTCCTTGTCCAGAATAGCGATCGTCTCCAGCACATGGCCGAGATCACCCTCTACGTCAATCGGTTTCAGCCGGTCTACGTCGGCAGCGGTCGCAATGGGATTCTCGATGACCGGGCCGATATTCTTCACGATGTCGAACTGCACACCGATTGAAGCGACCGGATTCATAATGTCGGAATACAAGATAGCCGCATCCACACCCAGCTTGCGCACGGGCATCAAGGTTACTTCGGCCGCAAGCTCCGGCTGGCTGCAGATTTCGAGCAGCGAATATTTCTCCTTGATTTTACGGTACTCGGGATCATAACGGCCGGCCTGCCGCATGTACCATACGGGAACGTGGTCCGTCTCCTGCCGTCTGCAGGCGCGGATAAAAGTGTCATTGTAGGTCATGATAAGATCTCCATTGAATTTAGATTTGATAGGATAGTTGCACACGCATATAACTTATTATGCCCCTTTTAAAAGTTGGTAACAACCGTTCTCGCCGTCCTAGAATGACAATCCAATGACATTACTATGACAAGTGTTGCACCGGAAAGAGGAAAATATATGATATACTGATAGAATGTCAATTTTTCGTGAATTTTTTCGCAAATAATCTGAATCTGCTGAAAGGAAGTGAAAGCACTTTGAAGAATTGGGAGACCTGGAAAATCAACCTCATGGTGCTTTGGTTTGGCCAGTTTCTTGTAAATGCCGGTATGACTATGATTACCCCGTTCCTGTCGCTTTATCTCGCCAAAGATCTGGGTGTCACGGGTGACAGGGAGATCGGCCTCTGGGCCGGACTTATTTTTGCCGCAAATTTTCTGACCTCATTTATATTCCAGCCGCTGTGGGGTAAGCTTGCCGATAAATACGGCCGCAAAATCATGCTGCTGCGCTCCAGCTTCGGCATGGCCATTGTCATTGTGCTGATGGGCTTCGCCCAGACCCCGATGCAGCTGTTGCTGCTCCGGCTGCTGAACGGGACGATCTCCGGCTTCAATCCGGCCTCTATCGCCCTGGTGTCAGGGACGACACCCAAGCACCGCATGGGCTTTGCCATGGGCCTGATGCAGTCCGGCTCGGTGGCCGGGACCATCCTTGGACCGCTCATCGGGGGCTTGCTTGCTGACTGGATCGGCTTCCGGCCGATTTTTTATGTTGTCGGTGCCTTGCTGTTCGTAGCTTCATTACTCGCCTTATTCCTGGTAAAAGAAAAATTCAACCGTGTAGAGGCTGCCAAAGTTCCGCAGGTGTCTGTACTGGAGGGCTTTAAGGAGCTGGCCAAGGTGCCGCAGCTGCCTGCACTGTTCGGTGTTACCTTTCTGCTGCAGTTTGCGATGATCAGCCCGATGTCGCTGCTGCCGATCTACGTGGAGAAACTGCACGGATCAGCCGTTAATATCGCCTTCTGGGCGGGAATGGTCAGCGCAGTAACCGGGATCTCTAACATGCTGGCGTCGCCGCTATTAGGTAAGCTAAGTGACAAGGTCGGGGCCCATCGCATTCTGACGTATGCGCTAATTGGAGCGGCACTGTTCCTGATTCCGCAGGCTTTTGTGACCAGTGTGTGGCAGCTGATTGTAGTCCGGTTCCTGATGGGGGTGTTCATGGGAGGCCTGCTGCCGAGTGTGAACGCGCTGATCCGCTCCTACACCCCTGACGGGAAGGAAAGCAGGGCCTTCGGCTTCAACAGCAGCACGCTGGCCCTGGGGAATATGCTTGGTGCGGTAATCGGCGGTTTTTTGTCGGGTTATATCGGAATCGAAGGCCTGTTCATAATCTCCGGCGCCTTCCTGCTGATTAACACGGTCTGGGTGCGGCTTAAGCTGTACAAGCCGGGCCGGCATCAGTTGTTCCGCTAAGGCTCGGGTGTGATGCTTACTTCACCATTGCCAGAGCCAGGCCGTCATATGCAGGCAGGAGCGTGCTGGTCAGCCGTTCGTCGCCGGCAATCATCTCGTTGAACCGGCGCATCGCCTGCACTGCCGGCCCGTTCTTGTCCGTATTCAGTGTGCGTCCCCGAAGGAAGATGTTATCTCCGGCGATGATTGCTCCCGGCGAGGCCAGCCGGATCGCGTACTCCAGATAGTTCGGATAGTTTTCCTTGTCCGCATCGATAAAAAAGAAATCAAAGGTCCGGCCCTCCGCTTCGAGCAGCTTGAGACTGTCCAGCGCAGGGCCGATTTTGTATTCGGCGTTATCAGCAAAGCCCGCCTTGGCCAAATGGCTCTGGGCCAGCTGCGCATACTCCGGCTTCAGCTCAAGCGAGGTCAGCTGCCCGCCGCCGGCGAAGCCGCGGCACAGGCAGATGCCGCTGTATCCGCCCAGTGCGCCGATTTCCAGGATGCGCGTGGACCGTGAGAGGCTGACCAGCATCGTCAGCAGCCGGCCATAGCCGGGGGCGATGGACACCTCTGGCATCCCGTTTTCGGCGATCGCTTTTTTTACCTCCAGCAATAATTCATCTTCTGTGTACAGCTGTTCGCTGTATTCTTCCTGATTTGGCATATGTATTCTCCTTATCATGTTGTGAAGTCCCGCTCATTCCCCTATACTGAAAAGGATTGGCTAGGCCAAGCTTTACTAAGCGTATGCATGTATGGGATAAAGACGGTACAGGGTACCTCTTTGCTTATCTGCTTTTCTTATTGTACTGGCTGGGTGCAACCATCTACAAGCTAAACGGAGTTGAGCGCATTTTGGGTAAATTACAACTGATCGCCACCGCCCCTATGGGGCTGGAGGCTGTAGTAGCACGCGAATTGAACGAATTGGGTTATGAGACCACCACCGAGAACGGGCGGGTATTGTTCAGCGGGGATCTTATCGATATCTGCCGCTGTAACTTATGGCTGCGTACCTCTGACCGGGTGCTGATCAAAATGGGCCAGTTCCCTGCCCGGACCTTCGACGAGCTGTTCGAAGGGGTCAAGGCCATTAACTGGGAGGATTGGATTCCCGAGAACGGCGAGTTCCCGGTGGAGGGACGTTCACACAAATCCCAGCTTACCAGCGTACCCGCCTGTCAGGGGATTGTCAAGAAGGCGATTGTTGAGAAGCTGAAGCAGTCGTACCGCACCGAGTGGTTCCCGGAGAACGGGCCGCGTTATGTCGTTGAAGTCATTCTGCTGAATGACATCGCGTTGATTACACTGGACACCACCGGTCCTGCACTGCACAAGCGCGGCTACCGCCGCCAGGCAACCGAAGCACCGCTGAAGGAGACAATGGCCGCCGCTCTCATCCAGCTCAGCCGCTGGAACGGACACCGTCCGCTGTACGATCCGTGCTGCGGCTCCGGCACGATCCTGATCGAGGCGGCGATGATCGCCTGGAACATCGCGCCCGGACTGCGCCGTTCATTTCCGTCCGAGCACTGGCCGGAGATTCCGAAGCGCCTGTGGGAAGAAGCCCGCGATGAGGCCTTTGATGCTGTGCGTGACGATTACCCGCTGCAGCTGACCGGTACCGACATTGATCCGGCTGCGATTGAAATTGCCGAAGCCGCTGCCAAGAGCGCCGGTCTGGCCGGAGAAATTACGTTCAAGCATATGGCTGCCGCCAAAGCCCGCCCTGAAGGCGAGTACGGCTGCATCATCACGAATCCTCCTTACGGCGAGCGGATCAGTAACGACAAGGAAGTAGAGAAGCTTACCCGCCAGTTCGGCGAGATGATGCTGTATCTGCCGACCTGGTCCTTCTTCGCGATCAGCCCCTATAAGGAGTTCGAGCAGTACTACGGGCGCAAAGCGGACAAGCGCCGCAAGCTGTACAACGGCCGGATCGAATGCCAGTACTATCAGTACCTGGGACCGCTCCCGCCGCGCAACCCTCAATAAGGGATTAGACAAGAGCCTTAGACCACCGCAGCTTTGCTGTACGGGTCTAAGGCTCTTTTTGAGGCTACATGTAAGTTGTATTTCAAAGCTCTGCTTATTTGTTCCTTCTGCTAGAACATCAGCTTATCCGGGTCAGTCCCGATCCGCTCACCGGCATCCAGCGCGCTGATTGCACTTACTTCTTCAGACGACAGCTCGAAATCAAAGATTTCGCTGTTCTCCCTGATCCGGGACGGAGTGACCGACTTCGGAATAATCACGATCCGGTTCTGCAGCCCCCAGCGCAAAATCACTTGGGACACGGTCTTGCCATGCTTACCGGCAATACCCTGCAGCAGTTCGTTATCCTGCAGTCTGCCCTTCATCAGCGGCGCCCAGGCCTCAATCTGGATCTGGTGCTGTACGCAGTAGTCATGCAGCTCCTTCTGGATAAACCGCGGGTGCAGCTCCACCTGATTGACGGCAGGCACGATACCGCTGTCCTTGCGCAGCTCCTCCAGATGATGAATCTGGAAATTACTGACGCCGATTGCCCGTACGCGGCCTTCTTCATACAAGCGTTCGAGTGCGCGCCAGGTGTCTTTATATTTGTCCTTGCCCGGCCAATGAATCAGGTACAAGTCGATAATATCAAGCCCAAGCTTTTGGCAGCTGGTGTCAAAGGCCTTCAGCGTAGTGTCATAGCCCTGATCGGAATTCCACACTTTGGTGGTAACAAACAGGCTGTCACGCGCCACTCCGCTTGACGCAATCGACTGGCCTACCTCTTCCTCATTGCCATATACTGCCGCAGTATCGATGCTCCGGTATCCCAGCTCAAGTGCGGTTGTTACCGCATTAGCCACCTCGGCTCCCTCTGCTTTGAACGTGCCAAGACCAAACCAGGGCATATGAACCCCGTTATTCAGAATCGTGCTGTCATTAAGATGCTTCATACCGTTTCATTCCCTCCTCAAATAATGGCGGCTGCCGCCTATGTAAGCAGAAACGGCTTTGCCGTCCTTTAAAGGACGGTATCCGTTTCTGCGAGAAATATAAGGATCATTTATGATGTGCAACCTGTAAATCCTTATATTTTAAAAATCCATTCAACAACCTGTCCATTATAACATGAGCCGCAGCACGTTCCCAAATGAGAGAGGTTTCTTGTATGAAACAGAAAAAGCCTCCGCCCGAAAGCGGAGACTTTGCCCGGGTACACCGGCACATCCGGCAGCCCGAAATCTGAATTTATTCTTTAACTGCCGCCGGCTTCTTTACAAAAGCTTCCGCCTTCGCCAGCACCTCATCCTCAGTAGGAGCACTTACATAACGTCCGTTAATATAGATAAAGGCCCGTTTGCCGCATGGTCCGCAGTAGGACTTGCAGCCGACTTTGATCTCTGCATCCGGTGCCATCTTGCGCAGCTTGGGCATAATCGTCTTCATTCTGGTGTGATTGCACTGATCACAAATCTGTATTTCGTTAGCCATGGAGCAACCCTTCTTTGTCCTTATTTACAGCGGCGGTTTAGTGGTCGCCGTGATTACCTTTGGACGGATTAGTGATGACAAAGCCTTCTTCCGGGAAGTACAAGTAGTCAATCTTCACACCGTCCAGCAGCGGCTGGTTCGGATCAAGAATAACATCGATTTCTTTGTCGGTGGAAACCACGATGTCATTTTCCTTAGGCGTGTCCAGATCAAGACCATAGTGGGCGTGGTCGCCGTGGGCATGCGTAATCGCTACGCGCAGCTTGAGTTCGCTGTTGCCTTCAAGTTCCATGGTTTTTTTTATCACTTTAGCCGCGTTGCGGGTAATTTTGACGTTCATCCTCATCCATCTCCTCTGCATCTACTTCAAAACCTCAATAATTCATTTTAAGGAAAGTAGTCTGCAAAAGCAACCTTCCCGGACAAATAGAAGAGCGTCTAATGACAGATTTCGCACAAATATTCTTTAAACTTTCATCTTCCGCTCCGGAGCGCCGGATATTTGCGGTCCATACGCGAGACAAACCAGCCCATCACCAGCATCGTTACCCCTATATCATCAATCGGCATAAAGGGCATCACATCCGGCAAAATCCAATACAGCAGCACGGGAATCGTAAAAAGCAGCTTGTCCCCCATTGTGACCGCAGGCGAGCTGATGTACCTCCAGGTATTGCTGAATATATGAGACCACTGTTTCAGCGACAGCAGTTTTCTTAGTTTCATAGATTAAGTTCCTCCCTGCTAATTTGCATCTAGTGAAAAGGGTACAACCGCTTTGGCACCTGTTGAAGGATTGCGGCTGTACCCTTTGTTGTTCATTTACGCAAATTTGCAGATATCGTTTCACTTTTAATTAAAAATTCCGTAACCTTAACATCGTCGAACCGGGCGGTGCTGGAGTGCATCCGGAAACCTATTTTTCCGCCGGCGGGCTGCACTGCCGTATCCGTCCACTGGATCAGCTGGGCACCGCCGGCAGAGGCTGTGACCGTATTGCCGCTAACCTTCACCTTCAGCTCAGTCCACTGGCCGGGCGTTACCGCTACACCGGCACTGCCGACCATCGTCAGTGCTCCGGCTGTTTTTTTGAACAATTCAGCCTTGTCACCCGCATCATTCAGCCTGAACATATAATAATTATTGGCGTCTGCATACCGGAACAGCAGGCCCGCATTGGCAAACGCATTCAGCAGCTTGATTCTGGCCGAATACGTATAGTCCCTCCAGGATGCCTCGCCGGAATAAGCCAGTGCTTCACCTGATGACCCGGTCTGGGACAAAGCCCTCGTACCATCATCGTCCACAGTCCAAGTTCCACCGGAAGTCGTCCATCCGCTGTAATTGCCGTCTTCAAAATCATCCTGAAACAAAATGGCCGGCTGCGGAACCGCCCCCTGATATTCGAATACTCCGATATCCGGCACACCGTTATACAGTGTATTCCCGAAGTAGTCCTGCCCTCCGTTGCCTGCAACCACTGAACCGGCATTGATTAGAGGAGAAGACAGCGCCAACTTATAACCGTCCGCCGATTCCCGCCCCGCTGCTGTACCCGGACTGACAAATCCGGGGTTTCCGACTATTTTGTGAGGATCATTCGGCACACTGGAATTAAGCCCGTAGAAGCTGTTGTGATCATAGGTCATTCTTGTGCTATTCGTATATTGACCGCTTGCAGCATTATAAAAGATATTGTTCCTGAAATAAGCCATTCCTGTATTGCTGGCATGGGTAAGCGCCCGGTTCTGCGTGCCTGACCGGTAGATAATATTGTTATAGATATGCAGCTCCCCTCCTCCGTTAACCAGATGAAACGCCCCGTTGCCGTCCAGATCATCCTGGCTAATGTTGTAGCGGAAGATATTATTATTTGTATTGTTCATGACCAGCAGTGTGCCACCCTCATTGTTATAGCTGTAGTTGTACTGGTAGATGCTGTCATGCACTTCGATGTCAAAATCCCACGGCTGCCCGTCCCCGTCCAGCATCCGGGTATCAGAGGCCTCATTGTACTGGAACACCGCACCTGTCGTATAGTAGGCCCACTGGGCTGCCACCACTGCAATATTATCAAGGTAGGTGACAACCTCGGTGTTGACGTCGCAGGCTTCCCCGATGGATTTGGTCTTATTGTACTCTATCAGCGGCGAGACGCCTGCTCTGACCAGGATACCGTCCCGGTGTATCTTTTCTACGATATTGCCTCTAATGACCACATTGCGGAAAGCGTCGAATTTATGAACCCATGAGCTGTTGAAAAAAGCGTCGGTCATCGTCTGAATGCCCGTATCAGCCACGTTAACGACGGTGTTATTCTCTATAAGAATGTCTTGCCAGGTGCTTTCCGGTGCCGTATTGGCTCCCCGCGCATGGAAGTTGATGCCGCCTGTTCTGCGGTCCGTGCCGAAAATATCGTGAATATCCAGATTGCGGATATAGATGTGCCGGAAATTGCCGGCGCCTGTTCCTTCTCCAATAACAAGAACTCCGCTTCTTCTCATATCTGTCGCCTGCTGGCCGCTCGTAATCTCCAGATTACTGATTTCCCAGTAGGAGACATTGCGCAAACTTACCCCGAAGCCTTCCCCGTTCACGGCCGTGTTCCCGAAATGAATCAGCGGCTTGGCACCAGTGCCGTAGCGGTCTACGGTAATCGGATTCCCTTCAGAGCCTGAGCCCTTTAGATCAAGGTATTGGTTAATCCATATGCCACCCGCCTTCAGCAGTATCCGGTCGCCCGGGCTGAACGTTACACTGTTCACTTTATCCAGCGTTTTCCATGCAGCGGCTTCACTTGTACCTGAAGCACTGTCACTGCCCAGGCTTGAATCCACGTAATAAGTGTTCCCTGCGGCAGCTGCAACCGGTAAAGAAGCTGCGGATATGAGACTGAACAGCAAAATTCCGGCAAGGGTAAGCAAGGATAGCCTGCGGGACGTTCCTTTTCTTGTCATTCTAATCACTCTCCCGTAATTAGTCAGTTGCCGACAACGCCTCACCGAGCCAGGCCCCCTCTTGGACCAGCCTGTGCTGAAGAGCAGGTATATCAACCCCGCGGCTCAGGCCGTCCGTGCTGCAGGCTATAGCTGCTGCCAGACCCGCCGCCTGCCCCATTGCAAAGCAGTTGGGCATCACCCTCAGCGAGCCCTGAACTACACGGTCAGAGGAGGCAGCACGTCCCGCCACCCACAGATTGTCGAGACCGGCCGGCAGCATGCAGCGGTAGGGTACACCGTGGGATTTGCCGGGCGGCAGATGGTGAATATGCATGGCACCGCTGCTGCGGGCCATATGGATATCAATGAAATAGCTGTTGCGGGCAATATCATCCGGAAAGGATACCATATTCATGAAATCCTCCTGGGTCAGTATATAATCGCCCACTATCCGTCTTGTTTCTCGGATGCCGATCTGCTCTCCGCTGGACACCAGATGAGCATGTTCAAACCCGGGGACATACTTGCGGAAGAAATCCAGCTGGAGACTGACCAGCTTCCGCCCTTCCACCGCCCCGCGGGTCAAGTCCTCCGCGCTCGTACCGTCAACGCCGAATACATGACCGAAATTCACGCCGACCAGATAATCCGCGATCCAGGCCAGCCCGGAGACTGAGTCCCGGCCGGGGGGAAGGTTACCGTCAGCCTGGGCCTGTTGCACAGCCCGGTGAAGCTGGTCGGTGTCACCGCTTTCATTCCTGTAATGCTCAAACCTCCGGCGGTCTACGTTGGCCAGCAAGTAGCACATGGTCGCAGCCTGAAGCTCACCGGCTTCTCCGCCCTTATGAAACGGGGCTCCCGCCAAAGCAGCTAAATCCGCATCACCGGTTGTGTCGATTACCGTCTTCGCCCGGATCACGCTTCTGCCGGATTTATTGACAATAACCACACCTTCAAGCTTACGCCCTGTTTTATCCTTCAGAGTCTGACTCACGACAGTGTGCAGCAGAATCTCTGCCCCGCTCTCCAGAACCGCCTTGTCGTACACCCGCTTAAGCACCTCCGGATCGATAGGCACCCAATCCAGCTCAGAGCCGTATTGTTCCCGGAAGCCCGGTTCACACGCTGCCTTCATCTGTTCCATCAGCTCCAGCCCGATGCCGCGCACAACGGCTTTCTCCCCGTCACTGTAGGGGCAGAAGGCCGGCACCAGGGCAACGGTACCCATTCCACCCAGGAAGCCGCGCTGTTCAATCAGCAGTGTCCGCGCGCCTGCTCTTGCTGCAGACATTGCCGCCGCGATGCCTGCCGGACCGCCGCCCGCAACCAGCACATCCACTTCCTGTGATATGCCGACTTCTTCCGCCGGTAATGTAAAAGATGCTCTCTTCAATATTATTCCCTCCCGAAGCTTGCTCCGTTTGCTTTAATTGTCTGCTCCTCCGCCTCAAGCGGCTGGATCTTGAATTCACTGGGGTTCTTACCGCTGTACTTCTTGAAAACCTTTGAGAAATAGGCACGGTCGGAGAAGCCGAGGAGATAGGCAACATTCTCTACCGTCTCGTGAGGACGGGAGAGCATCGTGATCGCCATTTTCATTTTGTACTGATTGACGTAATCGGTAAAATTAACACCGGACAGCTTCTTGAAGTATCTGGAAAAATAGCTGGGATTCAGATGCAGATGCTCCGCCAAATCAATGGAAGTCACCATTTTGTCGGCATACTCCTCAAGGAATCTGTCAACCGCCTGCAGCCTGATATCCTTCTGTGCAGCAGCCGCCGGCGCAAGCGTATACTGTCTCCACAGGTTCCTCAGCTCCCGCTTGGTCAGGCGGGCCACCTCCGTGACATGGACCGTCTGCTCCAGCTGAATGAAATAATCCTCCTCGGGAAGGCCTCCCGACTCAAATGCCATCTGGCGTACGAAATTAGCATATAACTCCCTTGCCAGGCGGGGCAGCAGCCGCTGCTCCGAAACGTGATTAGTCCATTGATTGACCGCCAGATCAATCCAGGCGGCATTCTGATCCTCCAGCGCCAGTGACAGCATACCGCGCTCCTTGTCGCCCCTCGATTCCGCTGTCTGCCCGAAACCCGTAGGCTCTCCGAGCAGTGCCACGGGTGTAACAGCGTTATAAAAGTTGTTATCCCGGCTCTCTGTAAACGCCAGATACAGCGTTTCAAATTGCCGGATTGATCCGGTAGCCGCTGAGTAGAAGCCCCGTACGGTAACTTTCAGGTACTGCTCCACCTTTGAGACCAATGAATCCATATATCTCGCAATACCGTCTGCAGGGCAGGCGGGATCAGCAACATTCCACAGCAGAAAAATGTCGGCGTCCCGGGTCATAATCGGAGTAATCGAGGAATCCCCGGCAGACAGCTCCAGCGCAATATTATTCACCGCAAAGTGAATCAGCGGGAAATCCTTGTACCGGTAACGTTCAGTTACTGATGCGGCATCCATATGAAGAAATCCCAGGCGCAGAAAAGGGTACTTCCAAGAGATGCCCAGACTTTCGCCGAACTGCAGCGTATCCTCCCTGTCTGCCGTTCCGGACAGCAGCTGTTTCAGGAAGTTCTGTTTCAACACTTCCTTATTGCGCTCAATAGCCTGGCGGAGGGAATACCGTTCCAGCAGCTCCTGGCGGCTCCGGAAGCGGCTCATCGCTTTGCTCAGGCTGATTTTCAGCTGCTCCGGTGACAGTTCATCCTTGATAAGATAGTCGTCCGCTTCCAGCTGAATAGCCCGTTTCGAGTAATGGAAATCCTCATAGCAGGTCAAAAAAATGAGCCGCACTTCCGGCTTGGTGATCCGGAATGCATCCGCAAGCTCCAGCCCGTCCATCCCCGGCAGGCCGATATCAACAATGACAAGATCAGGCAGTACGCTATGGAACTGCTCCAGCGCTTCCTCACTGCTGCAGGCGGAAGCTGCAAGCTGCAGCTCCAGGCCGAGTGAGCCCAGCAGAAATTCCACATATTCCAGCATCGGGACATCGTCATCAATCAGCATCAGGGTCATCATGGGCATCCGCCTCCTTCTCAGCTGTAACCGGGATCATAAACGTAAAGGTCATGCCACCTGCTGACCGCAGCTGCGCCGTCAGCCGTGAACGGTATCCGTATAATACCTGCAGGCGCCGTGCAGTGTTGATCAGCCCGACTCCTTTTTCCGGCCAGAGCGTCTCATCCTCATCACCAAGCAGCCTGCGGTTCAGACGCTGGAGCTTATCGTCCGGCATGCCCCGTCCGTTATCGCTTATACTGATTGTTAACATACCTTGCTCCAGAGAGGCTTCAAGCCGGATTACCGGATTGTCCGGACGTGCAGAGAAGCCGTGGCTGATGGCATTCTCGACAACAGGCTGCAGCAGCAGCCTCGGCAGCATCACCGCCCCTGCCCTGTCATCAAGCGTACAATCAAACGTGATGTCAAGCCGGTTGCGGATCTGCATTACCTGTACATAGCTCCCGAGCACCTTGCACTCCTCAGCCAGCTCCAGCGGCTTGTCGACATGAACATAGACGCGCAGCAGCTTCATCAGTGCATCGATCATCGCCCCGTGGGACTGGTCACCGGAGAGCAGAAGATCCACCTTGATGGAATTGAGGGTATTGAGCAGAAAATGCGGCCGGATCTGTGCCGACAGCGCCTGAAGCTCCAGCAGTCTTTTCTCCTCCTGCTCACTCTCCACCTGCTGCAGAAGCTGATTCATATCCTCCAGCATGTGGTTGAAGGCTTCTGATAATACGGCCACCTCATCCTTGCCTTTGACCGGTATTCTTACTGCACGGTTGCCGCCGACATACTGCTTCACGCTTGCTCGCAGCAGACTGATCGGTTTGTTGATATATCCCGCCCACAGCATGGACAGAATCAGAAACGCCAAAAAGAACAAGCCGACAACCGAAATGGAAATCAGAAACTCCCGGTTAATATGACTGTCAACAGAGCTGCGCGGTGTCCGCCCGGACAGCAGCCAGCCTACCTTAGGTATACGGACCTCGCTGACCAGCAAAGATTTCTCCTGGACGGTTCCGGTTGAACCCAGCCTCGCAATAGGTCTGCCGGCCTGATCCTCGAGTGAAATGATATTTGCGCTGTTGCCTGTATCCAGCAGCTCCTCAAAATAGCGGCTTGGAATTCCCGCGTACAGTGTCGCCAGCTTCTCCTGATTAAGCGGGTCGCTAATAAAGCGCACAGCATAATAATAGTCGGGTGCAGCAGGGTCTCCGCCGTAGGGAAACCACTGCAGCGTGATTTTCTCCTGCTCATCGAGCTTGCTGCTTTCCTGCAGCAGACGCTCAGGCAGCTCCGAAAATACGGGGATATCCTGATTGCCGATCAGAATCCGGTTATCCCGGTTGACCAGCATAATCTGCAATTCGGCATCGAGTGATTGCACCGACAGTATATTGGCCGTAGTTTTGAGCTTATTGTAGTGGGTATACACCCCATAGCTGCCGAAATGTCCGGCATCCTTAAGATAGCGTAAGCTTTCCAGTACCGCCGGATCATAGGCCTCGGAGAAATAGACGGAGACAAATGAAATGTTATCCACGGTCTTTTCAAGCTGATTGGCGATTACCTTCAGGGTCTCTTCGTTGGAGCGGGTAATCTTATCACTAACGTTTTCTCTTACCGAGGTGTAAGACCAGAAGGTGACTACAATAAAAGGCAGCAGAATCAGGACCAGGAACGTGAACTGCAGTCTGCGATGGAAGGAAAAACGGCTTAACCATTTCATAATGTCTCCACCTTGTGCTCTGATGTAGATTTAACGTTCCTATTATAATCCATAACCGCTGCCGCCTTCTGATCATTTCTTTATTGTTTATTGGCCGAAACGACCTTTTCCACTTCCGCTGTCATTTCATTCTTAATGTCCTCAAAGCTGCGGTTGTCCAGGATATAGCTGGCAAAGCCGTTCTCGACAATTGCCTTTAATTCGTTGCCGTAAGGTACATTGAACGTATCCGGCATTTTAATGTTCGGATCAAACAGCGTTTTGGATAAGGATGCGGTATCGATCAGGTCTTCATTTTCGCCGAAGAAGCCCTTGATTAATTCCGCTCCGTCCACACCCTTGAACGCCGGGATTTCCTTCGTGAATTTATAGGATTCCTTGGCCATCCACTGGATGAAATCGTAGGCCGCTTCCTTGTTCTCCGATTTGGCACCCATCGCCAGTCCGTCGCCGGAAATATTGGTCATGCCTAACTCCTGCGTATCAACAGACCGCGGCAGCGGAGCGTACATCGTCTGGAACTCATGCGGGAATTTCTCCAGATTTAATGCCGCTCTGACCGCATAGCTCGGGACAGCCAGCATACTGGCATTTCCGGCAAAAAACTGCTGGAGCACATGATAGTTGGAGGCCAGCACATCCGCATACGGCTCGACACTCTTGTCTTCCTGCTCCATAACGCGGCGGAGATTGAAGAAATACTCGAAGGAAGGGTCATCAAAAATCGGTTTCAAATCAGCGTTCAGCTGCGGATGCGGCCGTTCGGTATAAGCGATGATGTTCGGATATTCACCCCAGGTATGAAAATAAGTCCCATAGTGTTCATCTGTAGTCAGCTTCTTGGCGTAATCGCGGAAATCATCCCAGGTCCAGCCCATCTCAGGCAGGGTCAAGCCCGCTGCCTCCAGGTGATCCTTATTGAATACCGTCAGCCACTGCGTGGAGCTCGGCAGAATGCCGTATACCTGGTCATCCAGCTTCAAAAGCTTGGAATATTCATCCTCCGGCGTGATGTTCTCCTGCTCAAAGAAAGAATTAAGCGGTTCCACAACTCCGCGTGATGCGCGTTCCAGCAGTTCATCCTCGTTACCGGTCATAAATACATCAACGACTTCACCTCCGGCAACCAGAATATCCAGCTTCTTCATGAACTCGGTGCTGTCGCTGTTCTGCACCAGCGATTTGTACTCCACTTCCACCTTGTCCTGGGATTCGTTATACGACTGAACCGCCTGATAGATAGGCTCCTCCGGTTTGTCAGCCTTGAATGTGTAGAATCTGATCTTTGCTTTGCCTGCAGGCTGTTCTGTACTGCTGCTTCCGCCGGCAGCCGGAGCTGGTGCATCGGTTGCGGCAGATGAATTGCCGCCGCCGTCGCCGCACGCGGTGACGGAGAGCGTAAGGAGCATACTGGCTAGCGCTAATGATAGTTTTTTCAAAGCAATTCCCCCTTGATTTGTTTACTGCAGGCTCATTATACAATCATATGGAAGCTGATACCGTGTATAGCTTTGCGGTTCTGGCGTACACTTTTTTGACCTTCTAGCCCTTGACTCCGCCGATGGCAATGCCGTCTATGACCTGCTTTTGCAGCGCCAGAAACAGCACCAAGAGCGGAACAATCGCAGCTACCGAAGCCATCATCATGACCGAGATCTGCGTACCGAACTCTTCCTTGAAGAATTGCATGCCCAGAGGAATAGTGTACAGCTTGGTTGAATTCAGCATGATCAGCGGCCCCTGGTAATCATTCCACGTCCAGATAAACTTGATTATCCCTACTGTAGCCAGAATCGGCCGGCTAAGCGGCAGCACTACGCTCCAGAAAATCCGGAAGAAACCGGCCCCGTCCAGTTCGGCTGCTTCCAGCATGTCATTATGGATGCCGACCATGAACTGGCGAAGCAGAAAAGTGAAATAGCTGGAGAACATGCCCATCAAAATTAGCGCAGCATGGGAATCATATAGTCCAAGCTCCTTAATCATAATATAACGCGGAACGAGCGTCGCCTGCTCGGGAATCATCATAAAGGCAAGCATCAGGGTAAAGATCAGCGATCTTCCCTTGAAATCAAGCTTCCCGAGCGCATATCCGGCCATGGCAGATATCACTATGGTAGCTATAGTGGATATCAGGGCGATTTTGACAGAGTTCATATAAAATAATCCAAACGCAACATCGCCCATCCATACAGCCTTAAAGTTGGCAATCAGGTTCCAGTCCTGCGGAATCCATTGAATCGGAAAGGTCCAGACCTCTCGTTCCGTCTTGGAAGCAGCGGACAGCATCCATGCCAGCGGCATAAGGAAGAATGCGGAGAGAACCGCGAACAGGGCTGTTAGGAGCAGATTGCCGGGCATTATTTTTTTTCTGGTCATAACGTTTGTTCCTTTCTCTGTCGTCTAATAATGGACTTTGCGGCTCTGAGTTATCCAGGTAATCGACGTTACCAGCATGATGATGAGGAACAGTACCCAGGACATAGCAGAGGCGTATCCCATCTTGAACCGCTCAAAGCCTTCCTCATAGATCTGGTACACTATAACCGTACTGGAATAATTGGGTCCCCCGTCGGTCAGGAATTTGATCATATCGAAAATTTTGAATGATGAAATCGTGCTTGTGATCGCCAGGAAAAAGGTGGTCGGACCAAGCAGCGGCAGTGTTATGCGCCGGAACTGTCCGATCCCGCTTGCCCCGTCAATCGTCGCGGCCTCATAGAGCTCTTCAGGTATATTCGTCATACCGGCAAGAAAAATGATAATCTGATAACCAAGCAGCTGCAGATATAAATTATCATGATTGCAATCAGCGAAAAGCTGGTATCCACCAGCCAGCGCGGCGGATCAGACAGCCCGAGCTGTATCAGTATCTGGTTGACCGGACCCTTGGACGGATGATAAAGCGCCTGCCAGACGGCTGCTATTGCTACCGTAGAACAGATATAGGGGACGAAAAAAGCCACTTTGAAATAGGTTTTGGCGTACAGCTTCTTATGGATCAGCGCAGAGAACACAACCCCGAGCAGCATAGTGACCGGTACGGTCCCGAGGGTGAACAGCACATTGTTCTTCAGTGCCTGCAAAAAACGGTTGTCCCTGAATAATTCGATGAAATTATCCAGTCCGACAAAGTGAATCGCAGACAATCCGCCGACCAGATTCCATTCCGTCAGGCTAAGGATCAGGCTGAACACAAGGGGAAACACAGCGATGACCAGCATCCCGATGACTTCCGGGGCGATGAAGAGCCATCCGGCCAGCTGCTCGCGTCTTTTGCGTGTCCAGTATACTTTCGGCTGCGGTTTAGTTGTCTCCGTTAGGATCGCGTGCTGGCTCATTGAATCTCCCCCTCTGTCTTCTCAGCATCTGTTGGCGGTAAATAGCCGCCTTCTTCCTTGAGCCGTTTGCGCAGCCGGGATACATCAACAGCATGAACATCGCCGCCGTTGTGCTTCACAGCCAGTGCTGCAGCCAGCCCGGCTGCTTCCCCCATTGCCAGGCAGACCGGCATGACCCGGACACTGCCCAGTACCCGGCGGTCACTGGAGATGCAGCGGCCGGCCACCAGCACATTACGCAATCCGCGCGGCGTAAGGCAGCGGTAAGGAATACCGTGCGACTCTCCGGGTCCGTAGAGGGTAATGGACAGGCCTGATCCTTCACCGCTCTGCTGCTCTTTCTGCGTACCATGTACGTCAATGAAATAGCTGTTGCGGCAGATTTCGTCGTCAAAGCTTCTGCGGGCCATGTAATCCTCAGCTGTGAGGATGTAATCACCGGTAATCCGCCGTGATTCGCGTGTTCCCATCAGTGTGCCGGTGTTCATCACAACCGAATTGCCAAAGGCTGCCGGATGGACAGCGGCAAGCATATTCCGGTAAGCGGCCGCCATCCTGCGGCCCTGTACCAGCGCCTCCGATACCGAGAACGGGTCCGTGTTGTCAACTCCCCAGAGGTGCCCTGCATTGAAGCCCACGGCGCGCGGGGCTATCATGTTGTTGCAGATATGAGTGTCAGGAATACCCGGATAGCGTCCGGAGGCGACTGCCTCATGAATAGGGCTGTGCGGGTTCTCGGCATGCAGTAACGGACCATTAAGGTACGCATAATCATCCACATTGCCGAGAATGAAGCAATGTGTGGCCGGCTGAAGCTCACCGGTCGCCTCATCTCCCTTGGCGTATTCGGCGCCTGCCCAGGCCGCCACATCACCATCGCCTGTACAGTCCACATAGACAGCTGCGCGGAATGCCTGCAAGCCCCCCTTATTCAACAGGAGGATCGCTGTAATATTGCCGTACTCATCCCTCTCGACACCCGCCAGCATCGTCAGAAAAAGGATATTGACGCCCGATCCGGCTACGAGTTCGTCAAAAATTAATTTGAGCTTCTCAGGATCAATCGGCACCCAATCCATAGCTTCCTTCTGCACGTGGGGCATTTGTGCTTTTAAAGTGTCAAACACCTTGGCTGCAAGTCCCTGGTAAACAATCTTCTCCTTGTCAGAGAACGGGCACCAGGCCGGTACCAGACCCGAGGTCCCCATTCCGCCAAGACTGCCGGTCGCCTCCACCAGCAGCGTTCTCGCCCCTTCTCTCGCAGCCGCAGCTGCAGCGGTGCAGCCCGCCGGACCGCCTCCGACGACAATCACGTCATAGGAGGAATTCAGCGGTAAAGTCTTGCTATTCAGCGTATACGTATCGTTAATCATGCAGTCCTCTCTTCCCCGGCAACCGGCGTTCTCCGTTCTCCACTGGAATCCTCCGGCTGCCGTTCTTCTATAAATCTCATTTTAGCAAGAGACTTTTGAGAATACGGTACAGCTTTCATACGCGTTAATGTGCAATATTTTGACCTAAGCTCTGCCTCAGAGCGTCAAAAAAAGCCGGCTGTGCACCTTTAAAAGGTATACACCGCCGGCTTTTTGAAATGGAAACATAGAAAAGGATACAGCCGCCAAGCACCGATAATCAGGATTGCGGCCGTACCCTTTGCTGTTATATTACGCAAATTTGCAGCTTTTGTTTCAATTTTTATGCAAATTCGAGAGAATTTCCGCGATAATAAGTCCGGTTTCCAGGGCAGCGTCTTCGTAATCCTCCAGCGGAAGCGGGTTTTTGCCGGTTCCAAGCTCAACCGTGAAGCCCGGCCTGCGGAACTGCTGGATGAACCAGTCCTTATATCCGGCATCGCTTCCGGTAAGCTCTACCGCGCGGTAGCCGCTTGCCGCCGCCAGGCGCGCCGCCAGCTCCCTGCTTCCCTGCGGCTCATATCCCCGGTAGTTCCAGTAGATTTCAGCTCCCTGGCTGTGCAGGGAGACGGCCGCAGCGCCTGGATAACGTTCGGCAAGCGCAGCTAGCGCAGCGGCTTCCGGCTCGCTGAGCGGTGCCGGCCCGCTGTAGTCACGCGGCGCAGGGCCGGGAATCTGCCGCCGCTCGCGTTCCTCCTCCCAGTGGGCCGGGAACTGGTCGCCTAGATCCACCCCGCGGATATTGGCCTTCCAGTGGCGGAAGCTGCGGCGGCCGCAGTTCCATTTCATCAGCTCCGTGTAATAAGGATGATCCGGCAGCGCTCCTTCCTGCACCAGCTCCACACCATCCGGGTTGGCCACGGGCACCGCCCACACCGTCCAGTCCCGGTACCACTGCGCAGGATCATGCCCGTTCCAGCCTCTGCCGGTTGCATAGGCTTCTGCATACTGCTCTATGAATAACATCAGGCAGGGAGAGGTCAGCCATTCATTGGCATGGAGTGCAGCATTCACGTGCAGGTTAAGGGGCCCGTTACCGATCCTCAGCAGATGCAGGGGCTTGCCTAATACACTTGTTCCAATGCTGCTGGCAGTGATAAAGGGGTATTTTTTCGTCAGCAGCCTGATATCCTCATCAGCCTGGACGGGGCCATACTCACCGTTGACGGACACTATCCTGCCTGATGCAGATTGTGGAATAACCAGCACTTTACCCGGACTACAATAGCGGCCGTTAGTAACCCCCGGATTCAGCAGCTCAAGCTCAGCTATATCCACTCCGAACAAGGCAGCAATGGACGCCGCATCGTCACCTACCTGTACGGAGTACCGTTTACGCGGTGCGGAAGGCAGGAACAGGACCTGTCCCGGGTACAGGTAGGGCTGCTTTCCGGCCCACGGATTCCCCTGAATGACATGCTCCGGTGTAAGTCCATGCCTGGCGGCAATCCGGCTAACGGTATCTCCCTTGCGGGCAATATATTGCTGCATATGCCTCATCCTCTCAGACCCTCTAGTTGCCGTCATCCCTGCCAAAGTCTAAGGGACACAGGCTCCCTTTATTGTATGCAGCCCCTATCACCCGGCATGAACGAAAAGCACCCCGAATGGCCTGATCACGACAAAAAAATGTAACCGCATTCAAAGTACGGAATGACAATAAAGGAGGGGCGGTAATAGGGGGATGTGCTTGGGTTGTACTGGGGTTGTACTGGGGTTGTACTGGGGATGTACTGGGACAGTACGGGGCATATACTGAGACATGTGCTGGGAGCAGGGATTGCGCTGGGCAAGTACGGGATTGACGTGGGGTCAGCAATTTCTTGCAGTATTTGACTCAAATGATCGGTGTGAAGGATGTTGGGAACGTCTGTTAGTAGCTAGGTGTGATTAATAGTGAAGCGGCAGTTCACTGAGACTGTGGGTTCGGCGGAAAGCTCGTTTGGTTGGCAACAGTCCTCTCCCGATATTAGCTCGCTTCGACCAATCGCCGGGCATTGTTGCCGGTAGCTCTGGTGGGGCTGATTCGGTAACTGGAATGGGTTGTTTGCAGGACGTTGGCTCGGTTAACTGGTATACGTTTGTTTGGCAGGACGTTAGTTCGTATAGCTCGAATAGTCTGGCGACGGGACGTTGTCAAATGGCGGTGCCGAAATCAAAGGCATTTTGCCCTTCATTTCACTCATTAGCCCGTTCCGGCCGAAATCAAAGGCATTTTTGCCCTTCATTTCGCACATTAGCCCATTCCGCCCGAAATCAAAGGCATTT
>NZ_LRAC01000144.1 GCF_001517085.1 Paenibacillus sp. DMB5
ATTAAATGCGTTCTATATAGATGGAAAAGAAGATTTGTTGAAAGATTCTTTTCAAGAAATCGAGGCCTTATACAGAAATATCGAATATTTACGTAATAATTGGTCTGATCAGACTGAATTGAAAAAAACTAAAATTAATGAAGTGCTCTATTCAGGTGATATTCCGTCAATAGAATCAGGGCATCCTTTCATTGAAGTTGAAATTTTATATATGAAGGATAAAGCCCACTTCGTACAGATATGGGACGAATCCCCTGTACGCCGCAGTGTCCGTTTAGGGCGGAATTGGGAAGCTATTGGTGAACACCTTTTCAAACAATTTGTCGAGCAACACGTGAGCGATCCTTGGACGATTTTAAATCGATGGGTTAATCAAGAGGAATTAATGCCAGAAGAAATAAGACTTCACCAAGCTGATTTAGCTAAATTCTTTAAAGAAGATCAAAGGATTTTCTGGCAGAAGCTTCAAACCTCCCGGATCAATGATTTAATAGACATTACCTTGTACAGAAGTGACGGATCTCGAGCTGGTTCACTAACGGATAATGGTTTGTCAGACGGTCAAAAAAACACAGCTATTCTAGCTCTTTTATTTGCAGATGGTACAAATCCCATTGTAATAGATCAACCGGAAGATGAGTTGGACTCTGATTTTATATACAACGAATTAGTACCTCTTTTGAGGAAAGTTAAACACAAACGACAGATAATCTTAACTACTCACAATGCAAATATACCGGTAAATGGTGATAGCGAGCTTGTTTATGCTCTAAGTACTGTAATGGGTAGGGGGACTGTGAGGGCTGAAGGAGGATTAGAGAAACCAGTACTGCGTAATACTGTACTACAAGTTATGGAGGGTTCGGAAGAGGCATTTCGTAGAAGAAGAGAGAAATACTCCTTCTAAATAGTATGTGACAAACGATAGATACTCTTGCCTCATACTGTTTATGGGATGCATTTGCTGTATCAGCAGTTATAGTATTGGTAAATGATCTGAGTTCACAGAAAGAAAATCAAAGATGATGAGTATAGAAAGCTGATTATTCTGACATTGAAATAATTAAAAGGATTCCTTCAGGGAATCAGAAGAGGGTTAAATATATGAGCAAAGGTGGATTTGGGACAGCTCCGTACCAAGGTTACGAATATCAGATTTATGTCACTGTTTGGCTAGCGCTTAAACTAATAATTGAATCTCAACACAGCAATAGTATATTCATAGAGCCATTAACAGGTGAAGATGTATCGGTTAATCTTTCTGATGATACAGATTTAACGTCTAGCAACATTGGATTTTCACTGGGTGGGATGCACTTGGAGATACAGATCAAGCGGAAAACCACTGGTGCTTGGTCCGTTTCGGAAGTTGCTAAAATGGTTCGTGGAGAGGATTTGGATCCCTATTCATCGGCAAAACGCATGTGGCCGATCGTTTCGCTAGTCGAACGAAGCGATTACAGATATGTATTAATAACAAATACAACAGTGACGCAGTCATTAAGGCCTTACATTTTGGAAGATATTCTTGAAGTGTCAAATGCCCATTCTCTACTTTCTTCATTTTCGAAGGGGGTGAGCCTACAGCGATCCGATTTAATTGCACAACGTATAGGCATACTTGAGCATCAGGATATGACAGTACTAAACTACAAGATTAGAGAGCTACTCCACAGTAAAGCTTATGTTCCCCAAGGACATATTACTGAATGTTTCACAGAGTTAGTATCTCAGGTCAGAGAACGCCTGCTTGGAATTCATTCTCAAGAATGGAGTAGAAATGAAATTGAGACGGTAATCCGAAATTACGGTGGACTTCCAAATAAACCAGAACAAGTAATGAATTTTATCCCGCCTTCCTCTTACCCAGATATGATTCAGGCTCTTGAACAAAAAAATGCTTTGTTACTGTCGGGACCACCCGGTGTGGGGAAGACGATTGCAGCTAATAATTTGGAGTATATGCACAAGACGATGGATCCTCCCTTTACTATAGTAACCGAAGAAAAGACTCCAACAGAGATTGGCAGATTACTTCAGTCACCTGGTAGATATTTGTTTTATTTATCAGATCCATGGGGGCAAAGTAAGTTGGAAGAGGATGCGGCGAAATGGACAAGCGAGCTGCCAAAGTTATTAAATCTAGCAAGTGAAGATAAACGCTTTCTCATAACAACAAGGACAGCAATTCAGAAGGAAGCGAAGGCTGCGGAACATTTTCATTTCACCTCTATTACAATGAAGTTACTAGCACAGCATTACCAAAAGGATGAAAGATTAAGAATGTTGTGGTTGCATGCCGGAATGGTTGACTCGTTTCAGAAGGACTTTCTCAACGTACATCAACATACAATTGTAAAATCCCTTTTAGTGCCGATGTCTATTTCAGAGTTTGCCCATCGACTGAAGCGCTCCGATATGAAGAAGGAGAAAGTGTCTTTAAAAGAAATGCTCGAACAATCTAATGTAGATACGATCAGCCGGACTGTTCAACAAGAACTCTCCGGTTTGGAGTGGGAGGTAAAATCAGAGGTAATTGTGTTGTGGTCTTTATTTTCCATTAACCGCAGTCCGTCAGAAAAAATGCTGAAGGAATTTGTTGCAGCAGTAGAGCAATCAGATTCTACTATAAAACTTCATATTAGGAAATTGACTAATTGGATGGTTCAAGCGCAATGGTTAAAGAAAGAAGGCTTTTTGTATACCGCCCATCCGACGGTCATAAAAGGGTTAGAGCTAATAGTTGCAAATGAGCCGGATCTTACCGTCCAGGTGACAAGCGCTTTACTAAAAGGAGTGTTCAATGTTAGTCGACAACTGACTTTCGAACTTCTGAAATGCTTTAATGGGCGTGTTGAAGATGTTCCAGACAAGGTTCTGGAAGGAATTAATACTTACTTGCGTATGGCTTTATTAGAAGCACATGATGAGATGTTCGTCGATGCACTTAGAGATTTAGTGAGTTGGTCCACGGATAATAAAGACCCGATTGTGCTACTGAGTAAAACTATTTTCCGTAGCGATCGAGGTGGTAGTATGGGGTTCAAGAGGTGGGAGATGCCGAGCTTCTCACCCGAAGTGATACAGCTTATTTCAGCCTCGGAAGGGGCCCGAAGTGTAATGAGCAAATTTATCTCTTATTTACTGCCTCAGACAAATGTTATATACGGAGATTCATTGCTCTCGTTTCTTGAAATGCTTGGCTGGGAGATGGCTGATTCGTTTTTGCGAGGAGTCCCCTCCTTGATTACGGAATCAAGCTTTAACGATAAGCTTGTCATCGCTGGTGCGTTGTCTGGATCACATCCGCCATATGAAGAAATACTATCCCATGCGTTAACGGAATTGAGAGCAGCAGAGCATTGGTACCGAAACTACAAGGAGCTAAAACGAAAGGCAGAACAGGCAGAATTAGACGCTTCGTATGCTTCTCATGTCTATGAGCAGCCAAGCGATAGGTTCTCACCTATTACCGGAGTGATTAAAGAAGTGCTAAAGATTAGAAGGGATAAGGAAGGGTATAAATGGATTGTCCAACATACTCATGTCATGGATTTATTGGAAGAATGGGCGGCAGTTTTAGCAGAAGAAAATGCTTCGGATCAAGAGTTGATGGCTATGTTAGATATATGTCGGACGAATGGAAGAACGGATGTCTTTGAGGTTATTGCCAAGAAGGGTAGGAAAAATCTAGTTCCTGTATTAATTGACTATTTAGTTACAAGTGAAAATAGTGAAATCCATGCTTGTATGAACGCGCTTGTAACACTATGCGATGATAAGCAGTGGCAAGAAGTTGTTATTCAAAGAAAAAAGTCTATGGACTTTATCCTACGAGCTGAATTGGTGTTTGATTGCTACCATCAAGATTCATTGGGTGAACGCGAATCTAGGTTGCTGAGTCTTTTTGAGTCTGTAGAGGCAGATACTATTTCCTTTTGTTTAATAATGTTTAAGAAAGGGATTGAAGGGCTTCCTTTGGAGGTAACGGTCGAGCACCTTGATTTATTGAAACAACTTGCTGAATGGACAGGCGAACATATGGCTATCTGTGCCATATATGTACTTGCTGCATATGATGAGCCAATTCAATCCTTCCTTTCTCGTCTAGTGCAAAGCGATGATTATCGAATTAAAGAAAATATTATTACCCTTCTTGATTATGAAAACTCGGAGGATAATCGTAAAACGATCAAACAGTTTCTGCAAGATTCTGACTATAGATGCCGCCGGAGTGCAATGAAGGCTCTAGCTCCTATGAGCAATTTGGAAGAAAGGCTGAGCTTGTTAGAAATGGCTGCGGACACCAGCGCCCCGATCCGACTTGAGTTAGCCAATATTTTAAAGGAACATATGTGGGGCGAGGGAATTCCGACTCTAATCACATTACTATCAGATACACGAAACTTTAATGAAGGTTATGGAGGCCTTGAAGAATATAAAGTTGCTCGAGCTGCAGTACAAGCATTAATGGCATACCCCGACATACCCATGAGTCATATGAATGAAATTTTGGGCTTTGCCGTAGACGGAGTAACTATCCACCATGATATAGAACTGAGCTATCAACTGATTGATTTAGTTTCTCGGTTCAGACATGAAAATGTGCCGGGAATAATGCGTAACTGCTTAGACAATTACCAGGAGATGACCGGTTATAAAGGTAAAGGATTCCCGATTCGTTATGCCGGTGCTTGGGGCTATGTTCATCAAATTATTGAACTAAATTACTATCCTGATGAAGCAGATATGAACACTTTGATTGAGGGTGCGCTACATCACGATTACCGCTTAACTGGTCCGTGCCTAATAGCGCTGGGGTATGCGTCTCTCAGTTCTAAGTCTTATGTCAGAAAACTGCTCCAACTACCACTGTCAGAGGATCAATTCTTTTTATTATACGCTTCTGCGACGTTAAGTAATAATAAGGAATTATTAGATGAACTAGATAAGGCGCCTCAGGTAAACGGTGATTATCCAGGTCTCTTGTTTTTAGAATGGTGGCATTGTCATAAATGTCCAAGCAGAGAAGAGTGGAAGACATTTTATGTCGGAGATACGATAAGTCAGTGGATTGATAAAATGCAATCAATGGGTGGAATATGGCTGAGTATATGTTTTCTCATTAATAAAATGTGTGGCGATGTGATTAAGGACACTTTTGTCATTCCAGATGCAAGGGGAAATGACTTGGAGAATATTATTCCTATTATGAACTTACGAACGATGGCAGGGGGAGAGTAGGTGTTATTTGCTTATATAGCGTGTAATGTATCTAGGATTTACTCATTCTTTGCGTTATTTGTAATTAGCCAAATGTTCCAGATATGGTACCTAAGCTTAAAAGAGCACTATTGAAAAACATAGTTATAATCTTTATTTATCTAGGCGAAAGTTGACGGATACAAACTTAAACGTTGTCTGACACAATTGCAATTCGTTTTTCAAAATCAAATAAACAATATAAATACTACTTTTAGGTAGAAGGTGAGTTACTTAATGTTTATTTTAGGTAAATCAAATGATGATAAGGGAAAGCAATTAGAGGAACTAACTAAAAGAATATTGATTTAATTAAATTATCAAAATATAACAACTAATTATATTGGCCCGGGTGGGGAAGAGATTGATGTAGTTGCAGATTTTAAAATACCTAATATTGGTATGAGCATAACTAGAAGATTGATTTGTGAATGCAAGGCATATAAAACTCCACTAGATACATCAAGTTGGTTGAAGTTTTTAGGAAAAGTGTTTGTGGAAGAATCAAGTAAGGAAGAAGTTTATGGCTGCTTTATTGCTTTATCTGGTGTTAATGGTAATGTAAAAGGGAACTATGAAGAAATAAGAAAAAATCGCTCCAATATCATATTAGTTACTGGGGAGTCTTTGAACGAAGCAGTTACTCAGATGTACAACTTGGGCAATTTAAATGATATAAATGAAAAAATAAAAAGATTAACAAATAAAATGATAAGAATGATGGAAATTTGCTATTACGATAATGATGTTTATTGGATTGTTGTTTTTAACAATGATGAATATACTCTGCTTAACTCTTTAGGTGATTTTTTAAGTGAAGAAACTGCATTAATTATTAGTTCATTAATTGAAAGTTCAAATGCATATGGTAAATACGTAGACATCATGAAAGAAAATCAAGCAGCACTAAGATTCTTGTATACCAAAAAAGCTGTCTTGTCTGGAATTATGATTAATAATGGGTGTATGAAAATTGAAGAACTTATAGAGTTTTATTTTGGTATTAGTGATATATCTAGTGAAGAAATACTCCATAGTATAAACGAATTATTACGCTTAGGTTTTATAGAATGTAAAGGATCTAATGTATGCATTGCAAATGATTTTGATGACTTAATTATTGATTTTTTTCGATTTTTTCTATCGGAAGATTTTATTTTTATTCAAGCAGTTGGCTGCGAATTTTATGACAGTTGTATTAATGATGATCTTATCAATAGGTTAGAGGAAATTCAATATGGTATGCGTTTTTCTTCAGAAGAAAGAAGTGCAATTAAGAAATTGATAAAATTATCTCCATCCGCTTTCTCTAGGTCGCTTTATCCAGAGGAAACGATATCAGGTTATTATCGGCAAGGATTAAATGATAGTAAGATCGAAGAACATAACCGAAAATATTTTGTGAAACTATTATATGATAATTTCATTGGGGATTTTAGAAATCAATCCTATATTAACTATTTTATGAAGTTAGAGAGATAATGGAAATCCAAAGTGACCAAATGTTCAAAATAAAAGGGGAACATGGATTAATTACTCAAGGTGATTTTTCTAACAGAATCACTATTATGAAGGTTCCTGACGAACATGGTGGGGGACATGTTCAAGCGTTAGTTATGAGTGATCATCCGGAACCGTGGGAAGGCCTTGGTATTTTAACAAAAAAGGCAGAACCAAGTGATTTGAATGGCACAAATTGAGATTGATAACTCATTAATTGAAGAAGGCAATTACGTCAGATAACAATATATTCACGTATTTGGGCATACGCCTTCTGTCCGGTAGGGGGATTTCGAGGAAGTAGGAGCAGTCGGACATACCCAACATTTACTGGGCGTTGTGAATACGAGAACGTTATAAGAAATCAGTGTAAAGACGTAAAATTAATCATGTTTAAATTATATAGGTAGTGCAATAATTTGCGTATAAACAAAATAGAAGGTGAGCAAACCATTGACTATGTATCACTCTTTGAAATATTACTTAAAAATAGGGTATTTACCTATTCTAGATAGGTATCGATTAAAGGATATTAATATTGAATACGGTTGTTATATTGCTTTAGACGTGTGTCTTCCACTGTATAAAGTAATGGAGATGAATGCTCAAAGTTTAGAAGACACGTGGGGAAAAGTAAATGATTATATTGCTAATTCGTTAAGAATTATTACTGACGTTTATGGTGAAGAATTAGAGATTAATGCAGACGGTAAATTAAGAGATGTTGATAGAGAAATAATAAACGAAATTAAGGACCAATTGAAAACACCTCCTGCAGCATGCTACCCTTTATATTTTATATCTGTTGGTGATGGTATAGATGAAAGACTTGTATACGTAGGAAAGACATCTTCAAAAACACATCGCTTTGCAGGAGGGCATAGTGCTGGACTAAAGCTTCATGCACCTGAATATGAGGGAATGAGTAAACACATATACTTTGGCACGGTTGTTTTCTTAGATAATAATAAAAATTATATGCCTTTAGAATTTATTCAACCCTTTGAAGATGCGAAAAATCTGCTAAGCAACTTAGAAGCTGGGCTAATTTTTAATTTAAAGCCTGAATTAAATTCAACTTACTTGAATAATAGTTACGCACTGTTTGATATGTATGTGAATATTGAAAATCACTCAAGTAGAACTGATTTACTAAAAAACAAGCAAGTAAATATCCAAACATAATTTTTTGCGTTTTACCTTCTAGATATAGCGATTTATGAAAAAATATATATAAATGATACCGAATTAAATTGGTAATAGTAAATAAATTTGATATATACATCAATATTTTAGTTACAATCTTTATTTTCCCGTCTATAAATTGCAGTTACAAACTTTAATCTCATACTTATCTATAAAAAACACTGGAATATCAAGGGGTTAGAGTTACAAAGTATATTTAACACATTCAATACACCTAGAGGGCAGCCTGAAAGTACATTCAGGCTGCTCTCTTTTTATTGGAAAAGTAGTGGATAAGCTGAACCAAGGGGGAGTGCGAAATGAATAGACTAACCTCTCATAATTGTAATTTGAATATTTGGGATCATCTGCCTGATGCGGTATGGGATAAAGTTTCTGATCTATACCAAAGTATGCCTGGTTGGAGAGGATTTACCGATGGGATTCCATACTGGTTTGGGAAGGAGGAAGATGAAGTTTATATTACGGCGTCCGTTGAGCCGAGCGGATTATCATTTTATGCACAGATGAACCAAGATGATTGGTTGTTATGGATAGAGACTTTTAAATCGGAAGCGACAAAGGTATTAGGGTTTGATGTTGGAGAACCCGAAGATGGATTTATTTAATGAGGAGAGGGAGAAGAAGATGAAGCCAATCATTGACCATATCCAAATTACTGTAAAAGATATTCGGGTCGCAGAAGCATTTTATGATAAATTTCTGCCCTTGCTGGGTTACGATATCCAGAACAAAGCGAGTATAGCGATTTCGGAACATGATTTCATCGTTGTCGAGTATTTGCATCCTTCACTGGCGTTTGGGATCACGTCGCCCAGAGCTGCTTTTCAAAATGAAGAAATTCACCGCCGCAAGCCCGGATCATTACATCATCTCGCGTTTAAAGCAGAAACTAGAAAAGAAGTGGACGATATATATTTGAGCTTAGTGGAGATTGGAGCAATCATAGTAGAACAGCCCAGGCTGTATCCGGAGTATGCTCCTGATTATTATGCGGTTTTCTTTAAGGATTTGGAAGGTATCAAATATGAGGTCGTCTGCAGATAACAATGCCTGAAGGCTGGCATGAATTCGGGACTCTTCTCCACGTCAGCGAACCTTTGTATCCATTGCTCTACATAACTCTGACCGAGTATCTTTCTATTTAAAACACTAATGACAGGTCTTACCATGCGTTCATCTTCCCCGTCGGAGTAAATCCGCTCTGTTTATAGCATCTTGTTGTAAACCCAATTGAAGATGGTTAAAAGGTCATTCTGATCCGGCTCCGGACATTGGGGCAACTCATTTAAAGCATCAGCTGCATGGGCTGTGGCGCGGGCCCAGCCTTTTTGTTCGTCGTAGCCGCGGTAATTGCGCTCTTTCCGGAGACTGTAAAAAACGCATTGTTTAATCTGTTGAATATTCTTTTTTGAGAGAAAAGGGGATGCATTGTGCCTCGTGGCTGTCTTCTTTTATTAATTTGTGCCGTGAATTGCTGGGTTGGTAGTATTAAAAATAATAATGAAAATATGGACGCTTCAAGCGATTGGACAGCTGTCTGAGGAGGATATTACCTTTTGCCCGACAACAGAAAGTAACAGCATTGCTAATCTGGTTGCTCATATAAGTGGTGAAGTCCACTCGCGCATTGAAACTATTCTATACAATATTCCAGATACAAGGGATAGAGATAAGGAGTTTACAAGGGGGCTGGAAATGTCCAAAGAGCAGGCGATGAGCAAGGTAAACACTGCTTTTGACATCCTTATTCAGTATCTTGAACATCTCAAATCCATTTTCATACAGGACAGATCATTTTGCAGGGACATGAAACTTAGTGGGACGCTTACGGAGCAGTCATTCAGAAAATAACTTCAAGCTTCAAAAAACAGCTGTTTAACGATATATCCATGCTGAGATTTCGGAATACGCTTAAAGAAACTGTTCCAGCGATGAAGACAGCGTACACTTTGTATTGGATACCGGAGCAGGGCGAAGATATTATTACTTTTCTCGTGGATATGGACTATGTCGTTACGATAGAATTGGACCGCTACGACCATACGATAGCGCCAATAGTTAATGTGGATTCAATAGAAAGTCTGCATACAGGCCTCAGCAAGATTAATCAGATCAGAATAGCCGTAGCCTTGGATTTAGCTAAAAGCGATCTGGCCCGAGTATCACCTGATTTCCGAAGTGGAATTTGAAACGTTTGAAGTCTGGAGCGAGGAGCAAATTACGGACCGCAAGCAGACGTGTGTAATCATCAACCGTCCTGTCATCTGCAGCGGTTATCTGGGAAAAGCGGTGCTGGATCGCTCACTGCTTCGTGACCTTTAGCCGGAACTGGAGACTGCGGTATTACTGGTTAGTGAAATGTTGCTCCGGGTAATATTGGAAATGATACATAACTGCCGAATACAGGAGGGAGTCAAATGAGCGAGGAAGAAGTCCAAGCATCCGGCTGGGACGCCATTGATGAGCAGATGAACAGATTGTACGGTGAACAGGAGCCGAAGCATTACGGTGCCCTCATCCCTTACAGCCTGGGAGGCAAGGACCCGCTGCAGGGGATCAGTGCTTATAAGGCGGAGAGGCCCTATCTGCATTGGCATTTTGTAACGTATGGGTTCTCGGAGCTATATGAAAAAGAGTCCAATGACCCTGATTATAGCGGCTACGGTTTTGAGCTGACCTTCCGGCTAATCCGTAACGCTGATGAGGAAGAGCCTCCGGCCTGGGCGCTGAATCTCCTGCAAAATATGGCGAGATATGTATTTTCGAGCGGCAATATTTTTGCGTCCGGTCATTATCTGGATGCGAATGGCCCGATCTGTCTGGAGGCCGATTCCAAGCTTACTGCGCTTGCTTTTACGGATGATCCGGAGCTTCAGGCGATAGATACGCCTAATGGGCGGGTCGAGTTCCTGCAAATGGTAGGGATCACAGCTGATGAGCTGGAGGCAATGACTACCTGGAATACGAATGCCTTTCTGCATGCGGCGCAGGAAGAGCTCCCGTATTATATCACCGATCTCTTGCGTGATTCGCTGCTGGAGGTTCCCGGTATACAGAGTGCAGTACGTGAAGGGATTGAGCGCGACGGGTCCAGCACAGGCTTTTTTTATGTGGATCAGCTGGAATGGGAGCCGGGCAAAAGCCGCCTGTTCGGCAAGGCGCCGGCCGTTCTTACGATGGGCGCCAAGCAGGCCGAGATGGTAGCCAGACTCCTTAGTGCCCGCCTGATGAAGGGGAAGGAACTGGCTTTAATAAGTCAGCAGCTGCAGGTCATTCTGGAGCTGGCAGAGGAGACTGGCCTGAGCGAAGGTGATAAGTTTGTCCGGATTAGCCTGAGTGAAGCTGCTGTAAGGGAACTCTCAGCGACACTTCTGCCTATGGAGGGGGAATATAAGCTGTCCTCGGCCAAAGGGCTGATCGTGCGGGTGAACAAGACGTATATTAAGGATCAGGATGGCCGGGTAGTGGACACCATAGGTTGAGATGGAGTCAAAAAGAGCTAAACTTGCGTACACCATCTACCAGCAATGAATTCGGCCAAGGAACCAGGAGGATCAACCCTTGAACACCATTCTTTATCTTATGCGTCATGCCGAATCGCCCTATATAGCGGGAATGGAGCTGGAACGAGGCCTATCGCCCAAAGGACAGCAGGATGCGGAACGGGTAAGGTTAACACTGCATAACAAGCCAATTGACCACTTTTACTCCAGTCCTTATGCACGGGCGATTTTGACGATTAAGCCGCTGGCGGAGGAGCGCGGACAGGATATTCTGCTTATAGATGACCTGAGGGAGAGGACAATCGGAGATATAGCCGGTACCGGATTTTATGAAGCTAAACGCTTGGTCTATCAGGATTTCACGTTTTCTTTTCCGGAGGGAGAGTCTTCTGAAACGGCACAGAAGCGTGGTATCCGGGTAGTAGAGGAGCTGCTCAAACGACATGCTGGAAAAAGCATTGCAATCGGAACGCATGGCGACATAATGACGCTTCTTCTGAACGGGTATGACCGGCACTATGATTTTGAATTCTGGCAGTCTACATCGATGCCGGATATTTATAAGGCGGAGTTCAACGGTCTGCAGTTAAAAAGGGTAACGAGGGAGTGGAGCGAACACAGTTAATACAGTTAATTGTGCGAATACTCTCAAAACCCGGCATAGGCCCGATTGTAAGCCTGATTAGAGTGCATTATGACTCAATCAGGCTTTTTTCGCGTAGGGTCTCCGTCTGCTCACCGCCGCAACCCCTCTCTAAACTGACTAGGCGACTCCCCCGTCCACAGCTTGAACTGCTTGGAGAAGTACAAAGGATCGGTGAACCCGCAGGAGTTACCCACCTGTTCCACGCTTAAATTGGTGCGTAGCAGCTCCTTGGCCCGTTCGAGGCGGACCTGATTGATGTACTGCTTGGGGGAGAGGCTGGTCAGCTGTTTGAACACTTTGGTGAAATGGGTCCGGTGATAGCCCAGGGAGGCGGCAAGCTTGTCGATGGACACCGGCAGCATGTATTGGGTCTGGAACCAGCGGATGGCCTGCTCCACTGCACGTTCGGAGTCTGTTAAGGCTTCGGCTGAGGAGTAGCGCAGCTTAGGGGCATTGAGGCGGGCGAATTCGGCAAGAAGAATACGGAACCAGCCGTCCGTAGCCAGAGCAGTTACCATTTCACCGGACTGTTGCCCCAGCACCCGCTCGATACTTTCAAAAAGGCCTGCCAGATGTTCCGGATCAGCACCCCTGACGATGGGATCGGTTGTGGTAATGCCGGTTTTTTCAGCATCTCCAGGGCATGCGGGCCTTGAATGGCAACCCAGCGGTAGCTCCAGGGCTCGGTATGGTCAGCTTCGTAGCTGAATAATACGCCGGGAAAAATAACAAAGGTATCCCCTTGACCGAGCCGATAGCTTTTCCCCTGCCAGACAAAGGTGCCGTAGCCGCTCTCTACAGTATGAATCAAAATGTATGGATGAACGGCGGGGCCGATTTTGTGGCGGGGCTCGGGCCTGGCAGCGCCGGCAAAGGCTATATTCAGATCCGCATTTAATAGGTAGGGGTTAATCTGTATCCTATACTCATAATGTTCCGGGTTCTCCATAGCGGCACCACCTGATTTTAAAATGGATGAAAATAAATGATACTACAAAACTCCATGTAAAGGTGGCAATGTTCCATGCCTATTATGCTGCTGTGATTTTATAGTAAGGGATATAAACAACATTATCAACAGAGTGGTAATGAACACAAAAAGGAGCGTACACATAATGAGCAAAATTGTATTTTTAGGAGCCGGAAGCACTGTTTTCGCTAAAAATGTCCTTGGAGACTGTCTGCTCACGCCAGCCCTGCAGGATTTTGAGATTGCCCTGTTCGATATTAATCCCGAGCGTTTGCGCGATTCCGAAATTATGCTTAACAATATCCGCAAGACTTCTGGAAGCAGATGCAACATAAAGGCATATACAGACCGTAAAGAAGCACTGCGCGGAGCCAAGTATGCGATCAATGCGATCCAGGTCGGCGGGTACGATCCGTGCACGATCACGGACTTTGAAATCCCCAAAAAATACGGCCTCCGCCAGACCATTGCGGACACAATCGGGATCGGCGGGATTTTCCGGAATCTGCGGACCATTCCTGTGCTGGACGAGTTCGCAGCGGATATCCGCGAGGTCTGTCCGGATGTGCTGTTCCTGAATTACACTAACCCGATGGCGGTGCTGACCAACTATATGAGCCGTTACGCCGGGGTGCAGACGGTCGGGCTATGCCATAGTGTGCAGGTATGTGTGCCGGAGCTTTTTAAATCACTGGGAATGGATGATCATGGGGTTAAATCACGGATAGCCGGGATTAATCACATGGCCTGGCTGCTGGAGGTTTCGCGTGACGGGGTAGATTTGTATCCAGAGATCAAGAGACGAGCCCAAGAAAAGCAAAAAGCTGGCAAGCATTCCGACATGGTCCGGTTCGAGCTGATGAATAAATTCGGCTATTATGTAACAGAATCTTCTGAACACAGTGCGGAGTATCATCCTTATTTTATCAAAAGAAACTACCCGGAGCTGATTGACCAGTTGAACATTCCGCTGGATGAATATCCGCGCCGCTGCCGCGAACAGATCAGTAACTGGACGAAGATGAGAGATGAGCTTGTGGGGGATGTTAATCTGGAGCATCAGCGGTCACACGAATACGCATCCTATATCCTTGAAGCCATTGAGACGGATATCCCTTATACGATCGGCGGGAATGTGCTGAATACCGGATTAATTACGAATCTTCCGGATGAGGCCTGCGTCGAGGTACCGTGTCTCGTTAACAGAAACGGGATCAGCCCGACCTATGTCGGAGATCTTCCGCCGCAGCTGGCTGCACTGAACAGAACGAATATCAATACCCAGCTGCTGACGATCGAAGCTGCCAGAACCGGCAAAAAAGAGCATATCTATCATGCGGCGATGCTTGATCCGCACACGGCTGCCGAGCTGTCATTGGATGATATTGTGGCATTGTGCGATGATCTGATTGAAGCACACGGCAGCTGGCTGCCTAAATTTAACTAAGGAGATTTAAGCAATGAGTATGAAAGACAAGCTCCATGACATAAGTTTGTACCTGCCCGGTGATGAGGAGCTGATGAAAGCGCAGACGCTTTGTCTCGAACAGCTCTATGACTTCAACCGGACCCGGCCAAGTGAATACGATAAAAGAATGGCTATGCTCAGGAAGATGTTTGCGGAGATCGGGGAGAACTGCTACATTGAACCGCCGTTTCATGCGAACTGGGGCGGTAAGCATGTGCATTTTGGCAAAAATATATATGCGAACTTCAATCTGACGATGGTGGATGATACCCACATTTATGTCGGGGATTACACGATGTTCGGCCCGAACGTGACTGTAGCTACAGCAGGACACCCTGTTCTTCCTGAGCTGCGGGAACAGGCATATCAATATAACGCGCCCGTTACAATCGGCAAAAACTGCTGGATTGGCGCCGGCGCGGTTATTCTTCCGGGAATTACGATTGGCGATAATACGGTAATCGGTGCAGGCAGCATCGTTACCAAGGACATTCCTGCTAATGTCGTGGCCATCGGCAATCCGTGCAAGGTGCTGCGTGAGATTAACGGGCAGGATGAGCAGTTTTACTTTAAAGGGCGGCGGATTGTGAGGGAGGATTTGGTGTAGAAACGGAATAATATGTGTACAGGACTGCGCGCAGGCGCAGTCTTTTATTTATGCGGTAAGCTCAATTGACAGCCTCCCACCACATACCTATAATTTAAATCATTATGAAAGCTGTTTCACATTCCGATAGCCAACCTGTTAAGGTAAGATGGAACCCCTTTATTTAAGCGGGTTTCATTTTGTTTTTTTATAAAGATTAAAATTAGAAATTAAAAATGGGGGCAGTGGCGGAAGTGAAGTTTGGAACTGTAGGAGCGGTAGCGACCGCCTGAAAGCTTTTCACAGAAAAGCTAGCTACGGAAGCATATGCTGTCTGCGGATTTCAACCGCGAATAGCGGTACAATCGAAGAAATCTGCAGACAACAGCGGCCGGAAGTCCAAACATTCTCTGGAGTCACAGCTTGACCCGTTATATAAAATTAGAAATTTAATCTCTATAAAGTATAGTTCCAAAAAGGAGAAGCCATGGATACAACGTTATGCAAAATAGTAGTGGTGGATGATGAGATGCTGGTGCGGCAGGGGATTATTCATCTGCTGGACTGGGAAGGGGAAGGCTTTCAGATTGTCGGGGAGGCGTCCAACGGCCGTGAGGCGTTTGAGCTGATCGAGTCGCAGCGGCCGCATATTATCCTGACGGATATTGTCATGCCGGTAATGGACGGGGAGGAGCTGATCCGGCTCGTCAAGGGCATGTATCCGGAGATTGAAGTGATTGTGCTCAGCAGCTTCAGCGAGTTCGAATATGTGCGCTCAACGTTTCAGAGCGGGGTGGCCGACTATATCCTGAAGCCAAGGCTGGAAGCCGCATCACTGCTGGCCGTACTGAAGAAGACGGCGCAGCGGATTCCGGTTCTGCAGCAGGTGGACTGGAGAAACGACAAGCGGCAGTCAGCCGACTATATTCTGGATAAGCTCGTCTCCGGCTATCCGGTGGAGTATGAGGCTGAGGCGCTGCAGGAGCTTTTGCCGTTTCCGGGCTATGCGCTCATGGTAGCGGATATAGGCGATGAAGCGTCGGCCATCAGCCGTAAGGAGGAATGGCTGGAGAACAGCATCCGTTCGCTGCTGCAGAGCGGCGGCAATCCGCCGGCCTTCCGGCGGCTGTCCACGCAGGACGGACATGTCGTCTATTGTTTAACCTGCCTGAAGACGGCATGGAGGCGCTGATCAGGATGGCCGAGCAGGTCTTTACCACCGGGATCCGGGCCAATATGTTTCAGAGTCTGGCCGTCAGCCGGACCTTTACGAAGCTGCCGGAGCTTCACACGGTCTACTCGCAGGAGCTGATGAAGCTGCTGGACCACCGCTTTTTCCTGCCGGAACGCTGTCTGCTGGTTGATCATGGCGGAGAGGCACAGCCGGGACCAGTCTTTGACCAGGAGGCGTTCGCTGCAGAGCTGAACCGGCAGGAGTTCGACCAGGCTTTTGCCCGGTTAAGCGCTTATGTATCCTCGATGTCCGGCCGCCGGGATACAGGAGTGTCCGAGTTCAAGTCCTTCCTGTGCCACAGCATTTTTCAGATCATCGGCATGCTGCTGCAATTCCATTACGAGGCGCGGGCCCTGGATGAGAGCAAATACGAATACTTCCGCTCGATTCATGAAGCAAGGCATGTCGGGGAGACAGAGGCCAGACTGCTGCAGTTTCTGCAGGATGCGAACGAATGCGTTACGAAGAACCGCGGCGGAACACCGGCGATGCAGAAGATACTCCTGTACATCGACGAGCATTATTCGCGCCAGCTTACGCTGACGGAAGTCGCCAGGGAGTTTCATTTTAACCCGTCCTATTTGTCGAATTATTTTACCCTGCACAATAAGGAGGGCTTCAACGAATATTTAAACCGGGTGCGGATCGGCAAAGCCTGCCTGCTGCTGAAAGAGAACCCCGGCCTGTCGATTTCCGAGATCAGCAGCCTTGTCGGTTATTCAGACCACAGCTACTTTACCAGAGTGTTCCGCAAGCTGATGAACGTATCGCCAAGCCAATACCGGAAAGGATAATCCGGAATCCTAAGAAGGAGCCTGAAATGGGATTAATCGAAAAATGGCTCGGAAAGCTCAGAGACCAGAGCCTGTTCAGCAAAATATTCGTTGTTATGGTTATCAGCATTGTGCTCGTTACCGTACTGATTACTACAGTGACTGCGCAAATGTCGCAGACGCTGTTCGTGCAGACCTTCAGCATTACCAATTCAAAAATCATCGACCAGATCAAAAGCGCACTGGATAACTCGCACTATACTACCGTTAATACAGCGATAAATGTCGGGCAGAGCGGGGTAATCCGCAGCTTCATGACCGAAAAGGACGGCAGCTCGCTGGCCAATTTCCGGCGGTATTACAGCATGCGCGACCAGATGGACCGTATTCAGTCCGGCATCGGGGCCGCCAACATCGGCCTGTCCATTCTGGGCGGGAACGGCAGGAGCTATACCAGCGATGTCACGTACTGGTCGGGCTCTTCCGCGCAGCTGAGGGACAATCCGATTACAGCGGCTGCGCAGGAGCAGGGCGGGAAGCTGTTCTATAGCTTTATGGACGCAAGCCCGCTTAATTCAGCGGGCCGTTATCTGGTTGCAGCGAAGGCACTGACTGCACCGGGACTTATAGAACCATACGGTACCCTGTACATGTTCACGCGTGAAAGTGATTTCCGCAAGAACTACGCCAGCTTTACGAGCAAAGGCAATGATGTCATGTTTCTGGATACGGCCGGGCGGATTGTGTCAAGCAACCGGACGGAGCAGATCGGCAGTTATTCGCCCGACCTCCTGAGCAGCGCGAAGCAGATTGCCGAGGCGGGGCTTGCCAGCCAGGAGCTGACCATTGACGGAAGAGAAGTCATCGTGCTGGCCGATTATCTGCCGTCCTATAACTTTTATATTGTGAATCTGATTGATAAAAAGGAGACCATCGGCACGCTGTTTGATAAAAAGATGCTCTTTCTGATCGGCGGAGCGATTGCCGCGGTTGCGGTGCTCTTGATTTATTTTTTGACCAAACGCCTGACGTTGTCCCTGCGCACGCTGGTCAAAAAAATGTCCAATGTGACCAAAAAGAATTTCCATAACTATATGTCTGTCACCGGCAGCTATGAAACGAGGCAGCTAAGCACGGCATTCAACTATATGCTTAAAGAGCTTAATGACTATGTCGCCCAGCTGGTGGAAACGCAGAAGGAGCAGCGGAATGCCGAGCTGGCCGCACTGCAGCAGCAGATCAATCCGCATTTTCTGTATAACACGCTGGCCTCGGTCAATATTCTGGTGCAGCGGGGCAGCAAGGAGCAGGCGACGGAGACGATCCATGCCCTCATCTCGCTGCTTCAGAATACGATCAGCAATGTGAAAGAGACCATTACGGTGGAGGATGAGCTGATTAACCTGAAGCATTATGTTTTTATCAATCAGGTGCGCAACGGCAGCCGGGTCAAGGTAGAGACGTTTGTCTCTCCGGACTGTATGGGGGCTAAGGTACCCAAGCTGATTCTGCAGCCGTTTATTGAGAATGCCTTTTTCCATGCTTTCAATATCAAGACCTCGGGCTATATCTATGTCACCATCATGAAGGACCGGGATACACTGCACTGCGAGGTGGTTGATACAGGAGATGGTATGGATCTGGACAACAAGGAGACAATCCCGGCTTCGACAAGCAGCCGTCAGCTGTTCAGCGGCATCGGCATCCGTAATGTCCATGACCGGCTGCTGCTGCTCTACGGTGAGCCTTACGGCGTAACCATCACCAGCACCCCTGGCCAGGGGACAAAAGTCTCTATCAGAATTCCTTGCTGAAAAAACGCATTGAACCGCTGCCTTTGCAGCATACTATAACAGCTACGCCGCGAGCCGCGCCGCATCCCGGCGCCGGCTTCTTGCATCTGGGCGGCCTGTTTGACCTAAAAAAAGTACGAAAGGAGAAAAATAATCCTAATCCATAGAGCATGGAAGCGGATACAGAAGACAATATTATCACTATTTTAACTAAAATCATTTCTAACGAAATGAGTATCCAGAATGATATTCTGTTTAAAGAAAGCACTTTCAAATACATGTTAGGGGGATATACATCATGAAGAAAAAAGCTACCGCGCTTCTGCTCGCCGGATTTACACTTCTGACCGCCTGCTCAAGCAACGCTAATACTAATAACGAGGCCAATACCGGTGCTGAAGGAAATGCAGCTGGCGGAAACCAGAAAATCACCGTCTGGGCGTGGGACAAAAACTTCAATATTGCTGCAATGAACCTGGCTAAGGACGCTTATGTGGCCAAAAATCCGGATGCACAAATCGAAGTTGTTGAGTACGCACAGGATGACATTATCCAGAAGCTGAACACAGGCCTTAACTCAGGCTCGGCTTCCGGTCTGCCGAACATCGTGCTGATTGAAGATTACCGTGCACAGAGCTTCTTGCAAACGTATCCAGACGCTTTTCAGGAACTGGGCGATGCCATCAATACGGCTGATTTCGCTGAATATAAGCTCGGGCCAACCAGCTTTGACGGCAAGCAATATGGCGTACCGTTCGACTCCGGTGTTGTAGGACTCTATGTCCGCACCGATTATCTGCAGGAAGCAGGCTATACTACTGAAGATCTGCAGGATATCGACTGGCAGCAGTACATTGAGATCGGTAAAGCCATTAAAGAAAAGACAGGCAAAGATATGCTGACTCAGGACCCTAACGATCTGGGGCTGATCCGCATGATGATCCAGTCCGCTGGCTCCTGGTACCTGAAAGAAGACGGAACAACACCTGACCTGAAAGACAACGCGGTTCTGAAGGAAGCATTCGAAAGCTACAAAGAGCTGATGAATGCCAACATTGTTAAGATCAATTCCGACTGGAGCTCCTTCCTGGCCGGCTTCAACAGCGGTGACGTTGCTTCCATTCCTACCGGTAACTGGATTACACCTTCTGTAAAAGCATCGGCTGACCAGTCCGGCAAATGGGCGGTAGTACCGTTCCCTAAACTTAAGAATGCTGCAAACTCCGTACACGCATCTAACCTCGGCGGCAGCTCCTGGTATGTGCTGAACAATGACGGTAAAGAAGCAGCGGTTGAATTCCTGGGCGCAACACTCGGCTCCGACGTTGATCTGTACCAGAAGCTTGTAACAGACGTAGGCGTTGTAGGTACTTACAAACCGGCTGCTGAAGGTGAAGCTTACGGCGCGGCTGATGAATTCTTCGGCGGACAAAAGGTTATCGCTGACTTTGCAAAATGGACAGCTGAAATTCCTAACGTAAACTATGGTCTGCACACTTATGCTATTGAGGACATCCTCAAGGTTGAAATGCAGAACTTCCTGAACGGGACTGCGGTTGATAAAGCGCTTAGCGATGCACAGTCCCAGGCTGAATCCCAAATCCAGTAAAATTGCTGTTACACCTGATGGATCCGTTGTCCTCCCTACCTGCCGTCTAGAGCCAGGGCGGAGGACAGCGGCTTCTCCTTTTAAAGATTTACGCCTGTATAGAGAAAGGAATGAGAGCTGTGAACCATACCATGCGCAACCGCGCTAAGCTTACCGGCTGGCTGTTTATTGCCGTTGCCGTCCTCATGATCTGTCTGTTTTATTTCTATCCGATGATTCAGGCGTTGCTGCTCTCGTTCAAGACGGGCGCAGGGGCTAACCTTCATTTTGACGGATTAACGAATTACAAGCGTCTGCTCAGCGACAAAACCTTTTTTACAGCAGTGAAGAACACCTTCCTGTTCCTGATTGTCCAGGTGCCGATTATGATCGTCTTTGCAATGATGATCTCGGTCCTGCTGAATGACAGCAAACTGCGCTTTAAAGGCTTTTTCCGTACAGCGATTTTCCTGCCTTGCGTAACTTCACTTGTAGCTTACTCCGTTGTGTTCAAATATCTGTTTGGCAATGACGGCCTGATTAACCTGGCTTTAATGAACATGCACATCCTGTCTGAACCAATCCAGTGGATCTCTGATCCTTTCTGGGCGAAAGTTACGATTATCATTGCCATTACCTGGCGCTGGACTGGATACAATATGATTTTCTTCCTCTCCTCGCTGCAAAACATCGACAGTTCCATTTATGAAGCTGCAAAAATTGACGGTGCTTCGGGCCCGAGACAATTTTTCTCGATTACCGTTCCGCTGCTCAAGCCGATCATTCTGTTTACGTCGATCACCTCAACTATCGGTACCCTGCAGCTGTTCGATGAAATTATGAATATAACCAAGGGAGGTCCCGGCAACGCGACGCTCTCCATTTCCCAATATATTTATAATCTTTCGTTCAAGTACACGCCTGACTTCGGATACGCCGCGACTGTGTCGTACTCCATTGTAGTCATGATTATTATTCTGTCCTTCCTTCAAATCAAACTGGCAGGTGATGATAAATAATGAGAAGCTTACGCCGTGCCCCAATTTATATTTTTCTGTCGATTGTAGCGTTTGTTTCGATTTTCCCGTTCCTCTGGATGATTATCAGCGCCACCAACCTTTCGGTGGATGTCACCCAGGGCAGAATGCTGCCCGGTACAGCTCTGTTCGACAATATCAGAAAGCTTACAGAGTCAATCAACCTGGTGCCTGCGCTCTGGAATACACTCAAAATCGCTCTGACCACAACCGTTCTGGCCCTGCTGGTTGCTTCCCTGGCCGGATACGGATTTGAAATTTACCGCAGCAAAGCGAAGGATATGGTCTTCAATCTGTTATTATTATCCATGATGATCCCTTTTGCCGCGCTGATGGTTCCGCTGTATCAGATGTTCTCCAAGCTGTCGGCTGCTGCTCCGCTTATCGGGGTTAATACAGTCGCTGCAGTGGTTCTTCCGACCTTTACGACGGCGTTCCTGATCTTCTTCTTCCGCCAGAGCTCCAAGATGTTCCCTCGTGAGCTGCTTGAAGCCGGACGGATTGACGGATTATCGGAGCTGGGCCTGTTCTTCAAAATCTATATGCCGACGATGAAGACGACCTATTCCGCCGCCGCAATCATCACGTTCATGTCCAGCTGGAACAATTACCTCTGGCCGCTGATCGTGCTGCAGACACCGGAAAAACGGACGATTCCGCTGCTGATCTCGAACCTGGGCTCCAGCTACTCCCCGGATTTCGGCGTTATTATGGCCGCAGTCGTTATCTCTACGCTTCCGACAGCACTTGTCTTCTTCCTGATGCAGAAGCAGTTCGTTGCCGGTATGGTGGGATCCGTGAAATAATGATTGAAAGTTCACTTTCTATCTAAGGAGGAAATGAAATTGGCAGTTACCCCAAGCCTGAGCTGGCTGGAAGATCCGGGCACCTTTAAGGTAAACCGGGTGGAGGCTCATTCGGACCACCGATATTATACAAATATGGCTGAGGCAGAGGCCGGAGCACCGATGGATATGCGCTTCAGCCTGAACGGAAGCTGGAAATTCAGCTATGCGCCGAATCCGGCAAGCCGTGTGGAAGGTTTTTATAAGGAAGAATATAATTGCACCGGCTGGGATAACATCCAGGTTCCCGGACATATTCAGCTGCAGGGCTACGGCCGTCCGCAATATGTCAACACGATGTACCCTTGGGATGGGCTGATTGATCTCCGTCCGCCGCATATTTCTCCGGACCATAATCCGGTCGGCAGCTATGTTAAGGAGTTCCGCCTGCCGGAAAATATGGAGAACGGGCCGCTGTTTATTTCGTTCCAGGGTGTAGAATCGGCGTTCTATGTGTGGCTGAACGGTGAGTTTGTCGGCTATGCCGAGGACAGCTTCACTCCTTCGGAATTTGACCTGACCCCTTTTATGCGGGCAGGCAAAAATAAGCTGGCTGTTGAGGTATACCAGCGCAGCACCGGCGGCTGGCTGGAGGATCAGGATTTCTGGCGTTTCTCCGGGATTTTCCGTGAGGTGTACTTATATACGGTTCCTAAAGTTCATATCCGTGATCTCGAAGTACGGGCTGAGCTGGACGATACTTACACGCAAGGCAGCCTGAACGTAACCATGCGCCTGCTGGATACGCCGCAGGAAGCAGTCAACGCCAAGCTGGAGCTAAAGGACCGGGATGGGGAGGTTCGTCTGAGCACGGAAGGAACCTTTAACGGGCAGGAGCTTACGCTCTCCGGAGAAGTAGCAGATGTTCTGACCTGGAGTGCAGAGAACCCGTATTTGTATACTGTTTGTCTCACTTTGACGGGGGCAGACGGAGCCGTTGTGGAAGCTGTTGTGCAGAAGGCAGGCTTCCGCCGGTTTGAAATGAAGAACAAGCTGATGTGCATTAACGGCAAGCGGATTGTATTCAAAGGCGTCAACCGCCATGAATTCAACTGCCGCAGCGGCCGCAACATTACCCGCGAGGATATGCTATGGGATATCGAGACGCTGAAGAGAGCCAACATCAACGCTGTGCGTACCTCGCATTACCCGAACCAGACGTTATGGTATGAGCTGTGCGATGAATACGGGGTTTATGTGATCGATGAGATGAATCTGGAAACTCACGGCTCCTGGCAGAAGATGGGCGCGGTTGAGCCGTCCTGGAATATTCCGCACAATGACCCGAAGTGGCATGACATCGTGCTGGACCGCGCGATCAACATGGTAGAACGGGACAAGAACCATCCATCCATTCTGATCTGGTCCTGTGGAAACGAATCGTATGCAGGGCAAGTTATTCTGGATGTGGCGAACTGGTTCCGCAGCCGGGATAACAGCCGCCTCGTTCACTATGAAGGCGTGTTCTATGACCGCAATTATAATGATACAAGCGATATGGAGAGCCGGATGTACGCGAAGCCGGCTGACATCGAGGAATATTTGAACAGTAACCCGGACAAGCCTTATCTCAGCTGCGAATACATGCATGCGATGGGTAACTCCGTTGGCGGCATGCATAAATACACCGAGCTTGAGAACAAGTACCCGATGTACCAGGGCGGCTTCATCTGGGATTACATCGACCAGTCCATTCTGAAGAAGGACCGCTATGGTAACGAATTCTTCGCTTACGGCGGTGATTTCGGCGACCGTCCGACGGATTACAGCTTCTGCGGGAACGGCATTGTGTTCGCTGACCGGAAGTGGACACCGAAGATGCAGGAGGTTAAATTTCTGTATCAGAACTACAAGCTTGCGCCGGAGCAATCAGGCATCCGTGTGACTAATGAAAGCCTGTTCGCAGGAACCGAACATTTGGCACTGGAATACAGCCTGTACTGTGACGGCGAGCTGCTCGGCAAGTGGACAACAGAGGTCAGCGCAGCTCCGCAAAGTGAAGTACTGGTGCCAATTGATCTTCCGCAGACAGCAGGAACACCGGGCGAGTACAGCATCCAGGCATCCTTGGTGCTGAAAGAAGCTGAACTTTGGGCCGAAGCTGGATATGAAATTGCCTTCGGCGAGCATATCTTTAATGTGGAAGCCGAACCGGCTGAACTGCCGGCAGGTGCACTGAATGTAGTGGAAGGAGACGTGCAGATCGGCGTAATGGGCGAAGGCTTCACTGTAATCTTCTCCAAGCAGGTCGGATCACTGGTATCCCTGAACTACCACGGACACGAGATGATTGAGGCTCCTCCGGCACCGCTGTTCTGGCGTGCGACTACTGATAACGATAAAGGTACCCAGCTCGGATACCACGGCGGAGCCTGGTATGCTGCCAGTCTGGCCCGCAAATGCGTAGAAGTAAGCCTTGAGAAGCAGGAGGGTGCAGTAACGGTAAGCTTTGATTACCGGTTCAGCATTCATGAAAAGCTTGAGTTTAAAACGGCTTATACCGTCTATGGTGACGGAACAGTAAGAGTTCGTACACGTTATACCGGTGCTGCCGGACTTCCGGATGTGCCGATCGTAGCCTTGTCCTTCAAAATGTCGGCTGACTATGGGCAGTCAGAGTGGTATGCGATGGGACCTGAGGAGAACTACATCGACCGGGCATTCGGTGCCAGACTTGGCGTATTCAGCCGGAAGGTGCAGGACCTGCCGTCCCGCTACCTTGTACCGCAGGAATCGGGCAACCGCACCGGCGTCCGCCGCGTGAAGATTACCGATAACGCAGGCATCGGGCTGCAGATTTCAGCTCCGGCAAGCGCACCTGTAGAGTGCACTTTGTCGCCTTACACGGCATTCGAGCTGGAGCATGCCGCTCATCCGTTTGAGCTTCCGCAGGTTCACTACACTGTAGTAACTGTAGCCGGCAGACAAATGGGCGTCGGCGGCGACGACAGCTGGGGCGCACCGGTTCATCCGGAATACAAAATTCCTGCGGACCAGACGCTGGAATATGAATTCTTCCTGTCCGGTGTGGGATTGGGCGAGCGTTAATTTAATATTGCAGAAGTGAAACCGGCCCCGGTCTGATTGCCATCAGACGGGGCGGTTTTTGTTTGTCTTTTAGAGTCCAAGGACCGTTTACAGGTAATTAATCCCATGATAAATTATTGGAGGGACAAGCGTCCTTCAGTACTACACTAAAAATCGGATAGCCGCACAGGCAGCCAGGGGAGAGGGTTGCTCTGGCCGGCGTTACCATCCGAGAAGGGGAATTCGGAATGAAAAAAGTACTAAAAACAATCGGCACAAGTCTGGTAGCGGGGGCCCTGCTGCTGTCGGGAGCGGCTGGGGGGGTGTCCGGTACTGAGACGGTGTCGGCCGCAGCATCAAAGGCGCCTGCTGCTAAAGCGCCTACTGCGGATCAGGTAATCAGCAAGGTAGCAGCAGCGGCGAAGACACTAAAGAATTTTCACATTGATGTGACCAAGAAACAGGATGTGCAGAGCGGCGGCGTGAAGATCAGCAACACCAACACGCTGAATCTGGATATCAACCGCCTGCCGGCTTTTGCTGCAGCAGGAAGTGTAAAGGTCAGTCTGCTGGAGACTTCTTATGAGCTGTACGCTAATGACAATGAGTTCTACTATCTGGTGGACGGCAGTGAGCTTATCGCTGATTCTGAAGAGACTTACGAAGATAGTGAAGACGGCAGCAGCACTGATGTAGTGACGGACGGCGACGGAGAGCCGATTGATCCCGATGCGCAGTATTGGATTGACCTGCAGAAGGAGGAGTGGGATACCTTTTACTCCAAAGGCCAGTATGATCCTGCGGCCATGCTTGACTCCGTCAAAGCCTACAAAAAGGCGATGAAAGTAAGCACAGCAGGTGCACAGACTGTTATGCAGTTTACACTGACTGATCCGGCAGCGGCCAAGGCGGTTATTACCTTATACGATCAGGAGAATCTTTGGGATGGTGAGACTCTGCTGCCCAAGAGTGTAACCTGGAAGGTATTCGTCAACACCAAGACATGGCAGACAGAGAAGCTGACCGTTGACCTGAGTTATGTATTGGCTGCTGACGGAGCGAAGGATACCTACACCACCAAAATTGAAGCCAAATACTCCAAGAACAACAAGACTGCACCGATTGTGAAGCCGGCTGAGCTGGAATAGGTCTTATCATATGGAACAGCCCCGGTGAGCACGTGCTTACCGGGGCTGTTGCTGTCTAAACAGTAAACCTCACTTTGCAATAACCGTCTCCTGCACAGGTACATCAGCTGGAAAGACACCCGCGCTTTTCTTCACGGGTTTGCTCCAGTACTGCTCGTTTCCAGGCAGGTCATCGAACCATTCTGCGTCCTCCGGGCAGTCGAGGATCATGAATTTACCGTACTCCTGCTCCCGGGACTGATGGTATTTGAGATAGGCTTTGCCGTCCTCGATGGCCAAAATTTCGATTTTGCCGGAGGAGTGGCTCATGGAGAGCCGGACTCTTTTGCCGAGACCGGAGGTTCTGGCTTTGGCTTCCTCGACGATCCGGTACACCTGCTCAAGTGGCAGGACAAACTCACGGTTGCCGGCGATCGGCCGGTTAATAAAGAAATAGTAGGGCGTAATGCCTGCCCAGGACAGGCGATCCAGCAATTCGCCCAGCACAGCGGGGTCATCGTTGATTCCCTTGAGCACCGGAGTCTGGTTGACGATGATTGCACCGGCATCATGCAGGGCTCTGACAGCACGCTTGGCTTCAGGTGTAATCTCCCGCGGATGATTGATATGCGCCATGATGTAGATTCGCTTGTCTACAGTAGAGTGGGTGCGGATCAGCTCCAGCAGCTCGGGGTCCTGGGAGATACGCATCGGGTTAAATACTGGCAGCTTGGAGCCAAGGCGGATGATTTTAACATGCGGGATAGCCCTCAGGCTCTCAATAATGAAGCGCAGCCTGGTCGTGGAGAGAATCAGACTGTCGCCTCCGGTCAGCAGAACGTTGTTGATCTCCGGATGGGCGGCGATGTACTCGATTCCGGCGGAGACATCGGAGGAGGCCTCCTTGACATCGTTGCGGAACAGCCGTTTACGGAAGCAGTAGCGGCAGTAAGCCCCGCAGACTTCGGAAACAATCAGCAGGGCGGTTGTACGGTACTTGTGCTGGCAGCCCGGCACCACATAATTAGCCTCCTCATCAGAGGCATCCCACTGCCCATACTCCATAAGCTCACCCTCACCAGGAACAACCAGCCTGCGGATCGGATCATCCGGGTCCTCCCAGTCTATCAATGACAGATAGTAGTCGTTAGCCCTGAACACAAATTTGTCCGTAACCTCCCTCAGCCGGGATTTCTCTGCTTCGGGCAGCATTTCCATTTTGCCTATGTCGGTTATGTATCGTACCTTTTGCACATGAATCTCTCCTTTGATCTCGTATTGGCGAGGACAAGAGGGAGCCTTGATGTCAAAAAGCCAAACTGGCAGCCAGCAGGGTCTCTAAAAAACACAAAAAGAGACCCTTAGCACAAGGGTCTCATGTTATTAGAAACATAATAAAGCAGACCCATCCACTACTGACGAGGTTAGCTGACGGACTCGGGTAAGATGGTACCCTACATTGTATAGCTCAATGATTCGCCCCAATTGACTGGTTCCCCCGCTTTCCAGCTGGAAATGCTGGAAATTAAGCGTAGATCAAGTATAACCTGCAAAGTTTGCAGAAGTCAAAGCTGTTGCTGGTCTGCGCAAGGTAATATTTTTGCGGTAATTATAGTTAAACTTTATTTGGTATCCCGCCTGATTATGTTGTACGATATCGGCATATCTTTTTACAACAAGGAGGGCCTTGATGAAGCTGAGCTATTTGATCATTGATATGCAGGAAATTCATGTGCGGGATTCGGTCGATCAGAAGACGCTGGACCGCAGCTGTGAATATATTAATTATGTCGCGGACATGCTCCGGGAGAAGGGCCAGCTGGTCATTCATATTCAGGATATTGAAGGAATAGAGGAGGCTACCAGGGAGCGCTATAATATCATTCCCGAGATTCAGGTGGCGGACAGTGATCTGAAGGTAACCAAGGAGTACTCGAACGCATTCTGGAAAACAGAGCTGGAGCAGCTTCTGAACGAACACGGCGTGGAGCTGCTGATTATCTCCGGCTTCTCGGTAGAGCACTGCGTGCAGTTCACCTACAACGGGGCGAGTGAGCGGGGCTTCCGTCCGGTTTTGCTGCAAAATGGTGTTTTGAGCGCACACAGCGACGTAATCACTGCAGCATACAGGGACCGGAATCTGATTTCTTACCCGGTGATTCCGTATTTGATTAGCCAATAAAAAGAAGACACCCCTTTCCGTAACAGTGATTGCTGCTGCGGGCGCGGGGTGTTTTATTTACCTAAGGAACTATCCGGTAGCTGACCATGCAGCTGTAGTCCTGTTCATTTTAGAGCGGTAAAATGGCCGGATGTATCCCATTGGAGAAACAGGCCGGAGGGCGCATGGTATAGATCAGGACATAATGTCTGATCAGCGTATTCTATATCCCCGGTATCAGGGTTTAAAACAGAAAGACCAATGTCCGGACCCCATAATATAATCTTGTCGTGAACCAGTGCCAGTTGGGCATGTGGATGAACAAAAACCCCCTTTATATCCGAATGCATCCGGTATGCCGGCATCCGCGGGAAAAATTTCATTTGCTCTCCGGTTCTGACATCAAAGAGAACCAGCATAGGGGAATATTTATCCTTTCCGTAAATCAGCAGTTCCTCATCCTCTTCATCATACATATCGGGTGAAATCATCCCCCATACCGCGAATGTATAATCATCTATCCAGGTTACAGGATAGTCCCAGTCCTCCGTAGATTCCCACACGCAATGCACTGTCGGCCCATCCTCCGGCTCCCAGCAGTTGGTGCTCCAGGACGGGAGATGCCAGGCGCGGATGCGGCCTACAGGATGCCAGATCCAGCCCGTGTTAATGATCCATTCCCCGTCTGGGGACACATGCAGCTTGCCAAAGAAATAATCAAGGTAGTGTTCCGGGGTTGTCTGTTCTTCGCTTTTGTACACTGGTGTCTTACGTTCAGTCAGCAGTTCGCCGGATACTACATCGACTATATCCAGACGGTTCCATTCTGAGCCCTTGATAAGGACGGTGCGGTTATTCAGCTCCGCGAAGGCCAGAGGAAAGGTGCAGGTATTATAATGATAATCATCCCTGGACAGCTTCATTATCTCTTTATGGTTCTGCAGATCATAGAGGGCGGCATACCGGCCGAAACGGTTGGAAATAGCAACATATCGTTCATCCTGAGAGAGAACCATTTGCTGCGGATGCGCCAAATTCAATTCGGGAATATCCACCTGTAGCAGTTTGACCGCAGTCCCTGAATGCAGTTCAAGCCTCCACAGCTCTCCGCAATGGTTCAGCGCCAGCAGGGATACCGTCTGGAGCTCCGTACTCTTTAGTGCGTGTACAGCGACAATTGTACCGGGATCTGGTACCAGTACGGGGAAGGTAACCTTTTGGAACATAGCAGAAAGCCTCCTCAAAAGATCTGTAATCCTCATGGTAATGTTAATAACCAGTTTACCAGAGGATTTTATTTTCCGGTGCTTAATAATAGAAACTTTTTCCAAATACTCTCGTCCAATACTACAGAAGCTATTCCATTATAGGGGAGAGTTACATAATGAGAAATTGGAAGCTGGCAGCCGGTATTCTGGCCACGGCCATCGCATTAAGTCCGGGAGCGGCATCTGCGGCTGAAGGCAGCGTGATTCAACTGAATTACAAAGAGACTTCCTTGGGGAGCAGCCAGGTAGTTACGGCAGGTACTACGCTTGTTCCGCTGCAGCAGCTGGCACAGACGATGGGTTACGCCCTCACCTGGAACCAGGGCACGAAGTCGGCTAAGCTGATCCGCCCCGGCCGTGAAGTTACTATGACAGCCGGTACTGTTAGTGCAGCTGTAAATGGCACCGCATCAACGCTGACTAAAGTGCCCCGTATCCTCAAAGGGAAAGTCTATGTACCGCTGGTATCTGCAGTCAGTCTGTTGGGCGGCAAAACGGTGTATGACAAAGGCACGGGCAGCTTGAACATTGTGGATGAGCTGCGCTACTCCGTTGCTTCGGCTCAAGGCAGAACCTACTGGGTGTCACAAAAGAACGGCGATGTATTCTATAGTGCCTCGGCTTCCGGCAAGCCTGTGCTGATCGGGGAGTTGCCGTTTGCTGATCTGACCTATACCCACAGCCTTGAGGCTAAGAATGTGGGCAAGGGTACGGAGCTTTTGCTGCTCACGGATAACCATTATGCCATGTTCAATGATTTCAGCAACAGCTACCAGGTGCTGATCAAAGACGGCAAAGTCATGAAGCAGATGGACTATCACTATATAACCAAGTCATACATAAAAGCCCCGCTGCTGAAGACAGACCAGCTCTACATGACCGATGGCGGGAGCGTACAGTACATTAATGCTGACGGCAGCCTGGGGAAGTTTTTTGATCTGGAAGCTATCACAGGCACAGAAGGAAATTACACCATCGAATATGCTGCGGAAGATATTATGCTTGTACGCTTAATAACAAATACGCAGCTGTATGCGATTCACACGGCAAGTGGAGCAGGTATCAATCTTAGCGAGCAGCTGATCAGTGCCGGGGACCGTAAAGAATGGGACCGGGCGGACGGATCGGATGAGTTTTATCTGAAGAAAATGCTGGTGCTGAAGAAGCGGGAGGGCAACGTGATGACCTTCACCTATGCTACGCTGCCTGACGGAAAAGTGAAGACTGTGACGTACAAGGTGGCTTCGCAATGATTCCACGGAGAAGGTTTCCCGGCTGTTAATGCCTATAACAAAAAGATGCCCTGGCAGGCCGGGGAAGGCCTGCCAGGGCATCTTTTCATATGGAGAAAGGATTATTTCTTCGCCAGCTCCTGCCGTACAATCGGCGCTACCTTGGTGCCGAGCAGCTCAATTGCGCGCATGACCTCGCGGTGCGGCATCGTGCCGACGTTGACGTGGAGGAAGAAGCGGGTCACACCGAGATTTTTGTGCAGCAGAATAATCTTCTCTGCTACATACTCGGAGTCTCCAACATACAGTGCTCCGCGCAGGCTGCGGGCATCGTCATAGGTGGCCCGGTTGTAGCTCTGGCCCCAGCCGCGTTCACGGCCGATGACATTCATCTGCGCTTGGGTGGAAGGGTAGAACAAGGCCGCTGCCTGTTCAGTGGTTTCGCCGACAAAGCCGTGGGAATGGGTCGCAATCTGCAGCTTGTCGGGATTATGTCCGGCCCGCGCCGCTGCTTCCTTATACAGCTTCACCAGCGGAGCGAAGCGTTCCGGCATGCCGCCGATGATGGCAAATGCAACCGGAAGGCCGAGCATCCCGGCCCGGATGGCCGACTCGGGATTACCGCCTGTAGCGATCCATACCGGCAGCGGGTCCTGTACCGCACGCGGATAGACAGGCAGATTGTCAATTGCCGGACGGTGGCCGCCGCGCCAGGTTACCTTCTCGGAGGCCCTGATTTTGAGCAGCAGCTCCAGCTTTTCTTCGAATAATTCGTTATAATCGTCAAGGCTATAGCCGAACAGCGGGAAGGATTCAATAAAAGAGCCCCGGCCTGCCATGATCTCTGCCCGTCCGTTCGAAATGCCGTCAAGTGTGGCGAATTGCTGATAGACCCGTACCGGATCATCCGACGACAGTACGGATACGGCGCTTGTAAGCCGGATGTTCTTGGTCATTGCCGCTGCAGCCGCCAGGACAACCGCAGGTGCGCTTCCGGCATAGTCGGCGCGGTGATGCTCTCCGATTCCGTACACATCCAGTCCGACCTGATCGGCAAGGACAATTTCCTCTACAGCCTCACGCAGTCTTTCAGCATGGCTGATTACCTCACCGGTCACCGGATCGGGTGTCGTTTCCAAAAATGTGCTGATTCCTATTTCCATCTAAATCCGCCTCCCTCTTCTCATACAGATATATTACTATACTTTTTAATGTTTCTCAACTTTAGTAAGTGAAAATCAAGGATTTATTCCGCGATACCATGCCGGGCCGTGTCATGCGCCAATTTGGATAACTTGGACCGTTCAGCCGTTACTGGCCTTCTCTGTGGGACATAGCTTATTGTATTACGGACGAAAGCGGTGATCAGGAGTGGGAGAAGAATTAGGGAATACGGCGAGCGGTTTCGCCGCTCTTGCCGAAGGACTGAACACGACTGCAAGCGGGGCGGCAGCTCATGCGAAGGGCTTTGCTACCCTTGCCAGCGGGGACAGCTCGCATGCAGAGGGCAGCAATACGGTTGCGAGTGCCAGCGCGTCCATGCGGAGGGACATCTTACACAGGCAACGAATGATACGGCTCATGCGGAAGGCACTTCCACAACGGCCGGCGGCGTGGCTTCGCATGCTGAAGGATATCTGACCCATGCCCTTGGAGACGGTTCGCATTCCGAGGGTTCCATGACAATGGCAGCCGGGGCGGAGGCTCATGCGGAAGGCAATGCTACGCAGGCCTGGGGAGACTATTCGCATACGGAAGGCCTCAGCACATCGACTCAGGCCGGTGGAGCGGGTGCCCATGCCGAAGGGGAGGGGAACTCGGCGGCCGGAAGGGCGTCCCATGCCGAAGGCGGCGGCACTGATCCGCTGGGCAATCCTGCACCTAACTTTGCCGGCGGGGCCGGTTCCCATGCCGAGGGGGTTGGAACCACTTCGCTGGGCTTTGCCTCCCATGCGGAGGGCGGAACTTTAGACATAACGGCTGCGTCAGGGCCGGTGGCGCTGGGCGATTTCTCGCATGCCGAAGGGCAGAGCACGACCGCCAGCGGGACAGCCAGTCATGCGGAGGGCCTGCAGACTACGGCCAGCGGGCCGTCTGCCCATGCGGAAGGCGTTAGTACACTGGCCAGCGGTTTATACGCTCATGCAGAGGGTGCGAGTACTACGGCCGACGGGCAGGCCTCGCATGCCGAAGGCTTTATGACGCAGGCCTTCGGGGCAAATTCACATGCTGAGGGCGAGAACACGACTGTTACGCCGGGCCACCCGGGCTCGCATATTATGGGCCAGAACGGGTCAACCCGGTTTGCCTACTCCTGGCATCTGGCGGGCGGGCTGGATGTAGGGCCGAGTCTTAACTCGGCGGTAATCGAAGGGGCTACAGGGAATCTTTATCTGGACGGTACTGTTATTTCCCCGGCTGCAGCTGATTATGCGGAGATGTTCGAGACGTCTGACGGCCAGGCGCTGGAGCCCGGATATTTTGTCACCTTTGACGGAGCCAGCGAGAAGATCCGCAAAGCGAATGCCGAGGATGACTACATTCTGGGGGTAGTAAGCGGAAGACCTGCCATTCTGGCGGATGCCAGCGATTTGCGCTGGCACAAGCTATTCGTGATGGATGAGTGGGACCGGATCCAGTATCAGGAGGTTGAAGTACCGGAGGTCCGGGATACAGAGGGCAACGTGGTCCGCGCTGCCTCATCCAAAACCGAACCGGTGCTGAATCCGGAATGGAACGCCGCAGAGGAGTATATTCCGCGGATCGAGCGGGACGAATGGGTAGCGGTAGGGGTCATCGGCAAGCTGCTTGTCCGTGATGACGCACCTGCGGCCGGGAGGCTACTGCATGCCGAATGATGAAGGCATTGCAACGTCAGCTGCCGCGGGATACCGGGTCATGAACCGGACCCGGGATGATCAGGTGCGAATTTTTGTGAGATAAGCCGGAGCCGTGAGCAAGACGGGTGAGAGGTGCATTCCGGACCATCACACGGTTTATTTCCAAAGGCGTACTCTGTAAAGAGACACACAGGGTTACCTTCAGCGTCCGCTCAACACCAAAGCCGGGCAGCTCCCCGATCCTGTATCGGGAGCTGCCCGGCCTGTTGGCGTGCGGCTAGGATTTATCCTTCTTTACGGCAAGCTGTACGATCATAATGACAAGGGCAAGCAGGGCGATAAGCTGATCTGTACTCATGGTCCGATCCTCCAATCCGTAGTGCAGGATGGCTCTCGGACCGGCATCTCCCCTCCCCGGAAGCTGCTTTTGTTTCCCTAATGAAGCATATGAATTGCTGAATACCATTAGTACTTCATTCACTAAATAATTAATGCTGCAAGTTAACGGGAGGCCGTGGCCATAAACGCAGGAACCGGATGGACGGCTGTAGAGGCAAGTACCAAGGCTAGTACCAAGGTAAGTGCCAGTGTAAATACGATCAGAGTTGCCGGAACCCCGCTGGACTTTGAGACCGTCAAACCGATAACGATGCGGCGTTTCATGAGGGACTCTTGTTCGGTCTGCAGGCTGACGGTACAGAAGTGTACTATAATACTTCGGGAAAACAGGCATTCACACTGCGAAGGGCCGGCAAATGTCTATAACAGCGCCGGTAAAGCCGGCTTCATTAATACCGCTGGTAAGCTGGTTATCGGTTATCAGAAATACAACCATGCTTTTCCGTTTCACGAAGGCGTTGCGCTTGTGGGAATTAGCGACCAGACCGGCAGGAAGGCTGACCGTTACGGGTACATCAATACAAGCGGAAAGCTGCTGACCAAGCTCATCTATACACGGGAATCCTCACCCTTTAACGGCGGTTATGCGGTGGGCGTTACAGATATAGGCACCGGCTACATCCTGAGTAAATTCCCCACTTGATTATTCCTTATCCGCAGGATAGCATAGAGGGAAATGTCTATGTTTCATGGGATTAATTTCAGTTGGGGAGTGTTGGGGGCATGATCGTCCTGAGCAGGTTGGAGGCTGGATTGTGGTTGTTCTAGCCAGTCTGATTTTTGTGGTTACATTGTTTTTTGTCATTTGGCAGCCTCGCGGCTTGTCCATTGGCTGGTCAGCCTGCGGGGGCGCGCTGCTGGCGCTGATCGCCGGAGTAGTAAGCTTTACGGATGTGCGGGATGTAACGCTGATTGTGTGGAATGCTACGCTGGCGTTTGTGGCGATCATTCTGATCTCACTTATTCTGGACAGAATTGGCTTTTTTGAGTGGGCGGCACTGCATATGGCGGCTGCAGCCCGCGGCAACGGGACACTGATGTTCATTTACGTCATTTTGCTGGGGGCAGTGGTTTCAGCCTTTTTTGCCAATGACGGGGCTGCGCTGATTCTGACGCCGATTGTGCTTGCGATGGTAAGGGCGCTGAATTTTGATGAGAAAAAAGTATTTCCGTTCATTATCGCCAGCGGATTTATCGCCGATACGACCTCGCTGCCGCTGATTGTCAGCAATCTGGTCAACATCGTGTCTGCCGATTTCTTCGGCATTACCTTTATGCAATACGCCGGGCGGATGCTGCTGCCTACCCTGTTCTCCCTGGGGGCCAGCATCGGGGTGCTGTATTTGTATTTCCGCAAAAGCATACCGGGGTGCTATGACGCCCTCCAGGTCAGAGCGCCGCGTGAAGCGATCAAGGACCACCGGATGTTCCGGCTGTCCTGGGCGGTGCTGGCGATGCTGCTGGCCGGGTATTTTGTGAGCGAGTTCCTGAGTATTCCGGTTTCGCTGGTTGCCGGTGTGATCGCGCTTCTCTTCCTGTTGATGGCCAGCCGGAGTCCGGCAATCAAGACCATGGAAGTGGTCAAAGGCGCGCCGTGGGCGATTGTGTTTTTCTCGATCGGTATGTACGTCGTAGTCTACGGCCTGCGCAATGCCGGACTGACCGATGTGCTGGCCGATATCATCAGCAGGCTGGCAGGGCACGGGCTATTCGCAGCAACGATGGGCATGGGCTTCCTTGCCGCCGTTATTTCTTCCATTATGAATAACCTGCCGACTGTGCTGATCGGTGCGCTGGCTGTGGATACAGCAAATGCAGCAGGGCTCATCAAGGAAGCACTTGTATATGCGAATGTCATCGGCTCCGATCTGGGACCGAAGATTACACCGATCGGTTCTCTGGCTACGCTGCTGTGGCTGCATGTCCTGTCCTCCAAGGGAGTGAAAATTTCCTGGGGCACCTATTTCAAGACAGGGATAGTCCTTACTATACCGACCTTATTCCTTACTCTATTAGGGCTGTATTTGACACTGAAGCTGTTCTAGCTGCGGCAGCACGCACACGCACGAAAAGCACATCGTATTCACAAACAGCGGTCCGGACAGGCTATGTCCGGACCGTTTTTTAATATGAAATTCAACCTTTCTCTGTTTCATGGCCGCACCCCGGATACTTTACAACAGGCCATTTAACCTTGCGCAGGGCATCCATCAGCCCGGCTCCGATGTGCAGGTTGCTGCTGACCAGCTCATGCGGGGTTAACGCCATCCATTGGTTCAGGGAGACATCGGCGAACCGGTCGCTTTTGAACATTTCCAGAAACCATAGCGTCTCTGTGCCGGTATTCTGGATGTAATGGCCCATGGCGAACGGCACATAGCCGACATCCCCGGCCCTGTAATTGAAGGTGCGGGCTGCGCCGTTGCCGCCGAACACGGTCATCCGGCCCTGGCCGCTCAGATAGTACTGCCACTCGTCATTGTTCGGATGCCAGTGCAGCTCGCGCATTGCGCCGGGCTCAATCTCGACCAGTGCTGCAGCGATATTCCGTGAGATGGGGAAATTGGAGGAGTCGACAATCCGCACACTGCCGCCCGGTGTTTTCAGAGGAGGCTGGGCCAGCAGCCGGTGCTTGAAGCTCAGCGGAATTTCGCCGTAAGGAGACTGTATCTTCTGCTGATCAAGCACCCCGGGCACCTGATCCTGGTAGATGTACACCTGTTCCTTTGGAATACAGTCAAAGGCAGACTCAGATACCCCGAAGTTAGCCGCCAGCACTTCCTTGGGTGTATGGGCGAACCAGTCAGAAATGGACAAGGTGTTTAGGTCAGAGAAGCTTCCGTCGTCGAAGACCAGCAGAAATTCACAGCCCTGCCCGAGTCCCTGGATGGAATGGGGGATGCCGGGGGGAAAATACCACAGATCGCCCGGACCGACATCGGCGATGAAATTGCGCCCGTTCTGGTCAACGGCGGTAATCCGGGCACTCCCCAGCAGCATATAGGACCATTCCGCCTGCTGATGCCAGTGCAGCTCCCGGACGCCGCCCGGCGTCAGGCTCATATTAACTCCGGCGAGCGTTGTAGCGGCGGGGAGCTCCCGGACCGTAACCTCCCGCGACCAGCCGCCGTAATTAAGCTGCATATGGGCATCCGAAAAAGAAAACTTCAGGTTTGGGATAAGCCCGTTATCGGTGACAGGCGGGACGAACATGTCCGGGTTCTCCCGGTCACGCAGCACATCGCGCGGACCGAGATCCACATTGCCGGCACCGTCATTTCTGATGGGCTGGGGGATTGGCGCGTTACCTTTCAAGGGGGATTGTTCAGAATTCATAACGGCTCCTTTCCGGATTACAGGGCATAATGTTTACTCTATATGATCTGTGGCTGCCGATTATGATTGTGATTGGCGTCCGGCAGGATGTATGATTGGGTGTAAGCAGCGGAATATGGTATATTTCGTTCATATACAAACACAGTGCAGCAGCAGGCAGGCTGCAACAATAGCAGAGAGCAGGTTCAAAAACGAGATGACAACAGGTGAACAACAGAGATACCGCTTCAGCGAGGCCCCGATATGGGAGCTGCAGCGGACGTATTACGAGCAGCTTGGCATGCAGGCCTGGAACAATGACCAGGTGCCGCAATATATCACAAGCAACCCGATGATCGGAACGGCGTATGCTGAGATGATCTTGGGATTTTTACAGGACCGGGCCGCCAAGGGTTATACGGCTGAACCGGTTATTATCCTGGAGCTGGGGGCGGGAGCCGGCCGGCTGGCCTTCCAGACCCTTCAAAAGCTAAGTGAACTGATTGAGTATGCGGGAATACCGCTTCCGCCGTTCAAATACGTGATGAGCGATCTTCCGCTCCTGAATATTACCGGCTGGCAGCAGCATCCGCGGCTGATCCCCTTTGTGGAGCAGGGGATTCTGGACTTTGCCCGCTTTGATGCTGTGGCGGACACGGAATTGAAGCTGGTACACAGCGGCGCGGTCATCCGTCCGGGTGATCTTGCACAGCCGCTGCTCGTTATCGCGAATTACTTCTTTGACAGCATTCAGCAGGAGCTGCTGTATGTGGACGAAGGCAAAATTTTCGACTGCGAGGTATCCCTGAAGTATCCGGAGCAGGCGGAGACCATGACTACTTCCGAAGTGCTCAGAGATATTGTGCCGGAATATCATTATGTCCGTGCTGCTGCCTATGAAGAACCGGACTATCCGTTCCAGGAGGTCATTTCCTTTTACCGGCAGCAGCTCGAGGACTCGCATATCCTGTTTCCGGCTGCGGCGCTTTCCTGCATGGAACGGCTGGAGCGGCTATCCCGGACAGGCTTTATCCTGCTGACGGCAGATAAGGGAGACCACCGGCTGGAGAACTGGGAGTTCCTTGAGCCGCCGAAGCTGATGCATCACGGCAGCATCTCACTGACGGCGAATTATCATGCCATGCAGTATTACTTTGAGCAGAAGGGTGCGCAGACACTGACGACTCCGCATCATTACAAGAATCTGAACGTAGTCTGCATGCTGATGCTGAAGGACCCGGATGCCCATGTGCAGACCCGGCTGGCCTACCGGAGAAGTGTTGAACGGTTCGGACCGGATGATTTTTCAGCATGAAGCTGTGGATCGACAATAATTATGATTCCATGGGAATGCAGCAGATGCTGGCCTTCTGGCGGCTGGGCGGCTATGATGCCGAGCTGTTCATCCAGAGCGCGGAGCGGATCTCTGCCCTGCTGCCGGATGCCAACGACGAGGAGCTGCTCGACCTGCAGCTGGGGATTCATAAGATGTGGGACGGGTATTATCCGATGCCGCAAAAATATGATCTGGCCCTGGATACCGGACTGCTGCTGTTCGAAATGGACGAGTACAGGGAATCGCGCCGGTACCTTGAGCTGTCGCTGGCCGAGGGCGATGAGGAGCCGGTTGTAACCGTGCTGTACTGTCTGGCGATCTGCTGCTACGAGCTGGAGGATGATGCGGGTGCGCTGGAATATACCCGGAAGGCGCTGGTTATCGAGCCTGATCATGAAGAAGCGCTGGATCTGATGAATGCGCTAAGCCAGGGCTGACAGCCGCTTTACAGCAATGGATTGATTTGTTATCCTAGATCCAACAATGAAACGCGATGATGAGAAGAGTAGATACATGCAGTCCTTCACAGAGAGCCCCGGACGGTGAAAAGGGGCAGGGAAAGCCGTATTGAACCAAGCCTCTGAGCGGCGTGTTGGAACCGGCAGCCGGGGATAATGCGACAGGAGCTCCTGTTACAGAGCTAGAGTATAAGCCTTGCTCCCGCAGCTCTGCGGACAATGCCGTACTTGATGAGATTAATATGGCGACATATTAATGAACCTGGGGTGGTACCGCGAGAATCTCGTCCCCAAGACTAATCAGTCTTGGAGGTGAGGTTCTTTTTTGTTGACCAGAGAGGTTTAATAAGCGGAGATTTTACCCATACACAGGAGGTTATTCGAAATGAAAGAGCTATCTGCAGAAACCGGCATAACTTTAGACGATACGGCAGCTGCCAATGAAAATTTTATGGAAAAGCTGATCTGGGAAGACGTGGAGACCGGAGTGTTCAGCAGGGCTGTCTGCACCCGGTTTCGCCGGAGCCCAACGGCTATCTTCATATCGGCAGCGCGTTTGCCATCCATACCAACTATTGTATGGCCCGTAAATTCGGCGGCACCTTTCATCTGCGTTTTGACGATACCAATCCGTTAAAAGAGGACATGGAGTTCGTAAACGCAATTATCGAGGATCTCGAGTGGCTGGGCTGTAGTCCGGGAGAGCATATTTATTACGGCTCCGACTATTCGGAGCAGATCTATGAAAGTGCAGTAACTCTGATTCGCAAGGGAAAAGCCTATGTCTGCGGGCTTTCACCGGAAGAAGTGACTGCCTACAGGGGCACATTGACACAGCCGGGAACAAACAGCCCGTACCGTGACCGCCCGGTGGAGGAGAATCTGGCTTTGTTCGCCGGAATGCGGCAGGGCGATTACCCCACAGGCTCCATGGTGCTCCGGGCCAAAATCGATATGGGCTCGCCCAATATCAACCTCCGGGATCCTATTCTTTATAGAATTATTCACGCGCCGCATTACCGGACCGGGAATGAATGGTGCATCTACCCGATGTATGACTTTGCCCATCCGATCCAGGATGCGATTGAGGGAGTGACCCATTCCCTGTGCTCGCTGGAGTTCAAGGACCACCGGCCGCTGTATGAATGGGTGCTGAATGAGCTGGATATCCCAGAGCCGCCGCGGCAAAGGGAGTTCGGCAGAGTCAACCTGACCGGAGTTGTTACGAGCAAAAGATACCTCCGCCAGCTGGTGGCCGGCGGCCATGTGGACGGCTGGGATGATCCGCGGCTGCCGACGCTGCGCGGGCTGCGCAGACGGGGCTTCACCCCGGAGAGCATCAAACGGTTTGTAACCGAGATCGGGATGGTCCGAAGCCAGTCGATGGTGGACTTTTCGTTGCTGGAGCACGTACTGAGACAGGATCTGAAGGCCAGTGTGCCCGCCGTGATGGCCGTGCTTGAACCGCTCAAGGTAGTGATTACCAACTATAGCGGACCAGAGACAGAGCTGCTGAGTCTGGATAACAATTGTGAAAATCCGGAGCTGGGTACAAGAGAGGTCCCTTTCAGCAGCGTGCTCTATATTGAACGTGATGACTTTATGGAGCATCCGGTGCCGGGCTTCCGGCGGCTGATCCCGGGCGGTGAGGTGCGCCTCAAGGGGGCGTATATCATCAAGTGCAGTGAAGTGATCAAGGACCCGGTCACCGGGGAGATCAGCGAGCTGCGCTGCACCTATGATCTCGAGACGAAGAGCGGCAGCGCCATGAGCGGCCGGAAGGTCAAAGGGACGATCCACTGGGTATCCGCCAGCCATGCGGTGCCCGCCGAGGTGAATTTGTATGAGCAGCTGCTGAAGGATAACGAAGGGCCGAAGGAGGAGAGTGAAGCCTGGGAGGATGTCCTCAATCCCGATTCCATCCGGACTTTGAAGCACTGCCTGGTCGAGCCTTATGTGCTTGAGGCGCTTGAGCTTGAGCGATTCCAGTTCATCCGCCACGGCTATTTTACCGCCGACAACAAGCTGTGCAGTCCTGAGCATCTGGTGTTCAACCGGATCGTGCCGCTGAAAGACGGGTGGAAGGGGAAGAAATAGGGCGGGATAAATATTAATGATGCTTGTTTGGTGAAGATGGAGATGGAGATGGAGTTGAGATTATCCGAAATTATAGCGAAAATCCACTTAGTTATCGTTGGTAAGCTGGTGCAGAAGCTCAGCGGGCTGAAGGCGCAGGTGAAACAGCTGCGTGAAGAGCGGCAGAATCCAGTAATATAAGCAGATGTCAGAGAGCGGCGGGGAAAAGAAGAGTTGAGGCGGGAGACGGGGAAACCCCTGGTCCCGTCTCTTTTTCATATAGGCCAGCCCTCCTGCTATTTACGGGCAAAAGACCAGCCGCTGATTGCCAATCTCCGATTCGCGTTAAATGTATCTATGTATGCAACCGGAAAGTGAACCATGAAAATTACATTTACATTTTTCAGAATGAGGAATATAATGAGTATAAAATTAAAGTTGCATCAGGGAAACTTAAATGTGTGAACACAAATTTTCGGCACGAAGACAACTTCCCGTATATATAGACAACTTCCGGTGTAAGGAGGATTTAACATGATCGAGCAGACAGCTGTGGAGACAGGCAATATCATAAAAGCTAAACAAACTAAAGTTTCGGCACAGGCCGTATTAAATGGAGATGTAAAAGGACTGAAGCGGCTGCTGCCGTTCCTGGGCCCGGCCTTTATTGCTTCAGTAGCTTACCTGGACCCGGGCAATTTTGCCACCAATATTACGGCTGGCTCGAAATACGGCTATCTGCTATTGTGGGTAATTGCCGCTTCCAACCTGATGGCAGTGCTGATCCAGGCGCTATCCGCCAAGCTCGGTATTGCAACAGGCAAGAACCTGCCGGAGGTAGCCCGGGAGCAGTTTCCGAAGGGTGCAGCCATCTTTTTATGGATTCAGAGTGAGCTTGTTATTATCGCTACGGATTTAGCAGAGTTTATCGGGGCGGCACTCGGCCTGTATCTGCTGTTCGGCATTCCGATGCTGCCGGCTGCTTTGATTACGGCTGCTGGATCATTCGCAATACTTGAGCTGCAGCGCCGGGGTTACCGGAGTCTGGAGGCAGGGATTGCTTCGATGGTGATGGTCGTCGTCTTGGCCTTTGCCTTTCAGGTCATTATGGCGAAGCCGGATGCCGGGGCCGTGGTGGCGGGAATCTTCACTCCGGCGTTCCAGGGGGTAGACAGCGTGCTGCTGGCCGCAGGTATTCTCGGCGCAACCGTTATGCCGCACGCGATCTATCTCCATTCGTCTCTAACCCAGAGCCGGGTGGTGGGGGTAGACGAGAAGCAGAAGAAGCAGATTTTTAAATGGGAAATGATCGATATTGTCATTGCGATGGTGATCGCAGGAGCTGTAAATATGGCAATGGTGATTGTATCCGCAGCCTTATTCTTCAAAAACGGGCTGGTGGTCGAAGATCTGGATGTCGCGTTCGAGCAGTTCAGCCATCTGGCCGGACCGGTGACGGCAATTGCCTTTGGCCTGGGCCTGCTGATTGCCGGCTTATCCAGCTCCTCTGTAGGCACAATGGCCGGAGATGTGGTCATGCAGGGCTTCATCAACAAGAGAATCAACCTGTATCTGCGGCGGGCGATTACAATTATTCCACCGCTGGCGATCATCGCCTTCGGAATCAATGCGACCAGCGCGCTGGTTATGAGCCAAGTCGTATTGTCGTTCGGGATTGCCTTTGCACTCATTCCGCTAGTCATTTTCACCAGCAACCGCAAGATTATGCATGGGCTGGTTAACCGCAGAATTACTACTATACTCGGCTGGATGATCTCGGCGCTGGTAGTCGCGCTGAACCTGTTCCTGATCGTAGAAATGTTCGTTTAAATACGGCCTGCTCAAAAAAGCACCTTCAATTCCGCTTAGGCGGTTTTGAAGGTGCTTTTGCATAATCAGAAAATCTATTGCTTCACAATATCCTGTACCGCCTTATCCAGCTTCTCCAGCAGCTGGCCGCGGTCGATCTGCTCACCGAGGTATTCCTGCATCGCAGCGCCGAAGCCCTGGGTTACGCCGTCAGGGAACATATCCCAGTTCCAGCCGAGTGCGGTAGCCGATTTCTCCTGCACGGCAACGGCAACCTGGCCGATGTCGGCAGCGTCAGCAGCAATGTTCGTTTCTGCAGGAATGAATTTGAATTCCTTGGTCAGATACTTCTGGCCGGTCTCCGAGGTAACAAGCCAGTTCAGGAAGGCTTTGGCTTCTTCCGGATGTGCGGATTTGCTGTTCACGATATAGTTGTTCGGCACGCCGACGAGGATCGTACCTTCTTCGTCATTGATCGGCAGCGGGAGGAGGCCCAGGTTCAGCGCCGGATCGATTTTGTCGATGTCGCCCTGGGTCCAGTTGCCCTGCAGCATCATGGCTGCTTTGCCGGAGGCGAATTCGGCAACCTGTGTAGCATAGTCGGTCGTCATTTTGTTGTCCTGGGCGTTGTCGAAGATCACATCAACAAGATCAAGCCATTGCTCGAATACGGCATTGCCTTTGATCGTCTGCGTGCCTGCCTTGACATCCTCAATGAACTGCTTCGGATCAGGCTGGTGGGCCAGACCTACGTTAACGAGGTGAATCCCCATTGACCACCATTCATTGGTTGCCTCAAAAGGAGTAATGCCGGCGGCTTTGAGCTTAGCGGCAGCGTCCTTAAGCTGGGTCAGCGTTTTAGGCTCTTCGGTAATGCCGGCCTGTTCAAACAGATCCTTGTTATAAATAAGTCCGTAGCCCTCAACGTTCATCGGCATGCCGTACAGCTTACCGTCGACGGTAGCAGGAGCTTTGGCGGTTGGAATCAGATTGGCCGCCCAAGGCTGGTCAGATAAGTCGGTGGCGCGGTCCATGTAAGGGACCAGGGCGGTATAGCCGCCGTTGTTAAAAATTTCAGGTTCAGATCCGGAAGCGATCTCAGCCTTCAGCAGAGCGCCGTAGTCTTCACCGCCGCCGTGCGTCTCCACTTCAACCTTCACGCCGGTTTCCTTCTCGTATTCTTCAGCCAGTGCATTCAGCTGCTCGGCGATTTCAACCTTGAACTGGAACATTTTAATCGTCACATCTTTGGCGGGAGCCGCCGTTGCTTCAGCCGCAGCTGTCTCTTTTGGCGTATTGACGGCAGCCCCGCCGTTGTCCGCATTATTGCTGCTGTTGTTGCCGCAGCCTGCTACAATCAGAGTGCAAACGGTTGCCATAATCAACGCAAGCTTTCTTTTCATAGAATAACCTCCCTGGTCTGTGGTTCCTGCAACTAGATCGTATAGCATCCGGATGTTCACTTACACTTAATATTTTGCTCGAAAAAGTGGATATTGTTGCAGCCTTTGATTATGCACCCGGTTATCCCTTAACAGAGCCGGCGGTTACACCTTCCACAATATAACGCTGCAGCGACAGGAAGAACAGCAGAATCGGCGTAATCGCCATGACCAGTCCCGCAAGCGCAAGGTCCCACTTTTTCGTGTATTGCCCGAAGAATTTCGTCACGGCCACCGGCAGGGTGGTCAGATCCTTATTGCCCCCGATCACCAGCACCGGCAGCAGATAATCGTTCCAGATCCATAATGTATTGAGAATAATGACAGTCACAATGATCGGCAGCAGGAGCGGGAACACAATCCGGAAAAACACGCCGTAAGGATTAGAGCCGTCAACCCGGGCAGCCTCCTCAAGCTCATAAGGTACGCTTTTGATAAAACCGTGGAACAGAAAGACCGACAGCGGCATGCCGAAGCCGAGATAACAGGCCACAATGCCGTACAGCTCGCCGCGCAGCTCCAGTATACTGGTCACCCGGACCAGCTGCAGCATCAGGGACTGAAAGGGAATAATCATCGCCGACACCAGCAGCAGGAACACAAAGCTGTTGAACCGCGACGGTTTTCTGACAATCTGGTACGCCGCCATGGAGCTGAACATTACGATAAAGATGACGCTTAGCACCGTAATGGATAAAGAATTCCAGAACGCCTGCGGAAAATCAATCGCATCCCATACCTTGGAATAATTATCCCAGTGGTAAACGGCAGGGAAGGAAGCGGCATCGAGCAGGATTTCCTTGAGGCTTTTGACTGAATTGCTCAGCACCAGATAGAACGGCGACAGGAAGACGAGGGCCAGAAGAATAGCCGCGATCTCCAGTACAAAATGCTTAGGACGGTATCTGCTTGTATCCATTAAGCCGACACCTCTTTCCGTTTGGTCACCCATACCTGGGTAACAGTAATCAGCGACACAGCTACGAAGAACAGCAATGCCTTGGCGGTGCCGAGCCCGTAACGGTTGTTAATCAGCGCTTCCGCATAAATGTTATAGGCCAGCGACTGCGTAGAGGTTCCCGGTCCGCCTTTGGTCAGCGACAGATTAAGGTCGAACATCTTAAAGGCATTAGAGGTGGTCAGGAACAGGCAGATAGTGATGGCCGGCATGATCAAAGGAACATAGACACTTCTGAACAGCTGCGGGGCACGGGCGCCGTCAATCCGGGCTGCTTCAATCAGATCCTTTGGAATCCCGGCAAGGGCAGCGATATAAATGACCATCATATAGCCGGCGGTCTGCCAGACGAACACGATGACAAGTCCCCAGAAGCCGGTGCCAGGTGTACCCAGCCAAGGGAGCTGGAAGAACGAAATGCCGGTGATCTCCCCGATCGTGGCGAAGCCTTTGGTGAAAATAAACTGCCAGATATACCCGAGCAGAATACCGCCGATAACGTTAGGCATGAAAAAGATCGTCCGCAGCACCTTCTTGGTCTTCAGTGTGGTCATCAGCAGAAAAGCCAGCAGCAGCGCCAGCGCATTGGCCGCCACTACGGAGACAACCGTGAAGCGCAGGGTGAAGAGCAGGGATTCCCAGAACTTATCGTCATTCAAAAAATCCGTTTCCAGTTGGCCGCGCCGGTCCAGACCGCTTTGTCCAGATCGAGCCCGTTCCAGTCCGTGGAAGAGTAGTAAAAGCCGAGAAAGAAAGGGGTGACCACAATGGTCAGGAAGAAGAGCAGGCACGGTCCGAGGAACACGATTTGCTGGCCCCAGCCTCTTTGAAGCCGCAGAGCTTTTCTCATATGGAATCTCCTTTGTGTAGTTTTTCTAACGGTTCACGACTCCATTATAGAAAGCCTCCGCCGGCTTCAACACTCAATTTGATGCTTAGAAAAGTGGATTATATTGCAGCACGCCCTTTCAATGCCGGAAAAAATTCATAGTAGCGCTGCGTACGAAACTCGGTGTATGCTGTCGTTGCGAAGATTGAACACACTCAAATGATAGCGTTAACAATAGAAAACGGATGTCCGAACACTTATCGGGAGGCCCTTCATGTTCAAAGATAAGAAAGTATATATTTCACGCAATCCTTTATCCTTATCTTTCTCGCAGAAACGGATACCGTCCTGTCACGGACGGCGTAGCCGTTTCTACTTGAAAAACAGTATCCGCACCCGGCTGATGGCGCTTGTGCTGCTGGCCTCCGTGATTCCGTCGGGAATCTCGGTTACGTTCTCCTATCTCTACACTAAGCAGTCGGTGACGGAGCAGTCCGTAAAACAGAATACAAAGCTGCTCACCCTCGGGGAGGGGAATCTCAGCAGCTATTTCAGCGGGATGAACCAGCGGGCGATGTCGCTATACAGCGGAATCAATGTGCCTAGCTCCTTTTATACGACGCTGCTTACGGCCAAAGCTCCGGAGGATCTGCCGGAAGGTACGGCTGCGCCGGATACGCGGGCGGTTATATCCACCCAGCTGTACAATCTGTTCCTCTCCGATCAGAATACATTCCAGATTCACCTGTATGTCCGGGCATCCCGGCAGTCCAATCTGCTCCTGGGCGGGCTGTTCCGCCGTGAATCAGGGAAATACGTGCCTGCGGCTGTTCCGGGCGGGACCTACCGGCCGTTTCTCGAAGTAACCCATATGGATCACCAGTACGGGATGAAATCCGGCTTCCCCAATTTAAAATCCGGGACGGTGCCCGTTTTTACCGCCCACTTTCCGCTCTACCGGGCGCCCAGCGCCGATGTGCTGGCCGACCTGTCGGTCGACTTCCGGCTGGACGAATTGGAGGGAATCGCGAGGTCGATGTATAATTCCGGTACGGAGCGCCTGTATGTGCTGAATGAGCAGGGGCAGGCACTGTATTCGTCTGATCCGGACTGGATCGGGGAACGGGTGACAGCAGGCTGGAGCCAGCTTCCGCAGGACAGTGAAAGCGGCCATTTCAGCTGGAAAAAGGACGGGTTCGCAGGGATTGTAATGTACCGGCATATCGACGCCCCCCTGTTCAAGGGGAGCATTATCAAGCTGGTGCCATATGGGGATCTATACGCCGATGCGCGGGTCATTACCAGATTTACTACCGGTATAGGCGTATTGTTTCTGATTCTCGGCGGTATCGTTGCAGTTGTGATTTCCATCGGCTTCACAAGACCGATCAAGAAGCTGATTGCCTTCACACAGAAGGTGCAGATCGGCCAGCTTGATGCTCATGTGGAAGCGAGAGCGAGGATGAATTTGGTCTGCTGACCCGCAAAATCACCGGTATGACCCACACCATCAATGATCTGATCGTCAAGGAATATAAGCTGGAGCTGGCCAACAAAACAAATCAGCTGAAGGCGCTGCAGGCCCAGGTCAACCCCCACTTCCTGTACAATGCCCTGCAGTCGATTGCCAGCCTGTCCCTGCGTTACAATGCTCCGAAGGTGTATGATCTTATCTACTCGCTCGGCAGCATGATGCGCTACTCGATGAACACGGAGCGGACGCAGGTGCCGCTGCGTGATGAGCTGGAGCATGTGCAGAACTACGTTATTCTGCAGACTGAACGCTTTGGCGAAGAGAATCTGCGGCTGGATATCGAAACCGACGAGGCTGTTTTAGAGGTTATCGTACCGAAGATGATCCTGCAGCCGATCGTCGAAAATATTTTCAAGCACGGATTCGCGGATGGAATCCGCGAAGCGGTGATTACCATTTCCTGCACGCTTGATAAGCAGGGCAGGCTGATTCTTGCCGTCAAGGATAACGGCAAGGGGATTCCGGAGGCGAGGCTGGCGGAAATCGCTGCAGGGCTTGCCCATAGCGGTGGCAATGAGCATGAAGCGATCGGGCTGTCCAATGTACTGGCCCGGCTGCGGCTGCAGATGAGCAGCGGGGCTGAGCTGCAGCTGCGCAGCGAAGAAGGCCACGGGGTGACGGTTACGCTGCTGATTCCCCTGGAGAGCTGAAACATGACATACACAAAGGAGCGGGAAACGATGAAGGTACTGATCGTAGATGATGAGAAGCATGTGCGGGAGGCGATCCGCTATTTTGTGCCTTGGGAGAAGCATCAGATTGACGGCATCTTTGAGGCGACGAACGGGCAGGAAGCGATGCAGGTCATGGAGGAGGAGCAGCCTGCGGTTGTGTTCACCGATATGCGGATGCCGCTGATGGACGGCGCCGAGCTTCTGGAATGGCTGCACGGCCATTATCCGGAGACCAAGACGATTGTGATCAGCGGCTATCAGGACTTCAACTATGTGAAGCCGGCAATCGTCTACGGCGGGACGGACTACCTGCTCAAGCCCCTTAACAGCAGGCAGCTGATCGACGCGGCAGAGCATGCCTTCAAGCTGTGGCGGGAGGAGGAGGCGGAGCGGCAGCAGACCCGCAGCCGAAATATACAGCTGAATGTGCTGCGGCCGCTCTACTGGGACAAAATGCTCTCGGATCTGGTGGCCGGCCATGCCTCCTTTAAGGAACTGAAGCCTGCGCTGCACGAAGAGCTGGGCATGCCGGAGCATGCGGCGGGCTGCAGGGCAGCGGTCATCTCGCTGCAGCATAGTGACTGCCGGCTGCTTCAGCGGTTCCATGGCGATGTCGGGCTGACCTCCTTCGTGCTGGCCAATGTCTGCAACGAGGTCATCACAGCGGAGAGGAGCGGATTCGCCTTCCGCAGCTGGCAGGCGGGTGCGGATATTGTGATGCTGTTCTGGGCCGATGTGACGGAAGCAGAAGCACGGCTGCAGCGCATCAATGAGTCGGTTAGACAAGCTTACGGAATACAAATCGATATCGGTCTAAGCCAGGTTTGCGCTTTTCCGGAAGGCCTGCAGTCTGCTTTCCGCCAGGCGCGGGAAGGGCTGAATGAACGCAATCTGCTGCAGCGCGAAGGACGGATTCACCTGTACAGGGAGCAGCAGGGGGATAGTGGATCTGAAAAAGACTACGTCCTGGATACCCTGTCCGATAAGCTCGGAATAGCTGTATTATCCGGTGATATGGAGCGGATGGAGCGGGTAATTGCCGAGTGGGGAGACAGGCTGGGCGGGTTGCCTGTGCTGACAGAGAGCAGCCTTATGCGCCAGCAGGAGGAGATTTGTGCCGTTCTGCAGCGCTGGCGGCCTGAGGCGGAAATCCGGATTGAACCCTGCTATGACGAAGAAGGGCTCTTCTCCGTCAGTAACTGGCAGAAGCAGCTGAAAACCCTGCTGCAGCGTTTATCCCAGGGAGGCTCTTCAACCCCGGACAGCCGGCTTGTGCAGGACATCAGGGACTATCTGGAGCAGAACTATGCCCGGGATATGACGCTGCAGCATATAGCCGAGCGTTTCTTCATCAGCCGCGAGAATGTATCGCGCAAGTTCAAGCAGATCAGCGGCGAGAACCTGTCGGATTATTTAACTTCTCTGCGGATCAGCAAGGCCAAGACGCTGCTGCATAATACGGGCCTGCGGCTGTCGCAGATCTCCGAGCTGGTCGGCTATGAGGATGAGAAGTATTTCAGCCGGGTATTCAAAAAAGCCACCGGTCTGACGCCACGCGAATACCGCAAGCAGTAAGCTGCTTGCGGTATTATTGTGCCAGGTATTATCTGAAATAATCGGCCAGCCCTTCGGCAATCGCCTTGGCGGCCTTTTTCTGATAGCTGGAGGTGCGCACAATCGCCTCATCGTAAGGATTGCTCAGGAACCCGAGCTCCACTAGGGCAGCGGGAATCCTGTTCTCCCGAAGAATATGATAATTGCCGTAGGACAGTCCGTTGCTCTTGAGCCCGATTCCCTGGCCCAGCCGGTTCTCGATCGCCCGGGCCAGCCGCAGGTCATCCGATTCCGAATAGAAGAAGGTCAGCGTCCCAGATACATTCTTTGGCGAAGAATTGTAATGGATGCTGACAAAAGCATCGGCATTCACCGAATGGCCGATCTGCACCCTACGGGCAAGCGTAGGCTTCTGGCTTGCTGTTGTCCGTGTCATGCGGACCTCCGCGCCTTTGGCGGTGAGGTAATCTCTCACGTAAAAGGCTGTCTGCAGCGTCAAATCCTTCTCCATTGTGTTATAAGTAGTACCCAGCATGCCAGGATCGCTGCCGCCGTGTCCGGCATCAATAACGATCAGCTTGCTGCCGATTCTGCTTGCTGACTTGGAGCTTGTGCTTGTGGCGGATGCAGTGGTCACTCCGCTTGATGAACCCCCGGCGGAAAGGTATTGTGCCGATACCCAGCCGACTTCACCTGCGGAGGTGCGGATACGCGCCCAGCCGTCCTGGCGGGCCAGTATGGTTACTTTATCTTTGGCCTTCAGCGAGCCTACCACGTCGTAGCCGGTCCCCGGGCCTCCCCTGATGCGCAGGGAATCAGCGGTTACTGTTGCCGTACCGCTGCCGGAGGAGGATTTGGCCTGTGAGACGGAGGAAGAGGCTGCTGATGAAGCTGAACTGCCCTCTGTCTTCTTGAGATAGTATCCGGCTACCCAGCCGGTGAGCGAACCTGCGCGCACCTTCATCCAGCCGTGCTGCTCATCGGTTACCGTAACGGTTGCGCCGTTTTTCAAAGAACCGACAGCAGAAGCTCCTGCGGCCGGCTCGCTCCGCACAATAAGTGAACTGGCGTATACCTTTGCTGTATAAGACGCTAAAGCGTCCGCCTGGCTGCCCGTAAGCAGGGCACCGGTTGCGATGCCGGCCAGCAGTATTGCTTTATGTATGCTTTTGATCATATGAAGCCTCGTTTCCCCGGATAATTAAAATCCTATTACCCGTTTCATCGGCAGAGGAACGGAATTTGTTTAAAAACTTAAGAAAATGAGGCTCTGTTCCTAGATGGAAAGCGGATGTATAATTATTACAGATCGGGGAAAATAACAAAGGAGCGCATCCGTGACCAGACCAAAATGTTTCATTGGATCATCGAGAGAATCCATCCGTTATGCAAGGGCGATACATGAGCAGCTGAAGCGTGAGGCCCAGGTAACCCCCTGGTATGCCAATGCTTTCCGGGCGAATGAATATACGATGGAAGCACTGGAGCGGCATCTGGATGAAAGTGATTATGCCGTATTTGTCTTCTCGCCTGATGATGTGGCCCAAATCCGCGGCAAATATTATTATGTGACCCGGGATAACACCCAGTTTGAGATGGGACTGTTCTGGGCCCGGCTGCGCCGCAGCCGTGTATTCTGCCTGCTGCCCGACCGCATCGAGCCGCGCAGCGATCTGATTCCCGGCGCCAACGTGGAGGAATATCATCTCCTGTCGGATCTGACCGGGCTTACGCCGCTGGAATATGAATGGCGGCATGAGAATCCGGTGGCGGCTGTCGATGTCAGCTGCGGGAAGATCATCGACAGTATTCATGAGCAGGGAGTATACAGTGACCCGCACAAGGAATTGGCGCAGCTGAAGCTTGAACTCAGGCGGAAAGAAAGTATCCTTCATTTCTTTTGGCAATATAATAGTAATGTAGCCGGACCTGAGGCAGCAGAGAAATACCAGGCGCTCAGCGAGGCTGTCCGCAACTCCTTCGTGCCGCCGGAGCAGTGCCGGGTGATTGGCGCCGCCTTGTGGCGGGCCAGCGGGGAGGAAGGGCTGAAGCAGGTAGGCGGCAATGTAGGCCGCGGGCATGTTTATCCGTTTGCGCCGGATGACGGCAAGCAGGAGAAACGGCCCGGCGTGATGGACGCCTTCTTAAGCCGGGAATGGACCTTTTTTCAGCGTACGGAAGTTGCGGAGGTCTATATCCTATGCTATCCTTTAGGTGAAAAGCATGTCCTTTCTGTCCATTTTTCAGGCAATGACGGGCTGTCGGCCGAGGACTTGAAGGCAGCCGTCAGGTATAACCGCGATTTGTTCCGTACCGTCAATCATTTAGTGGGAGGGGACTAGAGCATGAAGAACATGAAGGGTGTAGTCAGTCTTTCTGGCGCTGTCCGCCGGTCCGCAGGCGGGAGCTCAGGCACAAGCCGCAGTAGAGGCAGGAAGAACGGCGGCCGTACCGCCAGACCGTCTGCGGCGTCAGATCACGTGTACCTCGCACCGTCCGTAAACGGCGGGGATGAGGAGTACAAGAAGCTGGTCAGCGGCAAGGTCGATAACAAGAAGCCATCATTTGCTTAATGAAAATTGGTTGAAGCCTAGTTGGTCCGTTCAGGTTCCCGGTAGATCCGGGGGCCTTTTTTTGATTTTTTGGGGAGCAGCTCCCCTTGGCCGGAATAGCCGAACAGGCAGACCGGAATAGCCAAAATCAAAGGCATTTTTGCCTTTGAATTGGCCGGGCAGGCCGAAATAGCCAAAATCAAAGGCATTTTTGCCTTTGAATTTATCCAACCGCTGGAGCTACTACTGACGTACTGTGCCTAGCTCAACCGCCGATGGGATTTGTCGGTTGCAGCATCCGGAGATGCACCGGCTTTTTCTCTATTCCGAGTATGCAGATGCTTCCGCCGTGCCGCCCGGATCAGTCCCGAGCCGGTCAGTGTAATGACCGCCAGCAGCCCAAATACAGGCCAGGCCGTCTGGAAACCGAATAGCCCTAGCAGACCTCCCCCGACAAGCGGGCCGCTGATCGTCCCCAGCTTCACAATCTCCGTACAGCCGAAGTACAGGCCTTTATTTTCCGCAGAGGACAGCTCATCCACCAGGGCATCAAACCGTGCGCCGATCAGCAGCTCACCCAGACTAAATACGACAATGAATAACAGCAGCGGAAGGTAAGCGGCAGGAAAAAGAAAGAACAGAAAGCTGAGTCCGATCAGCAGATTGCTGAGCAGCACCACATTGAACGGATTCCAGGCGGAAATCAGGCGCAGCACAGCAAACTGGGCAGCGAGGATCACAATGGCGTTAGCCGACAGCAGAATGGAGTATAACCGGGTACCGTCCGCAAGCATAGCAGTGTTCGACAGAAACAGGGAGACTGTTCCGTTCAGCTGCGAATAGCCGAAGTAGGAAAAGCTCATACCCGCGACCAGCAGCAGGTAGACATAATCTTTGCGGATCACGGAGAGGGCCTGCAGGCTGCGGACGCTTTTGACCGGAACGTGAACAGGGGAATTAGCAGCAGAAGAAGCATTGCGGAAAAATAATTTCGTGGAAGCCCCGTACAGGATATACATGCTGCCGAGGATAACGTAGGGGAACAGGGTCATTTTCATATTGAACACCAGGCTGAGCAGCGGACCGGCAAAACACCCCACGTTAATCGCCGTGTACCGCAGATTGAATACAAGCAGACGATGCTCCGGAAGAGACTCAGTAGACAGCACCTTTTTGCTGGCTGGTTCAAAGAGGGAATAACACAGGCCGTTCAGGGCGTTCAGTACAAGAAAGCTCCAGAAGCCGCCGGCAAAATAAAAAAGAATGAACACTGTTCCCCAGACGAGGGGGGTGTACAGGAGGATTTTGTGGAGCGGAAGTTTATCGGCAAGCGCGCCGCCCAGCCAGCTGAAGGCTACGCCCGCCAGCGGATTCACTGCGAGGATCAGGCTGGTGGGCAGGAGCGGGATGTGCTTTTGACTCATCAGAAAAATCGACAGATAAGGGACGCTCATGAACAGGGCTGTTCTCGTAAAAAGAGTCCCCGCCAGTATATTCCACACCCTGCTGTTCAACTGCCGTGCTATGCGCAATTTCATCGTTACTTTCCCCCAGGAATGAGTATTTTCTTTGCGCCGAGTGTAGCATATAATGGAAAATATTCTTGTGAAATGTGCCGGATACTCACACGGGGCGGAGGGGACAAGCAATGTTTCTCGGCAAAACGATCGGGCAGATCCGCAGGTCAAAAGGAATCAACCAGGCCGTACTGGCCGGCGGCATCATGAGCCGCTCCAACCTCTCGCGCTTTGAAGGCGGGCATTATTACCCTGGCTACGACAAGCTGATTCTGCTGCTGGACAAGCTGGAGATGTCGCTGGAGGAGCTGCTGTTCCTGCATCAGGACAATGCCCCGCAGGTGAAGCGGACGCTGCATCTGAGCCTGACTGAGGCAGGCAACCGCTATGATTTTGACCGGCTCAGGGCGGTCAGCCGCGAGTGCCGCTCCATGTATGAGTCTACACAGACTGAAGCCTACTACCACTTGTATCTGCTTGGCCAGGGAGTGCTGATCCAGCATCAGCAGGCCGACGAGATCAGGACACTGCCTGAAATTGCGGCGTATATCAAACCGTATTTGCTTGGCGTAGACAGATGGTATCTGTACGAGTTCAAGCTGCTGAACAATTTTTTGTTCACACTGAGCAGCAGTGATGCTGTTTTTTTCGGCCTCAGAGGAGCGAAGGAATTTGACAGATATCAGTCTTTTCCTGAGAGCAGGACAGTCCAGCAGCATTTACTGCAGAACCTCTCGATCCTGTGCCTCAAGGAGCGCAATTATGAGCAGAGCCTGCTGTTTCTTGAGCAAGCGCTGCCGTTGGCCGACAAAACCCATCTGCTGTACGATAAAATTATTACGCTTATCTATTACGAGCTTGCTTTGCTCTGTCTGAAACGGAAGGACAGCACGGCTGAAATGAAGGTCTATCTGAATATCCTCAGACAGCTTGAATTCGAAGACAGCTACGAAGCTATGCTCAAGGTGTGCCGCTGGCATCTGGGGGAAGGGTTGGGAATGACCGATGAACAGTAATGTGGCATATGCAAAGAAAAGCTGCACCGTCCAAGAGGGTTGGACAGTACAGCTTTTTTGGTCTGTTATTGTGGGCTGAAGCGGGAATAGATGGCCACCGGGCGATGAAGCTCAGCTGTTCTTTTTGGCGATTTCCCGGCGGACAACCGGAGCGACCTCTGTAGCAAGCAGTTCAATGGCGGTAGCTACTTTGCTGTAAGGCAGGCCGCCGATGTCGAGCTGGGTCATGAAGCGGTTATGGCCAAACAGCTCATGCTGATAGAGGATCTTCTCGATAATCTGCTGCGGGCTGCCGACAGCCAGCGTATTGACCGGGGAGACGAAGCGGCCAAAATCACTACGGGACACCCGGTATTCCTGCCCGGGCTGCGGGCTGATGGCGTTGCGGTAGCTGTAATAGTACGGGTAGTATTCCTCGACCGCCTGCTGTGAGGTTTTGGCGATGTAGCCGTGGCTGGTGATGGCGATCTTCAGATCTTCGGCAGCATGTCCGGCTGCGGCACCGCTTCGCCGGTAGGTGGCGGCAAGGTTCTGGAAGGGCTCCGGGCTGCCGCTGAGAATAGCAATGGCCATCCCGATGCCCAGCCGCCCGGCCTGCTCGGCGCTTTCGGGAGAGCCGCCGATGCCGACCCAGAGCGGGAGCTTCGGCTGCAGGGGACGCGGGGCGATCTCCGCATTCTTCAGCGGTGAGCGGAAAGAGCCGTTCCAGCTCACGACCTCATGCTTGTTCAGCTCCAGCAGCAGCTCCAGATTCTCGGCGAACAGCTTCTTGTAGTCCTCCAGATCATATCCGAACAGCGGGAAGGACTCCAGAAAAGCTCCCCGTCCGTTAATGATCTCCGCCCGGCCGCCGGACAGCAGATCCAGCGTGGCGAAATCCTCGAAGATCCGTACCGGATCAGCGGTGCTCAGCACCGTGGTTGCGCTGGTCAGCTTGATCCGCTTGGTCACCTGGGCAATGGCAGCAAGCACAACCGGCATGGAAGAGATGACAAAATCCAGCCGGTGATGCTCCCCGACACCAAAAACATCGAGGCCGGCTTCATCCGCAAGCTTGGCTGCCTCAATTACCTCCTGCAGCCGCTGCTGCGGGCTGATCCGCTGCCCGGTATGGCAATCCGCCACCAGGTCGCCCAATGTATAGATGCCGAATTCGAATTCCGGAGCAGTGTCCGGCTGTACATTGTTAATATTAGTCATAAATACAGACCCCTTATATCCTGGAATAGTTGTCACGCTTGTCCGTTATACATAGCATAGGGATTATTATAACATAACAACTTACAAAATGTAAGTTTATGAGTAAATGTTTCTTTTTGGGCAAGCCTATTACCGGCAGCAGTCTGCCCTGTTAAATACTTTGCTATTCAAATTTAATTGTGTCTTTTTGTTGACAGACCCGCGGATAGGTGATATTTTAAATGCACAAATTCAAATTGTTTTACTTTGAATTACATTGGCCGACTGTACAAACAGAGGTGCCCGTGCTATCCAGCACGTGGTCCCTCTGTTTTTTATTGCAATAAAAATACCGGCTGAACTATAGGTCAGCCCACACACCTGAAGGAGGAACCGGGATGGGAGAGGTAATGCTGTCCATTGCACAGCTGAACAAAAGCTTTGATACCGCCGGAGGACAGGTAAAGGCGCTGCATGAGGTAAATCTCGACGTGCAACAGGGGGAGTTCATCACCGTGATCGGCCCGAGCGGCTGCGGAAAAAGCACGCTGCTGCGCATCGTTGCCGGACTCGATACCGGCTATACCGGCAGTGTTACGCTGGAGGGGCAGACGATTGGCGGTCCCGGTATAGACAAAGGGTTTATTTTTCAGGAGCACCGGCTGTTTCCGTGGCTTACCGTTGAGAAGAACATTGCTTCAGATCTGCCGCTCAGCCGCCCGGATGTCCGGCAGAAGGTGGATGAGCTGATTGAGCTGGTGAAGCTGACCGGCTTCGAAAAAGCCTACCCCCGCGAGCTGTCCGGAGGAATGGCCCAGCGGGTGGCGATTGCCAGGGCACTGCTGCGGAATCCGAAAATCCTGCTGCTCGATGAGCCGTTTGGTGCGCTTGACGCCTTTACCCGGGCGCATATGCAGGCGGTGCTGCTGGATATCTGGCGGAAGAACCGGACAACAATGATTTTTGTAACACATGATATTGATGAAGCCGTATTTCTTGGAAACAGAGTAGTTATTCTGGAGCCGCGGCCGGGCAAAATCCGCAAAATCGTGCCGGTTGACCTGCCGTATCCGCGCAAAAAGACAACCACCTCCTTTCAGGAGCTGCGCCTTAGAGTTCTGAATTATTTTGAGAAGGTAGAGGAGCTGGAGCTGACGGACGGGGCGGGGATTTAGAGGGGTGTCGGTGGTCTTGAAAATGGCAAACGAGGAATTGCCACTGTCTTATATCCGACTTAATCTATGAGAATTATTAACTATTAGAAGAGGGGGGCATTTATATGAGCAACCAGGCTGTGGCCGCAGGCTCAGCCGGTAAACCGGGAAAAGCGGTTATTGCCGGACTCGGCCTGCTGCTGCCGGGTAGCCTGCTGATCTCGTGGCAGCTGCTGGGCCATTACGGAATTTTATCCGAAATGTTGTTTCCGACACCGTATACCATTGCCCAATCGTTTATTTTACTGGCTGCAAGCGGTGATCTGTGGAGCCATTTCCGGGTCAGCGCAGTAAGGGCCTTTTCCGGATTTTTGCTTGGCGGGGGGCTGGGGCTGCTGCTGGGCATTCTGGTCGGACTGTTCCGCAGATCGGAGCGGCTGTTGGACCCGTCGCTCCAGATGATCCGGATGATTCCGAGCCTGGCAGTGGTGCCGCTGTTCATCCTCTGGTTCGGAATCGGCGAGGAATCCAAAGTGCTGCTGATCGCAAAGGGTGCATTCTTCCCGGTGTATATCAACACCTTCATGGGCATTCGCGGCACGGACAACAAGCTGTTCGAAGTATCCAGGGTGCTCGGCTTCAGCCGGCTGCAGCAGGTGCTGCGGCTGGTGCTGCCGGCGGCGGTCCCGAACATTATGCTCGGTGTGCGCCTGTCGCTGGGATTGTCCTGGCTGGGGCTGGTGGTGGCAGAGCTTATCGCATCGACCTCGGGTATCGGCTATATGATGTCTGACGCCCGCCAGTTTGCCGATACACCGGTTGTATTTGTCGGAATTATTGTATTTGCCGCTGCAGGGCTGCTTAGCGATACGGTTGTCCGCCTGATTGAACGGCGGCTGCTGAGATGGAAGGACAGCTATCAAGGATAGGAGGAATGTACAGCATGAGCAACGGGGTAGAAATGGTTGTAAAGTCAGCAAAAACGGTAAGGGAGGCGCATGATTACACAGGAAGCGCACCTATTTCTGCTCCTAACAAGCAGAAAAGGGCATATTCTGTTCGGACAAAGACGCTTTTGTCGACTGGGCAGCCGGGGCTGCCATACCGGTGGCGGTCATTGTGCTATGGCAGCTCGGCGGGAGTGCGGGCTGGATCTCGCCGGAGTTTTTGCCGGCGCCCTGGTCCATTCTGTCGGCCTTTGCCGGACTTGCGGCCAGCGGCGAGCTGCTCCATCACCTCGGGGTGAGCATCGGCCGGGCCGGGCTCGGCTATGTGATCGGCGGAATCCTCGGCCTGCTGCTCGGCATATTGACCGGCCTGTTCCGCAAAGCGGAGTATCTGCTGGACCCCAGTGTCCAGGTGCTGCGGCTGGTTCCGCATCTGGCGATTGCCCCGCTGATTATTCTCTGGTTCGGCTTCGGCGAAGTATCGAAGGTAGCCATTATTCTGAGCGGGGCCTTTTTCCCGCTGTACATCAATACCTTTATGGGAATCCGGAGTGTGGACAACAAGCTGTTTGAGGTAGCCAGGGTGCTTGGATTCGGTCCGCTGCAGAAGCTGCACCGGCTGATTCTGCCGGCTGCGCTGCCCGGCATTCTGCTGGGCCTGCGGCTCTCAATGGCGGTAGCGTGGATCGGCCTGGTTGTTGCCGAGCTGATCGGCTCTTCCTCCGGGGTAGGGTTCCTGATTAATGAGGCAAAGCAGAACTCCAATACTGAGGTCATTTTTGTGGGCATCATTATTTTCGCCATTGTCGGCAAGCTGATTGATTCCTTATTCCGCATCATCGAACGCAAGCTCCTGCACTGGCGGGACAGCTATCAGGGCTAAATTAACCAAGGGGGCTGAAGGTAAATGAATCTTTCGATAGGACATACAGGAACTCTGAATTTGCAGGCGGATGTACTGGTAATCGGCGGTGGTCCGGCAGGTACATGGGCTGCACTTACGGCAGCAGCGAAAGGGGCCAAGGTTATTCTGGCCGATAAGGGCTACTGCGGCTCCAGCGGAGCTACTGCTCCGTCAGGCACCGGAGTGTGGTATGTGCAGCCGGATGACAAGCTGCGCGAGGAAGCCAAGGCCAGCCGTTACTCGATGGGCGGCAAGCTGGCCGAGCACCGCTGGATGGACCGGGTGCTGGACCGCACCTATGAGAATATGAACCGCCTGGGCGTTTCCGGCTATCCGTTCCCGCTGGATGAGCACGGCAACCAGTACCGCCGCAGTCTGCAGGGTCCGGAATATATGCGGCTGATGCGCAAGCTGGTCAAGAAGGCAGGCGTGAAGATCATGGATCACAGTCCGGCGCTTGAGCTGCTGGCCGATGAGCACGGCGTTGCCGGGGCAACCGGTGTGCAGACCCAGAGCGGAGAAGGCTGGAGCGTACAGGCGGGAGCCGTGGTTATCGCGACCGGCGGCTGCGCCTTCCTCAGCAAGGCGCTGGGCTGCAACGTGCTGACCGGTGACGGCTATCTGTTCGCCGCCGAGGCCGGGGCCAGCCTGTCAGGCATGGAATTCTCCAATGCCTATGCGATCTGCCCGACCTTTTCCTCCGTCACCAAGACAGCCTATTACAGCTATGCAAGCTTCTATTATGAAGACGGCAGTGTGGTAGAGGGGGCAGGCTCCAAGAAAGGCCGCTCGGTTATTGCCCGCAATCTGCTGGCCGGCCGCCAGGTGTATGCGAAGCTGGACGGTGCTTCAGAGGATCTGCAGCCGCTGCTGCGGGTTGCCCAGACGAACTTCTTCCTGCCGTTTGACCGCCGGGGCATTAATCCGTTCAAGGATGCTTTTCCGGTTACCCTGCGGCTGGAAGGTACCGTGCGCGGCACGGGCGGCATCCGCATAACGGATGAAGACTGCAGCACCGGCGTTCCGGGACTGTATGCTGCAGGCGATGCGGCAACCCGCGAGCTGATCTGCGGCGGCTTCACCGGCGGCGGCAGCCACAATGCCGCCTGGGCGATGTCTTCCGGCTCCTTTGCCGGAGAAGGCGCAGCCGCTTATGCCGCTGGACTGGGGCAGCATGCCGCTGACCGCAGGCCGCGCGGGCTGTCCTCCTCACCGCTGGTTGACCAGCAGGTGAAGCCGGGTACGGCGGCGCGTGCAGCGGAATTTGTCTCGGCTGTGCAGGACGAAGTCAAGCCGTACGACATCAACCTCTTCCGTACGGAGCAGGGGCTGACCTCCTCGCTCGGCCGCCTGGACGGACTGTGGAAGGAGCAGCGCAGCCGGGAAATCCAGCGCACACCGGAAGGGGTGAAGGCCCGCGAAGCGGAAGCCTTGACAGCGACCGCCCGCTGGATGTACAGCTCGGCACTGGCCCGTACGGAAACCAGAGGCATGCATAAACGCGAGGATTACAAGGAAACAGACAACAGCCAGCATCACCGGCTGATCAGCGGCGGACTGGATCAGGTATGGGTTAAGACAGAAGAAGTTGCGAAGGAGAGTGTACTACTGTGATTGAAGTCATCAGCGCTGCCAGGTGTGTAGAGTGCAATCAGTGTGTATCCGTCTGCCCGACGAATGTTTTTGACCGGGCACCGGACGGAATCCCCGTTATCGCCCGGCAGAGCGATTGCCAGACCTGCTTCATGTGCGAGCTGTATTGCCCTGTTGATGCGCTGTACGTTGCCCCGGATTCTGAAGCTGTGACCGGTGTGACTGAACAGGTGCTGGAAGAGCAGGGGCTGCTCGGCGGATACAGGGAGAAGGTAGGCTGGGGCAGAGGCAGACAGCCGGTGGCAAGCCATGACTTTATGTATAAACTGGCGGCCAGAGCCGGGTTCTAGAAATAGCAATCATCTGACATCAGACCGAGGGGAGAACGACATTAATGAAATCGTACAGAGAGATTCAAGGCGGACGTAAAAAAGGGGCACGCGGGCTGCTGCTCGCAAGCCTGGTCATGATCATGCTGGCGCTGCAGGCTTGCGGTAATAATGCGGGCTCCGGCAACAGCGCATCTTCAGCAGCAGGCGGCAATAATACTGCGGAGGCCGCAGGCAGCGAAACAACAACGGCTACTGCACCGGCTGTGCTGAATTTCGGCTATATCGGCTCCAACAAGCTGAACGTGCCGGGCGGCGCGGAGGGCTGGGGCTTTTACAAGGGAATCATTCAGGAAGAATTGAAAAAATACGGCATCACCGAAGTAAAGCTGACCGGCTTCCCGAACGGACCGGACCAGACGGAGTCGCTGATTAGCGGCCGGCTTGATTTCGGCAGCCTCGGGGATACACCGGCTATTATCGCCTATGCTTCCGGCGCCAAGACCCGGCTGATCTCGCAATCCTCGGCCCACACCGTAGGCTATCTGATCGGTAAAAAGGACGGCCCGAAGACCGTTAAGGATCTGCAGGGCAAGACTATTGCCATCCAGAAAGGCTCCTTCATGCACCGTTATGTGGTGGGACTGCTGCAGCAGGAGGGGGTAACCGACTATAAGCTGGTGCACATGCTGATTCCGGATGCTACCGCTGCGCTTGCCAGAGGGGATGTGGATGCGACCACCAACCTTGGGGTTCCGGCCTTGAAGCTGATTGATGAAGGTTATACCCACCTTGACGATGCTTCAAAGCATCCGGACCTGCTGGGCTCCAGCGCTACTGTTGTATCCGAGGAGTACCTGGAGAAATTCCCGGATTTCCCTAAGGTATGGAACGAGGCACGTGAAAAAGCGCTGGCTGATCTCAAGCAGCATGAAGACGAATACTACGAATTCCTGGCCGAAATCGGCGATACCACGCCGGAGCTGGCCAAACAGGTGAATCCGATCAGCGATATCAAGGATACAGCCTTCACGGAAGAAGGCACCAGGCTGCTGGAGGGCACCAAGAACTTCCTGGTCGAAGAAAAGCTGGCCAAAAAGGACTTCAACATCAGCGACTGGCAGCTGCAATAACATCTACGCCGGAGGGATGAGCAGCTTCAACTTTTCGCGGATCGCTGCGCGCCGGTTATCGGAGACGCCGGGGGCTGCTGGTACCGCAGGAGCTGCTGAGACTGCTGAGACTCCCGGGACGGCAGAGGTTTCAACAACGGCTGGGACTGGCGGAGTTGTGGGGAACGCCGGAAGCGGCGGGTTTACTGAAACTGTTGGAATTACCAAGCACGCTGGAACCACCAGAGCTGTTGTAGCTGCTGAAACTGTTGGAATTGCCGACATAACAGGAGTTGCGGAGGAGAATGGAACCGCGGGGACTGCCGGCATTGCCGGTCTATCTGCTGGAGCAGAATGCCCGTTTCCGAGAACAGGCGCCGCAGCACCGTTATACCGGTGTGAGTGGCGCCGACCATACCTTTGACACCGCTGACCCTTATAAAGGCCCGACTCGGGATCTGAATGAAGCGTTAGCCCTGACACTGGAGTTTCTGCACGAGAAGCTTGTCAGACGCAGGGCAGGTGTGAACTTAGTTGGATTTTCGCCACTTATTTCCCTTAATTCTCGGAAATATTGATCATTAGGTGGAAAAAAGACATCTAATCCAGGCCATAATGCCCTTTTGGAGCCCACTTTGAAAAATTAAGTGTCCTTTTTCCAACTAAGCTGCTCATACCGGGCAACTTGGGAGAATTAGATGGCGAAAATCCACTTAGTTGGATGGAACGGACGTTTGCGGAGCTTAAAAAAAGCAAATTAGCGAACTACCGAGCCACCAATCCGCTGAGCCACTGAGCTACCGATCCGCCGAGTCACTGAGCTACCGATCCGCCGAGCCTATTTTTGGACATGAAACTACTTTAATAGGGCTAGAAGCGCCACACAGCGGGAGCTATTATACATTTAAGGAGGAAGACAATGCCGCAGCAGCAGACAACAACAGATGTGCTTGTGCTGGGCGGAGGCCCGCCGGGGCATGGGCAGCGTGGCATGCGGCTTCGCAAGGCGCACAGGTCATTCTTGCCGACAAAGGCTATCTTGGAACAAGCGGCGCGACAGCACCAGGCGGGACTACCCTGCTGGTGATTCCGCCGGTGGCTGAGCTTCGCGATGCGGCGGTTCAGGCCAGGCTGCGGGCAGGCGGCTACCTGTCAGAGAACAGCTGGATTCACCGGGTACTGGATCAGGTAGAGCAGAATTTGCGGCAGATTGAGGATTGGGGCTACCCTTTTCCGAAGGATCAGAACGGCAATCCGCTCCGGACCCATCTGCATGGCCCGGAGTACATGAAGATTATGCGCCGGGCTGTGCGCAAGGCGGGTGTAAGAATCCTGGACCAGTCTCCGGCGCTGGAGCTGCTGCATGATAAGCACGGCGTCGGCGGAGCCCGCGGCATTAACCGCCTGACAGGGGAGAACTGGGAGGTGAGGGCCAATGCGGTTGTTGTGGCAACTGGCGGCTGCGCTTTTCTGAGCAAGGGCCTGGGCTGCAACGTGCTTACCGGCGAAGGCCTGCTGATGTCGGCCGAGACGGGGGCTGAACTGTCGGGTATGGAATTCACCAGGCAGTATGCCCCGAGCTTTGCGGACGGCACAGTGACGCGCGGGCGGATGCTGGCCTGGGCGACGCTGTATGATGCGGCGGGTAATCCGCTGCACCGCGGGGACCGCACCTTTGGCAGCATCCCGGAGCTGATGCTGAAAGGGCCGGTATATGCTTCGCTGGACCTGGCCGACACGGAGGCGAAGCAGCAGTTTCTGCGTAACGCCCATCCGATCTTTTTCATGCCGCTGGAGCGGGCGGGCATTAATCCGTTTAAGGATAAATTCCCGCTCACGCTCCGCTATGAAGGCACGATGCGCGGCACGGGCGGCCTGCGCCTGACCGGCGCCGACTGCAGCACCACGGTGCCGGGCCTGTATGCCGCGGGAGATGCCGCCTCCCGCGAGAAGGTCACCGGCGCCATCTCCGGCGGCG
>NZ_LRAC01000145.1 GCF_001517085.1 Paenibacillus sp. DMB5
TTCCTTAAAGTCCTGCAAACGCTACTACTCCACCGGAACAATTAGCCTTTTACCGCCGACCCCACTGTCATCGCCCGCTCCACCTGCTCACTAAGCAGCAGATAGACTAGCACCATCGGAACCGAAGCAATCGTCATCACCGCCCCCATCGCTCCCCAGTCCGTGCTGTAGGAGCCCTGGAAGAAGAGCAGGCCGAGCGGCAGTGTTTTCATATTTTCATCGGAAATAAGAATATAGGCCAAGGTGAACTCGTTCCAGTTGTTCAGGAATTGGAAAATCGCAATCGTAGCAATCGCCGGCAGTGCCAGCGGCAGGATGACCTGGCCGAACAGCCGGTAAATGCTCGCTCCGTCGATGCAGGCGGCCTCTTCTATTTCCCGGGGAATGCTTACCAGGAACCCATAGAACACCATTGTTGAGAACGGAAGACCGATAGCTATGTAGGGGATGATAAGCGCCCCATAGGTATTGGTAAGGTGGAAATCACGCACCAGAATGGCCAAAGGAATCATAATAACCTGCAGCGGCATGAACATTCCCACAATCATATACGTTCTTACCGCCGAGCGGAACTTCCACTGCATCCGGGCTACGGCAAAAGCGAACATCAGCGCCAGCAGCAGAATGCATAGTGTAGATATAATAGAAACGATGAAGCTGTTCATAAAATAGCGCGGAATATTAAACTGTGTCCAGGCATTAACATAGTTCTCAAACCGGAAATGGGTCGGGAACCCAAACGGGTTAGTGACGAAGATTTCGTCATTATTTTTCAGTGAATAGGAAATCATCCAGAACAGCGGGTACACCGATACGATAAAATACAGCCACAGCGGAATTTGCAGCAGAAAGCTGCCGATGGACCGGAATGTTATTGTTTTTGAATTCATGTGGTGCTCCTTTCCATTAGGCGTGCTGTCCGCGGTCGAATACTTTGTTGATTACAACCGTCGCCACAAGCGAGATCATGACGAGCAGAACCGATACGGCGCAGGCATAACCATAGTTACTCTCCATAAAAGCATACCGGTAAATCATAAAGGTCAGCGTATAGTTGGTCGTACCCGGGCCGCCGTTGGTCATGATCAGCATCTGCACGAACGCACCGATCCCGGAGGTAATAGCGATGGTGAAGCAGAATTTAAATGTCTCGCGCATCAGCGGAAGGGTTACATGCCAGTGTGCCCGCCATTTACCGCAGCCGTCAATCGTCGCAGCCTCGAAGTAATCCTCTGGTACAGCTTTAACACCCGCGTATAACAGCGAGAACTGATAGCCCATGAACTGCCAGGCGTTGACAAAAGCGATCGCAATAATCGACTGTGTCGGCGAAACCAGCCAGTTCTGCTGATACGGAATGCCCAGTACATCGAACAGCTTGTTCACAAGCCCGTTCGTCGGGTCGTACATGGCAATCCACAGCTGGCAGACAACGGTAACCGACAGGACCACGGGGATAAAATACGCCGTTTTGAGCAGCTTGCGTCCGCGAACCCGCGGATTCGCGCACACAAGCGCCAGAATGGTGCCGAGTCCGATCTGAAACACAGCCAGTACCAGGGCAAACAAAGCCCCGTTCTTAAGCGAAGTGCCAAGCAGAGGATCACTGAACAGCTCGCGGTAATTCGCCAGGCCAGCAAAGGTAGCAGTACTCAGACCGTCCCAGTCATAAAAGCTGCGGAATACGGTCTGCAGTACCGGATAGATCAGGATAACACTGTATAATAACAGGGCAGGGAGCAGAAAGAGCGCCAATGCCGGTTTATTTCCCAAGTACTTATTCATGCGGTTGGTTCCCTCCTTCTTCCGTTACAGCCAGACCCCGGGGCATGGGCCACAGGGTCGGGACTGCATAAGAATGACTAAATTACTGATTTTCTTTGCTAAGCACCCGGTTCAGGTTGGTGATAAAATCATCTGCGGTAAATCCGTCTACCAGCATATTCTGAGTGTTGTCATTAACTGCATTCTGGATTTGGGTGTTGCTCAGCAGCTTCGCATATTCTTTGGCATTTGGCAGCAGCTCATCAGCAATGCGCTGCATCATAACCGGCACATCGGACGCGATCGGCTTGTCGGTTTTCGGCGAAACGATCGGGCTGCCCAGCTGGGTATATTTATACTCTGCCGATTTGGCTGCCAGGAAGGCGGCTACCTTAACTGCGGTTTCCTTGTTTTCGCTTGCCGGAGATACCGCATAGCCCTGCGGGGATCCCGCTCCGGCAATGTTGTACTTAGAAGCCTCGTAGGTTGCTTCGTCCTTGGCCGGCCAGTACATCCAGTCTACCTGGTCACCGAGCTTCTCGGCCGAGCTGTAGATTTCCCATTGGCCGTTGACGAACATTCCCGCACGCCCCTGATAAAATTGGGAGGAAGCCTGGTCATAGTTGGTATTCGTTGCGTTAGCGTCGAATAATCCGGCCTGCTGCAGCTTTTCCATCTGCTCTGCTGCGGTTACGAATGCCTGCGGCAGCTCGGTCAGCCCCTGCTGATCCAATGCGCCAAATCCGGCCGCATCCTCACGGGTTACGAGACCGTTGTAGAACGCGGAGGTAATCCATTTTTCTTTTGCAAAAATCGACATCGGCACATAGCCCGCTGCCTTCAACTTACCGGCTGCAGCAGCCAGCTCATCGTAGGTCTTAATTGGAGTGGCAATGCCTACTTCATCAAAAATAGTTTTGTTGTAGTAGATCACCTGGAACTCGATACCTGTGTCAGGATACGCGTATACATGTCCGTCCGGGGCAATCAGGCGCGATTCTACGCCCGGGTTCAGGCTGTTTTTGTATTCGGTGGTGGCTTCGTAATCATCCAGTACTTCTACATTTTGGGATTTGGCAAAAGTCTGCAGTGTCGCCCAGTCTGTGAAGTAAATATCAGGCATGTTGCCGGTTGCCGCATACGTCTTCAGCTTCTGGTTGCCGTCCTGCACCGCCGGATCCAGCTCGATCTCAACCTCCGGCATTTCTTTCTTCAGCTCTGCTACTGCATAGTCAAACGGACCCTTTGTATCATCGTCAAAATGCTGGGCGTATACCTTCAGTTTTATTGTGCCGCCCTCAGCCGGTGTATTGGCAGCCGCACTGTCGTCGGAAGCTGCATTATTGCCGCCGCAGGCTGAAAGCACCAGTGCCATGGAAAGCGTTATCATTAGTGCACTTAAGCCTTTGCGCTGATTGTTCATTGTTGAATCCCCCTCATGCGATTATATGTCTTGAGGCTATGCTGTCCTTGCCACATTCACATTATAGCCCCGGACCCCGGCCGATCTTAAGGCACTAAACGGGCCTAACCCGTAAAAAACGGGACAAAAAAAGAAAGTCACCCCTGTGAGGGGTGACAAGATGCAAAGCTTCTAAAGGTTTGCTGCACATACACTGTCTCTCATTCCGCCCATTTGGCCGCTTCCGGCGAAATCAAAGGCATTTGTGTCTCTCATTCCGCCCATTTGCCCGTTATCGTCGAAATCAAAGACATTTTTGACTCTCATTCCGCCCACTTGCCCGTTATCGGCGAAATCAAAGGCATTTGTGCCTCTCATTCCGCCAACTTACGCGCTTCCGGCGAAATCAAGGCATTTTTGTCTCTCATTTCGCCCTTTGCCAGTGGCCACTGGCCACTGACAATACGCTCCACTATCACTTCATCCCTGTCACAGCTCCGGCAGGATTCGGAGATCCCGTTTGCCTCCCGGTTTCCGTGCCTGCTCGCCGGGCATCTGCCCTCCAGCACCCGCTAGTAGGTGCAGCCGCCGCCCCGTACCCGGCTATTTCCGCACCAGCTGCTCATATTCAGTCGGCGTCACGCCGAAGCGCTTTTTGAAGCTTTTGCTGAAATAGTTAGGGTCCGCGTAGCCGACACTCTCGGAGATATCGGCCAACCGGCGGTTGCCTTCCAGCAGCAGGGCACGTGCTTTTTTCATACGGATATGGGTAATATGGTCAACAATGGAGTGGCCCGATTCCTTGCGGAAGATGCGGCGCAGGTAGCTGGAATCGACATAGACGCCGCCCGCCACCTGTTCGGCTGATAAGTCTGCATCCGCATAATGCTGCTCGATGTACCGGATAGCGGCGCTGAACAGGCTGGACGCCTTGGTCGGTTTCACATCCTCCGTCAGCTGGATCACCCTGCGGTACAAGGCGATCAGCCACTCCTCTGCCTCGTCCCAGGTTGCACAGGCCTTCAGCCTGTCATACGGCGCCTTGTCCTCCCCGCTGTCCCACACCCGGCTGTACGCAAAGCCGCGTTCCCCCGCAAACGTCAACGCCAGCGACAGCAGCCCCATCATCATTGCATCCGCATATTCGTCTCCCCAGGCGCTGCTGCGCAGCCGGCCTACGGCTTTGCGCACCTCATCCAGCACGTCGGCGTCCTTCATGCGCAGCCCGAGCACGATCGCATCACGTACCGCACCGAGCTCCAGCGCCTCCTGTCCGGAACGGTCATCCCCCGCAGACCCGCCGTCCTGCGCCGCTTGCGGATCCGCCTCACGGCCGCCGGACAAGCGCGGCAGCTTCGGCCGGATGCGCTCCAGCATCTCGGTCATCTCCGCTTCGTTGAACGGCTTGAGCAGATAATCCTGCACGCCGGTGCGTACCGCCTTCTGCACATACTCAAACTCATTGTGCCCGGAAATGAACACAATGACGATCCGCTCAAAGCGGTCCTTCAGCTTGACCGCCAGCTCAATACCGTCCATAAACGGCATATTGATATCCACCAGCGCCAGATGCGGCTGATGCTTCTCCGCTTCCGCCAGAGCCTCCTGCCCATTCCTTGCTTCGCAGCATACGTGGAAGCCGTGGTGCTGCCAGTCCATTTTGAGCCTGAGAAAATCGCGGAACAGCGGCTCGTCATCAACAATCATCACCTTGTACATCATGCACATCCCTCTTTTCGTTTCCAAGCAGCGGCAGCGACAGCTCCACCACTGTTCCTTCACCCGCAGCGCTACGCACCGTCAGTCCGTACTCCTCGCCGAAATACAGGCTCAGCCGCTGCCTTACGCTGTAAGTTCCGATCGACCGGGTCTCTTCTTCTGGAGAATGCCCGGACATGATCGCCTCAATCCGCTCTTCATTCATGCCCACCCCGTTGTCTGTTACCTGAACTACCACTTTCCCTCCGGCAACACCGGCCTGAATCCGGATGAAGCCTTTGCTGCCTTTCTTTTTCAGCCCGTGATAGATCGCATTCTCCACCAGCGGCTGCAGCGACAGCTTCGGAACCGGCGTGCCTGACAGCTCGGGCGGAATATCGATTTCATAGCGGAATACGTCAGGGTAGCGGATCTGCATAATCGCCAGATAATCGTCAGTGATCTGGGCCTCTTTTTCCAGAATAATCAGCTCTCTGCCCTTGTTAAGCACCATCCGGTAAAAATCCGCCAGCGCCTTGGTCGTATCCCGCGCCTCCTCGTTGCGGTCCAGCTCATTCAGCACGTAGATGGTATCCAGGGTGTTATATAAAAAATGCGGCTTAATCTGCGCGCTGATCAGCGCCAGCTCATACTCCCGCTTGCGGTTCTGCTCCTCCGTCACCGTGACCAGCAGCTCGCCGACCCGGCCGACCATAAAATTAAACGCCTCGGCAATCGTCCCGATTTCATCCTCTGTTCTCGCTGCAGCAACCGGCCGCAGATCACCGCTCACCACCTGCCGCATAGCCCGGGTCAGCCGCTCCAGCGGTCCAGCCACCATCCGGGAGAGCAAATTGGCCCCGAACAGGGAGATAATCAGACAAAGGGCGCCGACCAGCGCAGTCAGCCGTACATTCTGCTGCACATCTGCCGTCAGCAGCTTCAGCGATACAACGTTGATCAGCTCCCAGTCCATCCGGCCGTAAGGACTGACTGTAACCAGATTGCCGCCCTCCTGATAGGAAAAGCTCGCTTCCCCGGCCGAACCGCCGGCTTCTGCGATTTTGGCAGCCACTGCAGGCTCTGCCGGCTGTAGCAGGCTGTCCTTTTCCGCCGCGGCCACGATGCGCCCGCGCTCATCCACGAAGTAATAGGCTTTGGGTGCTGCCGGATCACTCGACTGCAAATAGGCTGACAGCTGCTCCTCCCTGATCATTAAAAAAAGAGTGCCCAGCGTTTCGCCGCTGTCAATATTAATGACCATTTTGCCAAGGGTCAGGACCGGAGCCTCCGGGTCGGGAGTCAGATAATTCCGCTGTTCCATCCCGAACCAGCGGGACACGCCGTAGCTGCCGGAAGCCTCTACCTTCTCCAGCATACCGCTTGCGGCAATGCCTGCCTCCTCCCCTCCCGAAGCATAGGACGGGTAGATCGTACCGTTCTTGCCGACGAAGACCGCGGCATCCACCTCCCGGAAAATGGACAGGTCTGTGGACAGCCGGCTCTGCATCAGATTCGCAAAGCGCACCTCCTCCAGCGGAAGCGTCCGGTCAGCGGGATTGGATTCATACAGCCGGTTGATATTCGTGACCATAATATTGGCCGCAGTCTCTGCACTGCGCAAAATATAATCCGTACGTGAAAGGATCAGCTGGGACTCGTCCGCAACATTGCGCGTCGTCCGCTCAATCAGCGAGCGGCTGAATAAATGGCTGGACAATACGCCCAGAATAAGCAGAGACAAGATCAGCAGGGGCAGAAAAATCGCAATCACCTTACTTTTAAAGCGGAGCCGTCCAAACCAATTACCGATAAATACTGGAATTTTCAAGCCAGTTCTCCTCCGCCCTCCAATGAATATTCAACATGGTAACATAATCCCCCAGGCTTTAGAAGCTGTCCGCGTAAGCAGGCCTGTCCCCCCATTCTCCGCAAAAAGCGGGCTTGAAAGTTCATCGTCCGGGTGGTAGGATAAAAGCGTAATCATTTTAGTAAATTTATTAACTAAACTTAAAAGGCGGGAGCAGCTTGGCAACGATTAAAGATATCGCCCGTGAAGCCGGAGTATCCGCAGCTACTGTATCGCGGGTGTTAAATAACGACCTGACCCTGGCGGTCAGCGAAGATACGCGGACCCGGATCTTTGCCGTCGCGGAGCAGCTTGACTACAAGCCCGCCCGGCTGAGGCAACTGAAGAGAGAGACCGGGCTCGGCGGCAAAACCGTTTCCCTCCTGCTCTGGTGCTCCCCCGAGGAAGAACGGGATGACCCGTATTACGGCTCTATCCGCCGCGGAGTGGAGCTGCGCTGCGAGGAGCTGGGCATCCGGCTCGGCCAGACGCTGCGCGGCCGTGCGCCGCAGCATCTGCTCCAGTCCGGCGACGGCCTTATCGTTGTCGGCGGCTTCGCTCTCAAAGACATCGAAGGGCTGCATTCCGATCCTGACACTATAGTGCTTGTCGACCAGTACCAGGAACGCTCTGACTATGATTCGGTGCGGACGCATTTCCGGCAGGCAGTGGACCAGGCGCTCGGCCATCTGTTTGCCCTCGGCCACAAGGATATTGCCTTTATCGGCGGGGGTGACAGCGGGGAACGCCGGGCTCATCATTTCGAGCGGATAATGCAGCAGCAGGGCTGCTACGATCCTTCGCTGGTCCGCACCGGCAGCTGGAGCAGCGCCGACGGCTACCGGATGATGGACGAGCTGCTGGCGGGCACAAAGCGGCCGACTGCCTGCTTCGCAGCCAGCGATCCGCTTGCGGTCGGCGCCCTGCGCGCCCTGCATGAGCACGGGGTCCAGGTGCCGCAGGAAATGGCCATCGTCGGCTTCGACGATATCGAGATGGCAGCTTATGTCCAGCCGCCGCTGACCACAATCCGCGCTTATCCCGAGCAGATGGGCAAGGCTGCCGTTCAGCTGCTTGCCGAACGGTTTGAAGGTCGCGAAGCACCGTCGCATACGATTATCGGCACAAAGCTGATCGTCCGTGGAACCTGCGGAGCATCAGCGGATTAATCTTACATTGACAAGGAGAGAATTAAGGTATGAGCATGAACATTTACGTCGACGAATCGCTTGGCCTGTTCCATCTTCAATCCAAAGGTACCAGCTATATTATCCAGCTCGTCGAAGGCTATCCTTCCCACGTATACTGGGGATCACGCCTCCGCCATGACAGCACGCTGGCTGATGCGCTCCAGATCCGCGAGCGTTCATCGTTTTCCCCGAATCCGGTGCCCGGCAAACCGTCCCTTTCCCTGGATGCCCTGCCTCAGGAGTATCCGCAGTACGGCACAAGTGATTTCCGCCGTCCCGCTTACCAGGCCCAGCTTGCCGACGGCAGTCGGATCACAGAGCTGAAATATGTTGGATATGCTATTACTTCCGGCAAGCCGGTTCTTGAAGGACTTCCCGCTGTCTATACTGAGAGCGATGATGAAGCACAGACGCTGGAGCTCACACTGAAGGATGACTACGCAGGGCTTACTGTTAAGCTGCTGTACACCGTTTTCGCTGATCACAGCGCGATTACCCGCTCCGTACACTTCGAGCATGGCGGCACAGAGCCGCTTCGGCTGGAGCAGGCGCTGAGCGCCTCGGTTGATTTTGCCGACTCCGCCTATGATACCCTTCACCTCAGCGGGGCCTGGGTAAGAGAGCGCCACATCCAGCGCCGTGCGCTTGTGCCGGGTGCCGCAGTAGCACTCGAGAGCCGCCGCGGCTCAAGCAGCCATCAGGTTAACCCGTTTATGGCCCTGCTGCAGCGCGGCGCGGATGAAGACCACGGCGATGTATACGGCTTCAGCCTGGTCTACAGCGGCAGCTTTGCTGCTGTTGCCGAGGTTGAGCAGTTCGGAACAACCCGTGTGAACATCGGGATTAACCCGTTTGATTTCTCCTGGCTGCTGGAGCCGGGCCAGACCTTCCAGACTCCGGAAGCGGTACTGGTCTATTCCGGCGAAGGGCTTGGCGGTATGTCGCGCACCTATCACCGCCTGTACCGGACCCGTCTGAGCCGCGGTGTTCACCGCGACAAAGCCCGTCCGATCCTGGTCAACAACTGGGAAGCCACTTATTTTAACTTTGACGCCGACAAAATCACCGCCATCGCCAAAGAAGCCGGTCCGCTCGGCATCGAGCTGTTCGTGCTTGACGACGGCTGGTTCGGCAAGCGTGACAACGACGACAGCTCCCTCGGCGACTGGTTCGAACACAGCCGCAAGCTGCCGGGCGGTCTTGCTGACCTGGCCGGCCGCGTAAACGCTGAAGGCCTGCAGTTTGGCCTCTGGGTGGAGCCGGAGATGGTCTCGCCGGACAGCGAGCTGTACCGCAAGCACCCGGACTGGTGTCTGCATGCTGAAGGGCGCCGCCGTACCGAAGCGCGCAACCAGCTGATCCTTGATCTTTCACGTCCGGAGGTCTGCGAATACCTGTATGAAACCTTGAGCGCAGTCTTCGCCAGCGCACCGATTACGTATGTCAAGTGGGATATGAACCGCAACATGACCGAGATTGTCTCTGCTGCGGCAGCTCCTGAGCGGCAGAAGGAAACCGCCCACCGCTATATGCTCGGTCTCTATAATCTGATGGAGCGCCTGACTTCGCGCTTCCCTGATATCCTGTTCGAGAGCTGCTCCGGCGGCGGCGGCCGGTTCGATCCGGGCATGCTGTTCTACATGCCGCAGACCTGGACCAGTGACGACACCGATGCCATCGAGCGTCTGGCGATCCAGTACGGCACAAGCATTGTGTATCCGGCCAGCAGCATGGGCGCACATGTCTCCGCTGTGCCGAACCATCAGGTTGAGCGCACAACCTCGCTTGCGATCCGCGGCGACGTGGCGATGAGCGGCAACTTCGGCTACGAGCTGGATCTGACAGCCTTCACCGAAGCAGAAAAGAACCTGGCTGCCAAGCAGATCGCCCAATATAAAGAGATCCGTACACTTGTCCAACAAGGGGATATGTACCGGCTGCTAAGCCCGTTCGAGGGCAGCGGCGATACGGCCTGGATGTTTGTCAGCGAAGACAAGACAGAAGCATTCGTAGCGTACTTCCGTGTACTCGCTAAGCCTAATGCTCCAATTGCACGGCTTGTGCTCAAGGGGCTTGATCCGGCGCTCGACTATGTGCTGGAGAACGGCGCAGCCGATAATACGGACAGCGCAGCCCCGTTCCAGCCGGCCTTCGGCGGAACGCCTTACGGCGGCGACCGCCTGATGCGCATCGGACTCGTCGTCTCCGATCTGCGCGGTGATTTCGCCAGCTGCACCTACCGTCTGAGAGCGGTAAGACGCTAAGTTTGCTCCAGCACTCAGTCAGCTGATTACAGCAATAGCAATGCAGCAAAAAAGGGTATTTATCTCCGCCCGGAGATGAATACCCTTTTCTCTATTTTACCAATACAAAAGTCCCGGAATTCTCCCCTATCTGCTCAACAAACGGCTGTAATCTGTCGATATATATTTTGTTAAAATAATTGACATTATAGAGAAACAAAGGGGACATCCTGTATGAGACTGTTAAAAAACCTGGGTATTGCAAAAAAGCTTATGATTCTCATCCTGGTGAGTGCAGCTTCTCTTCTTACCATCGGAACAATCGGGCAGGTCTACACCAATATAATGGCCGATAAATCTACAGTAATGTACGAGGAGAATCTTATCCCGCTCAAAACCGTCATGCAGATGCGGATAAACGCCAGAGCAAGTGATGCCTATACGCTTGAGCTGCTGACAACCAAAAATGCCGACCGTATAAAAGAGTTAAATGAGGAAATTATTTCAGCATGGGCGGAAATTGACGACATGATCGGAGAGATTGAAGCGACACATCTCCGGGAAGAGGAACGTCAGCTTATAGCCCGGTATCATGAGCAGGCCGCTGTACTGGAAGCTTCGAGACTTCAGGTCATTGAATTGGCCTCACAGAATAAAAATGAGCTGGCCTATATAGTCTATACAGAAGAAGTGGAATCCCAGCGCAAGCTGGTCAATGACACGCTAAAAGCCCTGCAGCAATCCAAGGTTGAAGGCGCCGGGGAAATTAATTCACAGAATCAGAGCCGGGTCACCCGAATTACGATTATTGCCTCATCCGTCATGATGGCTACACTCCTGCTGCTCGTCTTCCTCGGCCTGCTGATCTCGCGCATGATTGTCCGGCCGGTCAAGGAGGTAAGAAGCCTGCTGCTGCAGGCTGAGCATGGTGACTTCACCGTGAAAAGCAGCTATGTCTCCAAAGACGAGATCGGCGGACTGTCCGCTTCCTTTAATGAAATGACCGGCAAGCTGCAGTCGATCTTCAGCACCGTCCAGGAATCCTCGCATTTCGTTGCCTCCACCTCCGAGGAGCTTAGCGCAAGCGCTGAGCAGAACAGCCATGCTAGCGGGCATATTGCCGAAACCGTACAGGAGCTTGCCACCGGGACGGAAAAGCAGGTTCATCTCGTCGAAGGCAGCTCGGCCTCCATCACGGAGATAAACGGCTATACGCAGACCATTGCCGGCAATACAGAGCGGATGAAGCAGGACGCGCTGCATGCTTCCCGGCTGTCTGCGGAAGGCAACCAGGCCATTACCGAAGTAACAGCCCAGATGAATTCAATCTCCTCCAATGTGCATAGCCTGTTTGAAGCAGTCACCAGCCTGAATCACCGCTCCGCCGAAATTGGACAGATCATCAGTGTGATCTCCGGCATTTCTGCACAGACCAACCTCCTTGCGCTGAATGCCTCTATTGAAGCAGCCAGAGCCGGGGAGCACGGGCGGGGATTTGCTGTTGTCGCCGGGGAGGTCAGAAAACTGGCAGAGCAGTCGGACCGGTCAGCAGAGCAGATCACGCAGCTGATCGGGCTGATTCAGCAGGATACGGAAGTTACCCTGTCCACAATGGACAAAACCTCACAGGAAGTGGAGTCGGGGTTAAGCATTGTCAATCACGCAGGCCGTTCCTTCCATAACATTGAAGAAGCCGTGAGCCGTTTTGTGGATCAGATTGCAGACATTGCCGAAGCTATACAGATGCTGGCCGAAGGGACATCGGGCATCGATGATTCAATCGGCGCGGTCAGCGCTGTAGCCCGGGATTCCGCCTCCATCACCCAGAATATTTCTGCCGCAACCGAAGAGCAGCTGGCCTCCATGCAGGAAATCTCCTCTTCCGCCCAGGCGCTGGCCAGCCTTGCTGATGATCTTCAGAAAATTTTGAACCAGTTCAAAATCTGAACTACAGCCTACAGATATATGAAAAAAAGGAGCTCCGCTTTTGCAGCGGGGCTCCTTATCCATTCAGGGTCCGTACTATTCCAGCTCAACCGTCTGATTGAGGTTCGAATCTTCTGTGTCCTGATTAGTTATTCTTTTGAACATATAGCTCGCCTTCTCGGCCAGGTTGCCGCTCTTCCAGTATTCCGCTGCTTCGGCATGGACCTGGATCAGGATGACTTCCGGATCATCATAGCTGGTCTTCAAAAAGGCTTCATAGCCCGGATTCCAGTATTCCTTCTTCTTGGCCACATCATCCACAATTCTCGCCACACCGCGGATCGAGACATAGGATTTATCGGCATAAACCACATTCACCCGCGGGTCGTGCAGGATCTCGTCGAACTTGCTGGTATCCTTTTTGGTCAAAAACCACAAGTCTCCGTCAAATTCAACCTCCTGCGTCTTCATCGGCCGGGACACCAGACCTTCAGGTGAAATCGTGGTGAACATCGCCGTATCAATGCCCTTGATCAGCTTGCGGACCGTCTCGACGGCCTCCTGGTGGCTATTGTTCAAAGTTGACATGCTTATCGCCTCATTTCTTCCATGTTAGGGTAATAGGTTATCCAAACGCCTATCTTTTATTTACCCTAAATCGCGGGCGATTATCGGCGGGCATTGTTCCGGGTTGCTATTCCTTACGGTAATAAGGCAGCCGGCCGTTATGACGGAACCGCGATGCCGCAGAAGCCAGGCCTGTTTCGCTGGTCTATATACTGTATAAATATGGAATAATATCCACTGGGAGTCGATGATATACATCGCTGCGCTGACGGGAATCGATCAGGAGCAGTATGAAGCCTCCCGGATCGACGGGGCCAGCAAGCTGAAGCAGATGCTGTATACCACGCGCCAGCTCTGACCTGTTCAGTTAAAAAAAGCCCCCGGGACAAATCCCGGGGGCTTACATACCTACACTTTAGAATTTGATAATTCCCGACGTGTGCAGCAGCACCAGGAATACAAGCACTGGAGCCACATAACGCAGGGTGAACAGCCAGATGCGGAACCAGCGGGCATTCAGTCCTGCCGCATCAGCTGCACCTTTCCAGAAGTAGCCCGCAAATATGGTAATCAGCAGGCCGCCGAGCGGCAGCATGATGTTGGAGGTGATAAAGTCCATCCAGTCAAACAGCGCTTTTCCGCCGAACGTAAGCTCAGGGAACATGCCCAGCGACATGGCTGACGGAATACCGACCAGGAAGCAGGCTAGTGACAGAATCCAGACGGCACGCGGACGGCTCCAGTTCCAGCGCTCCATAGCGTAGGATACCGGAACTTCTAGCAGCGATACCGCCGATGTCAGAGCGGCAATCGCCAGCAGAATGAAGAACAGTCCGCCGAAGAAGGCGCCGAAAGGCATCGCCGAGAAAGCCGCCGGCAGCGCGATAAAGATCAGCGAAGGCCCCTGGTCAGGAGCAATGCCGAACGAGAACGTGGTCGGGAAAATAATCAGACCGGCGATGAACGCATAGAGCAGATCGCCTGCGCCGATAGCCAGTGTGGCAGTGCCGAGTGACTGGTTTTTGTCCACATAGGAACCGTAAGTCAGCAAGATCCCCATCCCGAGTGACAGGGAGAAGAAGGCATGTCCCAGAGCGACCAGCGCGGATTCCGCTGTCAGCACCGAGAAGTCCGGTTTAAGGAAAAAGGATACGCCGGCAGAAGAACCGGGCAGTGTAACGGCACGGATCATCAGTACGATCAGCAGCACGACCAGACCGGGAATCAGCACCTTGTTGAATTTTTCGATCCCGCCGGATACGCCGAGAATTACGACCGCAGCCGTGATCAGCATGGCTACGCCCTGCCAGACAATCGGCATATAACCGGAGATAAAGGAACCGAACTCACCTGCATAATCGGTATTGCTGAACAGCTGTCCGTTAAAAGAAACCACCGCGTATTGCAGTGTCCAGCCGGCAACGATGACGTAGAACGAGAGGATCAGAAAGGGTGCAATGACCTGGAGGATACCGGCAGCCTTCCAGCCTTTACCGCCTCCTGCACGGATGAATGAGGTTGCGGCGCTTCCGCGTCCGCTCCGTCCGATAGCCAGCTCAGCCAGTAAGACCGGCAACCCAATCAGCACCAGGCAGACAATAAAGAGCAGGAAAAAGGCCGCTCCCCCGTTTTCCCCTGTAATATAAGGGAACTTCCACATATTCCCCAGACCCACCGAGCTCCCGATGGCTGCAAGAATGAAGCCGCTATTCGAGAAACGTTCCTTTTTCTCCGTCAGCAGGCTTTGTTGACCTTTGTTTTGATTCATGTACTGACCCCATTTATTTGTTTTTTATGCCCCATTATAGCTTATGTAACGCATTTGTGTCATATATTTTTTTAATTCATTGACGCGTTAAAATCTGGCAGAGTGAATTCATTCCATTAATGATTTAAAATTTATTTATAACATTTTTAGGTTAATGGTCCGATAAATGCTTTATATCTTTAATACATACCCTCGCTAAAGGAGGCAGGCGAGCTTAACCTTTAAATAAAGTGCTTCCAACAACTAAAACCAACATCAAGGGAGATGAACTCACTGAAGACCAAATCATTATTCTCCAAGCTTTCTGTACTGTTTTTGGCTGCAGCAATGCTTATCAATCTTACCGGACTTACAGCCTATACTTCGGCAGCCGAAGCGCCCGATCTGCTCCATAAGGCTTATATTACCAGCTTTAACACAGGCGTAGTGGATGTTGTCAATCTGGAAAACAATACAGTGGAAAAAGGGAAGATAAAGGTCGGGAGCTCGCCTAACAGCGCAGGCTTCAATCCTAACGGCAAACAGATTTATGTTACAAACCGCAGCAGCTCAAGTGTATCCGTTATTGATCCGGCTACCGACACTGTAATCAGCACAATTCCCGTAGGTGCATCACCGCATGGTGTTGCTTTTAATGCCAGCGGCAGTAAGGCGTATGTCGCTAACCGCAGCAGCGGAACAATCAGTGTCATTGATACCGCAACGCTGGAAGTGACGAATACCATTAATGTAGCGGCCACACCGACTGTTATTGTCGTTGTGGGGAGTAAGCTGTTCGTCACCACCCAAACCGCTAACTCGGTTACGGTTGTAGATCTGGCCCAGGAAAAGATGGTATCCAGCATCGCTGTTCCTAACGGTCCATATGGACTATCCGTCAACCCGGCAGGTACCAAGCTGTATACGGCAAATCAGAATGGCAGCTCAGTAACAGTCATCAATGTTGCTGACAACACAGTTGAAGCAACTATTACAGTCGGCAGTGCTCCTCATGCTACAGAGTCTTCTCCCGATGGCAGCCGTGTTTATGTTGCGAATGCCTCGTCCAACAATGTGTCCGTTATTGACACTGCGACGAACACAGTAATCAAGACCGTACCTGTCGGCGGCAGTCCTTATGTTGTCGGGGCCTCTGCGGACGGAAAACATGCATATACCATTAACTACACAGGCAGCAGCATGAGTGTCATCGATACGGACACCCTGACTGTAACGGCTACGATTTCGCTCAGCAACGGGCCGTTTATGGTCGGTACATTCATGGTATCTACGGCCGCTGCAGCCAACCCGGTCACTCCACAAGTTGCGGCTCCTGAGGCTAACCCTGCAGCAGGCGCTGTTCCTTCCGGCACAGAAGTCACTTTAACAACAGCAACGGAAGATGCGTCGATCTACTACACAACGGATGGCAGCAATCCTACTTCCGGCAGCCAGCTCTATACCGGACCGGTCGCCATAACGCAGGCGTTGACGCTGAAAGCCATTGCCGTTAAGGCAGACATGAAGGACAGTGAAATTTTGAGTCAGGACTACACACTGACTGCTCCTGAGAACAGCATCATCGAGCCGGACACAGCTGTCTTTGACAAACGCACCGGTGCGCAGGCTGATATAGCTGTAAGCATGAATCTGAAGGGCAACACCCTGACAAGCATTGAATACGCAGGTACACCGCTGGCGGAGGGAACCGACTACACCGTTTCCGGTACTACAGTCACCCTCTCTGCTGCTTATCTGGCGAAACAGCCGCTCGGAACGCTGCAGCTCACCTTTATTTTCAGTGCCGGAGCACCGCAGGCTCTGACAGTTGCAGTGTCCGATACGACGCAGATCCCGGGCGCTCCGGTTCTGCAATCGGCTGTTCCCGGCAATGGGCAGGTTCAATTGTCCTGGACTCCTGTTGAAGAGGCTGCCGCCTACAAGATCTATCAGAGTGTAAGCTCGGCAACCTACGGGGAGGAATTGGCTACAGTCTCTTCTTCCGTATACACCTACACTGCTTCAGGCCTGACTAACGGCACAGCCTATTATTATGCAGTCCAGGCCGTCAACTCTGCGGGAGACAGTCCGATATCCAACCAGGCAAGCGCAACGCCAATTACAGTACCGGGTGCACCGCTGGCAGTAAGTGCAGCTGCAGGTGACAAAACAGCTGTCATTCAGTTCGCCGCGCCGGCAGACAACGGAGGCAGTCCGGTTACAGGCTATGAGATCAGCTCGGCTGAGGGCGGCATCAAGGTAAGCGCCGCTTCAAGTCCGGTAGTCATCACAGGACTGCAGAACGGAACCACCTATACGTTCACTATAAAAGCCATTAATGCCGCAGGTACAGGTGCCGCCGCTACTACAAATGCTGTAACTCCTGCCCCTGCTGTGATTACAGCTCCGGCTCCGACAGCAACCCCGGCGCCAGCTGCTACAGGCACAGCAGTGCTTGTCAACGGACAGCTGCAGACGATCGGACAGTCTACGGTAACACAGTCCGGCGGCCAGAAGGTTACCACTCTGACCCTTGATGAAACCAAGCTTCAGGAACAGCTGAATGCCGCAGGCAACGGTGCCGTCATTACACTGCCATTCACAGAAGCTTCCGATGTATTCGTAGGTGAGCTGAACGGGCAGATGGTGAGCAGCCTGGAACAGAAGCAGGGTGTGATCAAAATCCAGACCCCGCAGGCCAGCTACACACTGCCTGCCGGCCTTCTGCGGATAAGCAGCCTCTCGCAGCAGCTGGAGCAGACTTCAGCGCTGCAGCAGATTGCACTGCAAATCCGGATTGCAGCACCGGCCGCAACCCAGCTGCAAATTATTAACAATGCTGCGACTTCCGGCAACTTCACCCTGGCAGCCGCACCGCTGGAATTCACGATTACAGCAACAAGCGGCGGTAAAACAATCGATGTAAATACCTTCAACACCTACGTTGAAAGAAGTATCAAGCTGCCAAGCGGCACAGATGCAAGCAGAATCACAACCGCGCTTGTTATTGAACCTGACGGTTCCGTCCGCCATGTACCGACTAAGGTTATTACCGAGGACGGCGGACAGGTTGCCCGGATCAACAGCTTGACCAACAGCACTTATGCCCTTGTGTATCACCCGGTTACTTTTACAGATGTGGCGGGCAACTGGTCCCAGTCTGTAGCTAATGATCTCGCATCACGTATGGTCTTAAACGGAACCGAGGATGGTGCATTCCATCCCGGCCAGGATATGACCCGCGCCGAATTCGCTGCAACGCTCGTAAGAGCGCTGGGACTTAAGCTGGAAAGCGGCACATCCTCCTTCACGGATGTCCAGTCTTCCGCATGGTACAGCCAGGCTGTCCAGACAGCAGTAAGCCATAATCTGATTCAAGGCTTTGAAGATCAGACCTTCCGGCCGCTGGAGCAGATCACCCGTGAGCAGGCGATGACCATCATTGCCAAAGCTCTTGCCTACAGTCCTGCTGTACAGGCAGACGGAAGCCAGGCCGCCGCACTCAGCTCCTTCAAAGATGCCGGACAGGTATCCGCCTGGGCAGCTGCAGGTGTCAGTGAAGCACTGAAATCCGGTATTGTTTCCGGCCGTAATGAGAGCACGCTGGCTCCAAAAGCCAACGTCACCCGTGCTGAGGTAGCCGCCTTGATCCACCGCTTCCTCGAAAAATCCGGTCTGATCTAAATCATCCACGCAACAAAAAAACTCCCCGGTCGGCGGGATTTTTTGTTGCATTACATCATCTACTATGATCCGGTTACCAGCTCATACACATCGCTGCAGACCCTCATTTTCAGCTATAACCCTGTATTATTGCACTGTCAATGTCTTCGTCTGCGTTCCGGAGAATGGCACCGGGATGTAGGCTACGCGTGAAACCTGAGTCAGCTTCGCCTTCATCACTCAGCATCTCACATGCCGGCGCTTGAACCCGAGCTTCTGCCCTTTTTCCATCGCCTTCTCAATATTCGCATAGGCATGAATGTGCTTGCTCTTTCCCTTGCCGTCCCCGACTTCTACCGGTCCTACCTCTTTGGCTGTTGCGACAGCCTGCTCATGAAGCGGCACATAAGATATGCTCACTGTGTAGAGGAAGTTATTCATCGAATATCGGGTCCGTTCGGGCGCATCGTGAATGGTATTCTTCACCAGCTCCAGCATGCCGGCCAGCTTGTCTGCATCGAATTCCGCGTCCTTCCGGTTGCCGAGCAGCCAGCAGTAACAGCTCCAGCCCGCCGACATCCGCAGGTCCTCACCGCTGGCAATCCATTTATCAGCCACCTGCTGGGCAATATCCGCCTCCGCAAGCGTCACCGCCACCACAAAATCGGACAGCATATAAAAGTAGGCATCATCCATCCACCGGTCATAATCAGCTTCGGTCATGCCATTCGGATCAGCAATAATCCCGGCAAAATACATCGCGTCATAGTTGCCTGTAGCATACAGCTGTTCAGCCAGCTCCTGATTAATCCCGGTCTGCTTGAAAATTGGCTTCATCGCTCCGGTCGCCACGCCGAACAGAGGCTCCTGTGCACCGTTCGAGCAGTACATTTTCTTCGTGCGTTCCTTGCCGAGGGCTTCGAGCTCCTGCATTACCGTTTCTGCATTCATCCATAACACGTCCTTAGCTTTAGATACTGAAAGTGTACTTCACAGCTGCCCTTGCCGCAAGTGAGGCTGTTAGCGGAGCGGCCGTTGTCTGTTGTCTGCTGGCGGAGGAATTCCTACGTGGGCCCACCTACAATTAGTTGGATTTTCGGCACCTAATTCCGTCATTCTCCATGATTTTTGATATTTAGTTGGAAAATCGCCACTTAGTTTTGGTTAAAAGGCTCCTTTGGAGCAAATACGGCAAGATTAAGTTACCTTTTTCCACCTGATTATCTTTTCCCGGTAATTTGTCCGGAAATAGATGGCTATTTTCCACTTAGTTTAGCTTTCGCTTAGTTGCACAAGACACATCCAGCACTCTCAGTACTCCAGCACTTTCAGCAACCTCACCCCTCAAGCTGCACACGGATTACAATATCCTGGTCGTGATTGCCGAACCCGGCTCCATACAGTGTCAGTCCGCCGACATGGGCGGCCTGTTCTTCAACCGCAAAACGCAGCGTCCAGAACGGCTCCTGCAGCCTGACGTCATGAACGGTCACCGCCGACATCTGCTCCCCGTCGATCCAGGTGCCTGAAGCATCGATGCGGATCGTCTTGAGCAGCCCGTACTGGTTCACATTGCGGTGCCACCAGGATGGCGTGTATTTGCCGCGGGCGGCCCGGCCGAAGTCGGCCGGGCTGGTCCAGATGCCGAGCTGGATACCGTTGAAGGTGAAGCTGATATCAGACGGCCAGTCATCCTTCAGTCCGGGTGCCTCCGAAGCCAGCTCCACCGAAATTTCAAGCGCTTCGACCTTCTGGCCGGGGAGCAGATAATTCGGCGTTTTATACTCCACATACCCTTTGCCGAACCACAGGATTGCCGCATTCACCCGCTCGGGATCATAGAAGTAACGTGGATCATCCCACACTCCGATCTCCATCTCACGGGTGCCCAGCCCGCAGGTCGGATGTACCTCAAAGGAGGTATAGTGGCCGACGGAAATACTCTGCTCCCTGATTCTCGCATTACGGTATGCCGACGGCAATTCAACCTCGATGTGCTTTTCCATGAGAAAACACAGCTTGTGTGTTCCCCCGTTCAGCCGTACTCTGCGGCTCCCCAGCAGCCCGGCCTGCTCCAGCTTGCGGATATGCATCGTAACAATCGACGGGCTGAGCTCCAGCCTGGAAGCAATCTCCTTCATGTTCATCTCCTGCCCGGCAAGCAGGCTCATAATCCGCCATCTCACCTCGCTTGCCAGCGCTTCATACAGCGGCAGATATTTCGGTTCCCCATTTGCCCTGATCATTGGTGTTATCCATCCTCTGCAACTGAATTCATATATATATTAATTTAATTGATTTAATATTTCTGAGCAACCTCAATCCATTGCAAGTTTACTAGTGATATTGTTTAATTTCATTAGTTAGCGCTTATCCTAGATTCATATATATAAGAATTCATAAACGAGGTGGAAATTATGATATACAACAATCCGGTTATCAAAGGCTTTTATCCGGATCCCAGCGTCTGCAGGGCAGGAGATACATATTATCTCGTCTGCAGCTCCTTTCAATTTTTCCCGGGTGTTCCGCTGTTTGAGAGCAAGGATCTGATCAACTGGACGCAAATCGGCCACTGCCTGACCCGGAACAGCCAGGTGCAGCTGGGCGAAGTAGGCAGCTCCGGCGGGGTATTCGCCCCTACGATCCGCTACAACGACGGACGGTTCTATATGACGACAACCAATGATTCACTGCGCCAAAACTTTTATGTATGGACTGACGATATTTACGGGGAATGGTCGGAGCCGATCTTTGTTGATCAGGGCGGGATCGATCCGGATCTGTATTTTGAAGACGGCCGGGCTTACTTTATGAGCAACGGCCAGGACGACAACGGTGTTGGCGGAGTTGTCCAATGCGAGATTGACATCACTACCGGACAGAAGCTCTCCCCGAGCCGGACGATCTGGCAGGGTACCGGCGGCCGTTATCTGGAAAGTCCGCACATGTACCATATCAACGGACGGTATTATCTTATGACGGCTGAAGGCGGCACCGAGTACGGCCACATGGTCATTTATGCCCGGAGTGAGCAGCTGTCCGGCCCGTTCGAGTCCTACCCGCACAACCCGGTGCTGACCAACCGCAATCTCGGCGGCTATGAGCTGCAGGGCGTCGGGCACGGCGACCTGATCCAGGACCCTAAAGGTAACTGGTGGATGCTGCATCTGGGCTTCCGCCAGACCGGACGCTGGCTGACCTTCCACCACCTGGGGCGCGAGGTATTTCTCACCCCTGTAACATTTGATGAGGATGGCTGGTTCACCGCAGGGCATAACGGCACTACACTGAGCAGCTTTGAGACTGACCGTTTTCCGGAAAGCACAGTCCAGGAGGACAAGAAACGCTATACCTTCGGCAACACGGACTGGAACCTCGACTGGTGTTATCTGCGTCATCCGGCAACGGAGAATTACAAGCTGGATACTGAAAAAGCAGTTTTGACAGGAACCGGGGTTACCCTCGATGTGCCGGCTTCCCCGACCTTTATCGGCATCCGGCAGAGAGACTTCGATGCGGTCATTTCCTGCAAGGTGAAGCTCACCGGCAACGGCGAGGCAGGCCTCACACTCTACATGGATGAGCTGCATCACTATGATCTGGCGGTTGTAAAAGATCAGGACGGTTACCGGGTGATTGAGCGGCTGAACATCGGGGATGTCAAATCGGTTGAGCATACCGCTGCGCTGAATGACCAGCAGGAAGCGACGCTGCTTATCAAATCCGCATCTGAACGCTACAGCTTCTTCCTTCAGCAGGCGGACGGCACAGAGCTGCCGCTCGGAACAGCGCATACCAAATACCTCTCCTCCGAGGTGGCCGGCGGCTTTACCGGCGTGTTGATCGGACTGTATGCCTGCGGCGGGGGCTCATCCGCTGAATTTACTGACTTCGTATGCGAGTATAAGTAGAACGATGCAATGTACGGCATAAAATCCCTCTCGCCACAGTGGCGCCTTAGCATGGACGCTGACTGCAGTCCTTTGCGGGGATCCCAAAAACATATACTTTTTAGCCTTATTAGAGAAGCCCCGACTTCAGCAGCGTGCTGACTGACGGGGCTTCTTATAATAGAAAGTAGTTTAATCTGATTCAACTGCTGATTAACTGCTAATCTATTGCTACTCTACTGCTAATCAACGGCTACTCAACGGCTAATTCACTGTTACTCAACTGCTAATCCAACTTACATAATTTAATAGTTTCGCTTATCTTATTTCGCACATCGCTCAGCAATTAACAATCGCCCCTCGGGTAACAATTAGCGAAGTGAATCAAAGGCACTTTTGCCCTCCATCCGGCATATTTAGTCGGGCCGGGCAAAATCAGAGGCACTTTTGCCCTTCATTCGGCCGATTCAGCCGGGCAGGGCAAATTCAAAGGCACTTTTGCCCTTCATTCAGCTTTTGCCCTTCATTCGGCTTTTGCCCTTCATTCGGCTTTCACCCTTCATTCAGCTTTTGCCCTTCATTCGGCTTTCACCCTTCATTCATCCGGCACATTCAGCCGGACAGCGCATTGCTTCACCCTCTCCCGCAGCAGCCGCTACTCCTCCACATCTCCCCCGGAAGCTGCCGTGCCTGCCTGAAGCTCCCGGTACTGGCCCGGCGAGATGCCGGTGATTTTTTTGAACACGCGGATGAAGGAGGTCGCACCCGCATAGCCGAGCAGATGGGAAATGTCCTGCACAGTGGCTTCCGTTTCGCGCAGCAGCTGCTTGGCATGCTCAATCCGCAGGCCGATCAGGAAGTCGCTGAAGTTCTGGCCGATGCTCTCTTTGAACAGCTGGCTCAAATACTTGGGGCTGATCTGAAACTTGTCGCTAAGCAGTGTAAGCGACAGATCGGGGTCCAGAAAATGCGCAGCAACATAATCGCGGATCTCCTTCATCTGCGTGTTGTACCGCCGGTTCTGGGACAGCTCCCCCATCACGCCCGATAACCGGGTAATGACGTCTGCGAAATCCCGCTCCAGCTGGGCCAGCGTATCGGATTGCTCCACAGAAGCCAGCAGCCCCGGCTTGGCCTCCTCCTGCCAGCTTCCGCTGATTTCCGGCAGCGTGCGTTCCAGCTCATATTCCAGATGGAAAATGAAATAATGCAGCAGCCGCTCTACATCCTCCTTACGCAGACGGTTGACGCCCATTTCACCAAACAGCCGGTTCAGCTCATGTAACCAGCCGGATTCGGCCATCCGCAGCTGGCGGACCACCGAGCGGATCATTTCCAGGTACATAAACCATTCGCCGTCCTTGTTCTCTTTGACCTCAACGGAGTCGATGACCCGGTTCAGCCCAAGCGACACTTTACGGCTGACGGCGGCAGATGCTTCCTCGAACGATACGGCTATCTCAGGCTCATTATCCACCGCCGTACCGATTCCGATCGTGACGGTAAAATCCAGATGGTTCTCCACCCAGGCCCGGATCTGCTCCGCTATCTGCAGCATCGCCTGTTCCAGCATACCGCCTGTCTCCTCAGCCAGCAGCAGGACCAGCTGGTTCTTGGTAATCCATTCGACAACAATCCGCCGGCCGCTCTGTCCTGACACCTCTGCCGCTACACTGCTCGTAATAAATTTGAACAGGGACTGGTCATTCTGACTGTATTTCAGGCAGAAGTCTACATAATGGTCCAGCTCCAGCAGCCCGACGATATAATGGCCTCCGGTCAGGCCGAAATGCTGCCGCTCCTGCTCCCAGGCTTCCCGGTCGTCCTCGTACTCCCCTTTTAACAGCGTCTGCAGGAATTGCTGCCGGCGGATCACCAGATGCTCCTGCTGCTGCTCCTGAAAAGCCATATTGTTCGTAATCAGCCGTTCAATCGCCTGGTCAATGAAGGCGAACTCGTTCGCGCCGCCCTTGGAATCAGATGTTTTAACCGCCTGTGAAAACCGCTCGATCCGGTGCAGAATCATTTCAATCGGCCTGTAATTCCTCCGGGTTACATAGAAAGTCGTGCCGATGGCAAAAGCGATTGCCCCCAAGCCAAGCAGCACCCAAACCGTACTCCCGTGGAACAGCGCATCCAGCAGCTGGCCGCCGCGGATGCCGACCCGGTAGGTCCAGCCAGTATAATCCGATTCAATATCCACACTCAGCCTGTTCTTCCCTGGGAGCGTCTCCTCTTCCCCGAAAAAGGCACGGCCCGCCGCATCATACAGCTCCGCCTCCGTAATGGAATAGTCAACCGCCTGGCCGATGTATGAGCGGAGCGATGAGGTTTTGACGTTGATGACCAGGTAGCCGAGGCTGCCGGAATTACGGGGGATTTTGAAGCCGAGAGAGGTTACCTTATCCTGCGCAGCTCCCCGGATGCCTGCACTCTCTTTCATACGCGGCGAAGACCAGACTCCGGTGTAGGCCTGCTCCAGCGCGGTGCGGACATAAGCCTGGTCGGGAAACTGCTCCAGAGGGCGGATTGTGCTCTGGTCAAGCACGGATCCATCCCTCGCCCGGTACAGATAGACCGAATCAATCAGGCCGTAGCGGACCATCATGCTGCTCAGAATATTCGAGGCATCGAAATCCAGCGCCCCGTCGGATGGGGCATCCAGAAACTGCTGCAGCGTACCGCCTGTATCGATAGCCTGCTGGGCCTCGAACGAAATGCCCTTGAGCGTCGTATCGGTCATGTTAACCACATATTTAGCCGTCAGCCGGTTGGCCTGTAGCGCATTGTTCACATTGAACTGATTCATGATCGAGAAGAAAATGAAAGTCAGAATGCTCACGGTGATAAACAGAATAGGCAGGTAGGTTAATAGCATTCTTATAATGTAGTTGTTGCTTACCTTCACTTTCTTCCCCATCCTTTATACGTGAAAATACCGGCAGGCAGCCCCCTTAAATCAAAATGGGGCCTGCTGCTGCCGGAAACCGTATTATTTTTTCATTTCGGCATAGGCCGCCTTGCGTTCATCATGCACCTGCTGTCCGCCGATTTTGAGGAATTCCTTAACATAAGCGTCATAGGTTTCACTGAACTTCTCCGGCTTGGCTACGATTGATTTTACAATCGCCTCTGTTGCTTTAGCCTTGATGGTATCCCCGTATTTGATCTCGGATTCAATCGGCCGTTCAAACCGGACCAGCGTGTAGCCGTCCTTCAGCGCATTAAGAATCGTCTGCTTGGAGAGCTCTTTATAGTCCGGCGTCTGGAGCGCGGCTGCTTCAATATTTTTCTCCTCCGAGCCGAAATCCTTGCCGTTCGAGATAATGGCGATATCGCTGTTATTATAGAAGGTCTTTTTTGCTTCATCCGTTGTGATAGCTACAGGGAAGCCGTTCTCAAGATTATAATGCTCACCTTCGTTGCCATTCTGCAGCGTAAAGAGCACATCTGACTGGGACATCCAGTCCAGATATTTCACGGCTTCAGCCGCGTGCTTGCTTGTCTTCGGAATCAGAATATGCATACCTACCGGGTCATACAGCGATTTTGGCGTTTTGCCTTCTTCGTCCGTGAACGGGTCCATAGCCACATATTCCGCACCGGGAACATTCTGCTTCAGGGTATCGAACACCTTGCCCGGCCCCATCAAGCTGGCATGCGCAGCCAGTGCGGTGAAGGCGCCGACATAACCGTTGGCCACATCGCTTTCGAACTGCTTGCCGTCTTTATCCAGCGCAAAGTCCGGGTTGATCAGGCCTTCCGCATTCATCTTGTTCAGGAACTGGACGCCGTCCTTGTAGCCGGGCTTAGAGATTTCCGGGATGTAGCTCGTTGAAGTGTACATGTATTCTTCTTCTTCAGACAGCTTTTTGACAAAAGAGTTGACCAGTACCATCGGGCTGGTATAGGTAGTCCCGTCGATGGCACTGAAATCGTAGGCGATCAGCTTGCTGCCCACCTGTCCGGGATCCTGCTCTTTAAACGCTTTCATAGTTTCGTAAAATTGTTCGGTAGTCGCTGGAACCGGCAAGCCCAGCTTATCCAGCCAATCCTTGCGGATGTATGAGGACTGGGTATACTGCAGCGGCCGTTTGGCCGGAATCGTATATTGCTTGCCGTCGAACACGCCGTAAGCCAGCACATCGTCACCGAGGAAGGTTTTAAGGTTCGGGCCGTATTCGTCGATCAGGGCACCGACCTCTGTTAAGCCGCCGTCTTTGACATAGTTGTAGATCGTATTCATGTCATAGGTAAAGACCAGGTCCGGGGCATCACCGGTCGCCATCAGTACATTCAGCTTATCGACCTCCTGATTGCGCGGAACCGGTACAAATTCCATCTTGATGTTGTTCGGATCGCCGAAATTCTTCTGGATCCACTGCGTCCAGTAGTTGTCGGTAACCGGACCTGCACCGGCTGGCGCATTACCGCGGTCAAATACTTCGACTCTCAGCGTAACGGGATCTTTGGACTTGGTGCTGCCGGCTTCTCCCCCTGAAGCCGGTGAAGAAGCGGCGGAGGAAGCGCCCTCATTATTGTTCGCATTGCCGGAGCAGCCTGACAGGACACCTGCCAGAACCAGAGCCGCCGCTGATGCCGTGAACCATTTCTTTTGCTTTGTTTTCACGTATATACTCCCCTTTGTCTTGATATTGTGCAATATGTCTTTCAATTCCGCAAGCACGGAATGATCAACCTACTCTTTGACCGCTCCGATCATCGTCCCGGATACGAAGTACCGCTGCAGCCACGGATACACGATCAGAATCGGCACGGTTGCGAACATAATGCTGGCCGCCTTGATTCCTTCAGCTACGACCTCGGTCTGAATAGCACCTTCCTGCGCCGTCAGGTCCGTAACCATACTGTTCATAACCACCTGATAGAGCTTCAGCTGTATCGGATACAGCTCCGAATTGGTAATGTAGAAAAGCGCGTCCATGTAAGTGTTCCATCTCGATACCGCATAGAACAGGCTAAGCGTCGCCAGGACCGGCAATGACAGCGGCAGCACAATCCGCAGCAGGGTGCCGATATGGGAGCTGCCGTCCAGATAGGCGGACTCCTCCAGGCTTTTGGGGATAGAGGTAAAGAAGGTACGCAGAATAATCAGATTGAAGGCGCTGATCATGCCCGGAACAATGAGCGAGGTCAGACTGTCCAGCATGCCGAGCTGCTTCACCAGCAGATACTCAGGAATCATCCCGCCGCTGAAGAACATGGTGAAGATGATCAGCATCGAGAAAAAGGATCTGCCCTTCAGATGCTCCTTGGTAAGCGGGTAAGCCGCACAAATACTCATCACCATACTGAGCAGGGTATAGACCAGCGTGAGAAAGATGGTAATGCCCATCGACTTCAGCATCCGCACATCCTCAAACACCAGCTTGTAGGATTCCAGATTGAAGCCGACCGGAAAAATCGTCACTTTATCGGAAATAATCGCTTCCTTCGAGCTAAAAGATACCGCAATGATATTCAGAAACGGCAGGATGCTGAGCAGAACGGTCAGTCCGATGAAGATCATGATGAGTACGTCCGACACCTTGGTCGTCCGCTGAATTTTGTTGTTTACTGCCAGGCTTCTTACCATAGTCCCTGTTCCCCCATCCTCTTCGCAATCGCATTGGACCCGACAACAAAGACCAGCCCGACCAGTGCCTGGAACAGTCCCATCGCGGTTGCCAGCGAGAACTGCGCCGACTGCAGCCCCACCTTGTAGACAAAGGTACTGATAACCTCCGCATAATCCATGACGAGCGCATTGCCCATTACAAACGGCCGTTCAAACCCGATCGTCATAATTTTGCCGAGCGCCATAATCAGCATGACTACAATGGTTGGCCGGATGCCCGGCAGCGTGATATTCCACATTTTCCGCCATCTTCCGGCTCCGTCCACCTCCGCCGCTTCGTACAGCTCTTTATTAATTCCTGTCAGCGCCGCAAGATAGATAATGGTCCCCCAGCCGGCACTCTGCCACACCCCGGTTCCCAGGTAGACGAGCAGCCAGTGATTTTTCTCCGTCAGAAAAGGTACGGATTCGAACCCAAGTGAAGTAATCAGATTATTCACCAGACCGCCGTTGTTCGAAAAAATCTGATAAACCAGCCCCCCGATAATAACCCAGGAGATAAAATGCGGCAGATAGAGAATCGTCTGCGACAGCTTCTTGAACCAGACCGTACTTAGCTCATGCAGCAGCAGGGCCAGAATAATCGGCGCCGGAAACGACACGATCAGATCCAGCAGATTCAGCAGCAGCGTGTTGCGCACTACCGTATAAAACTGGCTCATGGCAAACAGCTCCCTGAAGTTCTCGAAACCGATCCATTCGCTTCCGCCCACCCCTTTAAAAATGCTGTAGTCCTGAAAGGCAATTGCTGCGCCGTACATCGGCACGTACTTGAAAATAATGAAATAGGCGATCGGAAGAAACAGCAGCAGGTATAACTGATAATCCTTCCAAAAGCCCCTGGCCATCCGCTTCTGCTTAACGGGCCGCGGTATTGCCTGTGTTCTGCGTTCTGCAAAACTCCGGTCCATGTGTACATCCCTTCCCTTACAAATAGGCTTGACAGATCTGTCTGCGCTCTTCCCGGTAAGCCGCTGATGGCCCCGGGTTGAATACCCACACTATACCCGGCCGCCATTTAAGGGCACAATAGACTCATTTCTGCGGCATTATCCTCATTCCGATCCCTTATGCGGCGGGCTTTTTCCGCTGTTAAAGGGCATGCGAAAAGAACACCGCCCTTGACAGGGCAGCGTTCTCGGAAAGCAGTAAATACAGAATCAGGTTCATCAACGGAATAAAGTCAATCCCATGGAAGCATGCATACCTAATTGGTATTATGGAATTGATATGCCTCATCCAGCCGTGACAGCACGGATACATTGTTCATGATCAAACCTTCAATATTGTAGGCTTTCAGTCCGTATTTCCCGATAGCCGATACATTCTCCAATACGATATTCTGCAGCGGCTGTTCAGGCAGCCCGGCCATAAATACGGCATTGCCGGCATGCGTGTCGAGCACGATGTTGCGGAAGGTAATATTGCGGATGATTCCGGTCCCTTCAGTCACTTCCTCCGCGCGGTCAGGGTCGTACTCCTTATGGCTGTAGAATTGGTCAATATTGACCGCTCCTCTGAACCACTGGCAATCTTCATGCTCCAGGCTGTAATTGCGCAGTGTGCAGTCCTCATACACGATGTTCTCGATAACCGCTCCCCGGCCTCTGGGGGCCTTAACCGTTCCGATACTGTATACGTCCTCGAAAGTACAGTCACTGACACGGACATTTCTGACGCCGCCGGACATTTCGCTGCCGACGGCTACGCCGAACCCGCTTTTAAACCGGCAGTTCGTGATCCGGATGTTCTCGGAAGGAATCCCGACGGCTCTGCCCTCCTCATCCCGGCCGGACTTGATGGCAATGCAGTCATCCTGGCTGGCGATCATGGAGTTGAAAATATAAATTTCGCTGGAGGAGTCGGGATTCAGCCCGTCGCCGTTAAAAACATCTGCATATCTGCGCCCATGCTCATCATTCTTCGTATATATGCTGACGTTGTTTGCAGTCACCTTATTACAGTAGATCAGATGCACGCACCACGCAGGTGACTGGCGGACGGTAATGTCCTTCAGATACACATAATCCGCGCTCCGCAGGCAGACCGCCCGGCCCCGGAAGCCCTTCTTCTCAGCCATTTCCGCCTTGAATAGGGCTGTACCGTTCGCGTCGATCGTGCCTCCACCGGCAATGGTGATATGCTCAAGCCGCTCGCCGCCGGCGCAATCCTGCGTATTTACCAGGCTCGCATAGCAGAGCTGCTCCCGGCCCTCCCAGCGGTAGGTCATCAGCGGATAATCCGCCGGCTGCGGACTACCCAGTAGCACCCCGCCCTTCTCAATGAGCAGCGTCATGTTGCTCTTCAAGAAGATGGCGCCGCTTAAGAATGTGCCTGCAGGCACGTATACCGTACCGCCGGGGGTGCAGGCATCAATTGCCGCCTGGATCGCTGCTGTGTTAAGCACCTCACCGCCCTCTACCGCACCAAACCCGGTAATATTGAACAGCTCCCCTTCCAGCTTTGTAGAAACCATAATTAAATTACTTGGAGGTGACACTTTTCCGGCTGCAGTTACCGCACACACATGCACTTTATATTCCTGTGCAGGCGCAAGCCCAGTTACAGTATAGTCCGCTGCCGTGCATATGCCGTGAATGACATCATTCACATATACCCGGTAACAGCCGACATCTCCGGATGCTTCCGGTTTATCCCAGACCACCGCAATGCTTCCGGACGTCCGGGCGGCCGGCGGAGATACAAGATTAAGAGGTGTTAACAGGTTAGTGTCTGTTGTTTGCATTGCCATTCCCCCCGTTTTCCTTCATTAATTCCAGCAGTCTGGCCGTCTCCATATAATTCAGGCTCCACTGCGAAATCCCATTGGTGTTGGCATACGGAACTTCACGGACCGGGCGGATGTATTCCGCTTCTGCCACATTTACATACACCGGATTGCCGTCCGGATCTATCTGGCCGGGAGTATTGGAGCTGTGGTCCGCTGCTGCGCTCAGCATGTCCAGCGCCTGCTGCATCCGTTCAGGCTTCCCTAAGCGGTAACCCGTATAAGCCGGCATGCGGATACCGAACCGCAGGCCATCCCAGGCCTTGTCGTTACTCTCATTAAACAAGCCGCCGGACGCAAGCTTCCGCTCTTCCGGTGTCATGGCGAAATAGTCTCCGAACTGGGCCAGCATATCCCTCAGCTCTTCATCGCCAGTCAGCTCCGCCAGCTCAAACCAGATTTCCGGCCCGCCGAAGCAGATGACCATATGATACTGGTAATTGCCCTCGCTTAAATATCCCATCTCTCCGGTATCCGGGTTATACCGGAAATGGGAGCCGGAGGCCAGCCGGTTAGGCGCCTGTTTGATCGAATCAAGGCCGGTCAGGATCTTGTCCCTGTACTTTGTATCCTGGAATCTCTCCCACCGGGTCATCCAGTTGGAGACATACGAGGACCAGTCCGGACCGGTCCGCACCTGATAGCACCCGTCTGCGTCCGCGCTCTGACCAATCCGCGGGGCATAGTCGGCGTCTTTTACAAAATCCATAATATCGCCGATCCGCTCATCCCCCGTCAGATAATAGAAGAACCGGTGATGACCGGCCATGGAAATCCGCGGCTCCTTCCATTTGCAGCCCCAGTGACGCACATTGTGGCGGCTGCCCAGCATCGCATATTCACCGAGATGGTACATATCCACCTCGCTCGTATGCCGCGTCATCGCCCGGGCGAACCGGAAGATATCATAATCCCCGGTGCGCAGGAACAGCAGCCAGTTCACGTAAGTGTTGCACAGCTCTGTATTTTGCCAGGCAAAGCCGCCGACATCATAACGCCAGTTGTGACGCACAGGGTCATAGGTATGCATCACATCCCCGTAGTCCCAGAAGCCGTACCATCTCCGCTGCTCTACCTCTTTAATGTAAAAATCCATAAAGCCAAGCAGCGCCCGCTCATGCGCAGCCGTCCGGTACTGCTCCTGCCCCGGCGGATGCCAGTAGGTACCGAACACCCTGGTGTCCGCGTATACTTCCGGGGCGGCAACCAGCAGCGCATCACTCTGCACATCCGCGGCAAAATCCAGCACCGCCTGCTTGCCCGGCATACGGTCGAACAGCTTGAGCGTAATCTCGTTGGTGTTAGCAATCCCCTGCGGATGGTTATTCATATCCCCGTAGGAGAAGGCATGCGATTCCGTATCATACGCCCGGAAATCATAGGCTTCAGCGTACCTGCTATAGAGCCAGACGCTCAGGCAGGGTTTGTCTTCCCTGGCGCCGGTAATTTCCAGTGCCATCGGGCTTTTCTGCCAGAAATCCTTGACCGCTGCCGCCAGGATTCCGCTCTCACTCCCGAAAAAGACGGCGCCGCCGGCACGGTTCCCCTGCGCCGCCGGGATGCAGGCGCAGCGGCGGGCGGTGCTTTTGACAATGCTGTAGTGGTCGCAGGAATCCTGCTGCAGCCGGAAGTTGCTCCAGGCCGCGTTATCCCGCACATTTTCCAGCAGCTCCGGTTCGGCATCCGGGTCGATGTGGACAAACTGGCCTTCCGTCTGCTGCCGCTCATACAGCGGATGGATGCCATTATAGGTATAAAGCGGCTGCACAGCTTCGTAGAACATACCCGTATCGCCGGTAAATCCGGCATGGCGGTTCCACAGCTCCCCCGCAGCCTGCATGTTAAAATGCACGGCCAACCCCTTCAAATAATCGCGGTTCTCATCGGCATCGAACACAAAGCTATGCACCATCCGGATCTCGTCACTTTCCGCATAGAAATAGAGCCGGATGACGAACGGAAAACGCCGCTCACTGCTGTTCATATAACGGTGGCCGCCTTCCAGCTTGACGACAGCCCGCAGCGGGCCTGCTTCCTCTAGTGTTATAGCGTTTGTATACCCGATCAGCTTGTGGATGGAAACGGTCTCAAGACCTTCCTGCTCCACCCGGTTCTCAATCAGTGCAGTTAACTGTGCGGAAACGGGCTGCTGGCCGCTCTGCCTGCGCAGCAGGGAAGAAATCAGCTGGCCGCCCGTGCGGAGCGTACAGGTGAGCAGCCCGCTTTCGATCTGGACAGAGCCGTCTGCCGCCTGGGCTGCGGTAATGCGGGCTCCAGAAGCAGCTCCTTCCCCTTTACGCATAACATAAGCTGCCCTAGTATCCAGCACTCCGCTGTGCAGCAGCCACTTCACTGAGCCGTCCGGCCAGTAAGCGTTAATCTTCGTCTGAACGGGGACTCCATTCCCGGCCTCGTCCTGCAGCGACACAGGTTCTCCGGGCTGCAGCGCCCCCTGGCTCCACGGCGTACCGAAGCTTACCGGGGTACGCCCGGCCCGTTGTGCTGTCAGCCAGTTTAAACGCAGTATAGACATGATTTTTACACCTCCAGATAATGTTATTCCATTAACAGTGATGAACCAGTGCTTCGCTGAAGAGCATCAGCGCAATTCCGGTATTGTACGGTCTGGGAGCGTAAGGCACCAACAGATAACCCGCCTTATCCTGGCAGTCTGTGCCGCCGGAGGCATGCAGCACCGTCCCGTCCTCCGCCAGATGCTCAGCCAGAATATTTCCCGTAACCTGCTTGCCCCAGTCTCTGAAGCGTTCATCCAGCAGGCCGAGCCGGAAGCCTTTGAGTGCGGCATAGGCGAACAACGCGGAGGCGCTTGTCTCCATATAAGCTTTCTCCACATCCAGCAGCGTCCGCAGCATGCCGTCTTCCATGCGCAGTTCATACGCTTTTTCCATATGCCGCTTGAACAGTTTCCCGAACCGTGCAGTGTCATACGGCTGTCCCTGCAGCAGATCCAGCAGTTCCACCACACTTACAGCTGCCCAGCCGTTGCCGCGTCCCCAATGCTCGCCAAGCCTGATTTCCTGCAAACAGTGGTAGCCGTGGGAATACAGGCCGCTCTCATGGTCAAACTGGCAGCCGGCATGAATATCGAACTGGCGCAGGGCCTCCGTAATACAAGCCTCATTGTCTTCAGCGGTGCCAAACCGCAGCATAAACAGACCCGCCATAAACAGCGTGTCAATCCACAGCTGGTTTTTGTAATCCTCCAAGCCACCCGCTCCCGGGCCCCATACATGCGCGAAGCCGCCGTTCGACGTCCGCAGTGCCCCGTTCACGCACCAGTCTGCCACCTCCCGGCAGCTTTCCAGATAACGCGCATTCCCCGTCTCCCTGTATACACTAAGCAGTGCACCCGCAGGCGCAACCCAGTTCACTGAGCCGTGCCTCAGTTTCCGCCGTTGTCCTCACACCACTTTTGCAAAAAGCTGAAATACCGCTCCTGCCCTGTCTCCTCATAAGCCTTGATGACTCCGTACAGCGCTACCCCCTGCACCCATTCCCACACATCCAGATTGTCATGTTCCTCCCGGCCGTGCAGCTTGTTCCAGAGCTTATCCAGGCCCTGCACTAGCTCATCCCTTTGTATAATCACATCAGTCCCCATATCGTCCTCCCGCATGGAATGCTTAAGAATCGTAATCAGACTAACACAATAAAAATGGGATTACTCCGCATTTAAGCACATAAAACTTCTTTATTCCATTTATTTTGCTATAATTAAAAAATCATTTTGCCTGAGGAAAGGAGTTCCGCATGTCTGCCCCGATCTATCCCGATATCATGCGTTTCGGTACTGACCACGACCTCTTTAAACTGGAATTCGACCGGCGCACCGGCCCTTATTCAATGAATAACAATCACTACCACTTTCAATATGAGGTCTTCTATCTGTTCCAGGGTGAACGGAATTATTTCGTCAAAGACACCGCCTACCATATCCGGCCCGGCGACCTTGTAATGGTCGATTCCAACGCCCTGCACAAAACCTCCGAGTCAGGCAGGCCGAACCATGAACGGATTGTCGTCTATTATTCACCCGGCTTTTTCGATACGCTGCGGCCGGACGAGCAGGAGCTGCTGCTTGCCCCGTTTACCCGGAACACTCCGGTAATCCGGCTGAATCTGCAGGAGCAAATGCAGGTAGAGCAGCTGCTGTATGCCATAATGGATGAAATGAAGGAGCAGGCTCCAGGCCATGCGCTCCAGCTGCAGAGTGTGACGGCCGAGCTCCTGATCTACATTGCCCGTACCGTCCAGAAGCGCGGCATCCAGCCGGATCATCCGGCCTCCCCCTCCCAGCGCAAGGTGACCGAGATCGTCCGGCATATCAATCAGCATTACGGGGAATCTCTGCAGCTGGACGATATAGCGGAAGCCTTTTATATCAGCAAAAGCCACCTGAGCCGCAGCTTCAAAAAAGTCACCGGCTTCGGATATACAGAATACGTCAATCTGATCCGTGTCCGGGAAGCCGAGCGGCTGCTGCGGGAGACCGGCTGGAGTGTCACCCTGATCGCGGAGCACTGCGGGTTCGACAGCCTTACCCATTTCGGCAAGGTGTTCAAGAGCATATCCGGGGTCCCGCCGCGGGACTACCGGAAGCTGCACAGCTCCTGACGGACAAATGCAAAAAGAGCAGCTTCTCCTTAGAAAAGCTGCTCCCTTTTACCCTATAAAGTTGTAACTCCCACGTCAGCCGATAACATCCCTGATATGCACGAGGCTCGTTTTACTCAAATCTATGAACTCATTTTGCGCCAGGGCAATGAGCGGGCGTGTCGGATAGTTCGAATTAGTCAGCACAATGGTGCCCGTCCGCCCATCCGACAGATGGACCTCGCAGCCAACCTGGCTGGCCAGCAGCGAATCGAGAAACGTCATGCCTATATAAGAGTCAAAGCGATTATGTATGATACCTTCATGAATATTGTTGATGACTTCAAAAAATGAAACCGCAGGCCTGTGCGGCCGGTCGGAAATCATGGCCATGTAGATGTCTGCCAGGGTAACAATTTTGCTCAGCCGGTCGATCTGGTCCCCTTTAATCCCGTGGGGATAGCCGCTGCCGTCTTCTCGCTCATGATGCTGCAGGGCGACCAGGGCAATACGGGGATCAACACCCGAATTGGACAGCAGCTCATACCCGAGAACCGTATGCTGCTTCATGATCTCGTACTCATGCTTGTCCAGCCTGCCAGGTTTGGCGATCAGCGAGGACGGCAGTCTGACTAGACCGATATCATAGACACAGGCGGCGGTTGCCAGCAGCTCCATTTCCTCGTCATCCAGTCCAAGCCGCCGGCCAAGGGATGTAGCAATAACCGCAACCCCTATGCTCTGCTTGTAGCGGTAATCCTCCTGCTCCTTAAGCTCCGAGAACACCTGGAACAGATTGAACCGCTTCGCAGTATCTTTAATGAAAGGAAGAATCTTCTCCTCTACATCGTCAATCGGAACAATCCCGTTGGCCCGTACGAGCCGGTCTATTTCCTGCAGATGCTTCTCCGTGCGCTTGGCCAGTCTGCGTGATTCAATGCTTGAAGGGCGAAGCCTGGCTTCTGCTGCAGCATCCGCTGCTTCAGGGTGCTTCTGCTCCTCACCCCCGGTCTCTTCGACAGCCTCCTCCACAATTCTGAGCTTGATTTTGAAATTCGCCAGCTTGTCGATGTGATTCTGATGCAGAACGGTATCCTTCGAAATTAACAGGATTCCGTCCGTGCTGTAGATATTGCTGCCCAGCTTTTTTCCGATAAAAATATCATATGCCTCCAGCGACATTTATGGACTCACCCCCGCCTTCCTTCCCTTAATTGCACAGACGTGCCGGATCGCGATGATCATCCATCTGATAGATAGTATTCTAAGCCCTGTTCGGGCAGGTTCAAAGCATTTATTAGCGTTGTTTCCGGAAAATGAATCCTAAGTATGAGCTGTTGAACAGTCGGGCCCCCGGAAGTGCATTTAGGACTACGATACACGTTTTTTTTCTTGGGTCATTGGAAGGATTGCTGCAGGGTAACGGATGCGCTCATTTGCACGCTTCTGCACACAAAAATCTTCGGAAACACAAGCCGCAGCAGCTGCCGGTTTTTTTATGTATTTTCATTTGCAGCAATATAATTTTTAAGCGTTGTCATTTTGAAAATATAATTTTTTAGCTTAAATCTATGAAAAAGCTTCCGATTTTAATTAAAATACTATATTATAGTTTTCTATATGTATATTAAATGTATTTTATGCATATTAATTCGTCACACGCAATGTGAATATTACATATTCATGGGAGATTTGCCGTACGAATCTACAGGAGGGATGCATAAATCTGCATAAGCGGAATCTGCTGCCGTCCGGGCAGCGATCTATCAAACAAGACACTGGGAGGTATATGATGACTAAGAAATTTTTATCCTTATTAATCGCGTTAACTCTGACCCTATCCGGAATTATTCCGTCAGCCTATGCCGGAGCTGCCGTTACCGAGGTCCAGCCTCAGGTACAGACTCAGGTTCAATCCACAACGGTATCTGAAGAAGTCTATCAGACCCCTCCGGCCACCGTATCGGAAGAAGTCTACCAGGCCTCGATGACCGAAGCCAGAACCATGCCGGTTACACTTACCCTGCCTGAAGGCGTTACAGCAGACCAGCTTACCTGGACATTCGGCAGAACCGCGGAAGAGATGAAGCCGCTCACTGAGTGGAAGAAATGGAATAACGCTTCGAACGTTAGAGCTTATACGGGAGATCCTTTTGTAAAAGTATCCTATGAGCCTGCTGCAGCTTCTACAGTAACCGCTCTGGTATACTTCGATATGCCATACGGTGTGAACCTGGCCGTCAGCGGCATCCGGGCCGAATATGTGAAGCTTGCCGGGGTATACAACCTGACTGCAAAAACGCCTGCAGGTGATGTGCTGGTAGAGCAGCAGGTGGATCTGAACCCGTATGATACCTATCATACATATGATGAAATCAAGCCGGCGATTGATAGAATCACCGCTGACAGCAATAACAAATACGGCCGTTATGTGGAGTACCAGCAGATTGGAACGTCCACACAGGGACGGGCAATCCACTTCTCCATCGTCGCCAAGGACAAAGCGTCCGTAGACCAATATCTGAACGAAACGCTGCCGCTGATGAACAACGACCCTGCCAAGCTGCAGGAAATGATCAAGAACGGCCAGCTTCAGGATTATAAAGTGCCGATCTGGCTGAACAACATCCACGCGGATGAAGCCAACGGCGTAGACGTTATCATCAAGTTCCTGGAAACTCTGATGACCGAAAAGATCGTCAACTATGATACAACCGATGCCAATGGCAATGTAGTTCCGGTAGCCCTCGATATTGACAAGGCGCTGGACAATGTGATTTTCCTGCTGGACTATGTAGAGAATCCGGACGGCCGTGCGCTTAATACACGTGCGACTTCCACCCTGCTTGACCCGAACCGTGACAACTCTTACCAGACACAACCTGAAACTCAGGCTGTTACTGCACAGATTGCCAAATGGACTCCGCTGAGCTTCCTGGATATGCACGGCTTCGTGAGCGGCTTCCTGATTGAGCCTTGTACGCCGCCGCATGACCCGAACATCGAATACGATCTGGTCATGGACAGCATGCTTGAACAGGCCAACGCTATGGGTAATGCCGGTATCGCCAACACCAAGTATGATGCATACCACATTCCATATCTGGAAGCTGAGAAGCTGAAAAATGATCCAAACTATGCTGATCCTTACGGCAATGCAACCGGCTGGGACGATGCTTCCCCGGCATACACTGCTGTATATGCGATGCATCAGGGTGCGCTTGGACATACAATCGAGGTACCTGAGCTGAACGAGGATTCCCTGGATGCCTTCTACTATGCAACCCTGGCAGCCACCAACTATGTACAGGACAACAAAGAAGAGCTGTTCCTGAACCAGCTTGAAATCTTCAAACGCGGTATTAACAATGAAGACCACAAAGAAGTTGATCCTTACCTGGTTAACGCCAACTACGAGTCTATCGGCCGTGAGCGTGAAACCGAAGACACGAACTTCTTCCCTGAATATTATGTGCTTCCTGTAGCTAAGGATCTGCAGAAGAACGCGCTGGAAACGTACAAAATGGTGCAATACCTGCTCCGTAACGGTGTAAAAGTGGAACAGACCACTGCAGCGGTAACGGTAGACGGCAAGACTTATCCTGCCGGAACTTATGTCGTAAACATGCATCAGGCTAAACGGGGTTATGCCAACCTTGTCCTGTATGATGGACTGGATGTATCCGACTTCGACGCCATGTATTCCGATACTGTACAAAACTTCGCAGATATGCGCGGATTTGACCGTTACATCAGCCGCAGCGTTGGTGCCTTCACCGGCAAAACTTCGCAAGTCAGCAGTATCGTAATTCCGGCAACGAACCTGGATCAGTATCCGTTCTCGCAAAATTACGTTATCCGCAACAGCAACAATGATGCAATCAAAGCGGTTAACGAGCTGCTCACGAACAAAAAAGCAGTAACACTGCTCGAAAACGGCGGTGCCGGCTATGAAAAAGGCAGCTTCCTGGTATCCAGATCCAATCTGCGGACCGTAGCTTCCAAATACCTGCTGGACATTGTACCGTTCTATGCAACAGGCGACAAAACAGGCAAGCTGCTGAAGCCGGCTAATGTAGCCATTGCCGGAGCACCTTCCTATATCCTGGCCGATCTTGGATTCAAGGTGACTACCGACACAGTTGCAGCGGACGTACTGGTTAACTCTGGTACTAACCTGATCACCAGCGGCAAGCCGTTTATTGGCTATGGCCGTACGATCCTGAGCAGCGTTAAAGCTTTGAACGTCCTGCCGGGCCTGAATTTCGCCAATCCGGTGAATCAATCGAACAGAGCAGCCGCGCATGAGGGCTTGTTCAAAGCAACCATTTCACAGGATAGCCTGATTACTGCTCCTTATGAAGAAAGTGAATACCTGTACACTGTATCTGCAGCTTATATCACAGCTGTTCCGGAAGGCGCTGAAATCCTGGCGAAATACGGAACCGGCGACGACTTCTTCAAAGCCGGCTGGTGGCCGAACAATGATGCTGCCAAAGATCAGGTGCTGGCTCTGGATTACCAGACGGACAGCATGCATGTAACCCTGTTCGCCAACGATCTGCTTAACAAGTATCACCCGCAGAACCAGTTCAGATTACTGGCTAATGCAATCTACGCATCGTCTCCGGCAGCTACAGAAGCTGACGCATGGATCCTGGCGTGCTGGAATCCGAGCCTGTAACGGGGGGACCAGCTCCAGCTGCAACTCCGGCACCGACTGCAACACCAGCTCCAACGGCAACACCACAGCCGACAGCAACACCTGCTCCGGCAGGCAGCTTTACAGATCTGGGTAATGTAACCTGGGCCGCATCTGCAATTGCAGAATTAAGCGCCAAAGGCATTATTAACGGCGTAGGCAACGGCAGCTTCGCACCGCTCAAGGAAGTTACCCGTGCCGAATTCATCACCATGATCGTCCGTGCTTTCGCTCTCCCGCTGGAGAATGCATCGGCCAGCTTCACTGATGTGGCAGCTACAAACTGGGCTTACAGCTATGTTGCTGCCGGTGTAGAGAACGGTCTGGTTAACGGTGTAGGCAACGGCAAATTCGAGCCTAACCGTTCCATCACACGTGAAGAGATGGCTATCATTGCTGCCAATGCCCTGACGAAGTTCAAAGGTAAATCGGTAAGCAATGCCGATGCTGCCCTTGCAGGCTTCAAGGACAAAGCAAGCATCGCTTCATACGGTAAAGACGCTGTAGCGCTGCTCACCCAGGAAGGAATTGTGAAAGGGATGACCGCCGACACCTTTGCGCCAAAAGGCATCGCCAACCGCGCTCAGGCTGCTGTCATCATCAGCAACATCCTCAATCTGCAATAATCCGCTTATAAAAGCTTACACAGGGATGCCCCCGGCCGTAACGGCTGAGGGGCATCCCTGTTTTAATCTATATAGTTGGATTTTGGCTACTTAATTCTTGTATTTATCGGAGTTTGCGGCCATTAGGTGGAAAAAAGACATCTATTTCGGGCTACTCATCGCAATAAGGGCATTTAGGGCGAATTTAGGTGGCGTTTTTCCAATTAGTTTCCCGATAACCGGGTTTAGCGTAAAAATAGATGCCGAATTTCCAATTAGTCTGGATTAACCCCCTCCCCGACAAGCTATACCCGTAAATTTGATAGATAATCGGAACTGTAACGAAATAAACCGTATCACACCGATGGGTTCCCCCGGCATGATACGGTTCATTCGTTTATTTAGAGCTGCAGTTCTTTGCCGTCCGGTACCGGCAGGCCGAATACCGGCTGCCCCTGCTCATCCCACCCTACCGGCTGGACACGGGCATGACGGTTCGGATCAAACAGGGGATCGCCTGTAATCTCCTTATAGTTTCTGGCATGATAGACGATCAGCTCTTGCGATCCGTCAGCCGATACCGTAAAGCTGTTATGCCCGGGTCCATACTGGCCGGTCTCCTCGCTTGAGGTGAAGACAGGAACCGCGGATTTGGTCCATGAGCCGGCATCCAGCAAATCACTGTCAGCTGCTGCCGTGAGCATTCCCATGCAGTAATTATGGTTAGTGGCGCTGGCAGAATACGTCAGAAAGATTTTACCGTTCTTTTTGAGGACCGCTGCCCCTTCATTAACCCGATAGCCGATTACTTCCCAGTCATACTCCGGCCGGGTAAGCACCGTCTGTCCGCCTTCCAGCGTCCACGGGTTAGCCATCTTCGAGATGAACAGGCTGGAGTTGCCCTGGACCGAAGGGTCCTCCTGGGCCCACACCAGATACCGCACTCCCGCATGCTCAAAGGTTGTTGCATCCAGCGAGAAGGTATCCCAGGCGGTATAAATCCGGCCCTTCTCTTCCCAGCTTCCTGTAAGCGGATTGTCCGATCCGTTCTCCAGTACATACAGACGCTGTGCAAAAGGCGCATCGTCGCTGCCTGCGGAGAAGTACACATACCATTTGCCGCCGATAAAATGAATCTCAGGCGCCCATACATAACCGCTCATAATGCCGGTGACATGCTTGCTCCAAATGACTACCGGCTCGCTGCCGGCAAGCTCCCCGAGGGTCCGCGCTCTGCGCAGCTCAATCCGGTCGTACTCGGGAACTGAAGCGGTGAAATAATAGTAGCCGTCACTGTGCCGGTAGATGCAGGGATCCGCCCGCTGCAGGACTAATGGATTGGTAATGATTTCTTTCATCTCTATTCAACCTCCTGATTATCTGAAGCTTCTACAGGTTCACCGGCTGCATCAGCCCGTTCTCGCCGAAGCTTAACGGATCTATGCAGGTTTCGCGGTGTATTCCCTTGTAATCGTTGAACCGGGTCAGCGGTGTAACGAACCGGTGGTAGGCAATCCAGTACTTCCCGGTATCCGGGTCTTGCAGGATAGAGTGGTGGGCGGTGCCGAGCATATCCTTGTCTTTGTTTTTGCTGAGAACCGTATACTGATAAGATACCGGCCCGTACAGCTGCTCCGCTGTTCCATAGTTCACATGATAATCTTCGCTGCCTGTGTCGTCACAGGACCAGGTGAAATGATACAGCCCGTCCCGTTTGAGCACGGTGACTGCTTCCCGGAAGTCATACAGTCCTTCCAGATTCCGCATGGTGTCTTCAACCACCGAAATCATATCTGCGCCCAGCTCAACAACCGCAGCGTGACTGTTTCCGAACAGCAGATATACCTTGCCGTCATCCTCGGCATAAATGGACGGGTCAATCGCCTGTCCCATGACGATTCCCAGCCGCTTCAGCTGCTCCATGGTAATGAGCGGCTCCGGCTGTGCAGTGAACGGTCCGGCAGGAGCATCGGCAACCGCTACGCCGATCGCACTCTCACCGTCCGGTTTTTTGCCGCAGAAATAATAGAAGTAGCGGCCTTCCTTGCTGGCGATACACGGAGCCCAGGCGCTGCTGACTGCCCACGGCACATCATCGGTTGCCAGATCCAGAATGACGCCTTCGTCCTTCCACAGCTTCAGATCATCCGAAGAGAAGACATGGAACTGCGTTCCCGACCAGCCGGTAAAGCCGTCTGTTGTCGGGTACAGATAGTAACGGTCACCGAACTTGGCCAGATCCGGATCAGCGAATTGGCCCGGCAGTACCTGGTGGCCGTCCCCGAAGGCCTGCAGCAGCAGGCTGGACTCTTCAAAGGTGATTGGCAGCACGCCGCCATGGCGCTTTTTGTTTCTGCCCAGGTCAAACTCGCTGTCTTCCAGCACCCGGAACTCGCCGCTGCCGGGGTCAGAAGTTAGGAGCGGCAGATAGCCCTTACCCTCCGCATAGCGGTCCACGATCAGGCACCATTCCTCACGCCCGTTCAGCTTGAAGATTTCCGGGCCTTCCACACCCATGATGGCTTCGAGAACAGGAGCGTCTACATAGCTGAAGGCATCCTTGTCCAGCGACGCGCCTTCCTCTACCCGGATATTCTTTGTTGTCTCATCCTTGGAATAGCGGTAATACTTGCCGCCTGCCTCAATAATTGTAGTATCAATAATATGGTTGTCGCGCTCGATATATTTCTCAGCCGGCGTGAAGGTACGGAAGTCCTTCGTGCGCGAGCTGTAGATTTTGTGCTTCCGGGCGATTTCCTGCGGCTCCTGTGTAGCGGAAGCCCAAAATACCAGGAATTCGTCCGCAGCCTCGTCATATATGGCTTCAGGAGCCCATACACAGCCGGCTCCTTCTACCCCGACAGTAACCGGCCAAGGCTCTGACCAGTTCACCAGATCGGCGGATTCCCAGACGATAATATCACGGCTTCCTTCCTCAACGGCCGCACCCCAGCCCTTGCCGCTGGCAATGCGCAGATCGGTGGCGATCAGATAGAATTTCCCTTCCTTAGGCGAACGGACAATAAAGGGATCTCTGGCCCCCTTTTCCCCCAGCTCTGACCGCAGAACCGGCAGGCCTCCATTCAGATCCTTCCAATGCAGGCCGTTCTCGCTGTAAGAGAAATAGACCTGTTCACCATCAGGCTGCTCCCCGATAAAATGGACTAACAGATAACCGGAATAAGTTGGTTTTTCGGACAAGATGAACCCTCCCTGCGGGATTAATAGATAGTGTAATAGCTAAAAGCGGGCCTTCCGTTTTGCTTAAGCCTTCTGTACTCTGAATACAGTAACCGAATGTGCCGGGAACTCATAATCAAAGCTGCTTGCTTCAAAGGCGATCGTCCGGCTGGACGGGCTGACCTTCAGCGGCTCGGCAAAGCTGTTCTCTGCATCCAGCTCCACTCCCGACAGCTCATGGACCTCAGCCTGGTAAGTAGCTGCGGCCAATTCCTGCAGTTCGACTGTAACTGGAAGCGGAGTGTCCAGCACGTTGACCGCCTTGACGATCACATCGCCGGTTGCCTCCTCCACACTTGCCGTATAATACAGCGGCTGAATGTCCGGCACACGGTCTTCTGCCGAGTTGATAACAGCCCCGTTTATTGAAGCCGTAATCACGCGGCCGCTGACATGCAGCTCCAGCTCATAATCGGTATCATTCTCCACAGTGAACAGGCTTTGAGTCATGCAGGAGCCCCGGCCGTCAGTTACCGCACTCAGCGTGCTGTCCTGGTTCTGCCAGCCGCCAAGCTCCCAGTTCAGCCGGTTCTTGCAATCCTGCATGCCGAAGAAGATCAGGAAGGCGCGGACGCCGCCTGTTTTGCGGGCAGTCAATCTGAGCGTATAATCACTCCAGTCCGTTTCCCCCAGCAGGAATGAACGCTGTTCTTCCTCTTTGCTCGCAGTGCCTTCCGTATCATTAAGCTCGACAGGCGCTTCGATCATCTTCTGTTCACCTGTAAGATTGTTGATCAGCGTAATGTTGCTGTACGTAACGGCAGATTTCTCTGCAGCCAGGACAATGCTGCCCTTCACCGGCTCCTGAACAGGCTCCGGCTTCTCCGGAAGATTCTCGGCAGCAATTCTCAGCAGCCGGTCCCCCTGATGGTTCATAAACAGCTTCTGTACATAATAATTCGGCGTACCGAACACCTCATGGTTATTGAACCAGATCATATCCGGCTTCCAGTTAACATAGTCGACATTGCACAGCATCGGCGCGTAGCAGGCCAGGCCGACGGCATGGGCATTGCTCTCCAGCCGGGTCATGAATGCGGCTTCCACCAGGGCGTTATAGTAGGTATTGCCCCAGGAAGCATATTCACCAAGGAATACCTTAGGCTCATCCGCCTTGAAGCTGTCGTACCGGTCCATGTTGGCCAGGAACCACTCCGGGGACTGGTAGTAATGCTCGTCAACCAGATCCGAGCCGTGTTCTCTGGCCGAGGCCCAGCCCCGCTCATATTCGCCGCCGGCAGCAAACGGACCGCTGCTGTTGATTACCTGAATATGAGGATACCGCTCCTTGATCGCCTTGTGGAAATACGGATACCGCTCAAAGAACGGCTCGCCGACCTCCTCGTTGCCGATCGCGATGTATTCCAGCCCGAAGGGCTCAGGATGGCCGAGTGAGCTGCGGATTCCGCCCCACTCCGTCGTTGCGTCGCCTGTGGCGAATTCAATCAGGTCCAGTGCATCCTGAATCCATGGTCCGAGCTCGTCAAGGGGAACGATCCGCTTGTGGTGGGGATCATAGCCGCCCGGCAGAACAGGAATGGCCTTGGCCCCGATGTCTTCGCAGAACTGGAAGTATTCGTAGTAGCCCAGACCCAGCGTCTGATTGTACTGCCAGTTATTCCGTCTCGCCGGGCGTGCAGCAAGCTCCCCGATTGTATTCTTCCAGCGGTACATCGAATTCCGGTCATCCGGGTTCAGTGACCCGTCATGAACAAGGCAGCCGCCGGGAAAACGCATAAATTTCGGCTTCATGTCAGCCAGCAGGACGGCAATATCCTCACGCAGTCCGTTACGGCGTCCGAGATAGGTCTTCTGAGGGAACAACGATACCAGATCAACCTCGAGTCTTCCCTGCCCGCCGGTCAGTATGACCAGCCTGCAGGCATTGTCGGTGCAGCCAGCCGTGAGAACCGCTTCATATTTCTGCCACTGATCCGACTCTACGGTCAGCTCAGCTGAAGCACATACCGCCCCGTTGCTGTCTTCAATGAGGACACGCAACGGGGTGCTGAAGCTGTCACTGCGCCGTGCATAGAGCGAGAACAGGTAATGCTCGCCTTCCTTTACCGGAATACCTGTATTGAAGCCGGCATTGGACAGGCCCACACCGTCTCCAGGCTCAGTGATTTCAATCACCGCATAGTGCGGGTTTTTGGGATGGAATGGGGATTCACTCGCAATGCTCAGCTCCGCACGCCCGCCTCCGCGCTCTGCCTTTTCCCAGGCTGTCAAAGCGTGGTAGGTGGGATGATCAATTGGATCGAATTCAAACGAGCGGTTCTGGACCAGCTCCGCATACAATCCCCCGTCGGCTGCATGGTTGAGATCTTCAAAGAAAATGCCGAACAAATCGCCCAGCGGGGCTCCCGTTTGTTGCGCATACACCTTCAGCTTGGTCTGTTTATCCATTAGTTTGGGTCCTCTCTGCATAAACTTATTTAGTTAATATATTTATTAATACATTTATAATTATAAAAGTATTATAGACAGATGAACTGGAAGGAGTCAATCCATTATTATTGAAGCAGATGACTTAATATCATTTCAATGAATCAGGTTACGGTTTTTAATTAATAAATATATTAATCACACTCGCAACCTCAATACAAAACAGTTCCGCCCGGCCGCTTCATATCTGCTTCATATATAACAAAAAGACCCGCCTCCCTGCAGGTCCTTTCTGCATTCTTATACTCACATAGCTTATGATACATTTCCCTCCATACAAGCAGCATAATCGCTGACCCACGGCAGGCTGACCTTCACACTCGTTCCCACCATTATTTCCGAATTCACCTGGATCTGTCCGCCGTACATTTCGATTAATTGTTTGCAGATGGACAACCCGATACCGGTTCCTTTTTGCTTCGTGGTAAAAAACGGGTCAAAAATCCGGTTTAGCTTATCCTTCGGAATACCTGCTCCGTTATCGGTAAAAACCAGGATGATTTCGTCTGTCTCATCCTGCGTCGTAATAGTAACATCAATTCTGCCGCTGAAGGCTGTGAAGGCGTCGATGCTGTTCTTCAAAATATTCAGGAAGACCTGCTCCAGCTGCGAGGCGCTTCCCAGCGTCCACACCTGTTCTGCAGAATAATCCACATTAAGAACAATATTATCGCTGAGGATGAGCTGATTCACGATATTTACAACCCGGTGTATAACTTCAATTACATTGAAAATTTCACCATCTCTTTGCAGGCTGTCCCCCTTCCGGGAGAGCACTAGAAAATCCGTGACCAGTCTGTTCAGGTTATCAATCTCCTTAATCGTGATATCCAGATAGCTTCGCAATTCTGCCGCCTTGATCTCGGGTTCATTCAGCCGGTTATTGATCAGTTGGGCGAAGCCCTTGATAGAAGCCAGCGGATTGCGGATTTCATGTGCCATTCCTGCAGCCATCTGCCCCATTACTGCTATTTTTTGCTCATGCAGGCTGTCAATTTCCTCATTTCTATTAGACAGATAGCCCCTGGCAAAACCGGTAAACCGGACCCAGTTGCATTCCATCAGACGGCCGTTAAAAAACAGCCGGTTCACGGAGTCATCCACCTTCTCCTCAATAATTCCGAACATGATGTTCTGGGCTGTCAGGTTCAGATCCTTGCTCATCTCCATCATAATATCAAAGTGTTCGCCGAAGATGTCTGCGAGGAATATCCCTTGCTGGACACCCTCCCTGTGCGAATTATCCAGAAACCGCCCATAATCGGCAGCGTTCATGTACAGGGCTTCTATCATATGTAATAAAATCGCAGTGAAGCTGGAATCCAGCAGTTCCTTATGTGATTCTATAAACCCGGCAAGACCGTTTTCCTTCCTCATTAAGGACTGATAATGACTGTCCAGAATAACCGGAACCGATAACGTTAATGATGTGCGCAACTCAACTTCACTGTATGCCATTACTGTCCTCCCTTTACCTTAGCAGCTATATATATATTCAAGGATCACCCTAAGCACTTAGCCCAAATAAATATTCCCTATTTGAACTGTACGCTGACCCGTGCACTTTGTAAATATTGGATTACGGAAAGTTTCAGAGCCCCGGGATAACCGTCAGATATTGGCCGGATTCCGGCATTGCATGCTAAAATCATCTAAGAGAATTCTTGATGTCCACTGCTTACGGATCGGAGAGTATGAATGTGAACAATCAGCAATTAACCCGGATGTATATGGAGAATCTTGAGGTACGCGTAACGGCTGCAGGATACAATCAGGTGTGGACCGACTGGCGGGAGCTGGATTACACACCCGACTACAACAAGTTTTACCTGATATGTGAAGGGGAGGGCTGGCTGAAAATCGGCGATGCCGAGTTCAGTCCGCAGCCCGGGGAATGGTTCCTGATGCCGCAGGGCATCAAGCAGTCCTTTTCTTATACCTCCGGCCCCAGGTACACAAAGTACTGGTGTCATTTTACCGCGCGGATCGGGGAACGCAATCTGTTTGATCTGCTGCAGACGCCGCTCTGGATCGACACGGAGCAGGACAGCGGGCCGATTGAGCTTTTCCGTGAGCTGCTGAAGCACCATAAAGATCCTGCCATCACTGGTCCGCTGCTCGTCAAATCCGCCATGCTCAAGCTTATAGCCCACTATCTGGAACACAGTGCCGTAACCCCGCAAGGCCTCAGGCCGGCAGCGGTATCTGAGCCGCTTCAGCAGGTCATCTCGCATATTCAGCGCTGCTATCACCGGAATCTGACCATTGAAGAGCTGGCTGAGCTGGCGCACCTGCAGCCCAATTATTTTATCCGTGTGTTTAAACGGCAGTTCGGGACCTCCCCGATTCAATACATTAATAAAAAAAGACTCGAGGAAGCCAAGCTGCTGCTTGCAACCACTAATCTTCTGCTGTCGGAAATCGGTGACAAGGTCGGCATACCCGACATCTCCTATTTATCGAGAATATTCAAGGCATCCACCGGGTTCTCGCCCTCAGCTTACCGGCTGACCTTCAGCCGGGAGCTGTTGCAGGTAAACGCAAAAAACCTCAGCAATGAGGTTTTTTGGGCTGAACAGGCTATTTCTGTACGGTGAGCGTATACCGCTTGCCGGCTTCAACCGGAAACTCGGCAATCCCATCCGTTACCGTAACATTCTCTACTCTGGTTCCGGCTTCGCTAATCTGAATCAGTTGACCGGCCAGTACCCGGCAGGTTTGTGTATGGGAGGCCGTAATAACCGCCCCGGACAAGCTTCCATTGCTCCAGTCCAGCTCTACTTCATAGCCGCCTCTGGCGCGCAGTCCTTTCACATATCCGTCCGGCCAGGAGTCCGGCAGCGCCGGCAGCAGCGCAAGGAATCCCTGATGGGACTGCAGCAGCATCTCGGCAATGCCCGAAGTGGCGGCAAAGTTGCCGTCAATCTGAAACGGCGGATGGGCATCGAACAGATTCGCGTATACGCCGCCCTCTGCAGCCCGGTTACGCTCTGTCTCATTTTCCCTGACAAGGGTGAGCAGGTTGGAAATCAGCCGCTCTGCCCGGTTGCCGTCCCTGAAGCGGGCCCACAGGCTGATTTTCCAGCCCAGGCTCCAGCCTGTTCCGCCGTCTCCCCGGATCTCCAGCGCGGTTCTGGCTGCCCGGAACAGCTCAGGCGCTGACTGCTCCGAGATCAGCCGGCCCGGATATACACCAACCAGATGGGAGACGTGACGGTGATGGACGTCCTCCTCCGGATAATCCTCAGACCATTCCTGCAGCCTGCCCTGCTGGTCAACGCGCAGAGGCAGCATGCGCGCCTTCGCACGCGCCAGGGTACCAGCGAACTCTTCATCCATCTGCAGCAATTCCGCTGACTCCATACAGTTGCTGAACAATTCGGCGATCAGCGACAGATCCATCGTTGCTGCTTCACTGACAGCATGCAGTCCGCCTCCGGCTTCAAACTTATGCTCCGGAGAGGTGGAAGGTGACGTAATCAGCTCTCCATCCTCATTCTCAATCAGCCAGTCCAGGCAGAACAGCGCCGCATCCTTCATCACCGGATACGCGGTCTCACGCAGATAATCCATATCTCCGCTGAAAAGATAATGCTCCCACAAATGCTGGGTCAGCCACACCGCGCCCATGGGCCAGAGCGTCCACACCGGATCACCGTCACCGTAAGCGCCTGCCGGGCCTGTCTGGGCCCACAGGTCGGAATTGTGATGGGCAACCCAGCCTCTGGCGCCATAGTTTACCTCGGCAGTCTTCCGGCCATTGACCGCCAGACTGCCGATATAATCAATGAACGGCTCATGCAGCTCGGCCAGATTGCACACCTCCGCCGGCCAGTAATTCATTTCGGCATTGATGTTCAGCGTATAGTTGGAGCTCCACGGAGCACGGGTCTCCTGGTTCCAGATCCCCTGCAGGTTCGCAGGCTGGGTTCCCGGCCGGGAGCTGGCGATCAGCAGATATCTGCCGTAATGAAACAGCAGCTCCACCAGCCCCGGATCACTGCTTCCGTATTCGGCGATCCGCTGGTCGGTCGGCAGATCGGCAGGAGCCTTGCCTGGCCCGAGATGCAGCTTCACTCTGTCAAAAAGCGCACGGTGATCCCGCAGGTGATCCTGCAGAACCGCAGCGTAGTCCCTGCTGCCGGCCGCCTGAATAATCCGGGCGGTCACCTCCCCGGGAATACGTTCCGGGCTGCTTGCCCTGAGCAGCGGATCGAAGCTTGTCGCTGCGCTGAAGTACAGCGTGGCCGAGGTCGCCCCGCTAAGATGCAGTCCTTCCACTCCCGCATGCAGGCTTCCGCCCTCATGTATTACTGCGAGCCTTCCCTGGAATTGCAAACCCCGGGATGCTCCGGAGGTTCCGTAACGGACCGGCTCGGCAGACGCATAATAATTCGGGTCCACATGCTCGGGAGCATGGCCGGAGATCGTAAAGTGCTCCTGCTCAAGCCGGATACTGTGGCGAAGCGGGCTGTCCAGTGCGGCAAGGAAGCTCAGCGCACCTTCCCGGCTGGCCGTCAGCCTGACGGCTATAACCTGATCCGGATGCGAGACAAGCACCTCACGCTTATACTGCACACCGCCGATCCTGTATTGTACGCTGACCAGACCGGCTGAAAGATCCAGCTTCCGACTGTAGCTTCCCCGCTCTATGGATTGTCCGTGCTCCATCGTAATATTCAGGTCCCCCAGCGGCAGGTAGGACTGCGTGTATGGGCCCATCATTTGCTTGCTGAGCTGATCCGCCTCCCCATAGCGGCCCTGAGCAATCAGGGATCTTACCTCCGGCAATACCTCCCTGGCTCCCGGATTGTTCCATTCGCGGGGATAACCTGACCAGAGGGTATCTTCATTCAAAGCAATCCGTTCACGCTCAATACCGCCAAATACCATTGCGCCAAGATTACCGTTCCCTGCAGGCAGCGCTTCTGTCCAATAAACAGCAGGGGCAGAAAATTGTATATTCACCAGGGTAGAACCTCCATTTATCCGGTTGATGATGTTTCCATCTAATCCTACCAACCCCGGGCAGCCGGATGAATGTCCGATCCTATCTTTCTTTTGGAGAAAATTATCATTCAATCAGAAAAATGCGGGAATCCGAAAATCCAGATCAGCACACCGAGAATCATCAGGGCTATACCGGCGATTCTGGATAAAATCAGCGGAACGCCTTTCGTATACTTTTTGGTCTCCACTTTATTAGGCGTGGTTATGTTCACGGTCACTTTGCTCTGTACAAGATACAGAAGCCCAAGAATAAACAGCGCCAAGCCTGCCAGCACCCTAAGGATCAGCATTGTGTAACCCCCTCGTTCATAGTCATCTCTGCCGCATACCGTTCATTACCCTATAAGCTGTGCATTTAATGATACGCCCGTTTCTTTTTCCTGTGTTATTATGAATCAAAATGCTCACAGGGGGATTTAGATGAAGCTGATCATTCTATTCGGGCCGCAGGCTCCGGCAAAATGACCATCGGACATGAGCTGGAAAAGATCACAGAGCTGAAGCTGTTCCACAACCATATGACGATTGAGCTGCTTGTACCTTTTTTCGGCTTCAGTCCGGAGATGTGGGAGCTCGTCAACAAATTCCGCCAGGACATATTCGAAACGGCTGCCGGCAGCGGGCTGTATGGAATGATTTTCACCTACGTATGGGCCTTTGATCTGCAGAATGACTGGGATTACATCGAATCCGTCTGTACCATAATCGAAGAACGGGGCGGTGAAGTATACCTGGTTGAGCTTGAGACCGCTCTTGAGGAACGGCTGGAACGGAACAAAACACCCCACCGGCTTGAGCATAAGCCCACCAAACGGGATGTCACCCGCTCTGAGCAGAACCTGCTGCAGACGATGGAACAGCACCGGCTGAATTCTCATGAGGGGGAAATCACCAGGGAGCGTTATTTAAGAATCAACAATACGAACCTGTCTGCCGCTGAGGTCGCACAGAGAATTAAGGAGAGCTTTCAGCTGTAGTGTTTAAACGTGAAGAGGAGAATTGGAAATGAATAACGGATTGGTCAACGCTATAATCGCTTATATCATGTGGGGAATTCTCCCGCTGTATTGGAAGTTATTTAATGATGTGCCGGCAGGTGAGATTCTGTCGCACCGGGTAGTCTGGTCGTTCGTTTTCATGGCTGTTTTCGTCGCCGTCCAGCGCCGCTGGGGTGATATCAGGCGGATTGCGGCCAGCCGCTCACAGCTGTTATCGCTCACAGCCAGCGGACTTCTGATCGCTGTGAATTGGCTCATCTTTATCTGGGCGGTGAATAACGGGCATGTCGTCGAGACCAGTCTCGGCTATTATCTGAACCCGCTGTTTAATGTGCTCCTTGCAGTCGTCTTTCTCCATGAGAAGCCAAACCGCGGCCAATGGCTTGCGATTGCCATCGCCAGCGCCGCGGTGCTTATTATCGCCATCAACTATGGACGTTTCCCGTGGATCGCGATCTCGCTGGCCGTGTCGTTCGGCCTGTACGGCCTGGCCAAGAAGAAGACCATACAGGATGCTTCTGTGGGCTTGCTGTCAGAGACAGCCGTAGTTTTGCCCATCGCGCTCGGCTATTGGATCTATTTGGCGGTCACAGGAGAGTCTACAGCCTGGGCGCTGTCCCCGTCGATGTTTGCCGGGTTGCTTCTCTCCGGCGCGGTAACGGCCTTGCCCCTGCTCTTTTTTGCCCGGGCAGCTGCCCGGATGTCACTGTCCGCACTCGGCTTTGTACAATACATCGGGCCGACCATTATGCTGTTATTGAGCATATTTGTGTTTAAGGAAACGGTCTCGCCTGTTCTGCTCCTCGGCTTCGCACTTATCTGGACAGCGCTTGTCGTATACGCCGCCTCCTCGGTCCGCAGCACAAAGCTTGCCAAGGCAAATTAATCATTCCCGTTAAGCCAATCAAAAAGCGGCAGTCTAAAGACACTGTATTCCCGTCTATAGCTGCCACTTTTTTTGCAATTATCGTTTTAAGCAATCGTGAACCGGTAATTCCCCGATCCTATGGTCAGCTTCCGGACACCGGCGTTCTCTTCTGCGGATAGAACCCCGCTTACATGATCCAGCGCTTCCCCGCTCTCCAAAATCCTCCCCCGCTGCCCGGACGGCAGTACGAGCTCAGCCGTAGTATTGGCCGGGACCGTTATCTTCAGCTCCAGTGAACCATCTGCCAGCTTGCTCCATGCTGACCGGATTGGTCCGTATACGGAACTGTAGGAAGCTTCCGCCCAAGTGAGCTGACCGCCCGGCTGGGGCTGGATGCGGATTTTTTTGTAGCCCGGCTCGATAAGCTCGATCCCCCCGGCAATACGGTAGAGCCAGTCCCCGACAGCGCCGTAAGCATAATGGTTGTAAGAGTTCATATTGTCGCTCCAGAAGGAGCCGTCCGGCTTGATTCCATCCCAGTGCTCCCAGATCGTCGTCGCCCCCTGAAGGACGGAATACAGCCAGGAAGGGTATTCCTTCTGCAGCACCAGCTCATAGGCCAGGTCGGTGTACCCGAAGCGGGAGAGGACCAGGCACAGATACGGCGTCCCCACAAAGCCGGTCGTCAGATGGGTTCCGTTTTCTTTTACATGATCAGCAAGCATCGCAGCCGTACGCGGACGGTCTTTTTCCTCCAAAAGATCGAACATCAGCACAACTGCATAAGCCGTTTGTGTGGGAGAGGCCACCCGGCCGCTTGGCGTTACGAATCCTCACGGAAAGCGCGGATGATATTGCCGTGCAGCTGACGGTATTTCTCAGCCTCCTCCTGTTGCCCGGTTACCTCTGCGGTTTTGGCCAAAAGCTCTGTTGAATAGGCAAAAAAAGCGGTGGCGATCAAATCCTTCGGCGTTGCCCCAATGTAGCTGTTCTCCTTCGCATCCAGCCCCAGCCAGTCTCCAAAGTGGTGGCCGGTGTTCCACAGGAATTCATGCTCGCCCTGGGCACGGATATATTCCACCCAAGCCTTCATGCTGGGATACTGCTGCTTCAGTATACGGACGTCCCCGTAGCACTGGTAAAGTGTCCACGGACAAATGACGGCGGCATCCCCCCAGGCAGAAGATCCATAACCTGCTGTCGGGATGTCAGGAATGACATGCGGCACTCTTCCGTCCGCCTCCTGGTCGGCAGCGAGATCCTTTAACCATTTTTCAAAAAAAGGCACCACATTCATATTAAAGGCCGCCGTACGGATGAACACCTGCGCATCGCCCGTCCAGCCGAGTCTTTCGTCACGCTGCGGGCAGTCGGTCGGCACATCGAGGAAATTCCCTTTTTGGCCCCACAGAATATTATGCTGCAGCTGGTTCACCAGCTCATCCGAGCAGCTGAAGCTGCCGGTCTGCTCCAGATCAGAATGGATCACACAGCCGGTGAACTGTTCCAGCAGCTGATCGTGCGGCACACCCGTCACTTGGACATAACGGAAGCCCTGGAATGTAAAATGCGGCTCAAATGTCTCCGGCTCTCCGCCCCGGCAGATATAAGTCACGGTCTGCTTGGCGGAACGCAGGTTACCGGTATAAAAATTACCGTCCCGGTCCAGCACCTCGGCATGCTGCAGCGTAACCACTGTACCGGCTTCAGCATCTACTCTAAATCTGACCCAGCCGACCATATTCTGGCCCATATCCAGCACAGTTGCTCCTGCCGGTGTAGTTATGACCGCGATAGGCTTAATGGTTTCAACAATCCGGGCCGGCTCGTTCTCCTGGGCTACCAGCAGCGGAGGCGGAGCGTCCGTTAGTGCCGCTTGCTTCCAATGGTGGCCCGCAAAGTTGGGAGAAGCCCATCCTTCAGGCTCAAGCCGCGCATCATAGGTTTCACCGTGATACAGCTCTGACATCAGCAGCGGTCCGGTTGAAGTGCGCCAGCTGCCGTCTGTGACAATGATTTGTTCCGAGCCGTCGGCTAATGTAATATGCAGTTGAACGAGTAACGCACGCTGTTTGCCGTAATGGTCTTTGCCTCCGTCCCAGGCCAAATAGCCTTTGTACCAGCCGTTCCCTACGATACAGCCAAGTGTATTCCCGCCCGCCGTGAGCATCCGGGTCACATCATAGGTCTGATACTGCAGCCGTTTGTTGTAGCTCGTCCAGCCGGGGTTGAACAGTGTATCATCCGCCGGGGAACCGTTTACATATAATCTGTACAAGCCAAGTGATGTTGCGTAAATGCGCGCAGAGACAGCACCGGCAGGAAGCTCGAATTGTGTGCGGAAATAATCGCACGGGTCTTCGCTTTTCTCAGTGAGCTGCCCGGGAACGGGTGCCGTTATCCAGCTCGCCTGCCAGTTTTGCGTTGAGAGCAATCCCGTTTCCCAGTATGCCGGTGCGCTCCAGGCTGAGCCGTTACCTTCGGAATCCCATGCCCGGATTCTGAAGTAATAACGGGTGCGCGGCTGTAAGGTTTTCCCCTGGTATTCTATGTGCACACTGGAATCGGATACGACCTTTCCGGTATCCCACACGAGCTCTGCTTCTGCTTCAAAAGACGGATCACAGCCCGCCTGAATCTGATATGCGGATTGGATGAAGCCTCTTGTCTCCGCCTGGATCTGCCAGCTGAGCCGAGGGTTAAGATCATCCATTCCTAAGGGATTTCTTCTGTAATCCACCATTAGGTTTAACACTTTACACTGGGTCATTTAAGCCGCTCCTTTAAGTAAGATGTAGTCCTCAGGCCGTTCACGGTTTCCTGTCTCCCTTCCGTTTCCGGCATTTCTACGTCTATTGTATGGGGCAGATTCGTTGTATATGGGGGCTGTTCCGGACATTCTTATAGGCTGATCTGGACATTCCCAGCCTGATTGCTTAGGATGAAGTCAGTATATTATCCAACGCTGAAAAGGAGTAATCCGCATGACCGTCAGACGCAGCAGCTTCGTGATGTCGGGCCAGGCGTTTTTTGGACCGGATATTCCCGTCTATGTTAACCGTGCCTACGAAAATTTCGAGCTGCATGAGCATTCTCATGAATTCGTCGAAATTACATATGTCAGTGAAGGCTCAGGGGTTCATTACATTGACGATGAGGCACTGCCGGTGGAGCATGGAACCCTGTTCTTTATCCCCGTCGGGCGCAGCCATGTGTTCCGGCCCAGAACAACCAAGAAGGACCGGCCGCTGATCGTATATAACTGCCTTTTTCCGGTGGACTATTTGACCGGGCTCCGGGGGGCTTTTCCGCAGGCTGCGGATATTTGTGATTATTTCGCAGATGAGCATATGCCCTGGTTCTCCATAAAAGACACAACCGGAGCCTACCATTCGCATTTCCAGGAGCTGTACAGCGAGTTCTCGGCCAGGCTGCCGGGGTATTTGGCCGTTATAGCCGCGCTCATTGTGCGGCTGCTGACCGGCCTGTACAGACAGCAGCTGCAGACCGGCACATCTATAGGGGCGAGACCGCAATGGATGGCGGTCGAAGAAGCCATCGCCAGCATGAAAATCCATTATGCCGGCGGTCTGACGCTCAGCGGGATGGCCGCTGCAGCCAACCTCAGTGAGCGGCAGTTCAGCCGGCTCTTCCGGCAGCAGACCGGCATGAGCTTCACCGCTTACCTGCACAATATCCGCATGGACGCTGCCTGCCGGCTGCTTGCGGGCACCAGCCACAGCGTTGCCGAGATTGCTGCAGCCGTCGGCTATGCCGATCTGAAATTTTTCTACCAGCTGTTCAGGCGGAAGATAGGCATGGCCCCCCGGCAGTACCGGCTTAGTGTGCGGGCTGAGGAGTAACTAGGAACAGGGGCGGCTGTTTCGAGGCGCGGGGCGGGGTAGCTTTTGTGTGGGGATTAGTGGAGGAAGGGGATTTTTCCCCTTAATGGTGGGCTCGGGACGGGGGGTTGGCCTATTTAATGGGATTTTTCCCTTTAATGGCGGGCTTAGGACGGGGATATGGCT
>NZ_LRAC01000146.1 GCF_001517085.1 Paenibacillus sp. DMB5
TGGCGGCGGGCAGCGCCGCGCCAGAGCAGCGGCGGCAGGCGAAGCGCCGCCTGCATCGCCTTCCAGCGGATGCTGACAGTTCCGCTGGCATCCCCGCCTCTGCCGCTCGCGCTTTCATAACCAACAGCGGCTTCCAGCTGAATCCGCCCCTGCAGATGGGCAAGCTGGGCAGCAGCTTGCCAGAGCCGTTCAGCTCCATCAGCCTGCTCTACCAGCAGGGCCTCCACTTCCGGCTGCAAAAGTGAGCGGCCGGACAGCAGTGTCACAAGACAGTCTGCAGAATGACTCAATTCCCGCATGCAGCCAGGAGCTTCAAACCACAAATCCTCTTCACTTCTCTGCCCGCCTGCATCACCCACACTCCGTCCGGCCCGGCCATCTAGCATATCCCGCACATCGAATAGCTCCCAAGCCCACTCCTCCTTCCGCTGCCCCCGGGCTGTTTCCTCTTCCCGGATCTCCCTTTTAAGAGTATCTACCATACAGGCCCGCCATTCTGCTGCTGTCCATTTCTGCATAGCATAGCTGTATTCTATCTTCTCCCTGAGCTTCACACCCCACCCGAGAGGAATTGCGGATGACAGCATCACAAGTCCATCCGCCTTATTGTTATTCCAGCCGCGCCCTCCCCTCCCGCTCCACCATAACCAGTCAACCGCCGGAAAAACCGAGATCCATAGCTTCCAGCGCCCTTCTGTTGCCGCTGCATAGACACTAACTCTCATAACATGCCGCCCCCTGCTTATAAGATAATCACCCTGTCAGCGTAAACGCTGATCCTGATAAAGACCCTGAATTACAGATCCCCATGTACTTCCTTTTCTTTTCTCGCCGCTATAGCTTGGGCAATCAGGAAAACACAAAAAAGCACACTCCCCCGAAATGGAGAGTGTGCTTCACCCGTTTCTTGCATATTGAATTAATATTCGCCGCGTGTCGATTGCGATCCCCCGCTTCCCGGCATCCGCAGATCTATTACGGTCTGCCGTTCCTGCATACCCTGAAGCTGCATCAGCGGTACGAATTCAATTGCGGAGCCGCTCCGGGCCAGTCTGACTGCTACGGCTACCGTGCTGTCCTTGGATTCGTCATCCATCAGAGTTACCTGGTAGGCTTTGCCCGCCCGGAACGCCCGCCAGGCAAGCATCCGGATATACCCTTCAATTACCGCCTCATGATTGCGGGTAATCAGAATATAATGAATCCGCTTGCTGAACCGTCCGGCATGCGACGTTCCCGGTGTTTCAGGATATGAACGAGAGCTACTGCCAATCCATAAACAGCCGCAATCCATATTAACTGGGCTACCATGGAGATGCACCTCCTCTTATACCGACACTATATGCCGGTGTTCCGAGGTCGGTGACTGCCCATGGTTCCCTGCGCCTGGGAAACCTGTCTGCTCTAAAGGCTATCTTAAAGCGGACAGGGTCAGATCGCCTATTTCCGGGTATTTACTTAAATCAGCATTTTGCAAAATTCGAATATAACTGCGACTGAACAATACGCTGGCAGATGACAAAATACTCCCTGCCGTTATGTAATGTTGTTCCGGATCATTTGGATTCTCCAAAACGCTCAGTTAACGTTATGCCGGTTATAGGGTAACCCAGCCGTATTTAATCGAGTTGATTACGGCTTGTGTACGGTCGTCAACTTCCATTTTCTGCAAGATGCTGCTGACATGGTTCTTGACGGTCTTTTCACTGATAAAGAGGTATTCTCCGATATTCTTGTTGCTCTTGCCTTCAGCCATCAGACGCAGCACCTCTGCCTCACGGCGGGTCAGCGGATTATTGTCGCCGGCAACGAACTTCACGCCTGCTTCCTTGACCGGAGTCTCAGCCATAGCACCTGTTTCGTTAAGGTAAGTCATACGGCGCAGCTGGTTGATCAATTTACCGGTAACTTTGGGATGAATGAACGCATGCCCTTCACACACCGAACGGATGGCATTGATCAGCGACTCCGCCTCCATATCCTTCAGCAGATAGCCGTTGGCACCCTTGCGCAGTGTCTCGAATACATAACTCTCATCATCATGAATCGACAGAATGATAACCTTTACATCCGGGAACATTTCCCGTAGCTTCTGTGTAGCTTCAACACCATTTTCAACAGGCATATTGATGTCCATCAGCACAATATCCGGTTTGTTAACGTTGCAGAACTCCAGTACCTGAATACCGTCACCGCATTCACCGATAACCTCGATGTCGTCCTCCATATTTAAAATCCGTTTAAGCCCTTCGCGAAACAACTGATGATCATCGGCCAAAAGTACTTTTATCGGCAATTTGCCAGAGCTTTGGTTCTCCATCACATTACTCCTTCCCCTTTTCCACATTTGTCGGAATGTGAATTACGATTGTTGTTCCCTGATTCTCCGCTGACTCGATTTCCATCCTGCCTTCAAGCAGCTCTACACGCTCCCGCATGCCGACCAACCCGAAGCTTTCCCGGCTGCCCTGCTCGCTCACCTTTTTTACATTGAAGCCGAGCCCGTTATCCTTTACGACAATCTTGATCAGCTGCGCCTGATAAGTGATTTCTACCAGAACGTAACTCGGATAGGCGTGCTTCGCAGCATTGGTTAGACCTTCCTGCACAAGCCGGTAAACTGCAGCTTCCATAGCGGAGGAAAGCCGGTGCTCCTTGCCCCTTGTTTCGAAGGTGGTACGGATTTTTGTTTTTTCCTCAAAGTCATGCACATACTTGCGGAGGGTTGGGATCAACCCAAGGTCATCCAGCGCCATTGGACGCAAATTAAAAATAACCTTTCGCATTTCTTCCAGACTGTAGCGGACCTGTCCCTTTAAATCTATTATTTCGTCCTGCACCAGGCCAAATTCCTGCTTTACCAGCATTCTTTCTACAATTTCCGTCCTTAGGACTAGATTTGCCAGCATTTGAGCAGGACCGTCATGAATTTCCCGGGCAATTCTTTTGCGTTCCTCTTCCTGAGCCAAAATAATTTTAAGCCCGATCAGCTGCCTGTTTTTTGCCGTTTCGACAATCCGCGTGACTTGTCCCATTTCCCCGGCCAGGTAATCGATAACAACGCTCATTTGCGAACCGATGGATTCTGCGCGCTCAACAGAATTTTCGACACTGCGGACCCGCAGCTGCAGCTCATCCCGCCTGCTCCGCAGATAAATCTCCCGCTCCCTTGTCATCATAAGCTCAAGCTGCAGCTCGGTCGCTTTTTCATAAGCAATCCGTATATCCTTCTCCGAATAACGGACAAAATCACGGCTGACCTCGGTCAGCCGGATCCGTGACCGGTGATACTGCAGCTCCAGCTTATCGACTTTTTGCAATGTTTCATCCGTTTCTTCCATAACCCTCTGCAGTTCTTTTGTGAGTGCAACAAGCTCGTCCCGGGCAACATGCATTATTTCAAAAATCTGATACTTGCTGCTCTCCATCACGTCGATGGTATTCTTAATGACGCGATCTATCGCATCGGCCTGAAATTCCACGGATGCTTGCCCCATTTCTATCGGATCGTATTAAAGGCTTTCCTTTATATTAACATATCACGATTCGATAGTTACGGTCTTCGTTTTCTGTTCCCATTTTACGGTCAGTCCGAGCTGTTCCGAGACGAGTCTAAGCGGTACTAAAGTCCTGCCGTCTAGGATTAAAGGAGCTACTTCAGCACTTTGACGCTTCCCGTTCAGTACATATTCTTTTTTGCCGACAGTCAGGTCGAGTGCCTTCGCCCCACGCAAAACCATGATTTTCTTGGTATTCTGATCCCAGGCTGCGCTGCCGCCGAAGACATCCACTACATATTTAATTGGAATATAAGTGGTGTTATCCTTAACGATCGGAGCGACATCAATCGCTTTCTTAGTGCCGTTAACCGTCAGGGACTTTGAACCGATGACCATGGAGGCCGCTGCCTTCGGAAGTCCTGCTTCACTGGACAGGGACGGCATAACAAAAGAAATATTATCAAAGCCTACCGTACCGGTCTTGGCCCGCTCGTCCTGCCCTTCCTCTACATTGACTACATATACTCTTTTTAGCGTTGCCGGGAACTTGATGCCCGAGCCCGACAGGTCGATGTTCAGGCTCTTCCAGCCATTCCAGTCAATCACTTTAGCCAGATCAATGTATGCCGTTGTCCCCGCATTGTCAACGACCTCAGCCCGCAGCCAGTTAAGGCTCATATCGCCCATAACATCCAGTGACATCGAGGTTGCCGCAGCCGGGATGCTCTTGCCGGTGGTTCCATTGAACTGTGCATAGGCATACATTTTTCCGCTGCCTGCCGTCATGTCATAGCTGAGTGACAGCACTTTGGAGCCCGCGCGTTCGGCCGATCCAGCCACAACCGCCGCAGTTCCGGTGACGCCTGCTGCATTTGTAGTGAAGGCAATCGGATAGTTCACATTTTCAAAATCTTCCCAGGCTGTGGCTGCCGCTGTAGACAATACAACCGCGGTACTGAAGCCGTCATACCGGGCAATTGCGTAGCCTGTAGTCACGCCTGCATTGACCGAATTAACCGTAAGCTTGCCGTTCTGGACACTCCCGTTAAAACCGACCATTTCCCATTTCAGCGCCGAAGCCGGCACATTCAGAGCCGCTCCGCTTTTAGAGACTGCTGTAACAGGGACTGATACGGTCGTACCCGCTGTCAAGGGAGCTGTAGCTGTGCCCACAGACAGGCTCGCCAGATCCTCTCCTCCCAGAACGGTTACCTTTGTTGAGGCACTGGCTGCTCCGCTGGTAGCGGTCAGTGTGGCCGTTCCGGCTTTGACTGCTGTTACTTCACCTGCGCTGACAGTCGCGCTGCCGTTGCTGGAGGTCCATGCAGGGTTACCCGAGGCCACATCTATCGGATTATAGTAGGTATCATACCCTTTTAACGTATAGCTGGCTTTTTGTCCAATCAGAAGCACCGGACTGCCGCTGATCTTGATTCCTTTTACCTCTCCCTGCGGAGCGGAAGTATATACTCCCAGGCCGTTGACAATGCTGCGCTGCTCTGTACCGTATTCTGTGTTGAAGGTAAGTGTAGTCGACGTTTCGGCCAGCGGGCGGTCTACCATGGTTGTAGAGCCCCCTCCGTCGAGGTTCAATCCCTTCCAGACTCCGATATTGGTCATAAAGGATTGCAGCTCTGTCAGTGACATCCCGGCGCTGTTAGCATTATCCTCTACCGCAATCAGATAGACGTAACGGCCGTCCTGGGAATATCCCAGCGCTGTCCTTGCCCGGTAGCCGCCGATGCTGGAAGTCGAACGCGAGAAGGCCGCCGCCTTGCCGCCATTGACCAGAATGGTATGTCCGCCAATCATCATTTGCAGACTGGCCGGATCTACGGACTGCTGGGTCGTTTTGGATTTCAGCGAGTATACACTGCTAAGCTTCTGGCCTACCGCCAGATGGGCCTTGACGAATTGTGCAGCCAGCCCGTGAGTCCGCAGGATATATGCACCATCCGGAACGGCCATAGGCAGTGCCGCATCCAGAGAAATTTGCGTGATAACATCATTCTGAACCAGCACCTCTGTCGGTGTTGTTGAGCTGTTCTTTGGCCGGTCCAAAGCGGTCCAGGCATCAGTATAGATATAGGCAGCATTAGCATGGCTGTACGTGGAACTGCCGCCTTCCGGGCTATAAGCCCCCTTGTTAATACCGGATAACGGGAACTGGGACCCGTCCTCTGCCGTAACAAGACCCTCAAACATATATTCATCAATGACCGGCTTGCGGTCCTTGGTTACTGCGAAGGCATACATTCCATCCAGCTGCGAAGGTGTCGATACCAGGACTCCGCCGGATACCTGCCCTCCAATCGGGGCCCCTTCACCGCCGGTATTGAAGTAATCCCCGTTAATAGCCGCTACTGCTCCCGTTTCTGCAGCCATACCGCCCGTACTTTGCCGGGTAGTCAGATTACCGCCCTTGCCGGTCATTACATCCAGAGAAACATAAGGATTGTTCAAATCCACACGGATGACATCCGCCAGTCCGGTTGCGCTTTTGCCTGAACGCAGTGTGGTGTATTTATATTTCATCATCATCGCTCCGGAGGTAATGACCTCTTCACCCAGCTTCGTAACTGTAAAAGAACTGGCTGCCGCCTGGGCTACAGGTGCTGTACCTGTTCCCAATCCCGGCAGTCCCTCACTTCCAATCACCGGCATAATCCAGAGCACTCCGGCCAATGATGCTGCAATCCAACGTTTTGCCGCCGGCTTTCCTGTTCCCCGTCCCGGCTTCTTGTCACTGTTCCCCATGAAAACTTCGCTCATTTCAGTGTAACTCTCCCATCTCTTTTTATAATCGCACTCTTTCAGTGTCCAGCGTCTATTATGAAGTCAAAAAACAGGCATCTACTTCCCCTTTACTATTAAATAGACTGAATTTTTAACGAAAAGTTGCGAATATTGCTAGATTCCTCCCTTTTCATTGCTGCTACAGAAAATGCAGACAACATAAAAAAGCCCCGCTTACACGGGGCTTACTTCTTATAAGCAAACTTATTTTAAAGATAACCGGCCATACCCAGCATCCGCTGCAGCATAACTGCAGCCTGTGCCCGGGTGGCATTGCCCTGAGGCTGGAATTCCGTTGGGGTCATCCCCAGGATAATGCCTTCCTGTACCGCTTTTGCCACAAATTCGGCAGCCGCGTTCTGTATTTTGTTTTTGTCCTTAAATGCGCTTAGTGCAGAGGCAGCCGTACCGCTCAGGGTAATCGGATGCTCTGTGTACTCCATTGCACGGATGATCATGATGGCCAGCTGTTCACGGGTAATATTGTCATTCGGCCGGAAGCTGCCGTCTGTATTCCCGGTAATGATTCCTGCTTTGGCTGCTGCACCAATGTAATCACCGGTTTGGGTTGAAGACTGTATATCACTGAAGCGCTGTGCCGTTTCCCGGTCGCCCAGGAGCCCAAGCCCCCGGCTAAGCATAACAGCGAATTCAGCCCGTGTAACTTTTTGCTCGGGCTTGAACGTAGTACCGTAACTGCTGTCAATAATATTTTTGGCGGCAAGCAATGCTACAGTCGACTTGGCCCAGTGCTTACTCATATCTGTAAAGCTGCGGGTTGACAGGAATGTTCCCACTACCTGATTTCCTGTTGTATTCGCCCGGATAACGGTATAGCTGCCTGCTGAACTGATCTTCGTCGGCAGATACGTGGCATCATAATAGACAAGATCGAGTCTGGCTGCCGAGGTCTGGTCACTATTTAGTGTAGCGGTCGTCCGTACCGTATATTCCCCTGGGGAACTTAGGACCGTACCGTTAGAATAATTGCCGCTTACTACAGCGCTCATCCGGATATCTGTCAGACTGGTGACGGTTTGCAGCCCCTGGCTTCTAAGCTTTTGTTCAAACGGTGTATATGTGCCGGAAGGTACCTTTTCCAGTCTGATGACAAGCGATATTGTGCTGCTGTCTGCAATCAGACCTGCAGCCAGACCGTTCATGTTCACATCATCCAGCGCCAGATTGTACAGGGTATCCCCGTACCGGATGCCGAAAGCTGATTTGCTGTTGCGGTTAACCGCATCCAGCAGCGGCTTTAGCGGCACTGACACGTAAGCGGCAAGTTCCGTCTGGGGCACTTCGAATACCAGGGAGGGTGTACCTAGCTTTTGGAGATAATCATAGCTTGCGCTCAGGCGGTCGGCTGCAAGCACATACCGTTTGACTATTTGGTTATACACGGAGCGGTCGTCTGCTGTAGTCGCGGAATCGCTTTTGAGCAGCGGATATTCCTTGCCGAATTCACTGGCAGCCAGAATGCCCAGATAGGACGGGCGGCTGGATGTGGACGCTGCCGTACCGGTCAGATTCTGTACAGCGAGAGCTGTAAACGACGCAAGCGCAGTTCCGCTGAGATCAAGAATACTGCCTGCCCCGGTCATGTAAGACAGATCAACAGTCTGGCCTGCTTTGACTACAGTAGATAGAACCAGCTTCATCGTCGATCCCGATACATTAAAGGTTTGTACACCTACCGTGCTGCCGTCGACTCTGACAGCGAACTGGCCGCTATACAGCGTTGAACTGGCCTGCATGCTTTTACTGAAATTAACGGTCAGTTCATCCCCTGTTATTGTTGCTGAGCTAATATTCGGCACGGTGGTTACACTGCTACCGGAGACCGATACCGGCTGAAGATTAATGTAAGAGGCCCGGTTACCGTTCAGATCACTGATTCCTGCTGTTCCCGGAACATATGAAACGGTGGTATAGCTTCCAGTTGACAGGGCACTTGCTAAAGTAAGTATTACCTGATTGCCGCTCACGGTTACGTTAGTCACATAGTTAGGGGTGCTGCCGACCAGTACCGAGTACTGGCTGACCAGCGGCAGACTGTTCGGAGAGAGACCCTCATTATAAGTCAGGACAATTTGCTTATCTGACCCCGAAGCACTCTGGTAGACAGGCGCCACCGTATCACTGGTATTCCGGACATAGAAATCACTGAAGCTGGCTATATTTTGCCCGTATTGATCCTGCAGCGGATTAGAGCCGGCATAGTACGTTACTCGGACGTTCTGCCCGCTCGCTGCAACATTGTTTAAGCCCAGTGTAATGGATGAACCGCTGGAGCTCATTGAATTAACGCCCAGTGAAGTGCCATCAGCATACACATAGAACTGGATGTAGCCTGCAGCAGAGGCTGTTCTAAGCTGATCATTAAAGTTCAGCACCAGTGTTTTGCCGGTGAGGGTTCCATCCTTTGGTGTCGGAAGCACGGACTGGATGTTATTGGTCACCACACGCGCTGTAAAGGAGCCTGCAGCGTTTCCGCTTAAATCCTCTATCATTCTTATTCCCTGGATGTAAGATATTCTAATGACTTGACCTACGGCTACACCGGTACTGAGTGTAACGTAGACACTGTCCCCCTGAATATAAACACTATCAATGTTACGCTTCTCTTCATTAACAGTAACGGTAAAGCTGCCAAGCATCAAAGAGACACCTGAGTTGAGCGCTTCATCATACTTCAGGCGGATGGTACGGTTGTTCTCAAGTGATGCAGAAGATAGTAGCGGAGCTGTTTTATCCAGAGCTACTGTTTTAAAGCTCCAGGCATTTCGCCCATTAAAACCTTCGAACGGATTGTTGTTGCTATCAACAAATGCTCCATGGGCAATATCGACATAATAAACAGTATCATTATCCAGTCCTGCTGAAGGAACGATAGTAAATTCCTTTGAATCTGCACTTGGATTTACAGTCGTTGAAAGCTTAGTTCCGTTACTCTTATATAAGGCTACCCCATTCGGCGAAGTTAAGGTGGTTGCCTGATTGAAGGTAATTTTGATCGGCTGGTTGATCTGCACTGCTTCACTGCGATCAGCCGGACTTAGCGAAGTTATTCCGAAACCTGTAAGCGAAGTAGTGGTAAATGTCCATGTGTAAGGCCCGGAAGCCGGGAACACATTGCCATCCTGATCATAGAATGCCCCCTGCGGAATAGTCACCGTATACTGGGTGTTGCTTAACAGCGGATTAGACGCAGAGGCTGAAGCAACCTTAATAAACCGGGTTCCCCCTCCCGTTACCGAAGCAGAATTCACGTTAAAATATCTGGCATTCGCCGTATTACTTGGCGACACAGATATAACCCCCGTAGCCGGCATCATTGGCTGGTCAAACGTAAGCTGAATACCCGTTGATACCGCTACAGCACCTGCCCCGTTTGATGGAGATACCGTTATCCCCGGCACAGCAGAGCCTTTTACCGAAAAGCTCCAGACATTCCCCGTAGTGATGCCTGCGTAGGATTTATTATCATCATCCTTCAGTGCATACGGATCAATCAGCACATAGTAGCTGCTGCCGGCTGTTAGTCCATTTGCTAAGGTCAGCGTTACTGTTGTAGTTGAGGTTGCACTATCATTATACAGATAGACATAAGGCTCACCCTCTTTGATTTTAAACTCCTGAACCACAGAATTGTCCGCCGAAGCAATCAGTTTGATCGATCCGCCGCCCTTCTGCAGCTTCTTGTTTAATTTCAGGCTCAGCTGGGTGAGACTGCTGTCAACCCGTGAATAATTAGCCGGCGTGTATTCTGTTGCAGTAATAGCTGAATTAATAGATGGAGCAGTAGTAAATATTGAAGAGGCCGCTAACGATTCAAGGCCCAGGCTATCTTTGAACATACCTTTTGGCACATTAACCGTATAGGTCTTGTTATATTCAAGTTCCTTGCCTAATTTGACCTGATATTCCGTAGAACTGCTGATCAGTCCCGAGCTCCCTACCGGGATCGTAACATACGGCTCGCTCGCCCCTTGTGCCGTAACTGTGATGTTTCCGCTTTGCGGACTTACCAGCCTATCGAAGCTAAGCTTGATATTTGAGCTAACATTTACATTCATCTCTCCCTGAGCCGGGGAGATTCCGACGTTAAATTCATTTGCGGCATGTGCCGTCTGGCTGCCAATCCCAATAGACGGATAACCGGTACTGAGCAGCAGGTTTCCAGCCAGAATGAGTGCTGTCCAGATTGAAATTTTCCTTTTCATGCGCTAAAGACTCCTCTCAAGCCATACTTTCTCGTCTGTATACATATCCTTATATTTCGGCTTCCAGGCTTCCAAAGTTTAGAAGACTCACGCTTTTCCGGACGCTGCATCTCCGATCTGTTCTTCAATAACACAAAAAAGCCCGCAGCCAGTGATCTTCTGCAATAGAAGTACTGTTGCGGGCTTGTCTATTTTGAGTAAAACATTACTTTCTTATCTTATGAAAAGTCTAGACTCCGGCTTTAGCCTTCAGCATCTCTGCTTTATCTACACGTTCCCATGGAAGATCCACATCAGTACGTCCGAAATGTCCGTAAGCTGCGGTCTGTCTGTAGATCGGCTTGCGCAGATCGAGCATGGAGATAATGCCGGCAGGACGAAGATCGAAGCTGCTGCTGATCAGCTCAGCCAGCTTCTCTTCACTGGTTTTGCCTGTTCCGTATGTATCCACATTGATCGAGACAGGATTAGCTACACCGATTGCATAGGCCAGTTGAATTTCACACTTGTCCGCAAGTCCGGCAGCCACCAGGTTCTTGGCAACATAACGGGCAGCGTAAGCGGCTGAACGGTCAACTTTGGTCGGATCCTTACCGGAGAAAGCGCCTCCGCCATGACGGGCATAACCGCCATAAGTATCTACAATGATCTTGCGTCCGGTTAGACCGGCATCCCCTTGAGGTCCGCCAATGACGAAACGTCCTGTAGGGTTGATGAAATATTTTGTGTTATCATCCAGCAGTTCAGCAGGAACTACCGGCAGAATGACATGCTCTTTAATATCTGCCTGAATCTGCTCAAGTGTAATTTCCTCAGCATGCTGAGTCGACACTACAATGGTATCAACACGTACAGGCTTTTCATCCTGGTACTCGATGGTAACCTGTGTTTTGCCGTCCGGACGCAAATACTCCAAAGTACCGTCTTTGCGGACTTCGGATAACCGGCGGGCAATCCGGTGTGACAATGCAATCGGCAGCGGCATAAGTTCAGGTGTTTCATTTGTTGCAAAACCAAACATCAGACCCTGGTCTCCGGCACCGATATTTGCAGTTTCCTCAGCAACCTGTGCTGGATCGCGATTCTCAAGTGCAGCATTAACACCTTGTGCAATATCGGCAGACTGCTCATTCAGTGAGCTCAGTACCGCGCAGGTATTATAGTCAAAACCGAATTTTGCCCGGGTATAGCCGATCTCTTTAATGGTATTACGGACGATGGACGGAATATCGACATATTCCGATTTGGTGCTGATCTCGCCGATGACCAATACAAGACCAGTGGCGACAGCCACTTCGCAGGCTACGCGTGCATTCGGATCATTAGCCAAAAAAGCATCCAGAACCGCGTCAGAGATCTGATCACAGATTTTATCCGGATGCCCCTCCGTAACAGACTCGGAAGTAAACAAATGACGCCCTTTAATAGACATGTACATCAACCTCCCATATTGTTAGTCTGACACTGTATAAGGGGGCTCCTTAACACATAACAGGTCAAATAAATGGTAATAATATATAATGAATTTCTGCCCGTCCAAAAAATGAACCTTTTCCACATGGAAAAGGTTTAAGGCTTTCCTCAAAAGTCATATTATCTTATTTGCCGGAAGGTGTCAATTAAAGGCAAGTTTCGCTATGATCAGAAAAGAGACTGCTCCGCCTGCTTCACAAGCCTCTTTGTAATTTCTCCGCCTACAGATCCGTTATCTCTGGAAGTCAGATGACCCAGATATGGAGTCCGCCCAACCCCGCCCGATCCTCCAAGCGCTCCCAGCTCAGAAGCAAATTCCGTATCGGCTCCTCCGCCATAGGAATGACCATATAACCCGAATTCTGCTGCAATTTCATATTGCATTTGTTTCAGCATCGCCCGGCTTTCGGGTACTACTGTGCGATTAGTACGTGCCATGGTACAGCACCTCCTGAATGATTGTTTAGAATTACAGGAAGTATTGTGTACCTGAACCATAGCTTTAAGTCGGGTTAATGTTTGTCAGGTGTGGGAAAGAGTTCCGGGGTATAAAATTCATCCTGCCGGGCATTCTTATTATATAAGTATGCACAAAAAAATTATTTCAGAGTGTACGGTCCGCGTACCATAACGACCAATCCCAGAGTCTGTCCTTCTTTAACAGTTATCCCCCGGCCATCACGCGGGAAAGATAATAAATGATTGGATGGTGCGGCAGTTCCGTTAAGAAGATCTGTACCATCTGTCAGATCAGCAACACCATTGCTATCCTGTGAATAGATAACGGCTTTGCCGGCCCGTACAATAAATTCAGCACCAGCTCCGGCAATTAAAGTTTGGCCCGGTTTAACATCAACAATTTCTACAGCCTCTCCACTCTGAACTGGTGCGGTTGTTGCAACCGGCGCTGTCGTAGCTGCAGGTGTCGCAGTAGCCACGGGTGCTTGAGTTGCTGCTGTACCACCGCCTTGAAGTGCTTTTTGAATTTGTTGGTCAACATAGCTTTTGGTGACTACAGGATCATCAGCCGTACCTGGCTGGGAACCAACGCTTGCACCGTCAGCAGTAACATTGAGCAGAGAACCAGCCCAGAGGCTGCCTGCCAATACACCGGTTGCCAAGGATATTTTCCATACCGTTTTCATTAGTGCCCTCCTTTTGTATATAAAAAAAGAATAGCCTCCGAAGAGGCTATTCTGTGCTTCGGTATAACCGAGAAGCTAATTATTTACCGTTAACTGTAGTGTCTTTAACGATTTGGTTACCAGCAGCATCAACGATAGTTGCGTTGCCGTTAACAGATACAACAATTGTGTAAACGTAGCTTGCAGACAGGTTCAGGTTAGCAGCAGTATCGCCAGTGTAAGCGATAATTTCGTCAGCCTGGATTCCTGCTTCTTTGCCGTTTTCTACGTACACTACATCATTGTTATTGTAAGATCCGTGCGATACTGGCAGAGTCAGGCTCCACTTAGTGCTTGGAGCTGTTCCAGTCAGCGGTTGTACGGAAGCTGCAGTTACAGTTACACCGTTAACTACTACCTTCAGATCACCAGCGTCTACTCCGTTAACTGGCTCGGAGAAGGTCAGGATCAGTCTGGAAGAAACATCAGCGGATACAGCAGCAGATGCAAGTGTAGGAGCCACTTTATCTACGAAGCCGATAACCGAGATAGGGTAAGGAACTACTGTATTTCCGGAAGTATCTTTGATTCCGCTAATTACGAGCTGTTGAGCATCGGAAGAAGAGATCGAAGAAGACGGAATGTACAGGGATGCTACCAGGCTAGTTGGGTTACCAGTTCCGGAGTAGTTAGTAGTGATGTAAGAACCGGCAGCCAGTGCTTTACCACCCAGTGTGTAGTTGTTTACATCGCGAACAGTCGCTACGTTAAGGCCAGTTGCATCGTAAACGTTGAACGTTACAACTTGGTCAGAACCGTTAGGTGCTGTAGTAGCTCCTACAGTTACGCCGTTACCAGCGGATACAGTAGGTCTGTCAGTGTCAGTAGTTGTGGAAGCAGATACAGTTACAGTTGTAACAACTGCTGCGCTGCTGTTTGGAGCAGAAGCAGTATCCTTAACCAAACCAGCTGGCAGACGCAGTGTGTAAGTTCCAGCAGCAAGGCCAGTTACGTTCTTGAACGTTACAGATGCACCGCTCACAGAGTAAGTAGCTGCAGTTACAGGAACATTAGTAGCGAAGCCGTTAGCATCGTTGATCAGAGTGATCTGGGATCCGGCTACAGTTACATCTTCAGAGAATTTCACAACAAGACCTGTGCTAGTGTAAGTTGCACTTACAACTGTTGGAGCAACAGCATCCTTAGTGAATGTTACAGCTTGGGAAACACTGCTTGCCAGTGTGTTACCCAGAGCGTCGCGAACACTTGTTCCGAATACAATTGTACCGTTGAAAGTGTTGCTGCTTGGGAATGTGAACGCTGGAGCTGTCAGTGTGTAAGTTTTGGAATCAGTTTTGGAAACTACGAATGCACCTTTGCTTTCGCCGTTAGCATCCAACAGACGGATGGAACCGTTCAGAGACAGCTGATCCATATCTTTGCTGAATACAACTTTAACTTTGTTCTCGCCGGTAACTGTCGCACTTGTAATAGTAGGAGCAGCAGTATCAGCCACTACAGTTACAGTAGTCTTAGTTGGGTTCGGGGAGATGTAGTTTCCAGCGAAATCAGCTACGTTCAGCAGGGATACATCGTAAGTTTTGCCAGTTTCCAGAGTTCCGGTAGTCAATACCAGAGTATCCAGAGTATCACCAGCTGCTGCAGTTACAGCAGCACCATTAACATAAGCAATTGTTCCAAGCGCCTTAACTGGCTCGCTCAGTTTAACAGTTACTTTGTTAGTAGTTGCTTTAGCAATAGCACTTACGGAAACGATGGAAGGAGCAGTAGTATCACTAACTGTTACCAGTTGTGTGAATGCTGTTACCTTTTCACCGGCAGTAGTCTTGATTGCGTCAGTTGTAGTAACACCGTACTGACCTTTCAGGTACTGGTCTCCAGCAAATGTGATAGTTGCTTCTGTACCGTCAGCGCCCAGCACTACATTAGCAGTGTTAGGAGTTACGACAAGAGCATCACTCAGGTTAGTTACAGTGATAACACCGTCAACCAGAGTAGTCACGTTGTCTTTAGTTTCAGCGATTGTTGCGGAATCAATCGAACGATTGAATTTTACAACCAGCTGTTTGCTGTTTGGAGTAGTTACGGAAACAACCTTAGGAGCTGCCAGAGTTACTTTAGCAGTGTAGTCGTGACCGTTGTTCTTGAAGTTAATTGTAGTTTCAACGCCTGCTACAAGAGCAGTTGTCAAAGTTACAGTTGTAGTAGTTTTGTCAGAGAAAGTAACGAATACGCTAGTTGGGCTCAGCGCTTCAGCGGATGCTACAGTTGGAACTTTAGTCAGGTTGTCAACTGCATAAGCTGCTTCTACTACCAAAGAACGAGTAGCGTTAGCTTTGAAGTTGGTGCCTTGAGCAACCAGGCCAGCGTTGATAACTGCTTGAGCATAGCCTTTAGCCCATGCGGATGCGGAGTTATCAGTTGTAGCTGGAGTTTCCAGTTTCAGAGCGCGGAACAATACAGCCGCAACTTCTTCTACTGTTACTTTACCGTTGTAGTCGAAGATACCTTTAACAGTATCTTTACCTTGCATCAGGTTAGCTGCAGTAACAGCTTCGATGTAAGGAACTGCCCAGTTAGTAGCTGTGTAGCCTTTGTCTTTGTAAGACAGCTTACCAGTTACTTCAGTAAGACCGAACAGTTTAGTAACGATCTTAGCGAACTCAGCGCGAGTCAGATCTTTTTCAAGATGAGCTTGACCGTCTGGGTAACCGTTCAGGATACCTTTAGCAGCCAAAGCGTCGAATTTAGCTTGTGGAGTTGTTGCAGTTTCACCAAATGCTACAGAGGCAAACATCGAGAATGCCATTGCTGTAGATAATGCTACGGATAAAATTTTCTTCATAACCTTTTTTTCTCCTCCTTGGACATTCATGAACTGAGAATTTTCTTTAGTTGGGTAGCTCATGTCACTCATTAGCCGATGCACCCCCTTTCCCGAGTTGAGCATGTTAAGTATAAATAATGTCTGTGACGGGTATCACAGAAACTTGTAAACAGGTTTAAGGCAGACTAATACTAGATTCCTAATTCTACCTAAGTATTATACAATGTGCCTCAAGTCACGTAAAGTTAATTTTTCCATACGGCATCACCTTAACCCTTCAAGGTACTGGGCGTATGCCTGGTGTAATTGACTCTACATCTTAAACGCAGAAGTTTTTAAAAAGTTGCGCTTGGTTCAAAAGTTTTTTCAAAAAATTATGTGAGGTGCTTCCCGACCCGTTAGAAGATACTTTTGTATCTTCTACTAACTATTGTTAATCTTGGGCAGCTACGGGAATTAGTATAGCATAGCGCCTTTCACAACGTCATTAAGCAATATTTGTTAAGTAAATAAACATAATTCCCCTTTTTTGAACCCAAATACTGGCGACTGCCAATAAAAAAAGCGCCGCTTGCGGCGCTTTCCTTCTATAAACATATCCTAACGGATTTTCATGGATAGCTGAATCAATTCCTGGCGCTTCTCCGGGCTGGAATTTACATTCTCATACATCGCATCGATGGCTGAGCGGTTCTCGCGGTAGGCCTTCTCATGTTTAATTGTTGTATGGGACCATTCAATCAAAGCATTCTCCGCGATAACAAGATCATTGTATGCATCATGGAATCCGGTAGCCTGCACAAGCTCTTCCATTACTTCCTGTGTAATCTCCTGCAGTGCGCGCTTTGCGGCAATTTCCTTTTCCAAAACTTTAGCTCTATTCTCAAACAGGTTCTTTGCTTTCGTGTAATCCAGTTGCGCTTTAGATAAAATCGGTTTCATCGATGGCTTTCACCTTTCAGAAAAAAATTATTTTCTAAGTTATTGTAACGTAAAACAGTGCAGATTACAAAGTTAATGTCGGCGGTATGTAAATTCCTTCAAACAGGCGGACATACATTCATTAAATAAAGTATAACCTCTTCTCCACAAAATAACCGGCCGCGAACAGTTGTCGCAGCCCGGCGGTACTTAATTAATTGAAGGTTTTAGGGAAGATGCTGGTGCTCTTCTGCAATAGGGCTACCGCAATTTTGCCGGCTTCCGCTCTGGTTAGCTTGCCCTTGGGATTAAAATTGTATACCGGCTTGGTCTGACCGGTAACAGTAACTGCACTGCCCTCCATAATCTTTGCCTTGGATACGGCTTCGATCGCCGGACGGGAGTAGAAATCCATGCTGCCTGAGTCGACAAATGATTTGTTGAGGCTGGCCAGCAGCTTGGCATCATTGGCTGACATTTTGAGTTTGAGCGCCCGGGCAATCATTACCGCCGCCTGCTCTCTGGTGAGCGCCTGGTCCGGACCAAAGAATCCGTCGCTCAAGCCCGTGATAATCCCCGCTCTTGCCGCAGTCTCTATACTCTTAAAGTTCCAGGTTGTAGATACTGCTTCCGGCACGATATCGAAGAAGGTCTGCTTGTTGGTATCATAATCAAGCGGAATATTAAGACCGGTAACCAGCAGTGTAGCGAATTCGCCGCGGGTTGTTGTATCATCTGCCCCGAAGGCGTCGGCGCGCAGGTTGGTCATAATGCCTTTGGAATAAAGGCCGTTCAGAATATTTCTTGCCCACGGGTGATTTGTAATATCCGTAAACCCGCGGCGCAGTTTCATAACAGTGTAGTAGCCGAACTCATCAAAAGGAACGGTTACGGTATGATTCTTGGTATCGACTTCCCCGCCGATGTTCTCCCATTTGCCCGCGTCCGTGTAACGGAACACTGTAACGGTCGAACCGACCTCATCCACCACGTTTGGACTAAAGCTGAGCGTCAGCTCCCCGCGCTGGGAAGGTATGATTTTGCGGGACTGGCTGATCTGCGTGAAATTACCCTCGATGGAATATGGGGCAACCCCGTTAGATGCAGGCACATAACTGCTGCTTCCCTTGGTGCCTACCTCACCCAGACCACCGCTTAACCAGTAAATATCCGATACTCTGGAAAAGTTACTGTTGGTCGCTGATGAGGTGAACCGGAGAACCAGCTCCTGCAGAATGACGAGCTGCTTCTGAACTCCTACAAATCTTTCATCTACCGGGCTGACATTAATGATGTTGCCGTAATCGTTGGTACGCTCTACAACCCCGTCATTAGGGTCGGCAATCCCGAACAGCAGCTTGGTGTCAGGATAATACTTCGCTGCTCCTGAGCTGGTAAATCCCTTCATCAATGTGCCTTTAGGGAAATTGAGCTCCAATTGCTTGTTGAAAACACTATACTTTGTTGCTACCTTCTCAGCCATGTACTGCGTATCAATCTGCACTGCACTGGCGTAATAAACCGTTACTGTATCATTAAGGGTTGAATCCTTACGTACAATCTGAATCTTAATCGTTGTTGCCTTATCCGGTTTAAGCCCTACAAAGTCGTAGGTAAAACGGTTAGCCAGGTCAGAACGGGGCACAGCTTCATACTTGTCGATCATAACCTTCGTTGCGCCCTCAGCTTCAATATCAAACCGTACGAAGTTTTTGTTTACAACAATCTGGTTTCCGACAGTGGCTACTGGAGCCAGAATACGGTAAGGCAGCACTTCACGGACAATTTCAATTCTTTGCGTCGTTCTCGCACCAGTCTTATTGATCAGCTCCAGCGTGTAAACATGGCTTCCTGGAGCATCGAACTTCAGATCGCGGATCCGCAGCAGAAAGTCCTTGGTTGTTCCAACATAATCATAGATTACTGAACCGTAGGTTCCTGGTGATGTAAAATCATCTTTGCTGTTTTCTTTGAGCATAGTGGCATTGCCAACAGAACTAAAGACCATATCAGAGCCCCTGTAAAGATTAAGAGTGGTAGCTCCCCCGCCTTGCAGGACCAGATCATAATTATCCTTGGTGGTTACATACTTGCCGTCAGTGTATGTGATCTCTGCCGGAAGAGTCAGAATCGCATTGCGCTTGGCATCATTCGTACGGGAATCCGTCTCGAATGCCGGACGGTTCGTTACCAGTACCGGATGAAACTGCGTCAGATTGGATACGTTTGTATCAATAATATAGATACGCAGCTCTTTGGTAATCACACGCTGGTTGCCGGAGGAGTCCATGGAAATCCCCGTAAACATCAATGTATTTTCCCCGTATACCAGCGGACCGGCCTGATCGATCTTCAGGGTGACTTTGAATTTAGGTGCCTGCATGGTGACTTTAAACTGCGGATTTGATGCCGGATCCCATGATGAGCTGTCCCTGCCGTTAATCTGGAACTGGGCTCCGGAGATATTTTCAAAGCCGATATATTCTCCCTCTACAGTAATGCTTGAGGTTGTATTGGAGTTATACTCGATTGTCTGGCCGTCCTGCAAATTGCTGACATAGATATAGTTCTTCGATACATAGGAAATATTTACATTGTACACCGAATTGGATGTACCATATTTAAACTGTACTTTCTGCTGGCCGTTCGAGAAACCGGTAATTCTGTACACCTGCTGGGTACCATCAGCATCAAGCCCGGTTGCAGCAATTTTCTCAAGCGCCAGGCCTTTGGTACTCAACGGCAGATACATCGCGCTTAAAGCGCCTGTAGGCTCAACATTCGTCTCTACCAGGATGTAAAAGTTATCTTTCTCCATCTGTTGTCCGTTCAGCGGAAGCTTGGACACATCAGCGATGCTTTTGCCTGTTGCATAATCCGGAAGGTAGTAGATATTATCAATAACCGTTTCTCCGGGAACATAGTAATAAGATTTCACAAGGGATGCGGTATAGTTGCCGAATCTTACAGTCAGTGTAAAGTCATTGCTGCCAGTAGCAATCGGAACATCCTCCGAGGTTGTGAACTTCACCAGCTTGTATGCCGGCGTAATACCGTCAGGACCCGGAATAGTCTGCTCTTGAGTAGTCGTAATGGTTCTGATGGCAACTTCACTTGTTGTACCTGCATTAATGATCAGCTTGCCTGTACCTGAATTCCCACCGAATGAGGATGTGTTATACGGAAGCAGAACTTCCCCTGACAAGCCGGCGGTAAATTTATTCGCAACAGAAAGTGTCGGCGTATTGTTAATCAGGGAGTACTTGCTGCCCGCATGAACCAGATCCAGGGAAGCGTACGGCTGGTCCGTATCAAAATAGTATACATTACGGTCGATTGTAATTTTGTCGGAGGCATTCTGTACAATAATCTGCAGTGAGCTTAGACCCGGCTGCAGCGTTAGGGCCGGAGTAAAAAAGGTTCCGTCCTCCAGCAGAGAGGTCTGAAGCGCTGTTCCTCCATTAAGCGATACGGTTACCTTTGTAGCGTTGGCTACTTTACCTTGCAGTGTAATCGATGATACAGGAACGACTACCTGTGTGCCTTCATTTAAGTTGAGGGCAGCCGGACCGCCCAGCACCTGGAGCGATGTTACATAAGGCACTCTGTCATACAGAACATAGAAGGACTCAGAACGTGTCAGATTCCCCTGGAGACCCGAGAAGGTGATTTTGTTAAACCCGGAATACAGGGTCACCCCGCTTGTTGTAAAGCGGTTGCCAGGGCTGTTGGCATCAGTAGTCACTGTTCCTGTTGTTAGACGCGTGGAATCTGTTACCCATCTGCCTAAGCTGTCCTGCGACAGCTGCTCCACAACAACCTTCATAGTGGTGGATGTTACTTGTGAATAAACACCAGTTATATTAAGCGTCTGATTACTCGTCAAAAAAACCTTGTCACGGGTGATTGCATTTGCTGTGTTTACAGCAGCATTAGGATCCAGCACTACTGTCGAGCGCAATGTCTGATCATCGGGAGTAAAATAAGTTGTGACTGCAGTCGCCGCAGCCGCCTGAGGCATATATTTGCCCGGGAACATAGAAACGATCAGAGCCGCAAGCAGCACCCAGACAAATGGTCTCTTAAAGCGTTGCATGTGTATATCTCTCCTTTGAGTTAAAATTCTCTTCGTGACCTTCACTTTTTTCTTTATCGGTTGTTTCCGCCTATCTTGTTAGGGAGAACAGCAAAAAACTCATCCTAAAAAAGGATGAGTTTTGTTAATTTAACAATAAAAGTCTGAATAAGAGCGGTAGACTAAGATTTCGAGCTGCGCTCCGGTGCAAGCTTGAGGCGCATTCTCAGGAATAAATCAATAAGCGGACGTTTGGTTTTGCTGATAACGCCGGTAATTTCAGCACCGATCTGCAGGAAGAACAGCATCACACAGATCACCACAAAAGTAACCCAGTTGGCCTCGTACAGGGAAGCAGACGTTTGAATGACAGCCAGTACACCAAAGAAGGCGGCGATCCCGTAAATAATCAGCACCGTCTGGCGGTGGCTGAATCCAAGCTCGCGCAGGCAGTGATGCAGATGACCTTTATCCGGTGCAAAGATTGGTTTCTTTTGCAGCTTGCGGCGTACGATTGCAAAGAAGGTATCCGATAAAGGAACTCCAATAATAAGAAGCGGTGTTATAAAAGATACAACAGCGATCTGTTTGAATCCGAGCAACGCCAGCAGTGCCAGACAGAACCCAAGGAACAGTGAGCCTGTATCACCCATAAAGATTTTGGCGGGATGAAAGTTGAAGAACAAAAATCCTAAAATACTGCCAAGCAGCAACAGGCACAGAAGCGCAACCATTGTATTGCCCATCAGGAAGGCCATAACCGCAATTGTAGCAATTGCTATACCTGATACTCCAGCAGCCAGCCCGTCCAGGCCGTCAATCAGGTTAACCGCATTGGTGACCCCGACAATCCAGAAAATCGTCAGCGGTACCGCAATCCAGCTCTCCAGTGAGGAATACGTATTATTAAATGGAATGTTTACGAAATCAACAGTAATGTCAAAACCGAAAACGACGATGCAAGCTGCAGCAATCTGGCCCAGCAGCTTCACTTTGGCTGAGAGCTCGAAGCGGTCATCAAGTCCGCCGATCAGAACAATCAGTCCACCGCCGCACAGCAACGCTTGAATGAAATGTGTCTCCCGCGAAGTAAAATCGTACGGAATAATCGGCAATACGGCAAGCAGGCCTAACACAAACGCCAGGAAAATACCAAGTCCGCCGAGGCGGGGCATAATTCTCGTATGCACCTTTCGGGCATTCGGCACATCTGTGGCACCAATCTTGATAGCGAATCTCTTCACTAGCGGTGTCAGGAGAAGTGCAAGTCCCATGCACACAATAAATCCGGCGATGTATATGATTAACATTTGAAAAGTCGACCCCCATTTCTCTACCGCATTGAATTATACGCTGAACTAAAAGCAAATTCCAATTCCGTTTTTAGGCTGTTGTTCGGATATTCCCGGTAAATTAGCTCGTTTTTTCAGACTTTTGTTACTTTATCTTTCTCACGCAGCACTTTTACTGCAAATTTCGGCAGCGCAAGCATTCTTTTATATCGTGTTGGTTCTTTTAGAAGACGATATAGCCACTCGGCCCGCAGTTTCTGGAACGCAACAGGCGCCCGTTTGCTCTTGCCGGAGATCACATCAAAGCTTCCGCCTACTCCCATCATTACAGGGATATTCAGCTGTGATTTGTACTTGGCGATCCATGGCTCCTGGCTGTCCGCCCCTCTGGCGACAAACAGCAGGTCAGGCTGGGACTTCACAATATCTTCCACAACAGCTTCGTCTGCTTCCGGACCAAAGAACCCGTCGCGGTAGCCGGCAATTACGATACGCGGATATTGAGATTGTAACCGGGAGACGGTCGCCCGAATCACTTCAGGCGTCGAACCCAGGAGATACACTTTCCAGTTATAGCTTTCGCCTTGACGCAGTAATTCATGTAAAAGGTCAAATCCCGCTACACGCTCAGCCACCGGCTCCTTGCAATACTCTGCAGCCCACACTACGCCAGTCCCGTCAGGGACAACCAGTTCTGCCGATTTCATAATCTCCATGTAGGAAGGGTTCTCCAGTGCAGCCATAACCATAATGGGATTGGCAGTAATGACCTGATGCGGCTCACGGTTACGCACTGCATCGGTCAAATAAGAGACTGTAGCCTGCATATCGACTTTGGAAACACGTATACCAAAAATCGGTACAGTAGGCAAAATACTATCTGCTTTCACGTTCACTCATCCTTTACGGCGTAAATATTCGACAATCCGGCGGGCAGGTGCTTCAGCTTCTAGGGCCAGGGAGGCGATCAGAGATTCCCGTTCCTGCTTCCAGGCTTCCCCCTGCTCAAGAAGCAGGAGAACTTCCGCGGCAACCTTGTCTGCCTCCAATGAACCCGTCGATCCGACAGGTCTGCAATGGATGCGCTCTAGGAAGTGGTCGATCTTCGGATCATAGGAGACGCCCATCAGCGGGACCCGTCTGCCGGCGGCATAAATCAGGCTGTGCAGGCGCATGCCGATCAGCACATCGCACTCCGCAACCTCGCGCAGCATCTGCTGCGGATGCAGCGCATCTTCACGTATACTGACGCTTCCTCCTAATGAAGCAGCCTCTTTTTCCAGCTTCCGCATGACATAACGCGAGGCTTCATTGTCAATAGGATGATGAAAAGGCAGAAAACGCAGGTGAAGCGGTGTTTGAGCACAGGCCTTCAGCAGCCCTTCAGCGATTGCATTCAGCTCATGCCGTGACTCCTCCCAGAAACGGACGGAAATCCCCACAGTCTTCATTCCAAAGGCTGTCCCAGCAGTGGATGCGCCCAAAGACTCCGCTCTTTGCGGCAGCTCGAGACCCATTACAGGATCGGGCACGACCTGAATGTTATTCTGACTCAGCCCCATGCTCTCCAGCAGGCTGCGGGACTGTTCGTCCCGCACGGACACATAGGCGCTTTTACGGAATACTGACTTAATCAGCGGGTGAAACAGCTTGCGGTTAACCGGTCCGATCCCCTGGGCATAAATAAAGGTCGGCTTGCCCATCCATTGGGCAAGCTTCAGGACGCCCAGATAATACGGTATGGTTTTAGGACTGGTTACATCCTGCAGCAGACTCCCGCCTCCGCTGATCAATCCGGCGCTTTCGGCGATGGCCTGCCGCACCTCGCCCAGCTTCATCCGGTGTACAGACTTAACACCGTAGGTGGAGGTTGTCCATTCCGGGTCTATGGATAATACAACAGGTTCAATCGTTATGCCGGCGGCTTGCGACTGTTTCCGCAACGCATTCAGAATCGATTGCAGAACAGCCTCATCTCCGCTGTTGCGGAAGCCGTAGTAGCCGGAAATTACAAGTTTTTGAGCAGTGGCGACCATCGTTTCCAACACCTTTCCGCAATCTGCCAGACCGCTACGGCAATCAGGCCAATAATAAGCCCAAGACCTAATCCAAGAAGTCCGCGGATCAATGAGATCAGCACCGGAGTATGAATATGGGCAAAAGTATCCACCATGGACAGCTGGCCGATGACCGCAACAATCATAATAAAGGCGGCATTGCGGTATTTATAGGCCATAAAGGCGCCCAATATAAACAGCGGATGGGCCAGCAGGAACTCCTTATTGCGCGGCCGCACGCCAACTGTATTCTCCAGGAAGGTACGGAAAGTCATTTCAATGGAGCTGACGCTGCCGCTGTTACCCGTACGGCTTAAATAGTACATGCCCAGCACACCGAGAATACCGGCGGCGATGACCATGGCCAGGGTAACCGGTGTACGCAGAAGCTTGCCGGTCTTGTTAAAGGCAAACTCTCCGCGGTATAAGAGTACATACAAGGCGGTCAGTCCAATAGGAGCCAGGTGCAGAAGACTGACGCCGCGGAACTGGTTAAGCACCAGACTGTAAGTAATATTGTTAAGCAGGGCAATAACAAACGGCACAGCACTCAGCGAGATAAGTGCAGTCTTGATATAGAGCACAAGGCTATGAGCCAGCCGGCGTCCGGGACTCATAACTGCATAAGTCAGTTTATTAATCCGCAGCGGCGGCCCCTGCTCGTTGATCTTGCGGACAGCCAGCACAGTCGCAACTGTCGGCGCACTAATAGCAACTGCAAGCGCAAGTGCCTGCTCAAACAGCTGCGGCTTCAGCAACATCAGACCGGCACTGCCGACCAGTCCCAGAATCCAGGCAGCCAGGGTAAGCCAAGGAATGAAGTACGACACAAGCAGGGCTACCATGGATACTGCGCCTATAACAGCCCCCAGCTTGAAGTAACGCTGGTAAGAGGAATCTACGACCTCGAAGGCTTCAGCCTGACCGAGTGTAAATCCGTTATCTTCAATCTTCTGCACGGCTCCGTCAGGGCCGCTCAAGCTGGTCACCAGGTTGTCCAAGGTATCTTTAATCTGAGCTGTAGTGGTATCCCGTGAAGGAATGGTATTGAGATACAGCATCCGGATGTTGCGGTCCTTGGTAGCCAGGGCAAACCTGTCGGCAATGACCTCCGGAGACAGCCCGGAATCGCCTTCGCTAAGCGAATACAGGCGCGTCACATTATAATCAAGCAGATAAGCCAGCTTGCCGAAGCCCTTTTGCTGGGCCTTGATATTCTCGATGGCCGCTATCCCCATCCCGCGTTCCTTAAGGAGATCAGCAAAAGCGGTAAGGCTACCGGTATCGGCATCATCCGTGAAGCCTTTAACCGATTCTCCTTCGAACAGTATGCGTTTGACGCCAAGCTCCTGGTAGCGGTCCAGCAGCTTCGTAACGGCTTCTTCATTATAGGCAAGAGAGTCCACCAGACGCGGAACAACGCTGAAGCCCTTCTCATGCAGCATCTCCAGATTGAACGGGTCAGGCTGGAGCGGCTTCAGGGTAGCATCTTCCAGCGGGGTTTTGATAATCAGCCCCTGCTGCCCGCGGAAGCTCCAATTTTCAGTGTCAATGCCAAGCACATTAAAAGCATCCTGAATCAGCGGTGCGAGCACCGAACTATTCTCCGTGCTCGTAAAGAGGACGTATGTATAGTTCTCATTCTCGGGAATTACAGTATCAGTCAGGTTGGCAATATCAGTTGCCCCCCACATCATCAGACGGCGGGCCTTGCGGTAATCCTCCAGCGTGCTCTCATAAATTGCCATGCTCTGAACGCCGGCTTCCTTGAGGCGGTCAAGCTGCTGTGAAATGTAATCCTTGGGATTAGCACGGTAGCTGGCTACCTCCACCAGATCACGGTAATCAAATACAAACTCAACTGTCTTGGAAGATTTCTCGGTCTGCAGACGGTCGTAGACAACCGGGAGAGCAGACAGAACACCGATTACTACGAGAATCCATAACCACTTGCGTGAAGTAATATTCCATTGTTGCCATTTTTGTGCACCAAAAGTACCTCCTCTTTCACTTCCTAACTCAAGCAGAAACGGATGCGCGTCCTGTCAGGAGCAGTATCCGTTTCTGTGAGAAAGCTTCATATCGTGCAGGATTATTATTTCCCGTCGACGCGGGCCATAACCTGCTTTGTAAGGGCAGCCACCTTGTCTTTTGCATTCTGCAGCGATTCTCCGCGAACCGCAAAGTATACTTTAATCTTCGGCTCTGTGCCGGATGGGCGCAGGCAGAACCATGAACCATCGGACAACAGATACTTGAGCACATTTTCCTTAGGCAGCCCGTTAAGGCCAAGTGAATAGTCGAGCACCTCGGTAACGGAAGCTCCGGCGATTTCCTGCGGAGGATTACTGCGCCAGTCACTCATGATCCCTTGGATCTGGGCTACCCCGTCCTTGCCCTTGAGCGTGCGTGATTCCAGGCTTTCCAGGAAGTAGCCGAACTGTTCATACAGCTCCTGAAGCACATCATACAGCGTCTTGCCCTGCGCTTTATAATAAGCACCTGCTTCGGCAATCAGCATGGAGGCAAGCACGGCATCCTTGTCGCGGGCATAGTTGCCGGCCAGATATCCGTAGCTTTCCTCGTATCCGAACAGATAGGTATATTCACCGGACTGCTCGAACTGGGTCATTTTCTCCCCGATATATTTGAAGCCTGTCAGCGTGTTGAATACGGTAGCGCCATAATGCGAAGCTACAGCCGCTCCCATCTCACTGGTAACAATGGTTTTGACTACAGCACCGTTGCTAGGCAGCTTGCCCTGTTCCTGCAGACGGCTCAGGTAATAATGGATCATCAGCGCGCCGGACTGGTTGCCGGACAGTACTACAAAATTGCCCTCATTATCACGGACGACGGCTCCCATACGGTCCGCATCCGGGTCTGTCCCGATCAGCAGGTCTGCATTAAGCTCTTCGCCCAGCTTGATCGCCAGCGTGAAGGCTTCGCGCTCTTCGGGATTCGGCGATTTCACAGTTGAGAATTCGGAATCCGGCTGTTCCTGCTCGGGTACAACATGTACCTCCGTGAAGCCGATTTTCTTCAAAACGCTGCGGACCGGCAGGTTGCCTGTCCCGTGCAGCGGGGTGTATACAATCTTGAAATCACGGCCGAGTGTGGAAGTAATCTCCTCACGGGCAACGCTGACGGCTGCCACTGTATCTGTGAAGGCCTCATCCTCTTGCTCTCCCAGCCAGTGCAGCAGGCCTTGGCTCTCCGCTTCTTCACGGGAAAGACGTTTAACACCATTGAAGGAATCAACCTCCAATATGTATGAAATCACCTTTTCCGCTTCGTCCGGTACAAGCTGTCCGCCGTCGGCATTGTACACCTTATAGCCGTTATATTCAGGAGGGTTATGGCTCGCAGTAATAACTACGCCTCCTGAAGCCTTCAAATGACGTACAGTAAAGCTCAGCTGCGGCGTAGAGCGCAGGGAAGGGAACAAGTGAGCCTCAATCCCGTTACCGGCCAGAACAAGCGCTGCTTCCAGAGTGAATTCAGGTGAGAACCGGCGTGAATCGTGTGCGATTACGACGGATGGCCGGCCTTCGCCCTTATGATTTTCAAGAATATAGTTGGCGAAGCCTTGAGTAGCTCTGCCCACAGTATAACGGTTCATGCGGTTGCTGCCGGCGCCGATTACTCCGCGGAGACCGCCTGTACCGAATTCCAGATCTCTGTAAAAGCGTTCTTCCAGCTCCTGCGGATCGTCCGCCAGAAGGTTCAGCTCTTGTTTGGTGTTCTCGTCAACGGAAGGGTCCTGCAGCCAGCGGCTTAATGTTTCTGCGGCTTTCGGGCTTAATTGAGTCATATGAATCTCTCCTTCTCCATCTATAATTTAGGGTAGTATAACTGGGATTAGCTGAGCGCGAACATAATTTCGCCGGAAGCCACAACCTTGCCGTCCACCTTAGCGGTAGCCTGGCCTTTTCCGATGCTGCCTTTAAGTCTCGTGATTTCTACCTCAAGGGTAAGCGTATCCCCCGGTACAACCTGGCCGCGGAAGCGGAAGCCGTCCAGCCCTGCCAGAAAACCGATTTTCCCGCGGTTGGCTTCAACCCCGAGAATAGCTACTGCACCAACCTGGGCCAGCGCTTCAGTAATCAGCACACCCGGCATAACCGGATAACCCGGGAAATGGCCTGCAAAAAACGGCTCGTTTACCGTTACGTTCTTGATGCCTACAGCCCGTTTGCCCATTTCAATTTCGATAATTTTGTCCACCAGCAGAAATGGGGGCCGGTGGGGGATTATTTCCTGGATTTCATTGATATTCAGCATTTAAGCAAAGCTCCTTTCGGATTTAACCGCGTCATTGGGCAGTCCTCCGGCAGGCTGCAGCTGTAATCTTGCCGAACCCTGCATAAAGTTGGACTACTCCGGTAAAAACTATAATTATCCTTCACCACCTGCAGCAGTGGAGGTTAAGATAAGGGGCTTTCTCCGCCGCACGCGGCAGCATGACGGAGAGGGCCCTTTTTGGATTGCGGAAGGTTTAGATCCGCAGTCTCCGCAAAGCTTCTGAACAGCTCCCCTGTTAAGGGTCCGCTTGTCCCTTAGTCCCCACTCATTATACATTTTCCAGTATAAAAAAGAAAACTCCCCTGTACAACAAGGGAGTTTCAAAACAACGCATAAATTAAGGTGCAAAGACCAGATCATAGACATGCTTCCATGTGCTCCACTGGAGTACATCACTGAGTTCCCGTTTGCCGATAATGACATATCCTGCAACCAGCCCGCCGGCGAGCGCAGCGATCAGCAGGAGAGGAATCAGAAACCACTGGATAATGGTCCATTTGGATACGCCGCCCCGTTTGACCGGCTGCTGCTTGTCCTCTTCAGGCTTTGGTTTGTTCTGAGCACTCATTCCTTCACCTACCCGCGCATATTATTGGCCAGGCCAAGCATCTGGTCACTGGAGGAAATCGCACGGGCAGCCAGCTGGTAAGTGCGCTGAAGCTGCATAAGCTCCTTCATTTCCTTGCTTAAATCCACATTGGACTGCTCCAGATATCCGGATCGCACGCCGAATGCCGTCTCTTCACCAGGCTGCCGCTGGAGAAAGGCCTGCCCTTCCGTTACACCATCAGGAAGCACATAAAAATTACCGTCTACAGCCTGCAAAGCCGTCTTGCTGAGCGGCTCAACAATCATTATTGTGCCCGCTAACTGCACAGGTTCATTCTCGCCGGTTTTGGTAAGTACCCGTCCCTTCTCATCTATCGCTGCACTGACATTTGCCGGAACCCTGAGCGGGTTTCCCTCTGTGTTCAGCACCGGATTGCCTGTACTGTCCACCAGCATCATCTGCTGGGCATCCGCCGGAACAGGAGTGAAATGGAAATTCCCTTGACGCGTATAAGCCGTGTCCCCGTTAACCTGCACGCCGAACAGCCCGTTTCCCTGCAGCGCGAGATCTGTAGGGTTGCCGGTCTCCTGCAGCGGCCCTTCCTCCCAATTGCTGGTTACTGTGGATACACGTACCCCGAACCCGATATTGAAGCCGAGCGGCATACTGCGGCCAGGCTGCTCATAATCCTTAGACTGCTGCTGGACACGGGTCAGGACATCCTCAAATGACCCTTCCTTGCTCTTATATCCATTCGTATTCATGTTTGCGATATTGTCCGCAATAATATCCAGGCGCTGCTGAAGACTGGACATAGAGACGCCCGCACCGATCGTCGAATTGTTCACAGGTTGTTCCCTCCCAAAATAACCCCGCAAAGTGGGGCTTTATTATCGAAGCTGACTCAGGTACTTTGCGGGGACCCCGAATATATACTGATATGTTCAAAAAAGCTAGTACGCCTTGCCTTCGACCTATACTCTGCCCACTTCATTAACAGTCTTCTGCAGGCTGGTGTCATAGAACTGGATTACCTTCTGATTGGCCTCATATGCCCGGTAAGCGGCATTCATATCCACAGTTACCTGGGTAGCATCAACATTGGAGCCTTCAATATAGCCCTGGCGCAGCAGGAGATTGTCCCCGTCTTCCGCAAAACGGATCTCTGCCGCATCTGCATCATCAGCGTGAAAAACACCATTGCCGTCACGCACCAGCTCCTGCGGTCTTGTAACGATACTGATGCCAATCTTTGCTCCGGAAGGAAGGCCGGTAGCCGGGTCCAGCAGGTTGCCCTGCCCGTCCACTGCAAGATTATCCATAGGCTCTGTCAGCACAAGCGGATTGCCTGCCGCATCCAGCACCCGGAACCCTCCGGAGCTGAGCACTTCCCCTGCTGCGTTAACAGTAAAGCTGCCGTTTCTTGTATATAAGTTATTCCCTTCATTATCCTGTACGGTAAAAAAAGCCTGCGGCTTGTAGGTAACTTCGCCGTCCTCGCTCACATGCTTGCCCGATCCGTCGAACAGCATGTCCGCTCCGGTTGCCGGGTCCGGAAGCCGCAAATCATCAGACAGCGCAAAATCAAACGGCTTGCCGCTTTCAATCAAATCGCCCTGCAAATATTGGGAAACAGCCTGCTCAGCGAATACCCCTGTGTTGAGGCGGCCGACCTGCTTCGCTGTACCGCCGCTCATTGCCGAGATTAATACATCGGGAAAGGCATGGGTTACCGTATTAACCTGCTTGTACCCCGTAGTATTTAAGTTGGCAATGTTCTGCGTCGCCGTATCATGTCTGCGCTGCTGTGTCACCATACCGGCAGCGGCCGTATACAATCCTCTGATCATGCGGGCAATTCCCCTTCCTCAATCTGCTGTTATCCCTTATATCGGCAAGCTAGAATTTTTTCTTAACGGCTTTGTCCAAATTATCCAGCAGAATACCGGTTCCCTTTACCACACAGTGCATCGGGTCCTCGGCTACCCAGACCGGAACATGCAGCTCTTCAGAGAGCAGCTCGTCCAGTCCGTTTAGGAGCGCACCGCCGCCGGTAAGAACCACACCACGGTCAATAACATCTGCCGAAAGCTCCGGCGGTGTACGCTCCAGCACGGATTTGGCTGCCGCCACAATCATGGAGACCGGATCCCACAGCGCTTCTTTTACCTCTCCTGAGGTAATAGTGAGCGTCTGGGGAAGTCCGCTGACCATATCCCGGCCTCTGATATCCATCTCAGCCTTCATACCGCCTGGCCGGACCGAACCGATAGAAACCTTAATATCTTCAGCAGTGCGTTCGCCGATAAGCAGCTTATACTTCTGTTTGATATATTTTAAAATGGCCTCGTCGAATTTATCCCCCGCCACTTTAATGGAGGAGGCGGTAACGATGTCGTTCATAGACAGGACTGCTACATCCGTCGTTCCGCCGCCAATATCGACGACCATATTTCCGCTTGGCTGATAAATATCCATGCCTGCACCGATCGCTGCGGCTTTGGGCTCTTCCTCCAGATACACATCTCTCGCTCCGCTCCGCTCGGCAGCTTCCCGGATTGATTTCTGTTCAACTGAGGTAATATTTGTGGGGGCACAGATCAATATGCGGGGCTTGGAGTACCAGGTACGTCCGCCCACACGGTCGATGAAATATTTCAGCATCATTTCCGTAATGGCAAAGTCAGCAATAACACCATCCCTGAGCGGACGGATCGTTGTAATATTGCCCGGTGTGCGTCCGACCATCCGGCGTGCCTGTTCACCTACCGCAAGGACCCGCTTCGTATCACTTTCAAGTGTGACCACGGAGGGTTCATCCAGAACGACTCCCCTCCCTTTTACATGAATGAGCACATTGGCAGTGCCGAGATCGATTCCGATATCCTTGCTAAGCATAATGAAAGAGCCCCCAAAGTGTTATTTTAAATGAGAATAGTTAGTTGTAGAACTTGAACTTAATAATGTTAAAAGCGCTTCATTATTAAGTTCATCCTATATAGTACCAAATTTAAAAATACCATACTTTAGGGGAAGTATACAATGCACTAAACCTTAATTATTCCTTAAAAAGCTGAAAAAATCATGGCTTTGCGGCTACGGCAACCTCGCGTTTCTTGCCTGTCGTTTTTTTGTACTTGATCTTAGTGGCTTCTCCCCCCCGCAGATGCCGGATCGACTTATGATATTCGAGAATGTGCTTTACCTGATCGGCCAAATCCGGATTAATCTCCGGCAGCCGTTCGGTTAAATCTTTATGCACCGTGCTCTTTGAAACGCCAAATTCTTTGGCTATAGTCCGGACCGTATGCCTGGTTTCCACGATGCAGCGTCCGATTTTAATCGTCCGTTCCTTGATGTAATCGTGCACGCTCCCGCCTCCCAACTGTGGATAGTTTGGTACATTATATGAGGGGCGGGCCTATATATTCGCGCTTTCAGGACGTGACAAGCCTGTGAAAGCCCATTTTCTTTCCGGGACAACCGTTTGACCTGATGATTTTGAAAAATAGGACTAAAGTTGTACTTCTAATAATAAGCATTAAAGTTACTCCCCATGACGTAAACGCAAAAAAACAGGGAGCTTACGCCCCCTGTCCCCTGCAGATATTTAGCGCTGAGCCAGCAGATCGGACGGGTTAACAACTTTACCGTCCTCGTACACTTCGAAGTGTACATGATTGCCGAGATCCTTCTCGATCTCACTGCGTCCCGCCGTTGCCAGCGTATCCCCCTGCTTGACTTCATCGCCCTGCTTCACTTTTACATCGCCAAGGCTCTGATACACGGTCTTCAGATTGCCCGGATGGGTAATCTCAACGACTTTACCGAATACAGCAACCTCTTCAACCCGGGTAACTTCACCGCTGAGTGCAGCTTTGACGTCAAAGGTTTTGTTGTCTTCACGGGCGATATCAATGCCGATATTCGGCACGAAGGTATCATTGTACTGCACCATAGCCGCCACATGATTTTCTTCCGTACCGTTCTCATCGTAGAACGGCTTAACGACCTGCACTTCACTTGGACTGGCTACCGGCCAGGCCAGGCTTTCTGCCGACGCGACAACTTCGAGCGCTTCCGGATCAGCCGGTGTGCCGGCTTCATTGCCGGAACCGCTGACGTCCTGGGACACTACAGCGGCGGTGTCAGGATTAAGCGGCTTTTGGCCGGCATCCTGATAGAACCACACCAAAGTTAGGATAAGAGCCGCTGCCGCCGTGTAGACTGCCGGGAATACCCAGCGTTTGGATAATGCTCTGTTCCATGAAGAAGGCTTGGCGCCTGAATCTCCCTGCTTGTTTTTGAGAGATTCATCATGGGTTTGCTTGTTTTTGTCTTGTTCATTCATAGTTTATCACCTCAGTAACCAGTGTTACCGGGCGGTTCGCTTTTATACGTATCTTTTAAGTTATTTTTTCAGGAGAGTTGAGACTTGGGTAAACTGGACTCCGCTATAGTAGTGTTTGAGAATCTGGGTGGCTGTGCTCCCTTCCTTCGCCATCCCGTTTGCCCCCCACTGGCTCATGCCGACTCCATGCCCGTTGCCGTAGGTGGTAATCAGCACTTCACTGCCCTGCCGCTTCCAGGTGAACTGGCTGGAGCGCAGCCCCAGCTTCTCGCGGACCTCACGGCCGGTGAATACGGTTCCGCCAATGGATATTTCCTTAACCCTATGGCCGGCGGTCAGCGACAGCACTACTGCCGGCAGTGCTGAGGAGGACGAGGATACGGGCTTCACTTTGCCTGAAGCAGCAAGATCCTGTGAAGCAGGCAGTGCAGCAGCGTCCAGTCCAAGCTTGCTCAGCAGCTCGGAGGTGCTGAAGCTGACCGACACGGCCAGGTTCGGTGTAATCTCCAGCTCCCAGGGACTTGCGACGCTGCGCAGATAAGGAACGGCCATATTCCAGTAGTCTTCCGAATTTTCGGTATAGCCTCCGCTGGAGGCAAAGAAGGACGCCGTAATCGGCTGCCCTTTGTAGGTCATGATCACCCCGCGCGTCTCAAGGACCGCGCGGCGCAGTTTGGCCAGCTCGGCGCTCTTGCCGCCGTGCTCCCATTTCCGTTCCAGCACCGCCTGCGAGATGTAAGCCTGATGGCTTACTGTATCGCTGACATCGGCCTCCGGAACGGGCACCCCGCTGTGGTCGCCGGCCAGCAGGCGGCGCACGATAAAGGTGCGGGCGGCCACGGCCTGCGCTTTGAGCGCTTCGAGCTCAAAGTCCGCCGGCATCTCGGCCGCCAGCACGCCGCTGACGTAGTCCTCCAGCGGCAGGGTCTCTATTTGTCCGCTCTGCGACAAATAGACGGTCACTTCCGGCTGTGGGGCCTCCGCAGCAGCCGCTGCCGGCTGGCGCCGGCGAGGCCTGGCCTGCGCCACGGCCTCAGGGGCTGGCTCATGTCCCCCGCGCCAGCGGGACAAGAGCCAGCGGGACAAGAGCCAGCGGCAGCAGCAGCCCCGCGAGCAGCGGGGCTGCCAGCCAGGCGGCGGGGGCGAGCCGCCTGATCTTGGGAGCGCGCGGCCGTGCAGCGCGCCGGAACTTCATTCTGCGTTTCAGGTAGCGGAACTCTCTCATCTCTTCTATGGCTCCTTCCGTAGGCACTGGTGATTCTTATAGATATGAATTTACGGAAGCTGCTAGAACGCTAGAGCGTTAATTTTGAGAGTAAGAGAATCTGCAGGCTCCCTGCACATACCACCCCAAAACCGCAAAAAAGACTGCCCGCCTAAGCGGAGCAGTCTTGAGCATTTCAAAGTAAAATAATTATACCCAGGTTGGCTGAACCTGGAAGCGCGGCTTCAGCTCTTCACTTTTGGAAGCTTCAGGCTTAACGGCTTCTTCTTTTGCGGCCGCCGCTGGAGCAGTTGATTCCTGCATCGAAATCCGCCAGATGTCTGCACCAAGCCCCGACAGCTTCTCAGCCAGATTTACATACCCGCGGTCAATATGATGGGTTCCGCTGACTTCCGTAGTACCTTCGGCAACAAGACCCGCCAAAATAAGCGCAGCTCCTGCACGCAGATCCGTCGCGCATACCTTGGCGCCCACAAGCTGGGCATTGCCGGTTACGATGGCGGAACGGCCTTCAATCTTGATTTCCGCATTCATGTTGTGGAATTCATCAACATGCATGAAGCGGTTCTCAAACACGGTCTCGGTAACGACAGAGGTGCCTTCCGAGCGGAGCAGCAATGCCATCATCTGTGACTGCATATCAGTCGGGAAGCCCGGATACGGCAGAGTCTTCAGATCAACCGCCTTCAGCGGCTTGTCGCTGATGACACGGATGCCGTTCTCGTCAGGAAGAATGGTTACGCCCATTTCCTCCATCTTGGCGATTACAGGCCCGAGATGATCAGCAATAGCGCCTTCGACATAGACATCACCGCCGGTAATCGCTGCAGCCGCCATATAGGTGCCTGCTTCAATCCGGTCAGGAATGACATGATGTCTGACGCCATGCAGACGCTCAACGCCTTCAATACGGATTACGCCTGTTCCAGCACCGCGGACAATCCCGCCCATACCGTTAATATAGTTGGCCAGATCGACAATCTCCGGCTCCTTCGCAGCATTTTCAATTACAGTTACACCTTCCGCGAGTGCCGCGGCCATGATTATATTCTCAGTTGCCCCTACGCTGGCCACATCCAGATAGACCTTGGCTCCGCGCAGACGGCCGTTAGATTTGGCTTCAATGTATCCCTGGCCCAGACTGATCTCTGCACCCAGCGCTTCAAAGCCCTTGAGATGCTGGTCAATCGGCCTTGTTCCAATAGCGCAGCCCCCCGGCAGTGAAATACGGGTATGCCCCATACGGGACAGCAGCGGGCCCATGACTAGGAAGGATGCACGCATTTTGCGCACCCATTCATAAGGCGCTTCACAGGAGGATATGCTTCTGGCATCTACCTCGATGATATCGTTCTGGTATGTAACGCCCGCACCCAGAGATTCCAGCACTTTGCTGATCGTCATTACATCGTCAAGCGGAGGAGCGTCCACAATAACGCTGACTCCTTCTTCTGCCAATAGAGAGGCGGCTATGATCGGTAGTACGGAATTTTTTGCGCCGCTAACTTTCACGCTCCCGGTCAATCTGTTGCCACCGCGGACGATAAATTTGCTCATTTCGGTTTCCCTCCGCGTCCATTATTTCTGAAATTAATTTTGAAGGTAAGATGCATCTGTTAAAATATCGGATATTCCGTCAGTGCGCCCGATGTGCGGGCACGTTCCTTAAACATCAGTGTTGACATAATAAAACCTTATTATTCGACACCATTTTTGCCACCCGGCCTATGACAGATATAACCAAACCATCTGCCATTAAAACATGTTACGGATCTGCCCGCTCCAGCCCAGGTAATCCAGCAGAAAGCCGGCCACGAAGTGGCCAAGGACGATTGCCAGCAGCAAATGCAGCAGTCGGCCCTGCGGGCTCTTGGGATATCTTATGACCAGATCGAGCTTAAGGTTCTGAAGTGCCCACCAAGATAATACTACACAGAGCAAAGAAACGATCATGGATACCAGACCGCTGGTACCGACCGCACTGGACAAATCTTCAACCAATATTTGATCCATGGAAAACCTCCGTGTAAGTTACTTGGAAATCGACTCTTATATCATACTTGCGCAGGTCAAAAGAATCCAGTACTTTTACAAAGTTTTAAACATTACATGCCCAGATAGCTTGGATTGTTACGAGATTTTCATAATATTTGCCACTTCGCCTCATAAAAAAACGGCCAAGCCATAGGCTTGACCGCGGTTTGATTACTGTTGTCCTTTTCCGGTGGACACCTTGATCCGTGTAACGGCGCGCTGCAGAGCCAGCTCCGCACGACGGTGATCAATTTCATCCTGTTTGCTGCGTGACTGAAGACGGCGCTGAGCCCGTTCCTTAGCCGCTTCGGCGCGTTCAACATCAATATCGGTAGGCAGCTCGGCGCTTTCGGCCAGAACCGTTACTTTGTCTTTATGCACTTCCACGAACCCGCCATGAACAGCGATAGTGGTCGTAAGACCCTCCGATTTCACAGTGAGCGGAGCAACCTGAAGTGGTGTCACCAGCGGAATATGTCCCGGCAAAATGCCCAGCTCCCCGTCGACTCCGCGTACAGTCAGGCTGGTAACCTGCTTGGAGTAAACAAGGCGCTCCGGTGTGACAATTTCAAGCAGAAAGGTATTCACTTTCATTCCTCCTAAAAGCTTAACTTCGTTAAGCTCGCATCGAAAGCATAGGCTTTAGCTTTACGAAGTGAAGTTCGCTATCGAAAGCTAGATCTTAACTGATTACAGGGATTTCGCTTTTTCGACCGCTTCTTCAATCGTACCTACAAAGAGGAAAGCTGCTTCCGGAAGATCATCGTGCTTGCCATCCAGAATTTCCTTGAAGCTGCGTACAGTTTCCTTGATCGGCACGTATTTGCCCTTGAAGCCGGTGAATTGCTCAGCTACGTGGAAAGGCTGGGACAGGAAGCGTTCAACTTTACGGGCACGTGCCACAATAACCTTGTCTTCCTCACTCAGCTCATCCATACCCAGGATCGCAATGATATCCTGAAGCTCTGTATAACGCTGCAGCAGCTGCTTAACGCCCTGTGCCACGTTGTAGTGCTCTTCGCCGACAATCTCCGGAGCAAGGATACGCGAACTGGATGCCAGCGGATCTACCGCAGGGAAAATCCCTTTCTCGGAAATCTTACGCTCAAGGTTGGTCGTTGCATCCAGATGGGCAAACGCCGTCGCCGGAGCAGGGTCAGTATAGTCATCCGCCGGTACGTAGATCGCCTGGATCGAGGTAACGGAGCCCTTCTTGGTGGAAGTGATGCGCTCCTGCAGCTGACCCATTTCTGTAGCCAGTGTAGGCTGGTAACCTACCGCGGAAGGCATACGGCCGAGCAGGGCGGATACTTCGGAACCCGCCTGGGTGAAGCGGAATATATTATCGATAAAGAGCAGCGTGTCGCGGCCTTCCACATCACGGAAATACTCCGCCATGGTCAGACCGGTCAGAGCTACACGAAGACGTGCGCCCGGCGGCTCATTCATTTGTCCGAATACCATTGCGGTTTTCTTGATAACGCCGGAATCCGTCATTTCATGATAAAGGTCATTACCTTCACGGGTACGTTCACCAACACCTGCAAATACGGAGATACCGCCGTGCTCTTGCGCAATGTTGTTGATCAGTTCCTGAATCGTTACGGTTTTACCAACGCCGGCACCGCCGAACAGGCCGATTTTACCGCCCTTGGCGTAAGGAGCCAGAAGGTCAATAACCTTGATTCCTGTTTCCAGGATTTCTGCCTGTGTGGACAGTTCATCAAAGGTCGGAGCCAGACGGTGAATCGGGTTACGCTCTGCTGCTACAATTTCAGCACCGTTATCAATAGGGTTACCCAGCACGTTGAACACGCGGCCCAGTGTAGCTGCACCAACCGGAACGGAGATTGGACCGCCCTGGTCAAGGGCTTCAATTCCGCGGACAAGTCCGTCAGTGGATGACATAGCAATACAACGAACCAGATTATCACCCAGGTGATTGGATACCTCAAGGGTCAAATCAATGGCACGGCCGTTTTCCAAGCTGGTTACAATCTTGATAGCGTTGAAAATCTCGGGCAGCTGGCCGCGTTCAAATTCAATATCGACAACCGGACCCATAATGCTTACAACGCGTCCTTTGTTCATCTTATTATTTCCCTCCTCGAAAGCTGTTGCATTGAGAAGAAACGGAGAATACCTTCACCTGCGGCGTAGGCCCCCGTTTCCTGATCTTTAAGACTGCGCGTTCGCTCCGGCCACAATCTCGGTAATTTCCTGAGTGATTGCCGCCTGACGGGCACGGTTATAAGTAAGTCTAAGTTCGCCGATCATCTTCGACGCGTTCTTCGTTGCACTGCCCATCGCTGTCATTTTCGCACCCAGCTCACTGGCCTTGCCGTCCAGAACGGCGCTGTAAATCAGCGTTTCTGCGTATTTCGGAAGCAATACTCCGAGCACGCCTTCAGGAGAAGGCTCATATTCGTAGTTTGCGCTTGCTTCATGGTGTCCTCCGCTTACCGCATCCATCGGCAGCAGCCGGTCAACAGTAGGAACCTGGCTAATCGCATTAACGAACCGGTTATAGCAGATGTACAGCTCGTCGTAGACACCCGTTTCAAACTGCTGCACTGCAGAATAAGCAATCGATTTAATGTCAGAGAACTTAGGCGAATCTGACATCTCGGTTACTTCCTCCACAATCGGATATTCGCGGCGGCGCAAGAAGTCACGGCCTTTGCGGCCGATTACGAACAGGGCGTACTCATCCTTGGATTTATGCTTTTCTGCCAGCAGCATTGTCAGCTTACGCAGAATATTGGCATTGTACCCGCCGGCGAGACCTCTGTCGGATGTAACGATGAGATAGGCGGTCTTCTTCACCGGACGGCTTACCAGCATCGGATGGGTCACATCCTGGGTGGCAGCGGCAATGTTCGATACAACCTCTTTCAGCTTCTCCGAGTACGGACGGGCAGCCTCTGCCTTCTCCTGCGCCTTGCGCAGCTTAGAAGCGGCTACCATCTCCATCGCCTTGGTGATCTGTCTGGTGTTTTGAACGCTTTTGATTTGACGTTTGATATCACGCATGCTTCTTGCCATGATTTTCACCACCTTAAAGCTTTGACGAAGTCAAAGCTATCTTCGTAAGCATAAACCAAGCTTTGACGAAGTCAAAGCTATCTTCGTAAGCATCAACTAAGCTTTGACATTGTCAAAGCTAGTTCATAAGAGCCTGCCGGTGCCCAAGCTCACACCGGGGCTCCGGTTCAGACTGTCATTCTATGTGTATTAACGATTAACTGGTCGCAAAGCCTCTTTTGAATTTGTCGATAGCTTCTTTGAGGGCAGCCTCGTTATCTGCAGTCAGGTCCTTGGTATCAGTGATGGATTGAACGATTGCAGCACCGTTGGTATCCACAAAGGCCAGGAATTCTTTCTCGAAGCGTCTAACGTCTTTGACCGGAATGTCATCAAGGTGGCCTTTAACAGCCGTATACAAGCTGATAACCTGATGTTCTACAGACAGCGGCTGGTTAACGCCCTGTTTGAGAATTTCCATCATCCGGGCACCGCGGTTCAGACGGGCCTGCGTAGATTTATCGAGATCGGAGCCGAACTGGGAGAACGCCTGAAGCTCACGGTATTGGGCCAGATCCAGACGGAGCGAGCCGGCAACCTTCTTCATCGCTTTGATCTGCGCCGAACCGCCTACACGGGATACAGAGATACCGACGTTGATCGCCGGACGCTGACCGGAGTAGAACAGGTCGGATTCAAGGAAGATTTGGCCGTCTGTAATCGAGATTACGTTCGTAGGAATGTAAGCTGATACGTCGGAAGCCTGTGTTTCGATGAACGGAAGGGCGGTTAATGAACCTCCTCCAAGCTCATCGCTCAGCTTCGCTGCACGCTCAAGCAGACGGGAGTGCAGGTAGAATACGTCACCAGGGAACGCCTCGCGGCCCGGTGGACGGCGGAGCAGCAGGGACAATTCGCGGTAAGCGGAAGCCTGCTTCGAAAGGTCATCGTAGATAACCAGAACGTGCTCGCCTTTGTACATGAAGTATTCACCCATCGCACAGCCTGCGTACGGAGCAATATACAGGAGCGGGGAAGGCTCGGAAGCCGATGCCGTTACTACAATTGTATATTCCAGCGCACCGTGGCGGCGGAGGGTTTCCACAACCTGTGCAACTGTGGATTGCTTCTGGCCAATGGCAACGTAGATACATTTCATGCCATTGCCCTTTTGGTTGATGATCGCATCGATGGCAATTGCCGTTTTACCGGTCTGACGGTCACCGATGATCAGCTCGCGCTGTCCGCGGCCGATCGGCACCATCGCATCGATGGCTTTAAGACCTGTCTGCATAGGCTCATGAACCGATTTACGGTCGATAACGCCTGGTGCATTGCTTTCAACCGGGCGGAATTCTGTAGTTGCAATCGGGCCTTTGCCGTCAAGCGGCTGACCCAGCGGATTCACTACGCGGCCCAGAAGGGCTTCGCCTACAGGTACCTGCATAATTTGTCCGGTACGTTTAACTTGGTCGCCTTCGCGAATTTCCTTGTACTCACCCAGGATAACAACACCGACGTTGCTTTCTTCCAGGTTGAGCGCCATGCCCACTACTCCGTTGGAGAACTCCAGCAGTTCTCCTGCCATCGCGTTTTCCAGACCGTAGACACGGGCGATACCGTCGCCGACTTGAATGACGGTGCCGATTTCGGCCACTTCAATATCGGCTTTATATTGCTCAATTTGACTTTTGATCAAACTGCTGATCTCTTCAGGTCTAATGCTCAATATCCTCACCCCTATCTTCTATGCTTATCATTAAAAGATTTCTCAAGACGTGCAAGCTTGCCAGACAGGCTTCCGTCATACAGCGTATCGCCGATAACGACCTTCAGTCCGCCCAGAAGGCTCTTGTCAACGAGATTCGTAACCCGGATCTTGCGGTTCGTAAGCTGACTGAACTCCTGAGCCACATGTTCCTGTTCTTCCTGGCTCAGCGCATATGTGGAGTATACCGTTGCATCACCGATACCCAGGGCTTCACCTTCTATTTTCACGTACGCTTCCAGCAGATCAGCAAAAATATCGGTTCTGCCCCGCTCCACCAATAGTTCAACCGTGTTCAGTACCGTTTCGGAGAGCTTGCCTTCAAGTGCGGTGCGCAGCACCTTCAGCTTATCGGACTGGGAGATGCGCGGCGCAAGAATGAACCGTTTTACCTCTTCATCAGAATGAAGCACCGTTACCAGTGTCTTCAGCTGCTCTTCCACTTCAAGCGTATTGCCCTTCTCCACCGCGGCACTGTACAGGGCTTTGGCGTAACGTTTGGCAACTACCGCACTGCCGCTCATGATCGGCCTCCTACCTCTTTGAGGTACTGGTCAACGAGCTGCTCCTGTTCACCGTCAGCCTTAACTTCTTTCTCAAGCAGCTTGGATGCGATACGGACTGAAGCAGATCCGAGCTCGCTGCGCAGCGCTTCGACTGCCTTGTTCTTTTCATTGGCAATATCACGGACAGCCTCGTCTTTAAGACGGGCAGCTTCAACTTTAGCCTGGTCGATCAGCTTGTCAGCCTGGTTGAGGCTGGTAGCCTGCGATTGCTGAATAATCTGCTTGGCCTCTTCGCGCGCCTTTTGCAAAGCCTGTTTCTGCTCCTCCACGTAAGCGACCGCCTGTTCCCTGGTCTTAGCTGCTTCATCCATCTGCTGCAGCACAAGCTCACGGCGTTTTTCCATAATTCCGAACAGTTTGCTGAACGCATATTTACTGAGCAGGATATACAGGATTACAAATGCGACAATTGAAAATACTATGTTGGTCCATACTATAGTCACTGTGGTCACTCCTTTCCGTTACCGCGGTGTGCGGATATATACAAAAGTAAGGCGCGGATGGCACAAGCCCTCCCCGCCAAACCGTAGGAACGGTTTATTAAGAAAACATGATCAAGAATGCAATAACCGTTGCCGCCAACGGAATAACTTCGACGATACCTACACCGATAAACATTGTAGTCTGCAGTGCGTTACGTGCTTCCGGCTGACGGGCGATGGATTCTACCGTTCTGCTGACGATCATACCGTTACCAAGACCTGCGCCGAGTGCGCCCAAACCAACCGCGATTGCTGCTGCCAAAAATTCCATTGAAAATATCCTCCTTTAATTTCGGTTCATTTTTTGTGTGTTTTAATGATATTGAAATCTCCCGCGAAACCCGCATGGCAATTGCCGCGCTGCCTCACAGTAGTTCATTAATGCGCTTCTTCTTCGTGAATGGTCATCTGTGCGATGTACACCATCGTCAGAATCGTGAAAATGAATGCCTGAAGAGCCCCGACGAAAATACTGAAGCCCTGCCAGACTGCCAGGAACGGTATACTTAAGATTCCCAGCTTGAGAATCACAGTGATCAGAACCTCACCTGCAAAGATATTCGCGAACAAACGAATAGCCAGTGCAACCGGCTTAGCCAGGTTTTCGATGATGTTGAGCGGCAGGAAAATCGGAAACGGCTCAATATAGTGCTTGAAATAATGCTTGCCGTTCTGCTTGATGCCCAGATAATTCATCAGTACGAAAACGATAATCGCAAGACCGGCCGTAATGTTGATATCCGCTGTCGGTGACTTATACCAGAGCAGCTCGACATGCTCGCCGTGTGCCAGGTTTTTGGTCGCATCAATGACGTGCCCAAAAATGTACACCGGCTCATGGGCCTCAGTGATAAAGGAAAAAGGCAGACCAAGGAGATTGGAGACAAAGATAAACAGTATCAGCGTCAATCCCAATGATATGTAAGGCTTGCCCTTCTTCAGGTCCATTGCACTGCTGATAACCCCTTGTACGAATTCAACTACCCACTCCATAAAATTCTGGAGTCTGGACGGGTTATCGACAGACAAATTGCGGACAGACAGCATCACCAGAACGAAAACAATAACGGAACTGATTAGCAGTGTCAGTACGGCAGATAAATCAATTGGTATGCTGCCAAGATAGATTATTGGCATTTCATGCATGGTATCATCCCCCTTTCCCTTTAATCTTAAAGCTTGTTCTTTACACTCAGATAAATCCCTACCGGAATAGAGAGAAGCTGGGGAATAAAGATTCCAGCAATGGTAGCCTCCAGCGAGAAATGCTCAATCTTGACCGAGAACATGGTCACTAGAATAGCAAAGCAGATCCGTGTGACAAACCCGAGACTGAAAGCCTTACCCTCATTATTCGCAACCGATTCAGCTACCCGCCGCACTTTTACGGCAAGATAACGGAAGTTCACAATACCCGCAACCAAACCGAGTGTCATCCCTAGTGTGACTGCACGGGTTTCATGATGAAGAGCATATCCCATCAGCAATCCTGCCATGAGTACAAATGTGACCCTTGTTACGGCATTGATCATGGGAGTCATATTATCCATTTTGCTCCCCCAGAAATTTTTTGATTAACAGGGCGACATTGATAATTCCCAGAGCCATACCGGAAATCGCACCGATCGCAACCCAGATATCCGGGCCGTCGTTCAGGCGTTGGAGCCACCTTGCTGCAAAAATACCTATAATAATGTAAGCGGCAAGCAAAGTGCCTGCACTTGCAATCACCAGAGCGGTTTTTCCCAGCCCGGCTTCACGCTTCGGCTCTTTCATAGGCTACAATCCCAACTAATTTTACTGAATATCCAGACTCTTTGTCAATTCAATGAAAATTGTCCAAAAGTACATGAAAACATGAAAATAATCACAGCATTTTTATTCAAAACCATACAAACCGTACAGTTTCACTGTATGCTGTATTTTCAATGTCGCATATCAGGTTTTGTAGCGTAAAATTTAATTTGTGAACGTTTTATGAAATTCTTCAGGACGATCGGCATTCACACCAAAATGGTGCTTAATCGCATTGACAATTCTTTCAGATGCTTTGCCGTCTCCGTACGGGTTGGCGGCCCGGCTCATCGACTGGTACAGTGCCTGATCAGTCAGCAGAGCATGTGTCCGTTGATACACCTTCTCCTCGTCCGTTCCCACAAGTTCCAAAGTTCCGGCCTCGATCCCTTCCGGGCGCTCGGTCGTATCACGCAGCACAAGCACAGGAACCCCAAAGGAGGGAGCTTCCTCCTGCAGGCCGCCGGAATCGGTCAAAATCAGGTGGGTATGCGGATAAAAATTGTGCAGGTCAACGACATCCAGCGGATCGATCAGCTTGATTCTCGGATGCCCGCCCAGGATCTCATGCGCCGGCTCCTTGACCGCAGGGCTCGGATGCACAGGATAAACTATAGCTACATCTTCAAACTCATCAGCGATTCTTTTAACAGCACGGAAAATATGACGGTGCGGTTCGCCTTGAGACTCCCTGCGGTGCGCCGTCATCAGAATTAATCTTTTTCCCGCCGCAAAATCCAGCACCGGATGCCGGTAGTCCGGCTGTACGGTATATTGAAACACATCGGTCACGGTATTGCCTGTGATATAGATACTTGACTCCTTTTTGTTCTCGTGTCTCAAATTCCCTGCCGACCAGTCAGTCGGGGCAAAGTGCAGATCTGCCAAAACCCCTGTCAGCTGGCGGTTCATTTCCTCCGGGTATGGAGACAGCTTATTCCAGGTCCGGAGTCCCGCCTCTACATGCCCAACCTGAATCTGCTGGAGGAAGGAAGCATAACTCGCCAGGAAGGTTGTCAGTGTATCACCATGGACAAGTACCAGGTCAGGCTTCGCTTCACGCAGGACAGGCTCAAGCCCTTCCAATACACGGATGGAGATTTCATTAAGCGTCTGCCGGTCCTTCATAACGTCCAGGTCATAGTCAGGAACGATTTTAAACACTTCCAGTACCTGATCCAGCAGCTCACGGTGCTGCGCAGTTACGCATACAACCGATTCGATATGTTCAGGATGCTTGTTCAGCTCAAGTACGAGCGGCGCCATTTTGATTGCTTCCGGACGTACTCCGAAGATTGTCATTACCTTTATTTTCTTGGACACTTCCCCACCCCTTTCTTCTATATAGATAGCTGTTTGTAGAGCTACCCAGTTAATACTCTTTTACTTCCTATTTGGTTCCGTATAAACGGTCTCCGGCATCCCCAAGCCCGGGTACAATGTATCCGTGATCATTAAGGTGATCATCAAGTGCTGCTACATAGATATCTACATCCGGATGGGCAGCCTGTACCGCCGCAACACCTTCAGGGGCTGCGATCAGGTTCATCATTTTGATCTGGGTGCAGCCGCGGTTCTTCAGCGAGGTGATCGCAGCAATGGCAGAGCCGCCTGTAGCCAGCATCGGATCGATTACAATCAGTTCACGTTCCTGCACATCTGTAGGAAGCTTGATATAATATTCAACCGGCTGGAGCGTCTCCGGGTCACGGAAGAGGCCTACATGGCCTACCTTTGCTGCAGGCAGCAGTTTAAGTACGCCCTCGGTCATCCCGAGACCGGCGCGGAGAATCGGAATCAGCCCGAGCATTCTGCCCGAAATAACTTTACTCTCTGTTTCTGCTACCGGTGTCTGTACGGTGATTGTCTCCAGCGGGATATCCCGTGTAATTTCATAGGCCATAAGCGTAGCCACTTCATCTACATGCTCTCTGAATTCTTTTGTGTTGGTCCGCACATCACGGATAAATGTCAGTTTGTGCTGAATCAAAGGATGATCGCAAATCACCAATTTTCCCATTTCTGTCCCTCCGGTAAATGTAAGTCTTGTCAGCCGCAGAAAGCGCTTTTGCCGCTTCCGTGGCTAAATCTTGTCTATTATATCATCACCGGAGGTGTATTTCACCTCCGAAGGCAAAGTAGCTGCATAAAACTGCCGCCCTTCAAATAATAAGGGTGTGCAGGCAGGTTTAAGCCCAATCCGTAATCTCTTAGGTTATAAATCGAGCCTTAGTGTATGCTAATTCACATATTTAATACCTTTCACATTTCTTTCACTGTTTTTAATGAAAATTCCATGAACTTTCATGAATATTTCAAGAAATCTATCGACAATTTCTGCGTTTTAATTGTGAACATTATGCAACGTTAAGGTCCGGGATAAAAAAAGCCCCCGCTAAGACCTTCAGAAAACAGTCCTTGCAGGGGCATTGCTCCGCTCCATTCAAATGAAGCGGGCAGATATTAGTATTGCAAACCAGGATAGATCGGGAACTTCTCAGTAAGCGCGGCTACCTCGCGGGCAGCTTCAGCCAGCACCGTTTCGTCCTTGGGATTCTTCAGCACATTGGCAATAACGCGGCCGATAACGGTCATCGCCTGCTCGTCCATTCCACGGGAAGTAACCGCAGGCGTACCGATCCGGATTCCGCTTGTAACAAACGGGCTGGTCGGGTCAAACGGAATCGCATTTTTATTCACGGTAATGCCGATGGAATCAAGCACCTTTTCTGCATCCTTACCTGTAATGTTCAGATTACGGGTATCCAGCAGCATCAGGTGATTGTCCGTACCGCCGGAAACGATATTAACTCCTTCTCCGATCAGCGTCTCTGCAAGCACCTTGGCATTTTTCACTACATTCTCGGCATAGGTCTTAAATGACGGCTGCAGCGCTTCACCGAAGGATACCGCTTTGGAAGCAATAACGTGCATCAGCGGTCCGCCCTGGGAGCCCGGGAATACGGCTTTATCAATTGCAGCAGCCCAAGGCTGTCTGCACAGAATCATCCCTCCGCGCGTCCGCGCAGTGTTTTGTGGGTGGTGGTTGTAACAAAATGGGCATGCGGTACCGGGCTCGGGTGCAGTCCGGCAGCGACGAGGCCGGCAATATGAGCCATATCGACCATAAACAGCGCGCCGACATCATTTGCAATGGAACCAAGTGCTTCAAAATCAATGGTCCGCGGATACGCGCTTGCCCCGGCAACGATCAGCTTAGGGCGGTGCTTGAAGGCAGCCTTGCGCACTTCATCATAATCAATCAGAAATGTATCTTCCTGTACACCATAAGCTACAAAGTTATAAAGCAAACCGGAGGCATTCACCGGACTCCCGTGCGTCAAGTGGCCGCCATGGGCAAGATTCATTCCAAGCACAGTATCCCCGGGATTGAGTGCAGCCAGATAGACCGCCATATTCGCCTGGGCACCGGAATGCGGCTGGACATTGGCATGATCGGCGCCGAACAGCTGCTTGGCACGGTCACGGGCAAGGTTCTCAACGATGTCTACATCCTCACAGCCGCCATAATAGCGTTTGCCCGGATAACCTTCGGCATATTTGTTCGTAAGCACAGAACCCATTGCTTCCATTACAGCTTCACTGACGATATTCTCCGATGCGATAAGCTCAATGTTGGCACGCTGACGGCTCAGCTCCAGTCCCATTGCTTCCAGTACTGCCGGGTCACTCTTGCGCAATTGTTCCATGATTATTTACTTCCTCCCTGAGTGAAATATATACCTTCTTATTCTTTAAAAACTTATGCCCGATGGTGTACGACACTGCAAATTTTCAATCCAGCTAATCCTTAATCACACTGCGGGGAACCGCTGGTCTCCTGCGTGCGGTAGACCGCACGTTCACCGCCGATCAGCGGCGGTCTGCTGAAGGCGGCATTCACTCTGGCTGAACCGATATAGCGCAGGCTTGGCCGGAAGGGCACCGCCACCCGGCGCAGGTGCATGCCGATCAGCGTCTCGCCGATATCAATGCCGGCATGGGCCTCCACCGTCTCTGCCAAAACCGGATCAGCCATTGAACCATAGGCTGCTGCGGCCATAGAGCCGCCGGCCCCAGGAATCGGCACAGCCGAAACTTCCCTGAGCCCCAGAGCTTCCAGCAGGGAACGTTCCATGACCAGAGAGCGGTTCAAATGCTCACAGCACTGATAAACCGTGTGAAAGCCCCGCTCCGCTGCTATGCGGCGTATTCCCTGAAGCAGCTGCTGTGCCACTTCCAGGGCACCGCCGGTGCCGATCCGTACCCCGGCAACCTCACTGGTGCTTGCTCCGACAACAAGGATCTTTCCGGGTCCCAGCTTACCGGCTTCCGCCAGCTCGCCCACTATAGCAGCTGTCGCTGCTGCAAGCGAAAGTTCCGCACCCGCCGAAACTCCCGTCTGCCCCGATATAATGCGGGCTGCGCGTTCTTCCGGCGAGCCCTGCTTCATGACCTCATCCATTGCTTAAGCCTCCCTCAAGCATTACTTGCTGATTTAAACAAAAAAGAGCAGTCCGCAGGTGGCTGCGGATGTGCTCTTTTGCCCAGGCGACCGGCCGTTTATTCCAGTGCTCCATCGTGGTTTCATCCACACTTGTCGCCAGTCACACCGGAACCGGGTAATATTTATTACATCTTAAAGGATAGCCTCCGAAAAATCAACCTTCTTTACAAACGGCGTAAGGACTCCAATTTGTCGAGCAGACTGTATAGCGCAGTGCGGATCTCGGCAGCTGTAAGCTCGTAATCCTCCCGCGAGCCCCCAAACGGGTCAGAGATATCAAAGCTCGGTATCCGCTGCCGGATTTCAATAATCCGCTGCAGGTCCGCCTGCTTGGGCTCCCGGCCAAGTGCGATGTCGAGCTCCGCCTCGGCATACAGGCTGTCCAGCTCACTGATATCGCCATTAACAGACTCCTCGTTATATACATATTCCTTGAGTGTATGGGTTTTGGATACTGCCTCCGGAAAATACTGCAGCAGGTGGCGTTTGTGCCCGCCGGTCAGCGTCAGCACCAGATCCGCCCAGTTCACGGCCTCCCTGCTAAGCTGGGTAGAGCTCATAGGCTCATTAATGCCTTCTTCACGCAAAATCGCTGCGGCATGCCTGGATACGGAAGTGCCGGAAATGGCGGAAACGCCTGCAGACCGCACTGCAAGCTCAATGCCCCGCTCCTTTGCAAGCTTCCGCAAAAGCCCCTCAGCCATAGGACTGCGGCAGGTATTGCCGGTGCAGACGAATAAAATGTGCAGCATGCTTTCCACCTCCATGAAAGGATCATTTAATAATCTGATGCCGTTATTGTATCAGAAGATGAACAGCAAGCCAAACCCTAAAAGGATTGCCCCGCCAAGCGCCTCCCCATAATCGCCCAGTCCCCGGCTTACCCGCCTGCCCAGCAGCAGGCCGGTAATGGCCATAAAGCCGCCGCAGGCTCCGAAGGCCAGCACGGTTAGTATGATGCTGTCCACGAACATCCCTAGGGATACACCTACGGAAAAGGAATCAATGCTCACACTCAGCGAGATCAGCAGCATCCCCCAGAACGTACGGTGATCCATCGGACGGCTGGTGCTTTTCTCTTTGCGGAAAGTGTTCCAGACCATATGCCCGCCCAGCAGAATCAGCAGCCCGCCGGCTGCATAAGTCGTTACTTGTCCCAGTAAATGGCCTACGTAACTGCCGGTGAATAAGCCTAGCAGCGGCATCAGCACATGAAAAAACGCAATCAGCAGGCTGAGCTGCAGCACATGCAGCAGGCGTATGCCCTTCATCCCGATTCCTACACCAAGCGAAAAGGCATCCATACCCAGTGCAATTGCCATAATGGCAATCGTTACAATCTGGCCCCAGCCAGGATAAACCCCTGCCATGCCCATACCCCCAAAGTCTGAATGTCTTGTACAACAACGATATGCGGGTATTAGGACAATCATGACTTGTTAATCGTGTATTGTGGGGATCAAGCCCATAACCCGCTGATCCAGCTCCAGAGATTCTTCAGCATATCCCATAGGAAGAAGCGTACCTCCGGAGCTTCCGCTTCCCCTTCGTCTGAAGATCCCGCTGCAGTATTTTTAACAGAATTATTATCATTGTTATCTGCACTCTTATTATTTACGCTTGTCTCTGCACCGGCAGCCGAAGCAACTTCCGTTCCTTTGGCAGCAGCATCGCCACTTCCTGCATCGATGAAGCAAAGCGGCGGAAACAGCACACACCACCAGTTTTGTCCTTTACCTGCTCCAAGCGTAATGCGCACTGCTTCATATTCACCGGCCGGATATACCGTTCCGCCATACAGTTTAGTCGGGAATGGCACAACGCCAAGCTCAACCCTGAAATCATAATCAATTCCCCGCTGCAGCAGTTCCCGGGCAACCAGCTCGTTCAGCTCCGGCAGATGACTTTTGATCAAGGAACGGGCCTGTTCCAGGCTCTGCGGGTCCTCCAGTCCGGATACCCACTGGTTCATCTGCTCTACCACAGCATCGCGGATCTGGCGTTTGACCAGCTGGTCTCCGGCTCCGTCAGAATTAGCGAGAATACGCAGACGGATCGATTCCTGCGGAATCGCAGTCTCCGCTACTGCCGCATCGCTTTTTTGCCCTTCCCAGACCATCATCAGCACCATCAGAAAAGAAAATAAAATGGCAGTATGCTTAAAAGTAACCCGTAAGGCTTCCTGTCTCTCCGGCGAAAATAACTTCATTGTCCGCAGCCCCTCTCTCTGAACCTCTTATACCCCCAGTATGTCCGGATATGAGAGACTGCAAACCTAGTAATCTATTAAAAGTTTATCAGCAGCTCAAAAATACACTGCAGGCGCAGGCAGCTCCTCCTCCACATCCTGCCCGTATAAATGCACGCTCATGGCAATGCCCATGCTCGCCATATTGATTAGAACGGAGGTGCCGCCGAAGCTGATGAACGGCAGCGTAATGCCCGTCAACGGCATCAGGCCGATATAGGCGCCGATGTTCTCAAGAATCTGGTACATCAGCATCGCGATTATGCCGATAATCAGAAAAGGCCCAGCCTTATCCTTGCATTCCAGCGCAAACAGAATCATCCGGTGAATCAGGACAAAAAACAGCAGAAGCAGCACTGCTGCACCAATAAATCCGAATTCCTCGGCTATCTGTGCGAAGATGGCATCAGAGTACAGCACCGGTATTTTGCCCGACTGGACAGAGTTCCCTTTCAGGTACCCTTCCCCGCTAAGCCCGCCCGACCCAATGGCTATCCGCGCATTACGCGTCTGATAGCTGTCATCACTGCTTGCCCGCTCCGGTACCAGCCAGGGATCAAAGCGTTTTATGAAATGCTCGCGGCCAATTGCCCCGCTTAGGAAATCTGTCGTTTTCTCATGATAGTTAATATAGCTGTAAACAAACGCCCCAAATGCGCCTCCGGCTATCAGCAGCCCGATCAGCGCATGTGATGTTTTGATCCGCCCGATCCATAACAGACCTACGAGTATAACCACAAAGCTAAGCGCATTGCCCATATCATTCTGGAGGATAACGATTCCGAACGGCAGCAGGGCAACCAGACTAAGGGGTGCAACATCCCGCCAGAACCGGAGCTGGCTGCGGCCGAGACGGACCAGCAGGGAAGATAGCGCCAAAATCAGAATCAGCTTAAAAAGCTCAGCCGGCTGGAAGCTGAAGCTCCCCACCTGCAGCCAGGCTCTGGCACCAAACTTTACGGTTCCAAACAGGCTGACCAGCACCAGAATGATGATCCCCAGGATGTAAATATAAAGCGCATATTTGACCAGCAGGCGGTAATCAAATAAGGACAGTCCAAAAAAAACAACAAAGCCCGCCCCGTAATATTGGAGCATCTGGATATGCATGCCCTTGTCATCTCCGCCGTGGGTAACGCTGTATATCGACAAAATACTGATCCCCATCAGCATAAGCAGCACAATCACGGTAATTCCGTCTATTCTTTTAAATCTCTGCAGCATCAGTCAGGCTCCTATCCGTACAGGAAGTCGGCGAATTCCACAATTTCCATTGCAGGAATTTACAGGGAATAGCCTATACTCCCATATTAATGCAAGCCGCTGCACGAATACAAATTTTCACTTTCCGCCATAAAATATAAAAAAAAGAACTGCCGGGGCCTCATTTCCTGAGATCCGGCAGTCCTTCATATCCGATATGCAGTTAACCCTGTTTCGCGGCAGCAGGGTAAGCGGCAGGAGCGGGCAGATCCTCCTCCACTTCACGCCCGTGCAGGCGTACACTCATGATCAGGCCAATGCTGGCCATATTGATCATCAGTGAGGTCCCCCCGAAGCTGACGAAAGGCAGCGTGATCCCGGTTAGCGGCATCAGCCCGATGAATGCGCCGATATTTTCAAATATCTGATACAGGATCATGGCTACAACCCCGACGATCAGAAACGGTCCGGCGCGGTCCTTGGACTCCAGGGCGATCAATATCATCCGGTGAATCAGTATAAAATACAGCAGCAGCAGCACCGCAGAGCCGACAAAGCCGAACTCCTCAGCAATCTGCACGAAGATAGAGTCGGAATACGTATAGGGCACACGGTCGGTCTGCACCGAGCTGCCGTTCATATAGCCCTCCCCGCTCATGCCGCCTGAGGCGATGGCCAGCTTGGCATTTTTGGTGTGGTAGCTGGCTTTGGCCGTCGCCTTTTCGGGGACGAGCCAAGGGTCGAACCGTTCAACCCAGTGCGAGCGGCCGATATCGGTCATGAACGCTTTGAACTGATCATGATAATGAATATAGCTCATTATTCCGGCAACTGCCGTACCTGCTACAATCAGAACCCCGATCAGCGCATGCGAGAATTTGATATTTCCGATCCACAGCAGTCCGGCCAGAATCACGATATAGGACAAGGCATTACCAAGGTCATTCTGGCTGATGACAATCAGGAACGGCAGCAGCGTAAGAAGCCCTAGCGGCACGACATCCTTCCAGAACAGCAGCTTGTTCTTATTTTTGCGGAACAGCACCGCTGCCAGAAACAGGATCAGGATCAGCTTAAACAGCTCTGCCGGCTGGAGGCTGAGGCCTCCGATCTTCAGCCAGCCCTGGGCCCCGTTCTGGGTTTTCCCGATAAAGCTGACCAATACCAGAATCCCGATTCCTGTTATATAAATATAAAGCGCATATTTCACGATCAGCCGGTAATCGATAAAAGTCAGACCCAGAAAAGCAATCAGGCCCAGTATATAGAACTTGATCATCTTCAGATGACTCCCGTCCAGGCCATCCCTTCCATGCGTTACACTATATATAGAGAAAATGCTGATCACCATCAGCAGAACCAGTATAAATACAATGACACCATCAATCTTCTTAATCTTCTGAAGCATATTCTGTCTCCTTACTCGTTACTTCAGCTTCCACTTCAACAACTGTAGAAGTCCGTTCATTCTATTGTAAAGGAAGGGGCAGCAAAAATACAATTTCACCGCCGGCTGTTCGTCTAACAGCGGTGCGGTGAAATGTCGGGAGTTACATGGCGTAATGCGCGGCCCACAGCGGGGCGCTTAGGGCGCGATGCCGGCTCGCGCGGGGATGCCGGCGTTCTGCCCTGTGTGCGGCGCGACGGACAGGCGCTCAGCG
>NZ_LRAC01000147.1 GCF_001517085.1 Paenibacillus sp. DMB5
ATCAAAGGGATTTTTCCCTTTGATTTCTCTCTCTCGCTCGTTTCCAGCCAGATCAAAGGGATTTTTCCCTTTGAATCCTCTCTCCCGCTCGTTCCCGCCTCTATCAAAGGGATTTTTCCCTTTGATTCCTTTTTCCCGACCGTTTCCAGCCAGAACAAAGGGATTTCTCCCTTTGCCCGCCGTCCTCTCCCACGCACGGCTGCCTACTCCCTACAGATCGAATCCATGTGGCTGTGCAGCACGCGAAGGATCCGCTCTCTGTCGAGGCGCTTGGGCTCAAGCAGCGCGTGCAGAGCCAAGCCGTCAAGCAGCGCGTACAGGCGCTCTGCTTCGGTGTTCATATCCAGCTCCTCGCGCAGCAGGTTTTCCTCCTCCAGACGGCCGAGCAGTTTGACGATCCCCGGATAGATGCCATCGTTCAGCCCGCCATAATCCTCCCCCGCATACTTAAGGTGAAACACAAACGCGAACCAGACCTCCATTTCCGCCATTGAATTTTCATCTAAAGGAAGCAGCTCCATAAGCACCCTGGTTACCAGCTCTTTTGGCGGCAGTCCTAGTGCAATAACACCTTTGATCCGGGCATTGGCCCGTTCGCTGACAAGCTTCATGGCAAAAGCAAGCAGCTCATGCTGTGTGGTGAAATAATGACGCAGGGCCCCAAGCGATACGCCGGCCTCCTGCGCGATTTTACGTACCGTAGCCCCCTTCATGCCCTCTTTCAGGATGACACGCCAGGTAGCTTCGGCAATATGTGATTTCCGCTCTGTATGATCGACTAATTTAGGCATGTCCATATTGTAGCATACAGCAACTTTCCGCTGCAATTTAAATAATACAGTTGTATTATTTAAAATCTGCTGCTATAATCTCCTTAATCTTTCCTGCTCCACATTTTGTTCCATAATAAATCTGCGTATATGAGGTGCTAAATGAATTTTGTAGCATGGGCCATTATTGCCTGTGAAATCCTGTTCTGGGTCGTCATTGTAACCGGCCTGTGCGTACGTTACCTGTTCAAACGTCCTAAGCTGGGACTGTTTTTCCTGGCCCTAACCCCACTCCTGGATCTTGTTCTGCTGGTTATTGCAGGAGTCGACCTGTCTAACGGTGCAACAGCTACCATTGCCCATGCACTGGCGGCCGTCTATATTTCCGTATCTGTTGTTTTTGGTAAAAGCATGATCCGCTGGGCAGACGAACGCTTCCGTTACTATGTCACCAAGCAGGGCCCGCCCCCGCTCAAGCGTACCGGCCGTGACCATGCGCTGCATTACTTCAAAAGCTGGCTGATGCATCTGTTAGCTTTTCTGCTGGGAGCCGGGCTCCTCTACGGTCTGATTGTCTGGATTGATGATCCGTCCCGTACAGAAGCATTGCAGAGTATTCTCGGCATCTGGACAATTGTTGTCGGCATTGATCTGCTGATCGCGGGCTCCTATTTCCTCTGGCCCCGCAAAGAAAAAACGAAAATATCCGCTTAATAAGACAGCCGTATAAACAGCGAAAAACACACCGGACGGTGTGTTTTTTCGTAGACAGGCCTGCTGCCGCTAAAACGGGCGAAACTTTTCAACCATGCAGTACCCTTTCTCCTAAAATTGCGTCAGTTTACCTTGGTCAATGCCCATTTCTGCGCATCCGTTCCGTTGTCGGTCCACTGCTGAACCGCCGCACCGTCGGCTGTTGAGGAGCCGGATACATCCACCGCCAGGCCGCTTGCCTTGGAAATCAGCTTATAGTAGCCTCCGCCTACATCGACAATCCGCCATCTCTGCGCATCCGTCCCGTTATCGTCCCATTGCTGCAGCTGGACACCCGTAGCTGTGGACGAGCTCGGAACATCAAGCACCTTCCCGCTGTGTACAGCTGTAAGCTTGTAGTAACCGTCACCCATGCTGTCTACCCGGAACTGCTGGTTAGCGGCAGTGTAATTGGTCCATTGGTGGATTTTGGCGCCGGCTGCCGTGGACACGTCCACTACATCCATTACTTTTCCGCTTGCCTTGGAGGCAAAGGTATAGACACCCCCGCTGACAATGCTGGCTGATGAAGCCGCCTGATATACACGCACATAATCCACCAGCATCTGTGCCGGGAAGGCAGTCGAGGCATTCGGGCTGCCCGGCCAGTTGCCGCCCACGGCAAGGTTCAGCAGCAGGAAGAACGGCTTCTGGAATTCCTCTGTGTTACCGGTGTTATTTTCAATATAAAACTCATTAAACAGGCTGCCGTCCACGTACCATCTGATATATTTCGCATCCCACTCGACGCTGTACACATGATACTGGGAGAAATCGAGATTGCCGGATACTTTGCCGTACTCGGCGTGGCCGTTTGCATCCCAATGAACGGTGCCGTTAACATAAGCGTTGTTATTCACCCGCTCCATAATGTCGATCTCACCGCTTTTCGGCCAGCCGACCGAATCCATATTGGAGCCGAGCATCCAGAAAGCCGGCCATATGCCCTGACCTGAAGGCAGCTTCATCCGGGCTTCGATTTTACCGTAAGTGAAGCTCTTCTTGCCCTGCGTCTTGATCCGGGCCGAGGTGTAGCTGCTGCCGTTATACGATTCCTTCTGGGCAGTAATGACCAGATTGCCGCCCGTCACCTGCAGGTTCTGCGACCGGTTCGTATAATACTGCAGCTCGTTATTGCCCCAGCCGCTGCTGCCGGTACCGATCTCGGCAGTCCAGTCCGCCGTATTAAGCGACGTTCCGTTGAACTCATCGCTCCACACCAGATTCCAGCTTGCTGCGGCATCGGCCGCTTTTCCTGCCGGAAATAACGTAATCAGAAGTGCCAGAGTCATAAACAGCGCTGCCCATTTCCTTCTACGCATCATATTCCTCCTAAAGTTTTCGGATAGCTGCTTATTTCAATACACGCCGCGCGTAACGTGCCTTTGAAATCGTTGTAACCGCAGGTTCTCAGTTAACGAAACCGCTTTATTTCCACCCCTTTGCATTGTATATCCTTTCCGGCGACAATATGACAGGAATCCGGCCAAGGCTGTCCACCCGGCTTGTTGACAACGCTTTGGCAGGAGCATAGATTTAAGAAGATCAGCCAAGTGCCTGCTTACAGAAATCATGAAAGCGATTAACCGCATCAAACAATCCCTATATCCAAGGAGACACAGCAATGAAACTATCTGTTTTCTATGAACATATCCGTGACACTGCCGGACAGAGTGGCTTGAGCCTGGAGGAAATCTGTACGCTCGTTAAGAGCTTCGGTATTGACGCGCTGGAGATGGACGCAGACCGCTTTAAGGCAGAAGAAGGCTCTATCCTGCCCCTGCTTACGAAGACCGGGCTGACGGTAAGCTGCATGTACGGCTTTTTTGACTTCGGCCACATCAAGAGCAGTGAAGCGAAGGAGCAGATCACCTCCTTTCTGTCTATGGCCAGCCGGGCCGGGGCTTCGCGTGTGCTGGTTATACCGGGCTTTCTCGGGGAGCATGAACAGGACCCGGCCTCCGGGGAATATCAGCAATGTGTCCGGTCGATGAAAGAAGCCGTAGCCGCCATGTGCGCAGCTGCCAAGCCGCTCGGTATCACCGTTGGGATGGAAGATTTCGATGATTCCAGTGCACCGTTTGCCACAACAGCGCAGCTGCTGTCTTTTGTAGAGGAAATACCTGAGCTGTCCTGCTTCTTTGATACCGGGAATTTTCTGTACAGCGGAGAAGATGTGCTGGAAGCATACAGCCGGTGCAAGCCTTACATCGGCTATGTCCACTGCAAAGACCGGACCTTTGAGGTTCACCCGGGTGAGGAACCCAAGTTGACGGTGGACGGCCGGGCCATGTATGCGATCCCTGCGGGAAGCGGCTGTATCCCGATGAGAGAGCTTGTTACGGATCTGCTCACAAGCGGTTATGATGACACCTTTGTCATCGAACATTTCGGCGCGCAGGATCAGCTGGCGTATATGAAACAATCGGCAGAGTGGCTGCTGAACCTGAGAAAAGAGGTACTCGGCGGATAGCCGCCGGCCAAAACTTTATCCAAACCTTAGATTTGGTTTAGAATAGATAAAGATTAGAGCGCTATACTGGCCAGGGGTGATGGATTATATATACGATACTGATTGCTGATGACGAGCCTGAAATTGTTGAATTACTGCAGCTTTATCTTGAAAAAGACTACCATATTCTGAGCGCTTCATCCGGTGTGGAGGCCCAGCAAAAAATTAGGGAGCAGTCTGTCGATCTGGCAATACTGGATATTATGATGCCGGGGATGGACGGGCTGCAGCTGCTGAAGAGCATCCGCGGATCGTACCACTTTCCCGTCCTGTTCTTATCGGCCAAGAGCCAGGATCATGACAAAATTCTGGGACTTGAGCTTGGTGCCGACGACTACATCGCCAAGCCCTTCAATCCGCTGGAGGTTGTCGCGAGAGTGAATGCCCTGCTGCGCCGGGTCCATCATTTTGATGTGCCTGCACTTCCGCCGGAGCCTGAAGCCAAGCAGCTGGTACTGGGTGCACTTACTCTGGATTTGAAGGAGTGTGTGCTGTATGTGTCCGGTGAACCGGTGATGCTAACCTCTACTGAATACAAAATTCTCAAGCTGATGATGGAAGAGCCGGGCCGGGTGTTTACCCGCAAGCGGATTTATGAAGCCGTGTGGGAGGATTTCTACATGTACGAGGATAACAGCATCATGGTGCATATCAGCAACATCCGCGAGAAGATTGAACGTGATTCCAAAAAGCCTGAATATTTGAAAACGATCCGCGGACTGGGGTACAAAATCAATGCGCCTGCGGAAAACTAGACAGCAGCGGCCGCTGCAGGCATCGCTGGCGATTGATTTTCTGAAGTTTCTGCTCATTGTACTGTTTACAGTGATGATCATTATATTCGGCACGTATGCCTTTATGCAGCTGGATGTGGCGCAGAAGCTGCAGGATTATCAGCTGGCCGATCCCGATCTGAAGACGCAGGCCAGCCGGTATCTGGATAATCCGCAGAAAGGGCCGGAAACGGCCAAGCTGCTGCGCAGCGGGGGCTGGCTGGAGGTGCTGGACAGCAGCAAGACGGTGCGCGAGGTCATCGGCAGTAAACAGGATGATCCGCACAGTTATACGGAAGAGCAGCTGTACAAGCTGCTTGAGAATGATCCGGGTCAGCCTTACTACGTGTCACTGGCAGAATATCAGCAGGACAGCGGCTCCAGCTGGCTGCTGCTGAAGCTGCCCCGGGATCGCATTGATATCACGATTAACAGCTATCCGTTCATGTCTCATATGAATCAGTCAGTGACCTTCTATATTATGCTTGGCGCCATGCTGCTTCTGCTGCTGGTTATTACATACAGCTATTCTGTGGCCCGCCGTATTCTGAAGCCGCTGAAGATGATTATTCAAGGACTCAAGGAAATGATCCAGGGAAATTACAGTACCCGCCTGACGGTTCATGCCGAGAAAGAATTTGAGCAGATGGCCGAGACCTTCAATTACATGGCAGATATGATTGAGCGGACCACCATGGCCAAGCAGAGAGCCGAGGACAGTAAGCAGCGGATGATTATGGATCTGTCCCATGACCTGAAGACTCCAATTACCAGTATCCAGGGGTACGCCCAGGCATTATATGAAGGCCGTGTGGAGGATGCCGAACGACAGCGGAAATATTTATCCTATATTTACAACAAATCTTTCCAGGTCACCAGGCTGATCCAGAATATGATGGAGCTGCTCAAGACGGACTCTCCTGATTTTCTGCTGAAAATGGGCCGTCATGAGCTCGGTGATTTCCTGCGGGAGATTATTGCCGGCGCGTACGGGGAAATCGAACAGAAGCAGTTCACCCTGCGGCTTGAAGTACCTGATGACGATGTCTTCGCCCAGTTCGATCCCGAGCTGCTGTCACGGGTAGTCCAGAACCTCATCGACAATGCACTTGAGTACAATCCGCCGGGTACGACGCTGCGGGTCGGGCTGGTTCCAACTCCGGGGGCTGTAGTCATACAAATCGCCGATAATGGAGTCGGCATCCCTAAAGAGCTGAGGTCGACCATCTTTGATCCGTTCGTGCGGGGCGATGAAGCAAGAACAGCCTCCGGCGGGACTGGCCTGGGTCTCGCTATCGCCAGAAAAAATACGGAGCGGATGGGCGGAACCCTTGTCCTGACCAGCTCAAAGCAGGAAGCAACTGTGTTCACCATCACTATTTCCGAATAAAACCGCAGATACATCAAAAGCGGCAGCCAAGGAGATTACTTCATCCTTGGACTGCCGCTTTTTTGTTCCGCTTCATGACCATTGCCTTTACTGTGCTGCCACAACACCGACCACTGTCACATTCACATCCGTCACCTGCAGCCCGGTCAGCCTTTCAATCCGGCTCTTGATACTCTGCTGCAGAAGCTGGGCCAGATGGTGAAGCGGTGTGCCCAGAGTGATTATCGGGAAGAGCTGGACCGACAGCTCGCTGCCGCTGATTTTCACCTTAATCGCCTTGTAGAATTCCTCCCGCTTCTTGCGTTTGGTACTGCCTTCCACAAGGGCCTGAACCGCCTCTGCCTCCTGGACAGCCATACCGGCAATCTTCGATATAACCTGCTGTGACACCGTCAGCTTTCCTGCACAAGTTAAGTCCTTTTCCGGGTAATTCATTCTGCTTCCTCCTTCAGCTCTCAAATGCCTACAGTCCCTCCCACTTCTCCTTGAGAAACAGCTGGTATGTATGCCTGGATATAATCTTGATTACCATGTACACAGGGATAATAATCAGCATACCGATAATGCCGAAGAAATTCCCCACGCCCAGCACAAGCACCGTTGTTGTAATCGGATGAATGTCAAGGCTTTTGCCAAATACCAGCGGTGAGATAATATTATCCTGAATCTGCTGGGCAAGCAAAATAATGATGAGTGACCATAGGCCGACCATAGGGGAAACTGTCAAGCCGATGATGACTATCGGAACGGAAGAAATGATCGCTCCGAAAAAAGGAATAAAGTTCATAATGAAGGCGATCAGGGTCAGCACAAGGGCATAAGGCAGCCCGATCATCAAGAAGCCAAGATACATCAGCACGCCCAGTGCCAGATTGACGATGACTCTGCTTACAATATAGTTACTCAGTGCGCCGTCGATTTCACCTGTGATCGTTCCTGCCCGCTCCCGGAAACGCCTGGGTACCATCCGGACAAAGGTTTTGCCGAACTTGTCCCCTTCCTTAAGCATATAGAACAGCAGGATCGGAAAGGTGAACAGAATGATCGCCAGATTGGACATCGCCGAGAACAAGCCGGTGACATAGCTGGTCAGCAGAGTAAAGCCCTGGCTCAAATAATCGTTCAGCTGGGACAGCAGGCTGAAATCCTCGGGGAACAGCTTGGCGAAAAAGCCCGACTGCTCAAGCTCGCTTATCTTTTCATTTACAGCATCGAACAGCTGCGGGGCATTCTGCACCAGTGTCATAAGCTGCGACTTCAATGGAGGCCAAACCCCGCCAAAAAATCCGATCAGCAGCACGCCAAGCACCAGATAGATCAGCAGAATGGCCTGTGTGCGCTTCAGCTTCCAGCGCTCCATCAGCGGCAGCAGCGGCCGCAATAAATAATAGAAAAACACTGCCAGCAGCACCGGAATCAGTATAACTCCGGTCAGCGACTTAAACGGTTCAAAGATAAAATCGACCAATGACCCCACATATACAATAAGCAGAACTAGCAGTATTGCCTTACCTATAGTTACAAATTTGTTCAACTGCTTCATCTGCCTCCTCCTGCTCCGTGTACAACCCGGCAGCCGGAGCCCTCCGATTGCTGGTTTTGTTACAACTGTACCCCAGCAATCTTAATGCTGTCTAAGCTGAACCTAAAGATTAGCTAAATAATTTAGGGTGGAGAAAAAGTGCATAAAGTTGAAGATTGTCGAATGTTAACCGGGGATGATTGTCCTCCAAATTGCTGAACGATATACTGGAATGAAGATAGAGGGGGCATAGCATGGTTGACACTTTTTTTAACACCAGCCTGAAAACAAAAATCGTCCTTGTCTTTATCGTGATGATTACCCTGATTACCTCAGCTCTCGGGCTGTACTCGTTTCAAACCTCCAAAAAACAAATCGTTAACAAGGTCAGCACAACCAATCTGTCGGTAATCCGGCTGATCGATAATAATATTGTTGAGATGCAAAAGAGCATTAAGGACTGGGTGACGGTGTTTAGCCTCTCCCCGGTTGTCCAGGACGCGCTGCAGAATGAACCGGATAGCAACGTCGATCTGGAATCGCAGATTTATTCAGGCACGATGTCCGCGATTATGAATCAGATGCTGGTTACCGGAAATTTTGACTACCTTTCCCTTTATGGACAGGATGAACAGCCGCTCTATCAAGTGGCCACCGACGACAGCAGCGGTCCTGGAAGCTACAGCCGGATTGTCTCCAGTGATGTTTATAAGCAGACGCTGGAGTATAACGGTGCCTCCTACTGGTATCCGCTTAACAGCGCCAATAATGTCTTTATTGATGTGAACCGCAACGAGAAAATAGCCATGAGCCGGATTGTCCGCAGCACGCTGAACGGCCGGAATATCGGGCTGATCTTTGTCGGCATCAACACTGATACGATCCGCAAGCGTTATCTGAAGGATCTGTATGACGCCTCCCATGGAATCGTGATTCTTGATCAGAATGGCATACCGTTTCTCACTGCCGGCAAGTCTTTTTATAATGAACAGGAGCCGCTGCAGCTGCCCAAAGCGGGGAACGGCAATGAAGACGGTTCGCAGATTATTAACCTGAACGGCGAAGACCTCCTGCTGACTTATACACAGAGCAACGCCGGCTGGCAGATCCTCTATGCGGTTCCGCTCGATACACTGACCAAAGAGCTCAACTCCATCAAGCTGTTTGTCGTCATTACCATTCTGGTGAGCCTGCTGCTGAGTGTGCCGCTGATGCTGGTGCTGTCCAATTTTCTGACCGCGCCGATCAAGAAGCTGCTGTATTCCATGCGCCGGTTCCAAAACGGGCATTTTGACGAAAAGGTTGAGGTCCGCTACCGGGATGAGATTGGTCTGTTAAGCCGCGGCTATAATACGATGGTCGGCAATATCAAGACACTGGTGGATGAAGTATACGTCCTGAAGCTCAAGGAACAGGAAGCCGAGCTCAAGGCGCTGCAGTCGCAGATCAATCCGCATTTTCTTTATAACATGCTGGATACGATTTTCTGGGAGGCGGAAAGCGCCGGCCAGGACAAAATCAGCGAGATGGTTATCAATCTGTCGAGGCTGTTCCGGCTCAGTCTGAACCGCGGCAAGAGCTTCACCAGTGTAGCCAAGGAAAAAGAGCTGATCCAGCTCTACCTGTCCCTGCAGCAGATGCGCTTCCGCGACAAGCTCAGCTATTCCATCGACATTCCGGACAACCTCGACAGCTGTGTGATTTTGAAGCTGAGTCTGCAGCCTTTTATCGAGAACGCACTGGTGCACGGCATTGAACGCAAACGTGAAGGCGGGACAGTCAGCATAACCGGAGTACAGGACGGCGGGTATCTGCATTTTGTCATAGAAGATAACGGCATCGGCATGGATGAGGCAACGATTGCGCAGATTACGGATGTTCAGGAGGACGGCGATATTCACACGGAAGCGAATACCGGCGGCTATGCGGTAGCCAATGTGATCCAGAGGTTCCGCCTCTACTACAAGGATCAGTTCAGGATTCAGTATTCAAGCGAGCCCGGATCTGGCACCCGGGTTGAGCTTATCATCCCTGTCACATCAGAAGCATTGGAGGAGAGCCATGATTAATTTAATGATCGTCGATGATGAAGAACGGGCCAGAACCGGGATCAGAACGCTGATCGACTGGGCCAGCCATGATGTGGAGATTATTGCCGAGGCGGGAGACGGTGCCGAAGCCCTGGAGCTGATGAGCCGCCACCATGTGGATATTCTGCTGGCCGACATCCGGATGCCGGTAATGGATGGTTTGGCCTTGATTGAACAGGTAAAGCACGACTTTCCACATGTGAAATCGGTTATTATGAGCGGCTACAACGACTTCTCATATGTCAAAAAGGCCATCGCCCTCGGGGCATCGGACTACCTGCTGAAGCCGAGCAGACGCCAGGAGATCACAGATACGGTCGTTAATGTAGTGGGTGAGATTCTGGAGGAGAAGCGGCAGACTGCGCATCTGAAGCGGTTAACCGAAGGCTTCCGCGAGAGCCTGCCGCTGCTGAAGGAACGGACCCTCAGCCAGCTGGTGCTGTCCGAGGAAGTGTCCTATGACAAAATCCGGGACAGCCTGGAGCTGAACCGGATATCCTTCCCCTACGATTATTTCGCTGTCTTCGTAATACAGCTCGACAATCTACATTCCCTTCAGAAGAGCTACACGGCCTTTGAGCTGGAGCTGCTGAAATACGGACTCAAAAATATCAGCGAGGAAACGGTCCGCCAGCCGAATATCGGCCTGAGCTTTGAGCATCAGGATGATATCATCGCTATACTGAACATGCCTGTTGAACTGAGCAGCACTGAACTGGCGGAGCTGGCCGGGGAGTTTCAGTCCAATGCCAAAAATTATCTCAAGCTCGGCATCTCTGTCGGCATCGGTGTCACCGGCACTCAGCTCCCTAGCTTAAATTTGTCCTACAGTTCAGCTATAAGCGCACTCGATGATCACTACGCCCTCGGACCGGGCAAAATTGTGAATGCCCAGGATAACCGGGCGGCTGAGCATGAGAGCTGGTCTTACCCCATTATGCAGGAAAAAACCGTCCTGCTGAGTGTAATGAACGGCGACGCAGACAGCATCAGGGAGAGTCTCGCCACGTTCATGTCGGCCCTCCCTTCCTCCAAGGAACAGATTGTCAGCTGCTCGCTTGCGCTTTATTTTGCCCTATACAAGCTCTATATCGAGAAGAATGCCGGGGGAATGGACGATTTCGGTCTGACTTTGCAGGACAACATCCAGAGTATCTCCAAGGAAGATCCGGAGGGAATCAAGAGTGAGCTGCTCACAGTTGCCGTCAAGGTCAATGAGCTGCTGAATGCCAAAAAGAACAAAAACAAGCTGTTCGAGTCCATTCTCGCCTACATCGAAGAAAATTACTATAAGGACATCAGCCGGGAGACGGTCGCGAATGAAGTGTTCATTACCCCGGGTTATCTCAGCCTGCTGTTCAAGCAGCAGATCAAGACCAATTTTCTCGACTATCTGCACAAAATCCGCATCGACCAGGCCTGCCTCCTGCTCAAGGACCGCAGCCGCAAGATCGGCGACATCGCGATGAAGGTCGGCTACAACGATGAAAAGTATTTTTTTCAGGTATTCAAGAAATACACCGGCTTCACGCCCAACCAGTACCGCAATAATCTGGATGAAATGGCCTAAAACCCGGGAATCTGTTGTACAAAGTACAATAGATTCATGTTCCAGGCTGGGACTTAACGTTAAAGGTAGACTGTGGCTGAGGCGATGGATCAATATAAATGCATTTTGTGCAACTAAAAGCAGCCGAATTGAGTAGTTGCGCCGTATAACTGCATTCTGTACAACTAACGTTGGACAAATCAGCTGAAATTAGCCTATTTATAGCATTTTAGTTGCAAGGAATGCAGTTAAAACGCTGTTAGGCGTAAAAACTGGCGTTTTAGTTGTACAAAGTGCAGTTAAGTTTGAATGATGCGATGAACAGAGCATGTCTGCCACTTGGCTTACTATACAAAGAAGACCAGCCTTATTATTGAGGCTGGTCTTCCTCTGCTTTAGCAAGCTACATATGCTCCCGATACTCGAAGTAATCGAAATCGGCTGTGATCTGCCTGCGGTAGGAGTCCTGGCAGTTGATGCCGACGAAGGCGCCGGTGAAATGTCCGGAGGTGGAGTACTCATCCGAGCATTTGGTACCGTCCAGCTCAGGGCCTACCTGCTGCCACTGTTCTCCATCCGGGGAGGCGAAGAAGGTCAGCATGCCCTGGCGCAGCTCGGCGCGGAGATAGATTCGCTCCCAATCCGTTACGGGCAGCCGGGACTCCGTAAGCTCCACCTTGGCACCGTTGTCGGCATAGAGAATGCCCAGACACTTGCAGCCAAGGCTATCACTATAGTAGATCCGCAGATAATAGAACATGTTCTGGTCATAGAATAAGGTAAGCCCGGCCGACTGATGATAATTCTCCGGCGCAAACTCCACACAGGTCTCGACTGTCGCATCGACAGACTGCAGCCGGCGCGCCACCAGGCTTTGCTCATGCAGCGAGAATAGCGATTGCCGCCCGCGCAGCCGCAGGAATCCCGGCCGTGCCGACAAGGAGGCCCAATCCTCATGAATCGGGACCCGCAGGGAGTTCAGATGAATGTTCCACTTCCCGCTGTCAAAGTGCTCTCTGGACGGTTCCGGTGCAAACGGATGAGGCGTAAGGTCCGGAGCCGGAGCTTCAATCAGGGCCGCTTGTCCTCCGCCAATCATGCGCAGCCAGCCGTCCTCCGTCCATTCGCATGCCTGCAGGGCCGTTTCTCTGCCCAGCATACTGCGGATTTCCGGCAGCACAGGCCGGGCGCATAGATGGGCAATGTACCATTTCCCGTTCTGCGTTTCCACCAGCGAGCCGTGCCCGCTTTTTTGCAGCAGGGAATCCGGGTTGTATTGGTACGGCTTGAGGTAATCGTCCACATTCCGACGGTCCAGATTGACCAGCCTGGCGGATGTAATAATCGGATTACACGGGTCAGACTCGTAAGGACCGAACAGTTCGCGTGTTCTGGCCATCGTAACACCGTGCCCGAAGCCGGTACCGCCTTCAGCAGTCATCATGTAATAATATCCGTTCCGTTTGTAGATATGCGGCGCTTCCATGCAGCCCATATCCGTTGCCCCGCGGAAGATGCTGCGGGCAGTGCCGATGAGTTCCTGCCGCACCGGATCGTACTCCTGAATGACGATGGAGCCGGGATGCTCGTACCCTTTGCGGGTCTCCCATTCGAGGTTGACCAGCCACTTGCGCCCGTCATCGTCATGGAACAATGAAGGATCGAAGCCCGAGCTGTTCAGATAGATGCGTTCTGACCAGGGGCCAAGAATGCTCTTGGCCGTTACCACGTAATTGTCCAGATCAAACGCATTGCCGTTCGTGCTTCTCATAATCGTGTAGATCAGATAAAAGGTCTGCTCCTGCTCATCATAGGACAGACAAGGTGCCCATACTCCGCCGGATGCCTCGATCCCCTTCATGTCCAGCTGATCCGGCCGGTCCAGCGCATAGCTGAGCGTCTGCCAGTTCACCATATCTCTGGAATGATGAATCTGCACACCAGGGAACCATTCAAAGGTAGATGTCGCTATATAATAATCGTCACCGACGCGGAGAATCGACGGATCGGGATTGAAGCCTTTCAGTACCGGATTTTGAATCTTTATGGTAGTCAATGTTTCCGCTCCTCCCCTCCAGCATCTATTCCTGCTCCAAAATAATCTGCACACCCCAAGGCGCAAGCTCAAGCTCACCGTCAGCAGAAACCGCGCTGTCTGAGAGCAGCTCCGTTCCGCCCTTGACCGGACGCACTCCTGCTACCTGCTTGCCGGAGTAATTGTAATAGAATCTCACCGGAGTTCCTTGACGGGTAACTGCCGATTTCACGATCAGCGGGAAAGCATATTCTTGCTGCTCTGCCCACAACCCGGCTGTCTGCAGCGTATCGCGTATGATAACTGCAAGATCGGCGGCGTCCATCATACAACCGACATAAGTTGCTGCACCTTCCCCGAAGGTATTCCGTGTGGCTGCTGCATAATGGCCCCATTCCGGATGGTCGTAGGCGGCGAGCACTTCAGCGGTCCCCGGAACCAGCAGCTCCATCCAGCTGTTCACTGTTCCCGCTCCGCCTTCAGGGAACAGTCCGCCTGTAAGTCCGGTCTCTGCACCCGGCGTTACGAACATGCTGTACCCGACTCCGCAGGCCTCACTGATGATGCCCGGCTGCTGCACGGTGCGCACCTTGACCTGCTCGTCGGTAAAGCCGCTTTTGAAGGTATACAGGACATGTCCTCCGCCCTTTACATACTCATTAAGCGCCTGCAGCGCTTCATCCGACACGGCGTACAGAGCTGGCACGACAACCAGTGCATACTCATGGAGATAAGGACTGGAAGGCTGGATGAAGTCACATTCCGCATTCATACGGTAGAACTCATCGTACAGCCAGCGCACCACATCATTGTAGTTCTTACCGTCAGGCAGCTTGAACCATTCCATTGCCGACAGCGCCTCGTTGCTGATCATGAAGGCAATTTTGTTCTTCTTCACGAGTCCGGCCAGCTGCGGACTTAACCGGGCGAAATCTGCTCCGACCGTGCAGGCCTCCTTATAAACCGGGTTAGGCAGGAAATCATGGCTGAGCAGCCCTTTCCAATAGGTTTCAAAGGAATTGTGGATCGAGTGCCAATGCCAGTAAGCGACCATGTTCGCTCCAGAGCCGATGTGGCTGAATGCCAGCAGCCGGAGCTGCCCCGGATAAGGCGTCCATTGCGGAAATGCCTGTGCCTGTGTCTCCAGCACCAGATAATTGCTGCGTTTCACTGAGCGTGAAATATCTCCGCCAAAAGCGATCTCGGCCCCGGTCAGCTCCGACTGGGACGGATGATAAATATCCACACCGGCAATATCGAACGGCTCAGCTGCTCCAAAATGATCTACCGAAGGCTGAACGCCGAAGGAATGCCCTCTCCACTCATAGTCGAAATTCTGGGTCACGAACTGCCCCGGCTGCTTGTATTCATTGACAATCGATACCTGCCAGGCCAGAAAATCATTCACCAGCCCGCGCTGGAAGCGGGCAAACTCCGCACCCAGGCTGCCGTTGATCGTACCGGCGACTGACGGGAAGTCCTCCCAGCTGTCGATCCGGTTGCTCCAATAATCGAGACCGAATTGATGGTTGATTTTTTCCAGTGTGCCATACGTATTCCGCATATATTTCACGAACTTCAGCTGGACATTGTCACCGGCTGTTTCATAATGTTTGGTTTCATTATCGGTCTGATAACCGATGACTGCAGGATGCTTATGGACCCGCTCCAGCAGCTTGCGGATGATCCGCTCGGCATAGAAAAGGTAGACCGGATGCGTGATGTCCATAATCTGCCGGGCTCCATATTTGCCGCGTCCCGCCGCAGTGACCGCCAGCACATCCGGATGCTCTTTTACCATCCAGGCAGGAATCGCATAGGTCGGCGTTCCAATAATGACATGGATTCCCGCCTCGTGCATGGCGTTCAGTACACGGTCCACGGATGAAAAGTCGAACACCCCGTTTTGCGGCTCATGTGTACTCCAGGTGGATTCCGCGATCCGGACGGTATTAATCCCGGCTTCTTTCATCATGCGGATATCTTCAGCAAGCCTTTCATAAGGCATGTATTCATCGTAGTAGGCGACACCGTATAGAAGCTTATCCATTGCTTTAATCTCCTTTTGACAAAAAGTAGCGTATACCTTAGCCCTTCACCGCGCCTGCTGTAACCCCTTTGGTAATCTGTTCATTAAAGATCGCATAAATAATGATCGCAGGCACCGAGGTCAGCACCATTACCGCAAACTGTGAACCGTAATCCGAGGAATATTGTCCGGTAAAGTTCATGACCGAGAACGGCAGCGTTTTGAGCGAATCCTTGCTCAGGAAGGTGGAGGCCATAATGAATTCGTTCCAGCAGTTCAGGAAGGTCGTAACCACGATCGTCACCAGCGCCGGAGCCGTCAGCGGAGCGATAATGCCGAATACGATCCGGTAAATGTTCGCGCCGTCAATGACAGCGGATTCTTCCATCGCCTTCGGAATGGAGCGCAGAAAGCCTGTCAGCATAAACGTACCTAGAGGAACGGAGACTGCAGTATAAGGAAGAATTAGTCCGAGATAGGAATTCGTTAAGCCCAGCGATTTAAAAATAGCAAAGTTAGGCAGCAGCGTGGCATGAATCGAATCATGATTCCGAGCAGAATCACGGTAAAGAACAGGGAGCGCAGCTTCCACTGCATACGTGTAAACGCATAGCCCAGCGTCAGTGAGAGAACAACTGTCAGTACAATCGTAACCGCTGTGACAAAAAAGCTGTTAAAGAAATACCGGGCAAACTTGCCGTCCACCCAGGCATTAACATAGTTCTGCCACTGCGGAACATCCGGCCATTTCAGAATGCTGGAGGAATAGAACTCGCTGCTGCTTGTAAAAGAGAAGTTCACCAGCCAGATGAACGGGAACAGCTGAACTGCGGCGATGATCAGGAAGAACAGCCAGAGCATGATTTTTGTGTTTTTCTTCATGGTGCTTCCCCCTTAGTATTCGGTAGCATCGCTGCGGGTCAGCTTGTTGCTCAGGTAAGTGAACAGCAGACACACGGCAATGAACAGGATGGATATGGCATTGGCATAGCCGTACTGGCTGGCCGAAAAGGCTTTGTTATACAGATAGACCGCAAGGAACTGGGTAGAGTCGCCCGGACCGCCGTTGGTAGTCAGGAACACCATCTCCATTTGCTTGAGTGCAGTGATCATTGCCAGTGTTATCTGAACTGTAATGACCGGCATAAGCAGCGGAACGGTGATGCGCAGATGCAGTTTGAAGCCGGAGGCACCATCCAGGGATGCCGCTTCATACAGGTCTTCCGGGATACCCTTAACCCCTGCATAGTAGAACAAGAGACCCCAGCCGAAGCCGGCCCAGATCAGAATGACCAGCATGGAGACCAGCGCAGTGCTGCTGTCGCCCAGCCAGGCATGCTTCAGGGCGCCAAGCCCCACAGAGTCGAGCAGTTTATTGAGCACGCCGAAGGTCGGATCAAGCAGTGAGAGCCACATTTTTGAAATAACCACGACGGAGATGACGCTGGGAATGAAGAAAATGGTCCGGAACCACTTCTCGGCCTTGCCGCCGATCCGGTCCAGCATAACAGCGAAGAAGATGGCAATCGGATGCTGGATGATGATAAAGCCCAGACCCAGCAGAACTGCATTGCGTAAGGAAAGCCAGAACCGGCTGTCATGAAACAGCAGCTCAGTATAGTTAGCCAGTCCGATAAAAGTCGAATTCGTTCCAGGTGCAAGTGTATCCCGGAAAGAGTAGTAACCGCTCAGAACAATCGGGGCAAGAAAGGTTAGTGCGAAAAGTAAAATGCCGGGAAAAACAAACAGAAAGATGGCAAGCTTGTTGTTGAGCACTTTATGCATGGGCGTTTCCTCCATCCTCCGGGCGGACAAAGGGCAGGGAGTTCACTTAAGTTGTCCCTGCCCTTATCCGTTCCGTTATCTTTATAATTGTGCTAGTAGAGCCAGTCTTACTGGGAAGCCGCCGCAGCCTGCAGATCGCTCAGCAGCTGCTCCGGTGTGGAGCCGCCGGCAAAGAATTTACCGAAGGCATTCTGGGAATCATCCTTGAATTTAGGTGTTCCATAGTCAAGACCCAGCGAGCCCGCAGTAGTAGTAGCACCGGTGAGCACTTCTGTCAGTTCCTTCTGAAGGCTGCTTTCATTGCCGTTCAGCTGATACGTTTGGGCAGGAACGGCTGCGCCGATATCCCATACTGTTTTTGCCCATTGATTCGCGCTCATCAGATAATCGAAGAATTTCTTGGCTTCTTCCGGATGCTTCGAGCTGTTCACCAGGGAGTATCCGCCGCCGTTCCATGCCAGCAGGTCCGTATTTTTGCCTTTGCCGCCGTCCACTACAGGGAACTTGAGGACCGCTACATTATCGCGGAAGGTCTGCGGCAGATTTTCGTTAGTCGCCATCCCTGCTTCCCATGAGCCCATGTACCACATGGCTGCCCGCTCCTGCGTGAACAGGTTCTGGGATGCGCCGTAATCGGAGGTCATGTACGATGCCTGGAACAGACCGCTGTCTCTGGCTTCACCCAGCAGCTCAGCCGCTTTCTTAAAGGTTTCATCAGTGGTAAAGTCTTTCTTCTTGGCTACGGCATCCAGCATCAAGTTCTGGTCCCCGCCGACCCGGATCACAAGATCCTGGAAGAATGCGCCGAAGCTCCACAGATCCTTACCGTTGATCGACATCGGCTCAATGCCTTTTTCCCGGAACTGCTTGCCTGCTTCGATCAGCTCAGCGTAAGTGGTCGGTACTTTGATCTTATTTTCTTCAAACAACCGTTTGTTGTAGTAGATTACTTCATAGTCACTGTTGCGCGGGAGGCCGTAGAGCTTATCGTTAAATGTGAAAGAAGTGTATACGCCCGGCAGGAAGCTGAATTCTTCACCTTCATACTCCGCAGGATCAAGCTCTTTCACATAACCGGCTTGTACCAGTGTGTTCAGCTCGGCGCCGCCGTGTACCATCGTGACATCAATCGGCTCATTGGAGGCCATGTAGGCTTTCAGCTTGTTTTTGAACGGCTCCTCGGCCAGCGTTTCCAGCTCGATTTTGACATTCGGATTCTCTTTAGTGTAGTTATCGATGACCATCTGCTCCGCTAACCCCTGGCCCGATTTACGGTCCGGCAGGTTGGAGAAGACGCGCAGCGTTACCTGCTCCCCGCCTGCTGCCGGTGCATTATTTCCTTCAGATGCCGCCTGATTGCCGCTGTTATTGTTGCCGCATGCGCTGAGTACAGCTGTTGCTGCAAGTGCCCCGGCCAAAAGTGCGTTTCTGCCTGAGAGTAAACCTTTGTTCATGTTGAATCCCCCTCAAAGATCGGTATGTTTGGTTTGTCTGGCTAAGTGGTGTTCGTTCTTTCTGACCTCATATTATCAGAGCGGCCCCCCGGCGGCAGTAGAGAAAAAGTGAGGAAGGTTGAAATTTATCGAGAACGTTCAAATTTGCAGCAAAAGTATACTCGTTTCTAGTCTCTCCTGTCGAACATGTACCAAACCTTTGAAAACACGGCGACCGCTAACCTTTCTGCCGCAATATAAAAAAAGCCGCCCCGGGCAGTCATCAATGACTGTCAGGGTCAGCTCTTTAAGCTTGGCGTGAGTACTCCTGTCAGTAAACAGGATAGAAATAATCATGTGTAATTTCTCACTAACAAAAAATGCCCCAAACTGTCGTTTTAGGGCATTCCGGTTTAACCTGCTATTTTAGGTAGAAAACTTCCTTCAGGTTCTTGGACACCGGGCTGTTATCCGGATTGGTCTCCATCAGCGGCTCCATGTAAACCCACCATTTCCGGCAAATCTCGGTCTGGGACATCTGGTCCCACTTGGCTTCGTCCTCAATCTCCACGTAGGCAAACAGATTGCCGGTTTCTTCGTCAAGAAAAATAGAATAGTTGTGTGAGCCGTGGTTTCTCAGCTCTTCAGCCATCTCCGGCCACAGCTCATCATGGCGGCGCTTGTATTCCTCATAACAATCCGGGTAAACACGCATAATACTCGCTTTTCTAATCACTGTTCAGCACTCCAGACCTGTTTGGTTTATTAAAAATACATAAATGAACTATATTGAACATTATAGTAGATAAATGAACTTTTTTGAAGACAAATAAACGAAAATAAACTTACTATGAAACTCCTTTGAGCTGAATTTACGCCCAGATCAGGTTAGCAGACGCCCGGATACTCCCTCAAGCAGATCCACATTGACATTTAAACCGCAGAGCTATAATATTAGAAGTCCTGCCAGCTGTTTGCTGGCGATAAGGGGACCTGGCCCTACAGGTTCATTCTTATTGAAAAGGGTGGTTTGTATGGATAAAGAGCAACTGATGGAGAGCGCACGCAAGGTTAAAAAGGCGGCGTACATCCCCTACTCCAAATTTCCGGTCGGTGCGGCACTGCTGCTGAAGGATGGAGCTGTAATTAACGGAGTTAACGTAGAAAATGTATCCTTTGGCGCGACGAATTGTGCTGAGCGGACCGCTTTTTTCACAGCCATTACTAACGGCTACTCCAAAGGTGATTTCAAGGCTATCGCCATAGCCGGCGACACAGAGGACTTCCTTCCGCCCTGCAGTATCTGCAGACAGGTAATGGCCGAATTCTGCTCGCCTGAAATGCCGGTTTACTTAACTAATAACAAACAGGATATACTGGAACTGAAGCTGAGAGAATTGCTGCCTTATGCGTTTACTGATCTGGATATGTAATATTGTAACTTGTAAAATAGCAGAAGCTGCGCAAAGATGCGCAGCTTTTTTATGTGCGGCTGGATACATTCCTCTGGACATTCTGCTAAGGCAGTTAACTGGTATTACTGCGCAATCTGTCTGTCGTCTTATTTGGGTCCGGCAGAAAGCTCTCTTGGCTTCAGCAGCTCACAAAGTTCGCCCGGTTCGAGTGAATGTTGCGGAACAAATGCCGCTGAACCCATATAAGAAACCAGGCTGTTACGGAGCTGGGCCGCAGCAGGTCTGTCCGCCAGATCCTCCCGGATATTGATACCGCAGATCAGCAGCTTGCCTGCACCGACGTTATATTCGATCAGATTGGTCAGCTTCCGGTTATGATAAAAATTAGGGATGACCTGAACAATCGGCTGAAACGGCAGTCCGTCACTCACGGCAAGCGACACAGAGCGGTCCAGCAGGTCCAGCCACTGGAATTCCGCATACGAGCTGGTCGGAAAATCCGCCAGTGCCGGATGAGCAGCATCCACGCTTATCCCGCACGGAGCATCAGTGGCAAAATGCACCGGACTCCAGAAAACAGGATGAAACTTGCCGGGAGCTGTATGTTCCAGTTCATTCTCCTTAACGAGGAAAAGCACACGCTCCCCTTCCGACAATCTGTGCAGCAAATTGTCATCCAAGGTACTAGTCACTGTTATTTCAGTATCCCCGGGCGCTTCTTCTCCGGTAAGTACATACACCCAAACCGGCCACTCATTCCGGATTCCGGAGCCGGCTAATTCCAGCGCTACTGTTAACCTGGCGCTTTTGGCAACTTGTGTAAAAGCAGTTGAATTGAGTTCCCCCAGCGGAATCCCTGCGCCAAGCGGAATGGCACCGGTCTGTATAACACCTTGATCCAACACCATGCCTTCCCCGGTTGTCACCTTCCATTCGATAGCGGATGGAGGCAGCTCCACCGTACCGAAATGCGCCATGCATATCCCGGCATTAAATTCATCCTGATTGGTATACACGCGACTTGGCATGCGGAGCAAAAGAACGGCCGGACCGCAGAATTCCCGGAACCGCCGGGGTTCGATCAGTCCCTTGGACTGCCAGAATGCATTTAGAATACCTACCGTTGCCGTGCTCTGACCCGGAAAATCATGCAGATCCAGCAGCTGAAAGCCGCCCAGCTCCGGCGTTCTTAACGCCGCCTCGATCTCTTCGCGGTATAGCTGCAGGGCCAGCATACCTGATCCGTGTACAAATTTTCGAAGGTCAGCCAGCATGCCGCGCTTCCCGAGGTCTGCAGAGATCACCTCCAGATTAACCGGTCGCAAGGCGCCGCTGTACAATCCGATTTCCTCCACGTCCGGGTATATGCTATACTGCCCTACCTCATGTGAAATGACAGGAACGTCACGCCTTGATACCGCCTCGCTGAAGTCTAGCATGGTCGAAACGGACAGCTTCTCCAGAAAATATTGGCCCCGGACTCCCGCCTCATCGACCGTCTGTGCGCAGAACAGATCATCTGCCGGATCAACGGGACGGTCCCAGTTCGTTGTCAACGTATACAGCCGGCGGTTATCCAGCGCTTTCACCTCCGCAGTCATCCGGTGCAGCAGCTCAAAATCCCCATTCAGCTCATTGCCGTTGCTGTAGATACAGAAGGACGGGTGATTGCCATAGGTCTGAATTATCCGCTGCGCTTCCATTGGCAGGTAGGTGTAATGCTCAGGATGTGCTCCAACCGGCATATTCCAGGTATCCATCCACATGGGCGATTCAACCTGCAGGTACATGCCTAACCGGTCTGCTGCTTCAAAAGCAGCTTCCGGCGGACACCAGGAATGAAACCGGATATGGTTCAAGCCATAGTCTCTGGCTGTGCCGAACAGACTGAACCACGCTTCCGTCTCCATCGGGGGATGGCCAGTCAGCGGAAAAATGCAGCACTCCAGCGTCCCCCGCAGGAAGATCGGCCTGCCATTGATTTGCAGCAATCTGCCATTCCTCTCAAAGCTCCGCAAGCCGAAGGTCTGCTTCGTAACCGTTTCCAGCTGCATCCCTTCAATATTCGTCCGTCCCGTTAGCTGCAGCTCATATAGATTAGGATTGAATTCATCCCATAGCAGCGGCTCCTCCCCCATGCTGTACAGCCATTCAAAGGGTTCTGACGAATCAGCAGTGAGCCGCAGACTCTGCTTAACCTCCGGTGCCTGATGCTTCTGTTCACCTTGACCGCCCGCAGCGGATAAGGTGATCTCTGCATCTAGTGCTTTTCCGGTAAGGTTATGCCCGATCCCCCTCACCCTCACTGCACCCAGCCCCGGCTCAGGATAGGTCTGCACATTCGTCAGCTGGAACGCCTCAGAGGCCTGAAGCTCCATCCGGCCGACGATTCCGTTCCAGATGGATTGCGTCTCCTCTGTATAAGCACTTGGATAAGTTCCCAGATTCTGAATATCCCGGTTATCTACCCTGATAACAAAACGGTTTACCGCACCTGCCACAACATGTTCGGTCACATCAAAGCGATGCGGTACAGACAGACTATCCTGCTGACCGGCAAGCCCGCCGTTCACCCATAATGTGGACTGGAACATAACACGCTCCAGAAAGACATGCATCTGTTTCCCTGCCCATTCTGCCGGAACCGCAGCCTCCAATTCGTACCAACGGCACCGTAATAGGAATGGCGCTGCCGCAGGGATCGGACGGACTCCCGGTTCATTTCAGCGCTCCACTCCTGCACCTCACCCACACCATTCAGCGTCAGCGTACCCGGCAGCGATACTGAACCTTGAGTGTCTATGCCTTTAGAATCATACCAATGCTCCGCTTCCCCTTTATCCTCCGGATCGAGCGCGTAATTCCAATGCCCGCACAGGCTGAGAACATTCCTCCCGGCAGTATCCGTCATACCTTCACCCTCCAATTATCAATTAATCGTATAGCCTTCGGCCTTTTCTCTTTCGTGCCGCTCGTATACAATTGTAAATTAGAGAAGGAGCAGAAAGGAACGAGGATATGGCTGTTAACCCGAACGATCCTGCTATGTTCAAAGGACATAACCAATACACGCATCCGGCCGGCATTCTCGTATCCGGACATTACCGTAAGGCGCACGGCTACACCTGCTACCGCCCTGAAGGGACCAGGGATTGGCTGATTATGTATACTTTATCAGGCAAAGGGCTTATCAATAACGGAGACGGGAATTATGCTGAATGTACGGAACGGACGTTAACGATCGTCTCGCCGGGTACCCTTCAGGATTTTTTCACGGAGGAGGGTTATGTGTGGGAGAAGCTGTGGGCCCATTTTCTGCCCCGCTTTACATGGGCGGACTGGCTGTCTGCGGGTCATAAGAACGGGTGCATTTTTCAGCTCCATATTGATAATGACGGGGCCAGCCGGGCAATCGAATCCGCTTTTTGGAGAGTACTGTCGTACAAGATGGACAGAGATGTCCTGCTGCGTGACGAGCTGACCATGAACGCACTGGAGGAGATTATTCTGCTTGCCGCCAGCCAGAACAGGCAGCAGAAAAAGCTCGACCCGCGCATCAGTGAAGTGCTGGACATTCTGGCCAAGGGCTACATGGAAGAACATTCGGTAGACAAGCTTGCCGCACAGGTCTCCTTGTCACCGTCCCGTCTCTCCCATTTGTTCAAGGAGCAGGTAGGCGACTCCATCATAGAAACACTGGTAAAATACCGCTTAAATCAGGCGGAGAAGCTGCTCCGGTACACCCTGCGTCCGATTACCGAGATTGCGCTGGAGGTCGGCTTCCATTCCCCTGACTATTTCACAAGGCGGTTCACCGGCTCCTTCGGCGTGAGTCCGTCGCAATACCGCAAGCAGCAGCTGGACAAAGTAGATTGATGCGTTAAAGGGGAGTGCTGATTATGAAGGCTATGTATTACAGCTTCACCGAGGGTTCGGTCAGTAAGGGGAACGGCTATAAACCGGCAAATCTGCATAAATGGGGACCGGGTGTCCGTGATGTATATGCCCTGCATTATATTGTCAGCGGCAAAGGCTATTTAAAGACAGATAAGACGACATATCCATTAAAAGCTGGCGAGAGCTTTATCATTTTCCCGCATATGGAAGTGTATTATTATCCCGATCCCCGGGACCCGTGGGAGTATTACTGGATTGAGTTCAGCGGTCCGGAAGCCTCACGCCTGCTGTCGATGATCAGCATTGCACCGGACCATCCGGTGACGGAGGCTTCCCCGCAGGATTTCGAGGCATTATTTCAACTGTTTAAAACGTCCGGAACAGAGCCGTTTGAGCGGGAGCGTGCGGATGCAGGACTGCAGCTTCTTTTGTCCTATTACATGGAATACTATCCGAGTGCCCAGGCGTTGCTTAAAAAAGATTACGCACTTTCAGCTAAAGAATACATTGAAAGCAACTATTGGAAATCTTCCTTATCCGTTATTGATGTAGTCGGTTACGTGAAGATTGAGCGCAGCTATCTGTTCCGGCTATTTAAGGAAGTTACCGGTTTGTCCGTATCCGCCTATCTGACGGCCTTCCGGATTCAGCGTGCCTGTGAGCTCTTAATTCATTCTGAATTATCCGTCAAGTCGTTAGCGTATTCCGTTGGCTATCAGGACCCGTTATACTTCTCCAAGGTATTCAAAAAAGCAACCGCGTACACTCCATCGGAGTATAGATCAGTTTACCGGGTCCCTTAACGGAACAGCACACATTTTCCCGAATCCCGGTAATACTTGATCAGCTGCTCTATGGGTTCGCGTCCGCATTTCAGCTGCTCGCCAAGACAGTCTATACATAGAAAGTCCTTGGCATTCCGTGTAACAAGCTTCAGGTAAATCGCCACATCATCCGTCATTAACGGAACCCGGCAGGTCCGGCAGATCCGGTTCATATTCATGCTGCCATCACACCAGCTTAGCCCGTACAACCAGACAGTCATGGGCCGCAACTACAGGAGCATATCTTTCTTTGAATACGCCGATTTCTTTATGCTCCCAGCAGTCGTATAACGAAAACGATTTCCCTGACGCATACGGGAGCCCGACATCCCAGAATTGCAGCGAAATTTCCCTTTGCCCGTCACTCAGATTGAAGAAGCCGATGGCGAGGTCTCCGTCTGCCAGTACTTTTACCAGCATGAACACATCGTCTGTATGGAACCACTGCGGCTCGGGCTTGATCCGGTAGGCACCGCGGCTCTCCGCATCCTGGTTGATGGCGAGCAGCTCCCGGTTCAATAGGATATCCTTGGTGACCTGATTGGCTGACCGGATATCGCTGCCGATCATCAGTGGAGAACCCATCATGCACCATAGCGAAAAATGGGTCTTGTATTCAGCATCGCTGCAGCCGCCGATCTGATTCCCGATAAAGCTGCTGTTACTGCCCCCGTACATGCCGACCACCAGCATATCCAGGTCATTATGACAATACGAGCCTGTAGTACTCGCTTTATCCAGCTGTGACAATGTAAGCTTCTTGATGGATTCCCAGCTGTCCTGAATATCCTCCGTAGACCGGTACATGTGCGCCCCAGATTCCCGGATCCAGTGATAGACATTATCCTCGCCCCAATTGCATGCCGAGAACAGTATCTCTCTGCCGCAGTTTTTAAGCGCCAGGCTCATGCGTTTGTACAGCAGCTCCCCTGAAATATGTCTTGGCTTGAAGCAATAGTCATATTTCAGGAAATCCACGCCCCACGCTGCCAGCAATGCCGCATCCTGAAATTCATGCTCGAAGCTGCCGGGATACCCCGCGCAGGTATGAGTGCCTACACAGGAGTACATTCCGAATTTGAGCCCTTTGGAATGGATATAGTCTGCAAGCGCCTTCATTCCACTCGGGAATTTCTCGGGATCGGCGACTAAATTGCCCTCTGCGTCTCTTTCCTTCAGGCTCCAGCAGTCATCGATCACAATGTACTCATATCCGGCCGCCTTGTATCCCTCAGCAACAAAGGTATCGGCGGCCTCCCGGATCAGCTGCTCATTAATGTCCCAGGTAAAGGTATTCCAGGAGTTCCAGCCTAAAGGCGGCTTCAGGCCAAGCTGTTGTATGTTCATTTGAAATGCGCTTCCTTTCTTTAGCTCAAGTATAGAATCTTAGTGTATTTAATCATATCCGTCACTTGGGAACTATAGCCTAGCGTTGCTTTCATATGGACGTTTGTTGCTTTTATCTGAGCACTAAGGTTGGCATAGCAGACACTGAACAACTAACCCTGCCTGATATACCTGATGTAATGGAAATAATCGAAATCTGCATAACCGCCAGCCTGATGGGCCGCATAATGAAACAGTCCGATTCTATAGCCCATAAAATGGTCCAGTGTGTACTTCATATGCAGTGTACTGCCGATTGGGGTCCATGCTGTCCCGTCCTCCGAATAGAAGAAGGTGGCCTCATCCACGCTATCCCTGAAATTGAAATCAATCCTGAGATAAACCCGATCAGCCGTGATGCTGACACTTTCCACCGGTTTTTCGCGGCCGTCGCCGCCGTTAACACACATGTCGATTGTGAACTGTCCCTGCTCCCCCGCTGCGATCCTTAACGTGCCGAATTCATTTTGCAGTGCTGCCATCCCCGCCCGGTCACCGGGCTGCATGCCCGAAATCTCCACCGCCGTTTCCGCGCGGCAAGCCGGACCTTCCGTCCGTTGTGTCAATGTATTGCGAGCCGTCAGGATGCTGTCTGCCGGCTGACCGGTGCGGAGGCGCAGATAGCCCGGCCGCTCGGTAACAGACCATAACGCGTTGTCAGGATTATGGTTCCACTGCCAGTTCAAAGCTAGTTTATCAGTCTCATATTCAAATTCGTCACTGATGACAAGCGGCACTGCTTCTGCAGCAGGAAGTTTTGTCTCAAAACGTTGAGGTGCCGTACCATCATCCCCGATAACCGGCCAATCCTTATCCCAACTCACAGGAAGCACACAGGGAATCCGGCCGACAGCATCATGATCCTGGAACAACACAGCATACCAGTCGTTATCCGGAGTATCGACGATGCCGCCCTGCGCCACACCGTTATTATGGTAGCCCAGATCATCGTCCAGAATGATTCTGTGCTCGTAAGGACCGAGAAGTTCACGGGAACGGTAGCATACCTGACGTCTTCGTTTATTTCCGGCTTTGGGCCATTCTATAAAGAATAAATAGTAGTAACCATTTAGCTTGTAGGCATGACAGCCCTCGATCCGCAGCCCCATATCTGTCCGTTCGCCCTCAAGCAGCAGCTGATCCGCTCCTCCCGGCTCCACTGCCGTAAGATCTTGTGTCAGCTCCTTAATACGGATATCGCCATTACCGTAGATCACATAATTACGGCCATCGTCATCCAGCAGCAGGGCGGGATCGTGGTGTAGCCCCGGTATGACTGAACGTTCCCATGGGCCTTGTTCAATATCCTCCGTGCGGTAAATATAGAACCGATCCATATCATTGGAGGAAAAACAGACATAAAATACTCCGTCCTTGTATTTAAGAGAAGCTGCCCAGGATCCTTTGCCGTAGATGCCCTTACCATCCAGCAGCCGATGGGCTTCATTATCCTCGAAGGTATCATATACGTAATTTACAATTTCCCAATCTCTGAGGTTAACCGATTTCATAATCGGACAACCCGGCATGGAGTGCATACTGGTACTGACCATATAGAAGAAAGGTCCGACCCGGATAACGTCAACATCCGGTACATCAGCCCACATAATGGGATTCGTTATAGTAGCGGTATTCACTTATGTGCCCTCCTTAGGATGTATAGAGTTATTCGGTAAATTGCCAGGATACAAGCGCGAACAATTCACCCTCATTTGAACCCTCAAATACAAGGTAGAGATCATGGATGCCCTCTGCTCCGCTAACCTCTGTCTTCCATTCCTTCTGTATCTCCGGCCCGTCTGCTGCGGGAACGGACAGTTCACCAATCAATGGACCCGCCGGATCATCCAGATGAAGCTTAATCGCACCGCCCTCCAGGCTTAAAACATCGGCCATGAATGCTGCTGCACCTTTATTACCAAAATCAACTCCGGATAATCCGATCCAGTCTCCGTTGCCTATACCGGTTACCCGCCGTTCTTCTGAATCAGCCTTACCTTCTGTCTGTATTCCGGCACTCCACCCTACGGTAACAGCCTGGACGCGTTCGTACGGGTTCAGGCATCGAATCTGCGCTACGCCTTTATAATCAGCTTCAACATCACGGATGGAACCATCCCAGTTATGGAAAAGCAGGTTGAGATGCGTAGAACGGTAACCGTTGGCAATTCCCTGTGCCTTGGACAAGGTTTGTGCATGATAGGCGATATACCATACATCATGATACTGGAATATCGCATGATGGTTATTGCCTGACACTCCGAAGAAGTGTCCCGGATTCCGCAGGATCGTCCCCTGATAAGTCCAGGGTCCCATCGGATGGCTGCTCGTCATATACGCAATCTCTCCCGCTGGAGGACTGCCTTCCGGACGTTCACCGTCATAGAAATTGGAACAGTAGGTAAAATAATAGACGCCACCGTGTTTATGTATGCCGGCATCCTCGAACATGAAGGGGGCAGGTATAACCTCAGCTGTGCCCGTTACGCTGATCATGTCCTCTCCCAGCCTCATCATCCGTGCCGTACCCGGCTCCGCGTATTCTCCTTCCGGGACTCCGCCTCCAAAGTAAATGTAACCGTTACCGTCATCATCTACCAGAACCGCCGGATCGAATAGCCAGGTTACCTCCTCGACTCCCGGAGTCGAACGCAAGATGAGGGCTTCACCGATAGGATCAATCCAAGGTCCCACCGGACTGTCACTCGATAGAACACCTATACCGCTGGCATTATTTGCGAAATACAAAAAGAATTTATCCTTGCCGCCGATTACCTTATGCACTGCTGCTGGCGCCCAGGACTGGGTTGCCCACTTGGCTTCGCCGTGCGGTCCTGCAACTTTTATCTCGCCGTGGTCAGTCCAATTGACCAGATCACTGGAGGATATAACAGCTATCTTATTGATGCTGCTATAAGTATTTTCTTTTACCGTACCGTTCTCATCGTATTCCAGCGCGTCATTAGTCATGTAGAGATAGACCCGGTCACCGAACACCAGGGCATAAGGATCAGCCCCATATCTGTGTGCAACCAGCGGATTACCATAAGGAGGAACCTTACCGGATGCTTGATTCAACTGAACTCTCATTTTATCTCCTCCAAGTTATTAATAGACAGCGTCCATTCTGCCTGAGGCCTTGGTTTGGCCCGGTTCATAATGATTATAGTCAGACGTTTTTCACGAAGTCCATGACAGATAGGCACTCAGAATTGATCTATTCTCATATCATTGGCAGAACGCATTCCCTATAATTTTCAAAGAAAACGCTTTAATTTCTTCACCTCCGCTTATGCTATACTTTGTGGCAAATACAGATCTATTGGAGGGCAGTTATGAAAATAGTCCAAGAGGGTTCCTTTTATACCGGGGAATATAGAAGCTTATTCAGAGAAACGGGAGTACCGGAGGAGGTCATCCAAAAGAGGCTTGAGGATACCTGGAACGAACTATTCTATGGTGCGCCCGATGTCCGGATCTACCATCCGATGGGTGAAGATAAGGGATACATTGTAGATACCGGCAACACGGATGTTCGGACTGAAGGAATGTCCTACGGGATGATGATGGCTGTTCAAATGAACAAAAAAGAGGAATTTGACCGGCTCTGGAAATTCGCCAAGGAGCATATGCAGCATAAGGAGGGCCGTTACAAAGATTATTTCGCCTGGCACTGTACACTGGACGGAACACAGCTGTCGCCGGGTCCGGCTCCGGACGGGGAAGAGTTTTTTGCCATGGCCCTGTTCTTTGCCTCTAACCGCTGGGGAGACAGTGCCGAACCGTTCAATTATTCCGAACAGGCACGGATCATTCTCAGAGCTTGTGTCCACAAAGGGGAAGATGGTGAAGGCGATCCGATGTGGGACCCGGCGACCAGGCTGATTAAATTTGTTCCGGAAAGTCCTTTCAGCGATCCTTCCTATCATTTGCCGCATTTCTATGAATTGTTTGCCCTGCAGGCGGATGAACAGGACAGGGCTTTCTGGAAAGAAGCTGCTGACAGGAGCAGAGCTTATCTGCACAAAGCCTGTCACCCGGAAACCGGCCTGTCTCCCGAATATGCCAACTATGACGGAACCCCGGCTGAACCGCAGCCGCATGGGGACTTCCGCCATTTCTTCAGCGATGCTTACCGGGTAGCGGCCAATATCGGGCTGGATTATGAATGGTTGCGGAGCGACCCTTGGCAGGTGGAGCAATCCAACCGGATTCAGGCCTTCTTCCGGGACATTGAAGTAGCCGATTACCGCCGTTATACCATAGACGGCCAGCCTTTTGAAGAACCGTCCCTGCATCCGGTCGGCCTTCTTGCAACACTGGCTATGGCTTCGCTCGCTGCCGACGGACCTGATGCCGGTCATTTCGTCAAGCTGTTCTGGGATACTCCGCTGCGCACCGGGGTCCGCCGGTATTACGACAACTGCCTGTACTTTTTCAGCCTGATGGCTCTCAGCGGAAACTACCGTATATATTCTTAATAATTACAAAAATGACACCATGACTGGTCAGGAGGGAATAAGATGGCCCATATTCACTTTGTTGAGTGCAATACCGCGCACACGGGCAATTTTGCTATTGATGTTCCGGCGGGCCATCACTGGCTCCTTGTGATCACCAAGACACCGGCGCAATTCTGGGTAAACGGCGGAATCAAGGAATACCCTGCCCATAGTGCAGTCCTTTACCGCCCGCAGCAGAAAGTCTATTACCGGTCCTGCACCGGTCATTTCGTCAATGACTGGATCCGCTTCGAATCCGATGAAGCTTATATTACGGAATCTCCGCTGCCGTTCGGCATTCCTTTTGCCCTCAGTGACCCGCAATACTGCCAGAAGCTAATAGAGCTGCTTGTCGTTGAACGCAGTTTCAACCTGGACTGCAAAGAATCTTCCACCGATCACCTGCTGCGGACACTGTTCAACAAGCTCTGGGAGTCGTACTTCCAGGATAAAGTTACACCTCAACACTACAACTTACTGAAGCTGCGGACCGCTATCCAGAGTAATCCCGGCGATTACTGGACTGTGTCCAGAATGGCTGATTTTCTCCGTATCAGTCCGGGCTATCTCCAGAATATTTACAAAAAGACATTTGGAATTTCATGTATGGATGACGTCATCAACAGCCGGATCCGTATGGCAAAAGAATATTTGATTCACAATGCTCAGAGTATCGCTGAAGTTGCCTCCCGGTGCGGTTATCAGAATGTGGAGCACTTCTGCAGGCAATTTAAGCAAATAACCGGGCGTACTCCGGGCCATTTCCAAAAGTATGCAAAAAATTAAATAAAAATCCCCTCCGGCCGACAGCGTCAATTACATCTGGCAGATGTCTTTGTACGCTGTGTACATGAGGGGATTTCTTGTAGGGGCTACTGCCCCAGCAGTATTTTGGCATAAGGAGAATCAATCGGGATCATGATCACCGGTTCATTCTGCAGCGTGGTCACATAACTTTCCAGGGTACGGTAGAAGCTGTAGAATTCCGGAGATTTCCCGTAAGCCTGATTGTAGATTCTGGCCGCTTCCCCTTCGCCTTCAGCGATTATTTTTTTGGAATCGGCTTCGGCCTGGGCCATCAGCTCTGTGGAGGTACGGTCAGCTCTGGAGGTTATTTTCTTGGACTCCTCGTCGCCCTCGGACAGATAACGTGCAGCAATGGATTGACGGTCAGAAATCATCCGGTTATACACACTCTGTTTGTTCTCTTCCGGCAGATCGGTACGTTTGATCCGTACATCAATCACTTCAATCCCGTAATTATCACGGGTTAAGGCGGAGATGACGTCTTTGGTGATCTCATCGTTAATATTGCCCCGTCCGGTGTCCTCACTGATAATATTTTCATAATTAATCTCTGACAGCTTGCGGCGTACTGAGTTATATACAGCTTCATCAATACGCTGAATCCCGCCGCCTACCGTCTGTACGGTTCTCAGGAACTGCGAGGCATTGGTAATTCTCCAGACGGTATAGTTATCGACCACAATCGGCTTCTGGTCTTTGGTCAGAATGTTGGTGGGCGAGCTTTCGTACGTCATCTGATATTTAGGAAGTGCGGAGACATTTTCGATAAAAGGGAGCTTAAGCTTCAGTCCGGGCTCCTCGACGGTGCGCATCGCTTCACCGAAACGGAGGACCACCTTGTATTCGCCTTCCTTCACTACATACATCGAGCCGGCTAACAGTATGACGAGAACTACAGCTGATATTAGGGTGATGATCTGGTTTTTTTTCACTGTGCATCTCCTCCTTGCGGCGCTGCTGAAGGGGACGGGCTGGCCGTAGTATTGCGCATCAGCTCATTCAGCGGCAGGTAATTAACTGTATCACTGTTCGAGTTGGTGATGAAGATTTTGGCGTTTGGCAGAATCGTCTCCAGTGTCTCCAGAATCAGCCGGCTTTCGGTTACACTTTTATTGTTGATATATTCGGTATAAATGGCATTAAACTGGGCCACATCACCCTGTGCGTTAAGGATTCGCGACTTCTTCTCCCCTTCGGCTCTCTCGAGCAGCGCCTGCGCTTCACCGCGTGCTTTGGGAATGATATCGTTCTCATACTTCTTGGCGTTGTTAATCTTCGTGTTCTTCTCTTCACGGGCATTGGTTACCTCGCGGAAGGCTTCCTCTACCTGGCCGCTAGGCGGCTCAATATCCTGGAATTTGATATCAATGATCTGAATGCCTGTGTTGTATTTCTTCTGCAGATCGACCAGCAGCTCACGGACTTTATCCTGGATCACTGTCTTTCCGTCCGTAATTGCATAATCCAGCTTCTCGGAACCAATGACAGCACGAATCGATGAGCTTGCCGAATTGCGCAGGAATTGTTCCGGGTCGTCAATGTTATACAGATAATCACGGATATTGCTGATCTTCCACTGGACTACAGCATCGGCAGATACAATATTCTCATCACCGGTAATCATCATCGCTTCATCTTCAACGGGCACAGCTCCTTCGGCCTCCTGACGGTACCCGATATGTATTCTCTGGGTCAGCTCCGCAGGCACCGTGATGACTTCCTGTATGGGATAAGGCCATTTGAAATGAAGTCCTGCTGAGGACTCATTGGTATACTTGCCGAATGTCAGAATTGCTGCACGCTCTTGCTCCTGCACCGTATAAAAGGATGTCGAGCCCAGATAAATCAGCACCACGGCAGCGGCTCCCCACAATCCGACCTTTTTTAAATTCCCCGGCTTCAGCCCGGGCAGCTTGCGTCCCGGTACCGGATTCCCGCCATCTCCATTCATAAAATTCAAGATGCATCGCTCCTTTTTGCGTATTTAAGTCAATATTAAGATACATATACGTAAATAAAACAAAAAAGTCGCAAATTGCGCGACTTTTTTCAAGTATGCTGTACTTTTCTACATTTCCCTCTTTCTCAGGATGTATTTTCCGTCTGCCCTGAGCGGGTTTTATGGAGTAGTTGCTTGCTGAAACTTACATTCCCTGTATCCGGTAGATGATTACAGCCGCTTCTGCTCTGGTGGCTGTCCGGCCGGGTTGATGGCTTTTCCGTCTCCCTGGACAATCTCTTCCTTAATCAGAGCGGCTACGCTGTCAACAGCGTATTTTGCGACCTTTGCTCCATCTGTGAAGCTGCTTAAATCCCCGGCACTGCCGCTGGCGGATAATTTATTCACTGCTTTCAAAGCTCTGGCTGCAATGACCATCATATCCTGCCTGGAGATTTCGCCCTTCGGATTAAAGTTATTGCCGTCCGTTCCATTAATGATCCCCAGCTTCCTGGCAGTACCAAGCGCTTCATAATAGTAGGCGCCTTGACTGACATCCGCAAAATTGGAACCGGCTACGGCTTCAAGGCCGAGAGCACGCACAAGCAATACTACAAAGTCCGCTCTTGTGATGTTCTTTCCCGGACTAAAGGCCGTCTCGGACGTCCCTTTTATAACACCCTTCGCATACAACGCATCTATAGCCTCGGAAGCCCAGCTATATTTGTCGTCAATATCTTTAAATCCGCTAGATGGTACAGGTGCCGGCGTTGCTGACGGCGGCGGTGTTGCTGTTCCCGGTGCGGTGCTCGGTGTCGGTGTTGGTGTTGGTGTCGGTGTTGGCGTCGTTACCGGACCCGATGGCCCTCCGCTGTTGCTCAATGTGGTGACAGTAAGGCCAGGACCGTCCGTGCTCCAGTTTCCTGCCGCATCCCCGGCCTGAACCGTGAATACATATCCGGTACCTGGCGAAAGTCCCGACACCTCATAGCGTTGCGCCGTTCCAGGCAGCGCTGCGATCTCCTCAGCTCCCCTGTAGATCTTGTAGCCTGTGACCGACTTATCATCAGCTGCACTGGTCCATGTCAGTGTTAGTCCGGAAGTGGTTATCCCGGAAGCTTCGAGCTTGCTGCCTGCCGGCCATGACGGCGGGGCAGTATCCGCAGACGGCAAGGTTGCAGCTGAAATGGAAGGTCCGCCGGTGCTCCAATTCCCACCGGTATCCCCGGCCTCTACTGTAAATGTATACCTCGTATCCGGTATTAAGCCTTTGACCTGATAATGGTATACTGCCCCGGATACAGTCTCCGTGTACACGGCATCGGTAACTGTAACCGGCTTGTCATCAACTCCGTTAGTAATTCTATAAGCGGAGATTCCGCTTTCGTCGGTTGCTGTTGCAGACCATGTCAACGTTAATTCCGTGTCGGTAACGCCGGTGGCTTCAAGCGTACTGCCTTCCTGCCAAACCGGCGGTGTGGTATCGGAGGTCGGCAGCGTTGTTACTGTAACAGAAGGTCCGTCCGTACTCCAGTTGCCGGCTGCATTCCCTGCTTCCACCTTGAAGGTATACAAGGTATTCGGAAGCAATCCGGTAAGCTGATAACGGTATACAGCCCCGGATACAGTAAGCTCATCCCCGTTCACAGTAACCGGGTCCGAATCAGCCCCCGTATAAATCCGGTATCCGGTGACCCCGGCTTCATCTGCAGCTGCCGGCCACGATAAGGTGACTCCAGTGCTCGTTAGATCGGAAGGTTCAAGCTTACTTCCCTCGCCCCATACCGGCGGAACAGCGGCTTCGAAGCGGAAATCGTCGATATAATACGATGCCGTAGCACTATTGGGGCTTTCCACATATATAGTGACATCATCGTGCAGATAACGGTAGGTGCCTTCCAGCTTGACCCAATCTCCGGTTGTACTTACAGTCTGCGTTGAAAGGCTGATGTAATAAGGCGCAGCAGCATTGACCAGTGCGGTCAGCTTCAGCTGGGCGCTTGCCGGTTCAATCAGCTTGACCCATACGGAAGCTTTGTACGCATTACCGGTCTTGACCATATCCTTCACATGAACGGACGGGCCGTCGGAATGGGCTGTTCTGCCGGTTACCTTCAGGGCATAAGCTCCGCCCGGAGTATGGTTGGCCTCTTTGACAGGCGTAAGCGTCACGCCTGCGCTGCCTTTAGGCATGAAGCCCTGAAGCGTCTGATCCTCAAAATCCCTCAAGGCTTTCGCACCTGCTGTAATGGTTAACGGACTGATCAATACGCTGGCACTGCCCTTTGACAGAGTCAGTGAGAATTCCTCATTCTGATAGGCAAGGGCAGCATTCACTCCAAGCGCCTTCAGCTCTGCATGGTTATTCAGATATTCCTGCGCTTTGGTCTTCAGTGCTGCAGCATCATCACCGGCGGTATCCGGAACTGTAATCCGGGTGCCGATCAGCGCCGCAGCTTCTTCTACTGCCAGCTGATCCGGGCTGACCCCGCCGGCTCCATCCGATGTCTTGAGAAGATTCACATTAGTGAACGTTACCTGGAAATCGGTAGAGGCACTGGTGTTGGTTCCATACAATTGTACCTTTGCATCCTTAAAGAATTCAGGGGTATACGTTGACGGACTGCCCATAGCCGTCCAGCTGGAGCCGCTGTTTGTTGAAAAATACCCCTGAACCACATTCCCTTCTTTTACAATACGGAGAAAATAGTTTACCCCGCTCAAATTGGTCTGATTGGTGTTGTTGGTAAAGGAGGTGCTGCCTGTTTTGCCTGAGTTATTGACTTTAATATTCGCACTTACTTTTCTGGCATTGATCCGGTAGAACTCCCCGCTCGAAACCCGGCTGATGCCAAGTCCAACCTGCGAATTCTCACCCATTGACGAATCATTAAGCGGTTTATCCACAATCAGCTTTGCTGTCAGCGTCCAGTTGCCTTCAGCAGAACCCGGAAACTGCAGCATATTGTGGCTGGCCGGATATTCGGTATCGCCTTTGAGTGTCTTGATCGTTGCGCCATCAGCGTTATAGCTTAAGGCATGCTGCGGATCTGCCGGATTCATGATTTCCCAGCCTGCCGGAAGACCATCTGCAAATGAAATCAGCTCGTTGGTACTGAAAGAAATTCTATACGTCTTGACCTTTTCACCTTTTATAAACCGGACTACTGCCGTTCCCTGCGCGCTGTCTGCCTGTGAAATACTAATGAGTTCTGCAGGATCACTGGAAACCGCCGTTACCTCCGGTATGGCATTTCCGGACACAGTATACGTGTATTCATATTTGGCAGCATCGAAATTGGATGGCTGAATGCCGTCAATAAAGATGCTGTATGACGCTACCAGTTCAGGAGTCAGCGACAGCTGATCTGCGTACAGGATGTTGGCATCCTTAGCATATACCGCCAGCACTACCTTGGCGGTGCCTGCCGGTTCGTCATAAGTAAACGGCCGGTTTGGCGTCTCATGCCAGTCTGCGACCTTAACATCTACCGGCTGGAAAGAGCTTAAAGTAAGCGGCCCGCCCTCCAGGATGCGTCCGGTAAACTTGCCATTGCTCCAGTAAGCCGGATCTCCAGCCTCACGGGCTGCATACGGCTCCGGCATGTCACGGCCATTGACCGGGGTTATGCCCAGCTGATTGCCGTTCTGGTCATAATACACCAGCGCAGCCTCCACATCACCGGGATTCTCCGCGGGGAGATCATAGCTCTCAGGCCGGCTCACCATCGAAAGGAAATAGCCCTTGAAGTTATAGCTTTCGCCCTTGTTCAGCTTACCGGTCACATCCTGCCACATGCCGTCATACTGCCCGGCGGCATCGGTGCGTCCTGATATTTTTCCGGATCCGGCAACCTTCGAGGTGGCATTGTTTTTCAGATAACGGGACAGGCCCGAATAGCTCTGGATGGTATCAGCCGTTAACGCCGGTCCAGTGACAGCCTGTTCAAAGGTTTCATTGTTGTAGCGCCCAGTGAACCAATACTCTGTATTGGAGGAGGTAGCTGTATCGAAGTCTCCATTCTGCAGAAGGTTCCCCGGGATGGATACTGTCGAATTATTGGCGGCAGCACTCCAGTCGGAATCGTTCGCTCCGAACAGGAAACGGTCAACGGTGATTGTACCCTCAGCTCCGTTCGGTTCGGCAACAATGTATAGATCCTTATGGCCGTAGGCGCTCAGATCACCCGTATCAACCATATCCTGATACTTGCCATACAAATCATTGGCCGGTACTGTAACTTCCGCTACACGCGTACCCTTGGACAGGACATCGGCTCCGCTGCTGACTGCTGTGCCTACCGGAAGGACATAAGCGGCAAGCTTTCCTCCCTGCGCCGATTTCGTCTGGGCAGTCAGATACAGCAAATGCCTGCGGACAACACCCCCGTTAGCGGAGCCGTCGGCAAAATTCAGGTTTTTGTAGGCTAGATAACGGCCTTCAGCCAGTGTTACGGCTTCATTGGCCCGGCCTGCATTTCCCATACTGTCTCCCGGTACGCCGTTGTCATTTCCTTCTGCTTCCAGGGTAGAGAAAATATCCCGCTCTCCGTCAAGACCGCTGTATGTGGCGAATGTCCCTTGTGACGGAACGATGGTAACAATGCTGGCGGACGGGATGTCAATGACGAACTTGCCGTTCGTAACCGGAATGGTCGCAAGCTTTTTCATATTTTCGCTTCCTGAAGTACGGAATACAGTTACACTATTGGTCCCCGCCGGAAAGTCCTTCAGGGTGAATTCAAGCGGCTGAATGCTGTCATCATTCTTGGCGTTGGAAACCGTAATGGAGTAATCATTGGTATTCGGGTTCTTGAACCCGGTAACATTGATATCAGCTGCCGGATTACGCGTCACATCAAACCGGACATCGCCGGGATTCATAAACCGGGAGAAATGCCCGTAGCCGTAAAAGCGCTTGAACAGGTGATATTCACCCGTTAATGTACTGATACGCCCAGGCTCCTGCTGAGAGTTGGTAGTGACGAAACGGATCAGGTCGGAGCCGTCCGCACCGTTGCTATCCCACATGCTCCACCAGACAAAGCCGTTAAAGCCCGGATTGCTGTTGAACATATTGGTCATAAGATTCGACCAGCGTACAGCGTCATTAATGTTCTGATTGCCGTACCGCTGAGTATAGGCACCGGCCGACCCGTCAGCAGTATCCTGATTCATGAACTCTGCCTGCCAAAGTTTATATTTGGTCAAATATTCCGGGTACTTGCTCCCGTCCCTTGAATAATCCAGCGGGCTCTGGGAAAAGTCACCGGTGTGATACAGTTTGTTCTCATCTGTCCCTATGCCGACCGTACCGTACAAGTGGGTCGTAAAGACGTCGAGATAAGGATTTTTATCGAGTGCATTGTCAGGGTCCGTCTGGGAGAATACTTCCCCTCCTCTGCTGAGCGACGCTCCGAGATTGGTACCGTCTACTGCGGCCAGCTGAGGAATGAAGTCTATCAGCTTGCCGTCAGGATTCTGGATATCATAAAGGGCTCCGCCCGGCTGCATGGACTTCTTCAGAGTCGGGCCTATATAGCCGTTAATCAGCTCGGTTACATAGGAAGCGTTCCCGCCTGCAAGATCCACCTCGTTAAAGGGGTTGATATGTGTGATCGGAATTCCCCATTGCTCCCACATGCCGCGGATATAATTAACGAGATAATCGGCATAGGCCTGATAATAGATTTTTACCGGCTTCCCGTCTATAGTAGCCGTATCGTTACGGATAATTTTGCTAGGATTATTAGTCGAAGACTGGCTCATCCAGTAAGGCACAGTCCAGGTACAGGCATAGAATTGCTTAACACCGTATTGCATGGCCTGCCGCATGGTCCAGACCTGATCCATATCGAACAGTTCTTTGCGGGTCCGCGGCGAATTCTTTATAACAACTGGAGCTGCCCCCGGCGCGCTTAGAAGATTGGTCGGGCCGCCGTCATCATTGCCGGCCGGCTGATTCCATGAAGGATAATCCCAGACGAAATCCTGTACCGGTACCAGCGTACCGGGAGCATGCTCAGGTTCAACAGGCCAGATACTGTCGGTGTTGCCGTCATAGTAACGGTTCTCAGCTTCGATTTTATACCCGTATTGTCCTGCTGATCCCCGCATCGGAATCGCATTGCCTTCAACATCGAAGCCGGGTTTGCTGACATCTGCCAGCAGCCCTGTTAACGGGTTGAACCCCGGACTGGCCGCAGTGGCTCCTGTAGTGGTCAGACCGCCGTTATCTCCGATAATGACCCGGACAATGTCATGGCCAGTGCCTTCCTTTTCACTGAAGGTCAAATCCAGCAGATGCCTGACCGTATCCTGATGACCGGCTGTGGCCAGCTGCAGCATATGGATGGAATCTGTATACGCATAAGCGGCCCCTACACCATCCATCGTCTGGTAGGTCTTGTACCAGTCGGCGGTTACCTGTGCCGGGGCCGCTTCTGCCGCAGCAGCCTGAACCGGGTTGGAAAACGGCACCGGGACAATAACGGACAGCGCCAGTGCACCGGCCATTGAAACCGCAAGTGTCTTTCTCCAGATCTTTTTCCTCATTCTGCGTGTTCCTCCTTAGGTATTTTTGTATACGCTTACATCGCCTTTCCTGGTTATAGCTTATCAATTCAAAAATGGAATTTGTATGAGAGCAATGCACGAAACATTATAAAATAACACTGTAATGCTTTAAATTTGCACAAAAAAAACACCCTTTACCTTACAACGGGAAAACCATAGGTTTCTTCCGGCGCAGTACAAAGAAGTGCGATCCCCTGTAATTCTTCCAAATTTCTATTTTTTACGCAGAAAACCCCGGTCTGCACGCCGCATTTATACGCGGGGTTTACAAACCGGGATTTTCAGAAATCCGAAATATGCAATTAAAGGGCTATTTCACTTAATTTAGCGTGACCGTAATGCTGTCTATATTAGGACCTTCAGTACCGGTAGTGACCACTTTGAGCGTATTGATCCCGACGTTCATTCCAACTTGAATCGTTTTCTCGCCCCAGGTTGTCCAGCTTCCCGTTGCTGCAAATGCGAGATTGCTGATCACCTTGGTTCCATTTACATAGACATCCAGGTTTCTCGTGCCGGACTCCAGTGCATAACGGAATTTCACATTTTTGCTGCTGGCAGTTGCACAGTAGATATTGTTCCACTGAATGGCGGCATCCGTTGCTGCATTAAAATTGACGTATCCGCTCCCGTTATAGCCGGAGTTAATTGTTTCTGTTACTGCAGCAGTCAAGGTTGTACCTGTTTCCGCTTCGTAAGTGGTTCCGGTGCTGCCGCTGCCGCTTCCCAGTGCAGCTACAAAGGTGGTTACACTCTGGGCAGGCAGTTGGGCTGTAAACGCATTGTTGGACACATTGATTGCAGCTCCTGCAGCAACCTTTCTGGTCGCATCGGTAACCCATGGGGATACGCTTGAAGCTGTCCCGTTCTGCAGGACAAAGTTCTGATTAACCGCCGAGGTGCCTTTGTTAATGGCTACAATGACAACCTTGTTGTCTCCCTTGTAAGCCGAGGTGTACACATTTGTATCCGGATTCTTTGTTGCGTCAACTCTTACATATCCCGGACGGATGAATTTGGAGAACTGGGCCATACTGTCCCCGCGTTTGCTGATTGTGCCGTCCTCATTCATCGGGCCGTATTGGCGGCGGATGTACCACCACACATACGCCTGGAAATCCGCTTCGGCCATTGCATTATGCATATGGTAAGCGACTTCCAGTGCCTCAGGCCACAGGTTGGCCGAATTGTTATTGCTGTTGGGATAGTACACCTCCGTCATCCACAGCTCCTTCCCTGCCCCTTTTTGCTTAAACAGCGGGTAAGGGAAATTGCTGAACGAGGTGCCATAAGTATGTGCACCCAGAATATCCATATTGGCAAGCGCCTGCGGGTCATTCAGAATCGGGTCGGACATATTTTTGAGATAGGAGAAGGATTCGGGAGCGATAACCCGGCAATTGATGGACCCTGCATTTTCTTTCATGAACTTAAGCATTTCTTCAGGTGTCCACCAGGTCCAGGTATGGGCATAATCCGGTTCATTCTGCACAGAAATCGCGTAGAGGTCTACTCCGTTGTTCTTCATGTAGGTCACAAAGTCATTAAGATGCTGCGCATAGGCAGCATACTTGTCATACCGGAGCCGTTTGGCTGACTCGCCGTTGCGGGTAAAGGTCTCTGTCATGTCACTTGGAGGATTCCAGGGCGACGCGAAGACTATCGCACCTTTGGCAATAGCGGCTTTTGCCGTGTCCACTTCCCTGTACCAGTTATCCTTATTCTCATCGACATAAATTCGCAGAACAGAGAAGCCCAGCTGGTTCGCCCCATTGCCGAACGCGGTTTCTCTTTGCGCAGGCGTCAGATCTCCAATCCAGGCCGGAAGATTGATTCCCCCAAAACCGCGGATGACTTGCTTCTCTGCCGACAAATTAACAATGACATCACTTGCTGCCGACACTTTGGGTGGCGCAGGAACCAGTACTGCCGTCAGTACAGTTACAGCTGCCAGGAAGGTACACATTGATTTTTTTACACCAGTTAACATTTATCCATCTCCTCACAGAATATGTCACTGCATCAATGAAACCTGTACCACCTCCCGTCTATTGAAGCGGCTTTCCTATGCACTAGCTTGTCTATAATTCTTGCAGCACTTGCAAGCGCTTCCTTATAATGTATTATAATAGTTATTAGTGTTATATTCCTTGCAATAGAACAAATGAATATTGCGTGAATGCCACATATTCCATATATTTCAAGAAAAGGATTGGATGCGATGCTGCAGGATACCGGCCACATTTTTTCACCGATCAGGGAAGAGATGATTTGCTTTCACAATACGTCCACGACAGAGCTGATCGATCCGACGCTGCCTTATCACCGTCATGATGCTTACGAGGTTTATCTCTTCCTAAGGGGCAATTCACTAATGTATCTTGAACAATCCTGCTACAAGCTGGTGCCTGGAGATTTAATCATTATCAGCCCGGGCGAGCTGCACCGGTGTATCTGCCTGGATACCCAGACGTATGAGCGGATCGGATTGAATATCAAAAGAACCGCACTGGAAAAGCTATCAAGTGCCCGTACCAGCCTGGCCTCCTGTTTCGAGACTCACGCTTTTGGACAGAACAATCTGACCCGGCTTACGCAGGAGCAAATGGTATTTTACACCGGATTAGCTGAACAACTGATCAGCTGCCTAAGCTCGGAAGAATATGGACAGGATGTTCTCGCTGAAGCCTACGCAACCCAGCTGCTTGTATTCATCAACACCCTTTACCGCTCCTCGACGCATAGTCCGGACAATATCATGCCCGACTTGGTCAGCAATACAATGTCCTATATCAAAAGCCATCTGGCTGAAGATATTAATTCCGGATGTTTGGAGCAGGAGTTTCATTACAGCAGCAAATATATCAGCCGTCTATTCAGAGAGCATACCGGACTTACGATACGCTCTTATATCATTGACCAGCGAATATCGCTCGCCAAAAGCCATCTCGCCGCCGGCAAATCCGTTGCGGAGGCCTGCGGGCTCTCCGGATTCAGCGATTATGCCAATTTCATCCGCAGCTTCAAGAAGACAGCAGGCATCTCCCCCGGAAAATATAAAACCAATATGCATTCGGACCGGTACCGGAATGAAGCTGCCGCGGCGGCCGGCAGAATTAAAAGATGGAGCTGACCCGTGACCGGGCAGTTCCATCCGTCAATCAGGGAGAACGATTACTTGGCGTCCGCTTCCCAATAATCTCCGACCAGACCTTCTAATACGCTGCCGGCGGCCCAGGGCATCAGACAGAACCAGGTGCTCGCGGGCGAACCGTCGCTGTAGGTTTCCGTTAACAGCCCTTCAGAATGACAAAACCGTTCGGACATCCAGCCTCTTTTGCCATAATCAAATTCGTTATCGTAGCGGTTATAGGTCTGGCAGCCCCAGCCCACTGTATCCAGCATCCGTTGCCGGACATAAGGATCATCACGCTGCTGTACATAGTAATAGAGTTCATCAACAAGATTGCCGGACATCGGATGAATATGCGGATTGGCAACGGAAGTCACACTCCCCCCGCAGCTGGACCAGCCAATTGTACTTAACGGAGGCACCTTAACCGGTGAGTTGTAAGCAAATTTGAAGCTGAATTCATAATCGATCGCATCTCTCATATGCTCCAGAAACAGTTCTTCCCCGGTTATCGCATGCAGAAATCTGACAGCCTTCATATAGGCCAGAATGCCTTCTGAATCTGCCGCCTTATCCGCATCAAGCGGAGCCCCGTAGCATTCCATCCGCTTCACGTAAGCTTCGTAGTAGTGCTTCTCGCTATGCTTCAGGCCTTCAAGACAGGTATTGTCTCCGGTAAGCCAGCTGTAGTAGGCCATAGCAGCCATACACCATACCCCGCCGAAGGAATCATACTCAAGTCCGGCACCGGTTTTCTCCGACAGAATGGCGGGATATTCCCCGTCTGTGTTTTTACTTTTTTCCAGTATAGGCAGTACCTTGCTGACAAAAAGCATCCAATCCTCATGCTGGACATTTTTGATTTTTTTCTCAAATTCATACGCCTTCATAATATAAAATAATGCCTGTGCACACAGGTAGGCAGAATGTCCCGGCGTACGCATTCCGTCAAACCACCAGCCGGATATACTCCATTTCCCGTCCTGATAGGCCTCGTAGGGAAGCCCGGAATCCGGGTTCAGACTATTCGTGATAATGTTCCTGATACAGGAAAGGGCCTGCTCGCGCATGGGCTCCTCTTCAAGCCTCAGTGCAGCCATCAGGACCGGAACAGCTGCGGTCAGACCGCTCGTCCAGCTGATCGAGATTATTTTATTATAGCGGTAGCCGCCCTTCTCCTTGTCCTCATAGACAAAGGTGGAATAGCTCCGGTCCCCGGGCAGCCATGCATCCTGATAAATCGCTTTCGACAGGTCAGCTGCGGCTGTCCGGATATCGCTCCCCTGTCTCGGTGGCTGGTGATAACGGAAATAGATCTCCTTCAGCGCAAGGTTAATACCGAGCTCCGACCCGGCTTCATATGCATACAGCTCCAATGTGAATTCCACTTCTTCGCCGGCAGCCAGCTCAAAGCAATTGTTATCCAGAGCCGCCCGTTCTTGTACCAGCCGTGATTTGATGAACAGCAGCGGAGCATTCTCATAACCCAGCGTATACCCGACGGTTCCTTTGGCAAGCGAGCACGTGAAGCCGCCATACTGGTAGAACTCACCCGAAAGCTCAGGCTTCCACTCTGTTTTGACCCCATCCCTAAAGATAAAATAAGGGCTGGCGCAAAGACCGTATACGAAGCCGTTGTCAAAGGCAAAAGCCGCCGGATGGGATAACCGGTCGCTGCGCACCATCCACCAAGGGGAAGAAGGGCGTGAAGGCTTGCCTTCCCTCAGCCTGGGGAATTCATTCGGAACATTCTGCGGGGCTTCACCGCGGTTTCGCCCGTACATAAAGGCCGGCAGGAAGAATCGCGGATTCTGTTTGGGAAAAGGGAGCTCAACATGAATGACTCCCGACCATGCAGCGCCGGAAACGTTACTGACCCGCACCCGGGCCTGTACCGGGTCTGCCGCACTGCCGGTTCCGCCTGTAACGGTCACAGATGTACTTAGTCCGTGCCTGTCCTGCTCCGTATAATCCGGCTCATCCCGAAATTTGCTTCTTGCTGTTATTACTAGCTCCACAACAACACGCTCCATTCTGCTTCATGCCACAAAGCACTTGTATTTATCAACCTAACATGTTAGGATATTGACATTTTAAAGTACCTTCAGCGAATAATCATTGCGGTTTCCGCAGTATTTATTGCGCGAACAGATCAGGAGGCTGCAAAGTGAACGAGCCTGTCGAGCTTCGATATGATTTTATCCATAAGGATTTCCTCTACCTGCACAGGACCACTACTTACAATATGGGGACCTTCTATCACCGGCACGAAGCTTATGAGCTATACCTGTTTCTCCGCGGCAACGTCAATTTCTATATTGAAAACAGCTGCTACCGCCTGCAGCCCGGTGATTTGATTGTCATCAGCCCGGAAGAAATGCACCGCTCCTTCAGCCTGGATGATACCGAATATGAACGGATTACCATTAATCTTCAAAAATCCTATCTGCATCGCCTCTCTACTCCGGCCACACTTTTATCCGCGTGCTTCCACTACCGGCCAATGGGAAAAGGAAACATTGTTCATTTAACGCAAGCGCAGCTGGAACAATTCCTGCAGCTTACCTGTGAACTGGAACAGGCCCTTTCCTCTAATGCGTATGGTACAGATATTCAGGCCAACTGCTGCATCGCTCAGCTCCTGGTGCTGGCCAATACGGTTTTTCAGCAGGCCAGCTTTATCACGGCAGATATTATGCCTGCACTGGTACGCCAAACAATGGACTATATTGAAGGACATCTTGCGGAGGACATCACATTGGAACAGCTTGCCGGCCTGTTTCATTTGAACAGCACCTATATCAGCCGCCAGTTCAAAAGGCATACCGGACTAACCCTCCGTTCCTATATCCTGGACCGCCGCATCGCACTCGCCAAATCCTTGCTGGGAGAAGGGCTAAGCATTACCGAAGCCTGCTATCAATCCGGTTTCAGCGATTATGCGAATTTTATCCGCAGTTTTACCAGGGTCACGGGAATATCCCCCGGCAGGTATGCCAAAAAAAACGCAAGTCCTCCAGAGTAGAGGGCTTGCGCTATAGGCTTGAATTTTCGTATTTATTGGGTCATGCCATTACGCGGAGTCAGTTTTTTATCAGCTCTGTCGGATTCATGCCGGTAATCTTCTTGAACAATGTGCTGAAATAGGGAATATTCCTGTAGCCGACCCGTTCCGCCACTTCATACACCAGCATGTTCCGCTCCATCAAGAGCTCACGCGCCTTTTCGATGCGTACCCGGGTCAAATAATTGTTAAACGTCTCTCCGGTAATATTCTTGAAAATGATAGACAGATGATTCCGCGAGATGAATACTTTATCCGAAAGCTCGGCGAGGGTGAGCTCCTCCGCATAATGCTCGTGGATATAGTTGGTCATGAAATCGACGACCTGCCGGTGCTTGCTGCTTCCCTTCCATTGTCTGCTGCTGCAGATTTTGCTGATTTTGTCCATAAGCCAGCTGGCCAGCTGATCCGGTACAACAAGGCCGCTGATCTCCTTGGCGATCTGGTCATTGGTGAACAGATCGTCCAGAACGAATCCGGATTCATAAAGCGAGTAGGCTATAATGCCCCACAGCTCGCTCCCAAGCATCTGTACATATCCCTGGGAAATTCCTTCTTGCTTTTTCATCTCCGTTATATAGTCCAGCACAAGGTCATGGGCTTCTGTTTCCTGTGAGGCTTTCATTGCTGCTGCAAGTTTATATGAAAATTTCACAGGAAAGAGGGCGACCTTAACCGGTGCGCCGCTGCCGCTGCTCTCCCTGTACCTGTACACCTCATGACCCGAAGCGGACCGTAAATCAGTCAGGTCCATGGCCCGGAACGCCTCCTCCGTCGAGTCGGAGAGCCTTGTCCAGCAATTCTTTACTCCCCCGATTCCTATACGGGTAACAAGCTTAAGATAACTGCCTATACTGTCTGTCAGCCTGATACCAAGCTCATCAAGCCTGTATTCCAGCTGTTCCTGCTGCTCTGCCCCCGGATGGATAATCAGTAATGCCCTGGTACTGTGCAGCTCCGTGTATTCCAGATCCGGGAACATCCTGCGCGCTACTTCACAGGCGATATTGCTGACCGCAAAGCGGAACAGATTCCAGTCCGAGACGGATAGACACTTGGCCCGTTCATCCCGGATCAGCTCGATCCCGACTGTGACATGCCTGCGTTCCTGCCAGTATTGATAGGCCGGCGGAAGACGCATGCTGTCCCTGTACGCAGAGTCGAGCGTACCGACAGCAGCCGAGCGGACCCACTCCTTTTCTACAAAAGGCTCATACAGCGTCATTTTGAATTCAAGCTCCCATTGGCGGATACGCTTTTCCTCCTCTGCCTCAAGCTCCTGTATGACCTTGCCCAGAATGGATTTTAAAGTCGGCAGGCTGATGGGCTTGGATACATAGTCGGTCACCTGAAACCGCAGGGCCTGCCTGGCATGCTCGAAATCGGAATAGCCGCTCAGGATAATGATTTTGCCCTGGAAGCCTTCCTTTCGGAGCCGCTCCATCATATCCAGACCGCTCATGACCGGCATATACAAGTCAGTGATTACTATGTCCGGCAGGGTTCTGCGGATAACCTCCAGCCCGTCCTCTCCGTTCATCGCCTCTCCAGCCCATTCGGCTCCCAGCTCATCCCAGGGTATCGCACTTTTCATTCCCTTCAGAACCTGCCGCTCATCATCAATGATTGCGATTTTCCACATGGCTCTTCCCCCTTAACTCCTTTAGCGAAAGCACACTCCCAAAGGAAGCGCTTACGATAAATCAGCATAGCCTTTTGCCCTATCCCAGTCTGCCAGTAATTATTCCTTACTGGCTGGAGGCTCTGCCAGCAGCGGCAGCGTAATCAGCACTCTTGTTCCGCCCTCTTGCCGGTCCTCCAGAACAATGCCATAGCCTGCTCCGAAATATCCGTCAATCCGTTCTCTCACATTGCGGACGCCATAACCTCCGGTGTGCCGGTTATGCGGCCTTTCATCAGGCTGCTTCAGTCCTGACCCGTTATCCTCAATCCTGATCTGCAGCTTATCACCGCTTTGCTCCATCTCAATAGAGACATAGCCGCTCCGCTGCTTGTTAAAGCCATGGACGATCGAATTCTCAACAAACGGCTGCAGCGTAAGCTTGGGAATGTATAAAGTCTGAAGAGCTGAGGAAGCTTTAATGCTATATTCCAGACCCTCCCCCCAGCGCAGCTGCTGGATTTCAAGATAACAATTAATATGCAAAAGTTCATCGGCAATGGTGATGAAGCTGTTCCCGTTGGACAATCCGATCCGGAACATCCGGCCCATCAGCTCCAGAATCCGGCTTAACTCATCCTGGCCGGCCTCAATCGCCATCCAGTTAAGCTGATCCAGCATGTTATACAGGAAATGCGGATTAATATTAGCCTGAAGCGCTTCAATTTCAGCTTTGCGCTGCTGCTCGTAGCGGCGCTCCAGCGAAAGGTACAGCTCTTCAATCCGTTCATTCTGCTTACGGTAGCCTGCGAATAAATACCCGAATTCATTTTCATAATCTGAAGGGAGCTCCACATTATCCCCGCCCACAGAATATACCCGCATCGCATTTACAAGCTTCTTGATCGGCTTGGTAAACTGCCTGCTCAAAAAATGGGTCAGCAGCACAACCAGCAGCACTGCACCAATTCCGATCAGACCGATCCATTCCGCCAGCTTCAGACTGCTTGCCGTGATTTGCTTCCAGGAAGTAAACTCTATGAGCGTCCAGATGGAATTATCCATTCTGGAGTAGACAAGCAGCGTATCGCGTGATCCGTCCTTTGCCGGAATATGCACATACCCTGAGCTATTACTCCTCAGATCGATCCACTGCGGCCAGTCGTCCTGGGCCAGCGTATCGCCGATCTTCATAATCTGCCGGCCTTCGCTGTCTGCCATGATCCGGTTGGATCCGTCTGAATTCCCTGTTAAGATCTTCCGGATTTCGCCCGCTTTGATGTGGATCATCAGGACGCCAAGATAGTCATTCTCATACACTATTTTTCTGAAAAAGCTGAGTACAGGAACATCTCCCTGCGAAGTAGATAAATTATATTCTTTGGACCAGCAGAAGTCGCTTTTCTCCAGACACCTGATTCCCTCCTGCTTGTTCAGATCATTAAGGCTGCGGAATTGTATATAATTTTGCCGTTCACTGAAGATGGGGTTATCCATATAGAGATCTATGCCCTGGATCAGCGGAATCGCATAGGTCAGATTCGCGAGTGCGCTCTCCACACCTGCACGCCTCCGGTACCTCTCGAATTCATCCTGCCTGTTCAGGAGAAAATTGGTCAGTTCACTGTCACGGGTGCTGGACAGGGAAATCTGCTCAATCATGACCAGTTTGGTTGTTATTTCATTATTAAGCTCATCCAGCAGCTGCTGCTGGTAATGGGATGTCGTCTTTACAAGCGCCTTGGAAGAATTGCTGTAACTAGTCCATGCGGTAACCCCGATTACAGCAATCAGCACGATGGCAAAGCTATGAAAAAACAGCCGGTCGATTCTATATTTTTTAAAAGGATTTGTCAGTTGCTTCACTTCCCTCCGGCTCCGGTTCAGACAAAATAAACGGTAAAGCAGCGAAAGAGATTCGAGGCTTTACCGTTAAAAGACCAATGTTTTTTACATCTTATCCTTTAATTCCCGTAGTTGCAATCCCTTCCACGAAATACTTCTGAAGGAACATGAACACGATGGTTGCCGGAAGGATCGATACAAGTGACATGGCAAGCAGCTGGCCCCATTCCTGGGCGGATTGGGAATCATTAATCATCCGGAGCGCCAGACCGACCGTATACTTGTCTACCGTGTTGATATACAGGAGATGACCCAGGAAGTCATCCCAGTTCCACAGGAAGCAGAAGATCGTCACGGTTACAATTGCCGGAAAAGCAAGCGGCATCACCACTCTCCAGAAGATGCCGAACCAGGAGCAGCCGTCTATTTTGGCAGATTCGTCAAGCTCTCTGGGAACACCGCGTATAAACTGGATCAGCAGGAAGACGAAGAAGCTGCCGCCTGCCCCGCCCGCAAGCAGATGGGGGATAATGAACGGGAGATACGTATTTACCCAGCCAAGCTGATAAAACAGCGCATACTGGGGAATGATCAGCACCTGTCCGGGCATCATCAAGGTTAGCATCAGGATGGAGAACCAGAAGTTTTTGAGCGGAAAATCCAGTCTCGCAAACCCGAAGGCAACCAGCGTAGTAGATAACAGTGTTACGACAATGACTGCCAGCTCAAGGCCGAACGTATTCAGATAGAAATCGGTGAATGTATGTCCGGGAACCGAATTCCAGCCCTCGCTGAAGTTGCTCCACTGCGGAACAGACGGAAAAATGGACGGCGAGTTTAGTTCCGTAGTATGCTTCAGCGATGCTCCGATCCACCAGATCACCGGATAGACCATCACAAAGCTGAAGAGAATCATAAAAAGATGACGAAGAACCGGCTTTACCTTTAATGTGGTCATTTACGTTTTCTCCCTCCAGTGTCAGCTTCATAGAATACCCAATATTTCGAGGTATAAGAGATCAGCAGCGTAGCTGCGATGATGGCCAAGAGCATAATCCAGGCGAGCGCCGAAGCATACCCCAGCTCGTAACGGCTGAACGCTCTTTCATACAAATACATTGCATACACATAAGTAGCATTCATCGGGCCGCCGTTCGTAATGACAAATGCGGATGTAAACATCTGAAAGGCGTTGATAACAGACATGATTAGATTGAAATAGAGAATCGGCGAAAGCATCGGCAGCGTAATTCTGAAGAATTGGGTCACTTTATTGGCTCCGTCTACGGAAGAGGCTTCATACAGATCATTCGGAATTTGCTTCAGGCCTGCCAGAAAAATAACCATCGTTGAGCCGAATTGCCAGACCGTCAGCAGAATCAGCGTGCCAAGTGCCGTATCGGGACTTGTGATCCAGCCCTTTCCTTCAAAGCCGAAGACAGCGATCAGCTTGTTGAAAACCCCGTCAACCCCAAAGATGTTGCGCCAGAGCAGCGAAACCCCGATACTGCCTCCGATCAGTGAGGGAAAATAAATGGCAGTGCGGTAGATGCTGATCCCCTTAACCGCCTTGCTGAGGATCATGGCTACAAAAAGCGCAGCTATCAGCTTTAAAGGCACGGAAGCGAGCACATAAGTGAAGGTTACCTTGGCGGATTGAACGAATCTGGGGTCTGCTGTAAAGATCCGCTCATAGTTGCGGACTCCGATCCACTTCATCGGCTGCATCAAGGTGTAGTCGGTAAAGGAATAGTACAGGGATAGGAATAACGGGTACGCCGTAAGCGCTAGAAACCCGATCAGCCAGGGGGAAATAAACAAATAGCCTGCTAACGGTGCGTTCCATCTGCTTTTGAAATAGGAGCTTTTTTTCGGCTTCGCAGCAGTTTTGGCTATGGCGGCTGTGGAACGGTTCATCTGTGGTCACCTCTTGTGGTTAATTTATACCTTAAGTATATAGGCCGCCTATGGCCTGCTAAAGGAGGGCAATGCTCGAATTCTTTCAAAATATAACGATAAACGAACCGTCTCCCGCCCTTCCCGCCATAAAAAAGAAGCGGAATGCTCCGCCTCTTTCACGTATTACATTAATAGATTGTTCTCCCGTGCTGGTCGGGTATACCGCTTTTCCGGAGGAAGTACGTATTGATCCGGTCCCGCCATTCTTTACTGTGCCCGGCCTGCTCCGTTAGACGCTCTTCCACATGCCTGTACGCCCGATCATCCACCTGTCCCTTCATAAGCTTCCAGTCAGACAGCAGCCCGTATGCCCGTTCTGCGCCTTCAAAATGAGTGTCATAAATATGCTGGATCACGGTTTTACCCGAATGCAGCACATGCGTATACGGGACATGATGAAAGAACAGCAGCAGGTCATCCGGACAGCTGTCAAGGGACTCATATTGTTCCATATTGGCCTGCACATATTGGGAGGTATACCCCGTACCTGTAGCTGTTGTCCGGTCAACACCCATTCCATGGCAATCTGCAAAATGATAGGTGCCCCACATAGAGTACTCATATCCGTCCACATTTGGCCCGTAATGATGATCGGGATTCACCATAAACCCTACGCCCAGCGGGGCCGTGTAAGATTCATAGATTTCCCAGGATTCCATGAGGATTCTTAACAGGAGCTGAAACGGTTCATGGGCTGAAGCAAAGCCAAAAGTCAGCGTAATCCATTCCCCGGCAATCGCATCGGCAGACAGCCCGGGATTCCAGGCAAGACGTCCGTAACCGTATAAATTAGCCTGTGCAAGCAAATGGCCCGTCCAGTTGCTGTCATTTCCTATATTAGAGACAGCAGCAAAGCCGCTGTAAGGATTGCCGTGAACGGAACCATCCACAATGTGCCGGACAGTCGTCCCCTTCCCCTGAAGCTGTGTATCAAAATCCAGAATTTCCTTCCACTGGGGCACCAGATAGCACACGTGGCGCTGCTGGCCGGTATACTCCTGGGCAATCTGGAATTCAATGACCTGATTCGTCTTGGGCATAGCCCCCAGCAGCGGGGAGACCGGCTCCCTTACCTGAAAATCAATCGGCCCATTCTTTATCTGCAGAATGACATTGTCCATGAAGCGTCCGTCCAAGGGCTGAAAATGGTCATAGGCTGCCCTTGCGCGGTCGGTGGAACGGTCACGCCAGTCCTGCTTGCAGTTGTAGACGAAGCAGCGCCAGATGACAATGCCGCCATACGGCTGCAGCGCTTCAGCCAGCATATTGGCCCCGTCTGCATGATCTCTGCCGTAGGTGAACGGTCCCGGCCGGTTCTCCGAATCGGCCTTGACCAGAAATCCCCCGAAATCAGGGATAGCTTCATACACTGCAGCTGCTGTCATTCGCCACCACTCGCGACGTCCGGGTCCAGGGGATCTGCCGTCTCAAGACCGCCGATCTCCATTGTACTGGCGTAATTAATACTCAGAAACAGCCTGATGGCATAGCTGCGGAAAATGGCTGCCAGCCTCGCTACATCCGGCAGGAAATCTGTCAGAAGCCGGCTTTCGGTCTGGTGGACGTTCACATTATTGATCGTTATGGCATTGATGCCGGTGGAAGCCAGCAGACGGGCGTAATCCTGAATCCGTTCCAGCTGGCCTGTGATCATGTTATTCTCATAAAAAACGGATTGCCCGGCATACCCCCGCTCTACACTCCCGTCCATGTTATCCCACTGGTTGATCATGCGCAGCTGATTGGCCGGATTCTCCAGAATATTCAACTGCCGGACAGAACCTCCTGTCCCCATAATCCGCAGCAGATGGAACACGCCATATAATACACCTGCAGGGGTAAGCGCCCCGATAACAATACTGCCGGTCTGGTTGTCGGTTTGAATGGCATAACCTTCCGCTTGAACAGCATTGCTTACCTCCATGCTGAAGAATTCGTCAACCACTGAGTCTGCACCGAAGGTTCCAATAATGATACTTGGGGACGCCGCCATTGTCTCCGAGACTGAAATCACTCTTCCGGTAATTCCCTTAAGGCCTTGAGCCAGCTCGTCCGCAGCCGTACGAAGCACAGTATTGTCTTGGCCAGCGGCAACAATCCGCTGGTATTCCTGATAACGTCCCGCCCCTCCAGCCGCAGGATTGCGGTATTGCAGCCAGGCCAGATACCCGTCTCCCGGCTGATAATGCACCGAATATTCCATATTCATAAATCCTCCCTCTACCTTCAATTAACATTAGGCGTCCAGGTAACGGCAAGGCCCGGAACAAAATGCTCCGGGCCTTTCGTTCTGGAACTATTTTTCGTAAGCCTGTGACGCTTCCTTCAGCTGCTCAAAGGCTTTCTCCGGTGTCACTTTTCCAAAGCTGAGCTGGTCACGCACCAGTACCCAGTCCTTGTCGATAAAGTTGGTCCAGCCGCCGGCTCCGGCCGACCAGGTCTGGCCGTCCGGCTCTGTAGCACGGAGCAAGCCCAAACCAACCTTATCCAGATCACTCATGCTGGCTTCCAGCGCCGTTGCAATTTCCTTGTTGGCCGGAAGGCCGCGGAAAGTCTTGAGAATATTCCCTGCTTCCTGGTCGTTTACAAACCAGTTAATGAATTTCTTGGCTTCCTCAGCATGCTTGGAGTTTTCGGAAACGGACAGATACATGGATGGCTTCAGCCAGCCGCCCGCTTCTTCCGCCCGCGGCATCGTAACAAGGGCATAAGCACCCGGCTTGATACTGTCCCAGGTACCAAGGTTATTGGAGAAGCTGTACCGGAACAGAACCTTACCTGCTGCCAGCAGGTCCATTTGCGGATCATTTTCTTTATCGGAAGCATTTACATCCGCCGGAGGAACCAGGCCTTCCTTGCGCAGCTCTTCAAATTTCTTGGTCCACTCCAGGAAGACAGCCTGATCCACGTTAAAGTGGCCGTCATCTGTAATGACCTGGCCCTTGCCTTTGGCGTACTGGTAGGCTGAGTACATAAAGTAGTTGCCGCCATAGTCCAGGGTGAAATATTGCCCCTCAGGCAGCTTGGATTTGGACTCCTTGGCCAGCGCGAAGAAATCATCCCATGTCCACCCGTTGGCCGGATTTGCAATGCCGAGCTTATCCATGGCCGCCTTGTCGTATACCATCCCGAAGGCTACCGAGCCAAGCGGAACCGCGTATTGCTTGCCGTCAAGCTGTCCGCCGGACAGCAGCTTGGCATCGAATTTACTGACATCCACCTCAGGCGCCAGGTCGGCTAATTGTCCCCTGGACATCCAGTCCGGCATCCAGCCCGGATCTAGCTGAACGATATCCGGTGCATTTTTTGCTGCAGCCTGTGTCGATAATTTATCCAGGTATCCATCCATACCTGAATATTCTGGTTCGAAGGTAACATTCGGATTGTTCTTTGTGTATAACTCCAGCGCAGCCAAAGTAGCCTCGTGCCGCGGCTGGGATCCCCACCACATAATACGCAGTTTAACAGGCTCATTGCTAGGAGCAGCCGTCGCCGCTGCAGTAGTGCTGGCAGGCTCGGGAGTAGCCTCCGCCTTGTTTGTAGCTCCATTGCCGTTGCCGTTGCCGCCGCAGGCCGCCATCGTTCCCAGTAAGGCCGTCATGGCCAGTACTGTAAGAGAACGCTTCCATTTCAACATCTTTAACCCTCCTAATTTAATCTGTATTCGCTTGCTACACCGTTATAGTAACAATTAAAGATGGAAGTTCATATGAGGGTGATGCACGATTTATTTTAAAATCGCACGGAAAAAGCTGCAGCCCTTACAAGTCATAAGGGCTGCAGCCGGGAAGAAGTGCACTTTCATTACAGAGTCAAAAAGCTTTGCAGAGTCCGGTCTGCGAGATAGGGCAGATACTCATGGCCGTATTCGTGATAGACCAGTAATTCCTTCGGTGACGTAATCTTGTTATATGCAGCAAATTGGGTCGATGGCGGACAAATCGGGTCCATTAATCCGGTAACCCATACCACTCTTCCTTTTATGCGGTCTGCCAGATTTTGAATATCGATATAACCGAGACGGTTAAAAATGTCCTGTTCACGCAGATGATGCGGATCGAAGAACCGGAAATAATAGTTAAGCTCCTCATAGGCAGACGCAGTGATGTTTGCTTCCCATGCCCGCTTATAGTCGGAGAGGAACGGATAGACCGGCACTGCTATTTTGATCCGGGGCTCTAGCGAAGCACAGGCAACCGTAAGGCCGCCGCCCTGGGACAGTCCGAACGCACCGACGCGTTCCGGGTCCACCTCCGGCATGGCCATCAAGATACGCGCCGCCTGGGCTGTATCCAGAAATACATTCCGGTAGTACAGGTTATCCGGATCGGGATCATCTATTCCGCGGATAATATGTCCGCGGATCGTCGTACCCTGAACGGTCAGATTATCCTCGGACACCCCGCCCTGGCCCCGGCAATCCATGGCCAGTACACTGATGCCGTGCGCCGCGTACCCCACCTTCTCCAGCCAATCGCCGCTGTCACAGCCGTATCCGTGGAACATGACGACACCCGGTCCTTTTCCGGCGGACGGCAGCTTCGGTCTTACATATTTACAGTGTATTCTGGCCCCGCCTACACCGGTAAAATACAGATGAAAGCATTCCGCAAGTAGACTGGTAAATGCCGCAGGCACCAGCTCATAATTCAGAGGCTGGGCATCCAGTTCACTTAAAGCGCGCTCCCAGTACCCGTCGAAATCATCCGGCTTCGGGCTGATCCCTTCATAGGCCTGCAATTGGGACAAAGATCGTTCATTCATGAATGTTTCTCCTTATATCCGGCTCAGATTTTGCCAAGTCCGGCATCGTCACCGACTTCTTCATGGGTTTCAATGACATAGCTGACAATTTCCTGAACCGTGGTATAGGCTACGCCCACATAAGTATCTGCAGCGCCATAGTAAATGGCGATCCGGCCCGTTTCGGCATCGGTAAGGGCTGCGCAAGGGAACAGCACGTTATTAACGAAGCCTCTCTCCTCATACCATTCTTCGGGTGTAAGGACGAAGTTTCTGGAGCGGTATTTGACTCTGGATGGCTCGTCCTTATCCAGGATCACTGCTCCCATGCTGTACACAAGGCCGTTACAGGTTGTAGTAACGCCGTGATAAAACATCAGCCAGCCTTCACTCGTCTCAATCGGTGCCGGGCCGCCGCCGATTTTGGTGCTTTGCCACCAGCCTTGCCCGCCCTTGGTCATGACATGACGATGCTTGCCCCAGTAGACAAAGTCAGGGCTTTCGCTCAGGAACACATCACCGAACGGCGTGTGGCCGCTGTCGCTCGGACGGGACAGCATTACAAAATTACCGTTTATTTTTCTGGGGAACAGCACCCCGTTGCGGTTAAACGGGAGAAACGGATTTTCCAGGCTGATAAAGGTTTTGAAGTCCTGTGTCCGGGCTACCCCGATCGCCGCTCCGTAAAAATCGGTACACCAGATGATATAATACGTGTCTTCCACTTGGACGAGACGCGGATCGTAGGCATAACGCGGTGCGTACGGGTTGCCTGCTTCGTCAATGAACGGAATCGGCTCATCCGCGATCTTCCAGTCCAGGCCGTCAGCACTATAGCCCATCCGGAGATGAGGGCGGGTCGTGTTGTCCTCTACACGGAACACGCCGAGGAAGCTGCCTTCGTAAGCAATTACAGCACTGTTAAAAATCCGCGCTACCCCTTTGGCGGGATTCCGTTTGATAACCGGGTTATCATTATGTCTCCACACCGGATTGTCATTGCCGGCCGGTCTGTCCTGCCATGGGATATTCGGCAGATTGGTTCCAATCAGTTCTACTTGTTTCATCTTTCATGCTCCTCTCAAATCTGGTTCTGGTAAGCGTGCTTTATTTAACCGAGCCTTGGGCAAACCCGTTGTAAATATATTTTTGCAAGGCAATGAAGGCAATCAGCGTGGGAATAATCGCAATCATAATCGCCGCACAGATTACCTCCCACTGCGAGCCGTAAGGGCCCTTAAATTTAAAAAGCGCGGTGGAGACAACCTGGAGGCTGCTTTTTGGCATATACAGAAAAGGGGTGTAGAAGTCGTTATAGATGTTGACACCCTTCACAATGATGACCGTAACAATTGCGGGACTCAGCAGTGGCAGAATGATCCTCCAATAAATCGTCCAGTAGGAGGCACCGTCGAGCATAGCCGATTCATCCAGGGACTCGGAGATCGAGTCCAGGAACTGCATGAAAATATAAACAGCTATAATGTCCGTACCCAGGTACATCAGGATCGGCGCCCAGCGTGTATTAAACAAATCGAGCGAGTTGATGATCTGAAAGGTGGCTACCTGTGTTGTTACTCCGGGAATCAGGGTTGCCAGCAGGAAGGCCCCCATCAGCAGCTTGCTGCCTTTGAATTTGAAGCGGGCCAGAATGTAGGCCATCATCGATCCGGTCAATGTTGCTCCTGCAATAGAGATCAGCACGATAATAATGGTATTCATGAAGCCCAGCAGCATGTTGCCGTCAACAAAGGCCTTGGTGTAATTGCTGAAGTTCAGCCAGTTCTCGGGTAAAGTAAGCGGACCGGTACTGGCGTATTCGGCATTGGTTTTGAGTGATGCGAAAAAGACCACGATGATTGGAATAAGCGCGGCAAGAGCCCCAAAAATCAAAGTAAGATATTTAAAGAAGGAGGCTGCGCTGTATTTAAGGGTATGCATCTCTTACTTCTCCTCCTTTATCAGAACACGCTGCAGAATGGTAACGATGATAACAATACCCAGCAGGACTACCGCCATTGCCGAAGCAAGACCCAGCTTGCTGTATTTAAAGGCCACATCGACGGTCTGAATGACAAAGGTACTGCTGCCGTTGGAACCGCCGGTCATGACGTAGGGAATTTCAAATACGCCGATCGCTCCGCTTACTGCCAGAATCAGATTGAGCTGCAGAATACGCTTGATGCTTGGCAGAATAATATGTCTGAACTGGTGCCAGCGGTTGGCTCCGTCAATCTCGGAAGCTTCATAAATATCGCTGCCGATCGATGAAATGGCACCCAGGAAAATGATAAAGTTCATCCCCATATATCTCCACACCGAAGCAAACGCAAGCGAAATATTAATTAAATGCGGATTCAGCAGCCACTTCTGCTGCCAGGCCCCGAGGCCTGCCAGATCAAGCAGTGTGTTCAGCGTCCCTTCCGGCTTGAAGAAGAACAGGAAGATAAACCCGATGGCGACTCCGTTAAGCAGTGTAGGAAAGAACAAAATACCTTTAAACCAGTTCTTCAGCCTGACATTAAAGCTCAGAATAGTCGCAAAATAGAGCGCCAGCCCCATCTGCACAAATGTAGCAAAGAAGTAATACAGACTGACTTTAAATACGGCAAAATACTCCGGTCTCGTAAAAATCGTCTTATAGTTGTCGAACCCGACGTACTCCATGTTTTTGCTGAAGCCGTCCCAGCTTGTGAAGCTGTATTGGAACATTTTAATTACAGGCAGATATGAGAATGTTAACAGCAGGACAACCGGAACTAGCGAGAATAAAAAAATAATTAAAATACGCTGATTTTTATAACTTAAGTTGGACACTCTCTCCACACCTCCCAGGAACAAACAGATGCTACTAACTCCAGATCCTCACAAACACGGCAAAAGTGAAGGGGAAAATGCGCCAGGCGCATCCCCCCGATCTCTTGACTCTGTCTTCACTCCTGCGTTAATGAATTTCAGCTTCTATTACGGTATTTATTGGGCAGCTGTAACTTTCGCTCTTGCCGCTTTCCATTTGTCGTTCAGATCCTTCATGATGTCATCATAAGACTCTTTGCGGTTGCCGATTGCTGCTTCAATAATGACTTTCTTGAAATCAGGCTGCCAAAGCCCGATTTCAGCTTCCTTGTCAATCGCATCAACCCAGCCTTCTTCACCCTCTTTGGCAGGGGTAAGGGTATCAAAGGTAACCTCTGTACCTTCAAATTGCTTCAGAATTTCCGGAAGCTCGGCTCCTTTAACAGGACTCATGCCGCCGCCTTCAGTTGTCGGATAGCCGGATTCATTAATGAACCAGTCAACCCATGCTCTGGCTGCCTCTTTGTTTTTACTGTGGATACTGATGCCGAGGTTATAATCGTCAGCCAGAGGGACAAGAACCTTCTCTGCATTGGTAGGGAACGGCATGAAGCCCACATCATCAGGATTGGTTGCCAAGCCTTTAACTTGACCGATCGCCCATGAGCCGAGTACCATTGTCCCGATTTTACCGTTGGCCAGATCAGCCTTGGAGGACTCCCAGTCGGTTGTTGTAGGGTCTTCTTCGATCAGGCCATTTTTGGCTGCATCATACATTACCTTGTACAAATCATAGTGAGGCTGTCCCTGCACAAAGTTATCGTCTGAAGCGACTTGAGTAATATTCACATAGTCACGGTTGCCGGCAACGTTGCCAGAACGGCTTCCCATTGGGTGAGCGTCCAGCCGGCTGCATAGTTTGTATACAGCGGAACAGCATCCGTTTTGTCTTTAATATTCTGCAGTGCAGTCATGAACTGATCAATGGTTCTTGGAACTTCAGTGATGCCTGCATCCTTGAACACCTGTTTGTTATAAATAATTCCCGAGTAATTAACGGTAATCGGAATGCCGTAGGAAATGCCGTCCACACTGCGTTCCTCAAGACCTGTGTACTGCTGCTCAAGCTCGGCTTTTTGGCCCAGTGGTTCAAAGAAATCCGGAAGGTCCTTGATAGCCACACTTGTAGGCAGCAGGAGCACATCACCGTAATCATCCGTGCTCATACGGATCTTGATCTGGTCCTCGTAAGTGGAGAGCGCTTCAAAGTTCACTTTGACATCCGGATATTTTTCATTAAATTTAGCTGCATAATCTTTGAATACGGTATCAACAATGTCTGTTCTTTGCGTGATTACGGTGATATCGCCTTTGATGTCCTTTGCCCCATCTCCTTCGGGAGCTGCCGTCGCCTCTGCAGCGGCTCCGTTATTTCCGCCATTGGTTGCTGCTGCATTATCTGCATTATTGTTTGATGAACAGCCTGCGAATAAGCCCGCCATCAATGTCAATGCTGCCAATCCGGTAATTGCTTTTGTTTTTTTCATTGTTAAAACCCCTCTCTCCATTCAAGCATCATAATAACAAAAAAACTAACTAATATTTTGAAAACCCAAACGATTAACAACTTAATAAGGCTAATTATTTCCTGTTCACTCTTTGAAAGTGCGTTGTTATCGCTTACAAACACATTATAATGCGTTAAAAGCCCGAAAACGATGGTTTGAATTGTTTTTTCTGGTCTTATATTTGTTATTTTTGTTTTATATATTAGTTTGTTTTATGCAAATAAAAACACAAAAAGAGGGCTTTCCGCCCCCTGGTAATAGACATTCCCCTATTCTGTTGCAGCTTTAGCAGCCTAGACTTTTGGTATTCTGCAACCGCTTTTATAATCCTTTGGCGTCACACCGCATATTTTCTTGAACAGCTTATTGAAATACACGGGATCGCTGTAGCCGACCTTTTCGGCAATCTCATAATTTTTAAGATCAGGCTGGCTGATCAGCAGTTCTTTGGCTTTGTCAATCCGTATGCCGATCAGATAATCGGTAATCGTCTGACCCGTCTTATATTTAAAGAGGCGGCTAAGATAACTGGCATTCATCCCTACTGTCTCTGCCAGACGCTCAAGCTCGAAATGATGTCCGTACTCCTTTTCAAGAATAGCTTTGGTCTGCTCGACTACGTAATGTTCTCCGCCTTCGGCCTGGACTACCGGCTGCTGCGGTTCGGAAGAGTTCGTTTGTTTATTCTCTTCCACCCGCTTCAGCAGATCATACAGCTGTGCTTTCTCTATCGGCTTGAGCAGATAATCCAGCACGCCGAAACGTATCGCCCTCCGGGCATAGTCAAAATCACTAAAACCGCTAAGCACCGCTATCGGCAGATCCTTCATCCAGGCTCTGGCCTTTTCTATCAGCATAAAGCCGTCCATGCGGGGCATCTTGATATCCGTAATCAGCAGATCAATATCCTCCGCTGTTATAGCCGAAAGCTGATTCCATGCCTCCATTCCATTGCCGTGCGAGCCGATAACTACCACTTCCAGATCCATTCTGGAAGTAATTTTCTCAAGCCCGCGGCGGATAACTTCCTCATCATCCGCAATCATGATTCTGATCACTTAGAAAATCGCCTCCGGTTGTATTACATGTGCAAAATGATGGCGCTACCATTTTCATTATAGGCCTGATGACTTCAATATAAAATGTGTTGTATTGCACTTTTATAGTCTTGTCTTTACATTACATATTTGCCTCTTGTAATCCGCTAGAAAAAACGTTATAACTTATATGTATTTTGTTATTACAAAAATAACATTTTATTAATAACAAATCAATTTTTGTTATTATTTATTTTGCAGAGCGAGAAAAGGAGACAGTGTAATGACAACAGTATTCGAGGAGCGCAAAGCTCTGTTAACCGGACGTACGAGGCACTGATTGCCCGTAAAAATGAAAAGCTGCCTTTCGGCAACGGCATCTATGACCGCTATCAATATCCGCTGCTCACCGCAGAACATGCACCATTAATCTGGCGTTATGATTTTAACCCGGAGACCAATCCGTATTTCGCCGAAAGAATCGGTGTGAACGGTGTCTTCAATCCGGGTGCGATTGAACTGGACGGCAAATTCTACCTCGTAGCCCGTGTGGAAGGCAATGACCGTAAGTCCTTCTTCGCTGTGGCTGAGAGCAACAGCGGGGTAGACGGCTTCCGCTTCTGGGATCACCCGGTCATTCTGCCCGAAACCGAAATTCCCGATACCAACGTCTACGATATGCGTCTGGTCAAACATGCCGACGGCTGGATTTACGGTCTGTTCTGTACTGAACGCAAAGACCCGGAAGCTGCACACGGCGACCTGTCGAGCGCTGTAGCCCAGTGCGGCATCGCCCGCACCAAGGATCTCAAGACCTGGGAACGGCTTCCCGATCTCAAGACCGGCTCTGCCCAGCAGCGCAATGTTGTCCTGCACCCTGAATTCGTAGAGGGGAAGTATGCCTTTTACACCCGTCCTCAGGATGGCTTCATTGACGCCGGTTCCGGCGGTGGTATCGGCTGGGGCCTGTCTGACTCCATCGAAAATGCTGTCATCACCAGCGAAACAATCATGGATCAGCGCTATTACCATACAATCAAGGAAGTTAAGAACGGTCAAGGTCCGGCCCCGATCAAGACGGCCCGCGGCTGGCTCCACATTGCTCATGGCGTGCGCAATACAGCTGCCGGTCTGCGTTATGTTCTCTACGCCTTCCTGTCCGATCTGAACCAGCCTAACAAGGTTACCCATGCACCCGGCGGCCATTTCATTGCCCCTGACGGCGAAGAACGTGTCGGGGATGTATCGAATGTCGTGTTCTGTAACGGTGTTATTGCCCGCGACAACGGAGAGATTTATATCTATTACGCTTCATCGGACACCCGCATACATGTCGCTACCACCACAGTTGACCAGATGCTGGATTATGTGCTGAATACGCCGGAAGATCCGCTCCGCTCCTACGCCTGCGTTCAGCAGCGCATCGAGCTGATAGACCGTAATCTGCAGCTGTAATCTGTAACTTATGCACAACAACAAAGACGGCCCCGGCAGAAATGACTTTCTGTCGGGGGCGTTAGCCTTTTCGATTAAACCGCTGCGCCGTTTAAGGTTGAGAGGAAGCGGGCTGCCTTTCACGGGCTTCCTTCCATCTTTCATTCAGCTCATCAAAGGATTTCTGCAGATCAGGTGCAGCAATCAGCTCCTGAATATAGTCACCGGTTGCAAAGGTAAGCTTCGAGCGGTTGGCCATATCAATAAACGCGTCTGTCTGTACCACTGCTTCCACCAGCTTCGGATGATATGAATTAAATTCTCTATACTGTTCCATGGAAGGCTCCAATGAACCGTCTACCGGAAGAAAGCTTTCAGCAGTATAAGCGGTTTCCTTAACCAGAAAGTTCACCCAGGCCATCGACAGCTCCTTATTCTTGCTGTATTTGCTGACGCCAATAAACCAGTCGGGATTGAGCGGGGCATAGTGCAACTGGCCGTTATCATAAGGAAACGGAAAAAAGCCGATATCCTCCGAGGCAGCCCCGGCATCAAGAACCTGGCGAATCGTCCAGTTTCCGTTCAGGTACATCCCGGCTTCCCCCTTGGCCAGTCTGGTTTTGGAAACCTCCCAGCTGTTCGAGAACAGCTCATCCTCCACATATCCCCGGGCAACCAGCGTACGGGCAATACCGAGCGAGCGTCCCCATTCATTATCCAGCTGCCAGGGATTATTAGTATGAACCATGTTATTGAGATAATCAGCACTACCGGTCATATAATTAACCATATTGGTGCCCCACTCCCGGAGCGGCCAGACCGCACCATAATTCATGTACAGCGGAATTAGGCCCGCTTGTTTGAGTTTGGCACAGATTGCGTAGAAATCATCGAGGGTCTGCGGAATTTCCGTAATACCCGCCTGTTCAAAGGCCTTCTTATTGTAGATGATCCCGCTTGTAGTTGTCCCGGTGGACAGACCATACCGCTTACCGTCGAACGCCGTAAAGCTTTTGAACCTCTCATCGGCAGACATCTCCGTACTGAGGGGTTCAAAAAAATAACTCAGCTCCTTCGCAGGCAGATTAACCGGCAGCAGCAGCACATCCCCGGCATCCTTGGTAGACAGCCGGACCATGATATCTGTAGCATAGTTGGATAATCCTTCAAACTCCACACTAGCCTCGGGATATTTTCTTTTAAACTGGTCAGCGTAACCCTGCATCGTACCATTCTCTATCAGGTCAATCCGGTTTGTAAGCATAAGAATGCTGCCGGACAGGATTGCCTGTTCATTATCTGCAGCCGGTGTAGCCGGGATAGCCTGTTTACTGCCCGTTTTGTAGCATCCCGCGGAGAATAGGATAAGGAGAAGCAGCACGGTATGCAGCGGCCAATGCTCTTTAGCCTTCTTCAATCCTGATCACCCCCTTCTGACTCTGATATGCTTTCTATGCGGTATGAGGGAAGCGGCAGCGAAAGGATTACATCCGTTCCCTCCCCTTGCTTACTAAACAGCTCAATACCATAAGCTGCACCATAGTTGAGCTGCACCCGCTGATGAACATTTTTCATGCCGATTCCGCCATTAATGCTCTTCTTGTGAGGGGTCTCCCGCTTTAAATCTTCTCTCAGCTTATCCAGTGTCTGCTGATCCATACCACAGCCGTCATCGCGGATATGGAACAGCAGTTTATGTGCTGTGAATTCACATTTGATGCTGATATGCATGTGCTCCTTGCTGTCATCCAGTCCGTGATAGGCGGCATTCTCTATAATGGGCTGAAACACCAATTTAATAATGTTGTACTCATTTAATTCTTCCGGAACATCAATCTGCAGCACAAATCTGCCGGGATACCGGCTGTTTAACAGCTCAACATAGTTGCGGACATACAAAAGCTCCTGCTTCATTGTGGTTTGACCGGTCAATTCGCCCGTGCTGTAACGCAGCAGCTTACCCAGAATCGAAATCATATCGGCAGCTTCCACATCATCGTTAATTTCTGCGGTCATCCGTATGGATTCCAGTGTATTATATATGAAATGCGGATTGATCTGGCTCTGCAGGGCATGAAGCTCCGCTTCCTTCTTTTGCTCCTCAATCCGGTAAATATCCTGAATCAGCTCCCTGATGCGGGCGAGCATCCGGTTAAACTGATGACCGAGCAGCCCGATCTCGTCCCGCCGCCTCACAAGAAAGTTAACGTCAAGCTCCCCATTCTGGACCCTCTTCATCAGCTGAATCATTTGCTTCAGCGGTTTGGTGAGTGCGAAGGACAGTACAATCGAAATGATTAACGCCACGACAATAATAATCAAGGTGGCTAATAAGGTTGCGTTGCGGGTCAGCTTAACATCACGGGTCAGTTCATCGACAGGAATGGATATAATCACCTTCCAATTTGTCTTGGCCGAACTGGAATAGATGTTAAGCCGCTGCTTGCCTGACACTGTGTCATAAAAGCTCCCGGCCGCTCCCTGAGCATTCCGGAACAGCATGGTTTGCGAAATATCCATCGTCAACAGTTTCTGATCACTGTCATAGACCACCTTGCCGTCCTGATCCACGATCAGGGATTTCCCCCTGGTGACCTTGTCCAGTTCCGCCACCTGAGTCTCCATATTGCTTATATTGGCCTCTACTGCAATCAGCCCGATAGGATTCCAGAGGCCGTCAACAATTTTTCGGACTACAGTATAGGCATATCGTGTACTCTGAAGGTTAGTAGTATAGGCCTGGGTGCCAAAGAGCAAGGCTTCACCACTGGAATCCCTCGCCTGCCGGCTCCAGAATTTGTAGCTCTGATCCAGATCCAGCCGGACACCGCCGTCTTTGGCAGAGTAATAGCCGTTGCCATATGCGTCAAAAATGTAGACAGAGTTCGTACCCCGTTTAATATTGTTGATAAAAGAGATATTGCCTTCAATCCCCCGCTGGATGGACAACAGCAGGTCAAAGTCTCCCGGTGCAACGGTTCTGCCGGCCGTATCCCCTTCACTCTGGTTTTTTTGTTCATGATAGCGGTTGGATGCAATCAAATTTTGTTTGATCTCGTTCACATAAGCCGGCATGGAAGAAATCCGTTTCATATCTTCTATGTAGTCGTCGATCCCGTCCATCATTTGATCAATCAGCTTCTCTGAATAAGCAACTGTATTGGCTTCAATCGACTCTGAATAGCTCTTATAACTGATTATGCCGATAATGGAAAGCGGCAGTGTAACGATAACCAGGAAGACCAGCAGCAGTTTGCGTTCCATGCTCATGTCTCCAATAAAGGGCCACCCGTTGAATTTGCCTTGTTCCTTCATTAGTCTTCCCCTTTTTGGCTGTATCCTGATTGAGTATAATCATAGTAACACTAATTTAACTTTAATTTATGTATTTATTCTATAAACGACAACTGCAGAGGCAAGAGCCGCTTGAATATAGTAATGCCCTTTCATTTCTCACGGTGGAGTGAAAGGGCATTATGCTTCGTTATGCTCCATGACATGATTACGTTCGTATTCACTTCACTAATGTAAGCGATTTAATTATTATCATATCAGTTCGTTTTCCACAGAAAAAGGGGCTGTATTTACATTTATAGTGCTCTGTTTGTATTTTGGAAATAGACAGAAATGCAAAACAGCGATGCTCCCGGTAGCGGGATAATCGCTGCTCTGCTTAAAGCCGCAAATTTTGCGACTTTTTATGATTAATGGATTTTTCTGCATTTCTTACTTTTTCAGTTTGCCCTTAATCCTTAAAATTCTCTGTAAAAATCATTCCGCATTTCCGATACCGCTAGGTAACACTCTTTCCCCTCCAGCAGCTTTGCCGGAACTCTCCAGACTTCCCCGTAATAGTAGCTGTCCGCCACTAATTCTCCATCCGCATAGATCTGTGCAGTATCACCGTAATAATCAAGGTTAACGAAGCCTTGGGAGCCTGTAACCTTTATTTTCTGCCAGGTAATCTTGCGCTCCCCGCCGATATGCAGCTCCTCTGCGTACTTAGGATCAAAAGGAGCATGCTCCACAGGTTCGATGGTGATCGCAGGTTCAGTATACGGCTTCTCGACAGTATGATATTCAAAGCCTCCGCCGTTCCAGTGCCAATACCCGAAATTACCTTCGGCAACGGAACGAATTTCGCTGCCAGCCTTGTACAGATCGCTCTCCTCGCCCACAAATACTTCTCCGTCCAGCCTGCGCAAATATTTCGCCTGTTCCCAAGTGAGTGTAATTACGTTAATGCCGTTCACCTGGAATCCGGATGCGAGTCCTGCTTCAGGTGTGAACCCCTGCCCGTTCTCAAACTGATATTCCGCAGCAATTCCTGGAATCTGTGCAAAGAAATAGGTATCGCCTTGCCGGCACAGCGGCTGGGCCGTAGCATATTTCAGGATATTGCCTGACAGCTCCATATTGAACGGCATAAAGAAGCTGACATCTCCGGTAACGTCAATCGGCGGGAAAGTGACGGTTCCTGTATCAATGACTGCTCCCCGGATATCTTCGAGCTGCGACAGCCGCTGGTAATGGTTAATAAAAACAAATCCGCTTGTACCGTCTGTACGCATCACATACCGCAAGGAAGCTGTATCCTCCCGTTTCACCGTATGCTCGGCCTCTACCCTGGTCATAGGTGCCAAGGTCTGGTCCCATTCCTGTACAAACAGATGCAGCAGATTCAGCAGCCTGTACTGCCCGCGCACCTCGCCATACTCGGAAAGTGCGGTCTGAAAATCATAGGAGAGGATCGGATAATCGTTCGGATAGCCCGTTTCCTTCGATTCCTGGAAAGTGGACAGCTTGCCGATCTGATTCGTCCCGCCGTGATACATGTAATACCCGATCAGGTTGTTGCCGTCACCAAGCTTCACAAGTGAAATGGCGTAGATATCCATCTCGCGGATAACCGGTCTGCGGTGATGGGTTACCTGAAGGCCTCCGCCGAGCTCACAGGTTGCAAAAGGATAACGTTCGTACGGCAGCTGCCATTCGCCGTCTTCTTCACTGCCCCGGGGAAGGAGATCCGCCCCTATTCCTGTATCGTTCCGCATCCCGGTAAAGAAATAATGAGGTGACGGCGGAAGCGGATTCATATGTTCCTCCCATGGAGCTTCACAGTAGCCCCCGAATACAGGAACCACTTCGTCTACAGGAATCTTGGCACCGGAGACTGCATTCCAGCCCGTTACTGTATAAATAGGGGCAATCATCCCGCACGCTATGGCCAGCTCTTTCAGTTTAGCCAGATGCTCGGCATCATTCGTCAGCTCGTTCTCTAACTGGACGGCAATGATATTCCCCCCATCCTTGTAAAAGAGTCCCTGTACCTGCTCCGCGATTTTCTCATACAGAACGGTTACCTTCTCCAGGTATTGCGGATTATTCTCGCGCAGCTTGAACGGCTTCGCAAGCAGCCAATCCGGATATCCGCCGTTTCTGCATTCGCCATGCGCCCAGGGACCGATCCGCAGGACAACCTCCAGCCCGGCCTTCTGGCACTCCAGTATAAAAGCACGCACATCATTATCGCCGGAGAAGTCGAATACGCCCTCAATCTCCTCATGGTAAATCCAGAACACATACGTAGATACAAGCGTTATACCGCCTGCTTTCATTTTACACAGCTCATCATACCAGTCTTCTCTGGCACATCTGGAATAATGGAATTCACCTGTTACCGGAATGATCGGTTTGCCGTCCCTGGTAATATATAGACTCGTTACATCGATTGTCTCACCAGCCGGGTTAGCTCCTCCAAGCTTTAAATGATTGCGGAGGATTTCAGGCTGCTTGTAGTTTTTAAATGTATACACTTGTAATCTCCCTCTCTGTAGGTTCCAGTCAAAGATAACCCTAATGTAACGCAGGCCTGTGCACAAGCCAATCGATCATCTTCGGCTAAGCATGGATTATATTCTTGCGTGTCTGTCTGTTCCTGGAGCTCTCTTGACTATATTGCCATTGTAACGTGGAGGATAACGGGGCTGTTAGGATTATAAGACTTAAAAACTAGCATAGAATGAACATTTCCGGTAAAAGTGTATGTAAAAATCAGCTGCACTCCGCACAAAAACAGCCCGCCGGCTAAATCCCGTCAGGCCGTATCCTGTTCCTTATTTGGCTTCCGTAAAAATCTCCTCCAGCACTCTTCCGTCGCCGTGAGAAAACTCAACACCAAGAATCCAGCCCATCGTCGGCGCGATGTCAACCATCTCAAGCTCCCCGAAGGCATAGTCCTGCCTGATTTGCCTGCCGGAGATAACGATGTTGCAGCGGTAGCCGGCTTTATCGGGAGAATAACCGTGAGTGGCATAACGGATGCCTTGTGCTTCCAGATCAACCAGCAGCGGCTGGTCCAGGCTTTCGTCGAAGCTATAGCCCTTCCTGGCTTCCAGCATGAAGCTGGTGACCGGACTGGCATGGAGCGAGTCCAGCTTATCTCTCTTATACACCTCTTCAACGCCTGACGCAGCATCCTCCATGTACTCTTTTACAGCTTGAAGGGCTAATTGCTCTGCTTCAGCATCCCCCGGCCGGATATGCAGGTAGGCCGAACCGCCGCCGCACTGGAAGTATGCCCGCCATTTCCTGTCGCCGTTCTCTTCATAGATCAGGCCCTTGTCCTGTAAAAGCTTGTTCAAATGCACCTTGTACCGCACATTGAACTGGCCGTGATCCCCGAGCACCATAATCACCGTGTCGTCCCTGATCCCCGCTTCCTCGACAGCCTGCATAATCTCGCCCAGCCGGTTGTCCATCCGCAGGATAACCCGCTTTACTTCCTCGCTGTCTGTACCGTACTGGTGCTTGGCATCATCGAGATCAATCAAATGCAGCATCAGCAGGTTGGGCTTTTTGCGCCTGATCGTATCCGCAGCACACTTTGCAGTGAAATCATCCAGATACGGCTGCTGAATCCCCTGCCTGAGCTTTCCTTGCCTCAGCTCCATCTGGATCGAGTACAGCGGGCTTCCGCTGCGGAGTACCTTGAGCGCCTGATTTTCTCCCTTCAGGGCTCTGATCTCCGGGATATTATATCGAATGGATGATTTGCCGGACACCGGCCAGAGTATTCCTGCGGTGCTCATCCCAGCCCTCCGCACAGCATCATAAATCGTCGGAGCCTGGATCGCCTCGCGGAACCAGAACCAGTGCTGGTCCTCCTCCGGGACGAACGGCTGCAGCGGATTGTTATGATGAATCCCGTGCCTTGCCGGATAAACTCCCGTAGCGGTAGTGGTATGAACAACATAGGTGAGCGTCGGATATACGCTGCGGAGCCGGTTGCTGTAAGCACCGCTCTTCATTAATTTAGCCAGATTAGGCAGACGGCTCGCCAGCTCCCAGTTGTCCTCCGAAAAGGCATCGTAGGAGATGACGATCAGATGCTTCGCTTTTGGCGTAAGCGCCGTGTTCGGTTCCATATTAGTTCCCCTTAGGCAATGTGATAAAGACAAAGAATCCGATCAGAAACAGCGGGATAATCGACAAAATGCTGTAGCTGGCGTTGCCCGTAAGCGTTGTGGTCAAAGCCATCAGGGCAGGCCCGAGGATCGCGGCAAATTTTCCGAAAATATTATAGAAGCCGAAGAACTCATTGGAGTTCTCCTTCGGTATGATTTTGGCGAAATAGGACCGGCTGAGTGCCTGAATCCCTCCCTGGGCTGAGCCGATCAGCGCCCCCAGAACGAAGATATGCCACACGGACGAGATAAAGAAAGCGGCAATACAGGAAATGATATATGTAAAAATACCGACAATGATCATGGTGCGCGCGGAGTATTTTTTAGCCAGATTCCCGTAAATGATCGCACACGGAAAGGCAATAATCTGGATAATAAGCAGAATGCCGAGCAATGTAAAAGTGTCCATCGAGTCCGCACCAAGCACAGAAGTGGCATAAGGCACTACCATTTTAATAATCGTATCGACTCCGTCAATGTAGAAGAAATAGGCAAGCAGGAACACGAAAACAATATTGTGCTGGCGGATGTTAGCGAAGGTAACGGCTAGTCTCTTAAAGCTTTTGGCAACAGGCTTCGGCTCCGGCTCAATGTAATATCTCTGCTTCACATCCCGGATCATCGGCACTGTCAGCAGTCCCCACCAAAGCGCCGTAATGATGAACCCGATCTGGTAACCGATGGCCTTATCCATCCCCAGGACAAAAATCAGCAGCAGACTGATCCCAAACGGAATAACACTGAAAATATACCCGAACGCAAAGCCTCTCGTTGACACCTTGTCCATCCGCTCATCCGTAGCAACATCCACCAGGAAGGAGTCATAGAAAATATTGGCCCCTGCGAATCCGATCGCTGACAGAATGTAAAAGGCAACCAGCAGCTGCCACTGCCCGCTGTCCGGTGAGACGAACGCCAATGAAGCCGTAGCCAGGATCCCTAGCGCCGCAAAAAACATAAAAAAGCGCTTCTTCCGGTCCTTGTAGTCGGCTATCGTGCCCAGGATCGGGCTGAGTACGGCCACCAGTATACTGGCGATGGAATTGAAGTAGCCCAAATCCATGCTGCTGTCCACATTGTTGAACATCCCGAACACAATCGGCAGCAGCGCCGTCGTCACCGCCATCGAATACGCCGAATTGCCGCAGTCATACAGAATCCATGATTTCTCCTCTTTGCTCAGCTTCATCTGATCTTCTCCTCTTTTACAACTGATTGTTTCAGTTATATCACATGAACGTATGGAGCACGTTAAACGGATGTAAAATCATAGAAGCCGCATGTCTCAGTACTCGCCTTTGATCACAAAGAAAGAACCGCGGATCGTTCCGGCCAGCTTTGATTTCTGACGTGCAAATTTGAACTTCTCCTCCAGCTCCTTAGGCACATCCATCCCCTCGGACAGCTTGAAGCCGACAGCCCGCTTCTTCGGGTCATCTATGGTGTACATTACATTAATAGCAAGACCGTCCTCGTAGAAGACATAGGTGAACCGGATATTTTCTACCTGAAAGCTTGAGGTTTCCAGCGGCTTGGCTGCAAATTCGATATTGCGCTCTTCCTTCAAAATCCGGTTCACATAATCAAGGTTCTCCTGGCTCTCACCGGCCGGTACGGTTGTAAACGCATGCTTGTACTTGTTCATAAAATAACGCGCTTCATTCGCCCGCAATCCGGCCAGCGCCTCTGCTACAGGGGATGACTCCAGTCCGGCTGTTGACACCTCTTTAAAATCAACGGTATACGGCATGTCCATTCCTCGCTTCACTCGAATTTGTACTCGTTTTCAATCAAATTTGATATTTACTATGATACCAGAAACTTGAATTGTAGGGTTAGTATTTACGCCTTTGAGGGTTACGCAAAAACACGGCAGCATAGTCGGCATGCTGCCGTGTCTTTGACAGGTAAGTATAACTGTTCAACGCCGTTTTTCCGGAAAAAGGAAACCGCCAGCAGAAACACGGGAATCGCGATCATATTCACAGGCAGCACATACCGGACCCACACTCCCTTCAGCAGCAGTCCGGCCGGCGGATTCAGCTTGATGACCAGCATGGTGAGGATGAAGGTTACCGGGGCCACAATCCAGATGATTTTTTTCCAGCTGCGCGTTTTCCCGATCCACTGAGCAACTCCATAGCTGGTAATGAACATGTAGATTGACAGCTTGACGAAGATGCAGACCAGCCATACCGCCATCACAAAAATATCCATGTTCTGAATGAATTCCATCAGATAGACCAGCTTGACCATCTCAAAAAAAGGAAATTGCAGCCGTCCGCTAACGGCCGGGCCAAAGGTCATGATGACCCAAAGAACCCCAAACAGCAGCATGATTGATGAAAAGCCGACCGACAGCAGCAGCGCCTTGTGTGTTTCTTTGCCGGGATTATCCGTAAAGGGAAAAAGCATCATGAGCAGCACAGCCTCGCCGAACAGTGACACCGGGGCCAGCGCCCCTTCGGCAATCGTCCACAGTCCGGTTTCTGCATATACAGGCAGGAGCATGGGCAGGTTCAGATTATTAAAAGTCAGGCCAAAAGTAAGCGCAAGAATGATCATTAGTATCGGCCCCCACAGCTCACTGACTCTGCCGATCGCTTCTATCCCGCCATGATATACGGTATATAACACAACCCCTATCATCGTTCCGACTACAACCCAGTCCGGAGTTTTATACAGGACATTCAGGCGGATGAATAGATACTCGTCGCGCAGAATCAGGCTCATGACCCAGAACCACTGGAGGATAAAGGGAATGACAATCAGCTTGCCGGCCCATTTTCCCAGAATAGCGGCACTGAATTCGATCAATGTCTGCCGCGGGTACCGGGAGCTGAGCCGGGCAGCAATGTAGGTGATAATCAGCCCCATGATACCGGCCAAAATATAAGAAATCCAGGCATCCTGCTTGGCGCTCCGGATCGTAGCCGTCATTGTAATAAGCAGGTTTATGCCAATTTCCATCATCATAATCATCCAGAACAGCTGCCGGTTGCTGATCTTCATCTACTTCTCACCCCCTTCTCTGGTAGGAAGGAGGGATTCACCCGTAATCCCCGTTCCGGTGATATTAACCTTGACCCTAATGTCCAGCTCAACACCTGGAAAGAGCGTTTCCCAGTCGGCGGCAAGGCTCTTCCAGCGGTAAGGATGACGGCGGTGGATCGTATCCCCTAAACCGAAGATGTCCGTTTTGAACTCCTTTTGCACCTTGTTGATAACCTTTTTAACCCGTGCCTCAAGGTAATCGTTCATCCGGACCTCGACCTTATCCACATTCTTCTGCTTGGACAGATTCAGCGGCGAATTATTCTCCTCTATGTAGCCTTTGCCCTCCAGCTGGATCCGGAACTTTGGCAGTCCGCCGTCAAACACAGGTGTAATATGACTTTTGAAGCTATCCACATTAACCGTTACCGTCTTCCCGCTGGTCGCCCCCGATAGTGCATCCTCAGCCGAACCGCCCGGCTTATCAGCATCTATTGAATTGATAACCGTAGTAAAACTCCGGGTAGACAGCTTATTTGCCATCCAGAGTCTGACCCAGAATTCATCGAAATTCAGATAGCCTGCCAGCTTTAGCTGACTGTTAAAAATTGCTGCACCGGATATACCGAGCGTTGGCTGCGGCGGGCTGTCATTTTTATTTTTTTTATCCGTTTTTACATCCGACGGCAGAATCGAAAGAGCAGGCATGATTCCGCAGCCGTTGCCATTAGCCATGATATAGAAGTCCAGCAGGGAGCGGCTGATCGGTGCCCCGGTCTTCTCCTGGATTTTCTGCACAGCGATCGCCGGATTGGTTTCAAGCTGATAAGCCAGGCTCATCGCCTCCTGCGCCGTCCCCCCTCTGATGACAAAAATATTCGCCCGCGGCGGACCATCGGGCTGCGGCTATACTCATCCAGGATGGAGAAGACGCCCCGCTCCGCCAGCTTCTCCCCGATAAAGATATTGCGCCGGTGTCCCGGAAACAGTACCCTTGACAGCTTTCTTTGCATATTCTGCTCGGCGTCCCTGTTATTTTTTCCGTACGCGCTTTCCGTCATAAAGCCGGACCGGCCGCCCTGTTCCCCGCCCTGCTGCCCCCCTGATTTGGATGCAAGCGGCAGCACCAGATTGGCAGTCGCCAGATATACTCCGTCCTCGGCCAGATCCATCCCCCAGCCCAGCACAATAGCCTGGTCGTTCAGTTCCTGCCGGTCCCAGCATCCGGTCAGCAGCAGCGGCACTATTAGGAATAAGATTATCATTTTCCTGTACATAGGACAGATTCCCTTTCCTGCCTGTTATTTGGTACGTTTGGGGAAACGCGCAGTCCTGCCCTGAGCCAGCCAGGGCAGCAGCCAGCGCATTTTGGATTTGGGTGCCCGCACAAGCACATCACTCAGATTGCGGATCGACATTGGCGCATATGGTGCCATATAAGGGACCCCAAAAGGCTTCAGCGTTACCATATGCACCGAGAGCGCGATAAGAAATAATACAATGCCGTAGAAGCCCAATACACCTGCGGCGATCAGCAGCGGAAATCGGAGCATCCGGTAGGCTGTCCCCAGGTTATAGACAGGGAATGCGAAGGACGCAATTCCCGTCAGTGAAACGATGATGACCATGGGCGTGGAGATGATCCCTGCAGCTACTACTGCCTGTCCAATTACAAGGGCTCCCGCTATACTGACCGCCGGACCCACCTGCTGGGGCAGCCTGATGCCGGCCTCACGCAGGCCCTCGAAGATAAATTCCATAATAAGCGCTTCTATCACAGCCGGAAGCGGCACGCCTTCACGGGCTGAGGCAATGCTGACGACAAGCGGTGTCGGAATGACCTGCAGATGGTATGTGGTCAGTGCCACGTACAGTGACGGCAGGAGGAGTGAAATGTGGACAAACGTATACCGGATCCAGCGCACAAACGTAGCGTAGATATACCTGTCCGTATAATCGTCAACTGCCTGCAGCCCGGACCAGTACGTCATAGGTACAATCAGCACAAAAGGCGTATTGTCCGTGATGATAACGATTTTGCCTTCCAGCAGGCTGGAGACCGCTACATCCGGCCGCTCTGTATTCTGGATTTGTGGAAAGGGCGAGAACACACTATCCTCGATATTTTCTTCGATATTGCTGGAATGGATAATGCCGTCAAGCTCGATCTTTTGCAGACGGCTTCTCACCTCTTTGACCAGGTCCTCCTTGACAATGCCCTCCATGTAGGCGATCACTATTTCCGTTTCAGTCAGTCTGCCCAGCTTCATGCTTTCCAACTTCAGAGTGGAGGAGCGGATCCGCCGACGCAGCAGGGAGGTGTTGGTCCGGAGCGACTCCATAAATGCATCCCGAGGGCCGCGGACGACCTTTTCCGAGGTGGCTTCCTCGATCGCGCGCTTCTCCATCTTGACCAGATCGGCCAGCAGCACAAAGGCGTTCCCCTCCGTAAATATGGCGGTTTCCCCGCGCAGGATTGCCTGGATAACCTGCTGTGTCTCATACGCTATGCTGGTTTTGAGCGACGGGATAAAGATGTCCTTCAGCTCCACCTTCCGGGCCTCATCCACCCTGGAGCTGCTGCGGAAATGCTCAAACAGCGGCTGTAGTACAAACTCGTCCACGGCCAGGACATCGCACATCCCGTCCACATAGATCAGCGTGGCCCGGTCCAGCCCGCCTATACTGCAGTTACGGTACATAATATCCGAGCAATTCAGAAATTCCAGCTTCATCCGCTCTATATTGAATGCCAGGTCCAGAGACAGCATTTCCGGCTCCTCGCGCTTGCTGAATGTTGCCTGCTGTTTCATATGCCATCCCCCCATGGTTGGTATTTGCAGGGAATGGGGGAATTATGCGCTCAGACAGGTATTTTCAGCCAATCAAAAAAAAAAGAGCACAGCCGCACCCCGCGGTCTGCACTCTTTCAGACATCACAACTACTTCAAATTTTGCAGCATATCCCTTATCTTCGTGTAGTGACCACTGACCTTATCGGCCATGTAGTTATACATCAGCTGATTCTCCGCCAGATTGGCCATTTCCAGATCCATGTCCACATTGTTGCCGTTATTGTTCATCGCTGTATCCGTGCTGCGGACAATTTGATAAGGGATCAGGGAGGCATTGTTATCTTTAATTCCGAAGTGTCTCGAATGGGTCTGCCTGATCTCCAGGTTATCCTTTGAACCGCTGCTGATTGCCTGCCTGAGCTCGTCTTCGAACACTACCGTTTTCTTCTTGTAGTGGGGCGTGTCCGCATTGGCAATGTTCTCGGCAATCGTCTGGTGCCGTACGTTGAGTATCTGTAAAAAGGATTCATTAAGTCTGGAAGAATTGCTCTCGATCAAGATTACACCTCCTTTCCGCTGCCGGCGGCCGGCTCATTTGAACGGGGAAACCTCAGCGTTACCCTCGTCCATTCCCCGTACATACTTTCGATCTGAAGCTCACCGTCGTAGCCTTCCATTAACCGCTTGGCAATAGCCAGTCCGAGCCCGTTGCCTCCATGCTTGCGGCTGCGCGCCTTATCCACTCTGTAGAAACGGTTAGTGACCAGATACAGTTCATCCTCCGGTATGCCCATACCGTAATCCATGACCGAAATGGTTAATCGGCCGGATTCCGCAGACGCAGTGACCCGGATCTCCTTCTGATCTCTGGTGTACTTCATCGCATTGTCCAGAATTATGATCATCATCTGCTGAAAATGGTTCTTTTGCACAGGCAGCACACAATCATCACTAATCTCCAGCCGGGTGAGCATCCTGAATTCGGGGTTCACAAACTTGAAATTTTCAATAATTTCTCCGATAACCTGCTTTACCCGGATATTCTCAGGAGAATATTCTGCAATGGCTGCCGAGTGGTTGGCCCGGGTCAAAATCAGCAGCTCGGAGACCATCTGAATCAGCCGGTTCGTTTCATTCAGGCTCAGTTGAATCGATCTGTTCAGAACCTCCGGATCATCCTTGCCCCAGCGTTTGATCATCGAAAGGTGTCCATGGATAATCGACAACGGTGTCTTTAATTCATGCGAAGCATCTTCAATAAACTGCTGCTGCTGCCGGAAGGATTGCTCCAGGCTGTCCATCAGCTCGTTGAACATGAGGGAGAGCTCCGTCATCTCATCCTGCTGGTCGCTGATCTGTACCCGCTCCTTCAGCCCGTTTTCCCTGATCCTCTTCATCGTTCTGATCATGGAATTGATCGGATTCAGCAGCTGGAACGAGATCAGGCGGCCCCCGATCAGACTGAGTATAATGGCTACCAAGCCCGTAATGATGAACAGCGTAGTGATCAGATTAATCAGGCTTTCGAAATTTTCCAGATTTCGTACAATTTCTACGGAGCCGCTGAATCCGCTGATTTCCAGAGGCTGTCTGTAGATCAACAGCGTATCTCCGCCCGGCGAGATTTCCAGCAGCTCCTCGGATGTAACATATTCGGGCTGCACCCAGTGCTCCGGTACTTTATCCGATATGGTAAGGATGGGAACATCATTTCCGTCAACAATGCGGATGAGCTGATAGCGCTCGTTCAGTATTTTCAGATAATCCCCGCTGTCCGTAAGATCGCGTCCCGGTTCAAAATCCTGCAGATAAGCAACGACCTCGTCCATATTATTGCGGATAATTTCTTTTTCGTGATTGTTGACCCAGTTCTGGATCACGGTAAATTGCAGCAGATTATAGGAGAGAAACAGAAGCAGCATCAGAACAGCCGCCCACAGGGTCAGCTTCCATTTGATATTCATATTTCTCAGAGAGAGCCGATTAACTTTTTTCATCCCGTATTAAATATCCTATTCCTCTGACCGTTTGGATATATTCTTCCTTATTCGCGGTGTCCAGCTTGTTGCGCAGATGCCTGATATAGACATCAACGACATTGGTTTCGATGCCGACATCATAGTCCCAGACCTGTCCGACCAGCATTTCCCTTGTCAGCACCCGGTTTATATTTTTTAGCAAAATAAACAGCAGCTCGTATTCCTTCTTGGTCAGCTCAATCCACCGGTCGCCTTTTTTCAGCATTCTGGATTCGATATGCAGCTCCAGATCCTTGAACGTAAGCACCATCGGCGGCTGGCTGCCCAGCTTCTCTGCCCTTCTGGCAATCACCCTGATCCTGGCCAGCAGCTCTTCGATGGCAAACGGTTTCGGGATATAATCATCAGCTCCCGTATCAAGTCCCATGACCCTGTCCATCACGCTGTCCCTTGCCGTAATCATGATGATCGGCGTATCCTTCACTGCCTTCACACGCCGGCAGATTTCAATTCCGTTCAGATTCGGCAGCATCAGGTCAAGCAGGATGATATCCCAGTCCTCACTCAGGGCCTGCTCCAGGCCTTCTCTACCATCATAGACCGGCCGTGCCTCATAACCTTCATGCTTCAGTTCCAGAATGATAAAATCGGACAACCCTTCCTCATCTTCAATAACCAGGATGCGCATCCTTAGGCCTCCAATACCGACATCACTTCCTGCTCTCATTATAACCTGTTAAAATAACGCGGCGCTTAATGCAAAATGAAATTTTTTTCATAATCCGCGGTCCATAAAAAAGACAGACCTCCTGTTACGGCAGATCTGTCTTCTGAATAAAAAGGTTCCCTTCAGAACAAAATTTCACGCTTGTTGATCTTCGCTCCCGTTAACGATTTCTCGAACATATCCAGGATGAACAGGAAATGCTCCGCCTCCCGGTATACATGATCAGCCAGCAGCGGATGAATAATGCTCTTGATCCGGCATTCCGCAATGAGATCACGGGCTGTTTTTTTGAAGTCGCGCAGGGACTCTACCGATACCTTATTCTCATCGACAAACTGGCTGAGCAGAGGCACTGTCTGGGATTGCGGCCGCATTGAGCTCAGATCGATCGCCTGGAACATCAGGGTATCAAAATCATGGCTGAACTCCCTGGCCTTCTCAACCAGCTTGCGCTCGGAAGGATCCAGCAGGTGGCTTATAAACTTGGCGTGGTCGGCCATAATTCTCAGGAAAAATACATTCTCGTCGATGATTGCATCATGCAGCGGTTCAAGTGTGCCGTTATTGAGCTCCTCCAGCCGGTTGCGGAAATAATTGGCTTCTCTGCTCACATGATCGACCAGCAGGGGAAAATTGTTCTGGCCGGGGAGCTTGCACTGCAGAATGAGTCCGAGCACCTTTCTTTTAAACACCCAAATATGACTTACCGCGGTATGAACCTCAACATTGAATGCCCTGATGGTCTGCGGATCTGTGTCTGCAGTGAATGTATAGGCCTTCCGCTCGATTTCCTCAAAGATGGCTTGAAATTGACTGGCCTCATTGATTAACTGCGTGTCTTCACACCGGAATCCCAGCCGCAGGAACAGTGAATGCTCCTTCATGATACGTGACCAAAACCGCGTCTCTTCCAGTGAACGGACTACAAAAGGATCGGACAATTGAATCCCTCCCGTATATTTTTCCGATTTAAGCTACCTAGAAAATATACGGGGTCCGGCTTGGCTATATGCATTGCTGGCCTGCAAGTTTCCATAACTATTTTGTTCTGTTCGTCCACCTGACCGCTGTTCTACAACCGGGTCTTCCGTGCGGCCATTATTCCGCACTCCACACAACTTCCCCGGCTTTGTTGATCAGATAGGCCGAATACTCGTTATCGTTATTCAAATCGACGAAGGCTTTACCCGCTCCGGCTGTATAGTTCCATACATAGCTGTAAGCCGGTTTTACAATGACTTCGCCCGCCGGGTTCATGAAGCCCATCCCGGTATCACCAAAGTAAGAGACTATTCCATCGCCAAAGCCGGCAATTTGCCCGGCGCCCGGAACAGTGATTATATTCCCCTTGGCATCCACAAGCCGGTACGTATAATCGTATTTACCGCTTATCGTCAGCAGAATGTATCCGTCGTGAAACTGCCCGATGAATCCGCTACCGCCGCTATACTTAGGTTTCACGATCCAGTTGCCTTTGGTGTCGATGAGACCGCTTTTGCCGTTTACAGTTGCGGTAGCAATGCCTTCCGAGAATGAGCTGGCGTAGTCATAGATTGGCTTGATCGCCCACTTCCCTTTGGTATTAATGAAGCCCGTCCGGATGACGCTTTTGCCGGCACTTGTTGTGCGTACAGTAACAGCAGCCAGGCCATTGGAAAATGGTTCACTGTTCTGCAGCCCGGTTACGGCCCGAATGACCGTTTTGCCGTTGTGGTCAATGTAGAAGGTTTTGCTTCCCGATACCTTCGCAAGCCCGTCCGAGAAATCAGACGCCCGGTTGTAAATGGCCGGGATAACCACCTTGCCGGCACGGTTAATATAGCCCATTTTTACAGTAATCCCGCCGGTCTCCGTCTTGACCAGATCCTTGAACCAGGCGAGGCCCTCACTGAATTGCCCCAGCTGGTAATGCGGCGCGTCGATAGCCAGTTCTCCCGAACGGTTCATAAAGCCTGCGGTATAGCCGGATTTTTTTACCGGAATCAGCTCCTCATAACCGAAATCATGCACGGCGGCATAGGGCGTCTTCAAATGCTCCTGCCCCTGATTATCAACGGATACCGTCTCGCCTTTCACATTGAAATTAAACCAATATTGGCTGTCCAGCTTTGCTTTGGCATCACCAGCAACAGGACGAAGCTGGATCAGGTTGGTCCCCGGAAGGACAGAATGGCCTTGGCCTCCCAAAGCTCCCGCCAGCGCCAGATCAATAAACCAGGTACCGTTGTAGTTGCGCGGAATCTGGGCCATCAGCTGTGTTTTTGTGCCGCCGTCAACATCCAGCAGCGCAGTTTTGGTGCCCAGCCGGATGACAGCTTTGTACCCCTTCGCATCCTTGAGAACGATCGCTTTATTGTCTACTGATACAAAAGTATAGCCAAACCGCTCCGCGATTGACCGCAGGGGCACCATAACCACCCCGTCCACCTCTACCGGCCCTTCCGGAAAAAACAAATGCTCACCCTGGTCAAACACCTCCCAGCGGTCGGCATGTGCATCCGTGGTGCCCAGTCCGAAAAAGGCGGCCAGCGCAAAGAAGCCCGTAGCCAGCATTACCGTCAGCCGGTGCTTCCTGATCAACGATTTAGGTCGCTGCATAATATGAATCCTCCTGTAATCCCTATGATTGGATGATATTGGAATACTCCCTATTAGACGCTTGGACCAGGAAATAGTTGCAGGCTCGGGAGACTGGCTGACGGGCCTGCTTCTGCTGCTAATCAAACTAAGTGGAAAATCGGCAACTAATTGGTTGAATAGCAATGGGTAGGGGATTCTAGTTGGAAAAACGACACTTAATTTCACTGTTTTTGCGTCCATCGGGGGTTTTCGGCTGAAATAAGCAGCGTTTATCCACCTAATTATATGATTTACAGGAAAATCCTTAAATTAAGTGGCGAAAATCCAATTAAAAAAAGCAGACCGGAATCCTTCCGGTCTGCCTTAAAACCTGCAATCCTACAGCTGCATGAAGCTGTACAACAGCTTAGCCATTTCCGCGCGAGTGACTCCGGACTGCGGGTCAAAGCGGTTACCCGGTTTGCCGCTGAGCAGGCCCTTCGCCTGCAGATTGCCGACCGCCTGCGCTGCCCATGCAGCAATGTCAGCTGCATCCTTGAAGCTTGGTGCAGCAGAAGCCGCTGCTTGAGCTCCGTCTTTATATTCCAGTATTCTGCTAAGAATAACAGCCGCTTCCTCTCGGGTAATCTGATCCTGCGGCCGGAACTTGCCGCCAGCACCCTGGATGAAGCCGAGCTCAGCCGCTTTAGCAACAGATGCTGCGTAATAAGCATTGGCAGCTACATCAGTAAATGTGCTTGCTCCGGCAGCTTCCAGACCCAGTGCCCGAACGGCCAGCACTGCAAAGTCCGCTCTCGTTAATCCGGCCTGCGGCTGGTAATGCGTAGCATCGACGCCTGTCGCGACATGCTTGGCAGCCAGCTTGGAGATGTAGCTTTCAGCCCAATGGCCTGCAGTATCACTGAACTGCTTGTGATATTCTGCCACGGCAAAGGTAGAGAAGTGGCTGGTTGTAAATTCATACCCGCCAGCTTTCAGCTCACCGCCCATGTACTCCAGCTGGCCGTTGTTCAAGTAGTACACGCCGGCATAATCGGAATCGATGGCGCTGCGCTGCTGGGCTGTAAGCGGAATAGTCACCGTTACTTTGCCCTTCAGCTGATGAACTGCTGTTGGATTACCATTACTTACTGTACTCAACTCCAGTGTGATCACAGCCTGCGGCTCCTTGAATTCGCTTGTGCTGCCGCCTGCCGACAGAACCGCCTGCTTCAGTGCATCTGTCAAAGCGGTATCCACGTTAAGCAGAACTGACTGTGTACCGTCTGTTAGCTCAGGCAGCGAGCCCGCTGGAATGGACAGCTGCGTACCGGCAGCTGAAATGTGCAGCGCCAACTGCTTGCTTACAGCCAGCTTCAATGCAGACGCATCCAGCTGCAGCCTCGCTTGTCCCTGTGCACCGCTGAGTTCCAGGTTAATCTCACCGTTTGCGGACGCCTCCACCAGCTTGCTCAGCGCAGCCTGACCGGCTGTATATACGCCTTCACTGTTCTTCTCCAGCGTCAAGCTTCCCTGAACGGCAGGAGCCGGAGTTGCTGTCGGCGAAGGCGTAGCCGGTGTTGATACGCTGCCTGGTGCCGGTGTTGCTTCCGGAGCTGGTGTCACCTCCGGTTTTGGTGTTTCCACCGGAATCTCCTGCTTGCCGGTGTAGAAGCCCCAAATGTCGGACAATACCATACCGGAATGCTGATCTTCCGCTTTTACATACCATTGATAGTAGCTGTCAGGATTCAGAGCTTTCCATGCTGCTGTAACTTCGGAGCCGCTAGCCACATCCTTTTGTGAAGCAATTTCCTGGTCAGTGTACACTTTTACCCCGATATAGTCTGTCGCTACGCGCTTGGTCAACGGCTGGAGGTCCAGATCCAGAGTAAACTCGTCCTTGCCCGGATATTCCGGCTCATCATAGTAGTTGTAATCGTCAAGGTATGGAGAATAGGTCTTCACATGCAGCTTGTTGCCCGCAGTATCGAACTGCAGCAGACGGATGTATCCGAGACCGCCTTCCGGCGCACCCTGATAATCGGCCAGCATCTGATACACGTTGCGGTCAGGCACGCCGTCACCGTTATCATCCAGCTGATCTACCTTCAGCTCAGCATCATGGTAATGGCCGGATAACGCCGCAATGACGTTTTTGTTCGGCTTCACTACTTTTTCAAAAATCTGATCGGCAATCGGTGCACGGTTATTGGAAACCAGCAGATATTCATGCAATGCCAGAATCGCTTTGCGCTCCGGATAGCGGGCGACGATCTCATTCATCCAGCTGATCTCTTCGTCCCCTAGCCCCCAGCCCATATACACGATAACATAGTCGTTACCGCCTGCAGATATCAGGTCATAATGCCCCATATTATCTTTGTAGGTACCGCCATAGCCTGGAAGATTCTTAAATCTCCACTCGCCAAAATACTTCCAGAACTCCGTATAGTCCCCCGTCTGATGTCCAACATCATGATTTCCGGCCAGGACGCCGTAAGGGATGCCCGCATCCTCCAGAACACGCATATTTTTGTCAGCCTCAAGCCACTGGTATTCCTGATACGACTTGTCTACAAGGTCACCGGTGTGAATGACATACTTCACATTGAGATTGTCCTTGTTGTCGGCAATCCACTGCACATTTTTCTCATAGATGTACGGATAGCTCTGCGAATAGTACTGGGTATCCGACATCCATACAAAGGTATAGTCGTAGGTATCTTCAGTAACCGTTGCAGGAACATCTGTCCGGGCAATCTCATCCTGAACCATAACAGAAATGCTGTTATTTTGGCTGTAATCGCCTGCCAGGACAGTTGCGCTCAGGGTAAAATCAGTATCCCCGGCAATCTTGTAGTCCAGCAGCTTCCAGCTTCCCGCTTCAGGACTCCAGGCATACAGGCTGACTTTACGGCCCGGCAAGGAGTTGCCCTTCCACTCGACATCCACACGGTCTGTACCCGACACAGACTCATCCAGCTTTATTTCGTAACGCTGATAAGGAAACTGCTCTACAGAATCGTTAATGAGGTACTGCCCGTCGGCAGAGCTGATTGCTGTATAATCTTCGCTGGTCAAGGCAGCTTCTCCCGCAGGTACCTGCTGCTTGGGCGGCTCGGTATCGGAAGCATTTTTGTACCCGCTGAAGCCCTGCTCCGCATGCTCTCCGTCATACTTGTAGCCCTTATAGTAGGTAACGTCCATCCGGTCACCGGCAGGGTCTTCCACCTTCACCTTCAGTTCAGGGCTTGTTCCTGCACCCGTTGCATCTTGAGCAGGGGAAATCAGCTGCGGGGCAAGCGGATTCTCGTCCGGCACCTTGAACTGCACGGCTTTTTCGGCCTTGTTGCCGGCTTTGTCCACAGCGGTAATCTGCAGGGTATGCGCGCCTGAGGACAGCTGGCCGGAGCTCGACTGATACGGCAGCGTGATCGCCTTACCGTCCAGCATGACATTAACTTCGCTTACTCCGGCGTACTGATCCTTAATGTCAGCTTTAATTTCAAACTGGCCGCGGTACGTCTCCCCATCTTTAATGTTCGGCTGGATGACCGGTGCCGTGTTATCTACTGTCACAGAGGATTCTATCTTTTCCCCGCCCTGCAATAATGACAAGCTATGCGGCCCGTCAGCCCAGGCAGTAGTGTCCCAATCATAGGACTTAGATTCCAGCAGCTCCTGATTCAGACTGAACTGGAACCCGATGGATTCATGTTTGCCGGCGCTGTCGCCCATTTTGACTTCTTTGTCGCGTTCACTGTAGGCAGGGTCCCAGATTTCTGTACCGTCTGCCAGCAGAAGACGCACGTTTTTAATCTCAAAATCATCCTTATTCTCTTCAGGACGCGGATCAAACGGCGATGACTTGGAGCCTGCGCGGATATAGATGGTATTGTCCGGGCCTGACTTCAGGGCAGCCGCTTTAATCGGGAAAGACAGTGTAGTGTACGAAGTAATCGGGTCCATGAAGGTATACAGGATGCCGGCATCCCCCAGCTCCTCCGGTCCCATCGTAATTCCGTTTTTAAAATAGTAATCTACATTTTTGGCGTCAAAGACGAAATAGGCGTCATTTTCTAGTGATACATACGTGTCTGCGGCATCTACTGCCTTATTATCAATTTGCAGGGCCAGTTCTTCAGGCTTGACTGATGCAGAGGTTCCCTTCACAGTAACTTTGCCGCTGACCAGGCTGTCATCCTTAAGATTCAGACGGAGCGCCGACCGGTCGGGGCCGCCGGTGATTTTCACCGTATAGACCGGGGACTCTGTGACATTGGTGCCGTCAGAAACCGTGTAATAATAACGGACCTCTGTTCTGCCGATCAGATCGGCTGAGGACAGCTTGTGATGATACAGCGTATCGTTATAGTCCTGGGACAGGTTATAGGATACGTATTCCGGCTTTTTGTCGGTCGCGATGTGGACTTCTACAGATTTAATATCCTTGTCATCGTCGGCAAAAGCTTTCAGCTCAAGCCCCTTGGACTGGTCGATCTCGGTAATCCCCGTCAGATCGTTGACCGTAGGAGGCACAGTATCAGGCTCAACATGCACCGGGGCTGCCGGCACCTGGAAGGCTTCAGCCTTGCCGGGAGTCGGGGCAGCAGCGCCAGAGCTGATCTTCAGCATTTTTTCTGCACCGTTCACCGGATACTTATACAGAAGCGCCTTGTTCTCCTTCGTCTCATCGCCTTTCGTGCCGCCGTTATATAGCGTGTCAGCATCGTAATAAGCGGAGGCAATATCCTTTTCGGTATTGCTCTTGATCACGATCGCCCGGCGGCCGGAGTTGGCCATGCCATCACTTTTGATCTGGAACAGATTGGTGCCGAGCTCAAGATTAGTATGGAACGCAGCGTTGAAATCATCGGCAGTATAAGCCGTATTTGAACTGTTAATGATCCAGAATACTACCGATTGCTGCGCAGGAATGATCAGGCTCTCTTCGGTAGACGGCCACTTCACATCAGCTGCCGGACCTTTGTCGGGATATCGGTAGTACACCTTGTAATTTTTAAAATCGACCGGCTGATCCGTGTTATTGTATACCTCGATAAACTCGAACGCATCAGTGCTTGTACCGGCGACGTTGCTTGAGTTCGGCAGCAGCTCGGTAATCAGCAGCGGAGGTACAGCGTCGTTGTTGTACTCAGGCAGATTTACATTAATCGAATAGCTCTCGGTGGTGTCCTTGACGCGGATGCTGTAGTGCAGCCCCGTTTCTTCCATGGCCGCGGCCGGTATTACTGCCTTGTATACTTCGCCGCTCTCTTTAGTCATGGTTACGACCGTTTCCCGCTGCTGCGATTCTGTCCGGTACAGAAGCTCTACTGCCGGAGCAGCCGCATCGCCATCAGTCTGCAGATTGCTGACCGTTGCCTGAATCTCCAGATCGGCCGGATCGGTGCTTGCCGCCGGAACATGCTTGATTACCGGCTTCTGCTCTTCACCCGGCACATTTTTATCGGGAAGCTGGCTAGGGATAATCATACCCGGTGTAGCATCAATAGTGCCGGATTCCGGCAGCAGGGTCATACCCGTTCCGCCCGCTGACGGGTAGGCAAAAATAATGCCCTTGTTCTCTTTGACCTGCTCTTTCTGATATGTAGCGGATATGATCGTTTTATCATTCGCCCGGGAGCGGATTTGCAGATTGCGTGTGTCAGCGTTAGCCATTCCGCCCCCGCCATTGATCCGGAACAAATTCACGCCTTCCTGCAATGCCACATTAAAATTAGTGTTAAACTGATCTGCTGTAAGCTCCTCATTCTTCCCGTTCATTACCCAAAAGACAATACTGCTGTGGGCGGGAATCACGGCGTCCTGATCATACTTCCAGTTATTGCTATTATTATAGAAGAAATAATAATCCTTGAAATTCACTGCGCTGTCGGTATTGTTGTACACTTCAACGAATTCATAGGCATCTGCCTTGTTGAAGTTGACTGTATCCGGCACCAGCTCGGTAATCAGCAGCCCGCCCGCCTGTACGGGATCTGCATATACTGCTGCAGTGACCGATGCTGTTGCTCCCGGCTCTTGCGCACCAGGTTCTGCACTGATCGTATCAAGAATATTAGCCGTCTGCTGATCCTTCAGCTCCTCCAGCCCGGCAGCATAACTGCCCGGGGTTACAGCCCCCATCATCAGAGTACCGGCAATTACGCCTGAGATTAACCGTTTACGTCTTGGTTGACTTTTCAAAGATGCACACTCCCCGCTATCGTCTATTAAATCTCGTAATTCCAATTTTCGACACTTCCAAAAGTATACGAGGGTTTTATTAAGCGGGGATCAGGGTTGTGTAAAATTTTAATTATCGTGTTTAACAATCTACAAATATAACATCCATTCGGTCCCGCCAACGCAAAAAAAGAGCAGCCGGCTCATCGGCTGCTCCTCTAACACCACCCAGCTTATTACTTGCTGACGGTTACCTTAATAATGTCACTTACGGTCTCGCCCGCTGCATTAACCAGCTCTGCCCGGTATTCATACTCCCCGGAAGCGCGGCCGCTGACGGAAGTGACAGCGCTCTGTGCTGCAGGCGTGTTAGCATTCAGCGCCTGCGTGTCGATCAGCTTACCGTTCTCATACAGACGGTACTCTGTAGCGTTAGTGCCCCACCACAGATTCATTGTTACTTTATAAGAGCCGTCTCCGTCCCAGTTGTCGTGGGCCAATACCGGCTTGCCCGGAGCAGCGTCACGGATCGTCACCGTGAGCGGCTGGCTCTTGGTGGTGCCGAACTTATTGGTCAGCTCTGCTGTGTATACGTAGGTTCCATTTGCTTTGCCTTGAACGACTGTGCTGGATGTCTGGGCAGACGGGGAGGCATCCTTGAGCTGCTTGGAGTCAATCAGCGCGCCATTCTCGTAAAGCTTGTAGCTTGTAGCGTTATTGCCCCACCACAGATTCATCGTTACGGTAAAGTTACCGTCACTCAGCCCGCTGCTGTGGCCGCTGTTCGAGGACAGCACAGCCTGTCCAGGCTTGTCGGTTGCAAGAACCGCTCCGCTTGTAATCTGGAATGTGTAGCTCTTCTCGGCAATGTTACCCGCTGCATCGGCTACGATATATTTGACTGTATGGGACCCGGCACCCAACCCTGCGGCGCTGAGAGTCTGCCCTTCAGCAACAGGCTGTCCATCCAGCAGTAGCTGATTGGAAGCAATACCGGAGAGCTTGTCTTCAGCAGCCAGCTCAAATTTCAGCTGCGCTTCCACTGTCACATCGCCAACGGCATGGCCGGACTCCTTCAGCTCCGCTGCCGGCGGAGCAGTGTCAACATTAACGTTCAGTGTCTTCGCTTCTTCAGCCTTCCCCTTAGCCGAAACCGAATGGTAAGCCAGCGTATGCCGGCCGTCTTCACTCACGGCCACCGGTGTGCTGTACAAGGCTTCTGCGCCGCTGTTCAGCGAGTAATAAATTTTAGCTGCATCGGAATCAGCCTTGAGGCTCACTTCAACTGGCTTGTTCAGCCAGCCGGCAGCGTTTGGCTCTGCGGACAGCTTCGCTGTTGATACCGGAGCGGCCTCCTCTAGCACGGCGCTGAAGTCTGCGAGGCTTCTCGGCTTGAGCTGGAAGGCGCCCTTAAAAATCGCGGCAACGCCCGTAATATTCAGCTTCTGTCCTTCCGTATAAGGGAAGCTGTCCTGCGTAATGCCTGTCCGCACGTCTACCCGGATGTGATTGCTTGTCCCGTCACCGGCAATAGCATCGAATTCAAAGGAACCGCTTGGAGCAGCAGTGATTATATTCTTCACTTCCACATTATTAAGATTGATCAGCTGACCCTGATTGCTGTCGCTTACCGCCGATGCAGTGACTGGCTCAGGCAGGGCAGCCGTGCCGGTCTTTTCAATCTTTACAATCTCAGTCAGCTCCAGCTCGGTATTGTACAGTGCTGTAGCTGCCGTTACCTTAACCGTGTCACCGGCATGAAAGCCGCTTTGGCTCTGGTAGACATACAGTCCGCCGGTCTCATCCTGCAGGTAAAAGGCCTGGCCGCCGAAGATACCCGGTTCGGTCGTTACAACCCCCTCTACCGTCACCAGGCTGCCGGCTGTTTTGGCCCGGGCTTCGGAGATAGATACGGCTGCCGGAATCGGATCTTCCTCGGACGGCAGCGGCTCTGCCGGTACGTTGCCGAGCGTTACCGCCTGGGTGATCAGGTTCGTGCCGTTTTGGCGCAACCGCAGATTGGAGGCCGCTGTAGTGCCCGGCTTGATCTGCACAGTCAGATCCTTATAGGCATGGCCATTCAGGTCTGCCGTCAGGCTGAAATTTGAGCTGTAGCCGTAGCTTGCCGGCCAGGTGCCGTCGCTGTTCTGGATCTTGGCAATCTGCGCCCCGCCGCTCACCTGGTAGATGCCCAGCTGAAAGCCGGATACGCTGGTGCCGGCAGGTATATTATCCGCACTGACACGGATCTGGAAGTTCTGTGCATTCGGCAGCACAGCCTGATGCGTTAATTTGTACTCCGCATTGGCAGCAGACGCCGGTCCGCCGTAGGAACCGGCCTTGTAGGTGCTGCGGTCATACCATTTGTAGCCGGCATTCGGCGCAGCCCACGGCTCAGGCTGCGGCTCGGTGGACAGCGCCGGCTCTTCGAACGGCAGCAGCTGGGTCGGCTGATCCAGCGTCAGGCCGCTGACCTGGGTGAAGTCCGTATAGCTCTCCTGCTCTGCAAGCCAGTTAACGGTGTTCACCAGAAGCTCAGCATCGTCAGCCTCTTTGAAGCCGTCGTATGTTGTTTTTTTGGCACCGGTATCCTCACGCAGATATTTCGGCGTTATATCCTCTACCGGAGAGGAGTCACCGATAAAAGCAGCTTTGCCCGCGCCTTTTTTGGCAACAGCCACGTATGGGCCTTCCGCTACGCCGCCGCCGTTGTAAACGCCCTGGTCTACAGCGTTGCCCCAGGCAGCGCTTGTCTTCGGCAGATAGACGATGCCCTTCGCCCGGGCCGGGTCAAGGATCGCCAGCGTGGAGCCGGCATGCATAGCTACTCCAGAAACGCCTGTTGTAATGCCAAATGCCTGTTCCGGAGCCACGATATTGTTCGCTGTCATATCGCCGAGTGCGTTGTAACGGAACCGTACGCCGAACTCATCCGCCAGCCAGTCGGAGCTGATTACGCCCTGCATTGCAGCGGAATCGGCTTCTTCGGTGTTCATGCCCTTGGACGGGTTGTCCCAGGCACCGCGGCGGTAGCCGTTGAAGGATTCGTTGCCGTCCCACCGGTTCTTGTTCCGGTCTGCGTTATAGTGGTCGCCGATGAAGAAGATGCTGCCGCCATTCTCTACATATTCCGCCATCGCTGCCTGCTCGCTGGCTTTGTATGGAACATTGGCTTCGGCCACGATGAAGACATCATAGCCGGAAAGATCACTGGACGTGATCGGAGTCGTCTTGCGAAGCTCCTTGACGTAATAACCTTCCTGGGCCAGTGCATTGCCAAAGTCGGAAAAAGCCCCGTCGATTACCCAGTCAGCTGCTCCTGCAGTCTGGGCGTGGGTATTGTCGAACAGAATTTTCTGGCCCGCATGCTCATTGACTACTTTCGCTTCAATGAACGGTGCGGGATCGGTCGGCCCGTCAGCGTATGCTGCCTGTCCGGCCCCGAATGCGAACAATTGCAGCGGCACAGCTACCGCTGCAGCCAGCGTGCCGTTAAGCAGCTTCTTTTTCCAACCTGAATGCTTCTCCTTCATGTCCTGCCTCCTTAGGATATAAATCGGCGTCCTTTTCCATAATTGTCCACCGTTTGTCGTCTTATATGCTAGCATGCAAGAATCAAGAAAAACCCAGAAATATGTAAAGTGCTGCAAAATTATACTTTTGGCCTAGACTGTGGCAGAGAACCGGGTCGAATCCTGTAATAGAATTATGAAAAAAGTCACAGTATCTCGCGAACCAATTCCTGCTATGTCCTAAAGATTTCAATACAAATACAGCAGCCGGCTTTGTATGTCCGGCTGCTGTATGAACTGTGTATGAATTTGTGTTAACACAAAACATGATCTGCGGGAAATCTCACTTGGTAATGCCTTCAGTATATTTATTCCACTCAATATCCGAGCTATACGGCACCGCTGTTTTCCGGATTCGTCTAACGATAATAACGGCGGCTGCGGCCAAAAGAATGAGAACAGCCAGCAGCTGGGAGGTCCGGATATTTTCTTCGGCCTGCATTGTGCCCCAGCCCAGGAACGCTGCCGGGCTCCATGCGGCTTTTAATAGAGCTGCAAGCCAATCGGGTCCGGCAAAGGACAGGCTGTCTGTACGCACTCCTTCCACAGTACCTACCCCGATAATGATACCGTACCAGTGGACAGGCACCGGCCCAATGGAAAAGGCAACCGGATTCAGCATGCCGGTGTCACCTCCTTGTTTTTTTAGAATAAAACAATTCCGCCTACCGCCGACAAGAGAATCACCGCAAATGGATGGATTTTATACCGGATTACCGCAATAAGACTTGCCACACAAATCAGCAGCATCCCGAAGCTCTGCCAGCTCAGCCAGGACGTCTCTGCGCTCCCCAAACCGAAATGAATTGCGGCATATACAATAAGCCCCGTAATGATGGGACGTAATCCGTAGAAAGAGGAACGCACCCATTTCTTGCTCTGCATCCTAAGAAAAAAGGCTGTAAACAAAATAACAATGAGCAGTGAAGGCAGGATTATGCCAATCGTAGAAACGATTCCGCCTATAATCCCCATTTGCGAATAGCCGATCAGTGTGGCTGTATTGGTCGCTATGGAGCCCGGAGCCATTCCTGCCAAGGCAACAAGCTCCTGGAATTGCCCTGTGGTAATCCATCCTTTATCTGCTATTTCGCGTTGAATCAGCGTGATTACGGCATACCCGCCGCCAAATGAGATCAGTCCAACCTTAAGGAACATAACAAATAATTCCCATAACATACTACCAGCACCTTCAGATGTAATATTCAAGATAATTCAATTCCGCCTGCTGGTCCTTGACCTGCTTTTCTGTTTGGGCTGAAAGACCAAGCACCTTTTTGACGGCTATAATAGCGACTCCTGCAACAGGTCCTCCCAGAATAAGATATAAGGAATGCAGCGGGGTGAACAGCAGCAGCAGCACACTGATACAGGCAATCAGCATCGTAGGGATATCCATGATCGACGCCTTGCCTATTTTATAAGCGGCCACAATAATCAACGCGACAACCGCAGCATGAACGCCTTTAAGTGCAGCCTGCACTTTGGGCACATCCTGGAACAGCATACCTAAAATGCTCAGAATGAGCACAATCAGAAAGGTCGGCAGCGTAATGGCGAATACCGCAACGAGGCCCCCAGGACACCGGCCAGCTTATACCCTACAAAAGCAGCCGAGTTTACCGCAACCCCACCAGGTGCTGAACCTGCGACCGAAACCATATCCCCGATCTCACCCGGCTTCAGCCAGGCCTTTTTATTCACGATTTCCCGCTCGATAGCTGCAATCATGGCATACCCGCCCCCGAAGGTCGAAGGCCCCAGCTTAAAAAAAATAGTAAATAACTGCAGCAGAACTTTAAACTCTTTCTTTTTCCGCACTTCCATTGCAAACCTCCGTACCCATATTGCCCCGTTTACCTGTTCAGACTTTAAAAGTATACCATGTTAATTCCATTTTGGTAAAAAGTATGCCCATATCATTGTGTTTTTCTTGTTAACATTCTGATTTCCAGCACAAACATTGGTTATTCTCCGTGAAAATCTACTAACTTTCATCCAAAATGAAATTAACTTCATTATTCCTATATCAATAACTGGATAAAACTCCTTTTATCCGATATACTGGGCATATCCCGACCTATCCACTTGGAAATGGAGCAGATATTGATGCCTAACCCTTCCTTTTTTTCAATCAAAAAGCAAATCTATAACCGGATCGCCTATCTGGGAACCGTCTCCAAAGCCGATTTACTCGAGCATTTCTCCATTACAAGCAGCAGTATGACCCGGATTCTCGAAGAGCTGCTCGCGCAGGGGCTGATCCTTGTTTCGGGGCTGGGTACATCAACCGGCGGACGAAAGCCCGTTCTTTTTCAGGCCAACCCTTCATACCGCTATCTTCTGGGACTTGATATCTCGCGGATCAGTTCCTCCCTTGGCTTGTTCGATCTTCAGCTTAACTGCTTATCCTTTGTGCGCTGGGAGATGGGTCCTGAGCTTTCGCCTGAACGTCTAATTGAACTTGTAGGACAAGAAACGGATGCCATGCTGCAAAAGCATAATATACAATATGAACAGTTACTCGGTTTGGGAATCGGGGCAGTCGGCCCGCTGGATGCGCAAACGGGGATTATTCTGAAGCCGGAATACTTTTTATCAGATGCCTGGAGCAATGTTCCTGTATGCAGACTCTTTGAAGAACGGCTGCGGGTTCCGGTCAAGCTTGATAACGGGGCTAACACAGCGCTGCTGGCCGAGCATTGGGCACTGCGGGATGAAGCCTGCAAGAATATGCTCTATGTACACGCAGGGGTTAACATAAGGTCTTCTATTATGTCCGGAGGACAGATTATCCGGGGAACTGGTGATACGGAAGGAGCTATCGGCCAGATGATCATCAAGACAGGCGGACGGCGACTCGGGGATAAAGGGAATTACGGTGCCCTGGAAGCTTATGTATCCCTGCCTTCACTGGAGGAACGCGTCCAGTCCCAGCTTAGAATCGGCCGCGAAAGCTCCCTGCCGTCTGTTGCGCCTGAACATATCACCTTTTCTACCCTGCTGGAGGCTCTGGAACGTAAGGACACTTTTGTACGGGAGATGTTCCTTGAAACAGCTTCCTATCTGGGAATTGGCCTGGCCAATATGATCAATACGGTTCTTCCCCAGTATGTGATTGTCGGCGGGGCACTTATTAATGCTGATCCCGTAGTCTATGAAACGGCGGTTAACGTGGCACGGAAAAATATATATGACTCTTCAAGCTACAAGCCTATATTTACCCCCGGTATCCTTAGAGAAGAAAGCGTTATGACCGGCGCGGCACTACAGCTTCTTCAGGATTTGGAGATCTGATCAACCGGCAGCTGTTGGTTAGGGCAAAGTCTAATTTTCAAAAGAGTTTGACTTTGCACCAACTATATCGTAATATTCGAATATAAGGATATAACCTTCCGGGAGGAATACCATGAATAATACCGCTTTTCAACATAGTGATTCCAAGCAATATAACGAACTGGCAGAATTATTAAAAGCCTTGTCCCACCCTGTCCGGCTGTGCATTGTCCGCGGCCTGATGCGCAAGAAGAAATGCAATGTATCCTATATGCAGGAGTGCCTGGACCTTCCGCAATCGACCGTTTCCCAGCATCTGCAGAAGCTGCGCAGTGCCGGCATTGTTGCGACCGAGCGCAATGGCCTGGAAGTGAACTACGTACTTGCTGATCAGCGGATTGAACAAATGATACCTATTCTATTCGGAGAGGAAGATTGTGAATCATGAGCAAGAAAGTATTGATTGTGGGCGGAGTTGCCGGAGGTGCCTCCGCCGCAGCCCGCCTGCGCCGTCTCGATGAGCATGCTGACATTATTCTTTTTGAAAAAGGCCCCTACATCTCGTTTGCCAATTGCGGCTTACCCTATTATATTGGCGGTACCATTGCTGACCGCGAACGCCTGCTGGTTCAGACCCCTAAAGGCATGGCAGACCGTTTCCGGATCGATGTCCGGATACAGAGCGAAGTTATAGCCGTTGACCCTGTCAAACGTATGGTTCAAGTTCAGAGCGAGGAACGGGGGCTGTATGAAGAAAGCTATGATGAGCTGATCCTGTCACCGGGTGCCCGGCCCATCATTCCCGATTTGCCCGGAAAAGACCTTCCGCTCATTCATACCGTCCGCAATATTCCGGATATTGACCGTATCAAAGAGCTAATTACTTCTCATAACAACCAGTATTCCATTGTAATCGGCGGCGGATTCATCGGTGTTGAAATGGCCGAGAATTTAAAGGAAGCCGGATTAGCGGTGACGCTGGTTGAAGGAAACGGGCAGCTGCTGGCACCATTTGATCCCGAGCTGGCAGCATCCATTGCCCGGGAAATGGAACAGCATGGCATAAATCTGCTGTTTTCAGAGCGGGTTCAGGGCTTTCGTTCCCTTACTCAAGGTATTGGCGTAGAGCTTGCCGGCGGCCGCATGCTGACTGCTGATCTGGTCATTCTGGCAATCGGAGTTACGCCGGATACGGCTTTCCTGCGCGGCAGCGGTGTCGCGCTGGGCGCACGCGGACACATCCTCGTGGATGAAACGCTGGAAACCAATATCCCGCATATCTATGCTGCAGGCGATGCCATCGAGGTTACGGATTACGTTCATGGCACCAAAACCGCTGTTCCGCTTGCCGGTCCTGCCAACAAACAAGGCCGGATCATCGCAGACCGGATCGCCGGACTCCCTTCCGTTTATAAAGGAACGCAGGGCTCATCGATTATTAAGGTGTTCGGATTGACTGGAGCCTCAACAGGCAGTAATGAGAAGACATTGAAACGTCTTGGCGTCAGCTATCAGTCTGTCATCGTCCACCCCGGGTCACATGCATCATACTATCCCGGCGCAAGTCCGATAACACTTAAACTGCTGTATACGCCGGAAGGTAAAATTCTTGGGGCACAGGCAGTCGGCTATGACGGGGTTGATAAGCGGATTGATGCGATAGCCACAGCGATTCATTTTGGCGGTCATATCAGTGACCTGGCAGAGCTTGAGCTGTGTTATGCCCCTCCTTATTCTTCTGCAAAAGACCCCGTCAATATGGCGGGTTACGCGGCAGAAAATCATACAGCTGGCCGTGTTCAGCTTTTCACGTATGATCAGCTTGATGCGCGTGAGCCTGATCAGACAATACTTCTGGATGTGCGCAGTGCGCTGGAGCATCAGAACGGGCATATCCCGGATTCGTTGTCCATACCGGTAGATGAGCTCCGGGAACGGATGCATGAGCTGGATCCTTCCAAAGAAATCTGGGTCTATTGCCAGGTTGGCCTGCGCGGATATACAGCTGCCCAAATTCTGCGTCAGCATGGTTATCAGGTAAAAAATCTCAGCGGCGGATACAAAACCTACCGGGAGTCGCAGTTTAAGCCTGTTCCCTTCTCCGGAGCGAACGGCAGAAGCGGAACAGAGCAGAAGAACAACAGTCAATCTTCTGGTGAAAGCATGCCTGCCATTCAGATAGACAATGATTTAAACGTATGCGGATTAAGCTGTCCCGGCCCGTTAATGCAAGTAAAGCAGACCATGGATCAGCTTGCTGCAGGCCAGACTCTCCGTGTCCAAGCATCTGATCCGGGATTCTATGAGGATGTGAAGGCATGGGCGGCCATGTCCGGCTCTCAGCTGCTTCAGCTGGACCGGGGGAAAGGCGGCATTATTGAGGCGGTAATTGCCAAACAAATGCCCTCCACTCCCCCTTCTTCAGATGTTGCTGCTGCTGCACCTGCAAGTACCATGGTTGTCTTCAGCGGTGATCTGGATAAAGCCATCGCCTCTTTTATCATCGCCAACGGCGCAGCTGCCAGCGGCCGCAAAGTAACGATGTTTTTCACCTTCTGGGGACTAAGCGTCATTCGCAAGCCTCAGACGCAGAAGGTGCCGAAAACAATGCTGGGCAGAATGTTTGACCTGATGCTGCCGGGAAGCAGCCGCAAGCTTGGCTTATCCAGAATGAATATGCTCGGTGCGGGTCCGAAGCTGATCCGCAGCATCATGTCGGGCAATAATGTTGCCTCCCTGGAAGAGCTCATTCAAAGCGCAGCCGCACAGGGCGTTGAAATGGTGGCCTGCCAGATGTCTATGGATGTTATGGGAATCCGGCAGGAGGAGCTGATGGACGGGATCAAAATCGGCGGAGTCGGTTATTATCTGGGTGCGGCGGCTTCGGCAAACCATAATCTGTTTATCTAAAAGCTGTATAGCATCAGAAGGCCCCGGTCAGCACAATTTGACCGGGGCTTTTATGTTTTATTTATAGAGTTTCGTCAGATTGTCCATCCCGTTGCCCAAAGTCAGCTCCATATGCCAGGAAAAGAAAGAATGCGGCGGAATCAGCCCGGCGGTCCCGTTGCTGATTGCCGTGTCCAGGGAATCATAATAGCCGATGCCCGGCTCAAGCGCACAGGTAACCCGGTCGTTGAACATGCCCTCATCCACCCAAACGCCAAGATAAGGAACTTTGTCCGGCGGTACCCTGAGACACAGGAAATCACCGCTGTGCTCACCGTATAAACCGGAGCAGCCTTGCTCTGCTTTGTCCGGGTAATACAGCTTTTTACCGTCCCCGGTCACTTCCGGAGCAATCAGCGACAGCTGATCCCAAGGGTAAAACTCCCCGGTGTTTAGGCTATGGCCTCCGTACACACACAGCATCTCTTTCATGGACTGAGGAATAACAACCCTCGTTGGCTCAGTAATGGCGAACTGCGGGTGAGGTACCCATAGAAACGGCATAGGCCTCTCACCCAGGTTGTCAACCTTGTAATCGAACCGGACACGCTCAGCCGAAGGACAAGAGACGGCCCTGGTGAACCGGAACGGAAACCGCGGGTTGCGGACCGAGCTGACAATGGAACCCGCGCTGATCCTGCAATCCCACGGCAGCGGCCATATCTCCCCGTGATCGGATATTTCAGCTGTTCCATCTTCATCCCAGTGACAGCTGTTTATCGTCGGGAAACACTCGTCCCAGCCGCTCATATCCCATTCACCAAAGGAAGTGCCGTACTCCGGCTTGCGCACCAAGCGCAAGCCGGAATCAAGCAGCCATTCCTTTCCAGCCGGCTTGTAGATGAGCGAGACCAGCTTTCCGCCAATCTCCGGCACGGTTTCCAGCCTGATCTGAGCGCTTTCGATTACGACTGATTCGAAGCCTTTGTAGGCTGCCGCAGTGATGGTAACCGGGTTGGTTGGTGTATTCATCCCGTTTCCTTACTTGGCAAGGAAAGCCTTTGTCTGCGCTTCCACTTCTGCCCTTACCTTCTCGATGCCCGCTGATTTCAGCTTGTCATTCAGTGTGGCGAACGCTTTGTCCACGTCCTTTACAGAGCCGATTGTAATCGGCAGATAATACTGGGAGGATACATTTTTGAGGTTGGCGATTTCCGATTTTACCTTCTCCGAATTAAAGGAGAAGCCCAGATAGGTTGCCGGGGCAAGCATGTCTTTAATCTTATTGTTTAGCTCGATGTAAGAATCCGTCCATGAGACGCTTGGTTTAAAATAATCCTTGTTGACGAACCAGAACCCGGCCGCATCCGCAGGATAGGTATTCGTTTCCGGTGTAATACCTTCCGGCAAGGTAAGCTTGCCGTCTGCGGTTACGGCGTAGTTTTTGCCTTCAATTCCATAGTACGTCAAGTACACATAGGATTCGTCCTGCATAATCAGATCCAGCGCCTGTAGGGCACGCTCGGGATTGGCCGAGTTGGCAGCGATGGCAACACCATTGTTCAGCCAGCTGCTGGTAGGGGCATGGCCTGTCGGAGAGAGCACAGGCATGACGTAGGTTTCAATGCCTTTATCTGCTGCAGCGGCAAGGGTAGCCTGGATGTCAATGGAGTTGCCGAAAGCAACACCCGCTTTACCCTCAATAAAATTATCCTTGGAGCGCACCTTGTTCGAGTACGGATTCTTGTTCACATAACCGGCATCGTACCATTGCTTCATGATATCCGCAGCATATTTGAAGGCACCTTTCACAGGCTCGTCTGTAATGCTGAGAATTTTACCTTCAGGGTCCTCGTTGTCCGTAAACAATCCGACGGATGATGGATCACCGGAATCAATCGGCGCACCCGGGTAAGCGAACTTCTCGCTGGCCAAAGCACCGAACGGCGTCGGCAGATCATACTGGGAATCCAGGTTAAGCGGAATCATATCGGGATAATTCTGTTTCACCGCTTCGAAATACGGGGTCAGCTCGGAGATCCGGGACGGATTCGTCAGTCCGGCTTTATCCATAATATCCTTGCGCAGCACAATTACATTTACCTTGCGGTCCGGCGTGGTGGTCGGAATCATATACTGCTTGCCGTTGACCTCCGCCGCTTTATAGGCAGCCGGGTCCTGATTGGCATGGTACTTGGGCATGTTGGTCTTGATCATCTCTTCATTCAGCTCAAGAAAAGAGCCTTTGTTCGCTTCTGACACATAGAAGTTCCAGTCTGCCGCGAATACAAAGTCCACATCCTGGCCGGAAGCAAGGATCAGCGGATATTTGGAGGCTACGTCCCCCCAGCCGATATAGCTGATCTCCAGAGTAGCATTGATATCCTTCTTCAGCTTCTCATTTACAGCCTTCATTACCTCAGGCATGCCTTTTGGCGCTTCGCCGAGCAGATAGCCCGTAAGTTTCACTTCCTTGGAATTGTCCGGCTTGCCGCTCTCTGCCGCCGGTGACGCTGTAGCCGCTTCCGCCGGAGCATTGGTTGCTGCATTCTGCGGGCTGTTGCTGTTTCCGCCGCAACCTGCAAGAACCGTAGTCAACAGCATTGCCGCACTTAATACCACTAGATTTCTTTTCTTGAAACCCATCAAACCCATCATAAATCTGGCCTCCCTTATATCTGATGACTAAATCTATATACATTCCGCCGTCCGGCGGAACCTATATCAGCCCTTGACGGCACCGATGGTGATACCGCTTACGAAGTACTTCTGCACAAACGGAAAGATCAGCACAATCGGACCGGTCGCGATCACAGTCATTGCCAGCTTGAAGGTTTCCTTCGGCATATCCAGATTGGACACATGCTGGGACATCGCAGCGGACAGGTTAATGGAAGACAACATCTTGTACAGCAGATATTGAAGCGGAATTAAGTTGTCTTTGTTCGTGAACATCATCGCGGTCCACCAGTCATTCCAGTAAGCCAGCGCCGTAAACACACCGATCGAAGCAAGCGCCGGCTTCGTCAGCGGCAGCACAATCTTCAGGAAGATCCGGAAGTCTCCGGCTCCGTCAATCTTGGCCGATTCTACCAGCGGCTCCGGTACGGATCCTCGGATAAAGCTGCGCAGAATCAGGATGTACATCACATTGAACATCGGAGCCAGAATCAGCACAGCATACGTATTGGTTAAATGAAGATTACGGCTCAGCCAGATATAATACGGGGCTAGTCCCCCGTTGAACAGCGTGGTAAAGAACAGGAAGAAGGACAATGCATTGCGGTGCTTCAGGTCTTTGCGCGACAGGACATAGGCGGCCATCATAGAGATGAACAGGGAGAGTGCGGTTCCAACCACCGTAACAATGATCGAGACTTTATAACCGTTTAATAAATCCTCAGGATAGCGAAAAATATACGTGAACGCTTCCAGGGAGAAGTCACGCGGCCAGAACCAGTAGCCTTCCTTCAGAATGGCGCTTTCGGATGAAAATGCCCCCGAGACTAGCACGATAAACGGCAGTACACAGATTAATGCGATGAGTGCAACAATGATGTAAGCAATGACAGTGTATAGCGGTGCAGAATTCAGCTTAGGGTTAGCGGTGTTGCTGTCCATGGTTATCACCTGCTTTTATTGATAATGTAAGGATTAGAACAAGGCCTGATCTTTGTCGTACCTGCGTACCATCCAGTTGGCGCCAAGGATAATGATCAGCGTCAGCACGGACTGGTAGAACCCGACGGAGGAAGCCATTCCGAAATCGGCCGTACCCATCAGCGAGCGGAACGCCAGCGTATCAATAATATCCGTCGCATCCATCAGCAGCCCGTTGTTTCCGATCAGCTGATAGAACATATCGAACTCCCCGCGCATGATTCGGCCCAGTCCGAGCAGCAGCAGAATAATCATGGTCGGCTTCAGGAGCGGCAGGGTAATTCTCGTTATTTTCTGAAATTTGGTAGCTCCGTCAATAGTAGCTGCTTCATAGATTTCCTGATCAATACCGACGATGGCCGCCAGATACAGCACACTGCCATAGCCAACCCATTTCCATACATACAGGAACGGCAGAATGAGATACCAGTACCAGGTCGTCGAATAAATATCAATGGCTTCCAGATGGAAGGAGGCGAATATCCGGTTAACGATGCCGTATTCATAATTCAGGAAATTGTAGACAAAGGCCGATACGGTCACCCATGAAATAAAGTACGGCAGAAACATAAATGTCTGGGACAGCTTCTTGAACCATTTCAGCCGGATTTCCGAGATGACGACCGCAGCCAGTATCGAGAAAAAGGTATAGCAGGTTAAAAAGGCAAGATTGTAAATGATTGTGTTACGCGTGACGAGCCAGGCTTTGCCGGACTGGAAAAAGTAGCTGAAGTTGTCCAGCCCTACCCAGGGACTGCCAAAGATTCCGCCCTTTACGGTATAGGACTGGAATGCCATTACAATGCCGGCCATGGGAATATAGGCAAAGATAATAAAATATACCGCGATGGGAGCAAACATCAGATACAGCACCCAGTGGGAGCGTATATCCTTGAACCAGCCCCCTTTCGGTAAGCTCGCCGGCTTTGGCGCCGCCAGTGTTCCCGCACCTGTTTGGGGCCGGGTTTTCATATTCATATTGATCACCTTCCGTCTAGTTTCTGTTAGCCTCTCTCCTCTTTTATTGTAAAAGAGCAGCACCCCTGCCAGTAACGAGCCAAAGCTACGATAACCTTCGAAAACTTAAGCTGGTAAATGATTGTACACGCAAAAAAGCAGCCGGCGGTGTCATGCTCCGCCGGCTGTTTTACTTGGAATATTCAATTTTTCGTTAAAGACCAGTCGTCTATACGCAGCCAGTTGCCAGCATTGGCAACACTATATATGCCAACCTGTGCGCTCCCGTTGGTTACTGCAATATTGGGAATCGTAATCTCGGTCCAGTTGTTCATCGCCGTATTGACCGCTGCATTTTTCTCGGCACCGCCATAGTTTTTGACGAAAATCTGGGCCACCTGCTGCCCTCCGCCGCTTTTGACCCAGGCTTTCAAGGTATAGATGCCGTTAGGCAGGCCTGATATATTCTGATACATGCTGGCACTGTAAGCGGTGTCACTATACTGTGTCATTGAATAACGTCCGGTACGTCCGGGTGAAATGTTGGAATTGGGATCAGAGGTGGTATTTTTCCAGTTGGACCAGCCGGTTAATGTGTTAAGCGTAATCCGGTCAGCCTCGTAGCTCGGATTCATAATGTAATTGTTCCCTGCGGCAACACTCCAGGTTCCTGCTGCGGCATCCAGATTAAATTTGCTCAGAGAGTTCAGCACAGGCTCCGTTCCGTTAAAAGACAATGGCATCCACTGGTTATAGCCGAGCCCGTTGCCTGCAAAGTCACTCCAGCGGTCACCGGCGAACAGGATGGTCGTCCCGGTACTCCCCTGTACATGGACGAAAAAGCCGGTCTGCGACACATGCGAATAGTCCTTTTCCGAATTGGCCATGATCGACTCCGCCGAATACGGCCCGGTTATACTGGTAGACGAAATGACATACGCGTGGGAGGCGTTCCAGCCATGCAGATCCGAGGACGCGATGTAATATCTGCCGTTGTACTTGAACATTGCATTGCCTTCGCGTCCGCCTGAGGTGCTCTGAAACACCTGGGTTGCCGGTTCAATATTCAGATAGTCGGAAGCCCGCAGCTCTGACACATAGGTACGCGACCGCCCGTTGGCATTACTGAAGACCAGGTATGCTTTTCCATTATCATCAACAAAGGTTGACTGGTCTCCGGGAAGATTATTAACTACATTGGTGATGGAAGTCTGGACATGATGGAAGGCAAACGTTCCGGTAGGGGTGCTGCTGGTGGCAAAGGCTACACCGTTGCCCTCAGGTCCGGCGTACTGGGTAATTAACACATACTTTTGCGTATTGGTGTTATAGACAACACCCAGCCGGCCCAGCCAGTCGGGGTCCCAGGTTGTCCTTTCGGCACCGGCAGCTATAACATTTCCGCGGAACGTCCAGTTCACCAGGTCGGTTGAGGAGTAGCAGGTCACCGCAGCAAAGCTGGTATCACTGTTTTTGGCGCTCGGATTGTTATAGTAGGTAACTGCCCCGTTATATTTGACGCCATACCAGTAGTACGTATTGCCCACCTTGAGGATATTGCCCCCCTGCGAATAAATGGGATTACCCGCCGTATCCTTCCAGAATACGTCGTTAGTAATCGTCGCTCCTGCTGCCTTGGCCGGAAGCGGCCCGAAGGCAAATACAGTAACCAGAACAACCAAAGCCCATTGAAACATGATGAACAGCCTGTCCTTTTTCATTTACATACACCCTTCCTCAAATGGATTATGCTGATTCGCACCCATTATATAAGGAAGCCTTTTCCGGGATGTAGTAAGTAAAGCTATGATTTTCTTTTAAAACCTACTGTTTACCCTGCAGAAACGCCGCTGCCTGCTTTTCTGCCTCCGCTTTCACTTTGTCAATGCCTGCAGCTTTCAGCTGACCGGCAAGCCTGACAAAGGCGGTATCCACATCCTCCACTGCTCCAATATAAATAGGCTGGGCGTATTCAATCGAGATGCTTTTCAGATTGGCGATTTCGGTTTTAACGTTTCCCGAATTAAACAGAAAACCCAGATAAGTGGTAGGTTTCAGGTAGCCGTCAATCTGCTCCCTCATCTCCGCATAGCTGTCTGTCCATACAGCCATCGGGGGGAATAATTCCTTATTCACGAACCAGAAGCCTGAGGCATCGGGGGGATAGGTGTTACTCTCGGCGCTCACGCCCTCCGGCAGACCAATTCTGCCGTCACTCTCAATCGTATAGTTCAGCCCTTCAATTCCATAATAAGCCAGATAAGCATAAGATGGCTCCTGCATAATGAGATCAAGGGCCTGCAGCGCCCGCTCGGGATGCCTGGAGTTCGCGCTGATGGCTACCCCGTTATTCAGCCAGGAGGATTGGCTCGTGGTGCCGGACGGATACAGCATGGGGAATGGATACACCTCGATTCCTTTTTCCCTGCAAAGCGTAAAGACCTGTACCAGATCGTTAGAGTTACCGAAGGCTATACCTGATTTACCGTAGCAGAAGTTCTCCTTGGACCTAACCTGATTGGCAAAAGGATTCCTGTTCACGTACCCTTTGTCGTACCAGTCCTTCATGATGCGCGCCGCATTTTTCTGGACACTGAGCATCGGCTCCTCAACCATGGACCAGAGTTCGCCGGAATTACGGTCCATATCGCCGACTATGCCTTGCGCTGACGGATCTCCGGAATCAAAGGGAGCCCCCGGCCAGCCTATCTGTTCTGCCATTAAATAACCGTAAGGCGTCGACAGGTCAAATTGTGAATCCAGGTTAAGGGGGGTCATGTCCGGATAGCTTTTTTTGATTTCTGCCAGATAAGGTTCAATCTCAGAAAAAGCAGTGATTTCCGAAAGCCCCGCCTTAGCCATTATATCCTTGCGGAATAAGGCCAGATTAATCTTGCGCTCCTGTGCAGCCGTAGGGATCATATAGGACTGCCCGTTCACCAGAGTGGCCTGAAACGCTTCCTCCGGCATTAGCGCCATATGACGGGGCATGTAGCTTCGCAGCATCTCCTTACTGAGCGGCATAAATGCTCCTCTAGACGCTTCGGCGGTGTAAAAGGACCAGTCGGCAGCAAAGATAAAATCGATATTCTCTCCGGATTCAAGCAGCAGGGAATACCTGGAGGCAAGCTGGTCCCAGGCGATGTAATTCAGCTCAAGCGTGGCATTGATATCCTGTTTCAGCTTGTCATTGAGCGCACGCAGCACCTCCGGCAATCCCGGCGGCGCTTCGCCGATCAGGTAGCCGGTCAGCTTCACTTCATTTTTGTACGGATTGTCCGAAGCTGCTTCCGGCGCAATTCCCCGTGCCGGCAAATCCCCGTGCCTGAATGCACCGCTCAGCCAGACCAGCAGAACAGCTGCCAGTATCAGCACGGATATGCTGCCGAATATTACCCTCCTCAAATGTGTACCCTCCCATGCTGAAATTGCCCTGCCGTTATATGCTATGCGGAATAGGAGCCGGTGCCGGTTCTGCGGTCAGGCACACGCATGGACACACGGGTCCCGCTTCCCGGAGTGCTCGCAAATGTAATCCCGTACAGTGCCCCATATGACAGTTTAAGCCGTTCTTCAATATTGCGTACCCCGTAACCTCCGCCTTTGCTCCCGCCTCCGCTTTTCTCCCGGAAAATAGCCGACAAGGCTGCTGCGTCCATACCTACTCCATCGTCTGTAATTTCAATGAATATGTCGCCTTTATCGGCTGCGGCAGTGATTCTGATTGTACCTGCTTCGTCCTCCTTTTCCATAATGCCGTGAAGAATGGCATTCTCCACCAGCGGCTGGAGGACGATCTTGGGCAGCTCGCAATCATACAGGTCACGCGGTACCTCAAGCTCCAGGGCAATCCCGTTTCCAAAGCGCATGTTCTGAATCCGTACATATGCCTCTATATGCTGCAGCTCATTCTCCAGCGTTACATACTCTTTTCCGTTACTCAGGCTCAGTTTATAGAACACGGCAAGCTCATCCACGACGCGCTTGATCTCCCGTGAACCCGACTCGATGGCCATTACATTGATTAAATCGAGTGTATTGTACAGAAAATGCGGATTAATCTGCGCCTGCAGCGCATTGAGTTCCTTGTTCTTCACTTCCCTGCCGAGTGAATACGTCTCTTCTATCAGACCGGTCATGTTATTGACCATCATATTAAAGTTATGGGTAAGCTCGCCGATTTCATCTTCACTGGCCGGAAGAGGAGCGAGCTGAAACTTGCCGTTTTTGACCTTGCGGACATGCAGAATCAGCTGTCTGATCCGTCTGGTCGCCGATGCCGACACAAAAAAGGAAAGCGGAAGCATCAGCGGAATGACCAGCAGAAAGATGGATATGATCCGGTTGCGCGCTTTGGTGCTCGACTCCAGAATATCTGTATAGGGTACAATAAGCGCCACCGTCATCGACGTATTCGGAATGTGCTGCACGCCCAGAATATGGCGCTCTCCGTTAAGAGAGTAATTCTCGTCGTAATAGCTGGTCTCCTTCTCGGCTGACAGCAGATTAATCATCTCCTGGACCGGATACTCCAGATTCCGGCCGGAATCCGACCTGCTGATCAGCTGGCCCTGTTCATTGAACAAAATCGCCGAAGTTCCCGGGGTTACAATCGCATGATCCAGAACAGACTGCATCGCATCACCATGCACTCTGGCCCGTACAATACCGTCAAACTCCCTAATGTTATTGGCACTCGGGATTTTGCGCAGGATGGACAGCTCGCCACTGCCTGACTCCGGGTCGATTTCAGCAGAGGGCACCCACATAAAGGCGGCATTTGCAGCCGTGAAGCGCAGCAGCCAGGACGTCTGCATATATTTTCTCATATTCAGGAAATCCGTATTTTCTGTAGCACCGGCCAGTCCGTCCTTCATATAGACCTGAATGGATATAATGTCTTCATTATAACGGAACTGATTGACGAGCCGGGATAGCTGCAGCGCCTCCATATGCCAAAGGTTAACATCATCAAACTGCCGGGAGTCGGCAGAGACACTTGTCTGCAGCAGCGAGTTGAAGGAGATAAAATTGAGCACCTCAGTAATAGCCTGTGATTTGTATTCCAGGTACGATTTTGTTTCATCAAGCATTTTACGTGAGGAGTACACTGCCGCTTCCTTGTTCTCCTGCTGGGTGAGATTTAAATGAATGAACAGAAGCAGCAGAAACGGAATCGCAATAACGAGCAGATAGGTCGCAAAGAGCTTGTAACGGATGCTGAGATTGGAGAACCGGATTCTCTTCTTCATTTCATGACACGCTCCCTGTATTCACTCGGTGTACAGCCCTCACAACGCTTGAAAAAGGTTGTAAAGTAATTGGCGTCTGTAAATCCGAGGTCCAGCGCAATCTCGAGCAGCTTCACGTTTGGCTCACGCAGCCGTTCTTTGGCTTTGTTCATTTTGGTCTCGGTGATGAATTCCTTGACCGTCTGACCACGCTGCTTCTTGAAGAAGGCGCACAAGTAGGTTTCACTCAGCTGGACATGCTCGGCGATATCCCTGATCGTAAACCCTTTTTCATGAAAATGGGAATGGATGAACCGGATGATCTCCCGCATTTTCCTTGCCCCCGCTGCATGCTCCCCGTCCGGCTGTTCCTGAAGCAGGTCCAGGAAAGTAAGGACATACCGCTCCAGACCCTTAAGGCTCGATATGCGGTCCAGCTCCTTCCACATATATCTGCGCTCGGTGTCCTCAGCCGGCTCTGCAACACCTGACTGGGCAGCGCATTCCAGAACCGTCAGCAGGAATTGAAAGTACGTATCCTTCACCCGCAGAATATCCAGATCCATCCGCGAACGGGCATGTTCTGTCCACTGGCGTAAAGTAGTCTTCGCAGCCTCTATCTCTCCTCTTTGCACCTGCCCGCGCATCAGGCGGACCTCCTCGCGGTTCGTATCCAGCGGCTCATGCCTGCCCAGTGCATCTGCAAAGACAAGCTTGGTATGGTCATAATAATATTGCAGCGAGCATGCATCTGCAGCAAGCCTGTAGGCGGCCGGTATATCCAATAATGAGGCAGCCGGTTCGCCAACGCCGATCTTCAGTTCGATTGCCGGTCCGGCAAGCCGCAGCAGAACATCCGCCAGGTTCTCTGCCGCGTCACGCCCCTTCCGGTAGGAGCTACGGTATTCGCCGGGAATAATCAGCACCAGGCGGTTAGCATGATCGAAGCCTGCTATGGCATGCATAGCCAGGATCTGTGCCGCACGGTTGATCGCATCCAGCAGCGAGTCCTGAACCGGATGCGGATCCTCCGGATGGTCGGCGGGATTCCAGAAGAGCTCTGCAGCCAGCACCGTATATGGTCCATGGAGCGGTAACAGGAAGGTTTCACGGCTGCCGAGCGCCGGTCCGACATGAGGGGAATCCGGGCGGGTAATCAGTTTGCGCACCATCTCCTGTCTGAGAAAGGGCAGACTCCTGTCTACCTCTACCTGCAGTTGAAGCTCTTCCGCCTGTTTCCGGTTCTCCTCTGTACACAGCTGAACGGCTGCTTCAACCGCCGCCTGCACCTCTTCGAGGATGATTGGCTTTTCCAGATATGTTAACGCTTTCAAGAAAATAGCCGATTTCAAGTATTCCTTATCCGAGAATCCGCTCAGAAAAATGATCTTGCAGCGCGGATTACGCTCCCTGTAGCGCTTGCTGAAGTCAATACCGTTAAGCTTGGGCATGCGCACATCACAAATGATTATATCCGGTGTCCACTCCGCCGTCAGTTCAAGCGCGGCAAGTCCATTGCGTGCTGCCCTGACCTCGCCGATTCCAAGCTCCTCCCAGGGGATGTAATTCCGCAGCAGCTCCCTGGTTCTGTTTTCATCCTCTACAATTAACAGCCTGATCATATAAACCTCCCTGAGCACGCACCAAACTATGAGCTAGGCTAGTATTATATTACATTTGAGACGTTGTGGATACTTTGAAAATCTGCGATTTACTTTGATTTTAATAAGGCGCTTTATTAGCCCTAATCCCATAATTAAAGAAGCATTAAGATTCATTTAGCCCTGTTCAGATTACATTAAAAATCCAGAAATAACGCGATATGTCCAGAAAAGCAGAGCTAACACATTCTTTGTTTAATTTAGAGCAACTTTTCGGTCATTTAAGCCTTATTTCCGGACCATAGCATCATTTCAGTATTTTACAAACAGAAAGACCGGGCGTATGATTCCTTCAAACCATTGCTGTAAGGGGTAGGGAAAATGACAGAGAATAGAACCTATTATTTCGGAATTCATCCTGATGTGCTGGAGCCGGTGAGCCTTGCGTACTCCAGCTTCGGTGCATTCTGGTATGTGGAAAATAATCAGAGATACATTGTCGGCTACGGGTTTGGTGCAGCGCAGCTTGCTGTGCTCGCTCAATTCAAGGCTTTTTCCGTGCATCTTACTTGTTCGGACAAACAAATTCTTATTGATATTTATAGGAGCATCAGAAATAAACAGCAGGAGCAGGATTGGGAGACCCGCAAGAGATTACCTGTTATGACCGCATTTAAAAACCCATGGAAAAACACGCCTGAGGGCTGGTACGTGCTGCGATCGCGCGAAACCTTTCCCTTGCACTTGTCTATTGTACAAAAAACGAAAGTTTTCGTCTGGCTTGAGCACTCAGCTGTTTGTGAAAATGAAGCTGAATTAACCGCATGTATAACCAGAGCGGAGCAAACCCATAATCTGCAGCGTAAGGTTAAAGGTCTAGACTCATCCGGAGGCATACAATCATGATTAACAACAGGCTGTCACGTATCGAGCTCTTCGCCTTCAGCAGCCGCCCGTCCTTTATGCACCACTCAGAACCCTACGGCTGCTGGTACGGAGTATTAAAGCTCACATGCGGACAACAGATTTGCTACAGCGATTGCGTGCTCTGCGCGGGTGATCATGGGGTTGATTTAATAAAATGGGGCTCTTTTCTGAAGGGAATCTGTCACTGTACAATAGAGGAAGCCGATGATTACGTACGATTGCACGGCCGGGAGTGGAATGCGGATCAGCTTATTTTGCTCAAGACTGCTCTTGACAGTATGTTCATTTCAACCGGACACATTCCTATGAAGTCAGGAGACGGAGCGGACAGTTATCTGAATCCGGCCACTTTAATTACGGAAGCCGTTTCCTATTATTCGCTCCTCTCCTGATAAAAGGTACAATTCATACATTCTCTAAGGAGGGCTTAATAAAATGAAGAAACTTCTTTTTCTTATCTCTGTTTGCTTTCTTTTCATTGGATGCTCAAATGACAATGTTAACAGTAGCAATCATTTGTCCAATAGCGATCCGGTGACTTGGCTAACCATTGATGGAAACAAATACTATTATACAACTACTTATGACAGTATGGATGAGACCACACTGGTTGATACGGGAAACGTAACTGATAGTGAAGACGGGATTCAACTTGGTCTTAACATCTACAAAAGTAATCTTTTCGAAGACCGTTATTTCATAAAAAGCCAAGACTATGAAAAAGCATGGCGGGAATATAAATTACGCGATTAATCCGCATTCCGTCTATACACACGCACCGCAAACAGATAGGCAACAATCAGGATTCCGGTACACCACGCCAGAGCGGCCCATATGTCAGTGCCTACCGGCTGGTCAGACAGCAGGTTGCGGATGGCTTCGACAATCGGGGTCACCGGCTGATTTTCAGCAAATACACGCACAGCTTTGGGCATCGAACCGGTCGGTACAAAGGCTGAGCTGATGAAGGGCAGAAAGATTAGCGGATAGGAAAATGCGCTTGCGCCTTCCACGGTTTTGGCGGATAATCCGGCGATGGCTGCGACCCAGGTCAAGGCCAGCGTAAACAGCACAAGTATACCTGCTACAGCCAGCCAGGCCAAAATTCCTGCCGGAGAGCGGAAGCCCATAAGAAGGGCAACGAGGATGATGACGGCAATTGAAAGGATGTTGGATACCACCGAGGTCAGTACATGTCCCCACAGCACGGCGGAACGAGCAATCGGCATAGAGTTGAACCGTTCGATAATGCCGCGCTGCTTATCTATGAACAGCCTGTAGGCAACGTATGCCACACCGCTGGCAATCGCCATAAGCAGGATTCCAGGCAGCAGGTAGTTAACATAATTATCGGCCCCTGTTTCTATAGCACCGCCAAATACATAGACGAACAACAGCATCATGGCAATCGGAGTAATACAAACGGTGAGAATAGTGTCCATACTGCGGACAATATGGCGCATCGAACGGCCAAGCATCACACTCATGTCGCTGAAAAAATGGTTTTTTGCCGTCTCCATCAGATAGCCTCCTTGTTTCCTGTAATTGCGAGGAAGATTTCCTCTAAGGTCGGCTGCTTCTCAACATATTCAACCTTGGCAGCCGGAAAACGCTTCTTCAGCTCAGCCAGTGTACCGCCCGCGATAATCCGGCCCTCATGCAAAATGGAGATTTTGTCGGCAAGCTGCTCTGCTTCCTCAAGATATTGGGTAGTCAGGAACACTGTGGTACCGCCGGCAGCAAGCTCTCTTACGATCTTCCAGACCTCCATCCGGGCCTCGGGGTCAAGACCGGTGGTTGGCTCATCCAGAAAAATAATCTGCGGTTTCCCCACAAGACTGAGTGCAATATCCAGCCTGCGGCGCATACCGCCCGAATAGGCAGACGGCTTGCGGTCCGCAGCGTCCGTTAAGCCAAATCGTCTCAGCAAATCCTCCGCCGCTTGACGCGGCTGCTCCAGATGCCGCAGCCTGGCGATCATAATCAGATTTTCCCGGCCGGTCAGCATCTCGTCTACGGCGGCAAATTGCCCGGTCAGACTGATTGCCTGCCGCACCTTCCCGGGATTTGACATCACGTCGAAGCCGTTAACGGATGCAGTGCCCCCATCTTGTCTGAGCAGCGTTGAAAGAATTCTGACTATCGTCGTCTTGCCTGCGCCGTTACTGCCGAGCAGGGCAAAGATCTCACCCCGCTCCACTTCAAAATCGACTCCTTTTAACACCTCCGTGTTCTTAAAGGATTTACGCAGACCCTGCACTTGAATTGCTTTTCCCATCCTGGTATCCCCCTTCACTTCAGTTTACCCGTTGCCTTGTTCATGGCCTTGGCTGTCTTTTGGTCAACCGCCTCCTGATAAAGATCAGCGTACGTTTTGGAATCCTTGATCAGCTCGTCGCAGAACGCCGCGACATCTTTGCCGGTCACTTCAAGCACGCCTTTTCCCAGAGAAGCACCTTCTTCAAACAGATCAACAATTCCCGAGAGCAGCTCTGTTCCCTCACCCATGTCCACCGGACCGACTTTAAAGAGATACTTTTGCATCTCTTTATATACAATCTGGTAATCCTGCGGAAGTGCCTTAACACGCGCCACATGCGCCTTCCACTCTTTTCTGCCCTCGATCATATCCCGTATACTCATGTGAACCCCTCCTATTTGCCTAATTTTTTGGCTATGTTATTGTTAAGCTGCTCACGCCACTTGTCACGGTAAGACTTTGCCCCTTCTTCGCCGGCCAGCGCTGAGCAGAAGCCCTTGATGTCATCACCCAAAACCTCACCGATGCTCTGGCCGTCAGCCGCCGATGTTTCCAGCAGGCCAAGCACACCGTCAAAGATCGGCATGAGATTACGGCCGGTGAAATCGGAGTGTGCCCATAGATGCTCCTTGATGGCTGCCCAGGCCGCCTGGTAATCCGCAGGGAGCTCATTTACCCGTAATTCAAAGGCTTTGAATTCTTTAGTCATATCCCTGCCGGTCATCTTTTCCCACAAATTCATTCTGCTCTCTCCTTTAACTCGCTCATTTTTGATGATACGAAGGCCCATTTGTCCCAAAACCTTTGCAGCTCCTCACGCCCTGCAGCATTAATGGCGAAAAACTTCCGCGGCGGCCCCAGCTCGGAGGGCTTCTTGGTGGTCTCCACCAGCTTATTTTTTTCAAGCCGGACCAGGATCGTGTACACCGTTCCCTCCACAACATCCGCGAAGCCGAGGGCATTCAGCTGCCGTGTGATTTCGTAGCCATAGGTATCCTTGCGGCTTATAATTTCCAGGACACAGCCCTCAAGCACGCCTTTGAGCATTTCTGTCAGGTTATCCAATGCAATCATCCTTTACTATTCTGTATGACTGGTATGCAGTATTACTTAGTACTACTATAAAGTATCACTAAGTAGCGAGGATGTCAATAGCCAGCCCCCTAAAAATAGAAAACCCGCGCTATGCGCGGGTTCTTAAGGAACTATGTTCATGTCCTATGACATTCTTAGTTATGAGGAAGCCGCTCAAAATAAAACTAGGCGCTCTGGCTCGGTTTCTTGCGGATGCTTGTAAGTTCAAAAGCCTCTTTGGGAATCCCCATCTCCTGCGCCCTCTTCTTTTTGATCACCATGGCTTGCTGCAGGCTGGTAGCCTGAAATTCAATTGTGGTGCCGCGCGGATCCTCAAATGCATAGTAACTTTTTTTATTGGACATTCACTCCGGGCCTCCTGATCCTTTACACGAATCATTTTTTTGGTAAATCACCCTGATAGTGTGTGCCTCAACCTGAGGAACTATGCGTATATCTTCAGCAAAGTGCTTGAGCATTTGAGGCTGCTATTGCCGCTCTCCAGCCCCTGCTTGCTGTAATGTCCGCCGCCTGTTCAATGGCATACGCTTCGCACAGAAATCCGGATACGTGCCGTCCATCCGCCAGCTCGATCTTGCCGATACCCAGCGGAGCCGGTATCATGTCCGTAAATAGTCCAAAGGACGCCGCAGGCATACTCCACAGCTCCAATGCTATCGGAGCTCCGGCTTGAGGCACACGGATAAGCCCAGGCTTGGCGGGTGTAGTTGGAAGCATAAACAACTGATATAACGGTGCGGTTTGTGCTTCCTCCAGAAACTCGGCTCCCAGGCCAAGCATTTGCCGTTCCAGCGGCATGCCGCGCATATGAAGCCCGCAGACAGCGACTGTGATGTCATCCGGCTGGCTGGAGAGCAGGCGGGCCGCCGCTCCAAGATTCGCTTCCTCCTCAGGCACTGTAAACAGTGTTATGCCGAAAGGCAGCTTCTCCTCCGCCTCACCTGCCGGAACAGAAACGGCACTCAGATCAAGCAGATTGCAATGATTAGTGTAGAGTCCCATCTTGCTGTTGGTTATAACCGGATCAGCAGTCACCTGCCCGCGTGTCCAGGTTCCGCCCGCTGTCGGCAGCACCAGCACCGCACCTTTAAGCATGCTGTGGACCAGACTGCGGATCTCGGCAATCCGGTGCTGTGAGCGGAACAGCGAAGCTGCGGTAAAGTCCGGCTTCGCGCCGGACCGGAGAATACGTCCCGTGACTGGCAGGGCAGCACCCGGATGATCTTCAACAAACGCCTCCAAATCCGCCCATCTTTCAGCGACCCACGGCCCTTCATAGAGCTGTGCTGCCGCTTCCTGCAGGAGGCTGATATCCGTTTCCTGTACGTTCAGGCCGGAGTTCAGCAATTTTTGCTTGGCATGCTCCCAGGCCTGCTGATAGGCGGCGGCATAGGGTCCAAAGAACTCCAGCGGCCCGGACGGAATCAGCCATACCTCAGGAGTTACCGCTCGCCCAAGCGGACGGTCAGCAGAATAAGGATCGGACGGAAGGTGTCCGCGCACATGCCGGTCAACAGCCTCTGCATCTTCCATCGAATGAGCGAACACGGTAACGCAATCCAGACTGCGGCAGGCCGGGATGACGCCCGCAGAAGGCCAGGCGCCGACGGCTGGCTTGTAGCCGACCAGTCCGTTCAGCGCTGCCGGAATTCTGCCTGATCCGGCTGTATCGGTGCCCAGTGCGAACGCAGCCTGGCCAAGCGCAACAGCTACGGCCGAGCCTGAGCTGGAGCCGCCGCTGATCAGCTCGGGCCTGAGCGCATTATGTGTAGCTCCGTAAGGGCTTCTCGTGCCAACGAGCCCTGTGGCAAACTGGTCCAGATTGGTTTTCCCCACCGGGATGGCTCCCGCCGCAACAAGCCGTTCCACCACAGCTGCATGCTGCTCCGGCTCATAGGCATAATCCGGGCAGCCGGCCGTCACCGGCCAGCCCGCTACCTCAATATTGTCCTTAACCGCGAAGGGAATTCCCCATAAAGGGAATTGCTGCGGGTCCAGCTCCTGCAGACGATCCAGATACGGCTGGAGCCGCTCCAGCGAAGGCGGCAAGATCCAGACTGCTTTATCCTCATCTCTTTTTGAGCGTTCAACGATGACGGAGATAACCTCTGATAAAGTGAAACGGCCGCTCCGGTAGCCCTTTTGCAGAGCACCGATGGTTAACTGTATGGGTATATTAGTCATACTCATGATGCCGCCTCCTCTTGTTCCGGATAGATGGCCGCGATAAGATCTCCTGCACGGACCTGGTCCCCCGGCGATACAAATACATTTGCAATAATACCGGCAAACGGAGCTGTCTGAGGGAACTCCATTTTCATACTTTCTTCTATTATAATAGTCTCGCCCTTCTGCACCCGCTGACCCGGTTCGGCGATCACCTTCCACACGCTTCCCGGCATCAGACTGTTAATACCGGCGCTGCCTTCTGGAAGCACATTAACATCCGTACCGGCCGCCGCTTCTGCTTCAGCAAGGTGCTCTGCGATCCCCAGCTCCTTCCACAGCTCCCGCTCCTGCTGGAAGGCAGACTGCTGCGAGCTGCGGAATTCCGCTGCTTCCTGTTCAATGGAATCAAGCCAAGTGAGGTATTGGCCCAGATTAAACGTCGTCTCTTCCACTTCAACCGTATAGGCTCCGCGCGGGAAGTCTTCCCGCATCTGCAGCAGCTCAGCCTCTGATACGGGATAGAAGGTAATCTGATCGAAAAAGCGCAGCAGCCAAGGCTTGCCGGGTTCGAAATTCGCGGTTTCCCTGAACTTGTTCCACATTTGAACCGTCCGTCCGACAAACTGATAGCCGCCCGGCCCTTCCATGCCGTATACACAGAGATAAGCGCCGCCGATCCCGACCGCGTTCTCGGGAGTCCATGTGCGGGCAGGGTTGTATTTGGTTGTGACCAGCCGATGACGCGGGTCAAGCGGCACAGCTACGGGCGCACCCAGGTATACATCTCCGAGGCCCATAACGAGATAAGAAGCATTAAACACAACCTCCGCAACCTCGTCGATCGATTCAAGGCCATTCATCCGGCGGATGAATTCCAGATTGCTCGGACACCAGGGAGCATCCGGTCTGACGTTCTGCTGGTAACGTTCAATCGCCAGCCGTGTGGCGGGGTCATCCCAGGATAAGGGAAGCTTCACTTTGCGCGATGGCACCTCAATGGTGTCCAGCGATGGTAACTCCAGGTCGATATCAAGAACAATCGCTGCTGCTTCCTTCACCGTAATCTGCGTCCGGTCCAGATGGATCTGCAGGGAACGGATGCCCGGGGTCATCTCAATATACGGAATTCTGCCATTGTCCTTAACGGCCTGCATCAGCACGTAAACCTGGAACCGGTAGAGCAAATCCAGCTCACGGTCCCCGTATTCCACGAGAATATTCTCGTCTCCGGAACAGCGTATGGCTATTTTGAAGCGTCGCCCCTGTTCCTCAAAGGCAAGCAGCGGCATATATTGCCCGCTCGATTGTTCCGGCAGCGCTGGAATCTTAAGCTCTCCGCTTCCGCTTTGTTCTTCCCCAAGCTCCTTCAAAAAGAGTTCCTGTTCAAGCCTAAGCTGCTCGGCCTCCTCTACAGTGATCAGCTTGAACCGGACCTTATCCCCCGGACGCAGCTGGCCGATCTTCCACAGCTCTGCGGAAGCCGTGGTCACCGGGCAGACAAAGCCGCCCAGACTCGGGCCGTCGGGACCGAGCAATATCGGCATATCGCCGGTTAAATCCAGCGCCCCGATTGCATAAGCGTTGTCGTGGATGTTGGAGGGATGCAGCCCCGCGTCCCCTCCGTCCTCCCTGGCCCAAAGCGGAGCCGGGCCGATGAGCCTCACTCCCGTGCGGGAGCTGTTGAAATGTACCTCCCAGACGGTTCCGGTCAGCTGCTCCAGGTAGGCCGGCAGCAGATACTCCTCTGTGCAATGCGGTCCGGGGATGACGCCGATAGCCCATTCCCGGCAAATATCCGGCTGCGACACTTCAGGAAGCGGCCGTACCTGTTCCTGGCGGTTCAGCGGAGCGCCAGGGTTAACCCGGAGCACGCTGCCCGGGCGCAGGGCCCCGCCGCCGTAACCTCCGAAGCCGCCCAGCGTAAAGGTCGAGGCGCTGCCAAGCGTCAGCGGCATATCGAAGCCGCCGGCGACGAGCAGGTAGCTGCGCATACCGAGTGCAGACTCGCCGAGTGTCAGCACAGCTCCGGCAGAAGCCTGCAGCGGTGTGTAGGGCGCAACCGGCGTGCCGTCCAGCCGGGCATCCATATCTGCCCCGGCCAGGACAAACCGGATGTCTCCGCGGAACCGGTAGCTTCCGCCGCGGAGCGTCATCTCAAGCCCGGCTGCCTGCTCACTGTTCCCGAGCAGCCGGTTCCCCATCCGGAACGCCAGCGTATCCATCGGGCCGGACGGCGGGACCCCGATGTCCCAGTAGCCGGTCCGTCCGGGGTAATCCTGCACCGTGGTCTGAACGCCGCCGTCCAGAACCTCTATCGCCCGTTCAGCAGGACTATAGCCGCCTAGCATATTCGTAAATACCCGGCCGCCGCAGAAATCATCCGTTCCGAGGAAGGCTGCGATATAGGCCTGGTTGGTTGTTATCCCGTACACACGCAGCTGCTCCAGGCTGGCAATCATAGCCTGGATAGCTTCGCTGCGGGTATCCGCATGCACGATCAGCTTCGCCAGCATCGGATCATACAGGGTGGTTACCTGCAGTCCCGGCTGAATCCAGGTCTCTACCCGTGTGCCCTCCGGCCATACAACACCGTCGATCCGGCCGTCACTGGGCCTGAAATCATGATGGCAATCCTCCGCATACAGCCGCACCTGCAGGCTGTGCCCCTGCGGCTTGTTCACTCTTTCCTGCAGCCGCCCAATCACGCCAGCGGCCTCCAGCACCATCCATTCCACAAGGTCCACTCCGAAGACTTCCTCTGTAATACCGTGCTCCACCTGCAGCCGGGTATTAACCTCGAGGAAATAGTAGAGGCCTGTAGCTGAATCATATAGAAACTCTACGGTTCCGGCGTTACGGTATTTGGCTTCCGCTGCCAGCTTCCTGGCACTCTCGTGCATCGAACGGCGGGTCTCCTCCGCCAGCAGCGGAGCAGGCGTTTCTTCAATAATCTTCTGGTTCCGGCGCTGGACCGAGCAATCCCGTTCACCGAGTGCGACCGCATTGCCGGCGCCGTCACCGAAAATCTGCACCTCGATATGCCGGGCACGGGCGATATATTTTTCCAGGAAAACACCACCGTCATTGAAATTTTCCGCTGCAAGTCTGGTCACGGAATCAAAGGCTTCTACTAATGCCTCTTCACCGGAACAGATCCGCATCCCTATTCCTCCCCCGCCGGCTGTACTCTTCAGCATAACCGGATAGCCGATTTCAGCAGCCTTCCTTACAGCTTCCTCCAGATTGCTGATCAATCCGGTTCCGGGAAGCAGCGGGACACCCGCCTGCTCTGCGATCGCTCTGGCCGTATGCTTCAAGCCGAACAGCCTGATGTTCTCCGGGTCAGGCCCGATAAAGGCAATCCCGTTCTCTCTGCACGCTTCGGCAAATGCAACATTCTCGCTAAGGAAACCGTAACCGGGATGAATCGCATCCACGCCTGCTTCCAGAGCTTTGCTCAGAATTAGCTCCGCATTCAGATAGCTCGTTTTGGCCGGACCTTCACCAATAAGCAGGGCTTCATCTGCCTGCTCCACATGCAGGCTGTCGCGGTCCGTCTCCGTATATACGGCTACAGAAGCGATCCCCATTTTTCGGAGCGTCCGGATGATCCGTACGGCAATGACGCCGCGGTTAGCAATCAGCACCTTTTTAAACATGGCCCTCTCCTCCTTTGCTATCCCAGATCAGCACCTGTGCCGGGGTCGGATTGTAGGCATTGCACGGATTGTTAAGCTGCGGACAATTGCTGATCAGCACCGTGACCGGAGCCAAAGCTGTCATCTCCACATATCGTCCCGGGCCAGAAATGCCATCGGCAAAAGTCAGCTCCCCCTCCGGGGTTACCGGCACGTTCATAAAGAAGTTCACGTTCGGAGCGAGATCACGTTTGGAATATCCGCTGCGGCTGGACAGCATAAGCATGAACGTATCCCGGCAGTTATGCATCGGCAGCGTATCATGCGAATAACGTACGGTGTTGCTCTGGGCAGAGCAGGCTCCTCCGATGGTATCGTGCCGGCCGCATGTATCTGCTGTAATTTTCATAAGCCCGCGTCCCGATTCGGTCAGTAAGACAGAACCCGTCGTCAGGTAGAGATTCCGCTGATTGGCAATGGTCCGGATCGCGCTGTAATGGTCGCCCGGATCTTCTGCGGAGTATAACAGGGTGTCCACAGCCTGATTCCCCTCCAGATCCACAATCCGCAATATCTGGCCCGGCAGCAGGTCATGCAGCCAGCCTTCACCTGCAGGAATCGTCTTGTCATAAACAGCATCATCTGGATTAAGCACGCTTAATGCCGGTTCAAAAGAATAGGTTGTCATTACAGATTCGCCCCTCTCAGCAAGGTATGTACATTCCAGGTGTTCTCAAAGGCTCTCCGGTTCTCGGGACAATGGGTAACACAGACATCATCCTCCTTGACAGCTTCAGCATCCGTCACCTCAATGAGGATAGACGAAACCGGATAGTCAGAACCCGGGTCCAGCGGATTCGGTGTATTGGAGCACACGAGCAGGATATCGGTTTCTGTTCGGAGTGTCACTGACCGGCCAGCCGCCGGCTGCTCTACATAATGCATAGAGCCGTCAAGCTCGCAGACCACCTTTGAGAAAAAGTTAACCGGAGGCATCAAGTCTCGCGGCAGCAATTGGTTACGGTAGAGCTCTACAATCAGATTTTCCTCGCCGCTGCGGTACCAGTCATTCCGCTGCTTCTGATAGCTGGTCAGTCCGTATTTCCCGTCAGTAGCCTGCCTGGTCGAATACCCGCCTAAAGGATCATGCCAGCCTACCGAATCCCGGATTATAGAGGCAAGCACCTTTCCCTGATCACTCATCAGAATATTACCTTTTGTCAAAAAAGCGGTATGCTGTGCCTTGAGCGTATCCGGCATGTTATAGCGTTCTGCAGGCTGCCATGCATCGAACAGAAGTGTTGACAGATTTGCACGGTCACTGCTTGCAGTCAGCGTGATTGATTTCCCTTTGGCAATACGGCCGGACCACTTCCCCCCGGCTTGAATGATGAATGTAAGCATGACGACTCCTCCTTGAATATGAAAATATAAAAAAGCCCGGGAGAAGCTTCAAAGCAATCGCTTTGAAAGTTCTCCCGGGCTTTTATCCCGCCGTGGACACCGGCCTGACAGCCTCCGGTGCGTCTTCTCTCGGACCAGCCGGATGCGAACATCCCGGAACCCTAGAAGACATTTTGTATTCGGTTTTGATGTTACAAACTCTAACACAACGAAAAGCTCAAGGCAACAAAAAAATTAAAAATTGCAGCACTTTTTGCGATTTACTTATTGTATATGTCAGGTTTATAGTTAAAATAGAACGTAAGTTCCTATTTACAGCTTTAAAAAAAGCTTGTTATAGTCATCTCATTCAAAAACAGTGTCAGCTGTCATGACATTCGGTTTATAATCGGGAACTAGAGGGAGCTGGAGAGCATATGAAAAATACAATAACGCTTAAGAGAGATTTATCCCTGTCACATGTCGTTACTATGGGACTTGCGTGGATGTCGCCGATGATTTTTTTCACCAGCTTCGGGGTGCTGCATGATAGTTCAGGAGGCATGCTCCTTGCAGCCTACGCTCTGGCCTTTATCGCCATTCTGTTCACCGCAGCCAGCTACGGCCAGATGGCCCGGGCTTTTCCGGTATCAGGCTCGGCCTACACGTACGTCTCCAAGGCAATGAATCCGTTTCTCGGCTTCCTGGTCGGCTGGGCGATCCTGCTCGATTATTTATTTTCCTGCATCGTTGCTGTCCTTATGTTTGGCGTCAATCTGAATGCCCAATTCCCGGCCGTTCCTTCTTCGGTTTGGATCATACTGCTGACGTTAATTGTGATGATCATAAATGTGATCGGCATTAAGCCGCTGGCCAATATCAGCAAGCTTTTCGTATTTATGCAAATCTTGTTTATCGCCGGCTTCTGCGGGCTGCTGGTCTATAAAGCGCTGGAGGGCGGTATTACTGCAGATTTAAATCCTCTGGCTGCCCAGGAAGGTGTCCCCTTCTCCGCCATTTTGGCCGGAGCCTCACTCGTATGCTTTTCGTTTCTCGGCTTTGATTCTATTACGACCATGGCAGAGGAAACAAAAGACCCGAGGAAAACGATCCCCCGGGCCATCCTGTTAATTGTCCTGTCTGCTGGCGTAATGTATTTTGTTACAGCTTATCTGATCCAGCTGACCGCTCCCGGCTTCTCCTATGTTAATGTGGATTCTGCCGGATATGAGCTGATGCAGAATCTCGGAGGCAGCCTGCTGGCCGGTATATTCACCTTTGTTATTATTTTCTCCATCCTGTCACAAGGGCTCTCCTCCATGACTACCGTCACACGGCTGCTGTTCGTCATGGGCCGGACCTCGCTGCTGCCGCAAAGGTTCGCCTCCGTCCACCCCAAATTCCGCACCCCTGTTTTTAACATCGTGCTTATGAGCATTGTCTCCTTATCTGCGCTCTTTATCAGCCTGGAGACCGCCATCAAGTTTGTCAGCTTCGGCGCTCTGACAGCATTCCTGTTCGTCAATCTGTCCGTCATTGCCCATTACATGATCCGCCAGAAGCAGCGCTCGCCCCGGGATATCCTCTTCCGGTTCATCTGCCCGCTGTCCGGTGCAGGCTTTGTCCTCTATCTGATTGCCCTGCTGGATTCCGCTTCGTTAATGCTCGGAGCCGGCTGGTTAGCTGCAGGTCTTGTATATTATGGAATCCGCAAATTCGTCTCCAGCAGCAAGGAGAGTCCGGCCCATGTTGTAACAGAGAGTTAAGCTGCGGATTTTTACACAGAAAAGAACCACCCGGCCTGAAATGACCGGATGGCTAATCATAGGGTTTAACGTTTATTGCGTCTCAAGACTGCCGGTTTACTTTATAGCATTATAGATAACCTGCACTGCCTGAGCCCGGGTAGTACTTTCCTTAGGAGCCAGCTTATTCCCGTCTCCGGTAATCACTCCGGCTTCCACTAATGCTCTCATGGATTCTGCTGCATAACCTGATACAGCTGCTGTATCAGCAAAGTTCTCGTAGCTCTGGCCGGTCTTGCCGGATGGCAGTTCACCCAGATGCTTCAGAATATTATAGAAAATAACGGACATGTCCTGCCGGCTGATCACGGCTTCCGGCTTGAACTGGTTATCTCCGGTACCGGAAACCAATCCTAATTGCTTGGCCGTACCCACATATGGCGAGTAGTATTTGTTCCCTGCATCAGCGAAATTGACGGGAACTGCGGAATCTGCTTCGATCCCGTAAGCGTTCATAATCATCATCAGGAAATCAGCCCGTGTCACCTTGCTCTCAGGGGCAAAGACACTTCCGCCTGTGCCGTTCGCGATCCCTCTGGCTGCCATATAACCGACTGCATCACTGTACCAGTGACCTGAGCTGACATCGCTGAATTTCACTTCGTTATATCCCGCTGCATATTGCGACAAATGGGTGGTCTGAAGATTTACCCTCCCGTTTGATGCATCATAACCTCCCCTGACGGGCTTGAGGCTGCCAGCCGGGTCAATGTAGTAGGCGACAATTGCATTTGTCTGCTCGCCTGTACGCGGAGTATAAGGCAGACTGATCTTTACCTTTCCGCCGTTAAATTGTGTAATTTCGGCATTGCCTGCTTTCACAGAGAAATCATATACCGCCCTGTCCCCGATCACGCTCCGGACATTCTCCGGCAGTCCTGATCCAGCAAGCTTGGTAATGCTGATTTCGCTGTCCGCTGCCGCACTGCCCATGGCCGTTACCGATTTATGGTCAAAGGTGATGGCGGCAAGTCCTGCTTCGACCTTTAAATCCGCTGTAGTGCTGTCAGCCAGCAGTTTGAGCGCTTCCTTCGGAACGGATAATTGTACAGCCTGTACATTTGCTGCGCTATCCAGCCTGATCTCAACTGCTGCGCTTTGTCCGGCCGCTTCAGACTGCTTCACTTTTTGCAGCAGACCGCCCATCACGCTTGTATCAAGCTTGGCTGTTGATACCCCTTTAACCGCATCTGCTGCCGTCTTGATAATGACACTGTAGACCATTGTGTTGTCAATGACAGAAGCAGTAGGCTCAGCTGCCGGAGTACCGCTTACTGCCGGAGTACTGCTGTCCCCCGGAGCGCTCCCCGGAATGCTTCCCGGAGAAGGATTAACCGGTTCTGTAGGCGGAACCTGCGTGCCTGGATCTGTTCCCGGATTTGTAGGTGGAACCTGTGTACCCGGATCTGTACCTGGATCTGTCGGAGGAACCTCAGTGCCCGGATCTGTACCTGGATCTGTCGGAGGAACCTCAGTACCCGGATCTGTACCCGGCTGCTCTGTTCCCGGCTCTTCACTGTTTTTTATCAGCACAAAATCGTCATAAGAGCCCCAATCCCCGGCTTTTGCATCCAGGGAGACGCCTATTTTCAGCGTTCCGCCCGTGACCTTGATATTTTCTACAACGGCCTGATTCCATTTATTCCAGCCCTTATTCGCAAAGCTGGCCGTTAACGGCGCTTGATCACCGCTCACAGCATATAACTGATTCTTCACTTCATCTCCGGCGCCCTGCGACCAGGCCGACAACGTGTAGGTTCCATCCGTTAAACCTGTAAGCTCCTGATAGGCCTCAAAGGTGAACGCGCTATCCTTCCAGAATCCAAGCGACTTTTCACCGGTATAACCGGTCCCGGCCGTCAACGGAGTGGTATCCGGAATGGTCCAGCCTTCAGGGGTGCCGTCTTCCTTAACATTCTCAAAGCCGGGATTGATCACCGTAATATACTCAGTGTTATCCTTCTCTTGCAGCTCAAAATGGTCAAGGTTACCCCATTGTCCGTCGGAAAGCTTATAATGCGCTCCGACCGTCAGCGTCCCATCTGTAACTTCAATGTCATTAATGACAGGCTTACTCCATTTTTGCCAGCCTGTATTGGTAAAGCTCTGCACGGCATCGCCGGCAAAAATCTCCGAAATCTCTTCGCCGCCGCCGCCGGAGACCCAGGCTGATAAGGTATAGACTCCGTTCTCCAGTCCCGTGATGGTCTGGGATACAGTAAATTCAGCAGGTGTTGGACTGTAATAGTGCAATGCCGACGAACCGGAATACACGTCCTTATCGATCGTTACTGCACTTTCATCCCCTGTAAGGTTCCACGAAGCCAATCCGTCCTCAAAACCGGGATTTTGAACCAGGCTTGTGCTCGGGATAACAGTAACTTCGCTGGTGGCTGTAAATCCGCCGTCATAGGTAACTGCTGTTACCGTCGCCGTTCCGGGAGAGATTCCGGAGAGCGTTCCTTTGTAAAGATCCACTTTGACAATATCAGGCTGAGAGCTGGTAAATTTCACGCCCTTGTAGGTAGCATTCTCAGGGCTGAGGATTGCCGATAATTTACCATTCCCGCCGACCTCAATCACCGTTTTAGGCTGATCCAGCGTAAGGGATTGAACCGGATAACGGTTAATTTCTACAGCACCGTCGATAAATGCATCCATCGCAATGGTTGGGCTGCCGTCTTTATTCCATGCAGATAACGGATAGTCAAACATAATCCCTGTCGGTTCCCAATAGAATATACCGGTTCCCTTCTGGTTTGGAACAGCATGCAGTTTATTCTGCGCCGCTACAAGCATATTGTGAACGCTGTCAACATCCTCTGAGACATTGCCCCCGACTTCGACAATCATAACTTCCTTACCGTAATTTTGCTCCAGCTTATTCATATTCTCGCTTAATTCATCAATGGAAGAGGTAAAGGTAGCCTCTGGATAATAAGATAATCCGATGATATCGTAATCACTATCCTTAAGACCAGCAGCTACAAGACCGGCATAAAAAGGATCTACGCCCGCTTCTGCTCCATTTGCCCTATGAATAATCACTTTGATGTCCGGAAAAACAGCTTTGGCTGCACTTGACCCTGCCTGAATCAGCTGGACCAGGTTGGAAACATTACTGTAGCTCCCCAGCGGATGCAGCATACCGTTATTGATCTCATTGCCGATTTGCACCCACTCCGGGGTAACCCCCGCCTCTTGCAGCGCTTTCATAACATCGGTAGTATATTCCGATACATGGACCTTTAATTGCTCCAGATCAGCGTCAGCCCATGCCGCAGGCGTGACCTGCTTCCCCGGGTCCGCCCAGCTGTCGCTGTAGTGGAAATCAATCATCACCCGGAAACCGAGAGCGCTTACACGTGATGCCAAAGCAACAACTTCTTCTGTACTGTTATGACCGTTTGAAGGATGGTCTGAAGGATTAACCCAGGCTCTGATCCGGATGGAATCAATTCCATGATCCTTCAGAATGTACAGAAGATCCTGTTCTTCCCCGTTATCATTATAAAATTTATACCCAAGCGCCTCTAATTGCGGCAGCCAGCTGATATCTGCACCTTTGGCGAAGGATCCGGGTGCAGCGGAAGCTTCTGCTTTTCCGGGTAAACCGGTGAATACCGTTGACAGCACCATTGAAATGAAGAGAATGATTGCCAGAACCTTTTTTCTGTTTTTCACATAACAACCTCCCCGAATGTGGTAATGCCTGCAGCATACGGATAACGCTCACCTATGTACGATAGCGACCCGGTTCTGCTTGTATATAAAAGGCTGCGCCAAAGCCGAACTTTGGCGCAGCCCCGAAGCACTGATCTTACTTTGCTTGAGCTGCCAGGAAGGCATCTACCTGAGCCTGCATTTCAGCCTGAACCTTGTCAATGCCAGCCGATTTCAGCTGTTTGATCAGATCTGCCTGACCTTTTGCAAGGTCATCGATCAAACCGTATTCCAGCGGAATCGCATAACGCAGCATGACATTACCGATATTCGCTACTTCATTTTTCACTTTTGCGGTATCAAATACAAACGTTTCAAGCGGGAAATGGTAGACATTTGCCTGCCATGCATTGAACATGTCGTCAGCTTCCTTAGGATAAGCGGCATCCTGACGGTTCAGCGGGGAATTCCAGCCCCAGTTCGAGAACCCGGTGTAGTTGGCAGCTGCAGGACCTGCAGAGAACTTATCGTCGCCTTCCGGATTGTAGTGAGTTCCGGCAATTCCGTACATGGTCAGGTCATGAATTTCCTTGTCATTCTGCAGCAGATCGATCAGCATCAGGGCACGTTCCGGATTCTCCGAGGTTGCATGGATGGACATACCGTTCTGTGTCGCGATTGCAGCAATTTTCTTTTTGTCAGGTGTCAGGTCAGCGATTCCCAGCTCCACATCGGGTTTATCGCGGCGCATTTCGGACAGGTTGGCACCAACGGTACCCAGGTTGTGGGCATAGGAAGAAACCTTGCCTGCTTTGATATCCTGCCATACATCGTTTTTGTTGCTGACTACGTTCTTGGACCATGCGCCGTTGTCGGCCAGATCTTTATAGTATTCAAGCAGGGAAGTAAACTCAGGGGTATCGTAGATGTTGAAGATTTGGCCTGTAGCATCATCAAGCTTGTAAGCCAGCGGCAGCAGGTTGGCATCTACCAGATTGAAATTGTTGTTCTGCTCCAGCAGGATCTGGTCCAGCTCATGGAACTTCCAGCCGTCAGCAGGTTTTGCTCCGAATGCTGTAACGCCCTGCTCATCCTTAGCAACCGTTTTCAAATAATTGGCGTAGCTTTCAGGACTGTTGATTTCCGGAAGATTGTATTTCTTGCGCAGATCTTCACGGTATAATACCACTTTATCTGTTACTTCCACGTTATTGTTCGGAACCATAAAGATCTTGCCGTCTACCTTGGCTTGTTCCCAGTTTACCTTCGGCATAGCAGCCCAGGTCTGCGGCATGTACTTGGAAAGCATATCTTCCGTTAACTCCATGAATCCGCCCTTGAGCGCCTGGTCGTTATAGAAGGCCCAGTTCGCTGTGTACACCAGGTCGAAATCCTCATTGGCCGCAAATTTCAGCGGATACTTCTGCGTCCAGTCCGACCAGTCCAAGAATTCTGTTTCTACAGTAGCATTGATCTTCTCTTTCAATTTGGTATTCAATTCTCCGAATACCTTGTCATAGTCGCCAGGCTGTCCGCCGACCAGGATCATCTTCAGCTTAACCTCTTTGGAAGTATCAGGAGCGCCGGAATCGGTCGCTGTATTGGCAGCATTCGCTCCGCTGTTTGTTGCTTCCCCACCAGTGTTGGCGGCATTATTGCCGCCACCGCATGCACTGAGGATGGTTCCCAGTGTCATCATTGTTGCCAGTGTAACAGTAAGTTTCTTTTTCTTGTTCATCATGACAGGTGTTTCCCCCTAATGAAGTAGTAAATGAAATGAGATCTATTGATAACCGGGATAGCCCGGGATTATCCTTTGACAGCACCGATTGTCAAGCCTTGTACAAAATATTTCTGAATGAACGGATAGGCCAGCAAAATTGGGCCGGTAGCTACAATGGTCATCGCCATTTTCAAGCTTTCCGTCGGCAGATCCGAGTTCACAACCGCTCCTGAAGCCATCATGGCTTTGCGCATTCCGTCCATATTGCCGAGCATTTTGTAGAGATAGTACTGAAGCGGCATCAGATCGGACTTGGAGATATAGAGCAGCGCGTTATACCAGTCGTTCCAGTAAGCCAGGGCGATAAACAGGCCAATAGTAGCAAGGGCTGGCTTGGACAATGGAACAATCAGCTGCATGAAAATCCGGAAGTCACCTGCGCCGTCAATCTTGGCGGATTCGGTGATCGCATCAGGAATACTGCTCATGAACGATTTCATGACGATGATATAGAACACATTCATCAGCATCGGCAGAATCAATACCAGAAGCGTATCTTTAAGCTGCAGGAAGTTAATGATCAGCAGGTAAGAAGGCACTAAGCCGCCGCTGAACAGGGTTGTGAAGAAGAAGTAGAACGAGAACCGGCTGCGCCATTCAAAGTCTCTGCGGGACAGCACGTAGGCAGTCATGGAGGTCAGAAACAATCCCACAACCGTACCTATTACAGTAACAGTAATCGTCACTCCGTAAGCCCGGAGCATTTCAGCCGGGTATTCGAACAGCAGCCTGTAGGCTTCGGTCGAGAAGGTCGACGGAATAATCTGAAATCCATTCTGGATAATTGAGCTTTCCTCACTCAAGGAAGCAGAGATAACCAGCAGGAAGGGCACGATACAAAAAATTGCGAGAATGGTCAGAGTTACATATCCTATAATGGACAAGGTTAATTTGTCAACATTGGTACGCTTGCGTACTTTTTGAATATCTGCGTTTACAGTAGTAGAACTCATTAAGCTGCCTCCTTTGTTTAGAATAGAGCACGATCTTTATCGTATTTGCGCACGGCGTAGTTCGCGAGCATAATCGTCGCAAAGCCGAGCAGGGATTGGTAGAATCCGGCCGCTGCAGACATACCAATTTCATTGGAAGTGGTCAGTGAGCGGAATACGAAAGTATCGATAACATCCGTGTTAGAGAACAGGAGACCATTATTACCAACCATGTTATAGAACATACCGAAATCTCCGCGGAAGATGTTACCTATGGCCAGCAGCACCAGAATAATAACAGTAGGAATCAGGTTCGGAACGGTAATTTTCATAATGCGCTGGAAAATGTTCGCTCCGTCAATCTCGGCTGCTTCATACATTTCAGTATCAATACTGGTAATTGCCGCAAGATACATAATGGTGCCGTAGCCCAGTGCTTTCCAGGCAGATACCAGTACAAGAATAACCGGCCAATAGGATGCGGTGTTGTAAATATCAATCGGCTGCATGCCCAGTCCCTTCAGCAATACATTCAGAGTGCCCACATCAAAGTTAAACAAGTTGTAGGCAATGGCTCCAACGACTACCCAGGAAATGAAGTACGGCAGGAACAGGATGGTTTGCGTAATCTTCCGGAACCATTTGCCCGCAACCTCAAATAACAGAATGCCCGCAAAGATCTGCAGCACGTTATTAACGATGATAAAAGCAATATTATACAGCGCGGTGTTCCGGGTTACACGCCAGGCGTCACCGGAGCCGAAGAAAAACCTGAAGTTATCAAGCCCGTTCCACGGACTGTGCAGGATACCTCCGCTATAGTTGTACTGCTTGAATGCCAGTACGATCCCGGCCATAGGCACGTATGCAAACACCAGGAAGAATAAAACTGCCGGAGTCAGCATAAGCAGCAAGGTTCTATTCTTTTTTACTTTGTGCCAGAATCCGTATTTGTTCTGTTTCATTTCGAATCCCCTTTCCACTCCTCAATATCTCTATATATGTATTATAAAAAAGCGTTTCACTCCTGTGGATTGAGCGCGCCAACAAATACTAGTACTTTTCCAACGATAATTTAATTTATATATACTTAACTTCATACAAAAACGCTGCCCCGGGCGATAATGGCCCATGGCAGCGTTTATTTGGCTATACTTTATTTTTTTTGCGGTACTCTCCCGGTGTCATACCGGTCATTTGCTTAAATTGCCTGTTAAAATAAATCAGATTCTTGTAGCCCATCCGTTCGGCAATCTCATAAATCATCAGGGTAGGGTCCTTCAGCAGCTCTAATACCCGGCTCATTTTGCGTTCTTTGACGTAGTCAATAAACGGAATCCCGTAGTCTTCCTTGAACAGATAGCCCAGATAATTCGGCGTGAAGTTAAACTGGACCGCGACTTCCTTCAGTGTAATCTTCGTTTCCAGATTTTCCTCCACGTAATGAATGATTTCATCAATCAGCTTGCGCTTCTGACGCTGGCGTTTAACATACAGCAGTTCTGACAATTCGAAGAATCTCCGCCGCATCCAGGATACAATGTCATGTATCGTCTCAAACTGGAACAGAATTTCCGGCTGATGGGATTCCCACTGCAGCAGCTCGTACAGATTCTCGTTCTGCTGCTGCAGATCCGCATGCAGCTTGGAAGTGATCCGGATAATCAGATCATAGACATCCTTCTTGCCGGCATTCATCAGCAGCTTCAATAAATGATCATCTATTGCCACCAGATCATACTGGATGATCGCCTCAAGAAGCTGGTCTAATGTCTGGTCAATGTCGGTGCCCGGCGTCCCGCGCAGCACAGGTTCCATGTTATCACGGATCAGCCGGTTTTTGCCAAGCAGCCATTTCGCACTGAGTGCAGCCTGCGCCTGTTTATAAGAGGCATGCAGCTCAGCTTCCATCCGGGCATAACGGCCTACCCCGATCGTTACTGTGCACAGCGAGGACTCTGCGGTTTTCCGGATCAGCTCCTCCATGATCTGCAGAAACTCCTCCTGTGGCAGGCTGCACAGAATAATGAATCTCTGACGGGACCCTATAATCATTGTTCCGCTCTTGTTCCCTTCAAGCAGAGATCTGATCAATTGCTGGGTTTGCCGTATCATCATGCGCGCATTTTCTTCGGAGACATCCTGCATTTTCCATTCCAGATCATCGATTTCTATGATTGCTGCCGTTGCCCCGTTAACTAACAGCGGAAGCAGGGCGGCATGCAGCTGCGGCTCAACAGGTTCAGGTGAAGCCTCATCGAACCAGCGCAGGATAAGCTCCTTGTTTATAAGAGACAGGGCTTCGGTTAAGGACCGGTTCTGCTCCCGCTCCTGTTCAATGGAATGGCATAAATTCCCGAGCATATCGTACAGGTCCTTATCCTTGACAGGCTTCAGCAAATACCCCGAGGCACTGATCTGAATAGCTTCCTTGGCATAGCTGAAATCCTCGTGGCCGCTGATAAATACAATTTTCACTTTGGGATTGATGGTTTTGGCTCTTCTGGCAAATTCCGTTCCGGTCATAATCGGCATCCGGATATCAGACAGAATGATATCTACACGCTCCTGCTCCAGCATTTCAAGAGCATCAAAGCCGTTATTTGCTGTTCCCGCTACTTCTATATCAAATCCGCTGGACAACACTCTGCGCCGCATCCATTCCAGATCAACGGCTTCATCGTCAACGAGCAGTACACTGATCGTCCTCACTATGGGTTCCTCCTGTTGCTTCTGATGCGCCTCACTTTTCTTCATAGGGGCTGCTCCTCAATCTCCGTACGGCCCGTAACCCCGGCCGGCAACAGGAGCCGGACGGTTGTACCCGCCCCGTAAATGCTTGCAATGGACACACCGTATTCGTCCCCGTATCTGAGCTTAATGCGCTCATTCACATTTTTTACCCCGTAACCGCCTGACTGGCTTTGACCGTACAGCATGCCCGTGATCTCTTCCCGCCGCATGCCCACGCCGTTGTCAATAACCTTAAGCTCAATATTATCGCCGACCCTCCGGCCTGTCAGACGTATCGAAATGGATTTTCCAAACCAGGCATGCTTGAATACATTTTCCACAAAAGGCTGCAATACCAGCTTGATTACCTGCATATGCATAATGTCCTCATCCACATCCACATACAGAGTAAATGCATCGGCATATTTGACCCGCTGGATTTCAAGGTACGTCTGTACCTGCTCCATTTCCTTCTCCAGTTCAATGTACACATTCCCCTGATTCAAGGTCAGACGGTAGAAATGGGACAATCCTTCCACCATCTGCGTAACTTTCCCGATTTCACCGAGATTAGCCAGACTGCCTATGGTCGAGAGTGTATTATACAGGAAATGCGGATTAATCTGCGCCTGCAGGGCTTCGAGCTCGGCTTGTTTTTTTGAAACCTCCTGCACATAAACCCTGTTAATAAGCTCCTGAATGTTGGCAGCCATATCATTAAAGGAGTCCGCAATCTGTACAAATTCATCATTTCCAGAGAACCGGATCCGTTTCTGAAAATTACCTTCCTGGAATGAACGCACCAGTCCTACAATCCGGCTCATCTTGCGCCCTGAAATACGTGCTACTACAAATCCGATCAGGTCATGACCAAAAAGCTGAGCGTACAGGCAGCCAGAATCACCATCCGCAGCCTGCCGGCATCCTGAGTCAGATATTTCTGGGGAACAAGGGTTTCAATGACCAGATCACTACCCGGAATCTGCTCATGCAGGCTCAGAAATTTCTCGTGTCCGGCATCATAATCGGCTGTTCCGCGTTGAAATATAGCTGTTCCGGCAGCCTTGTCCACCAGACGAAGCGTAATTCCCTCCTCGACAGGGAATGTCTCAAATCCGCCAAACAAATCCTCCAGCGGAACGGTGATCCGGATAAACCCGACCATTGTTGTGTTATCACTGAAGCTGATCAGCCTGCGGACGTGAGAAATATTATTAAGCTTCTGATCCGTATCAATCTGCAGCCATATATTATCCCGCTTGGAGTTCTGAAGAGACTGAAACCACTCCTGGCCGGTTATCTCCTCCAGAGGGAGAATGTAATAGTCACTGTCTTCTATAGGCTCATTCAGGTTGTCTCCGGGTATCACATTATGGATATTGTCTGGTGTATAGAGCATGAAGCGGATTTTGTTCCCGAACAGCTGCAATGGCGCTGTCAGCTGCGGAAGAATATCATCAATCAAGGTCAGGTAATTCTCGAACGGCGTCCCTTTCAATTCAATCGCCCGCTGAAAAGGCTGGCTTGAGAACAGGTTATCGGACATCCTCTGGATTTCATCCATCTGATACCTTATATTGTTTCTGGCCTGCTCCATCCCGGTCCGGATATTGGTCTCTGCCATCTCTGTCCGGGAATCCGTAAGCATGGAATAGGAGATATAACCAATGAAGACATCTGTCAGCAGTACCAGAAGCAGATAGGGTATCATCATTTTGTAGGTGAAAGGCATGTATGTCGTAAGCCTGCGCATTATTCAAGCCATCCTCTGTTCGAAATTTTTATATTTGTGTATCATCTCCGGATACAGCCTGCAGGTTCAGCTCCGCAGCTGCAAGCCCTTCTGATACAGCACGTAATGTAATGGAACCGGTAAGAGCGGAAGTCTGGATCAAAGCCAGACACCAGCCGTTAAAGGCGCGGCGCAGGGAAGACTTGTCCGGCTCATGGCTGCTCGGATTCCCGTTGCCCACACCCAGCAAGGAACCGGCGCCGGTAACCTCAAAGCGGATCTCGTTATCAGCTGTCGGCACTATATTGCCATCCTTGTCCAGGACAGCAACGCGGACCGGGATCGTATCGGTTCCATCCGCCCGTGCTTCGTGCCGGTCAGGGATTAATTGAATCTGATGAGGCTGGCCGGCTGTTACAACAGATTTGCGGACAACCTCCTGTCCGCCGTGTTTCCCGACAGCTTCCAGCTGTCCCGGCTCGTAGATTACGTTCCAGGTCAGATAACCGTTTCTGTCTACCTGTTGTTCTCCCAGGCTCCTGCCGTTCAGATACAGCTCCACCGTGCCGGTATTGGAGAATACACGAACCTCGACAGCCTTCCCTTCCGAGCCCGGCCAATTCCAGTGCGGCAGCACATGAACCATCGGCTCTTCCGTCCACACAGCCTTCATATAATAATAGCTGTCTTTCGGGAATCCGCAAGTATCCATCAGGCCGAAATGGGAATTGATACACGGCCACAGATAGGGTGTCGGCTCCCCCCGGTAATCAAAGCCTGTCCACATAAAGACCCCGGTTAAGAAGCGGTTATTCGCCAGATCTGTCCAGGCCTGCTGCGGAGTGCAGCCCCATGAAGGAATGTTTGTCCCGTATTCGGAGCAGTAGCCTCTTACCGGATCATCTTCATATATCCCTCTGGTTGCGGTGTAACTTGCACATTCGCTTCCAATCATCAGACGTCCGGGATATTGCTCATGATCACGGATATCCAGATGATCCCGGTGTCCATAGTTGTAGCCGGTGATCTCAACAACATCATTATAGCCATTTTCATTCCAGCCGTGGTTCATGGCAGCACAGGTCGGACGAGTCGGATCTATACGGCGTGTCGTATCCGCTAACGTCTTAAGGATCCGGGCCCCGGTTACGGTGCCTTCCAGTACCTCTTCATTCTCCATGCTCCAGATTATCACGCTCGGATGGTTGCGGTCACGGTAAAGCAGACGTTCCAGCTGGCTTAAGCCATTCGGGCTGCTGTCCAGCTTGCGGTTCTCATCCATCACCAGCATTCCGATCCGGTCGCAGATATCCAGCAGCTCGGGGGTTGGCGGATGATGTGCACTGCGGTAGGCATTGGAGCCCATCTCCTGCAGAAGCTTAAGTTTATATTCTATCAGGCTATCAGGCAAGGCCACGCCAACGCCGGCAAAATCCTGATGGTTGCAAGTCCCTTTGATCACAAGCGGCTCACCGTTCAGGAAGAACCCCTCCTGCGGATCAAAACGGATACTGCGGATGCCGAACACTGTCTCATACCGGTCCAGCTCTTGTCCTTCATGGAGAACTATAGATACTGCCTTATACAAATACGGCGAATCAGGTCCCCAGAGCACAGGCTGTTCCACCTGGAAGCTCTGCTCAAGCTCCGTCTCGGTGAACCACTCGGCATAGGTATCTGCGGACTTGGCACAAACCTGAGACCCGGAGCCGTCATAGATCACGGTTTGCAGAGACACCTGCAGCCCTTCCGTATAGTCATTGCGGATGCGTGTGCGGATATTTACTGTTGCCTGTTCTTTGGCAACTTCGGGTGTCGTTATGTACGTACCATATTCCGCCACATGCAGGAGGTCCATATTTTCCAGCCAGACATGCCGGTAAATGCCGCAGCCTTCGTACCACCAGCCCTCACATTCCGTTGCATCCACTTTAACCACGATAACATTTCTGCCTTCATCCCCGTAACGGAGCACATCCGATACATCATAACTGAATCCGATATACCCGCCATGATGGCTGCCGATTAAATGGCCGTTGACCCACACCGTGCTGGTGCCGGACACCCCGTCGAAACGGATCAGCCATTTGCTTCCCGCTGCCTCTGCCGGCAGCTCAAACACCTTACGGTAAAAGCCGATCCCGCCGGGAAGATAGCCATGGCTCCCGTCTCTGGCTCCCAGATGCTCATCCTGGACATACTGCTGCTCCACACACCAGTCATGCGGTACACTGACAGGGGACCAGTCCAGCTGCTGCTCGCCCATTCCTTTATCGTTAAACGCGATATCCAGCCATTCCCCATCCTTGCGGATGCTTGCATCAGTAATCCCGCCTGTCATTCCGGCCTTTACCGCATAAGGAATCCGGATATCCCCTTTATGAAAGCTCCAATCCCGATCAAATTGTACTTTGCTTCTTCCTGTGCCACTATTCACTCTGCAAATACCTCCCGGTAAAATAATACTCTCATTGTAGAGGAGTTTTGCAGACTTCGGTTAGGACAATCCTATGAATGAATAGTACAAAATGAACATGCATTCCAACATAACACAAAATTAACGGGTCATATATACTTTCATGTCTGCCTATCCGGGCACACAAAGACAGCACCGGCTGCTAATACACCGGTGCTGCTGTAGTAGATTGCAAAATGCTAGTATAACTGCACTGTCTTTCCAGGCGGAACCTCAACCGCATTACCGTCAGCAGAAACCCACACCGCCATAGCACTCGGGTTATACGCCTGGGTGCAGTCAACCGAGAATGTCAGCCTGCTGCAAGCCTCCATGTAATGGATGATTTCAATATTTGTTGCGTACCAGACTTCTTCACGGTTGCTCATCTTTTGACTGAACTCTTCTATCCGCTCCCAGTTATCCTGCACATCAAATTCATAACTGTGTCCCCATACATAGAACAAAGACAGCGACCCGAAACGGTCTAATAGGAAGGCTTCGGCCAGATTTATCAGCTCCGGATGGTTATGATGGCAGGTCGGGTGCCATTCATAGGGATTCTCCGGCAGATTAAACTTCAAATGCGAGTTAACCGTTCTGGCATACTCCAGCCCGCATGCTTTCAGCACCTCGATAACCGCAGCATTATAAGCTCCATATGGGTAAGCCATTCCCGTCACCAGATAGCCGAATTTTTGCTCCAGGTTGCGCTTATCCTCTAATAGCTCAGTCAGCATAAGCTCCCGCGGAAGGTCCGGAAGTACAGGATGAGTCAGGCTGTGAACGGCAATTTCGTGACCTTCATACAAGGCCTCCAGTCCTTCCTGATTCATCCGCCGGATCGTATGTCCATTATCCACCCAGAAGCTGCCTTCATGCTGAATGCCGGAATTCAAGTTAAACGTTGCTTTGAGATTGTACTTATTAAAAATTTCGATCAGTCTTCTGTCCTGCTCCACACCATCGTCATAGCTTAATGTAAAGGCTTTCGTTTTACCGCCGGGCCATAGCTTGGTTCTCCGTTTCATTGGGGGCTCCTTTTATCATTTTAGATAATAAAGTACGTTTACCAAAGCGCAATTCCTACCTTGTCTTGTTCTCTAAGCGCAATCTTGATCATCTCTAGGGCATTTCCAACTCTAAATTCGATATAGTCTCTATCAAAACCTGTATGTTCTATAATAATATCTAAATGATCCATCATCATTATAAACTCATTTCTGAGTTTTTCTATGTCTTCATCAAATACATAAACGTTTGTTTCTTTTAACGAAGATACTAATTCGCATCCGAGCTCTTTAATTACGTCACTCCCCCATAGCGTTCTTCTACAGGATTCAACACCAAACAAATCATTATGCGATTCAGGTACCTGCGCTTCTAAATCCTCCGTGTCTACCGATACATCTCTCTTTGCAATTATACTAACAATCAGACTCATATAATCCCCCTCTCTTCCGCAATTTTAAGCGAAGCAGCTGAGTAACCAATATTATCCTTATCACTTATAAAATAAAATAGCCATTTATCTTTTCATAACAGAGAAATCAGACTATGATTCAATTATAATGAAAGCGTATACCTTACATATGGAGGGCGATTTTAAGATGCACACAAACATTGCAGAGCATGAGTTCAGCTGTACCCGGGACGGGTTAACGATTCGCGGAAGAGCATTTATACCGGCAGGAGATCACCTTCCGGCCATTATTGTCAGCCATGGATTCGGCGGCAATTCTAAGGATCTCTATACATACTGCCAGACCTTGGCTTCTTGGGGCTATGCGGCATTTTGTTTTGATTTTTGCGGCGGCAGTGCTCCCGGACTAGGTACTAGTGACGGAGCAACCACAGAGATGACCGTGCTGACCGAATGCGAGGATCTGATGGCCGTTATGGATTACGTTAAAGGTCTGGATGCTGTTGATGCTGATAAAATAACGCTTATGGGCTTCAGCCAGGGCGGGTTCGTCTCGGCACTGGCCGCAGCCAAGCGCCCGGATGAGATCGAAGCGCTGATACTCATTTACCCTGCACTCTGTATACCGGATCATGCCCGCCAGGGTGCTCTGGCCGGCGCCTCCTATGATGTCAATGATGTGCCTGAGGTAATCGACTGCGGACATATGCAGATCAGTAAAAGGTTCCATGACGCTGTAGTTGAGATGGACCCGTTCGAAAAGATCGTCTCCTACAAAGGCCCTGTCTTGCTGATGCACGGAACGGCTGATCAGGTTGTACCTTATACTTACGCTGTTAAAGCCCAGGAAGCCTATGCGCCGGGGCAATGTCACCTGCAGCTGATTCAGGAGGCAGGGCATTCCTTTACCGAAACACAAAGTGCCAGTGCCTTGGTTTCGATACAGCAGTTTTTGCTCGGTAAAAAAGAGATTTTAACCATTAGGGTCCAGATTACAGGTTCGGAGGGCCGCAAGGAGGAAGGTTCGCACAAGCAGATTGCGGTTCTTTTTACGGGAAACAGTGACAGCACCTGTTTCACAGGGACTATTTTACCGGGGGCTGAGGATGTGCAGGAGTATACCGATGGTCAATTAATCAGCATGAGGGCCGACTATACTTTGGAAGGATCGGATCTTACGGGTGAGGAGTGCCGGATACATATTATCAACCAGAACGTGAACGGCGAATGGAAGCCTGCCATCGAAACTGACAGCAAGGCACTGGCTTTTCTGAATCAGGAGGATTTGACCGCAGTGCTGGAAGGATATACAGACGGGCTAACTGTACGGATCTATTCGGCAGTGCCCGGAACATTTAGTGCTTCCCGTTAAAGGAGGCTGGATGTTTGGAGCGCGCTGCGGTCTAGGATGAAGCTGAGCGGCATGTCCGTTAGACGTTTGAAATGTGGAAGACCCCGGGTCCATTCCCGGGGTCTTGTTGGCATAGCTGTATGAAGTGCATGGCTCACTAAAGCATTACTATTAAGAAAATTGCCAGCGGTATAACTGCAGCAGCCTTTTCCCGCCTTCTCCGCGGAATACAAAATACAGGTCGTGGATCCCCTCTGCTTCAGCAACCTCTGCCGTCCATTCGGCTGCCTTCTTTGACCCGGCTGCTACCTTCACTGTGCCGATCAGTTTTCCGTCCGGCTGGTCCAGCCGCAGTTCGATGATGGACGGCTGATCACCGCCTGCAGCGGACACCGTAATCGCCGAAGCGCCCGGTTGCCCGAAATCGACACCAGCCAGACCGGTCCAGCTTCCGTCTGTAAGTGCGGTTACGACGCGCTCATTCACTGCTTCACCGCTGGAGGATACAGGGGGCTCAACCGCTATGCCTGCGTTCCAGGCAGACGTTGCCGCTGGTACAGACTGATACGGATTAAAGAATTGAATGGCACTTACGCCTTCATAGTTAGCCTCAATCTCCTGAATGGCGCCATCCGCATCGCTGAAGCGTACTTCATTTAAATGAGTGGAGCGGTACCCTTGTGGAACCCCCAGCGCTTTGGACAAGGTCTGGGCATGATACGCGATATACCATTTGTCATGAAACGCAAAAATCGAATGATGGTTGTTACCGCCAACGCCAAAGAAATGGCCGGGATTTTTGAGAATTGTGCCGCGGTATGTCCATGGACCCATCGGATGGTCACTGGTCATATAGGCAATTTCACCGGCAGGCGGACTGCCTTCCGGACGTTCTCCGCTGAAGAAATTGGAGCAATACGTAAAATAATACCGGCCGTCATATTTATTGATGCCTGCATCTTCAAACAGAAACGGAGCCGGAATAGGCTTGGCTTCACCCACAACACTGATCATATCCGGTCCCAGTTCCATCACACGGGCGGTATTCGGCCACTCCTCCTTGCCTTCCGGAATCCCGCCTCCAAAATAAATATACGCTTTGCCGTCATCGTCGACGAATACCGCCGGATCGAACAGCCAGGTCACATCTTCTACTCCCGGCACTGAACGCAGAATGAGCGCTTTGCCCAGCGGGTCCACCCACGGTCCTTCCGGGCTGTCGCTGGTCAGTACACCAATTCCGCTGGCATTATTGGCGAAGTACAGAAAAAACTTGTCTTTACCGTCTATCACCTTATGCACGGCTGCAGGTGCCCAGGATTGGGTGGCCCATTTGGCTGCGCCTTCAGAGCGGGCAGCCACAATTTCGCCATGATCGGTCCAGTTCATCAGATCATCGGACGAAATCACCGTAATCTTATTGATATTGCCATAGGTGTTATCCTTAACCTTCCCTGAGTCGTCGTACTCTAGAACGTCATTGGTCATATACAAGTAGACCCGGTCTTTATACACCAGCGCATACGGATCGGCTCCAAATTTATAAGAGACGAGCGGATTGCCTTGGCCGGGCTCTTTTCCGGTTGCCTTCATGATTCCATTATCTTTTTTGTTTAAAATATTCATAAATGTTCCTCCTAGAGTGTTAATTGAGGTATGGATCGGCCCATAATCTGCTCCCGGAACTTTGCCGGGGTCAACCAGAGCCCAATATGCATATTTGGCCTGCAGCTGTTCATCAAAGAGCAGCGGCCAGTTGTTACGGTTTACCGGAAAGGAACGCAGCCAGGTGTTCATATCGTCTTTGCCCCAGAAAATAACAGCGGTTAACCGGTCCTTATGCTTTACAAAGACATCGAAGATTTCCCGGTACCTGTGCGCCTGTGCAATTTGCAGCTCCTCGGAGAAGCTATCGTAGCTTTGTGAATCATTGGAATAGATGCTCATATCCATCTCTGTAATCTGCTGCTCAATTTCCAGATCTGCGAAGGCAGAAATCATTGAGTCAAGCTCTGCGACAGACGGATAAGTGAGGCTGATATGGTTCTGATGGCCGATCCCCTCTACAGGCACCCCTTTGGCTTTCAGCCGCTGAATCAGGTCGACCAAATATTGCCGCTTATCGGGAATATGCGTGTTGTAGTCGTTGATGAACAGCCTGGCATCCGGATCAGCGGCATGTGCATATTCGAACGCCTTTTCGATATACTCTTCCCCAGCAATCTGGTACCATAGACTGTTACGAAGTCCTCCAGGCTGGTTGTCCCCAGGCTCAATCACTTCATTAACGACATCCCAGGCATAAATTTTGCCTTTATACCGGCCGACGACATTATCGATATGATTTTTCATCCTTGCAAACAGCACTTCCTTGCTGACGAGATTGCCTGTGTCATCATGAATACCCAATCAGGGGTCTGGCTATGCCACACCAGGGTGTGACCCCGAAAGGCAATTCCATTATTGGCGGCAAAATCGGCAATCCGGTCTGCCCGGGTGAAGTTAAAGCTATTCTCCCTGGGTTCGGTTGCATCCCATTTCAGCTCATTACCGGGGGTCAAGCTGTTGAAATGCTTCTTTAGCAGCACAGCATCGGGACTTTCCGGGTCCATAACTTCATCGGCCAGCAGGGAGGTGCCCAGCTTGAAATCTCCGGCAAAAATATCCTGGAGCGCCGGAATATCCAGCTGAACCGAAGCTGACCCTGACTCCGGCTTTGGCTCCGGCTCTGGAGCCGGCTTTTGTCCGACCGTTATATCATCGACATAAAACTCCAGGCCAGGATTGCTGCCGGCTGTAAGAGAGAGCTTCAGCTGCTCAAAAGAATGCAGCAGCTCGTATCTTCCCGAAAGCATGATCCACTCTCTGTCACTTGCCACCCCGGAAGTAATGAACTCCGAACTTTCATGGCCGTTCGTTGTCCGCTGGACCGTGAGGGCAACCGATGCTTCCGGGGTTCCGGCAGGCAGCCTGACCCAAGCGGTCAGGGTATAGAGCTCTCCCTTCTTGAGCAGCGGGGTAATATCCAGCTGCGGACCGTTCCAGCCTGCGGTTCTTCCGGCAACATGCAGACCATAGCTGCTCTCATGCGCGGCTTCAGCGGTAACCGTCAGCTTCTCGTCTCCGCCCCGCCCATACCAGCCTTGCAATGTGCCGTCTTCAAAATTGCGGATTGCCTGGCTGCTCGCAGCTTCCTGCGCGGTAATGGTCGGGGGAGAGGCAGCTTCCGGAGGATTCCGGCTTTCCTTTGTCCTCCCCGCAGCAAGCAACGCAGTAATTCCCGCAATAATGAACAAGAGCACGAGTGCACCCAGAATAATGGGTTGTCGAAGGTTCTTCTGTTTGATCACATCCCATTCCTCCATTGTTTGAAGTAGACCTATCCATTTTTCTTTTGCGGCGGCAAGAGGACAATCCGTCCGTTCTCCAGCTCTACACGTACCTTATTGCTTCCTTTGAATTCCTCAGCATCCAGCAATCCCGCAGGAATCTGCAGCCGTCCGGCTTTATCGACAACAGCATATTCGATATGGCTTTCCTGTTCCAGAAGTAAGCTCTCCGCTTCCAGCCTTGCCAGCTCCTCAGCATAGGAGACCCGCCGAATCATTTCGGAGGATGTCATTCCGTCACGGATTTGCACGACCCGGTCCACCTTGCGCGCCAAATGAGGATCATGGGTTACAATGACAACCGTAATTCCCATGGATTGATTCAGTGACCTGAACAGGTCCAGCACCTGATCGGAGGTTCGGGTATCCAGCGAGCCGGTAGGCTCATCGGCCAGCAGCAGCCGCGGATCATTGGCAAGAGCAATGGCGATAGCGACCCGTTGCTGCTCACCGCCGGAAAGCTGGCTCAGGGAATTCTTCATGCGGTCTTTCAGCCCGACAGATTCAAGCAAAGCTTCGGCCTTCGCCCGCCGCCGCTTGCCGCGCAGAAGAATGGGCAGCTCAACATTCTCAATGGCCGTCAAAAAAGGAAGCAGATTGCGCGCATTATTCTGCCAGACAAACCCGACGGTCTCCCGTTTGTACCGGACAAGATCCTTCTCCGAGAATCCAAGCAGATCTTTCCCGTCGACCAGCAGTTTTCCTGCCGAAGGCTTATCGAGCCCGCCCAGCATGTTAAGCAGTGTCGACTTTCCGCTCCCGGAATTGCCGATAATCGCCATCAATTCCCCAGCCTCCACACGAAGATCCAATCCCTGCAGGGCAACAACCTCGAGATCAGAGGATTTATAGATTTTGACAAGTCCTTCACAATGAATCATTGCTTATTCCTCCCCGAGCTTCAGCGCCTGGGCAATCCGAATTTTCGACAGCCTGTGGCCGAGAATCAGCACACCGGATAGCAGCATAATTCCGAGAATCCCATACAGCTGGACGTAATCGCTGAAGCGGCTTACCAGTTCAAACGGCGGCACTTGTTCGCTTGCGGCAAAAGACATCTGGAACAGCGGCACAAACAGCCTGCTGCTCAGACTGCCGATGCCAGCGCCGATAAGTACAGCAGCTCCAGAGGTTAAGAGCTGCTCGCTAATCAGCATGCCAATGAGCTGCGCAAAGGAGATGCCCATTGCCCGCAGCACTCCGTACTGCAATGTTCTTCCGGACAAGGTTAAAATCCAGAACACTAAAAATCCGAAGAAGCTGATCATGATGGAAATGACAAAGCCCAGCGTCATAATACCGTTGATGGCGAGGCGGAATGAATCATTCTGCGACAATACAAGCTCCTGTGTTGCATCGCGGTAATGCGTAACCGGCAGCTTCATTTCCGTCAGATGCGCATAGACTTCTTTGCCCGCGGCTGAGCTGTCCAGCTTCAGCCAGGTCTCGTACGGCTCTACGGCCAGACGGTTCTGGATGGAGCTCAGATGCCCGACGATCAGCTTCGGCTTACCGGCATCCGGGTCTGTCCCGGATTCTCCGCCGGCGGGCAGCGGACTCCATCCCGGCCAATAGTCGATAATCCCATAGACGATAAACGGCACCTGATCCAGGCCGTCCCATGATAATGAGACATTGTCACCAGGCTTGATCCTGGCAGCTTCAGCGAGGGAACGGGACACCAGCACCGCACTGGAATCGGATGCTATCAGATTCAGATAGCTATTGATCGGGTATTCGAGGAGTCCCGGCTTCATCCAGGCGGTCTTGCCGAAATCCAGGGTATCTATCCCGTACAATGCTGTTTTTCCTGACACGGCCTTCTGGCCTGCGGTAAAACGGGCGTTCTCTTTGCGGAACACTTTCGCAGCCGCTTCTACACCTGCCAGCTCCCGGTATGGCTGAAAGGACGGCTCTGTATATTGCACGCGCTTTGTGCTGTTGCCATCCCCGGTGGGCGCCGCTCCCCCGGCAGAAAGGGCCGTAGTTGATACAACCGGCGCATCGCTTTCCCAGCGCGTCTGCAGCGTTAAATCCGCGCCTGCAGAATAGCGAATCTGGCTCTCCATATTGTCGTTGATTGTACGTGCCGCTCCTGCACTGAACAGACCAGTGGCGACAGTAATGATCAGGAACAGCATCAGCGTCAAATATTGTCCGGAGGACCGGCTGATCTGTATCAGCGTATGATACAGCGCCGGTGACCAGAAGCGGCGGCCCAGCCAGAAGATTAACCGGATAAACCACGGATACAGCCGGAGCACCAGCAGCCCTGCACCCAGCGTAAACAATGCCGGCATAAGAAACACAAGCGGATCCACCTGAAGTGCGCTTGAATCCAACGCCAGCTTGCGCAAATCCTCCTGACGGGTATTAAACCCCCGCAACAGATATACAGCAATGCCGATTAATATGACATCCAGGCCGGTCTTGTGCCAGAATGACAGCTTACGCAGCCGGACGGAGTCGCGTTTCTGATTGACGATACTGACACGTGTCGCAAGAAAGGCGGGAATCAGAATAAGCAGAATAGCGGCACCCACTGCAGCCGCAGCTATCCGATACGCTTCACCCGATAACCCGACCTCCAGCGGAGAGCGGTTCACAAATTCCAGAAATCCGTTTGCCGCCCCCAGCCCCTTGGTGAATTGCACACCCATAAACGGCCCGGCTGTTAACGCAATGAAGCCCAGAAGCAGATTTTCCAGCATATAGGCCGTCATGATCTGCCACCGGCTGGCTCCGCGGCTGCGGAGCACTGCAATATCATTTTTCTGCCGTTCGATAATGAGATTGGCAGTCATGTACAGATAGAACGCAAGCATAATCATGACCGGCGAGTACAGTGACAGAAGCATTACATCCAGCTTATCCGCCTTCCCCTGATACGACAGGATGGTTTCGTTAGCCGGCATATTGATTTCAGCCGCGCCGATCCGGCCTTTGAAATACCGGCGGATATCTTTGTCTGCCTGTACAAACTGATCAATCCCCTCAACTTTGAGCGCCCTGTAATCCAGAGCATACCGCCATTCCATATCTGACACTCTGGCTTTTCCGCCGGTAATAAACTCCCGTTCAAACTGCCCGAAAGGAATAATAAACCCGTCACTGTCCGTTTCGGTCATATAAGACAGATAGGGATCGGCTGCCGCATCGGTCGCCATAACGCCTACGGGAATAATCCGGAGCCTGGTTTGCTCCGATACTTCAGCAGTAAGCTCCTGGCCGAGTTCGCGTTTGACCTTCAGAAGGAAGCTGTCTGTCACCAGAGCCTCAATGATTCCGTCTGTGCGGTCCACCGGCATCCGGCCCGCCAGCAGGCGAACCCGCTGTTCCATATCTGACAAGGATTTTACGGCTCCGGCAGACTTTTGGGTCTTTTGCTCCAGCTCGGAAGCATCGGAGCCGTACACCTTAAACTTTTGGGTAAACCGCTGCTGATAAAAGGAAAGCGCCGGAAGACCCGTCCGGCCCGGTATCGAACGTACGAACTGATCGGCCTTCTGAATGGCTTCGGCCGTTTTTTCATCCATTATTTCCGCAGAATTGGAGGTCGCGATCCGGATAAAACCCGGATATACGTTCTTCTGCAACTGCAATTGGCCGAGCTCCTTTTGCAGCGTCCGCTGCAGAATAGCACCCGAATATAGCGGCATGGAGCTGAACAGCGCGACACAGACCGTCAGCCCAAGCAGCAGATTCAGCTGCAGCCACTTGTTTGTCGCCATTTTGCGGAGAATCATCGTCCATAAAGCCATACGTTCACCTCAATTTTTGCACCTTTGGATAAAGAAGCTGTCAGCCATCCCTTAATTGTTCAAAATGACTTTCTGCCCCTTCTGTAGCCCCTTCACGATTTCAGCCTCTGTCGGAGTCATAAGCCCGATCTCAATGTCCAGCTCCTTGCGCCGTTCGCCGTCGAGCACCTGTACGTAGTAGCGGCCCATATAGGTCCGGATAGCGGCACGGGGAAGAATAAGAACGTTTTCCCGCTTCTGAAGTTCGATGGTCAGCTCAGCGACGTCCCCGACCTGGATGCCCGCGGGTTTGTTATCTATGTCCACAATCAGTGTTACGGCATTGCGGTCGACGTCTCCTGAGTTCCTTTTGCCGGGGCACTTGAAGGCGATTGCAGCACTTTGCCTTTATAGTCCTTTCCCTTATATTTCAGGCTTGCCGGCATGCCGGTCTCCACCGGCAGCAAATCTCCTGCGTCGCCGGCCACATAAGTCAGCTGCAGACTGGAAGGATCGGAGACGGTTACGACAGGCTGATAGGCATTGATATAGTCTCCGGTGTTCAAGGTCTGAATGTACGTTACAGTGCCACTGATCGGTGAATATAACCGCGCTTTGGCCAGCTTGTTTTCCATATGGTCCAGCGAAATTTTTTCCCGCTCATAATCAATTTGCCGCAGGCGCAGATCAGTCGCATTTGCACCAGAAGCTTCTGCCTGCTTATACAGCAGCTGTGCACGTTCCACATTGAGCTGCTGCAATGAATGCTGCATTTCAAGATCCCCTGTCTCCAGCTCCACCAGAAGCTCGCCTTTCTTCACAGTCTGGCCCAGCTCTACGGGGATTCCCTTGAGAACTCCTCCCGACTCCTTGAACGATAAAGCCTCGACATGACCGGATGCAAAAGTGGCTGTCCCCTTGAGGAAGGTCTGAATATTCCCGGTAACAACCTCCTCCATGTCATATTCCTGCTGCACAGGCTGAACGAGCGGCGGCTGCAGCTCCTGTTCAGCCGGCAGCAGCGAACAGCCGGCAAGTCCGGTCAATGCCAGCAGCAGCAGTGAGGCTCCGGCAATACGCAGCCGTATCCTACGTAAGCGGAGAAGCATTGATTGTTTGTGAGACAATTTTTCCATCCTCCAATGCAATGACATGGTCTACCAGATCCATAATGCCGGGATCGTGTGTAGTGAGCAGAATGGTCATTCCGGAGCTTAGCACCAGCTCCCTGAACAATCTGATGACCTGCAGTCCCATACGGCTATCAAGCTCAGCGGTAGGCTCGTCGGCAATCAGCAGCTTGGGCTTATGTACGATGGCCCGTGCAATGGCGACGCGCTGCTGCTCTCCCCCCGACAATTCCGGCGGCCGGTGTTTCATCCGGTCCTTCATCCCCACACGCTCCAGCGCCCACTCCGCGTCTTCACGGCCGGCCTTGGAGGAGCCGGCAATCCGTAGTCCAAACTCGACGTTTTCAAGCGCAGACATAAGGGGAACCAGTCCGTAAGCCTGAAAGATCAACCCTATATCCCTGCGTCTCAGCTCATTGCGCGCTTTGGCGGACAGTCCGGTGATCTCCCTCCCTTCGAACTGCACCGAACCCTCCGTCGGGTCATCCAGTGTACTGAGAACATTAAGCAGCGTGGTCTTCCCAGAGCCTGACCTTCCTTTAAGCGCGACTACAGACCCTCGGGGAACGGCCAAATGAATATCCGACAAGGCAGTCACAGCGGTGTCTCCCCTGCCAAATACACGCTTGATCCCGGATGCCTGTAATAAGATTTCTCTGTTTTCAGGCTGCGTTTCCTTCAACACAGGCATCACTGCCTTTCCAGCATAGTTTTGTAATCGCATTCATATTTGCAGATTATTCCGGGTAATGCTATGTCATAGTACAAGTGAACTATGAATACAACCGTCCTTAAACGGTCTTGTTGTAACAAAAATCGTCAAAATCAGCATATCCGCCGTTCTTCCTGGTAGCATAACAATATAGACCGATCCGGTAGCCCATGAAATGATCCAGCGTATATTTCATCTGCAGCGGATTGCCGATGGCGTGCCAGTTTTGCCCATCAGCGGAATAAAAAAAGTTAACAATATCGATACTCTTGGCAAAATCAAACTCCATCTTCAGATGAATCAGGCTGTGCTCATAAGGCATACGTTCAATAGCCGTCTCCTGACCCTCTTCCCCGGTCACACTCATGGCCACGAAGCGCGCTCCGCTATCATCGACCCAGATACCGACTGCGCCAAAATGATGCTGCAGAGCAACCATACCTGAACGGTCACCCGGAGCGAGTCTCGACGGGTCCAGTAGAACCGAAGCGCTGCATGCGGGTCCTTCCGTACGCTGTGTCAGCGTATTACGGGCATATTCCACACTCTGCGACAGGGCTCCTGTCCGCAGGCGCAGCCTTCCCGGGCGTTCGGTGACAGACCAAAGGTCAGGGTCCGGCACATGATTCCACTGCCAGTTCAGAGCCAGCCGGTTCCTGTCATATTCAAAGCCGTCGCTGATCACCAGCGGCTTTACTTCCTCTGCCGGCAAAGCGGCTGCAAATTGCTGCGGAACCTTGCCATCGACACCGAATACCGGCCAGTCATCCTCCCAATGCACCGGAACAACACATGGAATGCGGCCGACAGAGCCGTGGTCCTGGAACAGCACAGCGAACCAGTCCCCTGTCACTGAATCGACAATACCGCCTTGTGCTACACCGTTATTCTGGTATCCCATATCGTCGTCCAGCACAATCCGCCGTTCGTAAGGGCCCAGCAGTTCAGCCGAGCGGTAGACCATTTGTCTGCGCCGCCGGTTACCGTTACTAGGCCATTCTATAAAGAACAGATAATAGTAGCCGTTCATCCGGTAAGCATGACAGCCCTCACAGCGAAGGCCGATATCCTCAGTCTCCGTCTCAAAGAGCAGCTGATCAAGGCCCCCTCTCTATGGGCGCGGGCGTCCGCCGTCAATTCAGTAATCCGGATGCTGCCGTTCCCGTGAAACACGAACACCCGCCCTTCATCAAAAAGCAGGCTTGGATCATGATGCAAGCCCGGAATTACGAACCGTTCCCAAGGGCCATTCTCGATTTCCTTCGTCTGATATACATAGAACTGCTGCATGTCATTGCTTGAGAAGCAGACATAATAAATGCCCTCATGATAGCGCAGGCTGGTTGCCCAGGAGCCTTTCCCGTAAATGCCCTTGCCGTTCAGCAGCTTGTGGGCGCTGTTATCTTCAAAGCTGTCATAGACATAGCTGACCATTTCCCAATTCATCAGATTTTTCGATTTCATAACCGGACAGCCGGGCATCGAGTGCATGCTCGTGCTGATCATATAATAGCAATCACCTACCCGGATGACGCTTGGATCAGGAACATCAGCCCAGATGACCGGATTATGGATGGTAGTAGTATTCATGTTATTCTCCCGCTAATTTCAAAATATCCCAGTATGCCTGCTTAGGCTCATGTTTGCCGTCGAAAACGAACGGCCAGTTTTTCCGCCCACGTACCGGGAAGTTATCAAGCCATGTATAGTCATCCGCTGCTCCCCAGAAGGTTACGCAGTCAATGTACTGCTTGTATTCCTTGAACAGCCGGAAAATTTGCATGTAGCGCTCAGCCTGCTGCTCAAGCATTCCCTCCAGGGGAGCCGTCAGATCGGTCCGGCGGTCCTCGAACTGGAATACGGAGAGGTCAAGCTCCGTGATATGCAGCTTCATGCCAAGACTCGCATACCGTTCGATAGCTGCTCGAATGTCATCCAGCGGAGGATGCACCAGATTCCAGTGAGCTTGAAGCCCGATGCCGTGAATCGGTGCGCCCTGCTTCAGGAGCGTCTGCACTAGACGATAGATTTTCTCCCTTTTCTCCGGATCAGATTCGTTATAATCATTGTAAAAGAGCTGGGCATCGGGATCAGCGGCATGCGCATATTCAAACGCTTTTAATAAAAAATCTTCTCCGGCGATATCCAGCCATTTCGATGGGCGCAGCCATTCTCCGCTTTGGTCGGATATCGCTTCGTTGACCACATCCCATGCATAAATACGGCCTTTGTAGCGGGATACCACTGTATCAATATGCGACTTCATCCGCCCCAGCAGCGTTTCGCGATCTGCCGGCCCGCCGTCACTATTCTCGAATACCCAGGAAGGGGTCTGATTGTGCCAGACAAGCGTATGGCCTCTGACCACAATGCCATTGTCTTCGGCAAACGTCATTAAGCGGTCGGCCTCCGTAAAGGTATACCGGCTTTCTTCAGGATGCAGCCGTTCGAACTTCATCTCATTTTCCGCGGTAACGCTGTTGAAATGCCGGACTAACAGCTCCCGCTGCACCGACAAGGTGTGCGGATTCACAGCTGCACCAATCCGAAAATCAGACTGAAACGCCTCATATAATTTAGGTAGTTTATTGCTCTGAAGATTGTTCATAGCTTGTTAACCCCTTTCATCATCGCTTATAGAATTTGCCCCTGCAAGTGATAGATGGGCAGCCGTTCATAACGTATCTTCCAGCAATTTGCGGCTGTGGCCGTCAAGACTCCGCCAGTCGGTAATTTGACAGCGCTTGCCGCTGATATCTGACAGAATGACACGCCCCCCGCTGTGCAGCTGCACATAATCCTGGAGATTCCTCATCGCCAGCCGGGTTGGTCCCAGATGTGTCTTCAAATCCCACAGCCAGAGATCTGACTTGAACTTGACACTCACAATCCGGTTAACCCGCGGTAAAAAATACCGGTATTGCAGCTCCCTGCGCAGCTCCTCCCTGCTGTCTTGCTCTAACTCCGCCAGCTCCCGGATGATGCCAAGCTCTTCTCCCTTCGCATTTCGGACAGAAATGTATTCCTCGTCAAACCGGAACGGAAAAGTCCGGTAAACCGTGAGCTCCTCATAATGGATATTTTCAACTTTCCCTCCCAGCACGCCGCCTGCTCCACGCTTCAGGTTTACAGCTGCAGGGGGAAGGATACGGATTTCATAGAGATCCTTCATCAGACCTCCACCCCCTTGATTTTCGACAACTCTTTTTGCGCGTCAACCAGTTTACGGTAAATCCCGCCGGGGATATTCACCAGTTCTTCATGTGTGCCAACCTCAGTGATGCGCCCTTTGTCCAGCACGACCAGCCGATCGGCGTTACGGAGCGTCGACAGCCGGTGGGCGATGGCAAACGTCGTTCTTCCGTGAACCAGGCGGGCAATCGCCTCTTGAATCTGACGTTCGGTTTCGGTATCGACTGAAGCAGTGGCTTCATCCAGAATGAGGATACGCGGATCATGAATGACTGCCCGGGCAATGGCGACCCGCTGCTTCTCTCCCCCGGACAGCTTGTGTCCACGCTCACCAACCTGCGTGTCATAGCCGTCGGGCATACGGACTATAAAATCATGCGCATTGGCAATTTGGGCCGCCCGCATAATTTCTTCCGGTGTGGCTTCCGGCTTGGCGTAAGCAATGTTCTCGGCGATAGAGCCTTCAAACAGAAAGGTCTCCTGCAGCACAACGCCGATTTGCTTGCGCAGTTCGGTCTGGCTGATGCTGCGTATCGGAATGCCGTCAATAGAAAGGGAGCCTTCGTCCGGATCGTAGAACCGGCACAGCAGGTTAATAAAGGTGGATTTCCCTGCTCCGGAGTGACCCACTAGACCAATCATTTCACCGCTTTTCACCTGAAGATCAACTTCCTTAAGTACAGGGTTATGCTTCTCGTAGCCGTAGGTTACTTTAGTAAACGCCACATCCCCCTTGATAATCCCGATCGGTACCGGATGATGAACGTCCATTACTTCAGGCACGGTATCCAGCACCTCGAATACCCGGTAGGCGGCAGCCATGGCCGTACTGGTCCAATTGATCATCTGCTGAATCCATTCCAGGGGACCGAACAGCATACCCAGATATGACAGCAGCGCCATCAGTGTGCCTAATTGCAGTGTGCCTTCCAGAACTTTGTGTCCGCCATGATACCAGATGAGCAGTGTTCCCGCTCCGGTCACCAGGCTGAATACTGGAAAATGAACTGCCACATCCCCTCCATCCTCAGATTATTGTGCACCACTTCCGTATTGGTCTGCTCATAGCGGGACATTTCAGTTCGTTCACGGCCAAACGCCTTAACAACGCGGATGCCTTGAAGAGAATCGCCGACCAGCATGTTCAGCCGCAAAATGGATCTCCACTGCTGATAGGCAAGCCGTCCGATTTTGGGCCAGATCTTCATCGACAGCAGGACCATAAACGGGACAGGAATCAAGGCAAATAACGTCAGCTTCCAGTCGAGACTGAATAAAATAAACAGCACAGCCACAAAGCGAAGCAGCTGCCCGATCACATAAATGACGCCGTCCGTCAGAAACTGCCGCATCGCTTCCGCATCATTATTCACCCGGCCAATGAACTGGGTTGTCTGCCTCCGGTCAAAGAAAGCAAGCGACAGCTTCATAAGCGCACTGAAAATATCCTTGCGGAAATCACCCATCAGCTTGGAGCCTACCCAGATGCCGATCAATCCCCGGACAGCCTGCATGGCTGCCATCACAAGGGTAGTCAGCCCCAGTCCGCCGATTACAGCGAGCAGCCTGGTGCTCTGCCGGGCAGCTCCGAGCACATCGTCAATCATGATCTTCGTCAAATACGGGGGAATCAGCTCCACCAGTGTAGTCAGGATCAACAACACTCCGGCAATCACCATTTGAAGCTTGTAAGGCTTCGCATATCTTAGCATCCGGATGGCCAGCTTTCCCTTGTTCATGCACTGGGCGCAGACCTGCATCCCTTCATCGAGCGGATTTCCGCATTGCGGGCAGCTCCGGGGAAGATCCCGTTCGGAGAGAACCGGCAGTTCTTCGCTATGCGCCGCAGCTTTGATCAGCTTTGCGGCATAATCAAACATGGGGATCAATGCCGCGGTATAACGGACTGCAACAACCGGTCCAAAGTCTGTGTCGATATGCAGCGATCCTCCCCCTACGGCTGAAACTGCCCGTGCATCCTTAATTTCAGCAAGAGGCAGAGTCAGCCTTGGCGCCTCATCTCTGTGCCAGACGACCAGTTTTTCTTCTGAAACAGCGATCCATTGTTCGCCAAAACAACCCTCCGGATCCAGATCTGCTTTGCACTCAAGCAGCAGCGGCTCGCTGACTTGCCTCTGGAAGAATTCCGGCAGCTTAAATTTTGTCTGCATAATGTTATCCTACAATCCCGGTACGCTCGATACTTTCGACAAAATACCGCTGTACAAAGATATAAATGATAATTAGGGGCAGAATGGCCAGTAAAATCCCCGTATCCTGTACCATGCTTTGATAGAACGGGTCCACTTTTGAATTCGCGCCGTCCGAGAGCATAATCCCCAGATTGTAAGGCAGGGAACTGAGTTGAATGGACATGACCTTGCTGGTGGTTAAATAGGTCGTCGTATAAAAGCTGTCGTTCCATTGCCACACGAAGGAGAAGAGCAGGACGGTCATGATTGCCGGAACGGTATTGGGCAGAATAATCCGTAAAAAGGTTTTGCCGATCCCCGCTCCGTCGATATAAGCCGCTTCTTCCACCTCCATCGGTATCCCCCGGAAAAACTGCCGGAAGATAAAAATGTACAAACCGGCCTTCATCGAGTTTGCTGTCAGCGAGGTTAGAATGAACGGCCAGTAGGTGTTCAGCAGGTTCAGGGACTTGCCTCCGGTAAGCAGCGGTATCAGCCCCATCAGTGTGAAATCCTTCAAGTTCAGATAGACCGGAATCAGGATAGTGGTCGGCGGGACCAGAATTGTCAGCATCACGCCCATAAACAGCAGATTGCTTCCCTTAAATTTGAGTCTGGAAAAGCCATACCCGGCCAGCGCACAGGAAATGGCCGTCAGAAGAGTCGTCAGGCTGGACAGCAGGAACGTATTCCCCAGCGTCGGCCAGTAATCCATAATGGTAATGACCTGTCTGAAGTTATCCAGCGAAAAATGCTCCGGCACCCATATGACGATTGGGGAATATAAATCCGTTTTATCCTTGATGGAAGTAGAGATTTTCTGCAGAATCGGAAACAGAATTACAAAAGCAAGTCCAGCAACCAAAACCAACCGGACAATTGACCACAGCCATCGTTTCCACCACTCGATCGCAAGAAACTTAGAAGCCTGCAATACTTTCACCCTCTTCTAGTTTTGGTAGAATACTTTCTTTGAAATCAGGTAAGTGCTTATTAACAGAATCAGGGATACAGCTAAAAAGTAAATCCAGGCCATCGCCGAGCTCAGTCCGAAGTTGAACGCTTCAAACCCGGTCTCGCGGATCAGATCTGTCATTTCGTTCGTAGAGAAAGAGTCGATAATGGTGTATACAACATTGACCAGAATCAGCGGGCTGACCATCGGAAAAGTAATTTTCCAGAACGCTTCATATCCGGTCGCGCCTTCCATCTTGGAGGCCTCATACAATTGCGGCGAGATCGTCTGTATCCCGGCAAGGAAAATTAACAGCTGAACGCCTGACTGGCTTACAATCTGATAGATACGGTCAACCGCTCCGGTCAGATAGTCAACAATAGTCTCGCTTACACCGGCCTGTATCATCAACCGTGCCAGCTCGAAGCTGCCTAATCCGCTGACAGCCTTGCCGCCGGCGTTGCTGTCATTCACCGCCTGTACCAGACTGGTACTCTCCAGATTCATAATCACGCCGGAGGCTAGAATGACCGGCAGGAAGAACACGGCCCTTGCCGCCGTTCTCCCCAGAAACTTCTGATTAAGCAGCACGGCAAGGAACAAGCTAAAGATCACGATCAGCGGTACGTTAACAACCATGGTTGAAATGGATTCTGTCAGCGTCCGGTTGAAGCTGGTGTTGACGGTCAGAGCCTCCACATAATTTTTGAAGCCGGCATAAGTAATGATGATACCGTTCGAATTGGCTTCAATATTGCTCAGGCTGAAGCGGAAGGACGCAATAAGCGGCACGAGGAAGAAGAACAGGAAGCCCAGCAGCCAAGGCAGCACATAGAGGAAGCCGTATATTGCCTTACGCTGCGAATACGTTCTCCGGGACGTCCGGAGTGGGGCAGTCAGTTTCATGTATGTCCTCCTCCTGTCGTGTAGCTTTCCGCTTCGATCACTTTGCCCTCAGCGGTGACCTGCGTACCGTTATAATTCACAATGACATAAACTCCATTCCCGTATACCGTTTTGAAGACACCTTCGCCCAGTTTCTCATGGGAAGCGATGCTTTGGCCCTGTACATTACGCAGCACCGAGTTCACCTCGCCGTAAATCTCCGCGGCTTCGTTCATCCACAGCTCGTAGTTCACTGCATACAGGTCGGTATATTCCGTATCCTTAACCTTATAGTTGGGTTCGGCAATCCACTCGAAGAAAACACCCGATCCGTACTCCAGACATTTCAGGATATATTGCTTGGGGTTCGTATAAGTAGACAGATTATATGGTTTACCTGTATAGCTGATATGGCCATGCACAACCATCGGATAGAAGGGAATGGATTCATCCTCAATCTTGAAGCCGCTGCTGGACAGCGGAGCTTCGGTCAGATCCGTCACATAAGGAAGCGCGTAATCGTTACCGCCGCTGGCCATAACCTCCAGGCCCTTTCCGGCAATGCCGGCTAATGCTTTGACCGAGATTTCCTGCGACTCCGTACGGTCCATCTGCTCATGCTTACGGTAATCGCTGTTCAGCCTGTCTGCCAGATCGCGCAGGGAAATGCCTCCGGTATTTAACTTTCCGAACCCTTCAAGCATCTGTTCCACAACTCCCCCTACCAGACGGGGAGCCACAACATAAGCGGGAGTCCTGTCCCTGTCCCGCCGGTTGATTACCGGGTTGACTGGATAGAGCGTCGCCGGGATGTCCCGGAGTGTACGCGCCGCATCCTTCGTCACACTGAAACCATCGTCGGAGAGGGTTGTCAGGATGGACATATCCGGAAACAGCGAGATGCCCTGCCGGCCGGTATACTGGGCGAGCTCCTTCAGGCCTTTCTTGCCTCCCACAGCGCCATCCACGTGGATACGGTCCGGAATTCCATGATTCATCCCCCCGTTGAACCAGCCTGTGTATTTCAGCTTGATATTATGGATCCCCTGGGCCTGAACCTTATCGAGAATCATCTGCGCCTGGCCGAAGGTGGTCAGCGGCTCAAGCGCGTTGTACGGAATCCCGATAACATGCTTCTTCTTCGTGATGCTGCCGTCAAGCTGGAGATAGAACGCAGATCTTCAGCCTCTGCAGCCGGCTGCGGAAGTCCGTCTTTGCCGAGCAGATATTGCTGGTAGTATTGGGCCATGCCCTGGTAGGTCGCGTTCTCTCCGGTGAGAAAGACATACCTCACCTGAAAGTCCGATTTCATCGGATTTTCCTGAAATCTTGGCAGTGAACGCTGCTGACCGTTGGCATCAAGCGTTACACTGCCCTTGTTCACCACATAAAAACTCGGATACGCATAGTTATAGCTATTCAATCTGCCTGCTACATCTGCATTGATTGTCGCAACCGGGGCGCCTTCTTCGATAATGCCCAGGAACGCTTTTTGTTCCTTGAGTATGCCAAAGACCGGCAGGCGGACTGCTTCTTCCCTTGAGACCACATCAGCCGTATCCATCGTTTGATCCGTGCCGTATACAGTCTGCTGGTAAGCAGAATATCTTGTTTTACCATTGTTGAAATGAATCAAGGCGCCCGAGCCGTCCGGCACCAGGATGGAGCCTTTCTCTTCCTGGCCCGCGGCTCCGAAGAAGCTGAGCAGGGAGACCGAATTCACAGGATATTCAGCCGGATAATAAATTCTTTCAACAGGAACCCTGGCGATCAGGCTGTCTCCATCAAGCGTATATTCGATAGCCGCCTGAAAGATACGCGGCTCCTCCCCGGCCTCCTCCAGATTGAATTCGGCTGCATCCTTCTGCAAATCCTCTTCCGTATATCCGATCGCTTCAAAAGCCTTCAGTGCCCGTTCCAGCTGCAGCCCCTGCAGGGCGCTGTCATTGCGGACATAAGCTGATTTCTCCGTTTCTTCTTTATAAGCAATAGCGACCGCACGTTTACCTGTCTTATCCATTTTTCCCGTCAATTCCTCATAGCGTTCCTTGCTCAGCGTGGCGGGAAGATCTTCCGCGGAGGCCTGAACCGTTCCGAATTGATAGGACACACGCACTCCGTCCGGGATGGTCTCTGAGCTGATTTGCTTGTATGCGATGCTGTCCGTAAAAGTATTGATAGAGTTTATCTGACCAAAGCTGTTGTAGAAATCCAGCTGCAGCTGGGAAGACAGCAGGCCTTTGTTGACTCCTGCCGCCAGGGTATCCTGATCCCGCTCCGGCGGGTTACTGAACCAGAGCTGGTTGCTTTCGGTATGAAGCACGGCAATTTCGCCTGTTTCTTCATTAATGAACAAACGCATCTGTCCGTTCTCTGCCACCCCTTTCATCCCTGCCAATCGGGAATCCGAGAATGCAGCATTCAAAGGCTTGCCCTGTTCAAATACAGCTGCAGCCGGACTGCCGGCTGACTTCGCCTCCTGGCCCGGACCGGAACAGCCGGCAAACAGACTGCCCAGCATCACCAGACTAAGTAGCAGAGCTTTTCTCGCCTTACACATGGATATGCCTCCTTTCCTAGCTTCTCAGAACGATCTCTTGATATATAGTCATGAAGAAATTGATAATTTGCTGCACCAGGCTGAAGAACAGCAGACAAAGAAAGGCCATAAACGCCATAGCCGCAACCGTCAACAGGATGGTCACTATAGTCTTGCCTGGCGTGAACTGCTGCACCGTCATATTTCCGACAAACAGCAGAAATATAAACCAGATGGTGGCCAGGCTTCCCGAGAAATAATAGAAAGAGGCCTCCTGAAGCGAGATAAAATTGCTGAGCCATATCCACGGAAGATTGATGATTACCAACGGAAGCATCGCAAAGCAGGTGGACGTAAATATTTCAACAAATTTGCCTTCCCCGTCCATCAAAGTTGTTATCGACCAATTCGCCACGGTCCAGAATAACACCGGGATAAGTACATACAGCACTTCCAGAAGACTGTTCATGTAATTCGGATTGTACATCGACACGAGGAAACCGCTGTATTGGGTACTCAGCACATTGGTCAGCACCATCAAGCCAAGGATGATAAAAGAGATTACAAGATTCGTTCTGCGGCTGCGGTCGTATTTCAGGTCCCAGAACCCGTTAAAGGGGTGTGCCATCAGCTCAAACGGGTATTTAACCAGCTCTTTGTTCACGCGGGACCACCTTCTTTCTCACCTTCATTTTTCTAAACTTAATCCAGGCAAAGACGGCAATGACAAGGAGGAATACAGCAGCCACAATTTCTGTAAAATGGGCACGCAGCACCTGTTTGCGATGCAGCAAATAGGCCTTCGAATAATTGGTCTTATCCATACTTTGTTTAAAATATTTCATCGCTTCAGCGTAATCGCCCTGACGCAGAATGGCCTTGCCGATGCCGGAATAAGCAAAATCCAGATTGGCGTTCATGTTGATCGTCTGCCGGAACAGCTGCAGCGCCTGCTCCTCGTCACCGTTGTAATAGCTGCGGACCGCCTGATTCAGCGTCCGTCCGTACTCCGTACTCCGGAATACGGTGATCTCGCCAAGCGCCTTATCCAGCACGATAAAATCATCGCCGATCCGCTCCAGGGCCGCGGGAGTATTAAAGTAACCCAGCTGGTTGCCCATACCGCCGAATACATACAAGAGATAGCCGTCGCCGTTGTAAGTGAACACCCGGCCGTGGTTGGCATCCAGAATCGAGTACATTTCACTGTCGCCGATATCAATGTCGGCTAACCGGGTATAGCCGGTTGTAACCGTGGCGTAGATGTCCCCTTCCGGTTCCCAGTAGCCCAGCCGCCGCAGAATATCACTGCCCTGGGCATTAAGCTTCTTCACATTATTACTGCGTTGACCGTTGGTCGCATAAATAAAGCCTTCTTCATTGATATCCAGATTGGTGAACTCGGTCGGTGTGTACATGACCATCTGGCTCCGCTGTGCTTGTGTGGATATACGTTTCCAGAAATATTCGACCGGATCAATCGTGACTTTGTTAGCGCCAATAAACGAGGTGAAGTCCCCCCCGGAATTAAACTCCATGAATCCGTCATACACACCGGTAGCCATGACATACAGGCGCTGCGCTTTATCCACAACAAGCCGGACGGGCTGAAAAGTGAAATTCTCCGGCAGCTGCTCAGACTGCGGGCTGTCAATCACCTTCACAACATTGTCGCGGGAATCAAGCTGCACTACCCGCCTGTTTCCGGTATCGGCAATATATAAATCCTTATTCTCTGTGACGAACAGTCCAAGCGGACTTTGGAAGGTCTGTACCGCCCCGTCCTGCTTGAAGGAATCAATGATCCGCTCCAGCTTGAACTGGCTATCCAGTATCAGGATCCGGTTATTACCGGTGTCCAGCACATAAATATCTCCATCCGGGGTCACATGCATATCGGAGGGATCCTTCAAGGGTCCTGTACCGAGGCTGTCTCCGGTCCACAGTTCCGTCGCCTGATAAGCTGCCGGTGAAGCTACCGGCTCCCCCCAGTAAGAGTAGTTATACGAAGAGCTGCTCCCGTCAGCCATAGCGGGTGCTGCTGCCGTCATAACGCCGAGCAGCACACACACAGCCAACAGGATGTACGCCCTTGCCCGGTTAGCAACATTCTTCATCGCGTACGCATCCTTTCTACTCCTTCATCCCGGACGTCGCCATCGTCTGAATGACGCTGCTCTGGGAGATAATGAAGAGCGTAATGGGAACCACCATGAGCAGCAGCGCCACAGCCGCCCCGACACCCGCTCTGGCTATACCGCCTAGCACAATCTGGCCAAGCGCGTAGTGAAGTGTCTTAAGATTCTCACTGTAAATAAAGTTGCCCCCGTCACTTCCCCACAGCATCGGGAACTGGAGGATCATCAGCGTCAGCCAGGCCGGCTTCACATTCGGCATCACAATGGTCCAGAAGATGCGGTATTCACTGGCTCCGTCGATCTTGGCAGCTTCCAGCAGGGCATCCGGAATCTGTTCCATGAACTGCTTCATCAAAAACAGTCCGAGCGAGAACGAGAGGGACGGTACAATGATTGAAGCATGGGTGTTGATCCATCCCAGCCAGGACATCACCATATAGTTAGGGATCGCAGTGACCTGGGCGGAGAACATCAGCGACAGGACTACGATGGTGAACAGTACCTTGGAGCCCGGGAACCGGTATTTGGCAAGCGGGTAGGCAGCCGCCGAAGCGAGCAGAATATGTCCAGCGGTGCCTACGACCGTAATGATCAGCGTATTCATGATGTACCTGGACAGTGGAACCCAGGAATTCCCCATCAACGAGAACAGGTCAAAAAAGTTATCCATCGTCGGATTGATAACGAGAAAACGCGGCGGGAAGATAAACAGCTCATCGAGCGGCTTAAACGCGTTATTGACGGCATAGATCAAGGGCAGTGCCATGAAGCAGCCAAAGGCGGCCAGCAGCAGGAAGAGCAGAAAGCTGACTGTAAATGAACGGTTGAGCTTCTTCGTTCCAGAGATTAACCGTATCGTTTTGACGCTCAATTCACTCCCCCACCTTTCTGAGCAGTTTTTGTATAAGCAGGTTTGCACCGAGCATCAGACCAAAGAGTACAGTCGCGATAGCCGAAGCATACCCCATCTCAAAACGGATCGTGCCGTAGTCCATCAAATGGGTCACAATCGTATGGGCCGCATAGTTGACACTCGGAAATCCTGCAAGTGCGATGGCAACATCAGCTACGGCAAAAGAGCTCGTAATCTGCATGACAGCGCCGAACATCAGCTGCGGCCGCATGGAAGGAAGCGTGATGAACCACAGCTCCTGCCAGCGGTTTTTTATACCGTCAATAGATCCGGCTTCGATCAGGGTGTGGTCGACCGTCTGCAGTCCCGCGATAAAGGCCAGGAAGCTGGTGCCGAGACTCAGCCAGAGCTGTACGATAATGATGATGGTCAGAATGTATTGTTCATTGGTCAACCACTGAACCGGTTCAAGGATGAATCCTGTTTTCATCAGAAAACCGTTCAGATAGCCGTAGGCATCACCGGAGAAGAAGATCAGCCAAATGAAATACACATTTCCAGCAATGGACGGCGCGTAGAATACCAGCGTCATAAATGCGCGGATTTTGGGTGACAGTTCATTGATGATCCAGGCAAACAGAAAACAGGCGATATAACTGACCGGACCGGTAATTACCGCGAACATCAGCGTATTTTTAAGTGCAATCATAAATACATCGTCACCGAGCAGCAGCCTGGAATAATTTTGCAGACCGACAAATCTCGGAAACTCCAGCATGTTAAAGTAGAAGAAGCTAAGTATCATGGAAAAGACTACCGGAATGACGGTGAACATGAAAAAAAGGATCATGTATGGAGCCATCAGGATATAATGATGCTTGCTCTTCTTGATCTCCCTCCAGTTTCGGGTCCATACCGATTCCTTCAACGCAGGGCTGTGAACCGGTACTGACCGATCGGCGGCTTCCACTTGCATCTTCCTACCCCCCAAACGAATACGGCAAATTGAACTCTTTGCGCTTAATTGCTATTTCATCATTGATATACAGAATATAATCCGACAGGGCTTCCCGGGGATTCTCATTGCCGTTGACAACCTTGCGGAAAGCGTTATCAAGATGCCGGCCTGTGAAGTAACCGCCCGGAATCTGGGGAATGCCTTCGACCCACTGCCACTGGCTCTCCAGATTGTTATAATCCTTGACCGGCCACGGAAGCTGCTCCAGGGCCTCTATATTGGCCGTCGGATATCTGGCCGATTCACCGAGCAGGCCCTCCATCTGGCGGCCGTACATAATCTGGGTGTTGCTGTCTGTCCACCATTTCATGAATTCCCAGGCGGAATCCTTGTCATCCGCGTTCTCCAACATCAGCACCCCGGTCGTATGGCTGGCCACTTTATGATTGACCGAGTGGTCCGGAAGCTCCGTCCCCGGAACCAGAGTGAAATCCCACAGGCCCTTGATTTCCGGTGCCATAACCTTCAGATTGTTGTAGATGGTGTAGTCTGCGATCCCGATCGGCATTTCGCCGGTCCGGAACCGGTTCGGAAAGTCCGCCTGAAGCGGGAATTTGTAATTCGTATAGAATTGCGTCCACTTCTTGAACGCTTCCATGGAAATATCAGAATCCAGACCGCTTTTCTGTCCTTCTTCACGGTAGAACGACCCGTCATGCTGATACAGCAGCATGGAGAAGGTTGCATTCGGCACAATCGTCGCATTGTTCGTCGGATTCTCGATGGGAAGATAGAATTCCATATTGTGCTTCTGCAGAACCGAGATCATATTGTAGACATCCTGCCAGGTCTCCGGAGGCGTCAGGCCAAGCTCCTGCAGAATATCCTTCCGGTAGAACAGCATCGGGAACGTCTGCTGCTCCGGCAGCGCATATATACCGCCATTGTATTTATAAGGTTCCAGAGCACTGTCTCTGAATCTGGAAGAAATCTCCCTGAAATCGGAGAATTGGGTCAGATCGGCGGCAGAGTCACGCATCGCGTAATTGACCGGAATATCCTCGCCAATCTGCATCGCGACATCCGGTCCTTCACCGGACAGGGTCGCAGGCAGCAGAATATTCGCGGGCACGAGCCGGAGATGAACGGATATATCCGTTTCAGGCGTAAAGGTTTCGTCAATCATACTTTTGAGTACCTGGGCCTGATCCCGTCCGGTCGTAATCCAGACGGTTACGGATTTCTGATTCTCCGTGGTGTTGCCGATGCTGTCATAGTCTTCCGTATAGGAGGAGAACAAGGCACCGACCTCATGCTTCATTTTGGCCAGGGCCGATGATTGCGCCTTGGGCAGCGTATGCCCCGGTGAAGACACTACCAGGTAATCCAGCGTAAGCGGCTGCTCGCGGACCGTAAGAATCCAGGTTCCGAGTCCGCCCACATTCGTCTTGAAGGTGGTCAGGCGCCGGGGAACGGTCTCCGGGTCCTTGATCATCTCATCCAGCTGATGGACCAGCGTATACAGCACAGCTACCTTGTCGCTCCGTTCTCCGGTAGATTTCTCCAAATATTCAGCAACACTGCGAATGGTCCCGGCCTGGGTTTTGAACACCTCAACCATATCCGGTATCCGTTTTACCAGCTGGTAATCGCGATACGCATCCGGTGTATTCGACGTGATGATCATGATTTTTCGGTACATTTCATTCAATTGGAGCACGCTGGACTCAACCGTCTGCAGAAGCGGAGCAAGATCGCCCAGCGTCACCGTCATGCGGAGCTTGTGCCTGCCCTCGGTCAGATGAAACAGATAGGGCTCCTCTCCGCCCAGCACTTCCATCTTCCAGTCCATATTAAAGGCGAACTGGATCCGCTTCATTTCTTCAAAAGGAATCACCCCGTCAATCGTCAGGCTCCTTGTGGCGAACACGCCCCGCAGCTGATCCTGCTTGACTTTGAGCGCGATCTGGTATAATCCGTCTTCCGGTACATCGATCTCCCATTCAATCCACTGCCCCGGAAGCTTCCAGTTCAGTCCGCCAATCGTGTTAATGCGGATTTTGGAAACATCGTAAGGCTCGACCGACGGACTGGACCTGTCAGAAAGCGGGTACAAGGTCGGGGAAGATTTCAGCGCAGCGTCTTCTGCCTGAACGACGACATACTGGCCTTCCGCCGGTTTGAGTCCGAGGGACTCATAGGTGCTTGCCAGCTCAGCGTAAGGCTTAATATCCTCATCCTGATACAGCTCAATATAATCAATTGCCATCGGCTCTCTGACCGCGGCAAGTGTGATCTCTTGTTCACCTTGCCCGAAATAAAACTGATAGGGCTCCTCATAATAACCGTCGCTATCAGTGAAGGGAGACAGCTGCCACTGCGGCTTCTCGATCTGAGAAGGTCGCAGATCATTCCCGCGGTCATCCCGTCTGACTTCAGCCTCACGGCTTCCCCATAAGCGGTAAAGAATCAGATTCTCGGATTCCGCAAAGGGAATCTTCCCATTAATGGCCAGCGATCTTTCAATCGACGAGCTCTTGCCTTCGACCGGGAAGTAGTGAATCCGTGCATTGTACAGACCCGCTTCCGCAATCTCAGCCTTCCAAGTGATGCTGCCCCTGTCCGGTGTAATTACCGCCTGTCCTTCAAGTCCCTCATAGCCGCTGACAACCTCAAAGTCTTCACCGTCTATACGGGTATAATGTTCGCCTTCAATAAGTATAATTTTGTCCGGCCGCCCGCTCGCTGAATGGGCCTGCCTGTATTCCCCATAGCCGTCCCCGGCGGTATTATCCGTAACCGGGACAAAGTCGTTCATTGCGTAGATCCGCTTCTGCGGGGCATCACCCGCACTGACGGCTACCGCAATAAGAACGCAGGCAATGATTACAACAACAATGCCTATGCCATATTTCCTCTTTCTGATGTTCAACGCTTCTCCCCTCCAGCACCAGAGATTGCAGTTTAATAATGAGTCCCCATTATAGAATGCTTCATCTACATGGGGACATCATGATCAACGGTTATTTTTTATAAACTTCGTCAATGGCAGCCTGCACCTTCGCCTTATATTTCTCGACGACAGTCGATACCGAATTGCCTGAGGTCAGTTCACCGATAATGTCGTAGTACGGCAGATTCGGGAACGTATTATGGTCAAGAACCACCATGTTCGGAGCGACCATTTTGGCGTTTTCAATATCTTCCTCGGTGGTGAAGACGGACTCATACGAACCTTGGTCAGGATAATCGTAGATGGAGTCGATATCATTAATCTTCTCCCAGATGTACATCAGCTGTTCCGGATTCTCCACGGCCTTCGGAATCGTCAGTGCCTGATAGAGCGCTTCGGCAGAGTGATAGGTGGTAGCGCTCGGACCTTTCGGGAACGGAACGAAACTGAGCTCATAATCCTGCATATCGGTCTTGAAGCCGTTCAATTCATACAGCGCGCCGGCATACATCAATGTGTTGCCTTGGCGGAAGAATTGGGCCGGTTCGGTCCAGTCTCCTCCTTCAGTCGGACGGGACACCTTCTCTGTGGCGAGACGGGATACCAGGCCAAAGGATTCAAGCGTTTTCGGATCATCCAGAGTCTGTTTGTCGCCGCTTGTCAGTGTGGCTTCGTTGGAATAGAGCGCCTGATCCATCAGCCCGTTGTTAGCCAATCCCCAAGTGTCCAGCTTGCCGTCATTGTTTGTATCCTTGTTGGCTTCCTTGGCTACCTGAATGAATGTATCCCAGTTCCAGTTATCCTCATCGACATATTCCTGGAGCGGTTTCATTCCCAGCTTGTTCATCAGCGTTTTGTTGTAGAAAATGCCCTGAACCAGATTGGCCTGGTTCTCGGTGAATGCATAACCCCTGCCGTTATACTGCATGTATTCATTAGTCGTCTTCTGATTGAAGACCCGTGCATTCTTCGTATATTCATCGATCGGCCATAGCAAATCCTGTTTGACGAGCGCAGGAATCATGTAGGATTTACCGAGACGGACGATATCGCCGATTGGTTCACCTGCCAGAAGGGAGGCGGTTACCTTGGCCTGATACTCACCGAAATCAATATTCACATATTCAACCTTGAAGTTGTGCTTTTTCATCAGTTCATCCAGATTCTTTTTTCGCTGGATATTATCCGGATTATCCTCCGGAATCGTCATATCCCACCAGGCTACAATCTTGATGGTCCTGCCGCCCATGTCGAAATCCATTTCAGGCGTAGCCTCCACATCCTCCTCAACAGCAGTGTTACTCTCTCCATTGTTCCCGTTGCCGCTGTTTTCCGCTGCTTCAGTCGGTGCCGGAGTTGCTGTGTTGCCCTGCGCATTGCTGCCGCTTCCCGAATTACCTCCGCTGCAAGCCGCAAGCGTGAATACCATTGTCAAACTGAGTAGCGTGGTACAGAGTCTTTTGTATAACATTTTGGGACCTCCCCTTCAGTGATTGGGTAACAATCAAAAGTGTAGCGCTTACATTTTTGATCGACAACCTGCCTATTTTCAGGGTTGAACCCGTTCATTTATAGATCATTACGGCCTAAAAATGCACTTTGTTGAACAGGTAAACAAATGCACGGTTAATAAAAAGTTGCACATTGTCACTCCCCTCCGGGTTGAACCATAATAAAAAGCGTAGTCAGGATTTATGAACATCAGTCGCTGCGGATGACTATTTTTGATGAAAGCGGGGAAAGCATCTTGTATAAGATACTGCTTGTGGATCCTAATTCAGATTCATCGGAAACCATGCTGCATATGTTGGACTGGAACCAGGCGGGTTTTTGCATTCACACTACTGCGGATAATATTACTGACGCACTGTACCATGTGGACAATCCTGCCCATATTCTTGTATTAATAAATATAAAGCGCTTACAATCCTTCGGTCTGCAGTTGTGCGGACTCATTCGCCAAAAAAGCCGCATTCCGATCATATTAATTGGCGGAGGACAGGATTTCAATCTGGCCCGCCAAGCTCTGCACTATCAGGTAAACGATTACTTAACCGATCCTGTACAGTCATCCGAGCTGCTGGATTGTCTGGGTATACTCAGGCGTAATCTTGATGCATCGCTTGAAGACGCCGTTAAGGCCCCGCAGCCTCATTGCCAGAACTCTATCATAGATATGGTTAAAAAATATGTTCAGGAGGAGCTTCACCAGAATATTTCGCTGAAAAAGATCTCCGAAGCCCTTCACTTCAACTGTGCCTATCTGGGACAAAAGTTCAAAAGTGAAGAGCAGATTTCCTTCAACGAATACCTGCTCCAGCAGCGTATGGAGAAGGCCAAGCATTTGCTGGAAAGCACTGAAATGCGGATCTACGAGATCTCCAGGGAAGTCGGCTACTCGGAAACGGACTGGTTCTATAAGAAATTCAAGGAGTACACCGGAACAAGTGCCAACGAATACCGCAAGCAGACATTGATTACTGCATAAATAAATAGACACACAAGAAACAGCGGCGATTCATGACCTTTAAGTCACGTATCGCCGCTGCCGGATTCAACGACTAATAATTGGTGAACGTATCCCGGTACTCCTGAGGTGTCATTCCCGTTACTTTCTTGAAAAAACGAGTGAAGGAGTGGGCCGCTTCATAACCGACCGCCGCCGCTACTTCCCTGATTTTGATCCCCTCCGCTTTCAGCATCTCCATCGCACGGCGGACCCGGCACTCGTCTATATAATCAGACAGATTAATACCTTGTTCCTGCTTGAAAAACCGGGAAAGATAGGTTGGATTAAAGTGATTCAATTCAGCCAGACGGACAAGAGACAGGTCCTCGCCCAGATTATTGTCGATATAATGGCAGATCCGCTCTATGGCATTTGTAGCCTGATTATGCTCATCAGACTGTCTGGCGGCGAGGATGGCATCTGAAGCACTTGACAAGTATTGAAAGGATTCTGCGATTGAAGCATGCTCATCTAACCTCATTAATCTGCTCCAGTCCCCTATTTGTTCTTTCTGCAAGCCCCAGCGGTTGATACAAGACAGAAACATAAGTGCCAGTGTATAGTAAGCTTCTGTTACCTGGTGGATCCCCCAATGATCTTGCAGAATATAACAAACGGTATCATTCAGAGCTTCGTGTAACTTCTCCTTTCGGCCTGCTTCAAGATGGGCCGCGATAATTTCCGTACGTGAGCTGATCCGCAGTTCTTCCCTCGTCTCCCCTGTTCCGGCTTGCCCGCTCCAGATGACAGAAAGCCCGCTCACGGTTCTGAGCTGCTGCAATTGACGAAGCCGGTCGTATTGGGCGGATACAGCATCCCAGGTGCAGGGGGCACAGACGGTAAAGGCAACCGGCAGCTGAAGCTCCTCCAGGCAGGCTTCCTGGATAAGCTCCAGTGTCCCCTCCAGGTAACGCTTCAGCTGGTGTTCTGAATCCCTCAATTCAACCGTAGCCGGCTGAAGGAACCACAGCAGCCCCCCGAACTTATCCTCCATTCCGGCATGCTTTGTTTTTCCTGCCAGATAAGAATCCCAAATCAGACGGCCGTTGAGAGCTTCCGGTTCGATTCTGTATAGCTCGCTTCCTCCGGATGCTCTGGACGGCCCAGAATCAGGGTCACAGGCGCATGCGGATCAAGTCCGATATTCAGTAGACCGAAGTCCCCCTCCAGCATCCCGGCATCTTTTCCGAACATCCGGCTGTCCTGAAGAAGATGCCTCAGATATTTCTCCTGAGCCATCAGCTCCAAGGCTAGCAGTTGTTCGGTGGACTGGACGATAAGCTCCTCAACCCTCCTGCCCTGTTCAATCTCCTGCAGCGTCTCCTCAACGGATGATACCACTTTGTCATAGCCTTCGGTTTTGAGGACATAACGCATTCCGGACATCTGAATGGCTTGATAGGCATAGTCAAATTCACTGTATCCGGTCAAAAATATAACTTTACACCTCGGCCAGAGTGTTCTGATTTTCTCCGATAGCTCCAGGCCGCTCATGCCGGGCATACGAATATCAGTCAAGACAATATCAATCCGTGTCCGGTCCATCCAGACCAAGGCTTCTTTGGACGAATACGCCTTGCAGACATCCAGCTTTTCCGGCATAAATTGAGTCAGTACTTCATGCAGGGTATCTGTAATAATCTCTTCGTCATCCACCACGAGCAGTCTATACATCGTCACCTTTCCCCCTTAAACCAATCCGTATCATCACTTTAAGTCCCCCCAGCCCGCTTCTTGAGATCTCGAGTCCGCCGCCATCCCCATGGATCAGGCTGATTCTGCGGTGAATATTCATCATCCCGGTCATCTCCTGGAATTTCAGCGGGTGCAGCAATTTTTCCTGAAGCATTTTTATTCCTGCATCGTCCAGCTCATTACCGTTATCTTCTATTACAATGCGGGCCTCACCGGAGGAGGATTCAAAGGATACCCGCAGCATACCCTCCTCAGGCAATTTCTCAAGACTGTGTTCATAGGCGTTCTCGATTAGCGGCTGGGTAATCAGCCTGGGAACACGGATGTCTCTCATCTCTTCCGGCAGCTCGTCAAACTGGACTTGTATCCGCCTGGAAAAGCGAAGCTTCTGGATTTCGGTATACATTCGGGAATGCCGGATTTCCTCCGACAGCTTTACATAGTCCTCCCCGTTGCGGGTAATAAACCGAAAATATTCACCAAGCATACCTGTAAATTGTTCAATGCGTTCCACATCCCCGGTTTTGGACAGTGAATTCAGGATAAAAAAGCTGTTATACAAAAAATGAGGATTGATCTGTGACTGCAGTTGTTTAAGCTCTGCCTTTTGCATCATCAGCTTTTGTTTGAAGTCCTGATCAATCAAGATTTGCAGCTTGGCGATCATCTGGTTGAAGCGCTGGTACAAATACCCGAATTCGTCAGAATGCTTGTGTTCGATCTGGATATCAAGACTTCCGTCCTCCATACGGCGGAAGCTCTTGACCAGCTGGAGCAGGGGCCTGTGTACCATCCTGTATGTCATAACTGTATAAACTGAAACTGCGCACAGGGAGGCCAGCGCAAACAGCCATGCCCACATTTTGAATTTAGCAAGCGGCCGCCGTACTTCTTCCATAGGCAGAAAGTTCGCCACTGACAGATCAAGCTGTTCCGAGAACGCTTTGTCAATATGATATTGCCGGCCATCCGCCTTGAAGCGCGACCACCTTCCTTGGACTTCCCGCAGTGCAGTCATATTCTTCTTAAGGATGTTATCCGTCTCCTCATCATTTCCCAGCGCGAACGTTGAATCCTCCGCTAGCAGATAGGAGCGGCTCCCCGGATATAAGTTGACCTGTCCCAGTGAGCTTCGCAGCTTCCGGTTATCCAGCTCGACCTGCACAATAAATAGCGGTTCATCGCCTTTAACTCCACTTTGTTTAATAGCAATCATATGAAGCAGACCGTTATAGCTGATCAGCTTTTTATCCGACTTATAAGGAATGGAACGAAAATAGGAATAGCTTTTTGTGTCAAAATTCTGCATCGTACTCTGGACAGACAACGTTTTATCGATCTTACGTACATGAATCCGGATATCCTTGATATAATCACTGCTTGTTTTGATCGTGGCTAAGCGCTGAAACAATTCGTTTAAGCTGGAACGTCTCTCCACGCTGCTCATCATATCCCAGGTAACCGCAAGACGATTCAGATGATTATCCTCAAGAATATCGAACTGCTGCATCTCGATCCAATCCAGCTCGCGGGTCAAATCACCCAGATAATCCGTCAGCTGCGCCATTGTCGCTGTAGATAAATCACGGCTGGCATTATTGTAGCTCCAGTTATATAAATAGACGCCTAAAAGCAGCACCGGTAAAATAATGATCAGATACATCATGACCATTCTGGACAAAATTGTGGTCCGAAAGGAACGGATAGGTGCATTCAATGGTAAAAGCCTCCGATATTATATAAGTTAATCACTCAGACTTGCTGGACTGTCCTTCATACCAGCGGTTGACCTCTTCGGTCATTGCATTGCCGCCAAGCCGGCCCCACTCCTCTGTGAAACGTTCGAATTCATCCAGAGGGCTTCCTAGAATAATGTCCATATACGTATCCAGCTGCATATTGATCAGCAGGCTGTTCTTCTCAAGCATGGTCTCGGTCGGACTGCCTACAAAGCTCTCATATAGAAGCTGATCGCTCCGGATATATTGATCGAGTACCGAAAATACTCCCTCCGGGCCGTAAATCCGTTCCCAGCCCCAGCCGCTTTCTTTATCCTCGCCTCCACGCTGATAAATATCGATCATCTGCTTAATGGACGCCGCCTCATCCGACAATACGGAAAAGTCGCCAGTCCGGCGGCCATGCTCCAATTGGTAATAGGCATTGAGATTTTTGCGGCCCGGAGCAGGTGTTACAGGAGATAATCCCCATACCGGATATGGATTGCTGTAATATGTTTTATAATCTGCTGTCTTGCCCCAGTTTGTTTTCAGATACAGATTGAACATTTTGATGAGCGCTTCAGGATATTTATATTCCTTTTTCACAGCAAAAAACTGGTTGGTTGCAAAAGGAAGAGGTACCTTGGGTTTACTTCCAGTGGCCGATACGATCGGATAGGCACGCCACTGTGCTTCCGGATTCTGCTCACGGCTTAATTGAAGCCAGAACGAAGCCCACTGCTCTCCATACACAATACCTATTTTCCCTGCACCTACCATCTTTTTGACTTTACTGCCATCATTAAGGGAAAACTCAGGATCCATTTGACCGCTGGCATACAATTTTTGAAGTGCGGCAAGCGCTGCTTTGACCTGAGGCTGTATGCCTCCATACACCAGCCGGCCGTCCGGATCTTTCAGCCAAAGGTTGGGGTACGCCCCATAACCAGCCATAAAGTCCGCCAGACCGGCCACCGGGTCCCACAAATAATTAGTAGCAGCAAGTCCAAAAGTATCATCCACACCATTATCGTCAGGATCCTGCTCTGTAAACGCTTTCGATAATTGGAGCAGCTCCTCCATCGTATTCGGCGGCTCAAGTCCGAGCCGGTCTAGCCAATCAGTGCGTATCCATAAATATTGGGCAGCTTCAATGGATGAAGCGGTTTGCGGGATACCCATCAGCTTGCCGTCGATTGTCGCCGCCTCGAAAGGACCTGATCCCTCTTCCCCAAGCGTCTCTCTTGTGAATGAAGATGCATTCTTTTCATATACCGCACTTAAGTCTTGAATCAGTCCGGCATTGCTGAGCTGCCTTAGCTGCTGTGCATTCACCCTCACCACATCCGGAATACGGCCGGAAGCCAGCGCCATGCCAAACTTCTTAAAGTACACCTCGCCGTCAGCGATCCATTCGTAAGTAATCTTGATTCCCAGTTCCTGCTCATATAGCCGGGTCCAGCGGTTGTCCTCCAGTGTCTCCCCCGGTAAATGATCCAACAAATCATCATCTTCACTGAATTCTTTCACGAAGGACATTTCCACAGGCGGAGTATATTTGCTGAAAGCAAGCTCATTGTTTATCCTCTCTGATAATTGTTCAGGGGAAGCACGCCTGTCCATCCTCAAACTCCAAGTCATAGCGAAAGATACTAAACAGACTGCAAAAACCAAAATCAGCATTTTGATTGGCTTGCCTCGCATATTCATGCTCATCCCCCGTATGTAAGAAAAGTTTGATATATCATTATCAATGATTCTCCGATGATTTTGCAACACACAAATGTTTATTTCGTTACCCGTTCTTTACTTATTTTTTAAGCACTGACCCAAAATGAAATAACCGCCACCTCCATGGTAGCGGTTGAAAATGAATACGGGGTAACACGGGTACGGGCTGGTTGCGGAAAGCGACATTCATCTGAATGTTAATCAGGAGGGCGATCCTGAAGAGGACCGGAAGATGGTGGGCACTATTTGGTGCAGGTTTTTGGAAGTAGAAAACCGCATCACCTTTCTTTAATTTTCCTTTCAACATTGAAATATAATGAAATGTAAGATATCTTTCGAAATTATAGGTTGCCGCAGTTTAATAAAGGGGCTACATTTCAAATGAAGGAATTAATAACGAAAAATAAGAAATTCGTTGGAATTACCATTCTGTTAGTTTTGCTTACTTCAATAACATGTTTGTATCCTTTGTGCTGCAATTTACTTTTTTGATTTACAGGCAAAACTATGCTGCAAAATTTAATACGGAGCATCTCTCCTCCCTTTTACGGAAAATGTATAAAATGAACTATGATGCGTACAGCAAGCTTGAACCTACCTATTTGATTAACAGGATATTTTCAGCTGTGGATACCTTATATATGTTCACGATCTCCAGCTTTTAGGGTTTAACGCAATCCAGCTTTATCATTGTAGTTTCCCTTATATTGGCTTATTCGGTTCACTGGTCTATATTTTTATTTCTGCTGATTCTTATTCCCGTTAATATTTTTGGATTCCGTTTTATTAACAAGAACTTGAAGCGTAAGATGGAAGCCTTGCAATATGAAGGTGCAACTGCTAACAAGGATTTAGTATCTACACTGTCAAATGCTGATAATATTAAACAGCTGCCTGATTATGCATTCCTGGAGAAGGCTGTACTGCCTGGATTAGGCAGAATGTATCAGACATTGGATAATACAAATAAGTTTGCACAGGGTTCCGGCGCTATCATCGACTTTATCAATCAGCTTTTTCAGAATATAACCTACGTGGCCGTTGCTTATTCAATTGCCCAAAAATGGTTGCCGATGAGCAGCATTGTCATAATTGGTGTTGTATTACTCTTATTTTTCAACTCCTTAAGAGGATTAACGGAAGTAAATTTAAATCTAAAAACATTAGAAACCAGTCTGGACTTCATTAAGAGCGATTTAGAAGACAACATAGAGGCGGATGGTTTTGTACATATCAAATCAATTGATTCAATTACATTAGATAAACCTGAGTTTACACTTGGTAGATTAACTTTCAAATACCCGCTAGAAGAAAGGGTATACAGAGGGCAAGTCGTTTATCTTATGGGTCCTTCGGGCTCCGGGAAATCCTCCCTGCTGAAGCTTTTGCTAAAATTCCGGCCCGGTAATGGAATAATGATAATTAACACACCAATACATAAAATCAGTAATGCTTCTTTAAGATCAAGAATCGCTTATTTATCTCAAAGTTAAGGGCTGGGATACTCTTTTAACAGAGAACGGTGCTAATTTATCCGGGGGAGAAAAGCAGAGGATCGCCATTGCCAGAATGCTTCTGAAGGATGCCGATGTATATATTTTGGATGAAAGCACAAGCAGTATTGACCAAGCTTCTTCAGATGACATTTTTAAGGCTCTGCTGACTATGGCAAAGGATAAGATTGTGATATATACTTCTCATGTTAGTGCTTCAGTTAAGTATGCAACCAAATTGATTTCAATAGAGACGGAGAAGAAACATGAAGAACTATTGGACAGTCGAGGAACTTGCAAAAGAATTACAAGTGACCACTAGAACGATAAGTAATTATTTGAAGTCTGGTGAACTTACGGGTACTAAAATCGGCGGTCAATGGCGGTTTACCTTAGAAGATATACGAAAGCTGACTGGAGAGGCAAGTCTTAATAATCCTATTACTGAATTCATCGAAAATTTCACTACCCCAGAGACTTTTCAACAATCTTTATTAGCGCTAAATATTCCTATAAAGAACCAAGAAGAGCTCGAAACAATTAGAGACCAGATCATTGAGCAATACAATCAAGTGTATTCAGGCGGGAACCGGAGGTTTAATTATGAACTGCTCTCTCCAGATTATTTTAGAGTGATATTGTCAGGGCCGATAAAGTATACTTTGAATTTTGGAGCATGGCTTGAACAAAAATTTTATTAGAATGTGTTAAAGGGCCATCATTTACGTTGTTAAAAGAAATAAAGGAGGACCAGTCTGTACCTGCCGACCGGTCCTCCTTTATTTACTTGCTCGCTTCAGCTGTATATTAATCCGCAAGCTTCATTAATTCTTCGCCAGCGGCGACTCCCAGCGCTTCAGCCGTTTGCCTCCCGTAGCGCTGTTTTCGTTGAACCGACCGGCTTCGACTTAACAGCAACATTATTCATGTTAATGCTCCTTCTTTCTAGTGTGCTAGAAGGGATCGAACGGATTACTTTCACCATTTATCACTTTTATGCCGTTGAAGACAAATGGATTTGCATAATAAAACCCTGCAGCTGAGGTTGCTGCAGGCTTAAGGTATTCTTTCATATGCGGTTTATCAATAACCGATCATTGGTATCGCCACAGGGTATCTGGCATAAGGCTCCATTTCTCCATTTTTGACCTTATACAGCACCTTTGAAGTTTCATATACAGCATCCATCAGCTCTTCATACGGCTGCATACAAATATCGACCATACCGATCTGATAGTTCTCCCCGTCATACCTCCCCAGACAGAACTGATCGTTAAACTGGAACCAATGCGCTCCGACGCCATAGGGATGTGCAGCCACCTTTTCTACAAAATGTCTCCACATGACGCCCCGTTCCTTCTGATCCGTGACACCTTTCAGGCCGGTAGCCGGCAGCCCTCTGTCTAGAGCCCCGCAATGATACTCGCCGAGCAGAATGGGTAAGTCAACGCCGGCATTTTTGACAAAATCCATGTCTTTGGACGGGTCAAAGTCATAGCAATTAATCGAGAACACGTCAAAATATTCCCATCCGGCCATCATGTCAGGGTTATAAGCTTTTGACCATCTCAGCCCTAAATTTAAATGGTGTTTGTCTACCGCTTTGCAGGCCAAAGACGGAATTCTGATATATTCACGGATCAAATGGATAGAGAATTGCTGCAGATCAAACTTCGACGCGGGATAGGTCCGCGAACAGCAATCGAGCGGCTGCTCCAAAGCCTCAAAGCCTGCAAACCCGGCATCCCAGGCTTGATTTAATGCTTCAATCGTCCCGTATTTATCCCGCAAAAACGAGATTAACCCCTGACGGCAATACGTTCGAGCAGGATTATGCAGGACTTCATCGGCAATCAGAAGCCCCTCCACAAAATTAAACTCCGGCTCATTGCGCAGGAAGTAACCGATCAGCCAGACATCATCTGCCCAGTCAGCAAGCTGCCGGGCATATTGCTCCGATTGCTCGCTGTACTCGGGCGACAGCACATCCGGGAAGTCCCTGAATATCAACGTGTTTGTTGCAGGGAAGCCGGGAAGCTCACGGACATAAGGCAATTTGCTTCTTCCATTGTTGACACAGAGTCCGGGGAAGTTCCCCTGTGAGTTGATTCCGTTCTTCATTAAAATATGGTGAGCGATGTTTTCCCACTTTCCGCGCCACTGATCACCGTAAACTTTTTTCAAATTCATGGCGGTAAAGTTAGTTATTTTATAATGGTCAAGCGGCATATAGGCTGTGCGGCGGCGGCTTCCTTCCCTGTAGAACTCCTTATATTCCGGGTCCTGCATATCAGGCAGCCAGTCGCAATTCTGCTCAAAGCCGTCTATACGGCACTGGTCTCCAGGATTCGTTCCGCAAGGACCCAGGGAAAAATAATCACAGCCTTCCGGGTCCACCAGATGCCAGCGGCCGTCTTCCGATTTGAACGTTGCGAAATAGCCTGTTCCTTCTGTTAATTTCCGGGCAGAATCACCGCCCCAGCGGTTCCATTCGGCAAACGGATACCGGGCCTCGCCTTCAATGACTTTAAGCTTCTTGGCCAGTTCATCCAGAGATTGAATCTTCCCCGGCCACTCCTTGCCCTTCCATTGGCCGAATTCATCCACCAGCTTCTTGCCGGGAACCGGGAATTCCTCAGGTTTGTCATCCGTCAGGAAGAAGTTTTCCAATCTTACCCGGACCTCATGAAAGGAACGCTCCATGCCAAGCTCGAACCGGTCTGCCTCTTCGATCCGGGTACGCTGTCCATGAACCACCAGCTTAAGCGTGCCGGAGTACGGTTGGTATATATCGTGCTGTTATCCAGTAAATGAAGGTCCAGGCAGATCCTTGTCTTCAGACAGGGCAACAGGCCAAAGCGCATGAAAATCCGCTCCTCTTCAGCACCCGGCAAGAAACAGCGGAACATCATCGCTACCGAATGCTCCTCCAGCACCTCAATATCTCCTATAATGTATCGTTTTCCGGAATTACGGATTTCAGCAAGCGAAATCCCGCCGCCTTCGGCTCCGAGCACCACCTCACAGCGATCCGCGCTTAGTGAAGTAAACGTTGCTGCTCTTGCAACAGCATTCTCAAAATGGATTTTCATGGTGTAATTGTGCGGATCACAGCTTCTGCCGCAGGCAGCCCCGGCGTTGCCGCTGTTACTTTGATCGTTCCCGGAGCGGCCCCGGTCCGGATGTAAGCCAGCAGTTTGCCGTGATAGGTGCTGCGGGTGTGGGAACGGTAAGGCTGCAGATCCTGCGCATTGCCGTTCTCCAGGCCAAGCAGCTCGCCCGCTCCCTCCACGGTAACCGTTACGGGAAGCTCCGCTTCGTATATGCCGTTGCCGGCCGCATCGGTAATTTCCAGTTCGATATGGGCCACATCCCGCAGATTTGCCCGCAGCTCCAGCGTATCTGCTGTCAGGCTAAGGCGCTCCGGCGCAGCTGCTGTCCGCAGCTCCCGCTTCACTGCTCTCCCCTGTCCGTCCTTGCCCTCCAGCGTCAGCGTTCCCGGTTCATAGTCCACTTCCCAGCTCAGGAACAATTCCGCGCTGTCAGCCGGACGACCTGTCCCGAGCAGCTTGCCGTTCAAACGCAATTCCGCAGCCGCCAGATTGGTGAACCCGCTCACAATCAGCCGTTCGCCCGGCTCCCAGTTCCAGCTCGGAACACCGCCGTACCGTCCGCCGGTATCCGCCATTCCCGGTTCATCCGCTCTGCGGACGGCGAGATAAGCCATCGGCGTCTCGCTCCACAGGCTCTGACGGTAGTAATAGCTCGGCTTCGGAAAACCGGCGAGGTCCAGGAATCCGGCCTGCGCGGCCCGGACCGGCCAGCCGTGCGCCTCTCCCAGATAATCGATGCCAGTCCAGATAAACTGCGCGCAGACAGCATTGTTGTCGCGGACGGCCAGCCATTCCCGGAGGCCCGGGGAATTTTCGCTGCCATAAATCACCCGGTCCGGATAAGCAGCCTGATCCTGCTCATACAGATGCTCCTTGTAGTTATAACCGGCTACATCAAGCGCGTCGGCATAGCCGATAAGGTTAGACAGCTCGGGATAAGCGAGCGCCGCTGTTACCGGACGGGTCGTATCACATGCTTTCACCGCCTGCGCCAGTTTCCGGGCGATAACGGCGAGACGCTCGGCATTCGGCTTGTTCGGGTCGTATATCCGCTCCTCAGCCGGCTTATTGGCGTCATTGTTTCCGGTCATCGTCTGGAACGAAGGATGGCAATACGGGTCATTCGGATAATCCACCTCGTTGCCGATGCTCCATAAAATGATCGACGGATGATTGCGGTCGCGCCGCACCATCTCCTGAAGATCCGTAATCCCCCATTGCGGGAAATCTTCATAATAACCAAAATGCTTCGGGGGATACACATTATGTCCAACCGACCACTTATTCTTGACGCCTTCCCATTCATCAAATGCTTCATCCATCACCAGAAACCCCAGCTGATCGCACAGATCGAGCAGGTTCGGAGCCGGCGGGTTATGGCTCATCCGGATCGCATTGCAGCCCATATCCTTGAGATAACGCAGCCGCCGGGTCCAGACATCGCCGGGAACGGCGGCTCCCAGCCCGCCGGCATCATGATGAATGCACACTCCTTTGATCTTCATAGCCTCCCCGTTCAAAAAGAACCCTTCAGCCGGATCGAAGGAGAAGCTGCGGATACCGACGGGAGTGCGGACCAGATCCACGGTCTCCCCGTCCTGGAGAACTTCTGTCAGCAGCATATAGAGATAAGGGGTTTCCGGCGACCAGCGCTTCGGTTCTTTGACTTCTATGGTCTGCACGTTGTCCTCCGCTGCTCCGGCGGCTACTGGCAGCAACGCGGCCGCTGACCCCGCCGCGTAGCCCCCGGCATCCAGTAGTGTGTGGCGTATGGATAGCTCTGCCGAAGTCTCTGTTTCGTTCATCACCCGGGTCTCGACCTGCAGCTCCGCCCTGTCCCGTTCTGCCGTAACCGCCGATGCAAAAATGCCGTATTGCGCAACATGAATATCGTGCGTAAAAGTGAGATAGACGTCGCGGTAGATGCCTGAGCCGGTATACCAGCGGGAGTCCGCCGTTTCCGCATGGTCCACTTTTACAGCAATGATATTATCCGGCCCTCCGTACTCCAGCAAACCCGTTACTTCATAAGTGAATGTGCTGTAGCCGTAAGGGCGTTTCCCAAGATAATGGCTGTTCACCCAGACCTGTGAATGGTTGTATACACCCTCAAATGTAAGATAAGCGCGTCTGCCTTGCAGCCCTGCCGGCAGCGCAGCATGCTTACGGTACCAGCCGATCCCGCCCGGCAGATAGCCGCTGCCGCTGGAATGCTCCTGTGAAAAATCCTCCTCGACGGCCCAGTCATGCGGAAGTGTAACCCTGCGCCAATCCCAGTCGTCATGCCCTTTGTACCACGCCCGGGCAGAGTCCCCCCGTTGAAACCGCCAATCGGCATTCAGCCATATCATGCTTCTGGATTCGTTCATCTGATCCTCCCTTATTTCGGTTGTCGAATAGGTTAAAAAAGCCCTTCCGCGGGGAAGGGCTCGGCGGAAGCCGTCTGGGCCGGCAGAATTATTGCGCGGCCTCCATTTTTTGCTTGTACGCATCCAATTGCTTTTGCAGCTCTGCTTTGACTTTATCGTACCCGGCCGTTTTTAGTTTTGCCCTGAATTCTTCAACCGCCTTGGCTGGATCGCTCACTTTACCGAAGTTGATCGCAGGCCCAAGTTCCCCGGCCACCTGCGAAATCGCCGTCAGCTCGCTTTCTACAGGAGACTTATCGAAGACAAATTGGCCGTAAGGATAGGGGATTTTGATCTGGTCGTATTCGGAATAAAGTGTGCCGATCTGATCCCAGACGGTGTCGCTCGGGATTTCAAATTTGTCTGTCCGGCCGCCCCAGAAATCGGAATAATAGGCATCCGAAGCTTCGTTGTAGCTTGCCGGGAGCGTTCTTTTACCGTCCTTAAGCTCGTATTGCACACCTTCCATACCATAATTGATCAGATGGTAAATCTCTTCGTTGTTGCGGATCAGATCGTAAGCCATCAGGGCCCGCTCCGGATTTTTGCTGTGGGCACCCAGAGAGGTTCCGCCGTGCGTGATGGACAGCTCCATCAGATTTTTGCCGCCGGTGCGGTTAAACGGAAACATCTGCAGCTCGGAGCCCGGCTGCGCTTTGTCCATTTCTACACGCAGCGTGGAAAAGGTCTGCGTATGATGCTGATCCAGGCCTGATAATCCGGCTTTAAGCGCTACGCGGTTGTCGTTTTTGTTGTTGAGCGCGTCCTCGCGCCAGAAGCCTTTGTCCGCCCATTCTTTCATCAGCGTTGCATAGTTCAGGAACACGTCGCTGAAGATCGGCTCGGCTACGGTATATTTCTCATCGTTGGATACCGCCGTGAATACCGGCATGTACCCCGTGGAGATCGGAAGATCCAGATTATCGGTGTAGGATTGGACGTAGCCGCCCCATGTCATCGCTCCGGAAGCCATATCCCACGGAATTACATCCGGCTGGTTGTCTTTTACATATTGGAGATATTGGCCGATTTCCTCCCAGTTCTTGATCGGCTCGGTAAGTCCGGCTTCCTTGGCCCAGTCACCGCGGTAGAAGAATCCGTGATTGACCCATTGTGTGTAATCGTTCTCGGGAATCAGCACGATTTTGCCGTTATACCGGCTTTCGTTCCAGTCCTCCTCCGGGATGGAACTCCAGGTCTCCGGCGCATATTTCGGCAGCAGCTCATCGAGGTTCATGAAGGCCCCGCGCTGGGCATTGGCCCACGTATCGAGCCAATCCGTACCGATCGTAATCAGATCGACCGGTTCCCCTGAAGCAAGCAGCAGATTGTATTTGGTTTGCCAGTCAGCCCATTCGACCCATTTCCATTCCAGCTCGGCATTGATTTTTTCCTTCATGATTTCATTGACTTTAGCCAGCACCTTCTCGAATTGACCGTTCTTCGGTTTGTCGCCCAGTACCACATAACTGATCTTAACAAACTTGGATGTATCGGGCGCCGAGCTGTCTTCGCTTCCGCTATCTTTATTCGTGGAAGCTCCGGTGTTCGCCGCATTGTTTCCGCCGCCGCAGGCAGCCAGCGTAAACAGCAAGAGGAACGTCAACAAAATGCTTGATGCTTTTTTGATCCCCATCCTTATACAACCTCCCTGTTTTTTGGTCTGTTCTATGTGAGAAGGCCTGTTTGGCCTTGGCACAACGTTTTACCGTTTTCCATAAATCCCTTGATAGCTTAGCCCTTGACGGCCCCTACGGTAATTCCTTTGATGAAGTAGCGCTGCACGAACGGATAAAATAAAATGACCGGCCCCGTGGCCACCACCGCCGTAGCCATCTTCATCGATTCGAGCGGTACATCGCGTAGCTGTACATTGGATGATGCAGCTGAGTTGCGGACAAAGTCCGCACTTGTAATTACGTTATACAAAAAGAGCTGCAGCGGCCGGTACTTCATATCCGCCGATAGGAACAGCATGGAATTATACCATTCGTTCCAGTAACCAAGGGCGATGAACAGCCCGATCGTAGCCAGTGCGGGCGTTGTCATCGGCAGAATCAGCCTGAGGAAAATCGTGAAATCGCCTGCACCATCGATTTTCGCTGATTCGGTAATCGCGTGTGGAATGGAACGGACAAAACTCTTCATCATTATGATCAGAAACGGGCTAAGCAGCCCGGGGAGCAGCACGGCCAGATAGTTGTCCTTCAAATGCAGGTACTGGGTAATCAGCAGGTAGAACGGAACGAGTCCGCCGGAGAATAGCGTGGTGAAGTAAATGAAGAAAGAGATTTTATTGCGGTACAGGAAGTCCGGCCGCTGCAGCGCATATCCCGTCATGGCGACCAGCAGTAGGCCTACCGTCGTTCCCACCAGCGTGATGACGATTGTCACCACATACGATCCGATAATCAGCTCGGGATTTTCAAACACGATTTTATAGGCGAAGGTGCTGAATTCTTTGGGCCAGAAGTTAAAGCCATAATGCTTGATGGCCGACTCGGAGGTAAAGGAGGTACCGAGCACCAGCAGGAACGGCAGCAGGCAGCAAAGTGCGAAGAAGCCGATAAACAGATATCCGATCCACCGGACGACCACTCCGCTTGTGTCCGTTGTTTTGCGTGCGCTTTCAAAAGTTTCATTCATGCAGAAGGCCTCCTAGAAAAGGGAATTGTCAGGCGACAGCTTCTTGACCAGCCAGTTGGCGGTCAGGACAACGAAGAAACCAAACAGGGACTGGTACAGGCTGACCGCACTGCCCATTGAAAAGTTGAAGTTTGTCATCAGCGAGCGGAAAACATAAGTTTCGATAATATCCGTGGATGCGTACAATGCCGTGTTGTTGGCTCCCACCAGGTTGAAGAACAAACCGAAGTTCCCCTTAAGAATGCCGCCGAGCGAGAACAGCAGCAGGATGATGAAGGTTGGTTTCAGCCAAGGGAGCACGATATGGCGGATACGCTGGAAGGCATTGGCCCCGTCAATTTCAGCCGCTTCCACGATCTCGCTGTCCAGCCCCATAATGGCGGCAAAATAAACGATCGAGCCGTAACCGGTACTCTGCCACAAAAAAGTGATGACGATAATAAACGGCCAGGCTCCCGGACTGGAATAGGCTTTTACAGGATCTAGTCCCAGGTAGGTCAACACCGAGTTCAGCAGGCCATAATCATAGCTAAGGATATTGTAGGCAATGAGACCGATCAGAACGGCGGACACGAAATACGGCAGAAACATCATGGTCTGGGATACTTTCTTGAACCATTTCGACCGCATTTCATTCAGCAGCACGGCGACCACAATTTGCAGGATGTTACCAAGGAGAATAAAGGCGATGTTGTAGACGATGGTGTTAAAGGTAAGGCGCCAAAGGTCGCCCGTTATAACGAGGAAGCGGAAGTTTTCCAGCCCGGCAAACGCACTCCCAAAGATACCGTCGGAGTAGTTGTACTTGATAAACGCAAGATATAGGCCAGGCATGGGCAGGTAGGAAAAGATGATGAAGAACACTATGGCGGGACAGCACATCAGCAGCAACGTCTTGTTGTTCATAAAACGCTTCCAACGGCCTTTTTTGGCTTTTGCCTGCTTTTTAGCCGTTAATCTGGTCTGCGATACAGTGGACATAAGACCCCTCCTTAGTTCAGTCAACAGCAGTATTCAGTTGTAACTTTATGAAACCCATTTCATAATAAGCAAAAAAATAAACCCAGGCATTTATCATACCATCCCTTTATTTATCACTATTTTCACAAGGTTGACTTGTTAAACGAGCAAATAACGGATCCGGTTTATGAAATGGGTTTCATTAAAAGATAGAATGTAAGGGCTTTCTTTTTACAGAATAAGCCCATGTCATTCCAAAGTCAACCATTAATTTCAGATAATAAAAGGTGAACTTAAGCACGTTCAATACAGCTCATTTTAGGTGCGGCGCCGCCGTTGTTTGGCGCACTACCAGCTCAGGAACCACAGAGTGCAGCCGCGGCACCTTTTTGCCGGTAATCAGCTTATGCAGCGTTTCCGCCGTGAGACGGCCGATCTCGTTCGCCTTTAGGGATACAGTGGTCAGCTCGGGTATGCTGTAGGACGCAAAAGGAATATCATCGTAGCCGATGATGGACAGCTCAGCGGGCACGGCAATGCCTGCCCGGTCGGCTGCCTTCAGCGCTCCGATGGCAACCAGGTCATTCATGCACACAATGGCTGTCGGACGGCTGGGTAAATTCAGCACCTTCTCGGCGAACTTGTAACCCATGTTGACGGAGAATCCGCCGTGAAGCATCCATTCTTTGCGTATCGTCAAGCCGTTATCCCTCATGGCCGTGCGGAAGCCCAGGAGACGCTGCTGGGTATTGGACATGTGCAGAAATCCCCCAATAACGGCAATATCCCGGTGCCCAAGGTCAATCAGATGCTGAACGGCAAGCTCAGCCCCTAGCTTCTGGTCAGCCGCCACCCGGTGGAGCTTGGTGCCCGGCAGATTTCCGTTGATCATCAGCACCGGAACACGCTTAGCCGCTTCCTCCACTTCCCGCACGAGCACAGCATCCGGCTTGGACAGATCCAGCCTGCCGCCAATCATCACAATACCATCAACCTGCTTCTCCATCAGAATCCCGAGATACTGCGATTCCCGCTCATACTGGCGGGCCGTCTCCTCATCCGAGGAGACAGTATCACAAAGAAAACAGGTGTAGCCCATTTTACGCGCTTCCCGGTCAAAGCCGGCCAGAATCTCGGGAAAGAACGGGTTGGTAATATCCGGTAGGATGAACCCGATCATTCCGGTTTCTTTGCGGATCAGGCTTCTCGCAAGCGCATTAGGCTGAAACTGATGCTTGTCGATCAAAGCCGTGATTCTATCCCTCGTTTCTTTCTTGACGGGAGCGGTGTTGTTGAGTACTCTGGACACGGTGGCAACCGAGACATTGGCTTCCTTGGCGATATCATATACTGTAACAGGCTTCATTCGGTTACCTCTCTCCTGCACAACGGCATAACTGCTTTATTCTTCATCTTAGCGTTAAGGCCGGCCTTTGTAAAACGGCAAATCACTGTCTGCTCCTGTACGGCGCTCCCCTTCTGTTTCCGGCGTTACCCGGTCAGGAAAGCAATCTCTGGCAAAGACAAGTAAACGCTTTCAAGTATTGGTGTGGAATAATGCAAATGCACCTCCCAGGGTATACCCGATAATAAACCCCATTCCATGAAATGGGTTTCATAAAATTTATTATAGCCTTTTTAACATCATTTGGCTATACAGGAAAATACAAAGAAGAGTACGCCGGTGTTCCGGATCAATTCAAGAACTATAAAAAAGGACCTGTTACTATCAGGCAGGGATCGCTTCATCATAGGTTTGTTTCCAATCAATTAATTATGGAATCTCAGTCCAACGAAGGCTGTTACAATTAATCTTTATTTGTAGGATAACGGAATTTATCTGCCTATAACCTCGAAACGCCGCAGTTAGAACAACCAGATCTAATCTGCGGCGAAGTTAAGATATCTATAATGTTACCGAAATTGAAAACGAAAGGTCTCAGACTTCACAGGTGAAATCAAATTGTCCACTCTCTAGTTTGTGCTCCTCACCATTTGGCATAACAAGTGTGCATTCAGTCGACACCGGTACTTGAACATGAATAGCAAATCTGTTTTCTTCAATACTCCACTCAGAAGATGCATATCCATAAGGCGTCTTAATGCTTCCTTTTGCTGAGGTAATTCCTCCTCCTAAAACTGGTGCAATCCGGAAGGTCTTATACCCTCCGCTGGTTGGCTCAAGGCCAACCATTCGTCTGTACAACCAATCTCCCACTGCACCATTAGCGTAGTGATTGAACGAGACCATCCCTCCACCGGATTCTTCATCTGATTTGTTTCCGCTTAGATCACCTATATTCACTGTTCCATCCGGGCGGAGTGCATCCCAGCGTTCCCAGATGGTAGTTCCTCCGGCTTTAACCTCATACAGCCAGGACGGACATCCCTCCTGAAGCAGCAGCTCGTATGCTTTATCAGGATATCCATTGTCTGATAGAGCAAATAATAGATAAGGGGTTCCTGTAAAGCCAGTGGTCAGCTTATTGCCTGCCTCACGAACAAGCCGGACAAGATTATCCGCCATAACAGCCGTCTCTTTACCTTCTGTCATATTGAAATGAAGTGGGAGGACGTAGGCGGTCTGAAATTCTTTTTTTAAATTACCTTTACCATCAGTAAAGACTTTGCGATAAGCTTCAATAATTCTGGATCTTAGTTTCCGGTAATAAACGGCATCCTCTTCATAGCCAAGCAAGTCAGCAATTTGGGCAGCCAAACCGCAAGAGTTGGCAAAATAAGCTGTACCGACCCACTTGCCCTTCTTGAGCCACTGTCTGGCTGTTTCATCAGGTGCGCACCAGTCTCCGAAATGAAACGGGAAACGCCAGACGTGACGGCTGTTAGGTGTAAACGAAAAAAGTTCAGACCACCACTTGGCCGCTTTCAAAAATTTCTTGATCGTTGGATATTGCCGCTCCAAAAGCCGCTTGTCGCCGCGGGCAAGGTATTCCGCCCAAGGTACAAGAATGCAGCTGTCTCCCCAAGCCGAAGTGGCCATCTTTGGCCAATGGTCGCCTGCGCGGGGAACAACCATAGGAAGGCCGCCTCCCGGTGCTTGCTCCGCCCGCATATCTGCCAGCCATTTGTCCAGAAAGCGGCTTAGATCAAAATTGTAGCAGGCAGTCCGAGCGAATACAGCAATATCACCGGTCCACCCCTGACGTTCATCACGCTGCGGGCAGTCTGTAGGAATATCAACAAAGTTAGATTTGCCGCCCCAACGAATATTGCTGTGTAATTGATTAATTAATTCATTAGAGCATTCGAATTCACTTATTTCTTCAAAATCGGAATGAAGCACCAGCGCTGACAATTCCAAATCTTCGGCATTGATACCTCTTACACCTACATAACGGAATCCCATATAGGTTAGACGTGGAGAGTACGTTTGTGGACCCTCTTTGCAAATATAGGTTGCTGTTGCTTTCGCGGTACGTAGCGATTTAACGAACAACTCCCCGTCAACAAGAACCTCAGCGTGGCGAAAGATTACTTCCTGATGATGCTTACCGAGCAGTTTTGCCGAAATGACTCCGGCGAAATTCTGACCGAAATCATAGATCATTTCACCGCTCGGTGAATGAGTACAGGAAATCGGCTTCAGTACTTCCTGAACACGGACCGCCTCTCCATACTGTGCCGACAAGTGAGGATTCTTGCGTGGAGCTGTCAAGGTTGCCTGTTTCCATACTATCCGTTCCAAATCTACAGTGGCATCATAAGTCTCTCCGTCATACCATTCGGCCATGCGGTAGTTACCCTCTTCTGAGACTTGCCAGGATTCATCTGTAAAAACTACATCATACGATCCGTCGGTATACTCAAGATACAATTCGCATAGAAACGCTTGCCGGTCGGCACTGATCTTGTTCTTCCGGACGTAATTGAAAGATCCGGCTGCCCAACCACCTGCAACGACAGCGATTAACATATTATCATTCCCGAGTGAACCGCTAACGTCATAAGTTTGATACTGTATTTGATGATCATAAGAGGTGAAGCCTGGAGCAAAGTAGTCTCTCCCCACCTTGCTGCCATTCAACATCAGTTCGTAGACACCTAGTGCCGTAGCATTAATCCATGCACGACGCACAGGCTTGCTTATTGTGAATGCACGCTTGAAGGTCATTGGAACAGGTGAAACCTTTTTTGGAAAATCATAACCTCCATCTGTAATCCATTTCCCCTGCCAAAGAACTCCCAACCGTCCCGTTTCAAAAGATGTCTCTGCATCAGCGGTTTGTCCGCTTGTACCTGTTGCAGTGACATGAACGCTATACGTAGTAAAGGGCTTCAGTTCTCCGCTGTATAAATTATTGATTTGATCCGTGGTTTCATATTTCCAGTCCCCTATGGTTATCACTGCGCTTAACAAGCGTTCACCTTTCACATCCGAATCGAGCGCAAATGAAATATTAGGACTTCTATCCGTGATACAGCCTTGTTCCATATTTTCTATTTTTAATTTGTTTATTTTAAGCATCGTTTTGTTCCTCCCTGCGGTCTTTCATTGCTTTCTGTTTAAGTCCCAGCCCCTTCTCCACATTTAAGAAGATCAGCAAGCCAATTAAGATAATACTGGTAATGGTTTCAAATCCCACAAAAGCAAAGGTGATCATGTCCTGAACAGATTCTGACTGGGTACTGACTAAATCACCTGCTTGATTATAAAAGGGGGCTGCATAACCCGCAAAAGATAACATGCCGTTGAAAATACCTGTACATAAGCCACCCATCGTTACGGCAATAGTGGTATAAACAGACATCGCAATTCCATCACACCGAAACCCGGTTTTCCATTCCATATGGTCTAGTGTGTCTGCGAATAGCGCCATAAAAATATAGGCGCTTGGCAGAAAGCCTAAATTCTTAATGAATTGCCCTGCCAGAACAATTGGCATGTTGGCCGGATAAACCCAGCAAACAGCACTACCTATGCCAACCAGAACAAAACCTATAAGAGTTACATTCCTTTTTCCAAATTTTTTGGCTAACGGCCATACAGCAAAAATTCCAATGCCAAGCGGAACTCCGCCTACAACGGAAATTAACGTCTGTGTAACACCATCACTATAGGTCCCTAGCACATAGTTGCAATAATAGACCAGACTCAGATTTTTCAGACAGACACCAAAGGTATAGATTAAGAAGTAACTCAGAATAATTAACATATACCGGTCCGAAACTATAGCCTTCAACTGCGTACGAAAGGGTAACTTGGACTCGTCACCATCAATATTTCCGCCTGTACTCTCAGCCGTCACGCGTTCCTTCGTAAAAAAATATTCAAGTAGAGTAAGTGGTAAGACTGCTATGGAAATAACGCACATCACGAGGATCCAGCGGCTTTTATCAACCCCGATAAGCGGCAGAATAGTCATTGGAAAAATTAAGGCCACAATTATTCCACTCATCATAATCGTTGAAACCTGACTGAATACAGACAATTTCCCGCGCTGTATGCTATCACGAGTAGAAAGAGGCACCATTAAATTATGGCCTACATTATAAGTCGTGAAAGCAATTGAATAATACAAATTGTAGGATAGAACAATCCAGATAACCTGTATTTTCGTATCTGCTTGTGGCACGAGGAACAGCAGTATACCAGAAACCAGCATTAGCGGTGCAGATAATAACAGCCAAGGCCGTGCTTTTCCCTGTCTTGTTCTTGTGCGGTCAATCATATATCCCATAACAAAATTCGCTATGGCGTCAAGGATCTTTGAAACGATCGGAAATACAACAAGGAACACTCCACCGCCAACGGAGGTCAAACCAAGTACATCCGTGTAATAAACATTCAGATAAGCCGCCAGAACAGCATTCAACAGCAACGCTCCGGAAGGACCAATCAGATAACCGAGCCAGCGTTCCTTCGCAGTAGTATCCGCTGAGGTTACCCGGGAATTCATAGCATTCGATTGTAAAACCGCTTTCATACGATTCATTTTTTTTACACTCCTTATTGTTCATCCGGAAGAGGAAGCGGCTTTTCCCTTTTTAAAAGGGTCTTCAGCCCTTTGATAAGGTTCCCGTTAGCCAGTTCTGCAAAACCGATCGCAGTTTGGTATGTGAATTTCCCTCCTGATGACATGCACATTGAGCGGATTGAATTGTAAGGCATCATTTTTACGACAAAATGAGAATTTTTCATTCGGGTATCGCGTTCCAGCGAATCCGGCATAGCCTGCGCTTTTTTATAATCCTTTTGTATGACATGCATAACTCCGGTATACAGGATGCGCCCCATCAAAGTTCTCTTAAACTCAGCCAGAGTGGATTCGATTGTTAATTTAGACTTTGATACTGCTACTGGGAGAGGATATCCGACCAGCTCCGCAAAAGCAGAAGGGATACTGAGCGGCGGCTTATCGTAAGCAGCCATAATATCAGCCGAATAGGGAATTACGGCTTCCTTCTCACCGGTTATTGTTATAGATGCGTTTAAACGAATATCGGCTGCCGAGGCAGCCACAGCTATTTCATACGTACCATTCTCCAAAACCCACCGCTGCTCTTTAACGTTCCAGTAAGATAAATCAGATTGGTTAAAGTTCAGCTCAACCGTTTTGGTCTCTCCTTCTGCCAAGAATACTTTAGAGAAGGCACGGAGCTCTTTATCTGCTTTAAACACCTTGCCACGATTATTTTTCACATAGAGCTGTATGACCTCGGAGCCGCTGCAGCCGCCGATATTTGTCACATCTGTCTTCACTGTAATCGTCTCACCGCTCTGGCTAAAGGATAAATTACTATATTGAAACGATGTGTATGACAGTCCGTATCCGAAAGGGAACCGTAGTGTGGTACCGGCCTTATCGTAGAAGCGGTATCCGACATAAATACTTTCATAGTAATTTGAATTAGCACTGCGGTTATAATCAGCGTAACAGCTTGTATTGCTGTTATGCATGGGCCAGCTTTCTGCAAGCTTCCCTGAAGGTGTAACTTCCCCATACAGTAAGGCCGCTGCAGCTTCTCCTCCATACATCCCCGGCAAATACATATTTAGCATTGATGAAAGCTTATCGAAGAAAGGCAGTTCTACAGGTGCACCGGCGAATAAGACTAGTATTACTTTTTTTCCTGTAGCAATAAGCGCGTTTAACAACTCTGTCTGGTTATCTCCCATCCTCATATGCTCCCGGTCGAAACCTTCACTCTCCTCGAAGTCGGAAAGTCCTCCGAAGAACAGAATGGTATCTGCTTGCTTCGCGGCATTAAGCGCTGCTTGCTCCAACTTAGTGTCCCTCTCCGTATAAAAGCAGCGAAATCCCTTTTCATATATGTAAGAAATTCCGCGTTCATCAAACGCGTTCATAGGGGTAATGACCTTGGGCGGATTGATCAGTGACGAACCAGCTCCCTGATAGCGCATTTTTTCGAACATCTCACCAACAACAAGCAGGTTTTCCTTTCCGCTTAACGGCAGAGTGCCGTCATTTTTAAGTAGCACTGCACTGTCTTTGGCGATCTCACAGGATAGCTGTGCATGAGATTCTGGATTGTAGCCCCCGCCTTTGGGCTTCTTGGGAGTGCATTGTTCAACAAGGCCCAGCATTCTTTCAACTGCTTGATCCAGCTTATGCATAGGTAATTTACCGGTTTTGGCTGCTTCAATGATTGTTTTTCGGTTATGCCACACGCCACCAGGCATGTCGAGGTCGCAGCCTGCCAGCACACCTTCTACTCGGTCGCAGGTAGCACCCCAGTCTGTCAATACAACTCCTTCATAGCCCCACTCCTCTCTCAATATAGAAGAGAGTAAGTTCTTGTTTTGAGAAGCAAATACTCCATTCAACTGATTATATGAACACATCACAGTATATGGCTTCGCCTCTTTGACGACGCTTTCAAATGCACGAAGATATATTTCTCTAAGTGCACGCTCATCAACGATACTGTTACCTACAAAACGGAAATTCTCATTTGAATTGGCTGCAAAATGCTTTACACTGCAGCCTACTCCCCTACTTTGAACCCCCTGTACAAATGCCGTGCCAAACTTACCTGAAACAAGCGGATCTTCGGAATAATACTCAAAGTTTCGCCCACATAGCGGACTGCGCTTGATATTAACTCCCGGTGCAAGCAACACATCCACTTCCTCGGCATTACATTCTTCAGCAATGGCTTCACCCATTCTCTTTGCAAACTCCGGGTTCCAAGAAGAGGCAACCGTAACTGAGGTCGGAAACGCAGTAGAGTGAGCATTGTCGGAGACAGCGAATCCACCGCCTGCACTCCTTACCTTTCGAAGCCCATGGGGACCATCAGTTAAAAAAAGTTTCGGTATACCTAATCGAGGTATTCCATTTGTATTCCAGGAATCAATACCTTCGAGGAGCGCCGCTTTTTCTTCAATTGTCAACAGATTAAGAAGCTTTTTCTTACTTTTCATTGTTTCCTCCTTGCAGTAATTATTGTCCCAGTCTACGACATTTTCATGAGAACGTATTGTACATCTATGAACTGGATTGCAAATTTCGAAGCATTTTCTTTAACAATAAAAAAGCAATCGAATACCCCCATCTATACCGGGTACTGATTGCTTTAATGTGCTTATTATTTGAGGTAGCTACGTACCATTTCTAAATGAATTTCTGTATTTTAAAGGAGTCTCTCCTGTATACTTTTTAAATTGATTTTGAAAATAGCTCTGTGAGGAGAAGCAAAGATAATTACTGATCTCACTCAAAGGTTTATCAGAAAAAGCCAGCAGCTTTTTAGCTTCCTCCATTTTTATCTTATGGACATAACTGCTTAAACTAATACCCATATCCTCGTTAAACCTCCTGGATATATAGGAAGCACTAACACCCAAGTCAGAAGCAATCTTACTAACTAATATAATGGAGTTTATATTTTTTTTAATACTTTGAATACATTCGATAGTAATGAGCGAAGCATTTTTAGGAATTTCGTTCATCGCCACTCTCTCGGCAAAATCAAAAACCATCTGTTGCCGCAAGAATGAAAGCGTGTCAAGCCGGGACAAGCTTTCTGACTGTTGAATATAAGTATCGCTGAGATGATATGCCGTTTCAATATCCAGGCCACCTTCTATAGCCGCCCGGGTAACCAAAGTTATGCTGGCAATAAAAATATTTTTCTCCTGACGCAGCGCATCCTTTGCAACAAGGCCGCCTTTGCCACGTACAGAATTTTCAAATAAAGCCTTCAGCCTTTCCACATCTCCAGTACGTACAAATTCAATGATTTGTTGCTCGAGAGTATAGGTATTATGGAAGGTAAGTTCCGTCTCTGTTTCATACAAGTTTTTTGACATCTTACTCTTAATGTCTGCTTCAAAGCTGTTGAAATGGTTACCGGTCATCAGCAGCTTCTCAACAGTTACTCTCTTCCTTGTAAGTGCAAAGTTAAAAAAGCATAGCGAATTCAAAAAGCCTTCAAAAGAGATTAATGGTATTTTAGTTATAAATTCAGAGAATGCTGTGCTGTATTGATAAGAAATTGTAGAATGAATCATAATCTTGGAAAGATGATTTTTTGTTAAAGGCGTGTAGTAGCCCGGCCCCAATATAAACTCTCCCGCTGAACCATCATTAGTAATCTTCCCGTAAAATAGAAAGTCTTCTGAAACATAGTAACTCACAGCATGCTCATCTTGGGCCAAAATAGTAAGTGCTTTGCTCACGGGATCTAAAGATGACGGAACATCGGGCAGCATCCGTACAAGTTGCTGGTCTATATAATATCTTATTGGTAAGCCAGTGATATTATAGAAAGAATCCATTAGAAAATGAATATCTTTTATAAGCATGGTGTTCACCCCTGTATCACTAGTATGCGTTCTTAGTTAATTACGTTATGCTTGCTTACAAAGAAAAAGCTTGCCCTCTAGGAACAAGCTTTTTAACCAAGGACACTCTATTCTCCTGCAATATCTAACTCAGATACTATTTTTTTATATTCTCGTCCATCCTCCTTGCCTTGAATAGGGTTCCACACTTGAGCAAAGAACGGTTCACGCTTAGCACGTTCTTTGTAATTCCAGCTTTCACGTTCACATTGAGGGCAGAAATGTCCTCCCTCAAGAACAAGTTTGGGACTGGCGCTAAAGGTATGTCCGAATGCACATTTGAAATTAAGTTGTTCCGCCCAATCGCCCGTCGCCATCTCTGTAGATAGGCATTCACCACCGCGGAATTTTGCAGCCCCTTTCATATCTTCAATATTTAATTGTGAAGCAGGCTTATTCTCATCATAGCCATGATCGAGCTTTATAACTTTGTTCCAATCGGTGAATTTCTTCATCTCGGATAGTTTACCCGGAATCGACTCCCAATTTTTCTTACTGCCCCAATAAGCTTCGATTTTCTCAATATCATTATCCTCGATAAAACGCAGTGTCCCGCGTTCTTTCACTGCTTGTTTTTTCATTGTCCGCTTAATCATAGCCCCCATAAATTTCTGCCCACCGGGCAGCTTCGTAATGACTTTAGCTACGGGAACAAGTGCACCGAGATTATCGAGGTAGCTCTGATAAAAGTACTCCATCGAGTCCCTGCGGAAGTGGAAATAGTTCTCCAGCTTGTCAGAATCCAGATAATATTGCCCGTGAAAATTCCTGGTAGCATACCATTTGGGGTCGATCACATGATCTAAATTGGTGATGCCAAGCTTGCCGTAAAGCACTTGGTACATCTCAAGCGTGCTGACCCGGCAGCTTTCTCCCCCGCCAATATTGTATATATGCTGCCAGAACCCTTTATCAAGTTCTCCGTCAATATCCTGGATGCACAGATTTCGCATTAATCGTCCTGAATCGCGGTCAGATACGTACTCAAGTACATTTTCCAGACAATTATGGAACATAATCGGGTCTTGAATCTTACTCATCGCCGGTCCCATAATACCCGTCTGTCTGAGACTCACCCAATAGCTTAGTCCAGATTCAATGACCATACGCTCGGCAGCAATTTTTGAAACGGCATAGTAATCATATACACTTGGCTTAAGAGGATCTCCCACACGTCCCCAATGGATTGGCGGCATACGGTCACCTGTTTCTGCAATTGTACCGATATTTACAAAACGCGTTGTACCTGCACGGCCACTTTTCTTAATGGAGTCAACGATGTTTTTTGCTGAACCATAGTTAATCTGCATGGCCCGTTCGGGAAGCTCATCAGCCGCAGGAGAAACAAAAGCAGCTATATGAAGTATAATGTCGGCATCCCTCACACATTCGTAAACCAGGTTGCGATCCAATAGATTACCATAGACTACTTTAACACCACTAAGCCCCTCATATGGCTTGAGCTTCTCACGGCTGTTAGGATTGTCTAAATCAAAGAGTAACAGCTCACATTTCGCCAAATCGTTGATTAATAACTTCAACGTCTCCCCACCCATATTGCCCGCTGCACCAGTAATCATGACCCGTTTTTTCTTCATTTTTTTCACCTGCATCATAAGTATATTGACAAATCATTAGTCTACCTTCAGAATACAGACACAGTGTCTATTTAACAACCATCAGTTGATTGGTTCTCTGATGTAACATAGACATTCGATATGAAAGTGTCTATTTCAATAGAAATTTATTTTTTCAGAGGTGATATGACATTGAATCAACGTGAACGATTAACCAAACTCTTGCTGAAACAGAGCTTGATAAGCTTGCTCAAAGAGAAAAACATAAGCCAGATCAGTGTAAAGGAATTATGCAATTCAGCTGGAATTAACCGCTCTACTTTCTATTTACATTATGCTAATGCATATGAACTGCTTGAATATGTTGAGCAGGAGATTATTAATAATACGAGTGCCTATCTGGATAAAATTGAAGCGGGAGACAACGGTACTACTTATATCCTGGCTTTTCTGGATTACATTAAAAAGGATGAGGAGCTATTCTCTGTAATGCTCCTCACCTCTAATGAAAACGTGTTATTTCCCAAACGCCTTCTGAGTGAAATACTCAAGAATATTGATAGCCAGCTTCAACTCAACGTACCCGACAGGTTGAAACGGTATACTTATTCTTACCTGGTCAATGGAAGCCTGGCGATCATCCAAGAATGGATACAAGAAGGATTTGTAATCTCCAGTTTTGAACTGGCAGGGCTCATCTTCTCCTTAGCTGACCATTCATTATTGGCGTTTGACCCCATAGAAGAGAAGTAAGTATCTTATTGATTTATCCCATCAGTTTTACTCTTCAGCTCTTTCATTACTGATTCACCTTCAATGTCAAGATTAGGCAAAATCCGGTCCAGCCATTTCGGCAAATACCATGCTGATTTACCCATCAGAGTCATAACAGCCGGAACGATGAGTAGTCTTACTATAAAAGCATCAAAGAGAATACCAAACGCTAGTGCGAAGCCCATCGACTTAATAATCGGATCTTCTGCCAGCATGAAGCCGGTAAATACGGAGATCATAATCAGGCCCGCAGCCGTTACTACACCGCCACTGTGTCCCATTCCAGCCAATACGGCTTTTTTTGCATCTCCTGTATGTTTGAATTCTTCACGCATTCGGCTAACAAGGAAAACCTCATAATCCATGGCAAGGCCGAATAGGATGCCTACAACTATAATTGGAAGAAAGTTTAGAATCGGACCTGAACCGTAGAAGCCAAAGACGCTGCCCATATGTCCATCCTGAATGACGAAGACGACAAATCCAAATGTTGCGGCAAGGGAGAGAATAAAGCCCAGCACCGCCTTCACTGGCACCAGCAGCGAACGGAATACGACCATCAGCAGGAGAAACGCCAGTCCGACGATGATGAGACAGAATTTGGGCAGCGCATCACTCAGGTTCTGCGAAATCTCAAGATTAACGGCTGTGCTGCCTGTGACCATAAATTCCACATGGTTCTTCTCTAGAATGTCAGGAGCCTGATTTCGGATTGCTTCGACAAGCTTAGTTGTTTCCGTATCATGCGGCCCCGTCGCCGGGATAATATTGATCAGCGCAACTTCTCCCGATGGTCCTGGAATAGCCGGTGATACCGCACCTATATTGGGTATAGCTTCCAGTTCCTTTAGTGCACTTGATACGTTGGTCATGAAGTCTCCTTCACCTTCGGCAACCGCCAGAACAATGAGAGGACTGTGAAATCCTTCACCGTACCCTTCGGAAAGCAGGTCATAAGCCCGGCGCTCCGTTTTTTCCGTTGATTTCAGACCGTCGTCGGAACTCCCCAACTGCAGATGTGAGAAAGGTAAGGCAATTACACCCAGCAAGATCATTCCTAGAATAACTATCGTCCAAGGCTTACCGGTTACAAAATGCCCAAGACGGTTACTTTTTGCGGTCTTCCGTTTACGAGGCTGCAGCCACTTGTTTCCGCTTGAAGCAGTGACCCTGCTCCCCACTGCGCTGAGCACAGCAGGAACAAGGATGATCGAGGTGAGCATTGCTATGAATACACAGAATGCGCCTGCCAGCCCCATGGCTGTGAGGAAAGGAATTTTTACAACTGCCAGCCCGACCAAGCCAATTATGACTGTTATGGCTGCAAAAACTACAGAGCTTCCTGCTGTCGCATTTGCGATAGCTATAGATTCCTGAGCGTTATAGCCCTCCGCCAATTGCTGGCGGTACCTGGAGACGATAAAGAGCGCATAATCTATTCCTACTGCCAGCCCAAGCATAGCTGCGAGCGACATTGAGGTTGAGGGAATATCCAGCATATTGGAACCAATCATTACGCCGAGCAAGCCAATCCCAAGGCCTACTACTGCAGTGGCAATGGGCAGTACTCCGAGCAAGAAGGAACTGAATGTGATTGAAAGAACCAGAAAAGCGATGAGTACACCAATAACCTCAGACGGACCCATGATTTTCATCTGAACGTAAGCAGAGCCAGTCAGTTCAGCTTGCCAGTCCGAGAATCGCATGCCTTCTGCAACAGCTGTTATATGTTCTCTGGAAGCTTCTGTGACTTCACCTGCAGGTATTTTATATGTGATGTCCATGTAGGCTATAGTCTTGTCTGCATTTAGTGACTGATTATCATAAGGACCCGCCACTGATTTCACTTGTGTATCTTCCACAATCTCTTTTAGTGTTTTCTGAATGACTGCCTGAGAGGATTCTGAGGACAATGTCTGACCTTCAGGTGCTTTGATGACCAGTCGGGTTTGTCCCCCGTCTTCCTTCGGCCCGGCGAATTCCTTATTTAATATATCAATCGCCGCTTGGGATTTAAGCCCCGGAATAGATGTGTTGTCATTGAACGCTGGCCCTATGCTCAGTGCAAGTATTGCAAATGCCAGTAGAACTACAAATCCTCCAAGCATGACTAGTTTCGCATTTCTTGCTGACCAGCGGCCTAATCGGTATAAATATTTTGCCATTTCTTTTCCTCCCGACATCCTATTTGTTTATTCTCTATGTATTTAGTTTATAGGAAAAATTTAAAGGGCGAATCGTACCAAGGGGAAGGAATGGACATGTACCTTTGGGAAGAAAACGAACAGCATAACTCTTTGAGTGAATAATGAGCATGCAATAGAAAAAGACATTATCCCGGCATATCCCAAAAGGGAATGGCTAGATAATGTCTATTTGAACAAGTAATGCTTACAGGGTTAAACCTCCATCGACAGCAATTATTGAACCCGTCATATAGCTAGATTGGCTGGTTGCGAGCATTAATACTATTTCGGCAATTTCGGCAGGGTCTGCAAATCGCCCCATTCGCATATTAGGAAATTCCTCTGGAGTATATCCATTGTTTTGCATCATTGTCGGTACAGCTTGTGTAAGAGTGGTATCTACACCTCCTGGGCATATCGCATTTACTCTTACTCCCTTGCGTACATATTCTAGAGCAGCAGCCTTTGTCAATCCAATGACAGCGTGCTTACTGGCTGTATAGACCGACATACTATGTTCAGCGCGAAGCCCCGCAGTGGAGGCTGTATTTATAATCGAACCGAATCCTTGTTCAGCCATTATTTTTAGTACATGCTTTAAGCCTAGAAAGACACCCCTAACATTAACATTAATTATGCGATCAAACTCTGCTTCTTCGATATTTTCAAGCAAAGAGAATTTTTGCAATATTCCTGCGTTATTTACAAAAGCATCTATTCTTCCGTATTGTTCCATAGTTGTTTGAACATATTTCAGAACATGCTCATTCTTTGAAACATCTGCCTGAATAAAGATGCCTTCTCCGCCTTCTTTTTTAATAAGACTAAGCGTTTCTTCCCCGGTCACAGAGTTAAAGTCTACAACGCTAACCTTATAACCTGCTTTAGAAAGCTTAATCGATGATGACCGGCCAATACCACTACCCGCTCCTGTAACAATAGCTACCTTGTCTTCTAACCTAATCGAACCTTCATAATCGCTCATAATGAGTTCCTCCATCAAATGATTTTGCTGGATCCAGCAATCCACTCAATAAGTTTACAAATCATTATGTTCGAAAACTATATGGAAATGCGACATCTTTCATCCTATTTCAATAAGTTAGCTTGCGGAATGCTCCAGGGGTCATTCCACAATACTGATGAAATAATTGATAAAAATGATACATATCATGGATTCCTACCAAATTCGCTATTTTTTCAATACTTATAGTAGAGTAACTCAGTAACCCGCAGCTATGACGAATCCTTGTCTCCATCAGCAATTGCTTATATGATTTCCCAGTCAGATTTTTGAAATTACGCTGAAAATGCCGTGTACTCATGTGTAATTGTTTACTGATGTGATGAACCGAAACCGAATCCTTAAATTGGCAAGCAATATGATGGAGGGGTTTGTACAAAGGATCTCCACTGTTCTCGAATTCTACTAAACTTGCCTTCATCGGCTTAGACAAAAGAAAATCAGTGAAATATTTCCAGGCCTCTAGTAGCCTGTTCTCTGCATAGCTAACTGGCTTTCCATAAAATGAATAAGTAGCTTTGAAAAATTGAATGAATTCATTACGATAACTTTGGTTTACTGACCATTTCATTGGAAGATGTGGAACGGCCTTGTCTTTCCCACAATCCAGATAGATATAGCGTAGCACTTGAACTGATTTTTGCTGATGAATTTCCATTTCTAAAATATCCGCTTTAGATGCACGAGTGATGAATAAATCACCCGGCATAGCTTGTCTTTCAGCATACCCTAAATGTTGTAAGCCAGTACCCTCTACGATATAAGTGATGACTACGTATGGCGGTAGTTTATTCATGGCTGTCCCCCGAATCAGTGAGTAAATTGCGATTTATGAAATCTCACGAGCTGACTAGATATGAAGAATACCTAGTTCTAAGGCAGTAACTACCGCCTGGGAACGTGATTCTACTCCAAGCTTACTGTAAATGTTGGTTAAATGCGCTTTGATCGTCCGCTCTGTAACTCCCATATCAAATGCAATTTCTTTGCTTTTGAACCCCCGTGCTACCATTTGTAGGATAATCGTTTCTTTATCAGTCAGGTATACATGCCCTTTCTCTTTAGCCTCCGGAGTATCCAGCCTTTCTTTGGCAGCTAATACTTCGCCAGAATATCAGCCTGCAAAAGAGTGCTTCCCCGTACGGCCGATTCGATGGTCCGGAATAGATCCTCCCGGCTTGTATCTTTCAGTAAATAACCTTTTGCTCCAAGTGCCAATGCTTGTACCATTAACTCATCTTCGTTGTAGGTCGTTAATATTATGATTGGAATTACAGATTGTGCAGCATTTAAAGCCTTTAATGTATCCAATCCACTCATAACTGGCATATTCAGATCCAGTAAAATCACATCAGGTACAAGTGTTTCAATTAAACTAAGTGCAATCTGGCCATTCTCTGCTTCACCGACAATACTAAAACGCTTATCGGTCTCCAAAATCATTTTCAATCCTTCTCGTACCACTAAGTGATCATCAACGATGAGTATTTTATATGGAATCATATCCCGTCTCCTTTATTAACCGGAGCTTCTATTTGAATTCGTGTACCACTTGATAGGCTCCTGATTGTGATTTCCCCGCCGATTAAGCGCACACGTTCATACAATCCCAGTAGGCCATAATGCCCGGTTTTTTTTCCAATAACATTTGTATCGAATCCTACCCCATTGTCTTTAATTTCGATCTGAATGCGGTTATTCTGCTCTTGAACACTTATCCATACCTTATCTGCTTTCGCATGCTTCGCCACATTCATCAAGCATTCACTGATGATTTGCAGACTATGCTCCTTCAACGTTCCCGTCATAACAGAAGCAATTTTTAGTTGTTGCATGACATCAATGCCTGTCGCTTGATTAAATCTATGCACTTCATCTCTAACCGCCTCTTCAAAATCCGTTTTGGAGACAGACTTTGCCCGTAAATTATCTATTGCAAGACGCGCTTCTGCAAGTGTCCGCCGTGCTTGACTCATGGAGACCTCGACAAATTCTTGTGCCCGTTGAATGTTTCCTTGAGTGATATGGGCATTAACAGCCTCCAATTGCATTATAAGCCCCGCAACTCCCTGGGCCAAAGTATCATGAAGATCACGTGCCAGACGCTGGCGTTCATTTGCAAGTGTGAGCTCCTCAACCTTCTTGTGTGCCTTTTCCAGATCCTCCAGAAAGATTTGGGTACGTATCCGGGCATGTACCTGTTGAAAAAACATCGAAGCGTATGCCCCCACAACAATCAGCATTAACAGAAACAACAGGACTAAAAGTACAAGGTCATATTCATCTCCTACATAAATGATGGTGTAGAAGAACATTGAAACGCAATATAAACTAACAAGCGCTATTTTTCGCCTTTGATAAAACAGCCCTATGCTTTGACCGATTAATACAGGGAACAAACCGATTATAACCGCAGGCGAGCTATCCGGCATTAGTAAAGCACATGTAAAAATCAACAATCCTTGAATGATAAAGTAAAGCCATGCTTTGCTTAAGGATATCCTATATAGGCTCCAATGAAGAGTAGCATGAACAATATAAACTATAGTAAAGAGCAAAGCATTAAGCAGAACAAGCTCGCCGATGCTTTGCAGGATCATTGAAGCTGCATACACTAAAGAAACCCAAATGAGTATGGGAATTCTGGCAACCATCAATTCATTGATTCTTTGATCTTGCAACTCACTCTTTGACTTAAATATCCGTGATATCTTCATCTCATTCCTCCGCGTTAGTTCTTACCATCGTCTAATGATTTTCTCCGAAGAATTAACCGTATTGCTCTTATTGAGAAAAAATAGCCTATAAGCAGTAGGCCGCCTGTATATAAGGTAATACGGATTTTGCAGGTACGATTCATCTTCTGCTTTTCTGCTTGTTGAATTGAATTTAGGGCTTCTCAAAAATGGTATGAAACCCATTCTTGATATCATTCCAGAACCCGGCATAGGCATAATTCGGAAAGCTCCAAGGCAGTACAAAAACAACGAGTAGTATCATTAGGCTGAAGTGACACATTAATGGTTTATTACTCATAATCAAAAGGGTTATCATCAAAACGAATCGCATAAATCTCAATATTCATAATTAAAATCAACCCAGTCATTATTACCACCTCTAGCTTATAATTAATTGAGAGTTATTCATTGTCCAATTGACTCACATTGTACAATAATTCATTACTTCTGGAATCGTACGAAAGGGAATAGCCGACTGTACGAAAGGGCTGTATCATTCCCTTCTTTTGTTCATTGGTTCTAATACGAAAAAAACAACAGAGTATGAATACCCTGTTGTAAAAATTAATAATATCATGCTCATTATATATTGTTCAAAGTAATTTCTGCGTTGTAATATCCGCTGCTTTCCTCTCTGACAGATTGTCCATCCGGCAAAATTATTGTGCAGGAAATCTGCTTTGGCCACGATGCAATGAAGTAGAAAGACGAATCAATCAGCTTCCATTCTACAGAGACGATTCCTTTGGATGTCATCACGCGGCCTTCCGCCCGCTCAAGCCTTCCGATTCTTGGACTGATACGAATCTCTTCGCATCCAGGAGCAACAAATTGAACTCCGAGTGTCTCTGTTGCATACTCGTAAATAGGGACCGAACCCCATGCATGAGCATCACTGCGCTTGCTGACTGTATCCTCCATCCATGTTGTTAAGCCGTTGCCTGCCATCTGACGCCAAGGTGCCAGTAAGTCATGTACTTTGTCATATAAGCCGACAACAGCAAGAGCACGGAACAGATAGATGGCCATTGCGAAGGAACAGGGTACGAAATCAGGATTCTCTATTGATAGCTTCATCGCCCTGCGGGCTCTCTCTCCTGACAGGGTCCCGCTTAGAACTGCCCAAATCTGCGTATGCTGGCTGTATGCTTCGACCCCGGGACCGTCAGTTAGACAGCCTGGATAAGCTAATGAGCTGCAGTGCTCCTTTACCGCGTTCTGCATTTGAACAGCACGGGTCAGGTATTCTTCCGCAAGGCCACTTCTGCCGGCGTAAGCTGCCAGTTCGGCTGCTTTCTGCAAAGCATACGTATACATCAGACAATAGACTGTCAGGGTGCCTTCCTTGGCTGCTCCAGGAACTCCGTAATCCTCTCTCCATTCTTCAGCCCAGTCAACAAAGGACCAATATCTCGGATTCATAGTTCCGACCAGACCTCTTTCATCAATCGTTCGATGGAAGTAACCAAGTACAGCTTCTACCCCCGGGAGGTATCTTTCGATGAGCGCACGGTCTCCGGCAAACATCATATGATCATGCAGCATAAGTATCCAATATAATGAGAATCCCGGGATAACCTGTGATTCAACGGATGGATAACGGGATTGTGTTAACCCTTCCGGAAGCAATGAGCTGTAAAAATCGTATAAGGTTCTTCGTGCCATCCGGTCATCACCGGATAAAAGATAGGTGAACTGAATTTGAGATCGTGTATCCATAACATATTGCAGCTGCTCATAGTACGGGCAATCCTCATAGGTTTCATGCATGCAGCGCTTGAGCGTTCTGACACTGATCTCCCACAAGTCAGTCTCTTGCGGATCAGAGGAAGTATACGCAGCCGCTACATTAAGCGGATAGCCCGTTTCCCGGTATGCAAATCTATGCAGAACCATACCTTCATCACCGGTCTCAATTTCTAATCTGACATAGCGGAACGTTCGGAACCAAAATGGCTCGTAGGATTCAAATGGCTGAATGCTGCCTGCAGGCCGATAGATATCCACATCCCCATATAAATCTCCGTTAACGCTGTCCGTCCTAATTCCTTTATCTCGAATCCAAGGCACAATAATAGGCGGTTTCTCGTAACATTCGGCGCAAATCAGCCGTATATCACTGCCATGTCCCCCGCTCATTATCAGCTCCAGATAACCAGTAGTTAACTCACCGGCATCGAAGTCTATCGAAATGCTTTTACCCGGTTCAATTACGAGTGGTTGGTCGTTTGTTATTAGCCCCTGCCAGTCCAGTTCGCCTGCTTCTGCCGTAAGCCGGCTGACTCCAGTAAACCGTCTCTCTACTTCATAGAGATGTGGAATTGGACGTTCCCTTAGCTCCCAAGGCTTAAGCCCTCCATGCACGATGTCAAACTGGTATACTGCAGCCTCTTCCCACTGCTCCGGGCGATAGGCTGTCTCGGTCCAACCGAAGGGTCTTATGGACCCGTTAACAGTTTCAGTAATACCAAGAAATTGTGTGTATACACCTTGAGATAATGAAATGGATTCATCCTTCATACACTGCCAGGAAGCGTCTGTATGTGAATTAATGATTACCTTATTCTGCTCATCAAGAATTGCTGCGTGAACATAAAGACCAGGTAAACGCGTTCTCCATACAGAAGCATTCCCTCCTCCCTCATAGGGCAACCGGAGAACCTGAACGGCTATTACATTAGTCCCCTCAGTCAGATATTTTCCGATTTCAACTTCCTCATAATACCATGTGAAACGGTCTCCTTTGCAGGGTCCGCGGCTTACAGAAACGCCGTTTACAAAAAGGCGGTAGCGGCTGTCAGCCGAAATACGGAGAGGACAGGTATACGAACCCTGTTTAACCTCAAATACTTTGCGGAAATAAACAAACCTGCCCGCCTCGCTCTCGTCTTCCGTTTTCCATTCAGGATACCATATCCAGCTTGCCTCTTCTTCCCATTTAGGACGCATTGCGGACCTCCTGTATAATGTTAATTTATTCTTTCACACTCCCTGAAGCTACCCCTGAGATAATCCGTTCCGAAAAGATAAAGAACAAAATGAGTACCGGAATAGTTGCCATTACAGAAGTTGCCAGTGCTTTGTCCATGTTGAGCAGAATGTTAGATGTATATTTCATAACGGCGAGCGGGATAGTCTTAACCGAATCGTCTTGAAGCATTATCAGCGGCAGGAAGAACTGGTTCCAGATGTTAACGGACAGTACAATGCATAAGCTGACAATGACCGGTGAGGCCAAAGGAAACATTATGCGATAAAACACCTTCCATTCCCCTGCACCGTCTATGCGTGCGGACTCCGCAAGCGCATTCGGCAAACCGGCAAAAAAATTAGAGAGCATCAGTACTGCCATCGAGATGCCGGCGGATAGTACCAGAATTACGCTCCAGGGTGAATTAATGAGTCCTAATTTCTTGATAATCAAGAATACGGGAACAACCCCAAGCTGCACTGGAAACATAAGGCCGACCAAAAAATACAGCATTACACCTTGTTTAAATTTAAAGGAATAACGCCCCAAACCATAAGCTACCATAGAAGCCAGTGCTACGATGATCATAATTGTCATGATGAGAATAAACACGCTGTTCCAGATGTTGATTCCGAAATGCTCGTCACGAAAGATTTTAATATAAGAATCCAGAGTAAACGACTTCGGCCATCCAAGCGTATTTGACAGTACGTCTTGCTTGGTACGGAATGAATTCCAGATCAGATAACCGAGGATAAGTATAGTAAAGGAAGAATATATCCACAGAATCAGCTTGGTTACATATAACTTTTTGATGTCAGCCATAATAATCAGTTCTCCTCCTTATACGTTAGTCTGAGCTGGATTAGAGCGACAACGAAGATAATGGCAAACATAACGCACGCAATCGTAGTTCCCATCCCCACAGAGTTTGTACTGACCGATCCTCCCATGGCACCGTTTGTTCCGAATGTAATTCTGTAGAAGAACAAAGTCATAACATCCATCGAATTATTAATTCCTCCGCTTACACCACCCAGCAGATAGCTGAAATCAAACAATGTCATGGCAGCAATGTAGCTGATCATAGCTATATTCACGATACTGGAGCGAATCTGCGGAATTATAACCGAGAAGAAACGTCTCCAGTATCCGGCTCCGTCCAAATAAGAAGCTTCCATGACCTCATCTGACAGCATCTTCATGGCAGCTACGAAATAGATCATACTGAAGCCGACCCCGGCCCAGGCATTAATAATGAACAACGTAATGACTTCATACCCTGGTATTCCAAGCCAGTTCCGGGCATACTCGCCCAGCCCGATGATATTAAGCAGTTCATTGAAAATACCGATATTCTGATCAAAAACAAGTGTGGCCAGGAAGACAATAACACTGGTGGTAATAAATTGCGGTGCAAAGATCATGGTTTGAAAAATTCGATAGCCTTTGACACGGGTATAGATCACGTAGGCAAAATATAACTGGACAGGAATTAGGAGTCCTACATTAAGCACAACTAAAATAACGTTATTTTTAAGTGCATTTAAAAATTGCCGTTTTAATTCCGAGTTAGTAAAGAGTTCAATATAATTATCGAAGCCTACGAACACCTTCGCACCAAAACCGTTAGAATGGAACAGGCTGAGCTGTGCCGCAGAAAAAATCGGATATATAACAAAAATCGAATACAGAATGAAACCAGGCAGAATGAACCACAGGTACGGCTTCTTACCAAACCACTGCAACATAGATAATCTCCTCCAAAATTATCAGGACGGTTAAGCTGCTATGCTCAACCGTCCAATAAAAATATCTCTTTATTTCGTACGGAGCAGCGCTTCCTCTAACATATCTGCAGCTTGTTGCCCATCAATTTGGGAAGTCAGCAGCATAGGGATTACCTGTTGCAAGAAAATGTCGGTCAGCTTAACCTCTTCTGTTGAGACATCTGTCAGAACGGAATAAATATTATGGCCCAGTGAATCAAAGGCACTTAGCTCCTTAACCCCTTCGTCTCTCGGTGTGATGTCCTGCAGTGCAGGCACGGCGCCGGTTTCATCCTCAAACAGCTGCTGTGCCTTTTGGCCGGACAGGAATTTAACGTATTCAGCCGCTTCTGCCGGATGTTCAGTTGCAGCGGATACAGCGTAAGTAGTTGCATTGCTAAAGCTTTGCGGAGCGATACGCTCACCTGAAGCTGTTGGAATATAGAATCTGCCCAGATTCACACCTGCTCCGACAAAGGTCGGATCGTTCCAGGTTCCGTCTGCAATCATCGCTGATTTTCCGTTAGTAAAGGCCAGTTGCGCGCCCGCATTGTCCACTGACGCCAAATCCTTGGTGAAATATCCCTTATCCGCGAAATCCCTAATCGTCTGGAATGTTTTAATAATGTCTGGATCGTTAAATGAACCTGTTCCTTCTTTTATTTTGTTCAATGCTTCTTCTGCAGTTGACGGCATCATGGCAAAGGCAAGCCACGCCCGTTCAAACTCCGCTTTACCCGGTACGCTGAAAGGAGTGATTCCTTTGTCCTTGAGAGTTGCGGCCAGTGTGATGAACTCATCAAAGGTCGCAGGTACCGTTACACCTTCTTTTTCAAAGATATCTTTGTTATAAAATATCAGCTGCGAATCCATAAAGGCAGGCGGAGCAGCGTACAGCTTACCCTCAACCATCGCATACTCCAAGGCATCTTCTCCATACCGGCTTGTATCCATTTCATAGCTGTCAAGCGGAAGCAGTGCTCCACTCTCAACGTAGAGCTTCATCTTCGGTGTTTTGTTACCCTGTACAAAGAATACATCCGGTAAAGAATTACTTTTGACAGCCGTATCAATCGCTGTTTCTGTTCCTGAAAATTGATAATTTAATTTAATGTTCGGATGCTCGTCTTCAAATGCTTTATTAATTGCGGTAAATGCAGATTCAAATGAGGATTGATTAGCCTGATCGCCCCAAACAGTTAATTCAACCTGCTTACCAGCATCAGCACTGTTCCCGTTGCTTGATGCCGGGTTCTCGGTGTTGTTTCCACATGCAGCTAAAAGTAATACAGAAGCTCCAGCGGCCACAAGAAGTGCTTTTTTTGTTTTCCCCTTTGTCATTGAATTCTTTCTCCCTTCATGTCTTGCGTTATATATTGCCTGTAATAATCATAGTTCACCGAATAGAAAGGAACCATGAACAGGTTTTTGTTTATGATGCCACTTTATTGGCTTATTCAAATTCACAGTAGCGCAAAAAACCGGAACAGTATGCTCCGGTTAAACAGTGTTCCATATTATTTGCTGATCATTCCATTAATTTAGTTTGGATGCCAGAGAACCTTTAAATTCAGATACTGTCATTCCCGTAACCTTCTTGAATACCTTTACGAAATAATTAGAGTTGGGATACCCTACCCGGGAAGCCACTTCCTCAGCTGATAGCTGAAACTCTCTTATTAACTGCATCGCCTTGCGTATACGGATCTGCGTAACATACTCCAGAAAAGTCATTTCCATTTCCTGGCTAAACCGGTGACTGAAATAGTGTATATTCAAATTAACAATTTTTGCAGCTTCTTCGAGCCGGATACTATCCGCAAAATGTTCTTCAACATACACAAATACTGGTTCAAGCCATGGATGACGGCCAGGTTTTGATCCGGCTGAGGCTTCCAAATGTTCAACCGTTTCCAAAAAGGAATTCTTCAAGTCATTCCATGTAAGGAAGTGCCCTTTTGAAAAAAATGGAGACGGAACTGTACTTGCTTCGTCTATACCACTCAGCAAATTACTGTCCATGCGATCATTCAGGTATACTTTCAGCATCCACTGAATCAATCGGAAAGCCGTCTCAGGAGAATGAAGTCTGCTCAACTCCTCTCCAACAACGTCCAGCCATTGCTTAAATTCAGTGTATGAGGCTTGTTTCATCAAAATTGCGAACTGCTGCTGCCACTGCTGAAGCTGTAACTCTATAAGCTCCGGATCAGAATAACCATGAACTTCAAAATGGTACAATCCTGGTCCCTTAAAGAAAGAACACTCAAACATCCGCTCGGCTTGATTTCTTAGCATCTTGCAATCCTGGAAGTTTCGGCTCTCGGATAGTCCAGCCACAACTGTAATCGCCAGATTCTGTTTGACTGTATCTATCCATTCTTTTACCAGTCCGGTCAGCATCATAATCTCTTCCTGTCCCTCTTCATTGCAGAAGAGCAATCCATGAAAACTACCCCGGTCAACACCAAGAGGGACAGCATATACCGTTTTGTTCATAAGATCCTGAAGCAGAAATCCCAGTGCGGATTGATCCGAATCGTGATCCGAGTGATTCAATAGCCAAGAATGGATCGTAACCCATCTGACTGAAGATGTATACTTCAACATTTCTGAGAGTATAGGAAAGTTTACCGGATCCGTAACAACAGCAGGTGCAATAATCCCCGGAAGCATTCTAGAGTGTGTCATTAAACGCTGCTTCTCTTCGTCTAAGGCATTAGATTGGCTCCGTTGCATCTGCTCTTGTACGGCATTCTTTTTTTTATCAGTTAATCGGGATAGGGTAGCAATCAATTCTTCGGGATCAAAAAGATGCTTGGGGATGTAATCCTGGACGCCCAGTTGTATGGATTTACGTGTGTATTCAAATTCTTCATAGCTGCTCAGAACCAGAATAATCATGTCCATGTCAGCCTGCCTAATGTGTCGAATCAATTCCAAACCATCCATTTCAGGCATGCGAATATCTGTCAGCAGAACATCCGGAGACCCCTTCTGACAAAAGGCTTCCCAAGCCTCTTTTCCGTTCCGGTATACTCCATGCAGCTCATAGCCAAAAGCCTGCCAGTCAATTATGGTCTGGAATCCAACCCGAACGAGAGACTCATCATCAACAATAGCCAGCTTAATCATACGCCTCTCCACCTTCTCCCATAATTGGCAGTCTAAGATCTACTGTTGTTCCAGTACCCGCCAGGCTTGTAATCTCCATTCCATGTTGCGGTCCGTAGAAGATCTCGATTCTCTCTTTTACACTCAACAACCCTATATGGTTGCCCTCTCCACTACTCAGGTTCTCGTGAATTTGTTTTAACCGCTCAGGTTCTATACCGCTGCCATTATCCCAAACCTTGATGTGAAGCCTCTCCTCCTCTTTCCGGGCTTCAAGGTGAATCTCTCCGGAATGATTGATGGAGGAAAGGCCATGAACAATAGCATTTTCAAGAAGAGGCTGAATCAGAAACTTTAACAGTCTGCACTGTGCAACCGTATCATCCAGTTCAAACTTGAAGACAAAATTCTGATACCTCACCTGCTGAATTTTAACAAATTCACGCATGACGTTTACTTCATTTTCCAGGGTGACAAGCTCGTCAGTATCCCTGATTGAATATTGCAGCAAATTGCTCAGTGCATCAACCATTTCTCTAATATGATCCTGTTTTCGTATCATGGCCATCCAACGTATGGAATTCAGCGTATTATACATGAAATGAGGCGAAAGTTGATTTTGAAGTACCTTTAACTGGACCTTCCGTTTACGCTCCTCGCCCTTCTTGACTTCAGCTACTAAATTATAAATTTCATACATCACCGATATAAAGGTGTCATTTAGCTGCATAATCTCCCGTGCACCTTTAAATTTTAATAACGCATTCGGTTGCTCCCCGCGTATCCCTCTTCGCATATTTGCCAGAAGTTTTGCCATAGGGATGACAATGTCTGTACGGATCAAATAGGAAGCAGCTAAGCCAAGAAGCAGACAACCGCCAGCCAGCCATGCAGCAAAAATGCTCATTCGATAAACAGTAGCATACAAAGTGTTCAGGGCGTATTCTGCTGTTAATGTCCATCCATTAAGTGAAAGTGTCTTTTTTAGCCGTAGTGCATCTGTAATTTGATTGTCCTGGATTTCCGGTTCTGTCAGGAGTACCTCTTGCTGATGGTCTGCCAGCTTAAAAGATGTGCTGGAACCTGCCAATGCAGAATTAAGAACCTCCCTAAATACGTCTGATGAAACTACAAGGTAGAAGGTGCCTAATGGGCGGAAATTATCATCTTTTATAATACGGCCAAGTCTGAATGCGCCTATATCTCCAGAGTCAGAAGATTTGTTCTTCACAGTAGCCCAGTAAGCTGCTCCATTTGCGTTAATGATCTCCGCCAAGTCCTGCCTGTCCAGTGGCTCTTGACTATCCTGACCAATAATGTATGTGCTCTCATCTGTTACAAATACGCATCCGATGATTCGTTTATCATCCAAGCCGCCAATGATCGGCAATACACTTTTCTCCAACTGCTGCTGCAGTCCCAGCTTCTCAAATTCATTATGAACTGGAACAGCAAGAGTGCGGGCAACCTCATCCGAACTCAGAATATGCAGACTCACATCATTATAAGATTGTACTGTTGCTTCCAGTTTATCAACCGTCAGCTTTGCAATCGTCTCTGAATAAGCCTCCGCGTTTGCCCGAATCCCTGTATTGTAATTTTGGGCTAGAAGGCTAAGGCCAATTATAGAAGGCATTACAAATAGGGGAAGGTAAAAAACGACAAGCTTTCTTGTCAGGCTCCACCTGTTCCATCTTCTATTTAACCATGTAAGTTTCAGAAGGAATTCTCTTGGCGCTGTCATAACGGGCTCCTGTCTGCTCCTTTATTGATTTTTTCAAAAATACATTATAAAAGCTTAAAAGAACAACCCGGTTTTCGAGTTGTTCTTAAGTTTGATATGAATTATTACTTCAATTTTATTTAAATCATTCTGGCCACTTCATGCGCTTCGCTGACGGCGTTCAAAGCTCTGCGGGCCCGTAATGCATCACCGATCACATGAATGGGTATATGACGTTCATCGCAAAAAGTAAGAAGACCTTCATAGCTGCGTGACTTTGCCCCTATAGCAACAACCACTGAATCACATGGATACGCCGAGATATCACCCTTGTTTTCAATAACAACTCCATACTCATTAATTTCAAGACATTTGGTGCTGGTCAAAAGATGGACTCCTGATTCATGCAGGCTTTCCATTACACAAATCGAACGAAGTTCACCTAAGTCTTTAGCTACTTTATCCAGCATTTCAACAACAGTAATCTTAGAAGCCTTGCCATGCAGGTATTCAGCTACCTCGAGTCCAACCAGGCCTCCGCCGACAATAACGACTTCTCCGGAAACCATTGCTTTTCCAGACAATACATCGTGCGAATTTGTAACCTTTGCCAACTGGCTTCCGGGAATATTTAGCTGCATCGGAGCTGCACCTATGGCCACAATAACTTCGTCTGGTTTAAGCTCTTCCAGCAATGACTCTGTAACAGGGCTATCCAGTCTGACCTCAATACCCTCTCTAATTACCTGTTCTCCCCGGGATATAGCTGCTGTTTTCATCTCTTCTTTTCTTGGCGCTTCACCAGCCAGAGCAAATTGACCTCCCAAAGAATTAGTCGACTCGCAAACAATGGGATGATGCCCTCTACGTTTTAGGACCATAGCTGCTTCCAGCCCTGCGATTCCGCCGCCTGCAACTACAACCTTCTTAGGATGACCCGTCAAAATTAGTTTGTATTCCGTTTCTCTCCCCAAAGCCGGGTTTCTTAAACATGTAATATAAGGGACTTCGCTTGAGACAAATCCGTCATAACAGCCCTGATTGCAAGCGACACATTGTATGATATCATCACTGTTTCCGGATTGGGCTTTCATACAGAACTCAGGATCAGCAAGCTGGGCGCGTCCGATAACCACCATATCTGCTTTGCCATCCGCCAGGATTTCCTCTGCTTGACCAGGGGTATTAATACGTCCTACCGCAACAGTTAGCATTCCGGTTTCCCGACGGATTCTGTCTGCATTATTAACATTAAAGCCTCTTGGCAGGTCAATTGGAGGAACTTCATATTTTATTGCTGCAGAGGAGAAGTTGCCACGCGAAACGTCAAGCGCATCTACTCCGGCAGCCTTAGCCAAATTGCAGAATGCAATAACATCCTCTATACTCAGTCCGCCCTCCAGATAGTCATCATGAGCATCAATACGCATAAATAACGGCATATCATTCGGTATATTCTGGCGGATAGACGAAATACATTCAATCAGAAATCTGGCCCTGTTCTTCAGGTCTCCCCCATATTCGTCGTTCCTCCGGTTAAAGAAGGGACTCAGAAATGAATGAGGGGTGTAGTTATGGCCTGCATGAAATTCAATGGCATCAAAGCCAGCTTGTACTGCACGCTGCGCCCCTTCTCCAAATGCTTTAGCTGCAGCTTTTAATGTCTCAATTTCTGCTCCTGGTATGGTATATTCTGTACCGGGAACGGGCACGGGACTTGGAATAATGATCATCTGCTCCGGATCACTGGCAACTGCCAATCCGCCTAGCCATAACTGAATTCCTGCCTTGCCGCCTGCCTCATGAATTGCATCTGTAAGCTGCTTTAAACCCGGGATATATTTATCTTCTGAAATCGCCAAAAACTTCTTAGGGGAAGCTGGAGCATATACCGAGCATACTTCGGTGAAGTTTAGGCCGCATCCTCCCTCTGCTCTTGCAACATGGTAATCAATCAGCTGCTGAGTGACAAAACGTTCTTCATCAGGCATTTTAGTTCCCATAGCTGGAAAGATGATTCGGTTCTTCAACTCTAAACCTCTGATTGTAATTGGGCTGAAAAGTGTAGGATAGGCCATAAACATTCTCCTTCTCATTCTTTTTATAAGGTCCCGGTACTTTGTAAAAATTTTCACATAATCAATATTACCTTGATTACTGACAGCTCAAATATACCTGAGAAAAGAGAATGTTACAATATGTTTAAAACAATTTGTTTGAATTTTCCGCGAACTCTCTTATTTAGAAAACAACGAATGAATCAATAATTTAAGATACTCTATACGAGCTTCTTTGCTGGCCAAGATTAAACCATCTGTTTCCATAACTCCTTCGTATTCCGTTGGATAGTTAATAGATGAAGTGAAAATTAAATACTTGAATTTGAAGTTTAACTCATCTCCTGGGATAAGATTGCGTAAGCATTCTTTGAGCAAGTTACCAATTTCCTGGGATAGATCAATAATTCGTTTTGAAGTTTCATCATTATCCGCACATTCTAAGGAATGCGTATGTATCACTCTGTTACCGGGAAAACGCAGTGAATATTCCATTATCTCATTTGCAGATAACAGCAGTTTCTCTTTTTCACTGTAGGTTTCATTTGAAGTATTGATAATACGGCAAGGGTATTTTCAATGTAGAATTCTTTTACCAGTTTAAGCATTTCGTCTTTGCTTCTAAAATAATAATTAATAGCGCTCACGTTTACATTGGCTTCCTTAGCAATTGCCCTAATCGCAATATTACAGCTTTTATTCTTCCCCATTAGATAAAGTGCACGATCCAAAATTCGTTCCTCAATATTTTTTAACTCCCTCATTGTTACCCCTCCGATAATTCACTCTTATGACATTATAATTAGAAACAATAATGATAAACAACAGATACTATTTTTCCAAAACTTTATTTAAAAAACACCTTTAAGTTGCCACCACTTGTCTTAAAAGTTAAAGAGCAAGAAAACCTGGATAACACCAAATACTTTTAAAATCAAAAAAGTCCTGTCTTAGGAATTCCCTAATCAGGACTTTTTTGCATCATTTTTGCAGCTTTCATTGCCATTTTTGCAGCATTTGGTGATCCACCACATTCACATAATGGCAAGATCTACCTTCAAATCCTCACCCGCACCGGCTATATCCGCAGTTCCCGCACGTCTTACACCCCTCTATGTTTATAAGCGATGCACTCCCGCAGGAAGGACAAAGATCCCGCGAAGCCGCCGAGTGGCTATGCGCCCCATGGCCGCCGTGCCCGGCATCCGCAGGAGCCGCGGCTGGGACACTCGATTTCAGTTCGGCGCTCAGCGCCTCATTGAAATCGAGCTCCAGGGTGGCCGCGATTGGAGCGGCCACGTGGTCGTCATGTGCGTTGTTCTGCACATGGGTCTCAAGGGCTTTGGCTACCGCGTCGGCGATGGACTCGACGCGGTTGGCACCGAAGCCGATGGCGCCGGAGCCGCCGATGCCTTTGAGATGCTTGATCAGCAGCTCGACCTTCTCGCCGTGATCGCCGTAGCGCAGGAACAGCGAGCAGACCCGGCCCAGGGCTTCGGCCATGGCGAAGACGTCGGAGCCGGCCTTGCCGACATTCAGGAAGATTTCGGCCGGAATGCCGTCCAGGTCGTTAATAGTGATATACGCCATACCGAATGGCGTGTTGATCTTATAGGTAGCGCCGCGCAGCACCTGCGGGCGTTTTTTGTATTGCTTGTCGACCACATTCGCCTGCGGTGCCGGAGCTGCTGCCACTACCGGAGCCGGTACTGGTGCGGGTGCAGGTTCAACTGCAGCTGGCTCTGCTGCGGCGGGTTCGTCCTTCTTGTCTTCCTTCTTCGACGTTTCCAGCACCTGAACATCGCGGCTGCCGTCGCGGTAGATCGTTACGCCTTTGCAGCCGAGGTCGAAGGCCATTTCATACAGCTCAGCCGTTTCTTCGACGGTGAAGTCGGACGGGCAGTTGGCTGTCTTGGAGATCGAGCTGTCCACCCAGCGCTGAATCGCCGCCTGCACACGGATATGATCCTTGGCGGACAGATCCATCGAGGTTACGAAGTATTCCGGCAGCTCCTCACCCGGATTGGCCTGCAGCCATTCCTGGGCAATTGGCACGAACTGCTCGTCATAGCCAAGCCGGCTCTGACGGAAATATTTGAAGGCAAATACGGTTCAATCCCGGTAGATGTTCCGACCATTGTACCTGTGCTGCCTGTCGGTGCCTGGGTAATAACAGTGACGTTACGCATGCCGTGCTTACGGATGGATTCGCCGACTTCCGGAAACACATCTGTAATATTACGCATGAATCCGCTCTGCAGATATTTTTCTGCGTCAAAAGCCTTGAAAGATCCCTTCTCACCTGCGATGGCCGAAGAAGCCAGATAGGCCTCTCTTGCCATGAAGCCGTAGAGCTTGTCCAGGAATTCCAGAGATTCCGGGCTGCCGTAGCGGATGTTCAGCTTGATCATCAGCTCGGCAAGGCCCATCGTACCGAGACCTACGCGGCGCTCCAGCTTCTGGTTCGCTTCATTTTCCGGGAAATGATACGGTGTCTTGTCGATGACATTGTCCAGGAACCGGACAGAATAACGCGTCGTTCTCGCCAGATCCGCCCAGTCCACATCATGATTCTCAGCATCATAGAATTTGGACAGGTTAACCGCCGACAGGTTGCAGACACCCCAGCCCGGAAGCCCCTGCTCACCGCAAGGGTTGGTGCAGATGATCGGGTTGAAATACCAGCTGTTAGACATCTGGTTGTAATACTCCATAAACACAACGCCCGGCTCCGCCGACTTCCAGGCCGATTCGATAATCGTATGCCAGACATCGCGCGCCTTGACAGTCCGGTAAGGGATAACCGCACGGCCGGCAGCCTTCCATTTATCCAGATCGCCGTCCCAGATTTCGTCGTAGTCCGGATCGGTTGTATCCGGGAAGACCAGCTCCCAGTCCAAATCCTCTTTGACGGCCTTCATGAAGCTGTTGCTCACGCACACCGACAGGTTAGCATTGGTTACCTGCCCCATTGTCTGCTTCACGGTGATGAAATCGACTACGTCCGGATGCCAGTCGTTGATCATCAGCATCAGCGCACCGCGGCGGCTGCCGCCCTGCTCAATCAGTCCGGTGGTGTAGCTGAACAGGCCGCCCCAGGATACAGAACCGCTGGATGAGCCGTTGACGCCTCTGACAATCGCCCGGCGCGGGCGCAGCGAGGACAAGTTAATGCCGACACCGCCGCCGCGGGCCATAATTTCGGTCATTTCGGAGAGGGTCTGCATAATCCCGCCGCGGCTGTCTTTTGGTGAAGGGACCACATAACAGTTAAACAAAGTGAGCTCTTCGCTCGCCCCCGCTCCTGCAGCAATCCGTCCGCCCGGCACGAGCTTCCAGTCATCAAGAATAGAACGGAATTTGCCGGTCCACTCCTCCTGCAGTTCGGGCGTCTTCTCGACAGAGGCCATGGCTGCGGCCAGACGGTCCCACATTTCTTCAGGAGTCTTTTCTATATTAAGGGTCAGCTTCTCCACGTCAGATTGCACAAGCTCGCCGCTGCGGGTCTTGACGGTTACTATCCGTCCGCTGCGCTCGACAATTTCGCCAACTTCCTTGGTGGGAAATTTCGGGTCATCCTTGGTCAGCACCAATACAACATCGCCCACCTTGGCGTTATTGCTGTCCGCATCCTTCCAGGCGTAACGGTCCAAAAATATTTTCTCGCTCAGTCCCTCAAGACGCTGCTTGGGTTCCACTGTACTCAATAGAAAAACCTCCCGGTATGTGATATGTAACACAAGTACTGCAGCAATTCGGCTTGTCAATAACAAATTAACGCCAAAAGTATGCCGCAAACCAACATTTCAAGCTTTTGTAACAATATATTGTGTAAACATGCTTTAACACTATACCACATATTGTACCAGAGTTCCTTTTCGAAAATAGAAGCCTGTGCGCAAAAACAACCGTTTTCGGCGGCATTTTCTAGCGAAATCTCGGTTTTTTAGTCTCTGTTATGAATTCTCTTTTTTACGAGCATACTACTTTTACGCATTCCGATATGAGACCTTGCCGGAGGAGGCTGCAACATGATGCAATTATCCCGCAATTCCTTACCGCAGGAGGAGGGCACATCCGCCCCGCTGCTGCCGGTTCCCCTGTCCTTTGAACGGAACTGGCTGCAGGATCTGGAATCCAGGCTGGAAAAAGGCGGCCCCTGGGGCGACTGGAAATTATCCAGACTGGCTGTGCAGGGGGAACAATGCGGCCTTGTCACCAGCTTTGACGAGCTGCAGTGCACGAAGCATTTGTCTGGCCTGTCCCCGCTGCCTCACCAGCTTGATACCGCCCATAAAGTACTGTTTGAAATGTCCGGCCGGGCCATTCTTGCAGATGAGGTGGGGCTTGGCAAAACAATTGAAGCCGGCCTGATTCTGAAAGAGTATCTGGTACGCGGTCTGGTGGGCAAGGTACTGATTCTGGTCCCCGCTTCTCTTGTGCTGCAGTGGGTCCGGGAGCTTAATGCCAAGTTCGGAATTAACGCCGTCGCCCAGAAAAAAGCCTATTCTTGGAGCAATGACATTGTTGTCGCCTCCCTTGACACGGCCAAACGTGATCCGCATAAGGAGCTGCTGTTAAGCTCTGAATACGACATGCTGATTATTGACGAGGCCCACAAGCTGAAGAACAAAAAATCAACCAATTACCAGTTCGTACAGCAGCTGCGCAAAAAATACTGCCTGCTGCTCACCGCGACGCCTGTCCAGAACGACCTCGGCGAGCTGTTCAATCTGATTACGCTGCTGAAGCCGGGACAGCTGGGTAACCAGGGCGATTTTGCCGCCAATTTTGTTGTCGATAAACGCCAGCCGAAGAACGAGGTGCAGCTGCGCGGCGAGCTCTCCAAGGTGATGATCCGCAACCGGCGCGGCGAGGGGCCTGTTACCTTCACAAAGCGCAAAGTACGCAATATTCCGCTTACTCTATCACCTGAGGAAAAGGCACTCTATGACGGGGTTACCGCGTTTGTCAAAGATACGTACCAGGAATCCGGCGGTAATCTCAGCAGCATGCTCTCTCTTGTGACGCTTCAGCGTGAAGTCTGCAGCAGCCGTGACGCTGTCTTCATTACTCTTGTTAATCTGATCAAAAAGCTGCCTGCCGATTCGCCCAAACGTGACCGGATGATGGAGCTGCTGCAGAGTATCCGCACAGTCAAGACGAACACCAAGGCGGAAAAGACGATGGAGCTGATCCGGGATATGAATGAAAAGGTGATTGTCTTCACGGAGTACCGGGCTACCCAGGAATATTTACTGCAGTACTTCCGTGATCACGGGCTGCAGTGTGTACCTTATTCCGGCGGAATGAACCGCGGCAAAAAAGACTGGATGATGGATCTTTTCCGCGGACGCGCCCAGGTCATGATAGCCACCGAAGCGGGCGGCGAGGGCATTAACCTGCAGTTCTGCCACCATATGATCAATTTCGATCTGCCCTGGAACCCGATGCGGGTGGAGCAGCGGATCGGCCGGGTACACCGGCTGGGCCAGCAGAATGATGTCGTCATCTATAATCTGTCTACCCAGGGAACGATCGAAGAGCATATCCTCCATCTGCTGCATGAGAAAATCAACATGTTCGAAATGGTTATCGGGGGGCTGGATGTCATTCTCGAACGCTTTGAACAGAAGGAATCACTGGAAAAAAGCCTTTATAAAATCATGCTGGAAGCCCGCAGCGACGAGGAGCTACGCAGCGGACTGGATCATATCGGCGAGTCGCTGAGCGAGCTGTCCCAGGAAACCCGGCAGGAAAGCGGGGTTACGCCATGACGCTGAATGCACAGGAGGTCCGCAGGCATGTGATGGATTATCTGGAGGCTACCGGCTGCACTGTTATCGAGGTTTCACCGCTGCATGTAACGGTCAAGCTCTCGCCCCGCGCCGACCGGATGCTGACCGACAGGCCCTATTACTGGGGGTTCGTGGAGCGGACAGGCGCGGAGCCGGAGACGCTTTCCTTCACCTTCGTATTTGATCCCGAGCAATATGATCATGCCGCAGCTCAGGCGGCTGCAGCTCCTGCCCGGCCGCGCGGCGGTATGAATCTTCCGCCGGCAGCTGCGGTTCAGCCGGTCAGCACAGAAATGGAGGCTGCGTCAGAGCCTGCCGAGGGCGCTATTGGCGGCTCCCCGAACGGTGCGCCGCCCGGAGTTTCCACGGACCCGCAGGACAGCATCCTTGCCCGCTACTTCGGCATCGTGCCGGCACTGCCGCGGCTGGGTCCGGGCCTGATCCGCCGTGAGGATGTCACCTACGGCAGCAAGCGGCTCAAGCAAATCTGGCACGCTGCGAGAGATGAAGGCAAGTGCCTGCAGCTCTTCGAGGACCCTGGCAGCAGACAGCGCATGACTTTATTCTCGGCAGCCTATGAGCCTTGGCTTGGCGTATGTTATAAGGTCGAAATGACCTGCGATCTCAAGCGGGAGGAGCTGCATTTCCTCGGCATCTCCCTGACCACAGGAAGAATTGTCCCTGATTTCGGCACCAGGCTGGGCAGTCTGGAGCTGACCCCCCGCCTGCCGGAGAATATTCATATCCAGCCCTATGAGCTGACCGTTTCAGGCGGTGCGGACAGGCTGGAGAGCTATCTGACTGAGCAGCTCGCCGGACTGGATTACAGCTGGGCTGAAGAAGCCCGGGAGCGGCTTAGGCTGGAGCTCAGCATCGTGGATCTTTATTATTCGGAGCTGCTTAAGGAGCCGGACGAGGAGAAGAAGCAGGCCATCGAAGAGCAATATAACGCCCGGCGGACCGAAACTGCCTGGCAGTATGAGCCGCAAATCGCAGTTTCCGCTGTCACATATGGTCTGTTTCATCTGCGCAGCTCATAGAATACGACCAGGTCTGCTAAAAGCAGGCAAAAAAACAAGCCGTATTCCCCGCAGCCGCGCGACAGCAAGCAACAGCCTTTTCAGGGCTTGTCTTCTACAATAGCTGTAGAGGACAAGCCTGTATGATTTTGGAAGAAGAAAGGTGAATGATGAGATGAAAGCATCAGCAAGACCACAGGCAGTGCCTTGGCGCCGCCGGCTGTTCCCCCTTCTGTGTCTCGGACTGGCCCTGCTGCCTGCAGCTGCGGTGGTTCCGTCAGCAGGTGAAGCAACTGCTCAGGGCAGCCGTACTGTTGTGCCACAAGCCGTTTCTCAGGCGCTTCAGCCTGACCTCTCCATAAAGCCTCTGCCGTCACCCAAAACTCTGCAGGAATTTACTGCCGATACAATCAGCAGGTTATCTGCAGCCGCACCTTTTACAGCATGGAAGAATGCCGAAACGGAATATTACCCGCTTGGACCAGGCACACACAGCTGGCTGATCAATGTGCTCAGCGGCGGGCAGCGCATCGGTTATCTGATCATCTCTGCTGCTGAAGACGGCGGCTATATGCTCAGTGAATACGGTGCGGGTACGACCGGACTTCCATACAGCTTGACCGAACTGCGCCAGTTTGTGGTGCAGGAGGCCCTTATTCCCTCATCCTATTCAGGCAACGCCGAACTCACAGCTCTTTATGCTCCCATGCTGCCGGTATGGAAACTGACCGTTGATAAACAAACCTACTATATTAATGCTGTAACCCTGCAGCTTCTGCCCTGGAATTCAGCCAAGGCTGATGCTGTCCTGGAAGGGACCCTGCCGTCAGCCGATGTGGTAACCAGCAACGGCAGCCGCTGGTCTCCGCTGCAGGCCAGCCTTAGCGGCGGCCAGGATGATCCGTATGCGGATATCCGGTGGCTGGCCAGCTCCAGGCTGAAGGCTGTAGACAGCGGCAATGTTGCCGTCCTGCTTGGCAAGGGACGGGCCCTGGCCTATCAGTCGCCTGGAGCGAATGATACGACCGGCGCTCCTTTTATGATCACCGGCTATCAGAGCTGGCGTCCCTCCGTCCAGGAGAATGCCAAAAACAGCCGCACAGTGATCTATGCCGCTACAGGCGGAAAGGGTCGCCGCTATCTGCCCTTTGCCCTGCTGCAAAAGACGGGGACCCTGCATAAGCTTCCCGATACACAGGGCAGTGATTTGGCTTACGGGACTGAGACTGACGCTGTTACAATGTTGCGTTAGCTGGTGAAGTTGCGCGTCTGCCGCTGTTAAGGTGTAACTGCTGTAAAGTTTGTGTTAGCTGGTGGATGAGTGCACTTGCTCCAGCAACTGATTTAGATGACTTCGTAAGCAGCAGTTTATCAGTATTTGCTCATCACCGATTACTACAAGTCACGCTAACGGACTCTAGAATCTTTATTCACCGCAAAACTAACTTTCGTATACGTTAACGGACTCCAGCGCCGTTAATAAGCGGCGTTTACCTTCCATTGGGCTGATTTGGCAACAATAAGAGCGCAGCGGTCCGTTAGATTTTCGAATGGTCTCATACAGCATAAATAGCGTCATCACGGTCCGTTAGCGGGCTGCAGACGCGGGTTGCAGTTGACGATTGACAGTCTGAGGCTCAAAATTCCGGGTTTCCATCCGCAACCATCTTTGCGGCAGACCACCAATTCTACAGTCCGCTCGATCCAGATAAGCTTACCTCTAAACACAAAGCAACCTTCCCGGTAGTTGTCGTAATACGGCCGGGAAGGTTGTTTTATTTGCGTTAGACCCATGCTGCGCTCCTTGTATCCGTAGTTCACTTACGGCCCTCCCGGGTCCATTTGCTCCGCCAGATCGACAGGCCAAGCGGCAGCATGCCGAACCATTTTTGCGCCCAGGGCTGCTTCTCCGCTCTGCGCCGTTCCCGGCTGGCCTTCGGATCCTCCATATAGACTACTACCTTTTCGGTAATGTACTTTACCAGATCATCTCCGCTGGAAGCCATTATCCATACCTCCCTTTAGATCTACACTTCATCCGGTCCGTGCCGGACCTCTATGGATCTAGTGTGCTCGAAAGGTGACCTCTCTAAACCGTCAGCAGCCCGTATAGAGTTGCCTTATACAGCACAATCTAACAAAGATACCACCGGATGAACCAGTAGAACGTGCAAGGAGGTCATACACTTGAGAAATGCAAGCTTGCGGTCTGCCGGCTTTGATAAAAAGACTGTGTACCGGAGATGGCGCAGATGGACCATTCTGCTCGCTTCAGCGGGACTTATGGCGCTGCTGGCCGGACCTGCCGATGCCGTGCAAAAGGAGCCTTCGGCGGCCCCGGCGCCTCTGCAGAAGGATGAACGCCGGCAGGTGCTGGGCCATGATCAGCGGATTATCCTGATTGATGCCGGGCACGGGGGAGTTGACGGCGGAACCTCCCACGGCGAGATCCTGGAGAAGGACATTACACTCGCGATCTCACGCCGGTTGTTTCTGCTGCTGCGCAGCGACGGCTTCGACGCTATCCTTAACCGTACCGGGGATTACGCCCCGAGCGACGAGAACCGCTGGCTGCGCAGCAAATCCCGCCATCTGCGCGATCTGGCCCAGCGCAAGGAGCTGGCCGAGACTCTGCCTGCAAATGTAGTTGTCAGCGTACACATTAACTGGGCGCCTTCACCCGCCAAGCATGGGCCGTTGGTGCTGTACCGCCAGGAAGGGCGCAGCTTTTTGCTGGCCAGGTCGATCCAGGACCAGCTGAACAAGCTGTATGGAATGAAGACCGACCCCAGACCCGGCAAGCCGTTCTATCTGCTAAATAAAATAACCGCCACAACGGTAATCGTTGAGGCGGGATTCATAAGCAGTCCGGAGGACCGCAGCCGGCTCTGTACGCCTCATGGGCAGGAGGAGCTGGCTGAGGCCATTGCCGGCGGGATCGCAGCCTACCTTATGGAAGTGTAAGCCGCGCATCCCATTTCCATTCTTCCTTAACCAGATCCGAGATGCCGACAAAGTCCACACTGTCCTTCAGTTCTTCAATGCCGCTGCGGATGCCCGCGGCGGTCTCTTTGCCCTGAATGCCGACATGCCCGATGGTTATACAATACCGCTGGTCCTGTGCATGCTCCTGTACCAGCCGCATTTGCTTCAGGACATGGCCTGCAGAGTGGACATCATCAAGGAAGATGTGGTTCTCCACCGGGGGAAGCCCTTGCTTACGGGCAAGCTTACCGGCTATTGAACGGTAATTGGTATGGCTGTCTACAAAAAACAGTCCCCGTTCCCTGCAGACTGCCAGCACAATGCCCATTACCCGTTCATCCCCGGTCACCTTGGAGCCCATGTGATTGTTGATACCGATGGCGTAAGGGACATTATCGAGCGCCGTTTCCACCCGTTCCCGTACCTCCGCGTCGCTCATACTGGTCAGCACAGCTCCCGGTCCCAGCCACTCCGGCTTGCCCTGGCGCGGCTCCATAGGCAGATGCACCAGCACATCATAACCGCGTTCATGCGCCCTCTTGGCGTCCTGCTCCGTAGTGGACAGGAACGGCATGACCGCAGCGGTAATTTTGACCGGCAGTGCGAACATTTCCTCTGTGCCGCGCATCCCGTTGCCGAAATCGTCAATGATGATCGCTACCTTGCTGCGGGCTGCCTGTGCCGGCTTATTTCCAGTTGCCTGCACATCATCGATCCTGGAGGGCTCCCTGACTGCTGTGGACCTGTCCCCCTCTGCCCTTATTTCAGAAGCTGCTCCCGCTGCAGACGGGGCTCCCGGAATCAGAGATGTCATAAGGACAGCTACAGCAGCATAGGAGAGGAGCTTGCGGCAGCTGGGCAACGGGTACTGGCTTTTGTTCATAAGAAACGCCTCCTTCGTCTATAACTAATACTCTCATTGTTTGGAATCCGCAGGAGTAATATGTACAGGCGGGATGCGCAATAATTAACAGCCCTGCCCAGTCTGCCGTCCAAGGAGGTCGGCTGCCAGCAGCGCTGCATATACATCCTGAGGTGCCACCGCAAACGGCATGTTTTTCATCGGTCCGTCTTCGGCACAGCTGGCCGCAGCAGCTGCCATAAGCTTCTCCTTAGAAACACCTCCAAGCCCCATCTGATCAAGGGTAAGTGGCAGCCCAACCCCACGGCAGAAGCCGGCAACGGCAGCAGTCTCCTCTTCCGGCGCCTGCTCCAGCATCAGCTGAGCCAGGGTGGCGAAAGCCACCTTCTCTCCATGCAGTATGTGCCGGCATTCTTCAAGCACGGTCAGCCCGTTATGAATAGCATGGGCTGCAGCGAGGCCGCCGCTCTCAAAGCCTATACCGCTCAGGTAAATGTTCGCCTCAACAATGCGGGCAACCTGCGCGGAGGCTCTGCCCTGCCGGACATCCTTCAGGGCGCAAGGCCCGTCCTGGAGAAGGGTATCATAGCAGGCCCGGGCGAGAGCCAAGGCAGCGATCGAGCCCACCCCGCCGGCTTGAGTGAAAGCGCCCGACCTGCGGCAGGCTCTCGCTTCAAAGTAGGTCGACAGCGCGTCTCCCATCCCCGCTGCCAGCAGCCGGGCCGGTGCCTTAGCGATCAGCCCGGTGTCGGCGATTACAGCATCAGGGCTGTGCCGCAGGGACAAGTAACGGTCAAATTCTCCTTGTTCCGAGTACAGCACAGATACCGCGCTGCACGGCGCATCCGTTGAAGCAACCGTCGGAACCACAATGACCGGCAGTCTGGCGTAGTGACTGACCGCCTTGGCGGTATCGAGTGTTTTGCCTCCGCCGATCCCCAGAATGACCCCTACCCTGTCAAGATTGAGCTCAGAAACAATCTGTTCCACTTGCACAAAGCTGCACTCGCCCTTAAATTCCCTCACCTGGAGTCCCATCGCCTCCCGGGCAAAGCTGCTCCGGATCTCCTCACCATATACAGACAAAATATAAGGGTCAACGATTGCATAAGCCTCCCCGGCTTCCATTTGTACACAATAGGCTCCAAGCCTGGCTATCTCGCCCTCACCCTGAATGTACTTTGACGGTGCATAAGTAACCTGTCTCATGCCGATCCCTCCTTTTTCCAATTGACCTTCATTGTAAAGAAGCCCTGCTCCCTGCGCTATTAAAAAAGCCCCAATCCCGGCGGGATGGAGCTTTAGCAGGCAGTTATCTATTTTTTTCGGGCAGGCATCCGTTTGACATCTCCGGTCAGTGTACAATCCTCATTGCGGGTTCCAATGCCGCTGACGGTAACCTTGTTGTCGATGAAATCCACGATCTGCTGCAACGAAGCAATCTGATCGAGGATATTTTGCTTGTGGGTCTGGATTTTGTCATACAGCTCCGGGTATTCACTCAGCGCGGAATCCGGGGTCTGGCTCAGATAGGGACGCATCTCGTCCAGCGGCATTCCGGTTTTTTTGAGGCAGACAATCAGCTTCATCCGCTCCACATCCGTCTCGCTATAGATCCGGTGCGTGTTCCCTTTACGTTTCGCCCGGGGCAGCAGCCCGATTTTTTCATAGTAGCGGATGGTATCCTCGGCAATACCGGTAAGCTCCGCTGCTTTTTTAATGGAATACCCCTCCTGGGCTCCCTCTTCTGCTCCACCTGCTTGTTCTTCCTTCCCCAGTTCTTCTTTCGCCTGTTCCATTCCAGCTTCCGTCGCCTCTATCAATTCCTGCACCTCCAGAATTTCCCGGCCTATTCTTGAGCCTGTAATATCCGATTAACTTATTGTATAACTTGGAGTCAGCTCCAAGTCAAGCGCCTCATTTTCCGCCAAAACATCCCTTGACTTGGAGTCGGCTCCAGGTTATAGAATGAAGCCCACCATCAGATTTGCCGAACCGGCTATCCTGGTCACTATATTTAAACAAAGGAGAGATATCAATGAATGAACAGTATAATCATGCCAGCCGCGGAACCGTGCTGATTACCGGAGCCAACAACGGCATCGGACTTGAGCTGACCCGTAAAATGCTGGGCGAGGGCTGGCAGGTCGCCGCGCTGATCCGCTCCGCTTTTCCTGCCGGTGATCCTCTGATAACTGAAGCTGCAGCCAGCAAAAGGCTGAGGATATACAACGCGGATTTGACCGATTTCGTAAGTCTGCACCAGGCTCTGGATGCAATTAAAGCCGGCGAGTCCAGGCTTGATCTGCTCTTTAATAACGCCGGAGGCAGTTTTTCGGAACTAAGCTATTCCGCACAGGGCCGTGAGCTGCATTTCGAGCTGCAGACGGTTGTCCCGTATATTATCACTATGGAAATGAAAGAGCTGCTGCTGAAGGGTTCTGCACGGACCGTCATCAACACGTCCTCCAATGTGATCCTCAGTGTACAATCCTTTGACCCCGCCCTGCTGGAGCGGCCCCGTTCCTTCAGAAAGCTGTTCGGTCCGTACGCCGTCTCCAAACTGGCGCTGTCCCTGTGGACCAAGGAACTCGCACCGCAGCTCGCTGCCGAGGGCATTATGATCCGCAGCGCAGACCCTGGGGGCAACAACACGCTCCGCAAGGATAAAAATTCAGGCCTGCCCTTTTATATCAAGCCCCTGATGAAAATGTTCTTTCACCATCCAAGCTACGGTGCCGGTCTGTTGTATAATGCCGCTTTGGGCAGACACAAGGATCAGCCGGGTATTTTCCTGATGAAGGATAAGGAATCCGCCCTGAAATTCTCTGAGCATGCCCCTGCCGTTCTAAGTAAGGTCAGGGATATTTATGCCCAGGAGTTCTCAGCCATCCGTAAAAGCTCCTAACAGCGTTCCCGCAATATAGCCATCCTGCTAACCAGGCAGAAACGGATAAAAAGCGGCGTCGCAAGCTCTCTCCCGGGAGAACAGCTGCGCCGCCGCCTTATTTATTTTCCCCGTATTCAGTCCAGCCGCCCGAAGGCCCGTAAAAACTGCAGCTTCTCCAGCGCAATCCAAGCCTTCCACCAGTATTCGCTGACGGCAAACTCCCGCTCATAGCCGGCCCAGCTCCAGTTCAAGTTCCATATGCCTTCCCCGTTGCGGCTTTCAAGCGTATAGTCCAGTTCCTTCTCGACAATAGCTGCATTGTCTTCGTAGCCCAAACTTTCCCGCTTTTGAATGAAAAACGAAGGTTTGCAGGTATAGCCGTTCCAGTCACCGGCATCCCGCTGCAGCAGGGCATTAATCCGCCGCGCAGCCGCTGCGTTCATCTCAGCGTAAGCGAACTGCTCCTGCAGTCCTGCCAGGGCGATATACTCAAGCAGCGTAACGACACATTTGAGCGGATGCATCTCGATCGCCGGTTCCTGTAAAAAAAACACTTCAAGCTCCTTCGCAATCGCGAAGCCGCGTGCATAAAGCGCGCTGTTCCTGTCAGCATACCGCAGAATGAAGCCGGCCAGGATCGCTGTCGGATTGAATATGCTGCGTGCTGTGCTCTCCGAGCCCATATTCCACCAGGGTGCATGCGGATAATCGTTGTTAGAGGCAATAACATTCCGCCATGTGCTGCCGTCCATTTCGGCTCCGCTGTCCAGATACCTGAGTATGCCCTGAACAACGGGATGATCTCCGTCCTCAAAACCAATCTCCATCAGCATATCCGCCCCGGTTGCGGTCTGAAGCGGCGAGGAATACGGATTCCAGGCATCCGGCTCCAGCGCATTTCCGAATCCGCCGTCTTCATTCTGGTAGGCTGCCAGTGCCGTCAGCACAGCAGTCGATCCGCCATTCTCGAAATGAAACTGCCACTTTGCCAGTTCAAGCGGACGGGCATTACGGTAAAACCAGTTTCTGATCCCTTGAAAATCCTCGCGTGCAAGCTTCATCCACATTCCCCTTTTATTCAATTTACGCTGCCCAAGCAGCCCTTACCCCTGTATTATATACCTGACAGGCTGCATCTTGGCTGTGATGTTGTTCAAGCAGGTTAATATTATAAACATACCAGTGCATATTATAGAGTACGCAGAGGAGGGAATTATGAAGAAGAATGCCGCCGGAATGTACGCTTTTGCCAAAGAGCTGTTCAACAAAATTAAAAACGATGATGTGCAGGGCGTCAGTGCGCAATTAACCTATTATCTCATCCTATCCCTGTTTCCGTTCCTGATCTTCATCATGACGCTGATCGGGTACGCCCATATTTCCCTGGAGGACAAGATTCAGCAGCTACAGCCGATTATGCCGGCCGAAGCCTACTCTATTATTGAAGAAATTCTGCAGGATGTCTCCGAGGGGCGGAGCCAGGCCCTGCTGTCGTTTGGTATGCTGGCTACACTGTGGGCCGCCTCGAAGGGAATCAACGCCATTATCAAAGGCCTCAACCGCGCTTATGATATTGACGAGAGCAGGGTCTTCTGGAAGGTCAGGGGGATCGCTTTTCTGGCTACGCTGTCCATCGGCCTGGTGGTGCTGCTTAGCATTCTGCTGCTTGTATTCGGGAGCTGGCTGAAGACACAGGTCTTTTTGCTCACTGATCTGCCTTATGGTCTGCAAAAGCTCTGGGATCTGCTGCAGTATGCCGTCCCCTTATTTGTTATGTTCGTGGTATTCACGCTGCTCTACTGGATCGCCCCCAGCCGCAGGCTTCGCCTCAAGGAGGTTATGCCGGGTGCGCTCTTCTCTACCGTCGGCTGGATCGTCACCTCTGTCCTTTTTTCCGTCTATGTCAATCAATTCAGTGATTTCACCAAAACCTACGGCAGCCTTGGCGGGGTTATGATCCTGTTAATCTGGCTCTATATCAGCTCAATCATCATTCTTGCGGGCGGAGAGATCAATGCGCTTCTGCTGAACCGCAGGACTGTTCCGCACAGCCGGACCTGAATTTGTATATCCCAGCATGACAAAAAGGTACTTTCCATGTATGGAAGGCACCTGTCATTATAGGATCGTAACGGGTATTTATACTCCGGACCCGTTAAGTTCGTATTTGCAGCAGACTGCAGATTCAGCCTCCCTGAAGCCCTCACCGGTATACAGCGCCTTTGCCTGTTCATTTTCTGCGTTCACACACAGGATACTCCGGCTATATCCGTTATTCTTTGCCGTGTGAAGCGCTGCCCGCAGCAGGACTCTTCCAAGACCTTTCCCCTGATACTCCGGCAAAAGCGCCAGCGGGCCGATGTTCATAATCGGCTCACCGCCGTATTCATCGTCCGAGCCGCGAACAACACCCACGGCTTTGTCCCCGTGGTACAGCAGCAGCATACCATTCTCAATATAATCCGCTCCTGCAGTCATTGTCTTTACCATCTCCGGAGTTACCGGCGTTTCACTGCCCTGCAGTCTGGCGAAACCGGCATTTCTGACCTGACACCATACATCCTCATCTGCCCCCGGCCGAAACTCTCTCAGATTAAAGGTTTCCGGCACACCCGCATCCGGCAGCTCCCCAATGTCACGGATAAGCAGATAAGAATACCGCTCCACCTTGAAACCCGCGGCAGCAAGCTTTGACAGCTCACCCGGATTGGCAGACGGGACAAAAATATTCAGCTTATCCAGTCCGGCCTTATGCTGCAGAACCGCCTGCAGCAGTCCGCGGTACACTGCCGGGTCCTCAGGCTCTGCATGCAGAATCCGAAGCCGCGCCTTCCGCCCTCTGCGGGCGTAATCATCTAGAATCAGCGAAGCCGCCCCGGCTATGTCGCCCTGCGCATTTACTGCAATGTATGTAGGATTCTCCGCATTCAGTTTAAACGCTGCAAGATCTTCGTCGCTGAGATAGGAATCATCCAGCAGACTCCGGTGCTTCCGGCAATAGTCCAGAAAGCCGTCGATTTCCCCCAGCTCCAGTGCTTTGATTATCAAACTCTCTCCCCCTTCGGTATCGAAAATACTTTCAGTTAAGCTCACCCCGATTTCAAGGGTTCAAACCGTTAAACTGCTTAAGCATTTCAACAAATTCATAAAGCCGCTCATCCTTCCAGCCCGCAATCCGCTCATAAAAAACAGCGCCCTTCTCTTCAAGCGCCTCCACGATCTTCTCCTGCCCGTGCCCGGTGAGCGAGAGAAGAATGGCCCGCCCGTCCTCTGGAGATGACTCTCTCCTCACATAACCCAAGGCTTCCAGTTGTTTGATCAGGCGGCTTACCGAGCTGCGGTCCATTGCTGTGGATTCCGCCAGCACCGCAGCACTGGCCGGGCCATAAGAATACAGCCAGCGGATGAGGTGAAAAGCCGCCGGCTGCAAAGAATCATCGAAACGGGCTGCCGCCCTCACATTGATAGCATGGGACGCGCTAAGCAGCGCATTCAGCTGTTCTCCGAGCGCTGCCTCAAGCGCTTTTCTCCCTGTATCAGCCAAGGAATCTCTACTCAATCTGTTCACCTTTCTTCCTTCAGTTCAGAATGAACATCCAATATAGTTGGTTGACATATATCAATCATATTAATATGATGGACATATATCAACTATATTACTATACTATTATATCACACGAAGGAGACTGAACTCATGTCTAAAAATCCTGTAGCAGTCATTACCGGAGCCACCAGCGGACTCGGGCAGCTGGCTGCCGCTAGGCTGGCGCAACGCGGCTTCAGGCTTGTTTTGACAGCCCGGAGCAAGAAGCGTGCCGAAGCCGCAGCACTTATGATCAGACAACAAGCACCGGGGGCGCATATCGACTTTTATTACGGTGACCTCTCGTTAATGAAGGATGTCCGCAGAGTCGGACAAGAAATCCTTTCCTCTCATCCAGCAATCGACGTATTGTTAAACAATGCCGGTATCCATGCCTTTGAACCGCGTGTCACTTCTGAAGGCTATGCTGAAATGATTGCTGTCAATTATTTAGCGCCCTGGCTGCTGACCCAAATCCTTCAGCCCTCTCTATTGAAGGCCGGACAGGCCCGGGTGGTCAATGTTGCCTCTGAAGCCTCACGCCGTCATGGAACGCTGCAGCTGCCAGAGGATTTAAGTAACACCAGCCCTTTTACAGCACGCGGCTCATCCGCGCTTTACGGCAAAACCAAGCTGCTCAATATTATGTTCACCGCTGAGCTGGCCCGCAGATGGTCCGGCAGCGGAATCACTGTGAATGCCCTGAATCCTGGATTTAATGTCACTGGACTTGGACGTGAACTCAGGTTCGCCGCGATGCTTGAACGGTTGTTAAAGCTGCTTCGTATCGGCGACCCGCGCAGAGGAACAGAAATCATACTCAGGCTCATTCTGGAGCCTGAATACGGTAAAGTAACCGGCGGATATTTCAATGTCGGAACCGGCAGCTCCATTGAACCGGTCTTCCCTGGCAATGATGCAGCACAGCAGAGAAAACTGTGGGAGGCTACTGAAGAGCTGCTCTGCAAAAGGGATTAACGGGTGCCGGTTCAGATCAGTTCGCCGCGTTTTTTCAGGAACCGGTACAGTACAAAGGCACATACCGCACACAGCAGGGCACACAGGCCGATAAATCCGTATCCCGCCTGTAACCCGTGCAGCAGGGCATTCGGGTTATTGTCACCATATAGCTTCTTCACCGCTTCGATTACAAAGCCGATCACATAGTTCCCGATTACACTTCCCAGTCCCATCATGGTAACTGTAAAGGTAATGGCTGTATCGCTTCCGTTAGGATACCGTTTGGCAATAAAGGCCATAACAGTAGGATAGATCATCGCAATCCCTAAGCCAGCAGCCGCGAACAGAAATGCCAGGGACTCTCCTCCGGCAATCGCCGTAAAGGTACAAACGGCGGAGAAGCCCGAGAAAATAATCAGCGACAGGGTGAAGCCGATTTTGTCCGTCACCGGTCCGAGCACAAGCCTGCCGACTGAAAACAGCAGGAAGAACACAGACAGCAGGCCGGAAGCCTTGACGGTATCCCAGTCATATGCCTTCTCCAGAAAATTAACAAGCCAGCCGCCGACGGCCAGCTCAGATACAACGCCGAAGGACAGGATCAGCACCATCCACCACAGGGCAGGGTCCTGTCTTAATTCCTTGAACGGCGTACGGTGCTCAGCCGGCATATCATCACCCGGAAAGGAGCTGCGCAGCGCAGTCAGAATCGGCAGCAGCGAGAGTGAGAGCATGACCAGATACATTCCCCGCCAGTCCAGTTCATGTCCAAAAAGGTGCACAGACATCATGCCTGTAGCGATTAGCGGGGCAACCGTGGAGCTTAATCCGTAGAAAAAGTGGGACAGGTTCATCATAGTCCCGACATTTTTGACAAAAATACGTGCTCCCAGGATAGCCAGCGCAATCTCCAGCATCCCGTTACCGATGTACATCAGGAAATAAGAGGCCGCGAACGCAGGATAGGCATGGGATACAAAGATAAAAATACCGGACAGCAGCATGGAGGCAAAGGACATGATGCTTGTCGCTTTGATTCCGAACTTACGCACCAGTATAGCGGTGAATGAACAGGCGATCAGATAGCCGAGGGCGTTCAGGGACAGCAGACTCCCCAGCTGCTCCTCGTTCAAAGCAAAGTCAAACTGAATCCGCGGGATAGCCGGTCCTTTAATATTTTCCGAAATACCGAAGATAATAAAGCCTAAAAAGATCGTTACAAGCTGCATGGCATAGGTTTTATTGAATGAGGTTGTGCGCTGTTTCAACTTGATGGCCTCCTGATGGATTAGATGTTATTAGACATATGGTATAACAATGGACAACGGAACCGCGCGGTCGTTCTTTATTTCCTTTCCACCAGCTGCAGCCGGTAAGTGAGACTTTCCAGCGTAAGCGCAGTTAGACCAGCCCTGTATTCTTCCTGTGTATTATTTTTGATAAGCAGCACCGGCAGATGCTCCTCCGGTATGTATTGCCGGCAGCCGTCAAGTAGCTCCTCTGTCATCGAAGGATTGGTCAAATCGCCTGTGACCGCAATGGAGACCGGATTAAGGACCGTTATTATGGAAGACAGCATATGGGCCGCTACGGACACGAACGTATCCTTGTTATGAAGCCTTTTCAGCTGCTCCTCCCGTGAAAGGCCAACCGGAAAATAAGAGATCTCCCCTGCAAAATTGGTTGAGCCCGTCACCATGCGCCCGTTAACGATAAAGCCCGCTCCCGGAAAATGATTGTCAGGAAAGGTCACCACGGCAAACGGCTGATCCTCCTCCAGGCTCTGAAGCTGATAAAAGCCGTACACTGTAGCATTCATATCATTCTCGATGATGATGTCCATATTGTACTTCTCACTAAGCTGCTCACCCAGCGGCACCCCGGCAAGTGCGGTCACATCACAGATTCCGATAACCCCGCGGTGCGCGACTCCCGGAATGCCGATGCCGGCTGCTTTTACATTGCGGTGTTTCCCGGCAAGTTCCCCGACCAGAGAATGAATGGTATCGGCATCTATATAGTCAAAATGCCGGGCCCCCTCCTCCACCAGATCACCTGCCAGATTAACAATAAGGTAGGTTATGGAATGACGGCCGCCTTCCGTCTTCACCATCAGACACAGCACACAGGCATAATCAGCATTGAACATATACTGCCTGGCAGGACGCCCGCCGCTCGATTCCTCCAGCTCCAGTTCAATCACCTCACCGCTGCGGACCAGCTCATTCAGAATACTGCCGCAAGTGGCCACGCTCAGCCGCGTCATATTGGCGATTGACGCCTTCGTGCCAGTACCGGCAGCCTTCAACGTATTTTTGACCAGCTCAACATTGATCTTCTTGACTTGAGCGGTGTTATGGGATATTGGCATTGGCATTGTTGTCCCCTTCCTGTTTTCCTGAGTTCTTACAACTATTTTAATAAGTGCAAATATAATGGCTTTGGGCTCTGCTGTCAAGAAGACGCAGTAAACAATGGATGAGAACGCGGGATACGCATATAACTAATTTCACGCAAAAAAAGACCCGTAATCGCCTAAGCCATTACGGGTCTTTCTTCATTAGGATGCGGTCGAGAGGACTCGAACCTCCACGGTATTGCTACCACACGGACCTGAACCGTGCGCGTCTGCCAATTCCGCCACGACCGCAAATTCTGATGTGCCACTCTCGCGGCCACAAGATAGATCTTACCATGTACAGACATAAGAGTCAACATATTTTTATTTTCATTTCTTTTCATTATTTTTTGGATAATTATTGCTTTTCATTATAAATTTAAGGTATAATAAGAACAAAAGTTCGCATACTATAAATGAGGTGATTTATATGGCGACTACTAGAACCACTCTGAACACACCAACTATTCCTGAAGATATAACCAAAGACGAACTGTCCCTTGTGAGAAGCTATCTGCTGCTGACGTTTATTCATAAAGTATTCGAGCGTGATTGCCGTGTAATCGGCAAGAGCGGTTTATTCAAGACTCCCCAGCTCTATATGGAGCTGGTTACGGGCGCAACCAAGAAGACCTCGCTGATGCTGCAGGAGGTAACCCGCGAGCTGACCTCCCACAATCTGAGGATTACCACAATCCGTCAGGATCAGCGCGGAGTTGAAGCCTCCTATGCCTGCCGGGGCTATACCGGCGAGATCAACATCCAGTGGCCCGGCTTCCGTAATGAGATGATGCAGCGCATGCGCGCTTATCTCGGACTGAATCCGGAACTCGCCGTACTGCCCAAGAACGAGAGCGTTGAACAGATGGCTATGTCCATCTGATTGTTATCAGCCTATATGCGAGAAGCCCCGTCCATACCCGGACGGGGCTTCTCTCACGTTTAACGCGCTTTATCTTATAAATCCTCCAGCCCTTTGCGCGGCTCCGAGTACGGCTGGAAAATGTAATTGCGGTCGAGTTTGACTACATGCTTGTTTGGTCGACGCACCATCACCTGGGTCTCATTCCAGGCCAGGATTATGCCTCTTACATCATTGCTCTGGAGTGCGTCACGAATGACACGCACCTTCTCACCGGACAAACGGTAAGCATCCAATTCTTCATCACTGATCATATTCCTAACCCTCCTTAAGAAATAGCTTGTCCATTCAAAAAAAGACCCAAATGAGAATCCATTTGGGTCTTGCTTGACTAAGATCCTATATCAGCGCTTCATTCTTCTCAAACCAGAAATCAAGAACTTTAGCGGACATCACACGTTGTTCCAGGTATTCGACCTGATTGTCTGTGAAATTCTCTTTCCAGTTGAATTCCAGCTCTTGGCACAGACTGGTGATCGTTAAAAGTTCCGACCAGGCAACATAACGTTTATACCAGAAAAATTGAGGATGTTCAATCATATAGGGATACAGATCGTCGAACTCTGTGTGTTTACAATCCAGGGCACGCTCGAAATGATCCTTGGCCTCGGTTAGCTTATCAATAAAAAATTGCTCTGTCACCGGTTCTTTCCCCATTGTGACGCCTCCTCTCCTATGTCTAATCTTTATTATAAAGGAAAAGTTATAGGGTGAAAAGAAGATGTTTTAAAAATAGGCTTTTGTTTCGATATTTGTCACTGAATTAATCGGCGAAATGAACCTTTCCGTCTTCCAGAGACTCTATGCGGACTAGCGATTCCAGACGGATACCCTGATCCCTGATCGTACGGGCGCCTGCCTGGAAGCACTTCTCCACGACGACTCCCATCCCGGCCAGCTCAGCGCCGGAACGCTGGATAATCTTGATCAGCCCGCGCGCAGCATCCCCGTTGGCAATAATATCATCGATAAAAAGAACCTTATCTTCCCGCGAAATATACTGGCGGGACAGCATGATGTCGGTAACAATCCCTTTGGTAAAGGACGGAACCCGTTCGCACAGGGCATCAGGATCAGCCAGCAGCGTTTTTTTGCGGCGGGCAAATACAAGCGGCACCTTCATTTCCAAAGCGGTGGCAAACGCCACGGCAATACCCGAGGATTCCACAGTGACCACCCGTGTGATCCCTGCATCCGCGAATCTCCCGGCAAACTCCCGTCCCATTTCCATCGTCAGGATCGGATCAACCTGGTGGTTGAGCAGGGCATCCAGCTTCAGCACCTGATCGGAATGGACAACCCCTTCCTCTAATATCCGCTGTTTCAATACTTCCATTGACTTAGTACCCCCATTACCTTAATAATTCCAGACGCTCCGCAGCCGCAAACCTTCATTTCACCTGTGCGGAAGTCATGTCCCTCTGGCTATCATCATAACCTGTACTATATGGACTGCACAAGGCAATCCGGCGGGCACAGCCCATTTTTATAATCAGAGCACATGAGGAGTGAAGCCATGAAATCGCATGTCCGCACGCTGCAGATTGCTTTCACCTATATCGGCACCATTGTAGGCGCAGGATTTGCTACCGGCCAGGAGATTCTCCGTTTTTTTACCCGGTACGGCCACTGGGCCCTGCTAACCATCATGCTCTCAAGCGTTCTGTTCATTTGGCTCGGCACCAAGATGATGGTCATCGCCCGCCGGATCGGTGCGGATTCGTATGAGGACTTCAACCGCCATCTGTTCGGTGAAAAAGCGGGCAGCCGCATCAGCCTGTTCACCATGGTCATCCTGATCGGGGTCAACAGCATCATGCTGGCCGGCGCCGGGGCTATTTTTCAGGAGCATCTGGGTTTGCCTTATCAGGCGGGACTGCTGATTACAGTAACCGGCTCATTCTTTTTGCTGAAGCGCGGAATGTCAGGTATTATGCAGCTTAACAGTCTGGTCGTGCCGCTGATGCTTACTCTGTCGCTTATCATCATTTTTAATACATTCGGGCTGCCAGGAGCGGGACGGTTTCTGTTTCTGCAGACGGACAGCAGCACCTTTGGTGCCTGGATGTCCCCCTTACTCTACACCGCCTTTAATCTCAGCATGGCCCAAGCTGTGCTTGTCCCGCTGGCCCGGCATACTGAGGACGAACAGACGCTTGTACGCGGCGGTATTCTGGGCGGCATCGGCATCGGCTTCATGCTGCTGGCTGCGCATTTCGCCATGAGCTCGCAGATGCCCGGCATTCTGCAGTACGAGGTCCCGATGGGTAGCATTGCCTTTCGGCTCGGTTCCGCCGTTCAGCTGATTTATCTTCTGCTGATCTTCCTGGAAATCTTCAGCACCTTCATAGCCAACATTTACGGCGTCAGCGTACAACTGCAGCAGCGCCTCCCGATTGCCCCCGCCCTGGTGACTCCGCTGCTCATGCTGTTCTGTTATCTGTTCAGCCAGTTCGGCTTCAGCTCGCTGCTCGGATTATTTTATCCGATCTTCGGTGCTCTGGCCCTGGTATGGGTCAGTATGCTGCTGCGCGCGCCGCTGTCCCCTCCGCCTCCCGGCCCTGAAGGGAAAGACAAGGCTAAGGGCATAACGATTGTTGCGGTTAAGCCGGTTGTGCGGGGGCGGAAATGAGGGAAGTTAGACGGATATTACTGACGCGGCAGGAATAATCCGCATTGCCGCATCCGCAACATAGCGGTGACAGGTCATCATTACGATCTGCCTGGTTGCCGACAGTTCGCCTATCACGGCCAGTGCAGCAGATAAGCGGCCTTCATCAAAATTGACGAACAGATCATCCAGCATCAGCGGCAGCCTGATCTGCCGGCTCATGGTTTCGGCCAGAGCCAGCCGCACCGCAAGATACAATTGCTCCTGTGTGCCGCGGCTCAGCAGCCCGCTGTCGAGCAGACCTAACGCTTCGTGCTCAGCTTTTAACTCTTTATGGCCAAGGGTCATAACAATTCTCCGGTATTCCCCCTGTGTGAGCTTTGCAAAATAGGCAGAAGCCAGCTGCAGGACCTGCGGCTGCTTCTCCTGCTCATATATCCTTCTCGTCCGCCCGATCAGCTCTGCTGCCAGTGCCGTCACGGCGTACTGGCCAGCCAGCTGACGGAGTGCCGACCGCTGCTCCTCCAGCTGCTGGCTGACAGTGTCCCCCATGCAGCGCTCATGCAAATGCTCCTGCTCCTGCAGCAGCTTGCCCCTTTGCTCCAAAAGAATATTCCGCTCTTCTTCCAGGTTGACCGCAGCATTTTCGGCAGCAGAGCGTTCCTCTTCAAGCGCAGAAGCATCGTGCTGCTCCAGCAGCAGCTGCAATTGATCTGCTCTGCCGTCTTCCCAGCCGGTGAACATCGCCAGCTCCCATTGGCGGATCGCTCTCACAAGCTCCGCCCGCCGCTGCACTGCCGAAGCGCGCCGCAGAAAGTCCTCGCCGTCCCCGGCTCCGCCTTCACGCAGAAGAGCACTGCTCCGATGCACCAGACCTTCCAGCTGCCGCCTGTTCTCCTCCAGCTCCTCATGCATTTCCGCCATCCGGGCAGACATTCCCTCCCTGCGAAGCAGCTCACTCCGCAGCAAATCCCACTCCCGTTTCCGGTTCTCCAGCCAGCCGAAAAGAGTGAACAGAGGTACATCACCGCTGTTGCTCTCTCCAGCCTGCTGCAGCAGTGACAAGGCTTCATGCTCATAGGCTTCACACTCTGCTCCAAGCTCCCCGAGCCGCGCAGTCAGCTTGTCACGCTGGCGGAGCAGCTCATTTCCCTGCTCTACCAGCGCAAACAGATCCGGCAGCCCTTCCGGTGACAAGCTTCCGGCAGCTTGCGCTGACGCAGCCAGTCTGTGTACCGGCCGTCGAGTTCAGCGAACTCGCCTCGGCGCGCTCCAGCTCCTCTGCCAGGGCGCGCTCATGCCCGGCGAGCGCCTCTGCTTCTGTCCGGCATGCTTCGCACTCGCCGGACAGCCGGTCCATGCGCTGCTGCCAAGGCCGTTCCACGCCTCCATCAGGCGGCGCAGCTCCCGCATGCCGGCCTCAAGCGGCCGGCATCCATGCCCCTGCTCTCCCGCTCCGCGCCGGAGAGCAGCAGCGCCAGCCGCAGCATCTCCCGCTGCGGCCGCTGC
>NZ_LRAC01000148.1 GCF_001517085.1 Paenibacillus sp. DMB5
TTTGGTGAGTGTGCCTGATAGGGTAGCAGGAGCATCGAAGCCCAGCTTCACAGCTTCCCGCAGCGCTGTCTGAAGCGCGACAAGCTGTTCCTCTGTGGAGGATGATGTTCTATACACCTGTTCAGCCGCATTGCTGCCAGTATCTTTGCTGCCACCGACTGCACCGCCGCTGCCTGAGCTGCCGCTGTCTGAGCCGCCGCTAACTGTGCCGCTACTGTCTGTGCCTCCGCCATCTGAGCTGCCGATACTTGAACTGTTGCCGCCTGAGCTGCCGCCTGCGCCACCACCGCCTGAGCCACCGCTATCTGAGCCACCGCTATCTGAGCCACCACCGTTTGCAACGCCGCTAACTGTGCCGCTACCATCTACGCCACCGCTGTCTGAGCCGCCGGAGCCGGAGGCGTTCTGCGGCGAACTACTGCCAGCGGGATTAAGGCCGGCATCCCGTTCAGCCCAGATCTTACGGTATTCCTCCAGCGCACTGTTAACCAGTGTAAGCGCCTCGCGGCCTTTGCCTTGTGTGAACAGCAGCCGCCCCTGCAGCCAGGCTGCTCTCGCGTCCAGTTCTGATTCGTTATACTGGACAGAGAACTCTGCCTGCTCCAGCAGCTGCCCGGCCTGAATGAACCGCCCGGCATTCAGCGCGCGCTCCGCCCGCAGCAGGGTCAGCTCGCGGGCAGCTGAAGATTTGCTGCTGACTCTTTGTGCAGCAGCAGCAATAGCCTGGTCCGCCTGATCGCCGGCATTCCCTGCCGCATCATATTCGTAGACCAGCTGCTTAACTGCATTCCGCAGGGAATAATCAGCCGGTCCCTCTTGAATATACTCTTCCAGCAGCTTTATTCTGTCCGAGGGCAGAAGCGGGGAGATTTCCTCGTCTTCCCCGATCTGGTTAACCTGGCTCATTGAACCGCCTGCATATACGTTATACCAGTAAGTCGGGTATGCATTGGCCGGCTCTACGACCGTCTTACGGATGAGCAGCATTCGCGCACTGCCGCTGCTGGCGGCTAGTTTCTGCAGCAGCACAGTCCGGGCGTCTGCGGAAGCCTGCTGTGCCGGACTTAAGTCGTCCCCGGCTGAAGGCCGGGTAAGCACAAAGGCCGTCAGCAGCGTGAGGGGGAGCAGCAGAAAAAGCACCAGATGCTTGACCTTGATTCTAATTTTCATGCTGCTTCACCGCCTGCTCGTAGAGGTCCTTCCAGTAGGTGTTACCCCCGGTTTCTATTAATTCACGCCGTTCCTGTATTTGGATCGATTGCTGTTCCTTTATTGTAATTTGCGGGGCATAGAACAGAAGAACTCCTGTCGTGAGAACTGCTGCCGCAGCACCGAGCGTCCCCAGCGATATTTCCAGCTCCTTATTCCACAGCGCGGCTAGACGTGCACGGAGGGTAGGCGGATGGGTCTGTTCCAGCACCCGGTCATGGCCGGAGAAGGTGACATGAGCAAGCTCGTCTTCTAGCCTTTGCCTGATTGTTTCGCGTCCGTTATCCATTATCAATGTCCTCCTTCTCCAAAATCAGCCTGAGCAGCTGCCGCCCGCGGGCAAGCCGCGATTTTACTGTGTTCTCCCTTGTCTTCAGCTGGGAGGCAATTTCCCGTACACTCATTTCATGAAAGTAATACAGGGTTAAGCTTTCACGGTAGATATAGTCCAGGCTCCCGATTGCATCCGTCAGCTTTACATTGTGCCACTCCGTCATAAAAAGCTCTTCCGCACCTGCCGCCGCTTCGCCTGCAGCCTCTGCCCACTGCCCGCTCTCTGCCGCCGGAAAAATACTCCGCCAGCTCCAGGTCCGCTGCTTCATCCGGCACCGGTTGACCGTAATCGCAATCAGCCAGGAACGGAGCCGGGAGGGCTCCTTAAGCTGGCTGATTTTGGCGTAAGCCTGGATGAACGTGTCCTGTACGGCTTCCTCGGCAGACTGCCGGTCCCTAAGCAGCAAACAAGCCGTCCTGAGCAGCATATCCCCGTATTCATCCATTAGCTGACGGAGAGCTGACTCATCCCTGGCCTTGATTCTCTCTATAATATCCAGACGAAGCTCCCCTCCCTTTACTAATAAGATGCCGGCTGCAGCAATATGGTTGCGTACGTAACCTTAAAATTTATTTTCCGCTGCCAAGTGGTTCGATACCGGAGGGATTGTCCAAAATAAACTCAGCTTTCTATGGCTGTCCGTTCTGCGCGGAGCGGTACGTTCAGGCGGCGGTTTGTCTCCCGAATAGCGCAGTCTGCAACCTTTATTACGTCCAGCACGTCAATTTCATTACTTATGACCCAAGCAGTTCTATTAACCAAGGAGATGACAGCATGACAACAACGTTCAAAACCATAGCAGGAATCATGATACTGGCCAGCGCACTCGGGCTTTCGGCCTGTAGTTCTTCCGGCAGCAATACCGGGAATAATGCGACGGCCACAAACGCCCCTGTAGCTGAGACGTCCGCGTCTGCCCAGCCGGATGCCACTGCCAGCCCTTCGCCAGCGGCAGCTGAGCAATCCGCTCCGCCAGCAGCCACGGCAGCACCGGACACAGCAGCAGGAAACGGGGCTGCTGCAGAGGACAGTTCCGCACAGCTCAAGGAGCTGCTGGAGCTGGCCAGACAGGGCAAGGTCCCAGGTGTGGAATATGCCGCACACAGCGGAATGATTGATGAGGTTGAGGCGGCATGGGGGGAGCCGGACACCAAGGAAGCAGCCGGAAAAGGGATGTATTCCACCTACAATGCCAAGCATGTTGTCTTCGGCTGGAACAAGGGCAGCCGGATATTTGATGTCCGTTCCAGTGCCGCTGACCTGCAGCAGCTGACGCTGAAGGAAATTGAGCAGACGCTTGACAAGCCGGATGATACTGCAGTGAACGGCAGTGACAAGATTTATATATACCAGGCCGGTAAGGAGTACCAGCTGAAATTTATTATTCCGGAAGCAACAGGCATCGTGGATCATATCTCGGTCTTTTCCGAGCAGGACTCCTTTAACAATATGGCAGGCTAAAAGCAAACAAAGAGTGAATCTGCAGGCTGAATGCGGGTTTGCTCTTTTTTTGTCCCGTTAGAGGGGATTCTGCTTATTGTATGACGTTAGGGCTGGAGCGGGCGGAAGTCCGGCTGATATAATACATCCATGGATTTATCCGTGGAAAAGAGGAACTTGCGATGCAACTGAAACTAGATGGCAGCAATTTTACTGTGGCGGCCGGCGAAACGGCGATCCAGCTGCTGCCCAAAGAATTTGCGCTGCTGGAATTTATGTACAGGAATAAGGGGCGTACCTTCACACGCGGACAACTGCTGGACAAGGTCTGGCCGCTGGAGTATCCGGTGGAGCGTACCGTAGATGATCATATATACCGCTTGCGTAAAAAGCTCCGCCCGTTCAGCGGCCTGGCGCTTCAGACCGTAAGAGGCTCCGGCTATTGCCTGTCCCTGAAGGAAACGGCGTCCGGCCCTATGGTCAATCCGACAACCTATGATCCGGAGCTGCGGGATACGATGCGAGACGTTTTTGGCAAATTCCATGTCTACGGGCAGGGCAAATCGATGATCAGTCTGGCCAGCCAAAAGGATATCCTGGGCTATGAGCTGGACCCCCAGGTTGCTGTAACCCTCCATTTTGTGCAGGGGGATCTCGATTGGCTTATGCATACAGAGGAGGTTCCCCTGAAGGACCGGCTGTTTCATTTGTTTGTATTTTACATGTTCACCGGAGATCCCCGAAAGAAGCTTGCCGTATGTGAGCGGATGATTAATACGCAGGTGATGCATGAGCGGGATCAGCTGGAGCTGGATATTCTGACGATTCTCGATCTGTTTATCCTCTCGGGTACACCCGAGCGGGCATTGGCGCGTCTCCCCGGGTCCTATCAGGCAATCTCGGAGCGTGGCTATGAGAACTTCGTGCCGGTAACCATGATTACCGAGCTGTTTGCGCACTTGGCTGCAGGATCAGGAAATGATGTGCTTATGCGGCTGGATGAGGCTGTGGTGCAGATTTTGCAGGAGAAGCCCTTTTTAAGAGAAACCGGCGGCTACAAAATTGTAAAAGGACTCTGGCACCTGCGGGAAAATCAAATGGCTGAAGCCGGGCAGCTGCTGGATGAGGGGCTTGAAGTGCTGGAGCGGTCGGGGTTTGTTCCGCTTAGCCTGTACGGTTTTTACCGGATTTACCATTACTGCCGTCTGTATTTGCCGCCACATCCGCTGCATCGTAAATATGAACGCAGGTTTATTGAGGCGATGGAGGAGAGCAGGCTAATCCGTTATGAGCAGCCCTTGGAAAAACTGCTGATGCGGGTGATGAATCCCTAATCCGATTTCCTGATTTCCCTCTGATAATGCTCTGACAATTCTCAGCTACATTTAGGTCATAAGATGACTGATTCATCGAGACCATATATGTACCTGGAGGAATGTCAGATGGAAGCTACATCCAGGCAGGGAACGAGCCTGCTGCATAACAAAGTCTACGTGCGCGTATACAGCGCCTTTGCCACCGCCAGCTTTGGCGACTGGTTCGATTCTCTGGCGATTCAGGTGCTGGTCGGGTACCGCTGGCAGGTCAGCCCGCTGATGCTCGCTATGATTCCGGTAGCTATTGCGCTGCCCAGCATTCTGCTCGGCTCCGTGGCCGGGGTTGCCGCAGACCGGCTGAATAAGCTGAAGCTGATGCGGGTCTGCGATCTGCTTACCGCAGTGCTGACGCTGGTGCTGCTGTTTGCCCCGAATATGTTCTGGCTGCTGCCGCTGTTGTCCTTGCGCTCCGCCATCTCTACCGTTAATATGCCTGCCCAGCAGTCGCTGACCCGCAGCATTGTCAGAGAAGACCAGCTGCTGCAGGCCTCCTCGCTTAACGGGCTGGTGAACCAGGGCTCCAAAATCGCCGGCCCGCTGCTCGGCGGACTCGCCCTCACCTTCTTTACACCCCAGTGGTGTATCGTGCTGAATGCCGTGCTGCGCGGCTGCTCTTATCTGCTGCTGTTGTCTGTACGAAATATTGATACAAAGGAAGAACCTGCACAAAAGGCTGCGGAAGAGCAGGTCCCGTTGCGGATCATGTGGAAGGAGGGCTGGGGCTTCCTGTTAAGCAGCCGCATCCTGCTAAATGTGATGCTGTACGGGCTGGCCGGAGCTTTGGCTATCCAGGTTATTGATTTTCAGTTCACCAGCCTGTTCCGGGTATATTCTCCGACAGGTGAAGCGGTGCTGGGCTGGATGGTCGCAGCTTCCGGTGTGGGTGCTGTGTTGACTATCCTTCTACTGGGCAAATTGAGCAGTGCAGTCAGCTATACATGGCGGCTGGGTATGGGCTACATGCTGATCGGCGTGTCGGTAGCGGGACTCGGACTTCTGCAGCCTGGAGCTCCGGTCATCTGGGTGCTGCTGCTCGGCTTTATCCTGGGAGCGGGGAACGGGGCATTCGCAGTAGCCTTCAACTATATGCTGCAAAAAGAAACCCCGCCGCACATGACCGGCCGCATCTTCGGGATCCAGAACACCGTGCTCAGCGCCGTGCTGATCATCGCCCCGCTGCTCGGCGGCCTGCTGGTACAGTTCGCCGGACCCGGCCGCATCTTCCAGATCTTCGGCCTCATCCAGGTCGCTCTTGGACTGGCCGGCCTGCTCTTCGGCCGGGTGCTCTGGCGGGAGAAGCGGGAGACCGGGACTGAGCGGATGGAGCAGGCGGGATAGAGGGAGACGGATTGAATTAGCGCATCCGCCTCTCCCAAACTGCTGCTGGTACATCATATTGGCTAAATACGGGATACCCTTTACACACGTAAGACACGAAGGGCAGCCCATGGGGCTGAGTCCATAATCCATCCGCGCCGCTGGGGCTCCCGTCCGGTATAGCCCTGCTGCTTTAACTGCACTCTGTACATCTAAAAGCAGCTTTTTGGGCAGATTCAGCCATATAAGTGTATTCCGTACAGCTATATTCTCCATTTCCCGCCGTTTTGCGGGAATGGAGCTTTTTTAGTTGTATGAACTACACTTAAAGGACTACAATAGGGCAAATCCGGCTGTTTTAGCTGCACGAAGTACAACTATCTATATCCAGTTCCAGCATATCACTACATAAGGAGGTTCACAGTAATGAGTGAATTTACATCAGGTCATATTTTGCGGGCCACGGATCGGGACATCGTCAGGAAGCATGCTGTTAGCGGTTCAGTAATAATTCAGCTGAATGCACAATACATAGCTTACTTAATAGAAGATACGTATAACAGTGGGCGGCTCCGGAGAATATTCAGCTTCTGTCAGTGGAGGCGCCTGTACTATATTTCTATAACTTTGCGGACCATGAGTGGGGCTACCAGCTGATTCACCAAGGAAAAGAGATTGCGACGCTGCATATTACCTATGAGTATGAGGAAGAGATTGTTTTTCATACTGCAGAGGAAAGATATCCGGAGTCAGACTTCACGGAGCTGCTGCTCGGAGGTACTCTGGAAAAGATCCGGGAGGAGCTTGAGGCTGCCTCTGTATTTGAGCAAAAGCTTGAAGAACTGTTCAACGACAGCCGACCCGAGCAATTTCACCTGCTGGGGGCATCCGGTGAACAGATTGAACAGCTCCGTGAAATTCTGAGCCTCTCCTTCATTAACCGCAACATTAACCAGGCTATGGAGCTATCTGATAAATTCAAAGAGATTCTCGGCATAGAAGAAATGTCCTATATCCGGCATGAACGGGTAGTAGAATCCGAAGATTACGACGAACTATTCTAAGCTTCCCGTACCCTCATGCAGCCGGTAAAACCGCGCCGTATTCGCGCTCAGCAGCGCTTCTGCCTGTGCAGGCGAATAACCGTGCAGCGCACCCCAGGCTGCAGCAACATCGCGGATCATGGCCGGATGCGTAGGCCGGCCGGCAAAAGGCCCCTCAAACGGCCACGGGCCGTCGGTCTCCGCCATAACCAGCTCCGGCGGGTAACGTCTGGCCAGGGCCTGAATCTCCGGCTCGTAGACGATATCCGGAGTGAAGGAGATATAATAGCCGCGCTCAATCATCCGGGCGACGGCTTCCTCCGGCCCTTTGAACCAGTGAAAATGGGCATCGCGGATGCCATGCTTGTCCAGCAGATCACAGGCGGTCAGTGCATCCTCATAGACGGCATGCAGCACCACCGGCTTGCCGAGCCTCGCGGCAAGGCCAAGCAGGGTGTCCAGCAGCCGGACATAGGGATCCACTGCAAAAGGCGCGCCGCGCTCCAGCGCTTCGGCCCGGCTGTAATAAGGCAGGCCTATTTCACCTACGGCCGCCATATCTGCGGCGTGTTCTTCTATGAAGCGGAGCAGTGCCGCGAACTCTGCTTCATCGGGGAGCGGCTGCTCGGGATGATAGCCGTAGGCCGGCTTAATCAGTCCGGGAGCTCTGCAGGCCAACTCCCATGTACGTGCACAGGAGTCCAAATTCATCGAAACGGCAATCAAGCCGTTAACGCCTTGCCCTGGAAGGGCGGGCAGCATGTGCTCCAGCACAGCAGGGTCATATTGCTCCAGATGAATATGGGCATCAATCATTAGCAGCCTGCTTCTTCACCGTTGCCGGATATTCATCGTATGCCTGGAAGGTGACGGATTCCGGCTCCAGTGCTCTTCCCGAAGCAGCCGGTTTATAAATCAACTCCAGACTGCCGATGCTCTCCAGAAAGCCGGTTGTCACGTTCACTTCAGCCTTGAGCCGTCCTTTATCTACTCTGTAGTAAGTAACTGTACCAATACCTGCTGCTCCGCCGATATTCGGATCATCGCTGCGGTCCGCAGCCTCAGTTCCACCTGCGCCGGAAGTGCGCCGGCAAGCTTCAGCGAAACTAGCATATCCTTCCCGTCTGCAGTAATGCTGGAGGTGACAAGCTGACTGGCAGCCTCCCAGGCTTCAGGTACAGCAAGCTCCTGCCATGTCTGAGGATTAATGACGTGGATTTCCTGCTCCACAATTCCCGTTCCTGTGCCCAGTGTCAAAATAACCACGGCTTCAGGCTGCCCGTCCTGATTGACATCGGCATAATAAAGCTCCGGCGGATGACTCAGATCCCGGTAGGTCTGCCAGTCATATTTGTGTTTCCGTCCGTTTACCTCAAGAACATAGCCTTTATAGGCCGTTTTGTCTTTCAGGGCAGCATAAATTTTGAATCCGGGGTGATCCTCCGCGGCAGCAAGCGCTTCAGTAGGAGTACGGACCGTTGTGCTTACACTGCCGGATATAATGGATACCGAATTCTGCTCCTGATCCAGCCGGAAGTCGGCTCCGGATATAAGATTCAGCGCAGATGCCGGAATATACATACGCCCGTTCCGCAGAATAGCCTTGCCTTCAAGCGCAGTAGAACTGCCGTAGTAGAGCACAAGCTGGCTTCCTGGTTTAATCAGCGTACTGGTGCTGTCGTCTGCAATCGTCAACAGCTTTTGACGGTTATCCCATTGCAGTCCGGCAGGATAAAATTCTGTAAGTACCCGGACTGGAATATACACGATATTCTGGTTAATAAACGGATGCAGCGGGGTAAGTGCTGCTTCCCCGTCGACAATCAGTTTAAGCGGTGCAGCGGCAAACGTTTTATCTATATCAAGAGCCGAGGGGCATGCGGCAATCAGCATTGCGGCAGCCACGCTGGCAATCCATCTTTTCATCAGTAAATCCTCCATTTATATAAGCTGTTCATTAATCTAGTAAACGTACCTCTTATTAGTATAAAGCAAATTGAACGTGTGAAGGTCACTTTCTGTTAACATTGATAAAACAAGCTTGTTACGCTTTGGTGACGAAAGGGGAATTCCAATGAAAGTAATAAGAAAATCAATTCTAATGCTATTTGCAGCCCTTACTTTGGGTGCCTGTAACAACGATGAAAGTATAATTGAAGTCGAAATCATGGGCCCTTCCATGGAACCGACATATCAGGACGGCCAGACTCTGAAGGTGGATACGAAGGTTTACGAGGAAAATGAAATTGAACGCAATGATATTGTCTATTTTTCAAGCAGAGAGGATTTGTATTATGTCAAAAGAGTCATCGGGTTGCCGGGCGAAGAAATCGTTGTCACAGAGGAGCAGATTCTTATTGACGGTGTCCCTCTGGAAATGCCTTATGAGCTTAAGAATAATCCGATTGTTGGCGAGTATGTAACTGGTCAGGCGGAGTATTTTGTAATCGGGGACAACTATAGCGACAGCTTGGACAGCAGAACGACCGGGCCTGTCCCTAGGGAGCTGATTAAGGGAAAAGTAGTAGACTAGCCTTGATACAGCCCGGTTTAGCCGACTGTATGAGGAGCTAAATCCATACCTGAAGCAGCTTGGGATCATGATTAAACCAAGATCCTGAATAGGTGAAAAGGAGGCCTGCCGGTGTACACCCCGGCAGGCCTTTTTCTTGTACAGCGCTAACGGACAAGACAACACATATACGAAACCTTGAATATCTATACATGATGCATTGAGCCTGCAGTCCTATAATTTGACATATACCTCTAAAATATGTACGGGAGGTAGTGCAGATGGACAAGCTCAAAATCCTGCGCAAGCAAATAGAGTACGAAAGAACCAGGCTTAATCAGATGGAACAGACCTACGGGCTGCTTCATCCGCATGTAATCAGACAGTCCATGAAGCTGGATGAATTGATCAATACATATACAAGAATAGATTCCGGGGGAATTAACAGAGCAGAGTAGCTACTTACTGGGTGTGCTGCAGTTACTGTCTGATTCCCTCGAAGGCAGCGGCTGTTATCGTTTTGATATAAGCCTCGTCCAGCACATCGCCTGTAATCAGCAGCCTGTAAAAAATCGGCCCGTACAACAGATCAATACTGCAGCTGATATCCAGATCCGGCTTCAGCTCACCCCGCATCACTCCACGTTCCAGCAGCTCGCGGGCTTCCTGCCGCCGCGGGGCAAAAAAGCGGGTCCGGTAAGCTTCGGCCAGTCCGGCATCGGACTGGCCTTCACCGATCAGCCCGGTAATGACCATGCCCTCCCGGCTGCGCAAAAAGACCGCCAGGTTTGTCGCATGGATCTCAATATCCTCTCTTACGGAACCCGTGTCAGGCACCGGAAGGCGTGCCGTTGCTGCTGAGAGGTAGCCGTCCATGACTACCGCTGCTTTGTTAGGCCACCATTTGTAAATGGTGGCCTTGCTTACTTTTGCCCGCTCAGCAATTTTATCCACCGTCACGGCTTCAAAGCCTGTTTCCAGCAGCAGCTCGTAGGATGCAGCCAGAATTGCCGCCTCTGCTTCGTTATTGCGCGGGCGTCCTCTTTTTTTGTCCATCACAATGACCTCCTGAAATTCATAATCGGCTCAAGTATAGGATTGCAACAAAACTAAACTATACGTTCATTATACAAAACATCAAGAGAAAATAGCCAATCGGTGAAGCGGCAGAATTATGGCGGAGACGAAAATATTTAATTTGCCCATTTACAAAACTGTACGTTCAGTATATTATAAAGCCATAATTAATAAACTAAACGTTCAGTATTTAAAAGTGAAAGGTGGAGTTAATATGGAACAGGTAAGTCAAATCAACGGGGTAACCGGGGCGAAGAAGGCTGCGGAGAGCGCAGCAATGCCCGGCTGGATTACATTTCTGCTGGCAGCTTCCTGCGGACTTATTGTTGCCAATCTGTATTATGCCCAGACGCTGGTCGGACCGATCGCCGCAGCGACACACCTCTCTTCCGGAGCAGCAGGGCTGATCGTCACTCTGACACAGATCGGCTATGTAATCGGACTGTTGTTCGTCGTTCCGCTGAGTGATATTATCGAGAACCGCCGCCTGACCGTGATTTCGCTTCTTGTCGTCGTCGCGGCACTGGTTGCGGCTACACTGGCTCCGAACGCGGGGCTGTTCCTGGGCGCTTCGCTGTTCATCGGGCTTGGCTCTGTAGCTGCTCAGATCCTGGTACCCTACGCTTCGTTCCTCGCTGCTGAAGAACACCGGGGCCGGGTAGTAGGCAATGTTATGAGCGGGCTGCTGCTCGGCATCATGTTCGCCCGTCCGCTGGCCAGCTTCGTCTCGGGGCTCTGGGGCTGGCACGCCATTTATGCCATTTCGGCTGTTATTATTGCCCTGCTTACTCTTCTGCTGTCCAGAGTGCTGCCGCAGCGCCAGCCGGTTCCGGCTATGAACTACGGCGGGCTGATCCGCTCCCTGGGTACGCTGCTGATGAATACACCTGTGCTGCGCCGCCGGGCCATCTATCAGGCCAGCCTGTTCGGAACATTCAGCCTGTTCTGGACGACCGTTTCACTGCGGCTGGCTGATACGTATCACCTGTCCCAGCAGGGTATTGCCTTGTTTGCCCTGGCCGGTGTTGCTGGAGCCGTCGCCTCCCCGATTGCCGGAAGACTGGCTGACAAGGGAAGGACCCGTCCGCTGACCGGACTCGCTTTTCTGCTTGCCGGCGGTGCCTTTCTGATCGCTTACCTGTTCCGCAGTGATTCCGCAGTAACGCTGGGTCTGCTCGTTGCCGCAGCTATCCTGCTGGATATGGGCGTATCTGGGAATCTGGTGCTCGGACAGCGGGCGATTTATTCCCTGGGCAATGAAGCCAGAGGGCGCCTGAACGGATTGTTCATGGCTATCTTCTTTATCGGGGGTGCCATCGGTTCATCGGTTGGGGGATGGGCTTACGCTTACGGAGGGTGGGAATTGACCTCGCTGATCGGGATAGCGGTGCCTGCACTGGCTTTTGTGTATTACCTGACCGAGAAGAAACAGGCGTAAGCCGATTATTATACAAGCATTGCACAGACATGGAGAGCTGCTCATCAGGCCGGATTTTGCCGGCCCGGCGGGCGGCTTTTTGCTGTACCGGTAATAATGCAACATAATCCGCATACAAGCGGCCTGTCAGTGAGGGATACTGGATTTGAATGGTTCATTCGGACGGAATTTCTTGCAGGACTTGTAATGAAATCCCGTTGTCCGCGTATTAGCTGGGGTAAATCACTTGGCCCGGTGAATTTGCTTAAGAAAGGAGAGCCTGAGAGAGATGCAAGAGCGCGCATTGCTGCAATCGTTTTGGCACAAGAGAGTGAAGGAAGAAGACCCCGCTGCTGCCGCCGTTAGGACGGATACGGACAGGGTGTTCACTTCCATATTTGAAGACTATTATTCGAGGATATTCAACTATACCGCTTACCGCGTCAGCTGCCGTTATACGGCGGAGGACCTGACCAGCCAGGTTTTTGAAAAAACATGGTCCAGGCTGCACAGCTACTCCCCGGAAAAAGCACCCTTTGAGGTGTGGCTGTTCGCCATCGCCAGAAATGTCGTGAACGATCATTACCGCAGCCGGAAGAGAAATCTGTTTTTTCCGCTGGAGGCGGTCCGTGAGCTGGTCTCAGGCAAAAAAACGCCGGATGAGCAGCTGCTGGAAGGGGAGCGCAACAGCCGGCTGGGCATGGCACTGGATACTCTGACAGCCAAGGAACGGAATATTGTGGCGCTGAAATTCGGGGCGGATCTGAAAAATACAGAGATCGCCAGCCTCACCGGCATATCCGAGAGCAACGTCGGCGTGATCCTGTACCGGAGCATGAAAAAGCTGAAAGCTGAAATAGGGAGCGTGGAGCAGCTGTGAAAAAAGACAATATACAGGAGTTTGCAAAAGCTGTTGATGACGGTGTGCATCTGAAAAATGCTCCTGACTGGAGCGGACCGCAGGAATCACTTGAGCTTCTTAAGCTGGGCCGGGCGCTGGCCGGACAGGATTACAGCAAGGCTCATAAGGCGGCAGTGCTTGCCAAAGTGCAGAGCCGTACCCAACTTAAACAGGAGGCAAAACAAATGAAAATAAAAACAGGGTGGAAACGCCCGGCTATGGTTATGGCATCCCTGTTGGTTGCCGGTGCGCTGAGCGTCAGCTTCGTCAAGCCGTCCTTTGCCCAGGAGCTTGTGGGCAGAGTGCTGCAGAGCATTAATCTAGGCAACATAATAGCCCATGAGATGGATGCCGCGCAGATTCCCGATTTTCCAAAGGAGTGGGAGGGCAAGCTGTTTGACAAGGACGGTAACGTAATTACTTCTGATTCGGAAAAAGTCAGTGAAATCTATAACGCCGCCGGAGAGCAGATTGTTAATTTTGACGGGGATAAGCTGATTACCAAAAGTGAACAGGAGCGGCTTGATAAAGAAGCGACAGAGCGTATAGTGGCCGTGAAGAGCCGGGCGGAGCTGGACAAATACGCGATGTTCAAGGTTAAGCTGCCGGAGTATCTGCCGGAGGGATTTGCTTTTGACCGTGGGGAATTCTACAAGTCGGAGGAAGGCGTTAATGGCAAGTATGTGGATCTGTTCTTTAGCAGTGAGCATGAAGGGCAGGATCTCAAAATGCAATTCCGTTATTCCGACAAGGAAACGGCCTACGAAATTTCGACCAGAATGAGCATCGAGACGGTAAAAATAAACGGTGTTGATGCTGCAATGATCGATAACCGGAACCTGGACTGGGAAGCGGATGGCGTATTGTATGGTATTTCATCTCACGGGCTGGACCGGGACGAGGTGCTGAAGATCGCCGAATCACTCCGTTAACCGGAGGCTGTCCGGTATCGGCCGGAAATATCAGAGAGAAGCCCGCCCTGGTGCGGGCTCTTTCTGCTGCCTGCAAGCAGGCCAGACATCAGGATTTAATATAGTATAGGCAGCGCCGGAGGAAACGTCTGGTATATACAAATGAAGCATACAGCAGCAGAGCCAGTACGAGCCCTAACGGAAAACTGAGGATACGCGGCAGATCATTCCCGGGATAGAGGGTCAGTGAAATTCCCTTCCAGCCGAACAATCCGAGCACAGCTGCTATTAGCGCGATGATTGAACAAACGGCGCTGCCGGCCGTCCATACAGCGAGAATTGGAAGCATGAACAGGCTGGCAAAGATTTTGCCGGCAAGGGACGCAGCATTTTTACGGAATACAGTGGTGTTATTCATTCTGAGGTTCCTCCTGGACTGTTGAGTTTTATTATTGTTATTACTGTGGAGGCTTTGTCGATATGCAGGCTTTCCGTATAGCGCACTTCCTGAATCCGGCAGCGCGGACCAATGATAATCCGTTTGCCGCAGACCCTTTCAGCTGTCGTATGCTCAAGCTGAAGTGAATCCCCCTCCAGCAAGCGGCAGTTCAAGCGGTGAATAGGTTTGGTAAAAAAGGAGAGGCCCGACAAAGTGCTGGTTACAGTCAAGGAGCCCTCCGTTTTAAGCTGATTTATTCTGCTGCTAGCGCTCAGGCGGATGATAACGGAATCTGAGGCGGTAAGCCGGCCAAGCTGTACGGCTCCTTTTGCCAGAAAGGTTACTGCTGTAATATCTTCCGCCGCCGACAGGTATCCGCTGGACCGGACATGCTCTGCCTCCAGACTGTGTACCCTCAGGCTTCCGAAGCTGTCGACCTGTGCCGCCTGACAATGCCCGGCAATCCGGCATTCTCCCGACACCTTAAGCCGGCCTGCAGTCACTGTTCCTGACGCTTTGAACTGGCCGAACACATCAACCGAGGACGCAGTCAAATCTTCGCGCCGGCTGAGAGCACCTCTTACCTTATAAGGAGGCATATCTGGTGCGGCCGATTGGGTGGATGGACTAAGCATGCAGTGATCACCTTCATCTAAATTTATTTTAGTAATTAAAATATATATTTATTATAATATATAGTCAATAAAACAAATCTCGTTATTGCGCACAAAAAACACCGCCTCTTTGACAGAGGCAGTGCGGGACGAAGCTTGTTAACTGGTGATTTCATTCATCAGGCTGTTGATCTGGTGCAGAGTATCTGTAAACTTATGCAGCTCGGGGATCTCAAACCTGTCAAACAGCTGCAGAATCCGCCGGGTTCCTTCACCGGTAATTTCGATGTTAACCACCCTGCGGTCCTCATTCGTGCGAACCCGCTGAATCAGGCCTGCCTCTTCCAGCTTGTCACACATGGAGGAGGCGGCACCCGGTGTAACAACGAATCTTTCAGCAATTTCCGTGATCTTCAGGCTTCCGGCGAGCTGCAGCTGAAACAGCAACATGAGCTGATTCTGGCTCAGTGTTTCATTCTTATTGATGCGTTCAATAAATATCTGTGATTTCTGCTGAACGGCAGCCATTGTATCCATAAGGCTAAGAATAGCCTGTGACTTTTGTTGATCCGTGCTCATCGTCAGACACGCTCCATAACTATTTCAATCTTTAAAATATATAGAGATTATAACTTTATTGCCCGGAAGCAGCAAGAAATGTCCGGCAGTAAGAATGTTGCCTAATTATAATTGGCTTAACCGTTGCAATAAGAAAGGATGCGGAGCCTATTGAACTACTTGGAATGTCTGCAGAGAACAGTTGATTATATTGAGGAAAAGCTGAAAGAACCGCTTTCTATTGAAGAATGCGCCCAGTATGCCGGCTTCTCCAAGTTTCATTTTCACCGGCTGTTTGGCATCCATCTCGATGTTACTCTGATGGAATATGTCCGCAGAAGGCGGCTGGGGTATGCGATGCTTGATGTTATGCAGGGAAAAAGAATACTGGATATTGCACTCGATTACGGCTACAGCTCGGAACGGGCTTTCAGCAGAGCCTTCCAGCAGGAGTTCGGCCAGTTGCCCAGCAGCTGCAGGAATGCAGGCTATACTTTGCCGCCAAAGCCGGTATTGAGTCAGAAGGTTAATCAATTACGCGGAGGTGTAACAATGGATTATTTAAGTGAGGTATCTGTTAGCAGCCTGGAGTCGATGGATGTTGTGAGCGGAGTAAAAATCAGCTGTAATCCCGAGGAGGAAGTAATTGCAATGCTCACGGAGTGGGCACGGCAAAAAGGGGTGGCCGGAGCAAGACAATTCGGGTTTGATGTACCCGTTACAGACGGGGAGCAGGAAAAGGGGCTGCGCGGCTATGAATATTGGATAGCGGTTGATCAGCAGCCCGAATCGCTGGACTCCAAGCTAAGTTACAAGCATGTGGAAGGCTGCAAATATGCTGTGCTGCGGATTACCGAGCCGTTCGCTGATCCTTTTGAGCGGATCCCGCTGGGCTGGAAGAAGCTCGCCGCCTGGGTAAACAGTAAGGGTTACCAGACTTCTTGTAACCATGAGCGTTTCTGGCTTGAAGAAAAGCTGGAGCACGGCAATTCAACCTTTATGGATTTGTACTTTCCAATTGAATAACAGCTCATCAGCGCAGCCCGACATCATGGAAGCGGTTGGCAATCGGCTCATGCAGCAGCGTCCGGATCGAACGGATAGCTGCTGTTTCTGCTGCCCGGGCAGCGTGAAATAAGTCAATGAAGGAGCTGCCGGGCTTAGAGAGAGCGCCAGGTGTGCTGTTCATCTCGGCAGAGGCCAGCATTTTTTCATACAGGATAGCCAATTCCGCATAGTGCCCGGCTACCTCTTGTGAAGCAGCCCAGTAGCCTGCGGCAAACCGTGTATATTGTGCGGCATCACGTTTGGCTGCGGCGTAGACAGAGATGGTTTCATAGGCGCCTGCAGCATCATAGCTGCCGGATTGCAGTGCGTTAAGGATAGCGTCGTAAGCAGCAAGTCCGCAGGCATAGTCTGCTTCGGGTAACATAACATCAGGAGTTTCCGCCCGGAACACTGCCTGCATATAGGACTCCTTAATGACCTGGAGTACGTCGGTTTCAAGGAGATTGTCATAGACCTGGTAATAACAATAGGGCGATTGGTTCCGGCCCAGTTCGGCAAAAGACAGCTCCTGTACCCCGGCCGACCGGCCGTCCAGATAGTAGAACAGCTGATTTTTTTCGTGGTACCCGTTCACAATAACAAATCCGTCCTTCCACAGGACGGCGGCGGTGCCGCGGTCGATGGAGCTTTTGATGTCCCGGACGGCCTGGCGCTGATAGAGTGGGAAGGTCGGGGTGAAATTGAACCCGCCCCACTGTGAAGCAGTAACGCCGATTAGGTCGCAGGCCACCAGATGCTCTGCCATCCAGTTGTAGGCAGTGGCTGAATCGGCATGAAGCTGCCGGTGGACGGAGAAGCGGAAGCACGCCCCGGTCATTCCGGCGAGCATCGGCTTGGGCAGGCTGAACCAGCCTTTGGCCGCAAGTACACCGTATAAAGCATCTGTAAAAGAAAGGGACTCCGCTCTGCACTGAACGGAGGAAAGTATAATCGCGCTCATAGATCATCCTGCTTTCTGGAGGGGAGTTGTTTGTTACCTTGCGGTGTGGGCACCCCACCGGGGAACAAGCGACCGCTTGCGGTCAGGATAGCGTCCGGAGATCAGGCGGACGAGCGCCATGGCCCTCTCTTCCAGTGCCTCAGCCTGACTGAATACATTGCATAAAGAAGCCTTCAGGTCTTCCGGCAGCTTTTGTCCTTTGGAAAGAGCAGGCAGTACAGCAGTAATCTCCGGGCCAGTGATCAGGGTTAGCTCCCGGTACAGACCGAGAACCTCGTCAAGGCGTGGAAGCCGCCAATGGACCTCCTGCAGATAATCCCTGATTTCTGTGCGTGAATAGAGGTAGGAAGCTAATAGATAGCCGGCTCCACCGGCATCGTAATCGTCCTGCACCAGTGCATTAATTACATACTGGTAGGCCAGCCGGCCGGAGGCAATCTCCTGATCAGGAAGCGTTTTGTATGGAGTTTCCCAGTCATATAGTGCGAGCCGCAGTGATTCCAGTACAGCATCTGTCAGCGGAATGCTCACCTGATCCCCAAAAATCCGGTAATACCAAAAGGAAGTGAAGTTGATCCCAAAATTGTCGTACAGCAGTACTTGTGTGCCTGCGGAACTGCCGTCCTGAAGATAAAATATTTCAGCTTCATCGTCATAGCCGTTTATAACGCCGAACTCTGGTATCCAATATACGGCGCCGATACCGGAATCAATGCTCTGCCTGACCCAGTTGACGGCATCCTGCTGATAGCTTCCAAAGGAGCTGTGTCTTGAGCGTCCGGCATCATGTACGGTATAAAGCCCCAGATTATCGATGCCTGGGCTGTGCTCGATGCCCCACTGTCCGTAGGCGGTGACCGAATGGGGGAGCAGCCTGCGGTGGGCAGCGAACTTGAAAGCCATGCCGCTGAGTCCGGACAGCATAAACTTGGGCCCGTCAAAGCGCCCGGCTGCAGTCAGAATAGCGTGGGCTGCATCGGTAAAGGATTTCGACTCCCGGCGCATCTGAATATGATCCAGTATCATTTATTTGGTTCCTCCGGGTTCAGTAAATGGAGTACAGTCCGGCATCTGGCGGCAACTTTATCCTGCAGCCATTTGGGGCCGGTAAGCTCCAGCCAGTCTGTCATCAGCAGGTGGCGGATGAACAGCTCTGTGTCCAGAAAATCTACCTCGTAGAGATCCCCGCTGCATAATCGCGCCGGGAAGCCATGCCAGTGTCCGTCCGGCGGGGGAGCTGACAGCCGGAGCCGGGCAGTGAACGGCTTCAGCCTGCGTCCGGTCTCCGGACGGGAGCCCGGGGCAGGCCCGTCTGCAAAATGCTGCCCGGTCAGCTGCAGCTGAAGAATTGAGGACAGCAGATAGTACCTGGGCTGCCCCGCCTGCTGATCCGCCGGTCTGGCGATAAGATGGTCCGCATCGTAGTGATTTTCGAGCCTGATCGGACAGAGCTCAAGCTCGCCGTCTGTACCGTCATAGATCAGCTTCACAGTGATCCGGCTCCGGATGGCATGATCCAGCAGCTCAAACATCTGCAGGCTGCGGGGATTGACTGCAAACAGCGGCAGCCGCGCCTCCCTCTCCAGCTCCTGCTGTCCGGTCAGGCGGCCCAGCAAATGGCCGATCCGCCGTATCTCCGGCCCGTTCTCGTAATTATACTGGCTGTATCGGTATGCCAGATATTTGAGGATTTGCTTCTCTTGATCAGTCATATACAGATAAGGCAGTATGAAGCTGTCATCCTCATAGCAATAGCCGCGTTCCCTGGCTACATACTGCAGCGGTGCACACAAGGAGGAAGCCATATATTCAATATCCCGCTGAGCCTGGCGCTTGGAAATTTCAAATTGCTCTGCGAGCGATCTGCTGTTCGGATAGCGGCCAGTTCTCACCTGCTGGTCGAACCATTGAATGCGGTGCGTATGGCTCAAGGGTAAGTCTCCTTTTTATAGTGAATAAATAGTAGAAAATAGATTGTGGCATAGAGTCCTATATGCTCCAGTATAGGCAGCCTCCGGTTATGAGACAATCCGGTTATGAGACAATCCGGATATGAGACAAGGCCGCTGCTCCCTGCTGTCAGGCGGAGAGCAGCCGGCCGTTATACAGCGGCTTCAGATAGCGTCCACTTTAGCCTGCGGCGCCTTGCTGCACCGTTTGCATACCTTAACTCCAGTACCGTCGCTTTTCACTTTCGGGTAGAGCAGCTTGATGCGAGTGCTTGTACAGATCGGGCATGTCCCGCGGCCCCGTGTAGGAAGGGACCAAAGCACACGTCCGCGTTTGGTTTTGGGCATAGGTCTGCGTACCTCATTTCGCTAGTTTGATTGTTACATCCGGAGTATATAACAGGTGGTACGACATAAAATGTCGTATCGGAGAGGGGGTGAGAAAAAAATAAAAGATATTTGCGCCAGGCCAATATCGAGGAAACGTAGAAGAAACCCAAGGTCTAATAATGACCAGGGTTTCTTTTTGATATGGTTAATATGAAAACGTAAGAGAAAAGAACACTTACTCGACGCGGAATTTAGAGGCTGATTCTGCCAGATTTTTAGTAAGCTTGTCAATGGTTTCAACCATCTCGGCCAGTTGTCCAATGGTGGAGGATTGTTCCACCATGGTAGCTGTAACTTCTTCCACTGAAGCAGAAACCTCTTCACCGGTAGCCGAGAGGCTTTGAGCTGAATCGAGAACGTCGTCCTTGTCTTTTTGCATATGAGCAATTTCATCGGCCATCGATTTAATTTGATCCGTGATGTGCGTGATTTTGTCCAGAATGGTTTGGAATGCCTTCTGTGTCTGTCCAACGAGTTCATCCTGTTTGGCGGAGATATTATTAATTTCTACTACGCTATCATTATTTTCTGCGACAGAGTCAAGATTTTGTTGAATGATTTCATAGATTTCATTCGATTGCTTCGTGCTCTGTTCAGCGAGCTTCCGGATCTCGGAGGCCACTACAGCAAAACCTCTGCCGTGTTCCCCGGCTCTCGCGGCTTCGATCGATGCGTTCAGTGCAAGCAGATTCGTTTGAGCGGCGATTTGATTGATTGCTCCTGTTATATTGCTGATGCTGTTGGAGCTTTCCTGAAGTTTTACTGTGATCGCCGAGATTTTCTGGACCTCTTGTTCATTCTTATCACTGATCTGAATTAATCCATCAACGACCTGATTGCTGGTATGGAAGACCTCAATGATTTCTTCAGCTCTTTGTCTGACGGATTGGGCATTATCGTTCATCGCAGCAAATTTCTCGCTGAATCCATAGAACTTATCGACTATGTGCTCGGTATCATTGGACTGCAGTTCCATCGCCTGGGCAATACTCGTGGAGGTTACCGAGGTTTCATTAATGGAGCGGGCGGTCTGTTTAGAAGTCTTCTCCAGTTCATTGGTGCTTGCGTTGAGCACGGAGATAGAATTATTCATATTGGTGATGAGCTCTTTATTTTGCCGGACCATGGTATTGAAGCTGTCAGCCAAATCCTTGAACTCACTTGTATAGCGGCCATCGGCACCGATGGTTAAATCTCCGTTTGCCAATGTTTTGAACAGCGAGGTCAGCTTGATAACAGGTTTGGTTATAGAACGGGACAGCAGCATACCGAAACCAATGGCGACAAGCAGGGCGATAACCGTTACAATGAAGATTTTCATCAGCATATCCTGGATAGGACGTTTAATATCGGTGTAGGAATCGATAACGGAAATGGTAAGATCAGCCTTGGGAATTTTGTTGATTCTCAGATATTCGCTCGCCAATTCGACAGACTGCGTAACGAGCTCATCCGTTGCCCTGATCGCCAGAAAATCATTCATCCCTGGAGTGCCAGCAAGACTTTGTCCGATCCGGGTAGGGTCGGTGGAGTTATACAGGATAATTCCGCTCCGGCTCAAAATCTCTATTTTACCTTGCCCATTAATTTTAATGTTGCCCAGTTTATCCAGGAAGAAGCTGCTGTCCACGGTCATGGCCAAGACGCCGATTACCTTGCCTTCCAAGTCTTTGATCGGCTGGGAGAATGCGATTAATAATTTATCGCTGCTTTTGGACTGGATGGCATCGCTGATAAAGGATTGACCCTTGAATGCTTCTGTAAAATATTCACGGTCTGCCCGGGACTGCCCTATGTTGTCTGTGTTTGTTCCTGCTAGAATAGTTCCTTTAGAATCCAAAACAAGTAAGGAGCTAATGCTGCTTGTGTCGTTCATGCTTTCCTGAAGGATTCCGTTTGCTTTTTCATAGTAGGGATTTGTTGAAGAAAAAAACTCTTGCTCGGACAGCGTTCCTTGTCCCCTAAGATTTAACAGCTGTTTAAAGGTATTGTGCACTGAAATTACATAAGTGGTCTGCTCCTGCAGCTGCATTGCAGTCCACAGCCCTTCACCTATACGATCCGCGTTTGCGTTAATTTCATCTTTGCTCTTTCGAAGCAACAGATCCGAGGAGACGAAATATACTGTGACTGATGTCGCCAAGAGCACTACAGCAACTAGCAGGCTTAATAATATAGGAAGCTTAACCCTCAGCGAGATATTGCGTATTTTATTAGATATTATTTTTATTTTCCCCATAGTGTTCATTCTCCTTTAGCTTTTTAAGTCTCTGCAGACAGGCACGCTACATTATCGGCTGTGAATTGATAAAATTTTAATGAGAAATCTTTCCAATGTAACCTTCCGGTTCTTAGTTAAGAGGCTGTGTGTGCTAGCAATCTAGTTATAACAAGTATTTGTGTAAGCAATATGATATAAAAATAAATAAATCTGAAGTCTTTGAGCACTATGTAATATGTGATATAGAGATATTTTTTCCTGTGCTATAATGAGCAAAAAAAATGCTGTGGGGCTGAAAAGCTTTGAACAACCTAAATGAAACAGGTCATGAACAGTTGCTGGAATCTTTAAAATTATCACTGCCGCTAGTGCAGCGCTTATTTCCTATTGATGTCATGTTCGCCCTGGCAGATATGGAGAAGTTTATCTACTATCTTCCGGGAACAGAGCTGGATATCCGCATTCAGGAGGGCATGCCGTCCCGCCGAGAGGAGGAATACGAGCAGCGCTGGAGACAGGCGAGATGGTAAGTGCCGATATTCCCAAAGAAATCTACGGCTGGCCCTTTAAGTCAACTTCTATACCGATCCGGGACGGAGAAGGGGCAATTAGCGGTGTGTTTACCATTGGTATAAGTCTCAGCAATCAGGAAACGTTAAGTGACGCAGCCAACGTACTGTCTGTCACCTCCGAAGAGATCAGCTCGACCTCGGAAGAAATTGCGGGCACCGCTTCTGATCTGGCAAACATAGTAGGCGATTTGAAGGTGCTCGGCCAGACAGTGGTCGAAGAGCTGCATAAGACCGATGAGATTCTGGATTTTATTAAAAAAGTGGCCGATAACTCCAACCTGCTCGGTCTTAACGCGGCCATTGAAGCTGCGCATGCCGCCGAGCACGGCCGGGGCTTCGGCATAGTGGCGCAGGAAATTCGGAAAATGTCCGTTTCCAGTGCCTCATCCGCCAAAGAGATCACCGGCATTCTGGAAAGAATCAAGAAAAATATTCATCAGATGGATGCAACGTTGCTGGAGTGCCTGGCACAGAGTGAGCGTCAGGCTGCGGCAACCGAAGAAATTACAGCCTCCATGCAGCAACTGGCTGCCTCCGCAGCAGAGATTGAGAAGATTGCCCGTCTGATCTGAGGAAAGACGTACCTGAAACTTAAGGCCCGCGCCTATCGCGGGCTTTTTGGCGCGGCAGGCGGCCGCCCGCGATTATCCTTCCTGCTTGTCATGCCCGTCTGCATAATGCAGGCAAGTCCCTCATAGACATGTACTAATCAATGCTTTTCAAAACAGGTTAAGGGGATGATGTCATGCGCCGGATAACATGGGTACTCGCGATCATTATGAGCGTGGCCCTGGTGCTCGCGGGCTGCGGGAAGAAGGATGCCGCTTCCGTGGTGAAGGATTTGAATGCTGTGTCTGACAAGCTGGAGAGCAAGCAGGGGGCCTATCAGGGGTCGGGCACGATGACTCTCTATACCGGCGAGCAGCCGCAGGAGTATAAGGTAGAGGTATGGTATAAGAACCCTTCGTATTACCGGATCAGCCTCTCCAATGTGCAGAAGGATGTAACGCAAATTGTGCTGCGCAACGATGAAGGAGTATTCGTGCTCACCCCAAGCCTCGGCAAAAGCTTCCGCTTCCAGAGCGACTGGCCGGACAATCAGGGTCAGGTGTATCTGTACCAGACACTGCTGCGCGGCATTACTGCCGACAACAACCGCCAGCTGACCGAAGAAGGTGACAACTACGTATTCGAGGTGGCGGCGAACTACCAGAGCAGCGCACTCGTGCGGCAGAAGATCTGGCTGGCCAAAAAGACCTACGAGCCCAAGCAGGTCCAGGTCTCCGATTCCGAAGCCAAGGTCGTGGTGGACGTGAAGTTCGACAGCTTCAAGTTTGATCCGGAATTCACCAAGGATTCTTTTGATATGCAAAAGAATATGGCAACCGGCACCCCTTCCCAAAGCACAGTGGCCGAGGTTGACGAAAACGGCGATCCGGTAGCGGCGCGGCCGGGGAAGAAAACGCGGAGCAGGTAACAGCTGAGCTGGGAGATTTCGGGGTCATTGAGCCGGAATATATACCGGCAGGCGTAACCTTCAAGGACTACCACAAAATCGAAGGAAATAAAGACCATGCGGTGCTCATCCGTTATGAAGGGGATTACCAGTATACGATTATGGAAGCCCGTCCGTTGGACCGCGCCGTATCGTTGGCTCCGGCAACGCTGGTCGATCTCGGATTCACTGCAGGGGCGCTTACCGGGGATGAGCAGCAGACGCTCACCTGGATGAATGACGGCGTGGAATTCCGGATTACAAGCGCGAATCTGCCGCTTGACGAAATGATGCAGATTGCCGCTTCTATGCAGGCACAATCGGGTAAGTAATATTCAGTAGGCGGATACAGTGCATTGTGGGAGCCAATCCTCTACAAGCCGTATCCGCTTTTTTTGTACTATGGATTGATGATGACGGGACCTCTGGACAATCATTAAAAAGATAGCCATGCTCACATTGACAGCAACCTTCGCTAAGATTACCATTGGCAGTAAGACTACAAACGCTGCGGTTATCCGTGACGGTGTTTTACTACAATTAAGAAGGTGACCTTGAAGTGCAAGCAAGCTATCGACCTACAGTTGCCGAGATAAATCTGGATGATCTGCGTGCCAATTATGAAGCTTTCCGGGCGGCTCTGCCGGCGGAAACGAAATTTATGGGATGCGTCAAAGGAAATGCGTATGGCCATGGGGCAGTGGAAGTGACGCGGGAGCTTGAACGGCTTGGAGCGGACTATGTAAGTGTGGCTTTTTTGGATGAGGCATTGGAGCTGCGTCAGGCGGGAATACTACTTCCTATCCTGGTGCTGGGCTATACCTCACCCGAAGGCATAGCCGTTGCCTGGGAGAACAAGGTGACCGTAACACTATTCACGCCGGAGGTGCTGGAAGCGGTAAGACAGCTTCCTGTAGACCCGGAGCACCGGCTGAAGGTACACATCAAGATTGACAGCGGAATGGGAAGGCTGGGGCTTGCGCCGGCCGATGCGCCCGCTTTCATCGAAGAAGTGCACCGGACAGCGCAGGCGGAGCTGGAGGGCATGTTTACTCATTTTGCCAAAGCAGACGAAGAAGACAAAAGCTATACACTGATGCAGTACCGGCGGTTCATGAGCGTAGCGGAAACGCTTCGGGACAAGGAAATACAGATCCCGATCATACATACGGGCAATAGCGCTACGGCCATTGATACACCTTTCCTATCCAGTAACATGGTGCGTGTAGGCATAAGCTTGTACGGATTTTATCCCTCAACAGAGGTAAACCACGAGCGCGTGGCTTTACACCCGGTAATGACGCTGAAGACACAGGCGGTATATATCAAGACACTGCCGCCCGGCTATGGCATCAGCTACGGCACCCGCTACTTCACGGACAGCGAAGAGGTTATTGCAACGCTCCCGGTGGGGTACGCAGACGGATATTCCCGCATGCTGACAGGCAAGGCGGAGGTGCTAATACGCGGACGCCGCGCTCCGGTCGTCGGAACAATCTGCATGGACCAGTGTATGGTAACGCTCAAATCTTTCGCTGGAGAAGCGGAACAAATCCAAGCTGGCGAAGAGGTTGTACTCATCGGCCGCCAGGGCAACGCCTCGATTACGGCGGATGAACTGGCACTCCATTTAGGCACCATTAACTACGAAGTCATCTGTATGCTGGCTCACCGTGTACCGCGCGTATATATACGTGAAGGTGCTGTCCCCAACCTGGTGAATCCACTGCTGAAGTCCTAATTCTGTGACAGGTTAGCTTATACAGGAAAAGAATACAAAGGATAATCGTATAGGCGAGTGTGACATATAGTCTATACGTACCGCCATTTCTAGTTTATAATGGGATGCAGCATACTTGATATACTATCTGCATATATTCCTTGTATAAAATTCCTTGTATATTGTAACACTGGAACACAAGGGCAGAAGGCTTGTGGGGGTGGAAGAGAAGTTGGCCAATTTGCAGAACACCAAAAGAATTATGATCAGTTTGCCCGATCATCTTTTGCAGGAAGTGGATGGGATAGCCCAATTGGAGAACTCTAACCGGAGTGAATTGATCAGGCAGGCCATGAAGCTGTATCTAACGGAACGCAGAAAGCGTACAATCCGGGAGTCTATGCAGCGGGGATACATGGAGATGGCTAAGATCAATTTGACAATGGCAAGCGAGGCGTTTCTCGCAGAGGAAGATGCAGACAGTACTCTTGGCCGCTTAGTAAGCGGGGTGTAGATATTGATCGTTAAACGCGGCGACGTTTTTTTTGCCGACCTTTCGCCGGTTGTAGGTTCTGAACAAGGCGGAGTAAGGCCGGTACTGGTCATACAGAACGATATTGGCAACCGTTTCAGCCCGACGGTTATTGTGGCGGCTATCACCGCCCAGATCCAGAAGGCCAAGCTGCCGACGCATGTGGAGATTGATGCGGCTGCTCACGGCTTTGACCGGGATTCCGTCATTTTGCTGGAGCAGGTTCGAACGATTGACAAACAACGCTTAACCGATAAGATCACCCATCTTGACGATGATACCATGAAAAAGGTGGATGATTCGCTGCAAATCAGTCTGGGCCTGATCGATTTTTAGACCGGGACAGGAACCAATATTCGCGTAAATAGTGGAGACGTATTGCTTAGGCAGTACGTCTTTTTAATATATACGGGACGTATTCCAGTAAACAAATTTTGAAGTAATCATAACTCATATGCTATAATTAGACCGGTTGGTCGGTTTAAAAGGGGGTAACGGGTATAAAAGGACGCTCGGATGGAGAAGAAACGAAGAAACGTATTGTGCAGCAGGCAGCCAGCCTGTTCGTGCAAAAGGGGTACGCGGCGGTTACGATGAATGAGGTCTGCACAGCTGCAAAAGTGAGCAAGGGCAGCCTGTATCATCATTTTCCGAGTAAGGATGAGCTGTTTCTGTCCATCGTGGAAGAGGATACGGAGCAGTGGCTTGCGGAATGGGATGTTATCCGGGGCAGCATTACAGGAATTGAGGAGCGTTTTTATGCGCTTGGAGAGCATTATGCGGAGGATTTTCAGAATCCGCTGATTTGTGGACTTGAGGAGTATGCAAGATCCCGTACCCATTCGGAGGAGATTTACCAGCGGCTGTCACAGCTGTATGAATCCGGGGCTACGGCTTGCCGCAAGCTGCTGCAGGAGGGAATGGACTCGGGCTATCTGGTCAGCGGCAACCTGGATCATTATGTGGTGATTGTCTGTGGTATGCTGGAGGGAATCGGCAGAGTCAGAGAAATTACGGCACCTTCCGAGGGGCCGGCGGATGTAATGAAATATTACCAGGACGGCATACGTCTGTTGCTGCAGGGGATGCGGGCCTGATCAATTGCCGCCAAAGCTTTGAAGCATCGCCTGCCGGAGAGCAGACGATTTGCATGGGGCTTTTCACGCCTTTAATTAGACCGGATGGTCGGTCTTGTGGCAGTTGTAAAACTTTTTATACAATACGAATGGTATATACACGATAGGCAGATATTTAATAAATATACGGGTGTCAATACGGAGGGAAACACAATGTCTTTGCTGTTAAGAAACCGCGGCGCAATGCTGATGCTGATGATCAGTATCTTTTTAACGTTTACGGGGATCGGGCTGGTGGTGCCGATTCTGCCGACTTATATGAATGAGCTGCACATCGGAGGCAGTGTCGTCGGGATGCTGGTCGCCGCTTTTTCACTGACCCAGCTGATTGTCTCGCCGCTTGCCGGCAGATTGTCTGACCGGATGGGCCGCAAAAGAATTATCGTGCTCGGGCTGGTCGTCTTTTCCCTGTCTGAGGTAGTGTTCGGTGTGGCTGAGCTGCGTGGATGCTGTTCGTGGCCCGGATGCTGGGCGGGATCGGAGCGGCGATGATTATGCCTGCGGTTATGGCGTATGTGGCAGATACCACATCGATGGATGAACGGGCCAAGGGAATGGGGATGATTAATGCGGCCATCACAACCGGGTTCATTATCGGGCCGGGGATCGGCGGCTACCTGGCGGAGTTCGGCATCCGGGTTCCGTTCTTCGCTGCGGCAATTGCGGCTGCATTTGTAGCTATTATCACGTTTATTTTATTGCCGGAATCGCGTGTTGCTGCGGCTGTTAATGATGAAGCGGCGGCTCAGCAAAAGAATGAAAGCCTGATCTCCCAGCTGGTGCGCTCGTACCGTGAGCCTTATTTTGTCGGACTGGTCATTGTGTTCGTTATGTCCTTCGGCCTTGCCAATTATGAAACGGTGTTCGGATTGTTCGTCGATCATAAATTCGCCTTCACGCCTAAGGATATCGCTTTTGTGCTGACCTTCGGCTCGATTGCCGGGGCAGTGGTGCAGCTGACTGCTTTTAGCTGGATTTTGAACCGTTTTGGCGAGAATAGAGTGATTTCCATCAGTCTGCTGGCTTCTGGCGTATTCATCCTGCTCACGCTGTTCGTTCACGGCTACTTCATGATTATGGCTGTGACGTTTATCGTGTTCCTGGCAATGGATATTCTGCGTCCCGCTGTCGGCACCCAGTTGTCCAAAATGGCCGGAGAGACGCAGCAGGGCTTCGTCATGGGAATGAACTCTGCGTACACCAGCCTTGGTAATATTGCCGGACCGATTGTTGCCGGTGTCCTGTTCGATCTGGACATTAATTTCCCTTATGCGGCAGCTGCGTTAGTACTGGTTCTCTGCTTCCTGCTGTCCCTGAGCTCGGCCAAACGGATGGCCCGGCGCAGTGTGCAGGCGAAGTAAGCTTTTGGCGTGCAGTGTGGTGATGCAGTATCCCGGTAACTTTGGCGCAGCGGCAATCTGTGATACTATTTTAGTTAGGCAATTATGAGATCAGCACGTGTGCGGAAAGAGGGATACTATTGGCAGCAGAGAATACGAATGCCGGCAGTCTGCAGGATGATGCAGCACTCCGGCAGGAACAGGAACTGATCCTTGCGGCAATCGCCAAGGAGCTAAGCATCAGCCTGAAGCAGGTTCGGACCACTGTGGGTCTTCTGGACGAAGGGAACACTATTCCGTTTATCGCGCGCTACCGTAAGGAAATGACGGGCGAGCTGGACGAGAATGCGCTGCGCGATATTGAGGAGCGTCTGGGCTATCTGCGTAACCTGGGTGACCGCAAGAAGGACGTTATCCGCAGCATTGAGGAGCAGGGCAAGCTGACCCCTGAGCTGCAGGCGCAGATTATGAAGGCGGTCAAGCTGCAGGAAGTCGAGGATCTGTACCGCCCGTACAAGCAGAAGCGTAAGACAAGAGCAAGCGTGGCCAAGGAAAGAGGGCTGGAGCCGCTGGCGAACTGGGTATTGGAGCAGCGCCGCCAGGGCCAGCCGCTTGAAGAGGCTGCTAAATATATAGACGCGGACAAGGGTGTGGACAGTGCCGAGTCCGCACTGCAGGGTGCGATGGACATCATCGCCGAGAACATCGCCGATGATCCGGTTATCCGGGCCTGGGTACGCCAGTATACGGCCAGCCAGGGGATTCTCGTCTCGGAAGCGAAGGACGCGGAGCAGGAGAGTGTCTACGAGAACTACTACAGCTACCGTGAACCGGTACATAAAATGCCGCCGCACCGTATTCTGGCCATCAACCGCGGAGAGCGGGAGAATGTGCTGAAGGTCGGGATCGAGGTTGTTCCGGACAAGATTCATGCCTTTATCACGCGCAAGCTGATTAAAGGGCCGTCTCCTGTCAAGGAGCTGCTGGAAGCCGTGACCGAGGATGCCTACAAGCGTCTGATCGCGCCGTCGGTTGAGCGTGAGGTGCGCGGGGAAATGACCGAGAAGGGCGAGACGCAGGCGATCTCGATTTTCTCGGGAAATCTGCGCAGCCTGCTGCTGCAGCCGCCGGTCAGAGGCCGCAACGTGCTTGGCGTTGACCCGGCATACCGTACGGGCTGCAAGCTGGCCGTCGTTGACGACACCGGCAAGCTGCTGGAGGTGGCGGTAACGTATCCGACGCCGCCGAACAACAAGAAGAAGGAGGCGGCGGTGAAGTTCAAGGAGCTGATTGCCAAATACGGCATCAAGCTGATTGTCATCGGCAACGGCACCGGCTCGCGGGAGACGGAGCAGTTCACCGCCGAGGTCATTGCCGAGGTCGGTGATCCGGAGCTGGCGTACCTGATCGTGAACGAGGCAGGAGCCAGCGTCTATTCCGCCTCCAAGCTGGCCGCGGAGGAGTTCCCGGATCTGGATGTGGCCGAGCGCAGCGCTGCATCGATTGCCCGCCGCGTGCAGGACCCGCTCGCGGAGCTGGTCAAGATCGACCCGAAGGCGATCGGGGTCGGGCAATACCAGCATGATGTCTCGCAGAAGCATCTGGAGGAGAGCCTGAAGGCCGTCGTGGAATCGGCCGTTAACCATGTCGGCGTCGACGTGAACACGGCCTCGCCGTCGCTGCTCTCTTATGTGGCGGGCGTCAACTCGACCATCGCCAAGAATATCGTGAAGTTCCGCGAGGAGAACGGCAAGTTCACCACGCGCAAACAGCTGCAGAAGGTACCGCGCTTGGCGCGAAGTCCTATGAGCAGTGCATCGGGTTCCTGCGTATTCCCGAAGGGGAGAATACGCTGGACCGTACGCCGATCCACCCGGAATCGTATCCGGTGGTCGACCGCCTGTTCCGCGAGCTCGGGCTGGACGTGGCGAAGCTCGGCAGCCGCGAGGTCGCGGCTGAGCTCGAAGCGCAGGATGCCGAAGGGCTCGCCGTGAAGCTGGATGTCGGCGTGCCAACGCTGCGCGACATCCTGGAGAGCCTGCAGCGTCCGGGCCGCGATCCGCGCGAGGAGCTGCCGCTACCGATCTTCCGCACGGATGTGCTGAAGATCGAGGACCTGGTTCCCGGCATGGAAATGCAGGGAACCGTCCGCAACGTCATCGATTTCGGCGCCTTTGTCGATATCGGCATCAAAAACGACGGGCTGGTCCACATCTCCCAGCTCAGCGGCAGCTTCGTCAAGCATCCGATGGACGTTGTCTCCGTCGGTGACAACGTGACCGTCTGGGTGCTCGGCGTCGATCTGAAGAAGGGCCGGTCAGCCTGACCATGCGCCAGCCGCGTGAGGCTGCGGGCAGCGTGAAGTAGGCTGCAGCTGGAGTTAAGTTACATGCACATTAACGTGCGTTTTGAAGACTAACGGATATAAATGTCCCCATGCCGGAAACGGCAGTGGGGACATTTTTTTGTTGCAGGGTAGGTTTCTGCTGCCTGGTTCAGGTCGCCGTTGGCTAGACCGGATTACGGAGTAAGGCCTCAAAGTCGCTGTTCTGGAAAGGGCAACCTGTATGGTTTTCCCATATGTGGTATTCTTAATGCAGAACTTGGACCGGCTGCCTCAATGGCTGTTAATCTTTATGCGATTATTCAGATTATGTTGGCATACCATTTTAGCGGGAGTGTGAAAGATGGAAAAAATGTTATTGGTTTGTATTATGATAATGGTGATGCTGGCTTCGGCTTATAGAAATATTGAAATGACGATAAATCAAAATGTATCTGGTGAGTCTAAACCGGCAGCGGATGAGTCTGTTATTCCAAACAACAGATCCGAATATTGCGATATGGAAAGTATAAGTTTGGATAGTGAAACTGAAAAATATGTCCATGGAACCTGGAAAGTGGAGAAGCATTTAGGATTTGCAAATTCCTATAATGATGCTTCTGAATATCCGGCAGGGCAAAAATTTATTGGAGATGAAATTATCATCCAAAAAGACTTTTTTTCATCAAAAGGACTTAAAAATTATAGTGTTTATCAATACGAACTAACAAATCCCTCATATGAGATTACAACAGCATGCTATAACTCCGACTCATTTTATAGATTATATAAAATAAATATCCCGGACTTAAATCTAAATGATGAAGTAAAGGTAATACATATAAGTGACCCTTCAACAAAACTAAGCATACCTTTAAGTTTTTTTATTGTTAATAACGATAGGCTTATCTTGTTATCAGAGGCGACTATTTTTGAGCTTAAAAAGATTATGGATGAAACGAACCCGCAACCGGACAACTAATATACGCCTACCCTTCGAGTACAATCGATCTGCAATTTTCTAACGGACCGAGACGACGTTATTTTCACACTTCTAAGCTATAAGCCTGGGTTTGCGGACTCCAGTGCCGCTATCCGTGGACAAATCGTGAAAAGAACAGCGCATTCGTTCAAATATGTGCAACTGAGTCCGTTAGCGGGACAAACTGCTTGAAATGAGCCAAATAACGCTTCCTGTGTCCGTTAGAATTTTGCGGGTATTGAGACAGGTTTATTATCAAAAATATGCGGTTATTGCTCTGGGCACCAAGAGTAGTAGCCGTTTTTTATGCGCCTTAATTGGCAGAATAATAGTTGGTCAACTGCACAATGCATTTCGTCCGTTCATCAATATTTTTTCTCTCTGTGAGCCATTATACTGAAAGCGTGTTCAACATGAGTGCTAGGGGGATTAACAATGGAAGGATTAACAATTGGCTGGTATGGGGCATTGGCGGGACTGGCGTTAGCCATTATTCTGATACTGAGAAAGCTCAATCCTGTATATGCTTTGTTTCTGGGGGCGATTGCCGGGGCGTTGATTGGCGGTGCCAACCTGGAGCAGACTGTAAGCGTTCTTGTAAGCGGTACACAAAGTGTGATGGGAACGGTGCTGCGTGTGCTTGCGGCTGGTGTGCTGGCCGGAGTGATGATGGAGTCGGGGGCGGCTGAGACGATTGCCCAAGCTATTGTGCGCAAATTCGGAGGCAGCAAAGCCATTCTGGCACTGGCGCTGGCAACGATGATCATTACCGCAGTAGGTGTCTTTATTCCGGTAGCAGTGCTGATTGTAGCGCCGATCGCGCTGTCGGTAGGCAACAAAATGGGCATTTCCAAAACGGCGCTGCTGCTGGCACTGTCCGGCGGGGGCAAGGCGGGAAATATCATTTCGCCCAATCCAAATACGATTGCCGCAGCCCGCGGCTTCGATCTTGACCTGAGTCATGTCATGCTGGCCGGCCTGATTCCGGCAATATGCGGTCTGATTGTAACGGTAATTGTCGCTTCTCTGCTGAAGAAAAAAGGGAATATGGTAACGGAAGAGGAAGCGCAGAACGGAAGCATTGACACTTCCAAGTATCCGCCGCTCGGCAAAGCCATTGTCGCACCGCTCGTTGCGGTTATCCTGCTGATGATTAATCCGATCGGCTCGCTGTCTGGTATTGACGCATTGGCTAACTTTAAGGTGGATGCCTTGTACATCCTGCCGATTGCCGGGATTGTAGGTATGCTGGCTATGGGCCAGAGCAAGAAAATTCTGCAATACACTTCTTCCGGTCTTAATAAAATGACGGCAACGGTACTGATCCTGATCGGTGCAGGCGGTATAGCGGGCCTGATCTCGGCATCCGATCTGTCTACCCAGGTGGTGCAGCTGATCCAGACGGCTGGTATTTCCGGCACCTTCCTGGCGCCGATCTCCGGTATTCTGATGGCGGCAGCTACGGCTTCAACCTCAACAGGCGTTATTCTGGCAACCGGCTCCTTCGGGCAGGCCATCCTGGATATGGGTACCGCTCCGCTGGCTGCAGCTGTCATGGTGCACACCGGAGCCACGGTTATTGACTCTTTGCCGCAGGGGAACTACTTCCACGTGACTGCAGACAGTATGAAAATGAGCATCAAGCAGCGTATGGGTGTTGTGCCTTACGAGGCGATTGTCGGCGGAACGATGGCGGTAGTGGCTACGATTATCTACGGATTTTTGTTCTAAACTAAACATGGGGTGAGGAAATGAGAGAGAAAACCTTTGTACTGGCACCGGATTCTTTTAAAGAGAGCATGACTGCGAAGGAAGTCTGTATGGCAATGGAAAAAGGGCTGCGGAAGGTTTATCCCGATGCTCAATATATACATGTCCCGATGGCAGACGGCGGAGAGGGCACCGTCCAATCCCTGGTGGATGCCTCGGGCGGGCAAATCTTTACAAAAGAAGTAACAGGGCCGCTGGGCCAGCCGGTTACTGCGCAGTATGGCATTATGGGCGACGGCCTGACGGCTGCGATAGAGATGGCCTCGGCCAGCGGAATCCAGCTCGTAAGCAAAGCAGACCGCAACCCGCTGATTACTACTACCTATGGCACCGGCGAGCTGATCCGGGAATGTCTGGACCGCGGCATCCGCAGCATCATCATCGGCATCGGCGGCAGTGCGACGAATGACGGGGGCACCGGAATGGCTGAGGCGCTGGGCGCAAAATTCCTGGATGCGGCAGGGGTGATGCTGCCGCGCGGCGGCGCAGTCTGGACCGTCTGGCCAGCATCGATGTGTCGGGGCTGGATGAGCGGCTGCAGCAGGTGCAGCTGATCGTGGCCTGCGATGTGACCAACCCGCTGTGCGGCGAACGGGGCGCATCCGTTGTATTCGGGCCGCAAAAAGGTGCAACACCTGAACTGGTTCAGCAGCTCGATGCCAATCTGGCCCATTATGCAGAGGTCGTCAAGCAGCAGCTTGGCAAGGACGTCCGCGACCTGCCGGGTGCCGGCGCCGCCGGAGGGCTTGGCGCGGGGCTGATGATCTTCACCCGGGCAACTCTGCAGCGGGGTATCGAGATCGTGATCGAATATACCGGTCTGAAGGAAAAAATGGCGGGTGCCGATCTGGTATTCACCGGCGAAGGCGGCATCGACTTCCAGACCAAATTCGGCAAGACCCCTTATGGCGTTGCCGCGACCGCCAAGGCCGGCGGCAAAAAAGTCATTGCCCTGGCTGGCTACATCGGCGAAGGAATCGACACCCTGTATGCAGAGGGCATCGACGCGATCTTCGGCATCGTTCCGGGCGCTTCAGATCTGGAAAAGCTGCTGAAGAACGGCCCGGCCAACGTTGAACGGACCTGTGAGAATATCGCCAGAGTGCTGAGGCTGGCCGAGTAAAACGGGGCAGAGTATATCACAGAGTAGAGGAATAACCCAAAAAGAGGCCATCTCCAGAGCATGTAAATGTGCTGGAGACGGCCTCTTTTTTTGACTTGTACTATGAAATCATATACAGACTGGAGGATCGCCTTCACCGAGGTTGGTTAATACTAATTAGTCACGTTGTCACTTATACAATGCCAGCAAGCCATAGGTAAGCTCCAGCAGCTGGAGCAGGTTGCGCGGATCTTTGCCGGTCAGGCTCTCAATCCGCTTCAGCCGGTATTGCAGGGTGTTGCGGTGGATGTTTAGCGCCTCCGAGGTCTGGGAGACACTGCAGTTATGGTTAATGAAGCTGCGCAGCGTCTCCAGCAGATCGGCGGTATCCTCCAGCTTCACTACTGTGCCGGCACTTGCGGTCAGATTGGCATGACTCAGCTTCACTAAGAATTCATGCTCGGCATAATGAATGGCCTGCTGTTCAGGCTTAAGTGCCAGGAGGATACCCATCGCCGATTTGGCCTGGCGGTAGCTCTCGGCGATATTGGCTTCCTGTTTACCGGCAGCCAGCAGAGCGCGGGGCTGTCCGTCAAGCAGCTGGCGGATCAGCGTGGTGCAGTCCTCCTGATTCTGAACCAGAATCAGCCAGCTATCCTCCTCAATCAGGAAAGAGGGATATCCGAGCAGGAGCTTGGATTGTTTTTCGGCCGGGACGAAGCCCTTGAGCAGCAGCACCGTTGTTTTGAGCAGCAGATCCAGCTGATAAGCTGCAGCCTCCTTACGCAGCTTCTGGGTATAGGCTCCCTGGTGGGATAGCAACAGCTCCAAAAAGGCTTTTTTACGGCTCGCCTCATTGGCAAGATCCTCAAGGGCGTTTCTTTGTTCGATCAGGAGGGAGACGGTCTCCGGACGATGTTGCAAAAGGGGCGTACTTCATCGGGGTTGCCGGATATACCGATTACACCGACGCGGCTGCCGGCGATGACGATCGGTTCGTTGGTGCCTTTTTTCTCAAAACGGCCGTCCTGCCAGACCTCAACCATAGTTCCGGTTGCCAGCGCCTTGACTGCCCCCTGATGAACCGTACCGACCCGTTCCCGGGTTCCGCTGCCGATGATGATGCCCTCGTGGTTCATGATGTTGATGTTGTAGGGGATGTCCGTCATCATTTTGTCTACAATTTCCTGTGCCTGCTTCTCTGAGAGCTGAAACAACCGGTTTATCCTCCTCTGCCAGGCCGGACAAGAAGCCCCTGCGCGGCATAATAGTATACTTTGTGCACTTGAACAAAATTATAACGTTTTCATCACCATGATTAAAGCGGGAAATGTGTATTTTTAGAGAAGCCGTTAATTAAGCCGAAAGCGTACGTTTAGGCTTGGCAAAGCCAGCTGATCCAGCAACAAAAGCTGCCAATGGGCCGTCTAATCTATATCAGCAATAAAATAAGGAGGGGTTTTATGCATACTGTAAAAAAGACTGGCAAGCTAGCCCTGGCTGCCGCGGCGTTCGTACTTCTTGCTGCCTGCAGCAATACACCGGCAGCGGAGCCGGAGGCCACAGCAACACCGGTACAGACAGAACAGCCTGCAGCGGAGACTCCGGCACCAAGCCAATCACCGGAACCTTCGGCTGCGCCATCTGCTTCTGCATCCCCAGCAGCAGTACCAGACGAAGGGACACCGCCGACAGCACTCGAAGCAGCCTCGACAGTTATGAGAGCATTGGAGAACGGCAATATGGACACCCTGTCCGCCTGGGTATCGAGGGATCATGGGGTGCGCTTTTCACCATATGGTTATGTGGACACTGAGAACGACCTTGTGTTCACGCACGAGGAGATCAGCGGTTTAAAAGATGACCCTGAACAACGCACATGGGGAAGCTTTCAAGGAAGCGGAAAGCCGATCAAGCTGACTTTTGCCGAGTATTTCAAACGGTTTGTGTATGATGCGGATTTCGTAAATGACGCAGAGATTTCGCTTAACCAGGCGGAGGATAAGGGAACGATGATCAATAACATCACTGAGGTATATCCCGCCGACAAATATGACTATGTAGATTACCACATCAGCAGCATAGATCCGCAATATCAGGGAATGGACTGGCGCAGTCTGCGGCTGGTTTTTGAAAAGATTGGTGAGGATCGGATTCTGGCGGGGATTGTGCATGATGAGTGGACGCCTTAACTAAATAGAACTGTTAAAAGAAGACGCAACCCCGATTATGGTGGTAAAAAAGTGAGGTGTTTACCATGAATAATAAATCGCTTACGACTGGCGTCTCTTTAGGTCTTTGCTTTGGAGTTATATTTTGGGTAGCCCTTGATAGCATTTTGTTTGGCCTTATTTTCGGGATCATTTTTGGAGTCATCTTCTCTCAGGTTAATACTAACGACTAAGTTTCATACTTACCACACATGGATTTATATAGAGAAGAAAAAACAGCAGGACTAGCATTTGATGGGGGACAACTCCACATTAGCAGCATAGATCTGCAGTATCAGTGGATGGACTGGCGGAGTCTGCGGCTTGTAACTGAATAGGACTGTATTAGAAGACGCAATTCCGTCATGGTAGGAATCTGCGTTTTCTTTTTGTATGGTAAAATATGAGAGGAATTCAATATAGAAAGGAATTTTATTAATGAAAGAGTTTTTTGTTAAAAAAGCGAATTGTATGCTTCGTTATAATGATTTCCATGGAGAGCAAACACCCATTTTATTTATCCACGGCCTTGGATGTGCTAGCTCATTTGATTATCCGCAAGTAGCAACTCAGGAAGGACTAAAAAAACACCGTTGTATTTTAGTTGACCTTTTAGGTGCTGGTTATAGCGATAAGCCGGATAACTCTGACTTCGATTACACAGTCAACGATCATGCAGAATATCTTGCGGAATTTGTTAATTCCTTAGGATTGAAATCTTTTGTACTATTCGGTCACAGTCTAGGAGGAGCCGTGGCGCTGTCTTTAGCAACTAAATGCCGGGAACACATCGATAGAATAATTTTAAGTGAAGCAAATTTAGATAAAAGCGTCATAGGCTCAACCAGCAAGTATATTGCGGACTTAGATATGCACGATTTTCTAGACAATGGATTTAGCAGGTTGGTACAAGATAGCCGGATAAGCGGAAACCAAATGTGGGCAGCAGTCTTATCTTCCTGGTCACCTAAAGCAGCCTATCTCATATCTAAATCAGCGGCGAAAGGAGAAGAACCAACATGGAGAGAAACACTATACTCTCTCGAATGTTCTAAAACATTTATCTTTGGGGAAAATTCATTGCCGGATTCTGATATGGAGGTGCTTAGCACACATAATATTAATATCGAAATTGTCAAAAATGCTGGGCATTCTATGGCTTGGGAGAACCCGGAAGGATTAGCTAAAGCAATTGAAAACGGCATTCAGACAAAATGAACATACGTAAAAATTAATTTTGAAAGAGGGAATTAAACTGTGCAGGATACTTTGATAAATTTTACAAATTCCACGAATATCTAATCTCAGTGTTATAACGTTATGTGAGAATAAAGAAAACTGAATAAGGAGACCAACATATTTGTATTGGATAACAGTTATTTTAATAACTGTGTTAGTAGCAATTATTATGCACCCACAAGAAGGCTCGCCTAGCGTTTTAAATCAAATAAGAGAATTAATATTTACCCGTAGTTCAAATGAATAGAGCTAAGGGGAGTGTTAGTCAAAAAAAACAACAGTAGACTAGGATTCAAGGCTAACCGCACAAAAAAACAGGCCACACCTACCTTTAAGGTAAGCGCGGCCTGTTTCTTAAATTCAGATTATTTCAATTTAATCGCTGAACCCGCACCAGCTGCTTTGCCATCTGAAGCCTTCACTGTTGCAGTGTAGCCTTCCGGCAGATAAGTCACAGCAGATGCGCTGGAGATGACCTGCGGATACATGCTGTTCGGATCAGGCTTGGTTACGCTGAAGTAGATTACAGCGGTTTTGTTCTTGCCGAATTCGATCTTGTCGATGGCCAGGCCGTAGCCCGGGTTCGGCAGGTTGTTAACGGTAATGGTGGCTTTGCTGATGCCGTCGGCCGCCTTTTCCAGCTTCACTTCTGCATCGTATTCATAGGCTGGAGTTTCAGCGTTGCCCTTATCCGGAGTGATCACTTCTCTTGCGAATTTGGCTGCATCGTGGATCCAGACCGCTGCTTCGCTGCGGGTTACCGCTTCGGTCGGACGGAAGGTACCGTTAGCGCCAAGGCTTACAATACGGGTATTGTACAGAATCTGCAGGCTGTTCATCTGCTCTTTGGTCATTTTATCACCGTCTGTAACATTCGCATACATCAGGGTGACCGGGAAATTTCCTTTGCTCTGCAGCGCCTGGGTCAGCAGATGGGCGAACTGGGCACGGGTAATCGTTCCGTTCGGATCTACGGTTTTATCCAGAGACAGCCCGTTCTGCTTCGCCGTTACGAATGCGGATGCATACCAGGCTTTATCCTTTACTTTGTCAAAATAATCGCTAGCCTTACCGGACTCGGTAGGGGACAGCTTCAGGCCGCTGACGATAAACTGCACGCCCTGGGCAAAGGTTACTTTCGCTTTTGGTGCGAACAAATCACTGGTTACTCCGTTTACAATGCCTTCACTGTGCAGTGCGTTGATTTTTGCTTCGTTGGCATCGCCCTTCATATCGGAAAAGGCAAACGCCGATGTTCCCATGGATACTGTTGCCGCCAGGATACCGCACGCTATTGTCAGTTTTTTAGCGCCAGTCTGGAATGATAATTTCTTCATGTGCCTCACCTCTCATACTCATAGATGGGGGAAAGCGGCAAAAGGTTGCACGTCTGCATAAATTAAATGCAATTTGAATGGTTAGCCGCGCAGCAGCGATTCCGCCCCATCCACAAAAATCTCCGTCCCCGTAACATGAAACGACTCATCCGATGCCAGGAACAACACCAGATTCGCGACCTGCTCCGGCTTGCCGGGAGCCTGCTCCAGCGGATGACTGCCCTCCGGAAATTCTACCGGAATCTTCACTTCCTCCAGGTCATCGCTCTTATACGTATTATCGCCAATTTTCGTATCTATAGCACCAGGGCAGACCGCATTGACGCGGATTGCATACCGGGCCAGCTCAAGCGCCGCCATTTTCATAAAAGCAACCTGTCCCGTTTAAACTTGCTTCGGAAGCCAACCCTAACGTCAGTAACTAATACCCGCATGACCCTGGATGAACCACCCGCGGCAGGCTCTGGCATTGATCAAAGCTGTAGTTTCGAAGTACACTGAGGGGATGAGAGCGCTATTATAACTTATTCGTACAGAACTGGAGACAATAGATGAATCAGCAGCAACGCGTAGAGCGTATGAATATCGGGATTTTTGCCCATGTCGATGCCGGGAAGACGACGACTACGGAGCATATTTTATATGAAAGCGGGCGTATCCGCGCACTGGGCAGTGTGGACAGCGGTACGGCGGTGACGGATTCGATGGAGGTGGAGCGGCAGCGGGGCATTTCAGTCCGGGCAGCATTGGCTTCTTTTAGCTGGAAAGGGGTGCAGGTGAACCTGGTCGATACGCCGGGGCATGTCGACTTTCTGTCTGAGGTGGAGCGGAGCCTGCGGGTGATGGACTGCGCGGTGCTGATTCTCTCGGCGGTCGAAGGTGTACAGGCGCAGAGTGAGATGATCTGGAATGCGCTGCGTAAGCTGGGGATTCCTACGCTGATTTTTGTCAATAAAATGGACCGGACCGGCGCGGACCCGGAAGCAGTACTGGCGCAGGCGCGGACCTATCTGTCGGGTGACATCATTCCGGTGCAGCAGCCGCTCGGCAAGGAGCAGGAATATCGCGGGGCGGCAGATTTGTGGTCTGGTGAGTCGGAAACGGCTGCGCGGACGGAACTGCTGGAGACACTGGCGGAACGGGATGAGTCGCTGCTGGAGCTGTATATGGCGGGCGGGGAGCCTGATCTTCTCTACTGGAAAAAGTATATGCAAACCGCTGCTGCTGCAGGTCGCCTGTTCCCGCTCATTTACGGAGTTGCGGCTAAGGGAACCGGCATTACGGAGCTGCTGGATGCGATGATTGACTATTTTCCACGGGCGGGAGGAGATGCGGAGCAGCCGTTGTCCGGTATCGTCTATAACATCCAGCGGGATAAAAGCATGGGCCGTATGGCATTTGTCCGCCTGTATGAGGGCACGATCCGTAACCGTGATACGGTAACGAACTACTCCCAGGGTATTGAGGCCAAAGTGACGCAGATACGCAAGGTGGAAGGCGGCCGTACCGAGGATGTCGGCGCGCTTGAGGCCGGCGACATCGGAGTAGTCTACGGCCTGTCCGGCGTGCGGATCGGCGATGTGCTGGGCCGGCCGGATGCGGTGCCGCAGGAGGCGAAGCTGGCTGTGCCGCTGTTGACCGTGCGGGTGTTCTGGGACGCAGACATGGACGACCACAAGGTAATCGGTGCGCTGCAGGAGCTGGCGGACGAGGACCCGCAGCTTGGTGCCGAGTGGCTGCCGGAGGAGCGCGAGCTGCATATCAAGGTGATGGGGCCGATCCAGCTGGAGGTGCTGGACAGCGTGCTGCAGAGCCGATACGGCCTGAAGGTCACCTTCGGCCAGCCGTCGGTGATCTACAAGGAAACGCCGCTTACTGCGGGAGAGGGCTATGTCGCCTACCTGATGCCGAAGCCGTGCTGGGCGATTCTGCGGTTTCATATTGAGCCGGGGCCGCCGGGCAGCGGCCTCGTATATGAATCGGTCGTGCGTAGCTCCGACCTGCTGCCGCAGTACCAGAACGAGACGGCGCGCCGCGTACCGGAGGCGCTGCAGCAGGGATTGTACGGCTGGGAGGTTACCGACCTGAAGGTGACGCTGGTGGAGGGGAACCATCATGTGTGGCATACCCATCCGCTGGATTTTGCGGTGGCTACGCCGATGGGCCTGATGGATGGGCTGAACCGGATCGGCACCCGGCTGCTGGAGCCGATTCTGGCCGTGCGCATCGTCGTGCCGGAGGAGAACGCCGGCCGCGTGATGAACGACCTCGTGCAGATGCGCGGCAGCTTCGAGCCGCCCGTACTGCAGGGCGAGCGGATGATCATCGAAGGCCGGCTGCCGCTGGCCACGTCACTGGATTATCCGGTGACGCTCAGCTCCTACACGAAGGGGCGCAGCACCTTCGCTTCTGCTTTTGCCGGCTACGAGCCGTGCCCGCCGGACGTCACCGCTGAGCGTACGCGCCGCGGCGTGAATCCGCTTGACCAGGCGAAATATATTTTGAGTGTGCGGAAGGCGTTGCAGGGGTGAGGTTGCACGCACTATGCGAGATGCGGCTGCGCGAGGGCATTGGAGGGCTGGCTGAGTTGACAGGCTGGCGGTGGGCAGACTGGCAGATGGGCTGACCAGCGCTGTAATTCCGGCCTGACTCCCCCGGCCAGCGAATAAGTGTACTTTGTGCAGCTAAAACGCCGAAATCTAGAGTATTTCGCAATTTAGCTGCACTTTATACAACTATAACAGCCCAAAATCGCATTTTTCAGCGAAATGGGTCAATTTAGTTGTATAGAATGCAGTTAATCCTCCGAATTCCCTTAAAAGGTCCATTGTAATTGTACAGAGTGCAGTTATTCGTAATCTCGGGCGACTGCCCAAGAATTTTTGAAGATATAAGCAAATAACGGTTTACTCTTAACTGTATCTGTTTAAATTTCCGTAAATAAACAATGTAGTCATTGAATAAACTATATTATTTAGAGATGAGGAGACTTGCGAATGGTCATACTGGGAACCATCGTTGCAATTGTAACCGCTATCATTATATCCTCCTTCCTTGGTCCGTACGGGCTGCTTACGATGCTTGCGGTCGGTTTTGGTTTTCTTTTCAGTATCCACGCCCGAATCCGGGAAGTTCAAAGCGATCTGAAGCTGATCAAGCAGCACTTGGGAATTGAGGAGGCAAAAGAAACAGTAGTAAGCAATGAAGAAATTGAGGCGGAGCTGGAGCGGGAGATGGCGGTGGCCAGAGAGTAGTGTCTATAAAATGTAGAATAAGTGCGTGCCCTCAGTGGACAGGAAACTGGAGGGGCGCACTTTTTTTATGGCTATATAGACAACATATATTAAAAAAATTTAGGATTACGCATTGACGTTAAATGATTTTCGATAGCTTGAAGCTGGTTATCAATTTTGTGCAGTTTCTCCTGCATTTCAAGATTCTCTTTTTCGGCTTTATAGTTAATAGCGATATGCAGCATTTGTTCCTGTTTGTCCTTTATAGTTTGCCTGTTTTGGCTCATTTGGATCATTGCTGCTTGAAAAACCGTAAACACGGATAAACAAAAGCTGAGTATAAATAAAGAGCTGCGGCTGCTGTCGTACGCGAGCCATAGAATGACAATCAAACCGAAATTGATAACAAACAGCCAGCTGCCACCCAATTTCGCAACCCAATCCGCAAAACGTTCCCCTTGCCCAACCTTTTGTTCCTGTTGTTCATGCAGATGGGATTTGATGCTGTCTTTGTATTCATTAACCATTGAGGCAACCCGTTTTATATCGTCCTTATCAGGTTTCCGGTTCGGGTGTTTTTCCAGTTCTTTCAATAGTGATTCCGAATCGGTTGTGTTTTCATAGTCAGAGTTCACCGAGTGCTTGGATTTCATTTCATATCTCTCCTTTTTGGTTCCATTTCTTATACCCTAATTCAACCCCTCGCATTCACATTTTGCTTTTCCTCTTTATTCCTGTTTTAAAAGCATGGTACGATGCTATTTCTTCGTACTGTGCAACAGTACTATGGTTCTCGGTGAAAAAGCTTCAATAGCTAACAATCAGAAGAATTGAATCAAGTTAAACGTTCCTTTGACCATATGCATGATTGGAATTAGAATAAGATGCAAAGAGGTGAGCCTATGATATATGTAAGACCATTGGAACAAAAGGAATATGATTTTCTTATGGATATGCATTATGAGTCCATATATATTTTACAAGGGAAGCCATCGAAACATGAGCTTTTGAATGCTCCGCATATCGTGAAGTATAGTGAGAATTGGGGTAGAAAAGGTGATATGGCTTTAGTAGCTCTGATTGACAATATACCTGTAGGTGCCGCATGGTATAGATTATTTGACGAGATGAATAAAGGATATGGGTTTATTGATTGTGAAACCCCAGAACTAGGCATTGCTATACTATCTGACTATAGACAGCTGGGGTTAGGAATGAGACTCATGCAAGACATCATTCAACAAGCAATATCCGATGGTTATAAATCACTTTCTTTAAGCGTTGACCCAGAGAATCAAGCAGCAGTCCGGTTATATGAAAAACTTGGATTTGAGTATTTTGGGTTATCTGGAACCTCTTGGACTATGAAGTTAAACATCAGGATCAATTAAACTAACAGGAAACATTAATTCAGCAACATAGAGGCAGTCTATGACTTTATTTCCCTCACTGCACAGTATGCGTCTACTGCGCATCTTATGGTGCACTTCGTTTGGAGTGCACGGAATGCAGTACATATCGAGGTAATCCGGCTACACTCCATATAGAGTGATAAAAAATCTACTCCCCAGCCTTCCTCCGCGCCCGGAACCGCCGCACCTTCATCAGATTCCCGCACAATTTATCATCGCAATACCGCTTAGAGCGGTTGCGTGTATCATCATAGTAGACCCAGAGACAGTCGGGATTGTCGCAGATGCGGATGCGGGAAAGTTCCTTCTCCAGTACTGCTTCGGTAAAAGAGGCGGATATCTCGGCCATGATCTGTCCCCAGTCGCTGCGCTGCGGCAGGAGGGTAAGCTCTGGAGGCTTGTCCGGATTACGGATGATTTGCCGGATAACCGGACCTGCCGCCATATAGCTGTTGAGCTGCTCAAGCAGTGACTGATCCGGAGCAGCTCCCTGTACCAGCCGCTGGACTTCTTCCCAGAGCAATCTGCGCAACTGCTTAAGCTGCTGCAATTCCTCCGGTTTTGCCGGTGCAGCTGCCGGCAGCTGGTGCTGCTCTAGCCACTCCGCCAGCCACTGCGGATCGTCCAAACGATCACGGTCCAGGCTCCGGTCGCCGGTTCGCCAGTCCCGCCAATAGCTGTTAATGTAATCATCCCAAAGCATTGTATATCCCTCCTCCCGCAACTCATTGTTTCCTTGATTGTAACAGTTAAAACTAAGTATTGCTAGTTACTTGATTCAGTTTTGGAGTTGTGCTATATTTTCTGTGTAACTATTATTTGTGTATTTAAGTGGTTACAAAATAATGAATCAATTATGACGAGCTGAATATTGAATACTGAATACTGACAATGAATGTACTAAGCATTTTACGCTAACCATTAATTAACCCCACAGGAGGTATATCATGCAAAACAAAATCAGTGAAGTACTGCTGCAAAACTGGGATTATGCCATGGACACCGAGGACTGGGCGCCGCCGCTGAGTGATGCGCTGGAGGGCGTAACTGCTGAACAGGCAGTGTGGAAGCCGGGCGAAGCAGGCAACTCGATCTGGGAGACGGTGAATCACCTGACGTATTACAAGGAGCGTCTGCTGCGTAAGCTTAAGGGGCTGCCGAAGCTGCCGGATCTGGAAAGTAATGATGCCACGTTTACCGTAACGGAGAGCGGGGAAGAAGCCTGGACACAGGCCGTTACCAAGCTGAAGTCGGTCCATGCATCCTTGCGTGAGATTATTGAAGCACTGGAAGAAGGTGCGTATGACTGGGGCGGCTCCGGACATGCTCCAGGCGAAGAGGTAATGAGCCTGATTCTGCATGACTGCTACCATACCGGTCAGATTGTTCTGATCCGCAAGCTGCAGGGCTCCTGGCCATCAACCCGTAGCTTTAACTAAGACTATTCAGTGTACCGTAAATCTCGCTAATCATTAAGCCGCACCTCCTGCCGCCTGAGTATATTCCGGGCACCGCAGGGTGCGGCTATTTGTTTCAAGAAGAAAAATCCGGGGTTAATGGATGTCATAACAGCTTGATAATCGAAGGGAGAGATTGATGATGGATCCGAATTACAAGGACAGAAGTGTTGAGGTTGAACGCACGGAGGTACGCAAGCACTCGGACTCCAGCGCTGTCGCATCCACCTTTATTAAATACGCTGCCTATATCATTATTATCTTTGGTATTCTGTTCTTCCTGGTGCGTTACGTATTCCCGATGTTTTAATTATAGGGTGAGCGGACATTTGCCGCAGTGTCACTTACTGGCATCAGCTGTGTGCACGTAACACCTAACCAAAAAGCGCGCCTACCTGATGGTAGACACGGCTTTTGCTTTCTGAAACTATACATCCCGCTGGACAAAGTCCCGGGAATCACCGGAGTTACGATAGAAGAACCAGCATTCGTTGAGCATTTTGATCTGACGCCGGTCTTTTTTGAAATACGCCTTCATTAGTTGATGGCAGAGCCACTGCGGCAAGTGTACCCCTCCTTATGAGCATGCATCCTATGTACAGATAGCATATGGGCAAAGGCGCCCAAAGGTGCGGCAGCAGTTCATAATTTGGCTCTTGCAAAAAGGTTAGTGTACGCCTTCTTCTTCCTCTTCGTACCACTGCTCCAGCTGTGCCTGCAGGGCGCGGATTTCGGTCAGCAGCGAGATTAGCGGATATTCCTTCTCCTGAATGGAGGCAAAAGCGCTCTCCAGCCGGTTGATATACCCCAGCCCGGACTCCAGCACATCCCCTTCACGCAAAAGCTCCAGCGCGTCGCATTCCGCAACAGCCAGCGGCAGATCCGGCACATTGTCAGCGGTCAGCTTGGCAATCTCCTTATTCAGGCGCAGATTTAGCGCACTAAGCTGGTACGCATACTCCTCAGGCATTTCTACAAATTGCAGTTCCTTATGCTGCTGCAAAATTACATACCGCATTTTCGGCATTCCCCATGTCTCCCTCCGAACTTGTCTTCCTTCTTGACAGTGTAGCCTATGGGCAAGTTACAATTCAAGTGGTGATGTTATTTTGCATATTTAAAAAAGGGGGCGGACGCTATGACCGGTACCAGCATCAGTATGAGCAACGAGGAGCTGCAGCAGTGGATCGAGCGGGTATCGCTCAGCAGCTTCGGCGTGCCGTTCCGGCACAAGGCCAGCTTTAACAGCAGACTGACGACGACGGGCGGACGGTATTTTACCAAAAGTCATAATATAGAGATTAATCCGCAGCAGCTTGCCATCCATGGACATGAGGAGACGGAAAAAATCATCAAGCATGAGCTCTGCCACTATCACCTGCACCTGGCGAAGCGGGGATATATGCACCGGGATGCCGATTTTAAAAGTCTGCTGGCCAAAGTCGGCGGCAGCCGCTATTGTCAGACCCTCCCCGGAGCCAAGGCGCGTAAGCCGCAGCCTTACCGGTACAAGCTGGTGTGCACGGACTGTGCCATAGAATATCCGCGCAAACGGCGGGCCGATCCGGCACGCTACCGCTGCGGCAAATGTGCCGGCAAGCTGAAGCTGATGACGCTGGAAGCCGGCAAATAATCCGTTATTTAATGACAAGGCCCAGCAGCCCGGCAAAAGAAGCCGCCTGATCCGCAGAAATAATGCAGCCCGGCAGGTCCTCAAGGTCCACCAGCAGTCCGGTGAATTCGCAGCTGCTCAGATCGGTATCCTTCAGCCTGACTCCGGCCATGACGGCCTGGTCGATTTTGCAGTCCTCAAACGCTACTTTCTGAAAGTCGGCCTGATAATAATCAGCGCTGTTCAGTGAGCACTGCCCGAAGGCGGTAAGCTTGAGCTTGCCGAACCGGAAGCTGGCAAAATCGCAGAGTGAATCCATCACAGAGACATTCTGGAAGCGGGCGCGGGTAAAGTCGGTTCCGATCATTTTACAATGTCTGAACTCAGTCCGGTGGACGAAGGCTTCACTGAAATTTACATTAGAGAGGTCGCAGTTCTCAAAGATCACATCCGTTAGCTCAATGGCGCGGAGTGAGGATTCGCTGATGGTAACATTTTTGAATAATACCTTGTCAAAAGAGACCTTCTCGGCTTCCTGATACTCCAGTTGAATATCGCTGATCTGGCAGCGGCTGTATTCCTCTTTGGTCTGCAGTGCATCTATAGGCTGCAGCGGCAGAAGAGCGGGGTCAGGGATTTTTGGGGGTTCGATTTTATCGATTTTTTCAACTTTATCCGTCTTGTTCTTCATGAATGCCTCCAGGTAACAAACGTATATAAATGAAGATTACCTTCATCTGGTAATTATTATGCGGTAAACTCTCTCCTGAATGCAAACAAACATTCTGTGCTGGAGGAAAAAAGTTCCTTCTATAATATAGGGCAGTCCGGATGAGCTTAACATTGCTTTTCCGGGGCTGCTGTTTTTTTGTACTCTAATATAAGACTATGACGATAGAGCATACTGTCCGGCCAGACAGATATCCGTAAAAATACACCTGTGCCGAGTACAATCACACCTCGTTTTGCAAACGCTATCAACCTAAGATGAAAGGGAAGTCCATTTTGGCTTAGAGGGGGCGCATTTATGAAACGGTTCAGGTCACTGGTGGCGGGGCTGCTGGTGCTGCTGCTTATGCTTCCGGATCTGTCTGCTTTTGGCGCGGGAGGAAGTCCGGCGGAGGCTGCAGGTGCCGGGGGAACTGGGGCAGGGCAAATTCCGGCAGGCACAGTCCTGATCAAGAACAAGTGGAAAAGCAATTATCTCTACGAGACCAGCGGGGGGATCGTCCGTTACGGAATGACGAATCCGGCAGATACCTCTGCGCATTGGAATGTGGAAACCACGGAGGGTGTATCACGGATCAAAAATGTCAAAACAGGCCACTACATCACACTCGCCGGTAATGCCGGCAAAGAGGATTCCTTGAAAGCAGCGGCTAGTGCGGGTGGAGGGAGCGCATCCGAACAGTGGCTGATTGATCTTTCGAACAGAAGCGGTTATATGGTCATCCGCAGTGCTACTGCGCCCGAGGGCAAGTTGGTCATCCATCAGGAAAATCAGCTCGGCTATGCCCAGGTCAGCTCGGATATTAATGTGACCTTTGAGAGCCCGCAGTGGGCTTTTATTGATCTGAGCGCAGCGCCGGCGGTGCGGCTGGAGAGCCGGATGCGCCCCGGGCAGGTTATGTATGAAGAGGACGGAAAAGTCCTTTATGGCAAAGCAGCGCTGGGCAATGAGGCCGCGCAGTGGTTTCTGGAGCCGGGAGAGAATGCCGGAACCTTGACCATCCGCAACCGTGCGACAGGGCATTACATCAAGCAGAACACGGAGCACTGGTTTGGTGTTTTTGCTGATGCTATTGATCCGGCGCATAAAGGATTAAGTGAATGGATTCAGGAGGCCGCTCCCGGTGAAGACGGGGCAGGCTATATCACACTTCGCAACCACGGGCTGACCGACGGGGGCAAAGAGCTGTGGCTGAATCCCCAATACGGAGACGACAACAATGTGCGCTCCAACAACTGGCCGGGCTGGGCAGGCAATCACAGTGCGCAGTGGAGTATCGTACCGGTTACCGGGCTGCAGCCTGTGCGGATAGCCGCCTATACCGATGCGCAGACGGCGGCGGATTATATCTATGAGGCTTCCGGCGGCATGTTAGCTCATGGGGCAATTACGCCGGATGCGGCAAATGAGAACAGCTATTTATGGTATGCCGAGGATTATGACGGCCATAAACGGATACGTAATGCGGCGAGCGGCCATTATCTCTCATACACAGGGGATACGGTAAAAGCGCTCACACTCAGCGGAAGTATGCTTTCCGACCGGTGGGTGTTCAATGAATCGGATGATTACGATGATTATCAGACGATTGAAAATGTGCAGAGTCCGGGCGTCTATCTGGCGATGCTGGCAGGCGGCGGGGCTGGAGCCGGTACGGATGCTAGTTCACTTGCGGCGCAGTGGCAGCTGCTGGACCCAGGCACTCCGACAGATAACGCCGAGCATTATTACCGGATTCAGAACGGCTGGCAGTCTTTTTACTGGTACGAGAGCAAGGAAGGGCTGCTGAAATACGGCAATATGCAGGAGGACGGCTCTGACCAGTGGCTGGTGGAAAAGTATAACGGCCGCAAGCTGTTCAAGAACCGTAAGACCGGCCACTACATCAATATAGCGCAGATGCCGGACGGACATATCCAGGTGAGCCCGCTGGCGGACAAAGCGAATGTGGATCAGGCCTATATCTGGACCGGAAAAAATACTGGTGACAGCACCTACGTTATTTCCAGTGTGCTCGATAAGGAGCCGGGAAAACGGCCGGAGAAATATATTTCCCTGCAAAACCTGACCAAATATGCCGAGTACGGTGTCATTAATCCGGATTGGGGCAGCCCGAAATGGAGATTCGTCGCGGTGACGGAGAAGAAGCAGGATCTGTTCCGCTTCAAACTTAACAGTGTGAACGGGGAAGGGCAGTATTTGCAGGACGGTCCTGTTCCGGCTGTGCAGGAGAATGAGCGGAAGGTGACAGAACGCGGCGCTACGGTTACGGAGGACGTGTATGCCCGGCAGACAACGAAGCCGGGAAATGATGAGGAGCAGGCAGATTTGCACTCCGTAGCGGACGTTGCTGCCGCTGCTGATGTTGACATGACGGTCGGCCAGGCGACATACGGTACGCTTGACCTGGAGGATGACAGCTTTGTGTGGCAGCTGCAGGAAATCCCGGGCGCGGGCGGGGCGGTTAAGATTAAGAACAGGGGCACAGGCAGATATCTCTCGCTGCAGAATTTCGGAGAGGCTATCGAGCAGGAGAGCCCTGAGCTGGCTGTACCTACAGAGCAGACGGTCTATGATGTCTGGGCCAGCATCCGGTGGGTGGTAGATATGCAGCCAACGGGCGTTTCTACTATTAAAAGCGCCTGGGCGGGCCATTATCTGTACGGTACATCCGGTACGGACGGCGAGCCGGTCATCAGGATCAGCAAGGCTGCCGGAGCCGCCGGTATGGACAGTGCACAGTTCACCGCCGAAGCGGTAACAGAAGCTCCGCCGGCTGTTCCGGCTGATCCGGTAAGATTCAAGAATGCACAGACCGGCGACTACCTCTATGAGAATGAGCATGGTGTAGTGCTGTACGGACAGCCCGCGGCGGATAACGGTTACTCGCACTGGATCATTTCGGACGGAGCGGGCGGTCAGTTCATTGTGAACCGGGCCACCGGTCATTATCTGACGCTGAATGAGGATTATTCGTTCCTGGAAAGCAGCGCTGAGCCGGATACGCACGGTGCCTCTTCCTGGAAAGTCAGTCTGGCTGCAGATTACCGGAATTACCTGATCCGCAGTCTATATGGGGATTATGATGATGAACTGATTAATCTGAGCAATAAAACCGGCTATGCTGAGCGTGCCCTGCTGCTGGACAGCGAAGCATCTGCGCAGTGGGCGCTGGAAGCAGCACCGGCCGAATTTAACAGTCCGGCCGGTGAGGCGCGGAACAGCGATACCTCCACACCAGTGCAAAATGATACCAACATTGTGAGGATCGTACCGCAATCACGTGCAGGGAAAGTCCTTGCAGAGGAGGATGGCCAGCCGGTTTATGCAGACAGTAAGGACTTGACTGCTAAGGCAGAGTGGCTGGTGCAGGATGTTAACGGCCGCAAAAGGATTAAAAATATGCAGACAGGACATTATCTCTCACTTGATGCAAAAGGTGCTGCCCAGCTGGCTTCCGGCGGCGGGGAGGCCTCGCAGTGGTATATGGAAGAGAAGCTTGGCCGTACTCTGATCAGCAGCGCAGACAAGGGCGCTGTGTTCGCAGTGGACGGCAACGAGCAGTGGAGCTTCGTGCCGGTGGCCAAGGATATTGTGTATCCCGGCAAGGATGCCTTTCATGGCAGCGGACTGCTTCGTTTTGCTGTAAATGCAGAGCAGGCTGGAGAGTATAGTGCGGTACTCCGCTATAAGTATGCAGCTTCTGCAGATGCAGCCCTGGATGTAACGGTGAACGGGCTTCCGCAGGGTGCGGCCAAGTTGCCGGTTGCCAGTGACTGGCACACGGTAAGTGTAAAGCTTGCGCTGAGGGCTGGTATTAACACCGTTACGATCAGCAGCGGAGGTGAAGACTGGAGCAAGGTATACGTTGACAGTCTCACAGTCAGGGACAGTGTAGCCAAAGCCTACCGCGGGGCTACAGTTCCTTATATCAGCTATGAGGCAGAGGATGCCGTTACGAACGGCGGGCTTATTGGCCCGTCCCGCAAATACCGCAGCGTAGCCTCAGAAGCTTCCGGGCGGCAGGCGGTAGTTCTTAAGAATACCGGAGATTACATCGAGTTCACCCTGGCTGAACCTGCAAATTCCATCGTGCTCCGTTATTCCATCCCGGACAGTCCGGACGGGGCAGGTGCACAGGAGACGCTGACGCTGGTGGTGAACGGCAAACGGCAGGAGCTGAGCCTGACCTCCAAATATGCCTGGGAATACGGCAGCTATCCATGGTCAAATGATCCCCGTCAGGGCAGCGGGCACCGCTTCTTTGACGAGATTCACGCCCTGATCGGCGATGCTCCGGCAGGCGCTGTAATCCGTCTGGAGAAAAGTGCGCAGGATCAGGCAGCCTCTTATGTTATTGATCTGGCAGAGCTGGAGCAGGTTGCCCCTGCACTGGAGATGCCCGAAGGCTATCTGTCTGTGACCGATTACGGCGCAGTCCCTGATGATGAGGGCGATGATACAGCCGGCTTTAAGGCTGCACTGGCTGCGGCAGAAGCAGCCGGAAGCGGCGTCTGGTTCCCGGCAGGCAGCTTCAATGTGGGCGACGGACTGCTTGATCTGGACAATGCAGACATCCGAGGGGCAGGGATATGGTACACAACGCTGAACGGGGCCAAGTTCTACGGTCACGGAGGCGAGGTCCGCGTCCATGATCTCCTGATTGACGGCGGGATTAATGTGCGTGACGATGAGGCAGTTACGAACGCTTTTCACGGGGCATTCGGGCAGGGCTCGCTCATCCAGAATGTCTGGATCGAGCATACGAAGGCCGGATTATGGCTGACCCAGCCGGGAGGCGAGAAAGCCCGGACAGACGGCCTGCATATGGTCGGCCTGCGTATCCGCAACCTGATGGCGGACGGCATTAACTTTGCCGTGGGCACAGGCAACAGCATGATGGAGCAGAGCGACATCCGTTATCCGGGAGATGACGGGATTGCCATGTGGTCTTTTACCGATGACAAACTGAGTGACGTTAACGGCAGCGAGCGGACGCCAAGCTTCAATAATACAGCCCGCTTCAATACCGTTGCACTGCCTTGGCTGGCGGATAATATCGTTGTCTTTGGCGGCCGGGACAACATAATCCAGGATAATATCGTTAAAGACACCGTAACGAACGGTGCGGGTATTGCTGTATCGACCCGTTTCTCGGCTGAACCGTTCCAGGGAACTACAGTGGTGGAGCGCAATACGCTGCTGCGCACCGGCAGCTATGATTCCGGTTATGGCGTCAACTTAGGGGCGATCTGGCTGTATGCAGGAGAAAGCAATCTGAATGCCGATGTGCAGATCCGCAGCAATACTATACTGGACAGTACCTACTCGGGACTGGTCGTGCACGGCAATATGAAGCTGGATGGAGTTGTGCTCACGGACAACGTGATTGACGGGGCAGGCACAAACGGTGTGGAAGTGACGCCTGACCTAACCGGCAGCCTGCTGATTGATAATCTGATTATCCGCGGGGAGCGGATGAACCTGCTGGCAAATCCTGCAGCCGGGTTCACTGTCCGCGAGAAGAATCAGGGTATCGCAACTGCCGTTAAGCCGTTCACAGTGAAGCTGGCTAACGGGCAGACGGGGCCGTTTACTCTGAAGCAGGGCACAGCTGCCGGGCTGCAGGTGCTTGATCAGACTGGCGCAGACATTACTGAGCAGGCTGAATGGAGCTTCGCGGAAGCTGGTATAGCCGGCTTTAAGGACGGCAGGCTGCAGGCTGTTGCAGCAGGGAATACCCTGCTGACTGTGAGCGTGAACGGCAGATCACGGGTGTATGACCTGGCAGTGCTGAGGCCGGACGATACGGAGTCCGGCAGCCCCGGCGGCACCGGAGGCTCCGGCGGCAGCGCAGGAACTGGCGCTGCTGCGGCGGACGTGACGCCCGCCTGAGCGCTGCCGCTGCCGCAGG
>NZ_LRAC01000149.1 GCF_001517085.1 Paenibacillus sp. DMB5
GCCCAGGCCGCGGAGGATGGCTTCGAGCTCAGCCGCGACTGCCGTCACGATCAGCACGCGCGTAGCCGGGTCTTGTCCCGCGGCAGACCCGGAGCGGGATTGAATGTTATCGTTCACTGAGAGGTCTCCTTTCATAGAAGAGAATAGAATGTATTGGGAATGAAGCTTTTTAATAAGGCTTGCGGTTTATAAGCTGTAGAGGGCCGGAGCGTCATTTGAAAAATATAAGAATTTATAGGTTCTTCGCTATCAATACTCGTTATATTTCTCGCAGAAACGGTTGCTGCCTCCCCTGAAGGACGGAGAAGCCGTTTCTGCTTGTGACGGCTCTTGTTTGTCCCTGACGGATCCGGGTATTTTATGTATAGACGATCCTCCAGGCTCCGGTACACAGCAGCAGCCGGCCTCGTCAGCACCGTAACCCAAAGGATACGCCGTTTTGAAAGGGAGGTCAAACCCCGGCGGGATTAATTTTGCAATGAGTAGTTGACAATAGAGAATGGATGGCGTATATTTATCTTAACTTAAAGATAATTAACTTAAAGACATAAAGGATGAGCGGTTCATTCTCCGGAGTGACCGGACAGTACAGAGAGCGGAGGTGTACAAGATGAGCGACTATAATGAACTTATAAACAAAACAACCGGCAGCCCGGACCTGGATCAGGCGGCCTCACTGAAGCTGTTCGTTGTGTTGTCCAAAGCATATAAGAGTCTGATGGATCACGCAGTCAGGGATATGAAGAGCCATGGCCTGGCATCAGCTGAATTCATGGTGCTGGAGGTGCTGTACCACCGGACACGGATTCCGCTTCAGCAGATCGGAGAGAAGATTCTGGTAACCAGCGGAAGCATCACCTATAACATCGACAAGCTGGAGAAGCGGGGGCTGCTGAAGCGTGTGCCTTGTGATGAGGACCGCCGGGTGACCTATGCCGAGATTACAGAGGCGGGCCGCGAGCTGTTTGACGATATTTTTCCCAAGCATGTCGCCTCGATTCACGGCCTGATGGGCGGACTGGACGAGGACGAGAAGAAGCAGACGATCGAACTGCTCAAGAAGCTGGGCAAAGGCGTGTAGAATTTCTTTGGAATTGTACGGCTGGGCGTGCTGGCATACCCGCGTTGGAGCATGCTCTGATAGTAAGCTCAGCCGGTGCCGGTATTTTAAATCTCCGGTAAGTTAGTTCATACAGCTTGCAGTTAACGATGTGCGGGATTAAGAGGACTGGACAGATCAAAAAGCGCCATAGTGAGCCTTGGCTCAGACAGAGCCCTTTTAGCCTGATTGAGGTTGTATTGGCAGCCGAATCGGCAGCGGGAGTAAGAAGGATATATAGAGGATGGCTTATGCCAAAAAAATTTAGCTCATATCTTAATGTTAAGATAATTAAAAAGAAGAGAATGGAGAGTGTTTAATATGGTTAGTGTAGGATTATTATTGTTGAGATTGGTTATCGGGGTTGCTTTTATCGGTCATGGCGCACAAAAGCTGTTTGGCTGGTTTGGCGGCTATGGTCCAAAAGGAACGGGGGGCTGGATGGAATCCATCGGGATCAAACCGGGAGTTGCAATGGCAGTCGCAGCCGGAATTATGGAGCTGGTTGGCGGGGTGCTGTTCACAGCAGGATTGCTGACACCAGTGGCGGCGGTATTGATTGCGGCAACGATGCTCGGGGCGATTATTAAGGTTCATGCTCCGAACGGCTTCTGGTCGACGGCTAACGGAATTGAGTTCCCGCTGACCGTCCTGGTTGTTGCAGTAGCGGTAGCGTTGACAGGTCCAGGTTCGATTTCGCTGGATGCCCTCTTTTTTAACTGAGCCGGGGAATGTCCCCGTTAGCTAATACTGGTTTCATAACATTTTCGGAAATGCGGAACGTATTTGCATAGAGCTTATCAATTTACCAAAAAACCTTTAAGGAGATGGATATAATGACCCTTCAGACTGCAGGGATTCACCATATTACCGCTTTTGTCAGAGATGCGCAGCAGAATGCTGATTTCTACGCCGGGATTCTTGGACTAAGACTTGTAAAAAAGACGATCAACTTTGATGCGCCAGAGGTCTACCATCTCTATTTCGGGGATGAGCACGGTTCTCCGGGTACCATTATCACCTTCTTCCCTTGGGCAACCGGACGCAAAGGAAGAATCGGCGGCGGCCAGGTTGGCGTAACTACCTACGCTGTGCCGGCTGGCTCGCTGGGCTTTTGGGAGCAGCGGCTGGCTGACTACCGGATTCCAGTAACCAAAGTAACCCGGATTTCGGAAGCGTACCTTTCGTTCGCTGATTATGACGGGCTGCGGATCGAGCTGGTAGAACGTGAATCCGGCGCGCTTAGCACCTGGTCCTTCGGGGGAGTGCCTGCCGAGTATGCGATTAAAGGCTTTGGCGGCGCAGTGCTCTACAGCATGAATCCTGTTAAAACAGCCGATACGCTGACCCGTACACTGGGCCTTGAGCAGATTGCCGAAGGCGACGGGTATATCCGCTACCGTTCTTCTGCTGACATCGGCAATATTATTGACCTCAAAACCACACCGGTACCGCAGGGCGGCGGAGGCACAGGCACTGTGCACCATATCGCCTGGCGCGCCAAAGATGATGCCGAGCAGCTTCAGTGGGGCCGCACTGTACAGAGCCATGGCTATCAGCCTACGCCGGTGCAGGACCGCCAGTATTTCAACGCCATTTACTTCCGCGAGGAAGGCGGTATCCTGTTCGAGATTGCTACCGATCCTCCGGGCTTTGCCCGCGATGAGGAGCCGGATAAGCTGGGCCAGAAGCTGATGCTGCGGCCTGGTTCGAACCGAACCGTGACGTAATTGAAGCCAAGCTGAGTCCTTTTGAAATCCGTGAAGTGGAGGCGAATCAGGTATGATTCATATTTATAAAAAAGGTACAGATGCCAGCCGGCCGACCCTTGTATTGTTCCATGGCACCGGAGGCAATGAGCATGACCTGCTTCCGCTGGCAGAAATGCTGTCTCCCGGCTCCTCGGTGCTGGGCATCCGGGGAAATGTACTGGAAAACGGCATGTCGCGTTACTTCCGACGTCTAGCAGAAGGTGTATTCGATGAGGAGGACCTCGTCTTCCGCACACATGAAGTGAAGCAGTTCCTGGACAGCGCAGCGGAGCAATACGGCTTCGACAGCAGTAATCTCGTTGCTGTAGGTTACTCCAACGGAGCCAATATTGCCGGCAGCCTGCTGCTCCATTACGGGCCGGTTTTCCGCTCGGCGGTGCTGCTGCACCCGATGGTTCCGCTGCGCGGACTGGAATGGCCTTCCCTGGCAGGCGCCGCTGTCTTCATTGGCGCCGGCACCAATGACCCGCTGATCCGGGCCGACGAAACCCGGGAGCTGGAGCAGCTGCTGCAGGGCGCCGGAGCCGAAGTTGCCACCCATTGGGGCAACCAGGGTCACCGCCTGAGCACGGCTGAGGTCGAAGCGGCCAGAAACTGGCTTGAGCAGCAGCGGAAGTAAGGTTTGGCGTAGAGGGTGCTTACGGTGAGTATAAGAGTTGCAATACCGGTAGCACCAGTAGCACCAGTAGCACCAGCAACACTAACAACACCAGTAACACCAGTAACACCAGCACACCAGCACACCAGCACACCAGCACACCAGCACACCAGCAACACTATTAGCACCAGCAACACTATTAGCACCGGTAACACTAGTAGTCCCGGAAAGAGAAAGACCAGTAACATAAGAACCAGTAGTACCTGAAGCAGTAACACAAAAACCATTGACACGAGCAATAAAATAACCAGCAAATCTAGTACATCAGTGTAAATCAACAACACAATACCAGGTGATATTGGTAACACCAATGGCACCAGTAAACTAGTAACACCAGCTTACACTAGCAACACCAGCATATCAGCAACACCATTGGCACAATGCTTGTGACGCAACTGCCCGCAGGGCCGACAAGAGGGGAATGCACTCTTGGGAGCTCCTGCGGGCAGTTTTTTACATTTTTGTCCCTCTAAAATGCACACTCAGCCGCGCTGCCCCTGCTAATAGAGGGATTTTCCCATTAATGGTCAAAGCAGCCCGCTTCTGGAGCGATTAGAGGGATTTTCCCACTAATGGGTCAAAAGCAGCCCGCTTCTGGTGCGATTAGAGGGATTTTTTCCACTAATGAGTCAAACGCAGCCCGCTTCTGGTGCGATTAGAGGGATTTATCCCACTAATGGCTCGAACGCAGCCCGCTTCTGGTGCGATTAGAGGGATTTAACCCACTAACGGAGCAAACCGAGCCCGCCACCGTTACCATTAGAGGGATTTATCCCACTAACGGAGCAAACCGAGCCTGCCACCGTTGCCATCAATAAGATTTATCTCTATAACTTCCGCATCCAGCCCCGGGTAGCATTCTGCTCCAAACTCTGATATGATTTTAATAGTAATAATTACTATTAAATTGCGATCAGACTTTAACTATAAGGAGCATACTATAACGTGAACAGCAGCAAGAAAAATAACAGCCAGGCCCGGCTCCCGAGGGCTAAGGGGCTGGATATGGCAAGTGTATATACGCCGAAGGAATGTGCGCGCAAGGCGAGGCACATTGTGTTGAGCGGGCAGAACCGCACAATTGTCGATGAGTTCATTACGATTCTCGGTATGAAGGAGCGGTTTGCTGCAGCAGATGTGCCTCTGCCCAATAAGCTGGTGATGTTCGGGCCTCCCGGCACGGGCAAGACGCTGACTGCTTTTCACCTGGCCCATCAGCTGGACCTGCCGCTTGTCCTGGTCCGGCTGGATACGGTGATTCACAGCCATTTGGGGGAGACGGCCAGCAATGTGCGGAAGATTTTTGACTATGCTGCCGGGGTGCCCTGTGTGCTGTTTCTTGATGAATTTGATGTGCTGGGGCGGATGCGCGACTCCGGGGATGAGGTGAAGGAGATGGCACGTGTAGTTAATACACTGCTGCAGTGTCTCGACGAGTTCGCGGGTGACAGTGTGTTTATGGCTGCAACCAATCTTGAGGAGGAGCTGGACCCGGCGGTGTGGCGCCGTTTCGATACGAGGATGACCTATTCATCTCCGGGTGAGGAGGACAGAAGGCTGTACATCGGGCTGCTGCTCGGCAGGGAGCAGGATATGCAAGGGATGGTGGAGGAAACCGCAGGCCTGCTGGCCGGCTGCAGCTTTGCCGATATTGAGCAAATTGTGCTAAAAGCCAGACGCAAAGCGATCATAGCAGACACTGCGCTGGCATACGGCCTGATCTGCGAGGCATACACCGAATATAATCTGCGCAGGGCGCAGTAGGCGGCAGGGCTCCTTTCAGGAGTCCTTTTTCTATGCCTGCCGGCTCCGCTTAAAAAGCATTGAATCTTCCCTCCCCGATCAGGTAGTATGAAGATTACTAAAAACAGGCTGTTAAGGCTGCTGGAGAAAGGTTGGCGTCATAGAAAAATGATTAGAGAAAAGATGGATAGCCGCATGCTTGCGGCAGAGGGTCCGTCCCGCAGCCAGCGGCTGCAGCTGGCCGTTATACTGGGGGCGATTGCTACAATCGGCCCGCTGTCGATCGACATGTATTTGCCGGCCCTGCCGGAGCTGGCCCGGCATTTTGAGACCAGCGCTGCGCTGGTACAGCTTAGCCTGACATTCTTTCTGCTGGGACTGGCCTCCGGGCAGCTGGTGGCGGGTCCGCTGAGCGATGTTCACGGCCGCCGCGGCCCGCTGCTGATCGGCATGCTGATTTATACCGTATCCTCCCTGCTGTGTGCCTTCAGCCCGTCGATCGGCCTTTTGATTGTACTGCGTTTCATCCAGGGGCTGGCCGGCTCCGTAGGCGTGGTCATCTCGCGCGCTGCAGTCCGTGATCTGTATAGCGGCTCCGAATTGACCAAATTCTTTGCGCTCCTGATGATTGTTAACGGGCTGGGGCCGATTCTTGCGCCGATTATCGGCGGACAGCTGCTGAGAGTAACGACCTGGCAGGGGGTGTTCTTTGTGCTTTTTGCGGCCGGTCTGCTTTTTTGTGCAACGATTCTGCTGCGCCTTCCGGAGACGCTGCCCAAGGAACGGCGCGTAAAAAGCGGCCTGAAAGGCACGCTGCTCACCTTCCGCGGTCTGCTCCGCAACGGGCGGTTTATGGGATACGCGCTATCCCAGAGCTTTGTAATGGCGGCCATGTTCGCTTATATTTCCGGTTCTTCCTTTGTGCTGCAAAATATGTTCGGGGTTTCGCCGCAGATGTACAGCCTGATCTTTGCCGTTAACGGGCTTGGCATTATTATTACCGGACAAATCGCCGGCAGATTGTCCGGCAGATACGGCGAGCGCAGGCTTCTGGCCAGCGGTCTGCTGCTCTGTGCGCTCGGCGGAGTCCTCCTGCTGGTTACAATTCTGGCCGGCGGCGGCATATGGCCGATTCTCATCTGCCTGCTTGCTGTTGTGTCCAGCGTCGGGATGATCAGCACAACGACCTTTTCACTGGCAATGCAGGATCAGGCGGAGGCGGCAGGCAGCGCTTCGGCGCTGCTCGGACTGCTCCCGCTGCTTTTTGGCGGCTGTGTCGCTCCGCTGGTCGGTATCGGCGGAGATGAAACAGCGCTGCCGATGGCCATTGTGATCGCCTCCGCCGGTCTTTTGTCCGTCCTGTCTTACCTGCTGCTCTGCAGAGGCCGAAAAGGAGGACGGCAATGAGCCGAAAAGACTTTACAGTCCTGCTCCTGCTCGCCTTTGCCTGGGGCGCATCGTTTCTGTTCATGCGGATCGCCTCTCCCGAGCTGGGGCCGGTGTTTACAACCGAGCTCCGGGTGGCGCTGGCAGCGGCCGCCTTGCTGCTGTATGCAAGGATAACCCGCAGGCAGCTGGGGCTTCTGCGGCACTGGAAGCCGTTCCTGCTGCTGGGTGCCTTGAACGCTGCACTGCCGTTCACGCTGATCTGCATGGCAGAGCTTGAGCTTAACGCTTCGCTGGCAGCGATTCTTAATGCTACGACCCCTATGTTCACGGCGCTTGCCGCCTGGGGCATCCGGGGCGAGAAGCCGGGCCTGTCCAAATCCGTCGGTTTGATTATCGGTCTTGCAGGCGTAGCGGTTCTGGTCGGCTGGAGCCCGGTACCGCTGGCCGGAAAGACGCTGCTGTCCGTCCTTTTTTCACTCGGGGCAGCACTGGCCTATGGCCTTGGCGGTCTCTACGCTTCGCGGGTCGGCCGGGATCTGGCACCGCTTACGCTTGCAGCCGGCCAGCAGCTCGGTGCTGCTGTTGTCCTGCTCCCGCTGGCGGTTATTTTCGCTCCCCGGCATCTGCCGTCTGCTGCAGCAGTCTACTCCGTGCTCGGCCTGTCTCTTGTTTGTACGGCTGTGGCGTACCTGTTGTATTTTTACCTGATTCAGAGTGTGGGTGCAGTGAAAACGGTAAGTGTTACCTTTCTGGTGCCGGTCTTTGGCCTGATGTGGGGTGCGCTGTTTCTGAATGAGCCCATTTATGCTAATACACTGGCAGGCCTGGTCATTATTCTGCTGAGTGTAATGCTGGTCAACCGGAAACCGCGGCCTGCCGCAGCTCCGGACCTGGAGAAACAGGCTTAACGGACCGCCTCCTTTTCTTACTTTCAGCAAACATTCAGCCCATTTTAACGTTAGATTATGCCAAAGGGTATATATTGAAAGGGAAAAGGGGGAACAGGCATGAATATTTCATCCGCAACATCCACCGCTTCCGCTTCCTATACTTCATCCAGTGCAACTGACACCAGCGCACTTGAGAAACAAAAAGCGAAGCTGGAGGCCGAGCTCGAAAAGGTCGAAGCCAGCAAGGATGACGAGAAGACTAAAGAAACCAAAACGAAGCAGCTTGAGCAGCAAATTAAACAGATTGAAGCGCAGATCGCCCAAAAGTCCAATAGCAGCAGTTCTTCTGCGGCGGCTCAAAGCGCACAGCCGGAAAAACCCGCAGACGCCAATCTGCTGAAGGCTGCAAGCAGCGCACAGATTGCCACAGCCACAACCGACAGTGAAGGAAGATTCGATATCCGGATCTGATCTGCACTGCAATAAGCCATTTCAAAAAGAGGACATCCTTTGCCGTGAGGGAGGTCCTCTTTTTTATGTCTGGACTGCCATTACATTCATCGAGCGGACCGGATTCACCAGATTATGTTTTGTTCTTTAACAGGAAAGTACATTTTGTCCTCAGCTGTGGATAAGATGTGTATAACCTTAAGGATAAGTGGGGGTAAGATGTGATTAACTTTCCTAAGGGGGCTCAGATTACGCCGGGGCGGCTATGCATCAACTTGTGAAAATGTTAAAATTAGGATGTGAAAAAAGGTACGATCTGCAAAAAATCAGTAACCTGGACAATCAGTAGTGTACCGGAAGGCAAGATGTTGGATCTGATCTAACGCATTAACGTAACAGTTGATATAGCGAAAGGGGCTGAACCTATGAACATGGCGGTAATGGATATTATAGAAAAGCGTAAGTCTGTACGCACTTATGAGACGACCCCAATCGGAGAAAATGCCCATGTATCCATTATGGATTATATAAGGGAGGAGGAGAATCTGCGAGGTCCCTTCGGTGGAACGGCCCGGATTGAATGGGTCTGGGCCAAAGGAGAGGATGGGGAGGGCAAAGCTGTCAAGCTTGGCGCTTATGGCGTTATCCAGAATCCGCAGGCCTATCTGGTAGGTGTCTGTCAAAATGACCAGAAGGCACTGCTGGAGTTTGGCTATATTTTTCATAAGCTGATTCTGTATGCTACAGGCCTTGGCCTTGGCACCTGCTGGATCGGCGGGACCTTTAGCCGCAAATCGTTCGCGCGCGAGCTGGAGTTACGTCCGGGGGAGATTATTCCCTGCATTACGCCGCTTGGTTACCCGCGTGAGAAGCAGCGGCTGCTGGACGCGACTATGCGTTATGTGGTCAAGGCTGACCAGAAGAAGCCCTGGCGGGAGTTATACTATGACTCCGGTTTCGGGCAGCTGCTGGCACCGGAGTCCGCAGGAAGGCTGGCTGCTGCACTGGAGATGGTCCGGCTCGGTCCGTCGGCATCCAATAAGCAGCCGTGGCGGGCTGTGCTGTCGGCAGACCGGCAGCAGGTTCATTTCTATCTGCAGCATACCCCGAATTACAGCGGGAATAAGCTCGGGTTTGAAATGCAGCGGATCGATATTGGCATTGCCGCCTGCAATTTCGAGCTTGCCTGCCGGGAGCTGGGCATTCAGGGAGCCTGGACCGTGCATGATCCGCAGCTGGGTGTGATTGACCAGCATACGGAATATATGCTGAGCTATAAGCTCAGCTGATGAGCGAGAACCACCACAGCAGAGCTGCAGTAAGAACAACACAAGCCAGCGCCAACGTATCCGCGGACTTCCAGTTCAGCGTGTATGCCGGTGTCCTGGCTTTTTTAGGGTCATACCCCCGGGACTCGACAGCTGTGGCCAGCTCATCGCCCATGCTGATGACAAGGATCAGGAGCGGGACAATTAGCATCCCGATCTGGCGGGGGGTCCAGCGTGCAAGTCCCTGCCGGGGTTTGCCGCGTGACTTCAGCGCCAGCTGCAGCTGATCCAGCTTGCCGAGAATCCAGGGGACAAATTGCAGGGTAACGGATACGGCCAGTGACCAGCCCCGGGTACGGAGGCCAAGCTTCTTGAGCGGGGTAAAGCCCCATTCCAGCGCTTCGCGCAGCGGTGCACCGGTTGTTGTCTCCGTGAACAGGAAGCCGAGGGCGATCAGCAGCAGAAAGCGCAGCACATTCAGTCCTCCCCGTGCCATTCCTTCGATGCTGAAGCCGGCAGGTCCAATTGAGAAATCAGGGGAGGTCCAGTCAAGCGCAGACAGCAGCCACAGGAACAGGAACATCAGGAGGAAGGGACGGAAGAACCTGACCGTCCTGCTCCAGGGAACCGCAGCCGAACCGATTAATCCGCCGGTAAGGAGGCTTGCCAGCAGCACTGGCGGAAAGCTGTCCATACCCAGTACAACGAGTGAACCAAGCAGCATCCCCAGCCACTTCACCCGGGGGTCCAGCTTCTGCCACCGTATCCGGTGTGAAGCCTTCCGGCTATACGCCACCGTCCTATCTTCGTCTGCAGCACCGCCAGGCCTATGCGTCTCCGCTGTACTACCGTCCACAGCATCGCTAGGCATAAACGACTCCGCCGTACCCCCGTCCGCAGCACCGCCAGACATATGCAACTTCGCCAAATTTCTTCCCGCAGCATCGCCATTCCTATGCGTCTGCGCCGCACCTCCGCCCGTAACGCCAGCTGCGGAAGGTGCCGGCATCGGCAGTGAAGCGAGCCCGGCCAGCAGCTCTCCGATGCTGCCCGGCTGCTCCGCCAGCAGCCCCTGCCGGCGGAGCCTGTCCCCGATGCGCGAGTACGCAGGCGGCTCCAGCCCGGCCGAGCGGAGCAGCTGGTGATCCGCTGCAAGCGGAGCGGCCGGTCCGCTGTAATGCACAGTTCCCCTGTGCATTACAACCGCCTGATCAGCCAGCGGGAGCAGAGTATCCAGCTCATGTGTGCCGATGATCAGAGTGATGCCCTCTGCCCGCAGCTGCTGCACCAGCTGCAGCAGTGAGTGAGCCGACTGCGGATCAAGCCCCGCGGTCGGCTCGTCGAGAATCAGCAGCTCCGGCTGCACGGCAAGGGCGGCGGCGATGCACAGCCGCCGCTTCTCTCCCCCGCTGAGCAGAAAAGGGGACCGCCCGGCGAATATTTCGTAGGGCAGCCCGGCCCTGGTCAAAGCGCTGCGGATTAACTCCAGGCGCTGTGCCTTAGGCACGCCATGCTGCTCCAGGCCATATTCCATTTCTTTGTGTACACTGCCGGCGAACAGCTGGGTCTCCGGCTGCTGGAACACAATAGATACCTTGGGCGTCCCGCCTGACCCGCCGGCATATACAATCCTGCCTGACGTGGGCGTGTCCAGCCCGGCCAGCAGCCGCAGCAGGGTCGATTTGCCGCTGCCGGTCACGCCGCAGAGAACAGCCAGGGTGCCCCGGCTGATCTCCAGATTAACATCCTGCAGAGCAGCGGTACTATCGTACAGGTAAGATACCTTGTCTGCCCTTATGCTCATAGCACAGCCTCCAGTTCCTGCTCGGATAGCGGGAGCAGCCCGGGGGGCCAGCCGCGCGACTGCAGCAGCCGGCCGATACGGATGACCGGCGGCGGTTCCCAGCCCAGCAGCTCGGGGAGCCCGGAGCTGTAGAACAGTGTGCGCGGATCGCCGTCATAGCGCAGCGTTCCCTGCTCCATTACGGCGACCCTCGGGCTCTCCGCGAGCTCCTCCGGCCGCTGGGTAACCCACAGGATCGTCGTCCCCCGGCGCCACAAATCTCTGGCCAGCGCCATAATGCGGCTCCGCCCGGCAGGGTCCAGCATCGATGTAGCCTCATCGAAGATAATCATCTCCGCCTGCAGCGCCAGGCAGCAGGCGACAGCCAGCCGCTGGCGTTCCCCGCCGGAGAGGGTGGTGATATCATCCGCCCATTTATGGGCCAGTCCTACCTGCTGCAGTACCCGGCGGATCTGTGCATCCATTTCATCCCGGTCCAGACCCCGGTTCTCCAGCCCGAAGGCAATATCCTCGTAAGGCGTGGAGCCGATGTTCTGGGATTCGGGATTCTGGAATACAAGCTGGATGTGCTGTTTCACGGCAGTACGGTTCACTGCAGACCGGAGATCAAGACCGGCTGCATGCAGACTGCCGGAAGCCGGAATATTCAGCCCGTTGAACATCCGAACCAGAGAGGACTTGCCGCAGCCGTTCGCTCCGGTCAGGGCTACCCATTCGCCGCGGCTGATATGTATGGAAATCCCCTGCAATACCGGCAGCCGGCGCTGGCCGTCCCGGTACGAGAAGGTTATGTTTTGTGCTGTAATCATCGGTTTACCTGCTTCCCTTGACGCCATTCATCCACAATTGCTCTTGATTATAGCAAAAATTTAAACATTGATGTATACAGACCGGGATGTTATAGTAGTTTCAAAAAAACGGGGGGCCTTCTTCCAATGAAAAAATGGACGACTCGCGGCCTGATCTTCAGCGCATTATTTGCCGGAGTCATGATTGCACTCAGTTTCCTCAAGATCTATCTGCCTATTTCGGCCGTGCCGATTACACTGCAGACACTGGCGGTGATGCTGGCCGGTGCGGTACTCGGAGCACGCTACGGAACACTGGCTGTGCTGATCGTTATCGGCCTTTGTGCAGCCGGATTTCCGGTTATGGGCGGCAGCGGCGGAGTGGCGGTGCTGGTGGGGCCGACGGCAGGCTATATTTTCTCCTGGCCGGTTGCCGCTTTCCTGATTGGGCTGTGCTCCCAGCGTATGCGGCAGGACAAATATACGTTTCCCAAACTGGCGGCTGCCAACATTGTGTTCGGCGCATTGCTGGTCTATCCCGGAGGTGTATGGTGGCTGGCCCATTCTACAGGAATGGACTCCCTTTCCAAGGCGCTGACGGCAGGAATGTGGCCGTTCATCCCGGGCGACCTCGTCAAAGCAGTTCTCTGTGCAGGCGTCGTGACTGCTGTACGGCAGGTGTATCCGATCGAGCGGATCCTGAACAGCGATAACGCGGGCTGGGCCGAAGGCGATCATCCGACTATCAGCAGCTAAGCGGGCTGATACCAGCAGAGCTTACAGGATTACAATAATCAAACAGCCGCCGTCCCTTTCAGGACGCGGCTGTTTCTATTTCGTTTTTAATGCTTCTCCGTACTGTTAGTACTCTGCTCCTGATCCGTACTCTCCTGATCCGGAAGCGCCCAGACAGATACACTGCCGCCATTTACCGGGAATACAGCCCAACCGTCTTCGCCGATGGTTACGGTCTCCTCACGGTTACGGGTGAAATCCTCCCAGACCTCTCCGGCCCGTTCTTCGCCGAGGAACATCCGCTTCTCTCCATTATCGCCGTTCGAGATGACTACGGCACAGCCGGAGCCGGGGAGCTCCTCAACACCGCGGCGCACCCAGCCGATGGTGTTGGGATGATCGAAATAATCATCCTGATCGCCGTAAGCCTTGTGATAACGGGCATACAGCAGCGGATCAATGGCAGCTTTCTTCGGTTCTACCGGGGTCGGGCCGCCAATTCCATAATAATCGCCATAGAAGACGACAGGGTAACCGTCACGCCGGAGCAGGATTAGAGCGTACGCGCTCTGCTTGAACCAGTCGCCGACCCAGGACTCCAGCGCTTCATGAGGCTGTGAATCATGGTTGTCCACGAAGGTTACGGCATTCAGCGGATGGGTCTGGACCAGCGTATCCTCAAAAATCTTCGTCAGATCAAAGTCCCGCCCGGCAAGTGAAGCGGAATAGAGCTTATAATGCAGGGATACATCGAATAAATCGATCTGATAATCAACCGTATTGAGGAACTCGCGGCAGGCTTCAAGGTTCGGGTTCCAGAACTCACCGACGATATAAAAGTCCTCGCCGCGCTTTCTTTTCATTTCCTGGGCGAACTCCTTAATATACTCATGGTTGATATGCTTGATGGCATCCAGCCGGTAGCCGCTGCACTGCAGGGTATCGACCAGCCATTTCCCCCAGTCCAGCATCTCCCGCTTGACATCCTCATGGCTATAGTCAATGTTAGCGAACATCAGATAATCATAGTTGCCGAATTCGTCGTCAACATTCTGGTTCCAGGCCCTGTTCTGGCCGTTGATCCGGAATACTCCAGTCCGGCCTTCCTTGGCGTCAAAGTCTGTACCGTTAAAATGGGTATGATCCCATTTGAAGGCGGAATACTCCTCGCCGCGCCCCGGAAAGGTGAATTTGGTCCAGCCCTCAATTTCGAAAGGCTCGGAGATATCCTTGGTGCGATCGTTCGGATCCACCTCAATTACCTCGAAGGTCTCTGTCTCATCTGCACCGGCTTTATGGTTCATAACGAGATCGACGTAGACTGCGATACCGTTCTTCAGGCACTCGGCAATCGCCTCGATCAGCTCCTGCTTCGTGCCATATTTGGTCCGGACCGTACCTTTCTGGTCGAATTCGCCCAGATCATAGAGATCGTACACCCCATACCCGGTGTCCTCGCCGGAGACGGCCTTGGTTACAGGCGGAACCCAGACCGAATCGATATAGGCTGCCTTGATATCCGGGGCCATTTCAGCCAGCCGCTTCCAGTGCAGTCCGTCCGCTTCAACATGCCACTCAAAAAACTGCATCATCGTATGGTTTCTCTTCATCTCTGTAACCTCCTATATATGTAGACCGGGTAATCAGTTAAACAGGTCCAGCTGAAGCGGGGCCAGTCCGCCGTCAATGCCCAGGAGGGCCTGCAGCTCTTTGGCATTGGGAGTAGCATCACCGGCGGAGTTGTTGTTGAACACCACGTAGAGCTCACGGCAGCTTTTTTCCAGCTCCAGCAGGCGGTCCCGCCATTCCGTAAGTTCCTCCGTGCTGTAACGGTACAGATAGCGAAGCTTGCGCCAGTCGGGATGGCTGCTCTGGTTCCAGCCCTGGACGTTGCGGCCGTGCAGCCGGATATACGTGATATCGGGATTTGTCGCTACAGGTACAATCGGGATGGAGCCTGAGCCCGCCTGCGGCTCATCGGCAACAGTGTGAATCCAGCCCTCACGTTCCAGAAAGCCGAGCGTTCTGTCGCGCATTTCCGGGCTGTACCAGGACTCATTGCGGAATTCCACCGCTGAAGGAACATCCAGCATCCGTTCTTTGACCTCACGCAGAAAATCTACGTTCTCCTTGGTACAGTCAAACCACGGCGGGAACTGGAAGAGAGCCATGGCCAGCTTGCCGGCCTCGCGTACGGGGGCAATGGAATGATGAAACGCCTCGTACATTTCACCGGTGGAACCGTAGTAATTTTTTTTACCGCGCAGATGCCCGGTCATTCCCTGATAGGCTTTTACAATAAACTGGAAGTTATCCGGGGTCTGTGAGGCCCATTTCACATAATTCCGGACCGGCTGTACCGCATAAAAGGAGCTGTCAATTTCCACGATGGGAAAATGGGCGCTGTAGGCAGGCAGACGTTCGGCGGGCTTGATTTTGCCGTACAGCTCATCGTGGTCACCGAAGCCGGTTAGCCCGATCTTGATCATCGCATTTCCCTCCTTGCGGTTGTCTTGTATACAGGAGCGGGGAGATTAGCTATTCTCTTATTAAACTTAAACCCTGCTGCTGCAAACAAGCGTGTTGATTAATGCCTCTAAATAATGCAACATGAAGGGGAAGAGAGCTTAGGCGACGGGCATCCGGTCAGAACGCTATGGGTGCTGTTATCGCCAAAAGAACGCAGGGATATACTTTGCAGGCCTGTCTTATTGGCCTGATGAACGATATAAAGGAGGATTCAGGAAAATGGAGCACAGATTTGAACAGCTCAGCCCGCATATTCTGATCATGCATGCAGAGCATGAAACCGACCGGCCGGTGCTTGCGGCAATTGCCGGAGCGGACCGGACTTTATTAATGGATGCAGGTGCTTCCCCTGCCCACGCAGACTGCTTCCGTGCTGAACTGGACAGGCGCGGGGTGCGCAGTCCGGACCTGCTGGTACTGACGCATTGGCACTGGGATCACAGCTTCGGGATGAATGCCTGGAATGTACCGGTCATCGCCCATGAGAAAACGGCAGAGGTACTGGGCGGTTTAAGCAGACGGGGCTGGTCGGATGATGAGATGGAGGAGCTGGTGCAGGCAGGGACTATCAGCTTAGAAAGTGTACAGCATATCCGTTTGGAATATGGGGAAGCCCGGCAGATTTCGGTCGGGAAACCTGATATTCTTTTTACCGGCAGCCTTGTAATTGATCTTGGAGAAGTGAGCTGTGAGCTCCGTCATGTCGGGGGCGACCATTCTGCGGATTCCTGTGTGCTGTATGTCCGCGAGGACAAAGTGCTGTTTCTAGGTGATGCGCTTGGCCCTTCGGTATACGGCGGACCGCGCAGCTACAGCAGTACAGCGTTTCTCAGGCTGCTGGATACCGCCTACGGGTTTGGAGCAGACTGGCTTGTGGAGTCTCATGGTATTCCAATGAGCGGACAGGCGTTCCGGGCCGACCTGGAACCGTGGGAACGGCTGGCCCGGCTGGCGGATGCCTTCGGGTCTGACCGCGAACGGGTACTGCTGGAACTGAAGGCTGAGTTAAAGCTGGCTGAACTGCCGGCAGACCTGCTGCAGGGCGTGGATTATTTTATGGCAGGGGCCAAGTGACCTGTGCAGATTTGTTGCAAACAAGATATAGGATGAAGACAGCCCCGTTCGCCGGCGAACGGGGCTGTCTTCATATACGCATATTCAGTTGCGAGGCTTGCTGGTCAGGGTATGAAATGCGTGATTGCTGCTCCGCTGGATATGTGCACCGCGTTGCGTCCGTTGCGCTTGGAGGTGTACAGGGCATGATCGGCTTCGGAAAGCAGCTCCTCAAGGGATACATTGTGCGGGAGAGCCTCCACTACACCGAAGCTGGCGGTTACATTAATCTGGCCGGACACCGTATACATGGGACTGCGCTCCATATCGATGCGGATCTGCTCTGACAGCAGGGCAGCCTGCTTCAGCGGGGTGTCCGGCAGGCACATTACAAATTCCTCTCCCCCATACCGCCCGAATACATCCCTTTCCCGGATATGCCTGGAGCATACGCCTACAACATGCTGGAGTGCCATGTCGCCGTACTGGTGGCCGTAACGGTCATTGATGTTTTTGAAGAAATCAATATCCAGCAGAATAATCGAAAAGGGACTCTTGCTGTCCTGCGCCTGAATCAGCAGCTCCCGGCTTAGCTCCATGAAATGAGTCCGGTTATAAATACCGGTCAGACTGTCAATTGTAGCAAGCTGCCGGAGCTTTTCCTGCAGCAGAGTCCGTTCGGTTACATCGATCAGCATGATCATCCTGCCGGCAACGCTCCCGTCCTTCTTGAGTACAGGGGAAGAGCGGACCTCATAATAACAGGTGCTTCCGCCTATATTCCAGGCTAGCTCCCGCTCCCCGCTCAGCAGCGGGTCGGCACTCATTACGTAATCGACGGCATCCTTGCCCGCAGGCAGAAACAGCTGGGCCAGAGAGCGCCCGACTGCGGAGGAGTCCAGGCCCTCCATCATCCCTGTGGCAGCCCGGTTGTAATCAATCAGCATATCAAAACGGTCCGTGACCAGCACTCCGTCGCGCATGCTCTCGAACAGGTTTTCCCGGGCGATAGGAGCTGCGGTCAGCATTCCTCTGGACAGGATGGCCCAGAAGTACAGGGTCGAGGTCACGCTCATAATGACCGGGACAGGGTCCATGCCATAAGGGGTCTTGTCTATTAAATAGAGGAATGCTCCCATGGCCGGCAGAAACTGCCCGACAAAAATGGTGATCATCTGCCGCCGGTACACCCGCTTCATCCGGTTCCACTGCCAGAGAATCAGGCACATCCCGGCAAGCATAGAGCCGAAGGTCATGCTGCCCTGCACAATATACCAGGGGCCCATCACAATATCAACCACCAGGGAAGGCGCACCTTCCCGGAACACCATTGATTTGTAGAACAGATGGTGATACTCATTGGTCCATACCAGGAGAGTGGAAATAATAGGTACAGCAAAGAGCGGAATCAGCAGCTTTTTGTTAATCAGGCGCTCCAGTCCCACGAAATGCATAATCATAAGCAGGCTGCAGGGGGCGATAAAAGGCATGCCCAGATACTCCACCTTGATCCAGAACCCGATTTCCTGCATGGAGTTGCCCGACAGCTCCAGAGCAAAGCCGAAGATGTAAATGGCCGAGAAAAAGGAGCTGCCTACAAAAGCCCTGATTCCGGCAAAATCAGTCTTCTTATAAAAGGCAAACAGTGCAAGGAGCGCGTTCAGCACCCCGGATACAGATACGATAACAATGTAATTTGAAATTAAAGATCCCATGGCATCGGCCTCCTCACAGGGCAGGCGTCCATTGCCTGTTCAGCTGAAGCAGGCCGGGGCCTGTTGATATAAGTGCTCCACATCGGCGAATTTTCTCCTGTTTGATCAAGGATATACATAAATAGTAACACAGTTTGTTATGGATAACATTCGGCCTCCGGGCTTACCCGTTTAGTCCGCAGTGTCCTGTCGGGGGAGTGAACCCCCCCATCTATGTATATCGGCATCCGCCGCAATCTTTAACAATCCCGGTCCCGCGCCTAGACAAAGTGACGGAATTTCACAGGCGCTATTTTACTTTTTGTCTAGTGAGTGTCCGGACAGCAGAGTGTAAGATGTTAGTTAATCCTACATTGAAGCTTTAATCATTTATCAAAAACGAATTATATGTTATTTTATTTAACATTAATATCCGGATCAGGAATGAAGGGGGAACGGGATATGTCACTTGTAGCGGCAAAGATTCCTGAGATACAGCTGCAAAACGTCGAAATGCGTTATCAGACGGAGAGTGCCGATGTACTGGCGCTGCATCAGGTTAGCCTTAATATTGCCAAGGGCGAATTCGTTTCTTTGCTGGGCCCCTCGGGCTGCGGCAAGACAACACTGCTGAGACTGATGGCAGATCTTCTGACACCAACTGCGGGCAATGTTACGGTAGCAGGAAAAAGTGCGAAGGAAGCGAGGCTGGCCCAGAAGTACGGCATTGTTTTTCAGAGTCCGGTGCTGTATGACTGGCGCAAGGTCAAGCACAACATTACGCTGCCGCTTGAGCTGATGGGAGTCAAGAAGGCGGCCCGCGAGGAAAAGGCATTGGAACTGCTGGAGCTTGTGGGACTGCGGGGCTTTGCCGACAAGTATCCGTGGCAGCTCAGCGGAGGAATGCAGCAGCGTGTGGCCATCGCCCGAGCGCTCTCGATGGAGCCGGAAATTCTGCTGATGGATGAGCCGTTCTCCGCACTGGATGAATTTACGCGTGAGCGGCTGAATGAGGAGCTGCTCTCCGTCTGGAGCAAGGTGCAGAGCACCATTGTGTTTGTAACTCACAGTATTCCTGAATCTATCTTCCTCTCGGACAGAGTGTTCGTGCTATCCCCGCATCCGGGCCGGTTATCAGCTGTTGTCGATATTCCGCTGCCACGCCCGCGTACAGCGGAGATGCGGAACAGCCCGCAGTTTTTTGAGCTGATCGCCCGTATCCGCGACAGTTTTGAAGGGGTGTAGCGATGAAGGCGAACAGCTTGCTCCGCAGCCGTTATCTGCCGCTGCTCGTCTGGATTTGCGGCCTGCTGGCGATTTGGGAAGCCGTCTCCTGGATGCTGCTCCATGTGGTGAAGACCCCGCTGGCCCAATCCAAGCTGCCTTATGTGCACGAGGTGGCGGCAACCTTGTGGAAATACAGCGGCACATTGCTGAAGGAGGGCGGGGCGACCTTCGGCAATGCCGGTATAGGCTTTCTGATCGGTGCCGCAGCCGGAGTGCTGCTCGCTGTGCTGATGAGCCTGTCCAGAACGGTTGAACAGCTCGCCTTCCCGTACGCGGTTGCTTCACAGATGATTCCGATTCTTGGGCTCGCGCCGATTATCTACGGGATTGTACGCGATGAGCAGGTATCGCGGATTATCATCTCCGGGTACATCACTTTCTTTCCGGTTGCGCTGAACATGCTGCGCGGCCTGCGCAGCGTTGATCTTCCCGCAGTGGAGCTCATGCACTCCTATGCAGCCAAGCCGTGGGCGGTCTATTGGAAGCTGAAGCTTCGGCCGCGTTGCCGGGACTGTTCAGCGGCCTCAAAATCGCGGCTCCGCTCGCGGTAACCGGGGCCATTCTGGTTGAACTGATGGGTGCCCAGCATGGCATAGGGGTCATTATGCTGCGGAATCTGTATTATGGGCCTTCCCATACGTACATGTTCTGGTCTACAGTTCTGGTCGGGGCGCTGCTGGGTATCGCCAGCTACTGGCTGATGACGCTTGTCGAGCGTCTGGTTGCACCGTGGCAGCCCGAGTTCCGGCCGAAGGGGGGAGAGCGCTCATGAGCGGCAGTTCAGTGCAGGAGCCTGCGTATATTGCTGCAGCTGGGAGTGAAGGCCGCCCTCATCTCTTATAACAACGATAAACAGCGTATCATCAGACCCGGAGAAGCAGAGGGGAAGACGGCGCCTGCCCAGATGGCTTAATGCGGGTGTGCTTTTGCCGCTTGCAGCCGGTGTAATCTTCCTGCTCCTCTGGGAGCTTCAGATGTTTCATAAACTGTTTGACCTGAAGAAATACCAGCTTCCGCTGCCTTCCGCTATCTGGGAAGCCATGCGGGACAATTACAGCCTGCTGCTGTCCTATACCGGCTATACCCTTACCGAAGCAGTAGCCGGTATGCTGATCGGCTCGGCCGGCGGCTTTCTGATTGCCCTGGCTGCAACCGCCTGGCCGCGTTGGGGCGGCGGCAGCCTGACTCTGGTTGCGGCGCTCAATGCAGTGCCGATTGTGGCGCTGGCCCCGATTATGAACCTTTGGTTCGGTGACGGGATCGGCTCGCGGGCGGCTATCGTTACTGCAACCACAATGGCGGCGATGGCCATTAATGCCTACAAAGGAATGTCGGCAGTCGACCCGTTGGCGCTCGATCTGATGCATTCCTATGCTGCCGGCAAATCTGCGGTATTCCGTTATCTGCGGATTCAGAACAGTCTGCCGTACGTATTTACCGCTCTCAAGATCAATGCTACCGCAAGCATGATCGGAGCCATCGTTGGCGAGTTTTTCTTTTCCTCAAGGGGGCTTGGTTATCTTCTCTCCAACTCCATCAAGGTGGCGAAGATGCCGCTCGGCTGGTCCTGTATTGTGCTTGCAGCCATCGCCGGGGTGTTATTTTACCTGGTTGTAGAACGGCTGGAGAAGGTGTTTATCAGATGGCATCCCTCCCGGCGTTCGTAATCCTCTTTTACCCGTTACATCCGGACCTTCGCGTGGGGGGAGACAGAGAACCTGACCGCGGGCCGTATGGATATAGGCACCATGATGGCAACCATACTGTGCTGTGCAAGAACCACAAACTCAAAATGGTAGGGGGAGTTGCATTTGAAGAACGGGAAAAAGGGTAAATCGCACGGCGGGCTATTGCTGGCGGCAATGATTATGCTCATCTCTCTGCTGGCCGGCTGCGGAGGAAACAATAATACCAATGCACCTGTCGCTGAAGCGAATACGGCTGCAGAGGCTTCTGCTTCACCGGGAGCGGCAACGGCAGAGCCTGCTGCAGAGCCGGTTACGGTCAAGCTGCAGCTGAAATGGGTGCCCCAGGCACAGTTCGCAGGTTATTTCCTGGCACAGGATAAGGGTTATTATGCCGAGGAGGGGCTGAACGTTGAAATTCTGCCCGGCGGGCCTGACATTGTACCGGAGCAGCAGGTGGCCGGCGGATCGGCAGACATCGGGGTGGATTGGGTGGCAAGCCTGCTGACCAGCCAGGAGCAGGAAATGCCATTGTTGCAGATCGCACAGATTTTCCAAAAGAGCGGCCTGGTCCTGGTGTCCAAGAAAGATGCGGGAATCAACAGTCCGGCTGATCTGAAGGGTAAGAAGGTTGGAAACTGGATGGGCGGCAATGAGTTTGAACTGCTGGCGCTGTTCGATAAGTATAAACTCGATTCCAACAAGGATTTGAATTTCACGAAGCAGGGCTTCACCATGGACCAGTTCCTCGGCGGTGAAATCGATGCCGCTTCGGCCATGACCTACAATGAATATCAGGTTGTACTGGAATCGGGAGTAAAGGCTGAAGATCTGAATGTTATTGACATGAATGATGAGGGGGTAGCCATGCTGGAGGATAACCTCTTCGCCAATAAAGAATGGCTTGCAGATAATAAGGAGACTGCAGCCAAGTTCGTCCGGGCTTCACTGAAGGGCTGGAAGGATGCAATCGCCGATCCGGAAGCAGCCGTAGACAGTGTCATGAAGCTGGCTGAGGAAGGCAGTACCACCCGCGAGCATCAGCTGACTATGATGACAGAAGTAGCTAAGCTGATTCAGCCGGAGGGCTTCGATATTGCCAAGCTGGGCTATACCGATGCTGCCGCATTCCAGCAGACAGCGGATATTGCCCTCAAGTTCGGAGTAATCAAGGAAGCGGCCGATGTGAACGAAGCCTATACGAATGAGATTGTCGAGATGGCAGCAGAGTAAGTCTTCCGCCCATAATGAACACACAGATGACCGCCGGTGAGGCGGTCATCTATTATCATCGGCAGCCCAGATCAAGAAAGAGGTGAGGAACCATGTCTCTGGTAGTGAGGCAGGCAGAGAAAATCAGAAACTATGTGAACGGCAGCTGGGTGGATTCACCCTCCGGACAGGAGGAGGAGGTATTCAATCCGGCAACCGGCGAGGTGATCGCCTATGTTCCGATCTCAAGCAGGGAGGAAGTGGATGCTGCAGTCCGTGCGGCGGCAATTGCCTATAATTCATGGAAAAGGGTTGCCGTTCCGCGGAGAGCCCGTTATTTCTTCCAGTATCAGCAGCTGTTGCTGCAGCACCGGGATGAGCTGGCCGGGCTGATTACGCTGGAGAACGGCAAGAGCAGGGAGGAGGCGCTGGGTGAGGTACAGCGCGGCATTGAGTGCGTGGAATTCGCCTCGGGTGCGCCTACGCTGATGATGGGCAGCCAGCTGCCGGATATCGCTTCCGGCATCGAATCCGGCATGTACCGCTACCCTCTGGGGGTAATCGGCGGGATTGCACCGTTCAACTTCCCGATGATGGTGCCCTGCTGGATGTTTCCGCTGGCCGTTGCCTGCGGCAACACCTTTGTGCTGAAGCCGTCCGAGCGTACGCCGCTGCTCGTCAACCGGCTGGCGGAGCTGTTCGGTGAAGCCGGCTTTCCGCCCGGTGTGCTGAATGTGGTGCACGGTGCGCATGAAGTGGTGAACGGACTGCTGGAGCATGAGGAGGTAAAGGCGATTTCCTTTGTCGGCTCACAGCCGGTGGCGGAATATGTGTATAAGCAGGGGACGGCTCACGGCAAGCGGGTCCAGGCGCTGGCCGGCGCCAAAAACCACTCGATTGTGCTTCCGGATGCTGACCTGGACAATGCTGTGAAGAATATTACGGCTGCTGCTTTCGGCTCGGCGGGCGAGCGCTGTATGGCCTGCTCTGTTGTAGTTGCTCATGAAGCTATCGCCGATGAGCTGGTTGACCGCCTGATTCGGGCTGCCGACGGCCTGAAGATCGGGGACGGCCGGGAGGACGGTGTATTTCTCGGGCCGGTCATCCGGGAGGCGAACAAGGAGCGGACGATCCGCTACATCGAAAAGGGGATCGAGGAGCAGGCGGAGCTGGTGCGTGACGCCGCAAGGACAACGCGGCGGCAGGCGCGGGCTATTTCCTGGGGCCAACCATCTTTGACCGTGTGCAGCCGGGGATGACGATCTGGCAGGATGAGATTTTTGCTCCCCTGCTGTCTGTGGTGCGCGTAAAGAATCTCGCTGAAGCGATAGAGATTACGAACTGTTCACCGTTTGCCAACGGTGCCTGTCTGTATACAGACAGCGCCAGCGCGGTCCGCGAGTTCCGGGAAGAGATTGATGCAGGGATGCTGGGTGTGAATCTTGGTGTACCGGCACCGATGGCGTTTTTTCCTTTTTCCGGATACAAGAAATCCTTCTATGGTGACCTGCATGCGAACGGGCGTGACGGTGTTGAATTCTATACCCGCAAGAAGATGATTACTGCACGTTATTAATGTTCCATACAACACATTTCGAAAGAGGGGAACTTGCCATGCAGAGCCTGGGCAAAGAGAGCGAAGCGGCCATAAAGAAGGATCAGCGGTATTTATGGCATAACATTACACCATACAGTGAACAGAACCCCCCGATGATCGCGGCTTCGGCCAGCGGGTCGTGGGTTACCGATATTGACGGCAATAAATATCTGGACGGGATGTCCGGGCTGTGGTGCGTAAATGTCGGGTACGGGCGAAAAGAATTGGCTGACGCTGCCTACAATCAGCTGCTCAGCCTGCCGTATTTCCCGCTTACCCAGAGCCATATGCCGGCCGTTGCGCTTGCCGAAAAGCTGAATGAGTGGCTGGAAGGAGACTATGTGATCTTCTTCTCCAACAGCGGCTCTGAAGCGAATGAGGCAGCCTTCAAGATCGTCCGCCAGTACCACCAGCAGACCGGCCAGCATTACCGCAGTAAATTCATCGCCCGTTACCGCGGCTACCACGGCAGCTCGCTCGGGGCTCTGTCTGCTACAGGCCAGGCGCAGCGCAAGTACAAATATGAGCCGCTGGCTGCAGGGTTCCTGCATGTGGCGCCGCCGGACAGCTACCGCCGCCCTGCAGGCATGACTGTGGAGGCGTTCAATCTGCAGTGCGCACAGGCGATCGAGGATAAGATCGTATGGGAGGGCGCAGAGACGGTTGCTGCTGTAATCATGGAGCCCGTCATTACCGGCGGCGGCGTCATTGTGCCGGAGCAGGTCTATCTGGACCGGGTGCAGGAAATCTGCCGGAATTATGGCGTGCTGCTGATTATGGATGAGGTCATCTGCGGCTTCGGGCGTTCCGGGCGAAAGTTCGGCCATCAGAACTTCGGGATCAAGCCGGACATCGTCACCATGGCCAAAGGGCTGACCAGCGCATATCTGCCGCTGTCGGCAACTGCGGTGCGCAAGGATATTTATGAAGCCTTCAAGGATAACAGCGACGGCTACGGCCACTTCCGTCATGTGAATACCTTCGGCGCAACCCGGCAGCCTGTGCGCTGGCCCTCTGCAATCTGGAGATTCTGGAGCGGGAGCAGCTGGTGGAGCGTGCCGGTATTCTGGGGCAGAGGCTGCACAGCGGGCTATCCGGGCTGCTTGATCACAAGCTGGTCGGCGATATCCGCAGCTTTGGACTGATCATCGGCATCGAGCTGGTAGCTGACAAGGCGACCCGGCAGCCTGCCGGCCTGGATACTGTCAAAGGCATTATTGCCGAATGTAAGGCTAAAGGGCTTATTATCGGCAAGAACGGGGACACTGTGGCAGGCTTCAACAATGTACTGACACTCGCGCCGCCGCTTTCGTCTACGGATAGTGATATACAGTTTATTGTTGATACGCTCACAGCTGTGCTGAACGGGAGCTGGGGAGCGTGAGCTTGTCGGGATACAGCAGCTGATAGGCGCGCAGGGCAACCTGAATCGAGATGCGGTTCTCGGGGAGCATGAAGTCCTCGCCGAGCAGTTCGGTTATTTTGTCCAGCCGGTAGTACAGGGACTGCCTGACAATGAATAGGTTGCGGGCGGCGATTTGCTTGGAGCCGTCATAATCGAGGAACACGCGCAGGGTTAACAGCAGCTCGCTGCCCTTCGACTGGTCATGATCGATCAGCGGTCCCAGATAGCTGCGGATGAAGTTCTCCAGCGTCTTCCCGTCATTCAGGTTGAGGAGCAGCTGGAACACGCCCAGCTCTTCATAGAAGAGTACCGGCTTCTGATAACAAGAATAGAGCGACAGGGATTGTACCGCTTCCTGATAACCGGCATATGCCTGCTTCAGGCCTTTGTGGGACTTGCTGACTCCGGTGACGAGCTGCAGGTCCTTTAATTTTTCATCAGACCGGATGTGCTGAAGTGCATCCAGTGCCTGCTGCAGCCGCAGCTTGCCAGGGAGCCTGGACTGGATATCGAGTGCAATTACGGTAAGCCGGTTATTTTTCAGGGTAATCAGAGGCCGCAGGGAGTATTTCTCGAAGAGGGACCTGATGATAAGCGAAAGGTGGAAGGTGATGGATTCCCAGTCATTCTCCGAGCTGTTCCATTTCACATCGCGCGGATTCTCGATTTCTATCAGACAGACCCGGTAGCTCAGCTCATTCACGACATTAAAGTCGGGGCCGACCAGACCCTTGAGCCGGTTGTCATCCTCGATGCGTCCGCTGATCAGTTCATCGACCCACAGATTCTCCGAAAATAGCTTGCGTTCTTCCATATAACGGGTACGCAGCAGCTCCTGTGCAATCGAGAGCGAAGCGGAATCCAGCAGCAGGCAGTCGAATTCCTGCGGCTTGTGATTGCTGATCATCATAATATACGCCCAGGTCTGGTCGAGTGCCCCCACCGGCTTCAAGGCAATCTTTCTGTGTCCGAACTCACGGATGCAGGGTGCGGCATCGGGCTGTATGCCCTCGAGCTCATCGTCAAGCGATTCGAAGAAGCCGAGCAGCGGGAGCTGCTCTTCCGGCGGAAGCGCCGGGAAAAACAACGGCTTGCCTTGGAGCTGCATATAGACGATTTGGGTGCGGGTGCTTTTGCATAACAGCTGCAGTACCTTCAGGGTTCCCTGGGAGGTCAGGGTAAGACGGTGGAATTCACGGGAGATGCTCTCCAGCTCCTGCAGCATCTTGTGGTGGCGGTTGATGATGAGGGAGTGCAGGTCGAGCGTAATGTCTACGAAGCGTACGGTGCGGGTGAATACAATCAGCGGAAAATCATGGCGGCCCGCAAGCTCGATCATCTCCCGGGGAATCGTGCTGAAGTAAGCCCCGAGCTCGATGCACAGACAGGCGGCGTTTTTATCGATCAGATTTTGCAAAAAAGCCAGGGAAGCCCTGGTGTCCGCGCTGGCTCCCATACCTGTTGTCAGGATCATTTCCTCTCCGTGGATCAGACTCTCGAAGCTGGCGCTCTCCAGTACATGCACCCAGCGGATTGCCCGGTTCAGCCCGTTTTTTCCGCCGACGATTATGGCATCTGCAAACAGCGGTCTTCTCAGTGCGTCCCGGACCGTAAATACAAGTTCCCAATCCATATGCTCTCCCCCTCGCTCTTTATCCTGCTTGCTATCTCCGCGTAAAAAATACACTTTTGAAATTAGACAATGTGTCTAATGTAACAAAAAAACGAAATGGATATAGTTTGAATATAATATGTTAGGAAATATGACTTAATGTGATGCGGAACAAACGAGATTATCGGGTTTGAGGTATATTTTACTACATTAGGCCCGGTGTGTAAGCAAAATATTAAGGAGAATATCGTAATAATGTAATTATATATAACATTAATCTGCCTTGTGGGAGTGGATTGTCATTGTATTCTTTCGAGGCAGATAATGAAATTAAAGGGAGGGATAACTGATGGAGCACTCTTCTCCGTTAACTGCATTCACACCTGATATGTTTATGCGCAATTTCGCCGAGGCGGAGCCCGGACTCAACCGCAAGGGCGCAATGGAGGAATCCAACCGCTGCCTCTATTGTTATGATGCGCCCTGCATCAAGGCCTGCCCTACAGGCATCAATATTCCTTCCTTTATTAAGCGGATTGCTACCGATAATCTGAAGGGCTCAGCCATGACGATCATGGAATCCAATCCGGTCGGCGCCAGCTGTGCAAGGGTCTGTCCGACGGAGGAGCTCTGTGAGGGGGCCTGCGTACTGAACGATGCTTCAGCGCCGATTCAGATCGGACTGCTGCAGCGTTATGCCACCGACTGGGCCGTTAACAGCGGAATCCAGCTGTTCAAAGCAGGTGCGCCAAACGGCAGGAGGGTTGCTGTCATTGGCGGCGGTCCGGCAGGCTTGTCCGCTGCCAGAGAGCTGGCACGTGAAGGTTTTGCTGTAGTAATCTACGAGGCTAAGCCGCTTGCCGGCGGACTGAATACACACGGGATCGTCTCCTTCCGGCTGCCGCAGTCGATTTCACTGTGGGAAGTGGAGCAGGTTGAGAAGCTGGGCGTACAGATCCGCACCGGAGTGAAGGTTGGAGTGGACATAACTGTGGAGGAGCTCAGGGAAAATTACGATGCTATAGTACTCGCAGCAGGGATGGGCTATGTGCCGCCGCTGGGCATTGAAGGTGAGAAGCTTTCCGGTGTATATGATGCCATTGAGCTGGTTGAGACGACCAAGACCGGTATTCCGACGCTGGAGCTGATGGGGCAGCGTGTCGCCGTGATCGGCGCAGGCAATACCGCCATTGATGCGGCTACCTGCTCGGTGCGGCTCGGAGCCGAGAGTGTCAAAATGGTCTACCGCCGCACCCGGAGTGAGATGACCGCTTATGACTTTGAATATGAATTCGCCAAGCAGGAGGGCGTGGAATTCAACTGGCTGACACTGCCCAGGCGGATTGTCGGCGATGAACTGGGCAATGTGACCGGGCTGGAATGCGTCCGGATGAAGCTGACTGGCGAAACAGGCAAGGATGGACGTCTGACGCCGATGCCGGTTGAAGGCTCGGAATTCGTAATGCCGGTTGATGCTGTAGTGATAGCGATCGGACAGAAGCGGAGGATTGACCTGATTGAGTCACTGGGTCTGGAGCACGATTGGGGCGTGGTACGGATTGACCGGAAGACCGGCCGGACCTCTGATCCAATGATCTATGCAGCCGGCGATATCGTCTTTGGCTCAGGCAACGGTGAAGCGATGGTTGTATCAGCAGCCCAGCAGGGCAAGGATGCGGCTTATGCAATAGTCAGGCAGTTATCCGGTCTGCAGGACAGTGTAGTTAGTTCTGCGGTTTAACCGCTGCCTGGCAGACAGGCAGGAATATGCAATGCAGGCCCGGCGGGTATCTCCGGACTACATATGACAGGGAGGGAACATTTATGGCAGATTTGCAAATTGATCTTGCAGGAATCAAATCGCCCAATCCGTTCTGGCTGGCTTCCGCGCCGCCTACCAATACAGGCTATCAGGTGCAGCGGGCCTTCGAGGCAGGCTGGGGCGGTGCCGTCTGGAAGACGCTGGGCGATCCGATCATCAACACCTCGTCGCGTTTTGCGGCCGTTCATTTCAACGGGCAGCGCGTAGCAGGCTTCAACAATATTGAGCTGATCACGGACCGGCCGCTGGAGGTAAACCTGAAGGAAATTTACGAGACGAAAAAGAAATTTCCCGGCCATGCAGTGATTGCCTCCCTGATGGTAGAGCCCAAACGGGAGAAATGGCATGAGATCGTCAAGCGGGTGGAGGATGTCGGTGTTGACGGGCTGGAGCTGAACTTCGGCTGCCCGCACGGGATGGCCGAGCGCGGAATGGGTGCTGCTTCAGGCCAGCAGCCTGATCTCGTACAGGCACAGACGACCTGGGTCAAGGAAGTGGCGACCACACCGGTAATCGTGAAGCTTACGCCTAATATCACTGACATTACCGTTGTTGCCCGCCATGCGGCCAAAGGCGGTGCAGATGCGATCAGCCTGATCAATACGATTAACAGCCTGGCCGGAGTGGATATTCACAGCTGGAACACCATTCCGCATGTTGGCGGACAAGGCGCACACGGCGGTTATTGCGGACCTGCTGTCAAGCCGATTGCCCTGAGCATGGTGGCTGAATGCGCGCGTGACCGCGGGGTCGGCATTCCGATCTCGGGGATCGGCGGCATCTCCACCTGGCAGGACGTGGTTGAGTTCATGCTGATGGGGGCGACCGGCATCCAGGTCTGTACAGCGGTCATGCATCACGGATTCCGGATCGTTGAAGAGATGATAGACGGCCTAAATAACTATCTGGACGACAAGGGGTTAACTTCTGTAACAGAGCTGATCGGCAAATCGGTGCCGAAATACTCCAACTGGGGTGACCTGGATCTCAATTACAAAGTCGTTGCGCGGATCAATGAAGACAACTGCATTAACTGTAACAAGTGCCATATTGCCTGTGAAGACGCCTCTCACCAATGTATTGATATGCTTACGAATGCTGACGGCAAGGCGGTTCTCCAGGTGCGTGAGGAAGACTGTGTAGGCTGCAACCTTTGCTCCATTGTCTGCCCGGCTGACGGCGCAATCGATATGATCGCGCTGGACAGCGGGGCGGCGCCGATGACCTGGAACCAGCGGCAGCAGGTAATCAGCACCCTGAACAGCTCATATTCAGAAGCGGAGGTGGTCTAGGATGGCCAAAATCATCAAGAACGGAACTATCGTCACTGCTGCAGACACATATATTGCGGATGTCCTGATCGAGAACGGGATTGTAGCCGGGATCGGCCTGAATCTGGAAGTTCCAGGTGCTGAAATTGTGGATGCCTCGGGCTGCTATGTGTTCCCGGGAGGGGTAGATCCGCACACCCATCTGGATATGCTTTTTGGCGGAACGGTCACTGCCGATGACTTCGAGAGCGGGACGATTGCCGCTGCCTATGGCGGTACGACAACCGTAATTGACTTCTGTCTGACCACCAAAGGCCAGCCGCTGCAGAGCGCTGTAGATACGTGGCATAACAAATCGCAGGACAAAGCTGTGATTGACTACAGCTTCCACCTGATGGTGTCCGAGCTGAATGACCGGGTGCTCGGCGAGCTGCCGCAGATTATCGAACAGGAGGGCATCACTTCACTGAAGGTATTCATGGCCTATAAGAATACCTTCCAGGCTGATGACGGCGTATTGTACAAAACGCTGCAGGCCGCCAAGCGGGAGGGAGCGCTTGTAATGGTTCATGCCGAGAACGGCGATGTGATTGAATATCTGGTGGAGCAGGCGCTGGCCGCCGGCAATACAGACCCGATCTATCATGCGCTGACCCGGCCGCCGGAGCTCGAAGGTGAAGCTACCGGCCGGGCTGCTTATCTGACTGAGCTGACCGATTCGCAGCTTTACGTGGTGCATGTCACCTGCGCGGAAGCGGCATGGAAGATTGCCGAGGCGCGCAAGAAAGGGCTGCGTGTCTACGGCGAGACCTGCCCGCAGTATCTGGTGCTGGATCAGACCGCGCTGGAGAAGCCGGACTTTGAGGGCGCTAAGTACGTATGGTCACCACCGCTGCGCGAGCAATGGAATCAGGATGTGCTGTGGGATGCGCTGTGGAACGGTTCCCTGCAGACCATCGGCTCCGACCAGTGCTCCTTTGATTTCAAGGGGCAGAAGGAGCTTGGACGAGGCGATTTCTCCAAAATTCCCAACGGCGGACCGACCATCGAGGACCGCTTCAGCCTGCTGTACTCCGAGGGTGTACAGAAAGGCCGCATCTCATTGAACAAGTTCGTTGATATCATCTCTACCTCCAGCGCCAAGCTGTTCGGCCTTTTCCCGCAGAAGGGGACGATTGCCATCGGCAGTGATGCCGATATTGTCATCTTCGATCCTTCCGTTGAAAGAACTCTTTCAGCTGCAACCCATCACATGAAAGTCGATTACAATGCGTTTGAGGGCTTCGAGGTCAAAGGTGAGCCGGTGTCTGTCCTTAGCCGCGGCGAGTTTGTCATCCGTGACAAGCAGTTCGTCGGGCAGGCGGGGGCAGGTCAGTACCTGCACCGCAAACGGTTCGAGGCGGAGACGGCATTTCCCGCCAAGGCGGAAATCAGCGGAGGAGTGGTGTGACATGTCAGCATTTGCAGAGTTTGAGAGGGAGCGGCAGGCTGTTGATAAGCTGCTGATGCAGGGTTATGGAATAGTAAATATCAAGGAGGATCTGGACGGTGCCGAGGTCACGTTTGTCCGCAGTGGTTCGGATGGTGACCCGGTGAAGCTGCTGCTGCTGACGGCGGATGCGCGCAAGCATGTGGCTACAGCCGTTTTTGCCGGGAAAAAGGCCGCAGCGCCAGTTGAAGCGTCTATTTAAACCAATGACCCGAGGAGCTTGCCGGCTGCCGGTTACCGGCGTACCCAGGTACGGATGGAACCGGCAGTTTTGATATGTATTTGTGTATTAAGTTCATGTTCAGGCTAATGTAATTGCTCCTCGTACTCTTGCCGCAGAATTGACATAATCACCATGGAGTCGAAGGAATCTCCGCGTTTTACCGCTTCACGCAGCACTCCCTCCGCTGTAAAGCCTGCTGCCTCGTATACATGTCTGGCTCTGGAATTAAACTCTTTAACATCAAGCCAGAGCCGGTGTGTCTCAGTGTTCCTGAAGATCCATTGCTTGATCAGGCTGACTGCTGCGGTGCCGTATCCGCGGCCTTTCATATGAAGGACAATCCGCAGGAGGCATGTGGACAGATTGGGGTCCTGCAGTCCTGTGATAATAACGTAGCCTGCCGGCTGGCCGGTTTTGTCCTGAATAATCAGATGCAGGATGTCTTCATCAGAGATGGCTGCAGCATGCTTCTCCCTGCTCCATTGCCCGACATAACGGCAGTTGTGTTCGTCCTGCTCGGCAGCCAGTACGAAGTCAAGATCCTGCAGCCCGGTCGTCCGAAGATCAATATTTTGTGAAGTGATAAGCATCCTTACCTCTCTCCTCATCTATCAATAAGCTCGAAATATAAGAACACAGTACATGAGATTGGCGGGAATGCCAATATAAAAAAAGCTTTTCCCGCGTCTGGTGCCACAAACGGAGAAAAGCCTGTTTTATCATGAATAAGTTTGGTTAATTATATTAAATATACCGGGTTTGATATACATAAGTTGTACATAAGATGAAATTGTTATATTAGGCCAAGCGGTGAGTATTGGCGTTAGGCCCCATGGAGTATACGGAGACTTGGGGGTTCGGAATAATAGCTACGGGTTCGGAAGTATGTACGGTGATGTCAGGAGAATAGAGATAAAGGCTGTTACCGGCTTCAGAGGTCCTGATTCGGGTGAATTCATTAGCCAGGCTGATTGTTGATGAGGATGCCAGGGTGTGCTCTTTTACACGGAGCTTGAAAGTAACCAGTGTCTGGTCAACAGCCGGGATTTGAGTGTGCTTCGAATTGGTTTCGACCTGGATGTCGATGCCGCGCATAGTGGTGTTCATTCCGAAATAAATGCCGCCGTCGACGGGATTCATGAAATTATACTGAAAAATATTACCGACCTCGTTGCCCGGTGTAAAAGCGGAATCGCTGTAGGCTGATTGTACGAGATATTCCGAGCTATCAAACACTTCACTGTCATACTGCACTGTGAAATTCATGTAGCTGTAGCCTTGGTCATTAGAAGCAAAATTCCGCAGGTTCACGAGAACAGTTACTTCATCTCCCGGCGCATAGGCAGGCTGATTGGTCGTAACCTCGACAGACATAGCGGAAGGCGTATTGTCTATGGTAACCTCGCGCATCATGGAGAACATAAGGGTAAGGAAATTGGTTCCTTTAAAATATTTTTTGAGGACTGGCCATCCGTTCATTGTAACAACCTCCATATACTCGTGTGATACTGTACGATGTGTAATCACTGCTGCGTAAATCAATGGTACTATTTGCCACTGACAAAACGCTGATAAAAAGTCGAAGTGTGACAGAAAAAATCGAAATGATAGCGCTTTATTGCGGAAAATAGCGAAAAAAATAACCGGGCAGGCTGCTGCCGGGTTATTTGTTGTAGCCGATATATCATCGAAATTCACTTTATCGCATCCTGCCGCGGATGATCTGCCTAATTGAGCAAGGCTAAGTTCCGAGACGCTTGTATGCTTCAAGGAACCACTCCGGAAGCTCTCCGCCCATTTCGCTCCTGTAGGATTCACGGAACTGGGTAAAACGGCGCTGGGCGCGCAAAGGCTTGCCGATCCCGTAATAGATCGAGATGATCTGCAGGGCATAGCTTTCCTCCAGCGGTTCAAGCTCGGCCAGGCGCAGGGCATATTCCTCTGCCTCATAGTGGCGTCCGGCCTGGATCAGCCCGAGCGTAAGCTGCTCCAGCAGCTTCAGATACAGCTGGCGGTATTTGTCCCTGGCGGAATAAATCCAGAGACTGTCCAGAGACTGCAGCAGCTCGCCCGTATAAAGAGAGGAGGCATCCCGCATGCTCTCCAGATTGTTGTCCTGCAGCGCCGCAAGAGCTGCTTCCTGAAACCGTTCCGCATCCCCTTCGATGCCCTTGGCTTCCAGCCGGTAGTTTTCCCGGTCCGAGGTCAGTTCGATCTTGTCGCCCAGATCGGCATTTTTTAAGGTTTTGCGGATCTGGTAGACGGTGGTATGCAGGTACTGCTTGCCCTTCTCATAATTCCACTGCGGAAAAACATCATTCAGAATAACACTGACGCTGCCTTGTCTGTGTATCCACAGATAAGCGAATAACTCCTCTGCCTTGTGCGTGCTCCATTTAACAACACCAAGCGGCCCGGTTAACGTGTGGCTGCCAAGGTACTGAAAGCTTGCGCTCGCGCTTGGCGCCCCTGTCTGACCGGACTGTGCCCGCTTGGACAGGAATTTGGACCAGGTTTTGAGCAGGCGGGGCGGGTCTACCGGCTTCAGCAGATAATCCGCCGCCGAGAGGTCGAAGGCTTCCACGGCATAGCTGCGGTAGGCGGTTACGAACACGATCTCCGTATCCGGTGAGAACGGCAGCAGATTCTCTGCAAAGGCAAGCCCTGACAGCTCGGGCATTTGAATATCCAGAAAGATCAGATCCGGCTTCTGCTCGGCGGCGGCCGTGAAGGCCTCCCGGGGATTATCAAAGACATGGATTGACGCAATGTTCTCACATTGCTGCAGCAGCTCGCGCATCTGTTCCAGCGCCGGCCATTCATCATCTACAACCATTACAGAATAATTCAGGAGACCTCATCCTTCCACGGTATTCTTATATGCACTTCAATTCCGCCGTCCTGGCCGCGGGCAAGCAGCAGCGGGTGGCCGAATTGCTTCAGCAGCCGGCGGTTAATATTTTTTAGCCCGATCCCTGTTCCCTGACGCGAAGGGGAGCGGTAATCCTCCAGCATCCAGGAAGCCAGCTGCTCGTCACTCATGCCCTTGCCGTTATCGGCGACGGTAATCACAATATTCCCGCCCTGCCGGCTGGTGGTAAGGATCAGGGTGCCTCCTCCGATTTTTTCCATTAGACCATGGCGGACAGCGTTCTCGACAATCGGCTGAACAATCAGCGGGGGCAGTGTGAAGTCGGAGACCTCGATATTGTACTGTACACTCAGGCGCTTGCCGAAGCGGGCCTGCTCCAGTGACAGGTAGGCTTCAATCAGCTCAAGCTCCTTCTCAAAGGGGATCGCCGTTTCCTGGTTGCTGAAGTCAAAGCTTCCCCGCAAAAAGTGGCTGAGATCGTACAGCAGCTGCCTCGTCTTCTCATTGTCCCGTGTACTCATCCAGATGATCGTGTTAATGGCGTTGTAAAGGAAGTGGGGCTTGATCTGGGCGCGCAGCATCGCTATTTCTGAACTGAGCCGCTCGGCAACCGACCTTCTCAGATCAACCAGGGTTTTGACGCGTCCCTTCAAATCGCTCCAGGCATAAGGTTTATGGATAAAGTCGTTGGCTCCGGCACGGAAGGCTGACTCATTAAAATGGAGCTGTTGTCCGGCGGTAGCCATGAGAACAGGCAGATCCAGCGGGCTGAAGGTTTTGCGGATAATTCTGCAAAGCGCAAGTCCCGACATTTCCGGCATCATGACATCAATGATGCAGAGGTCGAAATTGCGGTCCTCCGCCAGAAGGGCAAGCGCCTCTTTGCCGCTGCGGATACTGGTGATCGTATAGTTCTCCAGTGACAGCAGGTTGGTCAGCGCCTTGAGGTTGGCATAATCATCATCCACTATCAGGATACGCGGGGCATCCCCGCCGGCTTCGCCTCCCCCGTTATATTGCGGCAGCGGGATGGCGGGGTACTTCCAGTCATCATCAAAAGCTTCCGGAGGCGGCTTTACCGGTGTAAGCAGCAGCTCGCGGCTTTCGGGCTCTGCTGTTGCCGGCGCAGGCTGGCTGACAGGGATGGCAAATGTAAAGGTGCTTCCCCGTCCGGGCGCAGATTTGACCTTAATGCTGCCTCCATGCAGCTCGACAAGCTTGCGGGTGATGGCCAGACCCAGGCCGAGCCCGCCGCTCTCCAGCGAGTCTGCTTCATTGACCTGCTCATAGTCGCGGAATATACTCTCCAGACGCTCCGGGGGAATTCCTCTTCCCGTATCGGTCACGGAGATGGAGATAATATCCTCACGCCGCTCCGCTTCAAAGACCACGCTGCCGCGGTCAGTGAATTTGAGGGCGTTGTCGAGCAGGTTGTACAGGATCTGCATAAGCCGGTGCTCGTCTGCCTCAATCAGATAGACCCCCGGCGGGATGCGGTTCTTGATTCGGATGTCCTCCTTGATATTCAGGAACTGGAACACTTCAATCACGATATTGGCGATTCCCTGAATGTCGACCTGCTTCCAGTGGAGCGTGATCCGCTCCCGCTTGATCTGCTCATAATCGAGGATATCCCTGACCATGAACGCCAGCCGTCTGCCGGTACCGAGAATCAGGCGCATATCCTCGCGCTGTGAGGAGCTGAGCGATCCGCCGCTGCCCTCATAGAGGGATAGTGAAATGTTGATAATGGCATTCAGCGGGGTCCGCAGCTCATTGGAGGTTTTCAGCAGGAATTCATCCTTGTCCCTGTCCTTTCGGGCAAGCTGGTGGGACAGCTGCTTGATCGTCTCATAGGCATGGGCATGCCGCGCAGAGAGAAACAGGCCCTCCGCGAGAATGAAAATGGGGCCGGAAACCGGCGGTATGGAATAAAATCCTGTGCCCAACACCAGGTTGCTGGTCAGCGAGAGTGTAAATATAATGGCGGCGATTGCACCGATCAGTAAATAAAAGGAGCCGATTTCTTTCTTAAGCACAGCGCGGAGCATCACATAAAAGGTATAGATTATTGATATTAAGCTGAAAATCAGCAATATACTGGACGCCCGTGAGTAGAAACGGATTGAGCTTACGAACGACAGGAGACAGAACCCGATAGAGTAGGCGAACGTAATCCGCTGGAATATCCTTGAATACAGGGCAGGGAACAAAGTGTAGGTATAGCCGGCCACAAAGGAAAAACCGATTACGCCCGATATCAGCTGTAATTTGCTGAACCACTCATATGAGATTGAAGGAGACAGGTCAAACAGCAGCTTTTCGCTGTGGGTGAGCATATATAAGACAATCGTAAAGCAGTACATCGCTAACTGGAACGATGAGTAGTCCTCTTTACGCTGCAGTCCCTGACCCAGGAAATAGACGCTGATAAAAGCGAAGCCGGCCACAAGCATGATATCGTAGACGCTGTTCCGCTTGTCCAGTGCTTGAATAGCCTCCGGTGTTCCGATCCGGATGGATTCAGCGATTCCGCCGCTGTCGTAGGTGAAGTTGGATGCATGGATAACAATTTCAGCATGCCCGTTAACGCTCGGTGAGGTGACTGAATAGGGCTGATTGCGGGGCTCCGTGGTGTTCAGCGTCTGTCCGGGAATGCCGCTGCCTCCCAGTGGCTTGCCATCTATAAAGAGCTGGCTGGCATTGCGGATATTGTTCACCTTGAGCGCAAAGGATTCGCTGTCCTCCGGCAGCAGCAGCTGCAGACGGTAGGTGGCAAAGCCATAGCGGCCGTAATCGCTTTGCGTCCATGTCTTCCAGCTTCCTGGCACAGAAATGTAGCTGCTACCATCTGCCTGGCTGGTGTTTGAAGGGTCAAGCAGCTGATTCCAGTAAAACTCCCACTTGCCGTCCAGCGTGTAGGTTGAATCTTTATCAAAAGTGCAGGCGGACAAATCGATCATGCCGGGCTTTACTGCTGCGCATGAGTCGTTTTTGCTGCTTAGCAGGGGATATGCTGCGGTTGCTGCGAGCAGGCAGATACAGAGAATGCCAAGGGTTCTCGTAGCCAGCAGCCTGAAATCAAACAGTTTCATACAGACCTCACTTCGTAGGCTGGAACTTTTTCGTAAATTCCGCATCATTCGTCAATAATTTCATCATAGCCCTGCCAGCTTCTGCTTGTCCAGTCACAAGCGTCCGGAAAAGAGTTGTTGTATAATTGAAGCTCATGGTTCAAGAAATCTTGAGTATGATGAGGAGAGGGCAAGTGATGTACTTATTGGATATATCGTCATGGCTGACGGAGGAGCGGCTCCGGGTGCTGCTGGAGCAATACAGGACGCTCGGACCGCTGCCCGGAATCGGGCTGACCTTTATGAAATCCTTCGTTCCGCCGCTGCCGACCATTGCCATTGTAGGCTTGAACGGGGCGGTATACGGCTTATGGCTTGGCTTCTTATATTCCTGGCTGGGACTGGTAGCAGGCTGTGCGGTGACCTTTCTGATCATCCGAAAAATCGCCTCGCATCCCTACCTGCAAAAGTGGGCCCGCCGGCCCAAGGTAGCCAGGAGCATGACCTGGGTGCGCCAGAGCGGCTTCAGTTATGTTTTTCTGCTCAGCCTGTTTCCGGTCGGCCCGTTTGTCGTTATCAATATGGCCGCAGGGCTTGCCGGTATGCGCCTGCGCTCCTACCTGCTGGCCATTGGTGCAGGCAAAGCGATTATGGTGTTTGCCGTGTCCTATATAGGCAATGATGTGCAGCGGTTTATCCGTAGTCCGTGGGAGATTATCTATGTGCTGCTGTTTATCGGTCTCTCATTATGGTGTGTGAAAACAATTGAAGCCCGGTTTGCCCGGGCGGCGGGGGGAGATCCGCTACACCATGAATAGGCGGCGGATTGCAGATTCTGTCTCTGTCTGGCCTGAGTGGTGGAGCCAGCTGTTCATTGCTCCGCTGTAGCTGTAATCCCGGCCCCACTCCATTCCGCGGGCGGTGATATGCTCTACAGCTTCTATGATCAAGTCGACTTCAGCTTCGCTCATAATGGGGTGCAGGGAGATGCGGACCCAGCCCGGCTTGGAGGACTGGTCACCGGCATGCAGATCCTGGACAATCAGCTCGGACTGCCTGCGGTCAAGCCCAAGAAGGTAATGTCCGTAGGGGCCGGCGCAGGAGCAGCCGCCGCGCGCCTGAATGCCAAAACGGTCATTCAGCAGCCTCACGGCAAGATTGTAATGGATGTTCTCCAGGGTGAACGATACGATGCCATGACGCTTTGTCTGTCCTCCGGCGAGTATGGAGCAGCCGGGAATCCGGCCAAGTCCGGACAGGAGACGCAGGCATAGCTCCTGCTCCCTCAGCTTCATCCATTCCCCGCTGCCGTTCATCCGTTCCTTCAGCTTTATACAGAGTGCGGTGCGGATCGCCTGCATGAACCCCGGTGTCCCTCCGTCTTCACGTACCTCCACGTCAGCGATGTAGCGGCGCCCGCCCCACGGGTTAACCCAGACCACGGTTCCGCCCCCGGGTTCATCGGGCAGCCTGCCGCAGCAGAGCGCGGCATCAAATAGCAGGACTCCGCCTGTACCGGGGCCGCCGAGAAATTTATGCGGGGAGAAAAAAACAGCGTCAAGCTTCTCCAGCGGCGAGGCGGGGTGCATATCAATGGCCGTATACGGTGCGCACGCGGCAAAGTCAATAAAGCAGAGCCCCCCGTGACGGTGCATGGCCGCGGCCAGTTTGGCGTAGGGGGTCTCAATTCCGGTTACGTTGGAGCAGGCGGTAAAGGAGCCGATCTTGAAACGGCGGTTCCGGTAATGGAAGAGCAGCTCTTCCAGGGCAGCCGGGTTGATGTTGCCGTCAGCTCCGGCAGGGACTGTGATAACATCACCGATGCCTTCCTGCCAGGGCAGCAGGTTGGAATGATGCTCCATATGACTGACGAAGATGACCGGGCGTTCCTCCAGTGGGCAATGGAAGCTCTGGCGCTGCCACTCGGGCAGCTTCAGGCCCATCAGCCGCTGCAGCTTGTTGACCGCGCCGGTTGTGCCGTTGCCGCAGAAGAGCAGGACATCCTCCGGTCCTGCATGAACATGCTGTCTGATGATGCTGCGCGCCTCATTGTATGCCATCGTCATCGTCAGCCCGGTGCTGTTGGAATCGGTATGCGGATTGCTGACATACGGGCCGAAGGATTCCTGGATCTGGCGCTCGATCGGCTCATATAAGCGCCCGCTGGCCGTCCAGTCGGCGTAAATCAGCGGCTTCCGCCCAAAGGGGGTTGTGATTTGATGGCGGATGCCGATCGTATGCTCGCGAAATGCGGTGAAATGTGCCGCAAGCGAAGCTGGGGCCTCCTTGGGGAAGGCAGGGTTGATGGTTAGCACGGGCAATCCCTCCAGCCGGTTATTTCTGGCTGACACCGCTGCCGGCTGCTTCCTGGTAGATTCCGGCTGTGTCATTATGGCTCAGTATATGCCCGGTGCAGGAAATAGGTTAAAGCCCATGCAGAATACTCAGATAAAGAGCTGCATATCACTCTCCAGCGCATCCTTCAGGTAAGCCGAGGCATCCATAATTTCAACCTCCGGAAGCAGCTCCTCGGGCTTGAATCCCATAATCTCTACAGACAGCTTGCAGGCGTAGAATTTGATGTTCTTTTTACGGGCGCCTTTGAGGAAGTGAATCAGCTTAGGCGCGTTATTGTCCTCCATCATCTCCTCCAGCATCATCCGGCCCAGACCGCTGAAATTCATATGCGAGAGCGGCAGCTGCTGCGGCCCCTTGGGGGTAAAGACATCCATCAGCTTTTCGTAGACCGTTTTGTCCTCCAGCGTCATTTTTTCCGGATCACGCACCAGAAACAATCCCCAAAAGGCAAAAAACATCGTGACCTCAACCTCAATATCCCGTGCTGCATTGGCTAGAATCAGCCCGGCCATTGCCTTGTCATATTCGCCGCTGAACATCAGCAGATTTAATTTTTTGTCCATCTTTGTGTACCTCCGCCATTGTAGGATGCGGTTAGTATGCTTGCAGCGGCTGCGGTGTATGCCTGCCGTCACAAAGATGTACCTGCAGACCCCATTCCCCCGCCCGCCGGCAGCAACGAAAAAAAGCTCCCGGTTGGGAGCTTGCAATGTGAAGCGATAATTACTCTTCAGAGCTGTCCCGGTCAGCAGGCTCGCTCTCAGCCGGGCGGCGCATGTCATAATGGCGGGCGGACCACCAGATACTGCCGGTAAACAGCACGATCAGTCCGAGAATAATGGCAAACCGCCAGTCGCCGGCCTTGAAGTTCAGCTGCAGGACAGTCAGTACCAGCGCGACCTGTGTCCAGACCAGTGTTCTTTTGCGGAAAGCGGTAATATTTCCTTCCATAGCGGGCATGCCGCGGATGATTCTGTAGGCGAGGATGGCCAGAATCAGCGCAAAAATAATTGTGCCGATTAATTCTGAATTGGAAAACGCATTCATTTTCTCGAAATCCTTTCGGGTTAACTTCCTGCTGCGTTGGCAGTACAGTACAAGCTTATTATAGCGGTCCGCAGAAGTTTTACCAAGTGCAGACCGCGTAAGTTCTTATGAGGCCATTCTGTTCAGGATTTCCTCCGCCGGGAGCGGCGGGGAGAAATAAAAGCCCTGGATATGCGGACAGTCATGATTGACCAGGAACTCCAGCTGTTCCGCTGTTTCCACGCCTTCGGCAATCAGGTCATAGCCCAGCTGCGAGGCCACGTAGACAATCGACTTGATAATAGTCTCATCAATCGAGCTGATGCCGATGCCGGTGATGAAGGTCCGGTCAATCTTGATTTTGTTGACCGGGAAATGCTTTAGATAGTTAAGCGATGAATATTTGGTTCCGAAGTCATCGATCGAGACGATAATGCCGTGGTCACGCATCTGCTGCAGTAGCGGATAATGCTCCTCCAGCAGGGCTGTGCTCTCGGTAATTTCGAACTCCAGCACCTCGGTGTCAAGGCCGTAATGATCAAGCACCGACAGCAGATTTTCAATCAGATTGCGGTTGTAGAACCAGCTGTTGGAAATATTAATGGAAGTCCGCAGCAGCGGCATCCCGAGCTTCCGCCATTCGCACAGCTGCCGGCATACCTCACGGATAACCCAGTCTGTCAGCTGGATCATCAGCCCTGCCTCCTCGACAGCGGCAATAAAGGTACCGGGGCCGATCAGCCCCTTCTCGGGATGATTCCAGCGGATCAGCGCTTCCAGTCCGACCATTTTGCCGGTAACAGCATTAATCTGCGGCTGGTAATGCAGGACGAACTCTTCACGTTCCAGCGCTGAATGCAGGTATTTGGCGATCATGGTCTTCTGCTCCAGCTTCTCGCGCAGCTCCCAGTCAAAAATGAAGTAATTCCGGTTCTCCAGCGACTTGGCCTGGTACATCGACATGTCGGCAAATTTCAGCAGATCATCTGTACTTGAGGAGTGTTCCGGATAGAGAGAAATTCCGATACTTGTAGACAGGCTCAGATGAGCTCCGGCAATCAGTAGTGTCTGCGAGATCAGGGCGCTGATCTGTCCGGCAATTTCCGGTATTTTCTCCTGCGGCAGATCAGAGAAGACCATGACGAACTCGTCGCCTCCGGTACGTGCGAACAGCTGGAAGGGCAGCCTGGCACCCTTAAGGCGGCCGGCCAGCGTCTTAATGACCTGGTCTCCGATCGAATGGCCGAGTGTATCGTTGATTTCCTTGAAGCGGTTCAAGTCAAAGAAGAACAGGGTGTACGTCTGTGTCGGCTCCGAGCATTGCAGCAGGCGCTCGAACTCATCCATGAAATACCGCCGGTTCGGAATATCGGTCAGGCTGTCATAATGCGCCAGCTTCTCATACAGCTTCTGGGAGACGCTGAGGTCACGGGTGCGGAGGTTAACTACACGCTCCAGCTCGTGGTTGAAACGGTTTTGATGCCAGTAAAAATAAAGGATAAAAGCGACGATCAGCAGACAGGCGATATCAATCCACAGAACGCTGCGGAAAACTTCCCATTTTGTTTGGGCCGGAAGGAGGGTTCCCATCAGCCAGTGCTGGTTATAGATATCGATCGGGGCTGCCACCAGTTGCCCTGCAGCCTCTGTCCTGTTGCCGAACAGCAGGTTGTGGTCTACGTCCGTCACATAAACGGAAGAGTCCAGAGACTGCATCTGCTCGGCAATATCCTCTACCGTCACCGTTGCCGAGACTATGCCGGCAAAGGTGTTGCCGTTATAAACGGCCTGACGGATAACCATGCCGTACTGGCCCTGAGCCAGTACCCGGGGACCGTCAATGGTGATGCCGCGGGAGCGGATCGTTTCCTGAATCATGCCGGATGAGGAAAGGGCAGGATCAAGCAGAAGGTCTTTATTCAGGATGGAGGTGTTGCCTGAAAGCGGATAGAGATAGCGGATAATCCCGTCCGGAGCAATCACAATATTCAGAACGTTCGTGCTTGCGTTGTTATAGGCGGTGAGCAAATACTGGTTAATAAGAGCAGGCTCTGCGTCAAAGCCCACCGTTTGTATGAAGGAGCTGATCCCTTTGACAATCGATACTTTCTCTTCAAGGTTTGAGGTCAGTGTGACAGCCTGAGAGGATAAATCGGCTTTTTCAGCCCGGTATTCCCGTTCTACCGATATGGAATAGTAATAGAAGAGAGAAAGCTGCAACACGACTAAGAAGCCGAGGATGATCGTTAAAGGCTTTTTGTTAATGAAAGCCATGGAGTGCCTCCGATATCAGAAAATTCAACATTCTATAAGCAATTTGGGCAAAAGTGGTTCCTGCACCACCGTCAAATGTCGAGATATGTCGTAGGTGTCTCTATAGCATGTCATTTTTTGTGTTTTTGTGCAAGGAAAAACCTTATAGCCTGGGGAGAAAAAACAAAAAAACGGATAAATACGTTCCGCCTAAGGGCAGCTTGTATTTATCCGTTGCTCTTGCAGGTACTGCTATATGAATTTCGGCCAAAGGCAGCGTCAGCTTATTTCTTGAAAATACGCAGTGGTGCGCCGACCGGAAGGAAGGTGCGTCCGAAATGGGCGTTAAGCACGGAAGCTCCGCAGCCGTAGAAGGATACCGCTGCAATCGCCATTTCCGATACCGCAGCCAGCTTGTGGAAGAATTCCGCAGCTACACCGAAAGCATCCATGGAAAGGCCGAGGAACAGGAAGTCGATCAGGATAAAGATGATCAGCAGGACCCGGTTGGCTTCGACTGCACCAATGGTCATGAACAGGGTGAAGATCAGATAACCCAGGAAAACAAAGCCGAGCTGCTTGGGATCCACGCCTTCAGCCAGTGTTGTACCGAATACGCCGAGTTTAATCAGCCAGCTTGCGCCCATGCCGAACCAGAAGAAGGCATATGCGCCGAATGCAGTCATGCCGAAAGTGTTATTGTGCTTGGCATCCTGAATGGAGGCGAACAGCTGGGCGAAGGCTCCGAGGAAGATTGCCCAAGGAATAGCGTAGCTGAGTCCTGTTGTGATTTCGAGTTTTTGTGAAGAAGCGACCAGGGTAACGATAGCAAGTCCGAACAAGCCGATGGCGCTGGGGTCGGCGGTTACGATTTTGACGGATTGCGTGGATTGGGATTGCGCTGACATAGCAATTAAAGCCTCCAATTTTCAAAAGTGTTCGCATAGGATAACAGCACCCGCTCGGGGTGCTGTTATCAGCTTGCCTATCATATCATATCGCCTTGAACTTGCCTATAAAAGAAGTATTCATTTTTTGGCGAATATCAGATTATTTTGCGATAAAAATGAATAAATATCCACGGCTTGCATCGGCCGGCTGATATAGTAGCCCTGAAGCTCATCGCTGCCCAGCCTGCGGAGCAGATCGAACTGCTCCGCCTGCTCAATGCCTTCAGAGACAACCTTCAGCCCGAGATTATGGCTCAGCTCGATAATGGACTTCACGAGCACATCGCCCTGGGGCTCCAGGGTCATCTCGGAAATGAAGGAGCGGTCGATCTTGATTACATCTACCGGGAAGCGGCGCAGATAGCTCAGCGAGGAGAACCCTGTGCCGAAATCGTCCAGCGAGATCCGCAGCCCGTGGCCTCTCAGCTCCTGGAGCGAGGACAGGATATTGTCCCCCGAGACCAGCACACTCTCGGTGATCTCCAGCTCCAGGCTGCTGCTGGGCAGCCTGTATTCCGCCAGCAGCGCCAGCAGCAGCCCGGTCAGGCCTGGCTGCATCAGCTGTACCGCCGAGATGTTAACGGCAGCCGTCAGCTCCAGGCCGTCTGTACGGAAGCGGCTCAGGTCAGAGCAGACCTGCCGCAGCACCCAGCTGCCGATGCTGACAATGGAGCCGCTGGTTTCGGCCAGCGGGATGAATTCAGCGGGGGACACAGGTCCGTGAGAGGGGCTTGTCCAGCGCAGCAGGGCCTCCAGCTTGGCCACCTTCAGGCTGTCTGAGGCCAGGATCGGCTGGTAATGCACTTCAAATTCATCATTGACTGCTGCTGACAGCAGCTGCTGGGATAATACCTTCCTCCGCCGGATACTCTCCTCCAGCTCCTCCGAGTACTGCAGGATACTGTTGCGTCCGGACTCCTTGACATGGAACATGGCAAGATCAGCCTGTTTGACCAGATAATCAGCGTCCTCACCGTTCTGCGGGTAGATGCTGACACCGATACTGGCCGTATTGTAGAGCAGGTGCCCCTGGATGCGGTGCGGCAGGGAGAGCGCCTCCTGGATGCGGGACAGCTGTGCATTCATGCTGTCTGAATCAGGAGCGTCGCAAGCAGAATGGTGAATTCGTCTCCGCCGAGACGGGAGACAACATCATGCTTGCCGATGACCCTGGTAATCCGGAGGGCAATCTCCCTCAGCATCGCATCCCCGAAATCATGGCCCAGCGTGTCATTAACCGTCTTGAAATGATCGAGGTCAATGAAGACCAGAACGATCTGCGCCGGTGTTTTGATCTGAGGCAATAGCTTCATTAAGTTTGGTAAAGAACAGCGAGCGGTTGGGGAGCTGGGTCAGCGGATCCAGCATCGACTGGAGCTGCAGCTCTTCCTGAGCCTGCTGCAGTGAATCAATCATCCGGTTGAATTCCTGCTCGACTTCGCTGAACTCATCGCTTCCGGAGCTGTTGATCCGGATGGATAGATCCTTGCTGCTGCCGATGGCGCGGATATTTCTGACAAGTGCGGTCATTCTTCCGAGTATGGAGCGCTTGACGAAGATCAGGCTGATTATACACATCAGGAGGGTCCAGGCCAGGAAGAATTTGCGGAAGCTGATGATGGCTTTCAGTCCGCTGTCGTATATCTCCCGCGGATGCTGCAGTATCATTTCTATCGCAGGGTTTCCGAACAAATCGTTAACTACAGCATGGATTGACCTCATCCCGCCGGGGTCTGAAGTCATCCACACCGTCTGTCCCCTGCCCGCTGCCGGTGCTGCGGAATCAATGACCTTCATTTGCAGCGAGGATTGGGTTTCTTCCCGCATACGGACAATCTCTTCCTGCCGAAGCAGCCTGCCGGCGACGGCAGTGCCGATTACCGGCAGGTCTCCGCTGTTGTTGACAATTGGGGCGAGGGTGATCAGCATCGGGCTGTTATCGAGCAGCACGATGCCGGAACGGTTGGCCTCTTCTCCAGCGGGGACGGACAGCTTGCTGCGTATAAGATTGAACAGCGTAAGGTACTCCGGAGTCAGTGCGGATACTGTACCGGTATCAGGATTATAGACGCCGCCGTAACGGAGCTGACCGGAATTGTCCAGCAGGGCGGTCATATCAAAATGATTGATTTCATAGGTGACCGGGCTGAAATTGCTGTCCAGATAGGCCTGCCTGTCCACAGCCGGCATTTGTTCAGGCTCTTCCGGCTGCATAAACCGGTAGGTATCATCCCAGGTCGAATATTTCCGTAACCCGGTCTTCAACATTTGCAGCTCGCTCTGATAGGTTGCAACCACGTTATCCAGCTTGCTCTGCAGAGCTGCTTCATCCAGCTTTTCAAAGCGGTTCAGCAGAATGAAGTGCAGGAGCAGATAAGTGACACCTAATCCGAACAGGGCTACAACACAGATGAAGATTATTATTTTTCGGCTCAGCTTCATGTTGCTCCCCTTCTAGTATTAATAGACTTTATTAGGAAATAAGTACCACCTTAACCAGTGTAACACGAATAGGTAATATTTTGCAGCGTTAATCTGTCCCAAGTGTCGAAATTTGATGTATAATAATCTAGCAATAATAATAATCACATAAATTAATAGAAGGAGATATCGTCTGGGATGGACAAATGGACATTATTTAAGAAGATTACACGGTTTGGAACGATTCCCGTGATGCTCATACCGGTTGTTTTGGGGACGGTCGGGGCATACGTATGGGAAGGCAGTTTCCATCCGTTTTTGTTTGTTATAACGCTTGTCGGTGCAGTATCCGCCCATCTGTTCTCGAATATGGTGAATGATTTATGGGACTTCCGCAATGGTACGGATACCGAAGCGAAGAATACACCGGGAATGGTTTCGACAAACTCCGGTTTTTTGTCTGGCGGGCTGATGAAGGAATCCCTCTTTGCCCTGATGACCTGGTCACTACTGGCGCTGGCCGTGGCCTGCGGCCTGATCCTCAGCATTTCCAGCGGCTGGGAGACGCTCTGGTTCGTAGCGGCCGGGGCGCTGATTGCCTATTTCTATGTGGCACCGCCGCTGCGTTTCGGATACAGGGGCAAGGGCTACAGCGAGTTTGCGATCTTTGTCGCTTTTGGAGTTATGCCCGTATTGGGCTCTTATTTCGTGCAGACAGGTGAATTCAGCCTGAAGCCGGTGCTGCTGTCTATTCCGGTTGGTCTTTTGACCACCCTGCTCCTGTTTAATCACCATTTCCTGCACTGGAGAGCAGATGAGCAGGCCGGCAAACGGACGCTGGTTGTCGTTTGGGGGGAACGCAGAGCTCTTGTGTTTTCCCGCATCCTGCTGTTTCTTTCCTACGGCTCTTTAATTGTATGTGTAGTGTCCGGCGTATTGCCGGTTTACGCGCTGCTGGCGCTGCTTACTGTATTTGCCCCTTTGCAGGTATACCGCGGGCTGGAGCCGCAGAATGCTTCTCTGGCTTATCTGCCGCTAATGGGGGCTTCACAGCAGGCCTCAGTGCGCTGCGGCTTGATTATGGCGCTGGCCCTGCTGATTCAGGGGCTTATCTAACCTAATTCCTATTCCAGAAGGAGAGAATAATGATGGACAAAAAAGAACAGGCGGAACAGCTTCAGCCTGCGGTGAGCAGCCAGACTGTACTCGGAGATTTTCATACCATTCTGTCGGAGGGAAAAGTGTGGAAGACGGGCGGCTTTGCGCTGCCTGACGGCTCATTCTGGGCCTACCGTGAGCCTGAAGCAGTAGTTATTGTGCGTAACGGCTACCTGTATGTCCGGGCGCAGCTCAGCCGCCAGCATAACCAGGTGCAGATTCTCGACAACGCCAAGCACATGTATTATTCGGCGCAGCGGTGGATATTCCTGAGGAAGGGGAAATCAGCTTTGAGCTGCAGATCCGCGCCCGTACACAGGGTACGGCACCCGGAGATTTGTACGACGGGTATGTCTCGCTGAATCTGCTTGATTTCACGACCGGTGCGGCGCTTGATTTCTTTGCCGGCAATGATAAATACGCCAGCGTCTACGGCATTCTGCCTTTCCCGGGCGTCCAGGTTCCGGATACAGGCGGCACGAAGTATTTCTGCATCTTCACAGAGGCGGAGGATTTCAAGCCGCGCGAATTCAACACCTACAAAATTACGTACCACCGCGGTAACGACGAGGCTGTCTTCTATGTTAACGGCAGGGAAGTACGCCGCGAGCAGAACGTTCCGGTTAAATTCAACAGCTTTACCGTGGCCCTCGGCATTATGACGGAAAAGGATCTGACCCCGGAAGGCAGCGTGTCGGCCCATGGGCAAACGGTAATCGCCGAGTGGTCCCCTGTGACCGTTACAACGACTGCACGCTAAGGTGTATTTTCTGAAGGATAAGGATGGGTTGCGGTGAATGTAAGGAGCTTTCTGCGATTTGTGGAGCTGCCGACCAAGGTGGCCAGTATGCTACCGTTCCTGCTGGGGACGCTGTATGCGCTGTACCGGTTTGAGGATTTTTATATTCTGCGGTTTATCCTGATGCTCGTATCCCTGCTCAGCTTCGATATGGCGACAACGGCCATCAACAACTATTATGATTTCAAAAAAGCGGCCAAAAAGCACGGCTACGGCTATGAGACCCATAATGCCATTGTCCGCTATAAGCTAAAGGAAAGCACAGTGATCGCAACGATAGCCGTTCTGCTCCTTCTGGCTGCAGGCGGGGGCATCGCCCTTGTCTATCAGACGGGACTGCTGATCTTTTTGCTGGGCGGGCTGTCGTTCCTGATAGGCATCCTGTATTCCTTCGGGCCGATTCCGATTTCGCGGATGCCGCTCGGCGAGCTGTTCTCGGGATTGTTTATGGGCTTTGTGATTATCTTTATATCGGCCTACATTCACTCGGACCAGAGCGTGGTTACGCTGCTGCTGCAAGACGGCTGGGTCAATCTGCATGTCAACCTGATCGAGGTTGTGTACATTTTCTGGTTCTCGGTACCCGCCATTCTCGGGATTGCCGGGATTATGCTGGCCAACAATATCTGTGACATTGAAGACGATCTGGAGAACCGCCGGTATACCCTGCCGGTCTATATCGGCCGTACCCATGCGCTGCTGCTGTTTAAGCTGCTCTATTATGTTTCTTTTCTCGATATGATTGTTCTGCTGATCCTCGGGGTCAATCCGCTGCTTGTGGCGCTGCTGCTGGTTACGCTGGTTCCCCTGCGCCGCAATATTGCCCTGTTCCAGGAGAAGCAGGAGAAGGCATCAACCTTTATCCTATCAGTCAAAAATTTTGTGCTGATGAGTACGGCGCGCATCATTGTGCTGGCTGCTGCCGTCCTGCTGGGGCTGCTGAATATCTGACAGCTGCGTAATTAGTGATGCTTCCTAATCTGTGATATGGTGTCAGTAGATATATTCACGTTCTTATTCTTATACAAGGAAGGTGTGCATCTATGACGCAGAAGCTCAGATGGGGAATACTCGGCTGTGCCCAGATCGCAACCGGCTCCGTAATGCCGGCCATTCAGGAATCAGAGACTGGTGTGATCGAGGCGGTAGCGAGCCGGGGTCTGGAAAAAAGCAGTAAGGTCGCGGCGGAGTTTGGCGTCAGCAAGGCCTACGGCAGCTATGAAGAGCTGCTGGCGGATCCGGGGATTGACGCTGTATACATTCCGCTGCCCAATCATCTGCACCGGGAATGGGTGATCCGTGCAGCCGAAGCAGGCAAACATGTGCTGTGCGAAAAGCCGATTGCGCTCAGCAGCGCGGAGGCGGAGGAAATGGTGGAAGCCTGCCGCAAGGCGGGTGTGCATCTGGCCGAAGCGTACATGTACCGGCATCATCCGCGTATTGCGCAGCTCCGGGAGATCATCGCCCGGGGTGATATCGGTGAGCTGCGGGCGATCCGCGGGGCTTTTACCTATAACGATGCAACGGACACAACAAATATCCGCTTTAAATCAGCCTGGGGCGGCGGCTCGCTGTATGACGTCGGCTGCTACCCGCTCAGTGCGGCACGGCTGCTGTTTAATGCGGAGCCGGAGGCGGTGACGGTACAGGCAATCTTCTCTCCGGAGCATGACAATGTGGACATGATGGCTTCAGGCCTGGTGGAGTTCCCGGGCGGTGTAAGTTTGACCTTTGACTGCGGAATGTGGGCGTATAACCGCCAGCTGCTGGAGGTGCTCGGCACGGAAGGGATGATCGAGATTCCGATGCCGTTCAACGCCAGATTTGAAGACGCCGATTTTCTTGTGTACAAAGGCGGAGAGGTAAGCCGGTTTGCAGCGACCGGCGCCAATCCGTATGTCGCGCAGGCAGATCATTTCGCGGCTGCCGTAAACGGAGCGGAGCCGCTTGCAGCAGAGAATGATCCCGTGCTCAGCATGCGGCTGATTGAAGCCTGCCTTGACTCCGCCCGGCGGCGGGAGCGGGTTAGCCTGACATAACGTGAATAAACGGCAAAAACCTCCGTATCCGCTGAAGCAGCGGGTACGGAGGTTTTTTGTTGCGGGATTATCAGCTGCTTATACGGGGCTAAGCAGAACGTCATCCTCGTCGTTGTCGCTGTTGAACGCCTCGCGGTCAAATTCGCCTTCGGAATTCGCCACCAGCAGTGCGGTAACAGAGGTTCCGGTGGCATTGACCGCTGTACGGCCCATGTCGATCAGTGCTTCTACACCGGCAACAATCGCCAGCCCTTCAAGCGGCAGCCCGAGTGCTGTAAGAACGACAGTGGTCGAGATGACAGCGGGACCGGGAACGCCGGCAACCCCGATCGAGGAGATGATGCTGACCAGCACCAGAGTGATATAATCCGTCAGAGTGAGCTGGATGCCGAAGACCTGGGCGGTAAACACTGTTACAATAGCAGGCCATACGCCGCCGCAGCCGTTGAAGTTCACGGATGCCCCGAGCGGTGCAACGAAGCTGGCAATCCGCGGCGAAACGTGCAGGCGCTTGGTGATAACCTCAAGGTTAACCGGAAGCGTAGCGTAGCTGCTGCGGGTAGTGAAGGCGACGGTGATTGTCGGGTATACCTTGCGGAAGAAGCGCAGCGGGTTAACCTTAACGACCAGCAGCACCAGCCCGCCGAACACAAGCACGAAATGCAGGATGAGTGCGACATAAGAGGCAATAATGACGCTGCCCAGCTCCTGCAGAGTCTCCCAGCCGTACCTGGCCGTAATGCCTGCAATCAGGGCGAACACACCGTAAGGGGTCAGCCGGATGACGAATTTTACAACCTGATGAAGCACTGCGGTCAATGATTCGATCAGATCACGTACGGGCTTGACCGCTTCCGGCTTCTTGGAGCCCACCTTGATGATGGCCACCGCTACAAAAATCGCAAAGATCAGCAGCGGCACAACCTTGCCTGTGGCAGCTTCATTAACCGGATTGGAAGGTACCAGATCCAGGATAACCTGTGAGAAGGTCGGAATCTCCCGGGCGGTGAAGCCTTCCGGCACAGACTGCTGAATGCCCTTTCCGGGGTTGAACAGCAGGGCTATGAGCAGCCCGATAATAGAAGCGATACCGGTTGTTCCAAGGAACCAGGCGAAGGTCTTGATCCCGATTTTGCGCAGGGCTTCCAGGTTCGTTAAGGAGGCGATGCTGTTGAGCACCAGAACAAAGACCAGAGGAACAACGAGCATGCGGATCAGACTGACATAAATACTGCCGAATGTGGTGATAGCGTTGGTCTCGAATTCAAAGTATTGAAAGAAAATACCGGTGACGAGTCCGATTACCAGGCCGATGATGACCCGTGTACCAAATCCGATACGCTTGCGTGCCAGGATAAAGAGGACTGCAAAAACAAAAATGGAGACGACAAGACCGTACCAGTTCGTCTGAAGTGCAGACAGCAGATTGTTATCAATATCTTTCATTGTAAACCTTGACCCCCTAAACCGACTTTTTTGATGTGATTAAATGTATATAGGAATGATATGATTGTCAATGTAATAATATGTAATATATTTTTAATTCCGATAATACCAGTATGAAAAATAAAATTTTAATTGACAAGGGATGGGAGCATGAATAATATGGAACTTAATTGCAAGTGATTATGGAATCGACTGGACCGCCGGAGATTCAGCATGAGACGCAGCTAAGCGTCTGTATGTTGGATCTTTTTTTGTTGCTCAGAAAAAGGAGGGGCTGCTGAAGCTGTACATTTTATCTGCTGTTTATGGAAGGAGGGCGTATGCGCCTTCTGTTCCGGAACTTAACTACTATGAAGAAAAGGATGGGATCACTTATGAAAAAACTTACGATTGCTATTGTTGCGGGAGCTGTAGTGTTCTCTGCCCTTACTTTTGTGGCTGTGTCGGCAAAGGATGAGACCTCCGCTGCCGCCACTCCCGAGGCTGCTGCCCCGGCAGCCGTTACAGCTGCTGCTCCGGCGGCAAGTGCACCGGAGCCTGAGGCAACGGCTGCGCCAGCTGCCGGGCAACAGGCTGCCGCCGAGCCAGCTCCGGCGGAGAGCGCCCAGCCTGTGGCGGTTGCGGCTGCTGAAGGCTGCCGAGCCGCAGGCCACAGCGGCACCTGCGGCACCTGCTGCAGCTG
>NZ_LRAC01000150.1 GCF_001517085.1 Paenibacillus sp. DMB5
GGCGAAGCCGTCCGCTGCCGCAAGCCCTTCTGCCGGCACTGCGAAGCCGGCAGAAACGCCGCCGCCAGCGGCGGCCAAACCCACGGCGCTGAGCAGCCTGCCGCCGTGGCCGATACAGCCGTCATCTCCATCACAGGAGATGCGGAGCATGGGGTGATTCTTGCGCCGGCGGCGTTCGAGATCAAGGAAGGCGAAAGTGCGCTGGACCTGCTGAAGCGGATTACCCGCCAGCACAAAATCCAGATGGAATTCCAGGGAGCCAAAGGCTTTGCCTATGTTGAAGGCATAGACAATCTGTATGAATTGGATCATGGAGCGGAGAGCGGCTGGATGTACCGGGTGAACGGGGAGTTCCCGGACAAGAGTGCCGGAAGCTACACCGTACAGCCCGGGGATACGATAGAATGGCTGTATACACTTGACCTTGGCAAGGACATCGGAGCCAAGGCGCCATGAGCAGCGGCTTCCGGGCCATGCATCCGGCAGTAGCGCTGCTCTATTATGCCGGGCTGCTGCTGTTCGCCGCACTGATCACGCATCCGCTCTTTCTGATTACCGAGCTTGGGGGGCTGATCCTCCTGCTGCTGTTGCAGGGGCAGGGCCGGCAGCTGCTGCGCGGGCTGCCCTTCTATCTGCTGATGGCCGGTTCCGTGGCTGTGCTGAACCCGTTGTTCTCGCACAGGGGAGCGCATATCCTGTTCTACCTGTGGGACCAGCCGATTACGCTGGAAGCTGTGCTGTACGGGCTGATCATGATGCTGGTGCTGCTTACGATCTTTCTGTTATTCATCTCTTACAACTACACCGTAACAACGGATAAATTTATGTATGCCTTTGCTGCGGCTGCGCCAAAGACGGCCCTGCTGACGCTGATGGCCATCCGGTTTGTACCCTTGTTCCAGAGAAGGCTGCGCGAAATCACCATGATCCAGCGGTTTCGGGGAATTGATGTCGGCGAAGGGAGCCTGCGCAAAAGAATGCGTGACGGCATGACGCTGCTGAAGGTGCTGCTGACCTGGTCACTGGAGGAGGCGCTGCAGACGGGGGACTCCATGAAAGCAAGGGGGTACGGTATCCGCAGACGCAGTACGTATTCGATATACAAAATGGACTGGTTGGACAAAGCCGTGCTCCTGCTGCTGGGGCTCAGCGGACTGATTCCGCTGATTCTCTGGCTGCAGGGCTATGGAACATTTGAAATCTATCCGCGTATGAAGCCTTTAGTATTCGGCGGCAGGGAAGCAGTGATGTACATCAGCTTCTGCCTGTTCGTGCTGATACCGCCGGGCTTGGAAGGAAAGGAGATTTGGCTATGGAGATCATCGCGGCGGAAGGCCTATCCTTCCGTTACCCCGGAGCCGAACGGGACTCGCTCCATGAGCTCACCTTTACGGTAGAGGAAGGGGAGTTTGTAGTACTGATGGGCCCGTCAGGCGGCGGCAAAACGACGCTGCTGCGCCAGCTGAAGCGTGAGCTCACCCCTGTAGGGACGGGAAGCGGCATAATCCGTTATGCAGGATTGCCGCTGGCTGAGCTGCGGATGAACAGGCTGCCGGGGAGATCGGGATGGTATTCCAGAATCCGGAGGCGCAGATTGTCATGGATACCGTCTGGCATGAGCTGGCCTTCGGGATGGAGAATCTGGGCCTATCGCCGCAGGTGATGCGGAGCAGACTGGCGGAGATGGCCGGCCTGTTCGGCCTGGAGCCGCTGCTGTACAAGCCGGTGCATGAGCTTTCGGGCGGCCAGAAGCAGCTTCTTAATCTGGCCTCCGTCCTGCTGCTTCAGCCAAAGCTGCTGCTGCTGGACGAGCCGACCTCACAGCTTGATCCGGTTGCAGCGCGTGAATTCATCCAGACCCTGCACAGGCTGAATGAGGAAATGTCGATGACTATTATCATCAGCGAGCATCGTCTGGAGGAGGTGCTGCCGCTGGCTGACCGTGTGCTGCTTATGGAGGGCGGAATGCTGCGGGCAGCCTGTCCTCCGCGGGAGCTTGTTTCCAAAGCAGCAGAGGGCACGTTTGCCGCGGTTCAATCGTATTTGCCTACCGCAGCGCGCCTGTACCTTGCCCTGCCTGCACAGGGGAAGGCGGATGCTCTGACGGAGTCCATCCCCCTGACGGTGCGGGAAGGTAAACGCTGGCTGCATAACCTTGCGTCTGCTGCGGCCGGCGAACCGCCTGGCGGCAATTCTGCTGCCGCTTCCGGCAATAACGCTGCTGCCTTATCGCGTAAGGCTGATTCCGCTCCGCTGTTAAGTGCGAGAGAGGTTACCTTCCGTTACGAGAAGGAAGGCCGGGAGGTACTGCGCAAGCTCAGTCTGGCGCTGCACCGGGGGGAGCTGCTTGCCATTCTGGGCGGCAACGGCGCCGGTAAGTCCACGCTGCTGCATGTGCTGAGCGGGCTGGCCAAGCCGCAGCGCGGCAAGGTGGAGCTGGCCAGGGGGATGACAGCAGGTTTTCTTGCCCAGAACCCGCTGCTCTATTTCAGCTATGATACCGCACTGGAAGAGCTGCAGCACATGGCTGCGTTTGCCCGTCTGGCACCGGATGAAGCCACATCGGAGATTGCCCGGCTGACAGAGGCGTTTGAGCTTCAGCAGGTGCTGCAGAGCCATCCGCATGATCTCAGCGGCGGCCAGCAGCAGAAGCTGGCGCTTGCCATGGTAATGCTGCTGAAGCCGGCGGTGCTGCTGCTGGATGAGCCGACCAAAGGCCTCGACCCTGACGCGAAGGTGCGCTTTGCCGGGCTGCTCCGGCAGCTGCTGGAGCAGGGGATGAGTATCGCTGTAGTAACACATGATGTAGAGTTTGCTGCACGGTATGCTTCCCGCTGTGCGCTGCTGTTTGACGGGAGCATCACGGCGGAGGGGACTCCGGCGGATTTTTTCAGCAGCAACTATTTTTATACAACTGCAGTTAACCGCATAGTGCGGGATATACTGCCCCAGGCACTGACAATAGAGGATGTGATGACAGCATGGCAAGGTTACGCTTTCCGCTCATCGTTGCTGTAGCCCTGTTTCTGGCCGGTCTGGCGCTTACGGCGGCGCTGAAGGACCGCCATTATATGCTTTTGAGCCTTCTGCTGCTCGGGGCGGCACTGCTGCCTGTTTTTCTCCGGCTGGAACGGCGGAAGCTGGAGTCCAGGGAGCTGGTGCTGCTGGCTGTGTTATCGGCTATTGCCGCAGTCAGCCGGATTCCGTTCGCAGCTTTGCCGAGCGTGAAGCCTGTATCTGCCCTTGTGATCCTGTCGGCCTATGTGTTTGGGGCGGAGGCGGGGTTTATCATCGGGGCCGTAGCTGCGCTGGTATCCAATATTTATTTCGGACAAGGGCCGTGGACACCGTGGCAAATGTTCGCCTGGGGAATGGCCGGTCTAAGCGCAGGCTGGCTGCGGAACTCCTGGTGGATGAAAAAGCGCGGAGGAATGCTGCTGTTCGGCTTTCTATGGGGCTTCCTGTTCGGATGGATCATGAACATCTGGTACATTATCAGTCTGCCGGAGGCCTTCAGCTGGGGGCTGGTTATGACCGCCTACGCTTCCAGCTTTTATTTTGACCTGGCCCATGCCTTGTCCAATGTGTTCTTTTTGGCCATACTTGCCGGGAGCTGGACCGGTGTACTAGAGCGTTTCCGCCGGAAATACGGGCTGCTGCAGGATTGAACGGATTCATTATCCCTGTCGTAACATTCAGCAGATATCATAGTATTCGACAAAATTTTCGAGATGCATCATTTTTCGACTTTTTTCGCCGATATAGATTTTATAGCACGATAGGGAAAAGGCGGGAATAAGGCTAATGAGGAACTTAAAAGTAAAATTCAAAATGGCAGTTCTGGTAGCTGTTGCAGTAATCCTGGTGGTTGGTGTTGGAACTGTAGGAATTCTGTTTACGGATAAGCTTGCTGACCGGTCCCAGGAGACTTACAATCAGAATCTGATTCCCATTTATCTGGTTACTGAAATTCGCGCCAATAACCGGGCGATCGAGTCTTTTCTCCTGGAGGATCTGCTGACCCGGGAATCGGAGCGAAGCAAGCAGCTCACCGCTGATATTCAGGGCAAGATTGAGCAGAATAATGAGCTGATGAACCAGCTGAAATCCATTGACTTCAATGATACGCAGATCAGCAGCTTAATCGATGAGTACCTGTCGCTGCTTGAGGATTATCGGACTCAGCGTGATAATATCATTCATCTGGCAGACAAAAACCTGAGTGAGGAAGGCTATCAGGTATTTTCCGGAAGTGCCTTCAGCGATTCGCGGACCAAAATGGTCGGCTTGCTGGACGAGGCCGCTGCTTCACTGATTGCAGAAGCCGAAACGCATAATGAGCTGACGCTGGCCAATGCCAAGACCTCCCGGACAATCAGCACCCTGCTGATAACCGCTGCCTGGGTGCTGTGCATTGCCATCAGTATCATCATTTCCCGGCTGATCACGAGGCCGCTTAAAGAGCTCCAGATACTTATGAAACGGGCAGAAGAAGGTGACCTGACCGTAACCGCGGCTTATGCCTCCAGTGATGAGATCGGCCAGATCAACCAGTCCTTCAATTCGATGCTCACCAGCCTGAAACGGATGATGCAGGGGATATCGGAGAGTACGGAAATGCTGTCCGCGTCTTCACAGGAGATGAGTGCAAGCGCAGAGCAGACGGCGCGCGCTTCGCAGCTGATCGCCGAGGCCTCGGGAGATATTGCGGCCGGATTCGAGGCTCAGGCTGACAGCATCATCCGCACCACTGCATCCGTGCAGACCATGGCAGAGGATATTGCAGCAGTCGAGCACAGCAGCAATGACATGGCTGAACTGATGACCGGGGCAGCGGCTTCCACCGGATACGGTGCCGAGGCGGTAAACGGCATTATCGCCCGCATGAGTGAAATCAATGCGAGCGTTGCTGCTACACAAGCCATTGTCGGCAATCTGGGCAGCCTCTCGGAAGAGATCAACACTATCATTACTACAATAAACGATATCGCGAACCAGACGAATCTGCTCTCGCTGAATGCCTCTATTGAAGCAGCCAGAGCAGGCGAACACGGACGGGGGTTCGCAGTGGTTGCGGAGGAGATCCGCAAGCTGGCTGAAGCGACAGGGCACAGCTCACTGAAGGTTACGGAGATCATTACGGATATCCAGCAGCAGACGGGCAGTGCAGTCGCTTCAATGACGGCCGGATCGGAGCTTGTAGCGCGGGGTGTCGAACAGAGTGAAGCCGTGTCACTGGCCTTTGCGGAAATCCAGTCGGCTATCGAGTCAGCTGTCCGGCAGACAGAACGGATCAGAATCGCGGTGGAGCATGTCGCCGAAGAATCACAGTCGGTGACAGAAGCAATGGAACAGGTGGGCGAAGCCTCCCGCAAAGGTGCGGAGGATGTCCAGGACGCCAGCGCTGCGACCAGAGAGCAGCTGTCCGCCATGGGTGAGATGTCCATGTCCGCCCAGTACCTGGCGACGCTGGCTGAAAATTTGCAGAAGGAGCTGGCAAGGTTCAAGCTATAGCAGAGTATACAGATTCTAACCGCAGGCAGCCCCTGGAACGCTTAGGTTCCAGGGGCTGTCTTGTTTTTAAGCCTGATCTGTCCTGTTATTCAAAATGGCTTAACTGGTGAATGGAGTCAGACGGCCGCCGCCGCTAAGTGTAATAGTAGCCCCGGCCAGCCAGCTGTTGGCGCTTGCTGACGCATCATAGTAGATGGTGTATCCGTTATCCTTGATATTGGACAGGGTGGTGTCGCCGTCAGTCAGAGTACTCAGGTAGGAATCTGCGGTAACGTTCCAGACACTGGTTGCATCAAGCGTAAGTGAAACAGACTTGGCTGCATTGGCCGTGTCGAGCGCACCGGTCAGGGAGCTGCCGTCCGAGAGAACAAGCTGAGCCGAGCTGATGCTGTCGGCAGTGACATCTCCGGTCAAAGGCTGGGCATCGGCATTAAGCGTCACTGTAGCGCCGTTTGCGCCCGTTGTGCCCCATTTATCAGCACTGGCAGCCAGCAGGATGCCGGAGTTATTTGTAAGTCCAACGTTCTTAAGGTTGATAACCGCATCGGTGTTGGTGACATAGAACAGCGGTCCTTCGTAAGCGGTCAGCGAGCCGCCGGTCATTGCCAGAGTGCCGGTTCCGGTCTCGGCATCACCCGAAAAGCTCTGATAGAGCATAATCCCGCTTTTTTTGGCACCGGACAGGTGAGTATTTGTCAGTGTGATGGAGTTCTTACCTTCAATTACGGCTGCTTCCGATCCTTGTGCTGTAATCAGCGCATCGGTGACGGAGATCGTACCGGTGGAGTAAATCCCCGGCGAATCTGTGCCGGTTGTCAGCATCGTGCCTCCGGTAACCTTTACCGTACCGTTGCCGCGGTCAGTGGCAATACTGGCGGAATGGGTTCCGGCTGTTGTGATATTGGTGTTGGTGGCATTGACGGTTCCTGCATAGGTGGCATCCAGTCCGCGGGATGAATCCTCGATAGTTGTAATGGTTGCGCCGGATACATTGACGGTTGACCCGGCACCGGTTGCAAATACGGCATTTGCTCCGTTTGCACTGGTGGTTATGGTTGAGTCATTCAGGGACACCGTGCTGCCCCCGGCTGCAAGGAGCGCGGCATTTAGCCCGTAAAAGTTACTGTTGTCCTCAGAGGAGGTGCCGCCGGTTTTACTCAAAGTCACTCCATTTAGCGTGAGGGCACCGCCGGCTGTAACTTTGACTGCGGAGGTATCTGTTGTCACAGCGGTGTAGGATTCATCTGTTTTGCTGGCAGTACTGCCATCCAGCAGGTAAGTTGCACTCCCTAAGCTGGCTGCATCTGCAGTGCCGGCTGTTTCTTCCGGCGCTGAGCCCGTCTCAACGGCCCCGGTCAGGCTGACGGTTTTGGTGGTTTTATCATAACTGGCCGTTAATCCGACCGCTTCCGAGATCGCTCTGGCCGGAAGGTAGACGGTGCCGTTATAGATGAACGGTTCTACAGTCGCGCCTGTGGCATCCTTCAGTGCGGTTTCCTGGCCGTTCAGTTCAACGATAATATCATCGTAGGTGACGGCAATCTTCTTCGTAATGGTGTCGGCATAAGCTGATACTGACATGGCTAGTGAGGCGGTTACGGCGGCTCCGACGACAAAACCCTTCATTCCACTTTTTTTACTCATACTTGTTCTCATCCTTTGCTGTTAGTGTAGGTACTGCTATGTAGATCCAAATATCTGTGCTGTGAATAACTACATTGTAGAACCGCTAACTGAGAACCATCTGAGCCTGCGCTGAATGTTGGTTGAACCCGGGCTGAATGTTTGTTGAAAATGCTGAAGGTAGGGTGTCTCATCACGAAAAAAAAGCCCGCAACCGGAGCATATACCGGAAGCGGGCTGTTTCTGTTAAGACGATTATAAAGCTGTAAAGCTTACGCGTACCAGCCCCATACGAAGATGAAGAGGGTACCGAATAGAGTGATCAAACCTACGAACAAAGCATAGGCAATGTTGATGTAGAGTTCCTTTTTGGTATCTGCCGATTCGCCGATGTGCATGAACACGAACAGTTGCAGGGAAGCCTGGATAATTGCAGTGACCGTCAGAACCACCACATTGGCTGCATGGGACAGATCCCCGTAAATGACAATCAGCGCAGCGGCTGAAAGGACCAGTGAGGCCAGATAGCCCATTACATGGCGGATTGGAAACAGTTGCTTTATCATGTCACATCAGTCCTTTCAGATAGACGAAGCTGAAGATGAAGATCCAGACAACGTCTAAGAAATGCCAGAACAGTGAGAAGATAAATGTTTTGTTGGCTGTAGCGGGTGTGATTCCCCGGCGCCACAGCTGGATCATGATGCCTACTCCCCACAGGAAGCCGAAGCTGACGTGGGCACCGTGCGTTCCCAGCAGTACAAAGAGACTGGAGAGGAAGCCGCTGGTCTGCAGAGTAGCACCTTCATGAACATAGGTGAAAAATTCATCAATCTCAATCCCGATAAAGCCGAGACCCATGAGCAAAGTGATACCCATAAAGATCATCATGGCTTTCTTGTGGCCGAGGCGCATCGCATGCACAGCCAGACCGATTGTAAATGAACTGGTCAGGAGCAGGAAGGTCTCAGCCAGAACCGGTCCGATTTCGAACAGCTCAGGGCCGCTTGGACCGTCGGCAAAACGGTTAACCATAACGAAGTATACAGTGAACAATGTAGCAAAGAGCGGAATTTCAGCTCCGAGGAAAACCCAGAAGCCGAAGATCTTATTACTGTTCTCTTCTGTTGAATATTCCAGCGGCTTCGACGCATCTATCTTCATACAGTCTCACCCCGCAGTTTCTTTTCAGTAGCGATAACTTCTTCTGCACTTACATAGAAGCCATGATCCTGGTCAAAGGACATTGCAGCCAGCATAACGATAACACCGACACCGGCAACAATTGCCGGAATCCACATGCTGAATACGAGGAAGAAGCCCAGGAAGAAGAAGATTACACCCAGGATAAACGGCTTCCCGGTGTTGTTTGGCAAGTGAATCTTGGTGATTTTGTCTTCAAACAGCGATACTTTTTTCTGCTTGGATTCCCAGAACGGATCCAGGGATTTAACCTTAGGTACAACAGCGAAGTTGTAGGCAGGGATCGGACTTGGTGTAGCCCATTCCAGGGTACGACCATCCCAAGGATCGCTTGTTGTGTCTCTCGGCATGTAGCGGGTACTCCAGTAGATGTTGTACACCAGCAGAACGAAACCGATAGCCAGACCTACCGCTCCGACGAACGACAGCATATTCAGCGGACCGAAGCCGGTCTCTTCCGAATAGGTGTACATACGGCGTGTCATCCCCATCAGACCGAGGAAGAACAGCGGGAAGAAGGTTACGTTAAAGGAAATGATGATCCACCAGAAGGCGTGCTTGCCGAGACGTTCGTTCAGACGGAAGCCGAATACTTTCGGGAACCAGTAGTGGAACCCGGCAATAACGGCGAACACAGCGCCCGGAATCAGAACGTAGTGGAAATGCGCTACCAGGAACATCGTGTTATGGTACTGGTAATCGGCACTGGCCATCGCCAGCATGACGCCGGTAACACCGCCGATGGTGAAGATCGGAATAAAGGCCAGTGTGTACAGCATCGGTGTAGTAAAGGTTATCCGGCCCTTACGCAGGGTGAACAGCCAGTTGAATATTTTGACCCCTGTCGGTACAGCAATCGCCATCGTAGTGATGGAGAAGAAGCTGTTGACCATTACGCCCTGACCCATGGTATAGAAATGGTGCGCCCATACCAGGAAGGACAGGAGGGAGATGATAACCATACTGAATACCATCGAGGTATATCCGTACAGGTTCTTTTTGGAGAAGGTGGCGATAATCTCACTATAAATACCGAATGCCGGCAAAATAACGATATATACTTCAGGATGTCCCCATACCCAGAACAGGTTGGCCCAGAGCATATCCATCCCGCCGTTGGCCATCGTGAAGAACTGCGAGCCGAACAGGCGGTCGAACATCATCAGTGCCAGTGCTACGGTAAGCACAGGGAAAGCGAAGACGATAATGATGTTGGTAATCAGAACAGACCAGGTGAACATTGGCATCTTCATCAGTGTCATGCCCGGAGCGCGCATTTTGAGGATGGTAACAATGAAGTTAACCCCTGTAATGAGCGTACCGATACCTGAAATCTGCAGCGCCAGAGAGTAGTAGTTGTTCCCTACAGTCGGGCTGAATTCCAGACTCGCCAGCGGGAAGTAAGCGGACCAGCCTGCATCCGGAGAACCGCCGATGACGAAGGAGATGTTAAGCAGCATGGCCCCGAAAAAGAAGAGCCAGAAGCTGACGGCGTTGAGGCGCGGGAAAGCAACGTCTCTTGCGCCGATCTGCAGCGGAATGATGACATTCATCAGACCGATGATAAACGGCATGGCCATAAAGAGGATCATGATCAGACCGTGAGTGGTAAAGACCTCATTATAGTGCTGTGCATCAAGGAACTTCATTTCAGGCGCTGCAGTCTGCAGACGCATCATCATGGCGTCCACGCCGCCGCGGAAGAGCATCAGGAGGGCAGCCAGGATATACATGACCCCGATTTTCTTGTGGTCCACAGTGGTAAGCCATTCGCGCCAGAGATAGCCCCACTTCTTGAAGTAGGTCAACCCGACGAGAATCCCGATGGTGGCAAGTGCAATACTGACCATGGCTCCATAAATGAGGGGTTCGCCGTGAACCTTAAATTTCTCTAAATCCATTAGGGTGGCTCCTTTCAGGTTGTTGCTGATGCATGATTCATGCTATCTAAGAGCGGATAGCTCTCATGGTTGGTTTTATTGGTGCGTGTGCTCTTCAACAGGTGAGCTCGGCAGCGGCTCTTCTACCTCAGGGGCAGGGTTGCCGTCGAACTCGGTCTGGCTGGAAGGTGCCGGGGAAGGATGGATCTCCTTGTTATCCTCGTGTTCTTCACCGCCGTTGTGCATATCCATTTCCGTGCCGTCACCGCTCATATGCTCGCTGTGATCGCCAGGAGGCGGGCTGAATTCCAGATGGGTAGAAGAATAAGTCTTGCGTCCAAGATGCTCGGCAGCCAGAAGTCCCTGGAATTCGTCTTCTGTCAGCGCAGGCGCAGTATCCTTAACTTCCTTAACCCAGTCCTGATAATCCTCGTCAGTCATAACCAGCGTTTCAAATTCCATGTGGGCAAAGCCTTTCCCGCTGAAATTAGAATTCTTACCGATATAAGAGCCTACGGTATCACCAGAGAGGTTAAGATAGGTGAGCATATCGCTCATTGCGTATTTCTGTCCGGCCAGCTGCGGAACCCAGAAACTGGTGATCGTTCCGAAGGAATACAGTCTGAATTCAACTGCACGGTGAACCGGGATGTTCACATAGTTTACTGTTTCGATGCCTTCCTCAGGATAGCTGAAATGCCATTTCCAGTTGGAGGAGGAAGCATAAATAACGAGCGGATCCTGATCCTTGTACTCATTAGCCACATTCTCAACGGCATGGGTGGACTTTACAGTCACAACGGACAGGAAGGCTACAATGATGATCGGGATGATAATCCAGATGGCCTCAAGTACCTTATTGCCCTCCTCATGTTCCGGAATGTAGCCTTCATTGCTCTTCTTTGCCCGGTATTTCACCAGGACGAAGATATATAAGATGTAGACAACTGCCAGGACAAAGGCCATCACCGCAATGGAGAGGATAATGGTGTCAGACAGCGTCCGTGCAGCCGGGCCCTTAGGATTCAGTACGGTTAACGAACTGCATCCCGGCAGAATAAAGAGCAGGCTGAGAAACAAAGCGTATAACGGTCCCTTTTTTTTCATATAGAACTCCTTCCTTCAATAATTCTTTTCATTAGCCGTTCGTTGCTGAAGGGCAAAATAATAACCTGTATCTATAGTAAGAATTACTTACCCGGATTGCAAAATACATATTTTGTAAGAAAATCTATAATCGTCCTCAAAAATGGCGATAAAGTTAAAGATATGTGATCAATTTGTTACAAGTGTCGTTATGTATGACAAAGATCACTGTAGCGGCGGGCTTTAAGCTAAATTTAAGGTTGTTCAAACTTTGTTCAAAATTACCGTATTGTTGCTAATTTCGTCACAATTAGAATGTGTGAAAGGAACGGAAATTAAACGCTTTATTTGTTGGTCTGACAGCATTCGACGAAAGTTGCACATATTCTGGCGTGAGGAGCCATTGTGCAATTTATCACAGCGTGAAAAAGTAACAATATTTTAGGCGCCCGGTTACAATCTCTCAAATTACGTTATATCTATGTATGATAGAGTTAGAGGCAAATATACATAGATTGGAGCTCTTGCTTGTGTTTAAAAAAGTATTGCTTGTCCTTATGTCCTTATTTTTAACTTTTGGAGTGCTGCAGACAGCAGCAAGTGCTGCCGGTGCGGGCTCAAGTCTGAAGCTTGGTGTGAATGACAAGCTGACCGCAATTGAAGCTGTGCCGGTTAAGGGCAGCTATTATGTGCCGCTGCGTACTGTAGCTGCAGAGCTGAAGTGGACAATTACCGGGCTGTCTGACGGAATCGCGGTTGCCGCCGGCGCAAATCCGTACGCCTGCTTAAGAATAACGGCGGACTGAAGCTGCAGGACGGTACGGTTGTGCCGATGGACAGCTTTTTGCAGAACGGGAATCTGATGGTTCCGGTGAAGATCAGCGGATACCTCGGATATAGCATAACCTTTCAGGGAGATAAATATTTACTGAGAGTCCGGGACGGGTCGGCGGCCATGAGCGATGAGGCTTTTGTGAAGCAGTATGCGGACGAGCTGAAGCCGCAGGCCGTAAGTCCGGCTAAACCTTCCGGAGAAGGGGCCGTTAAAGGGCGGACCCTATATCTGACCTTTGACGACGCCGTCGGCGACAACGGCACAGCTGCTGGATATACTGGATAAGTATGAAGCCAAAGCAACGTTCTTTATGCTTGGCCCGAACATGAACCGTTATCCCGCCCAGGTGAAGCGGATTGTGAAGGCAGGGAACGGGCTTGGGCTGCATGGTATGACCCACCGCAAGGAGAAATTTTATGCTTCGCCTGCGGCAGCGCTGGCTGAAATGACGGCGGATAACGCGGTGCTGAAGAGAATCAGCGGGACGGAAACGACGCTGATCCGTCCGCCATACGGAAGCAAGCCGTACTTCACCAAAGGCTTCCGGGACAAGGTGCTGGCCCAGGGCTATCACCTGTGGGACTGGAATGTCGATTCGGAGGACTGGAGATACAAGGAAGACAGCGTTAAAATCTATAACTCGGTTATGGATCAGGTGCACAAGCTGCAGTCATCCAAGACTAACCCGGTTATCCTGATGCATGACCAGAAGGCAACATTGAAGGTGCTGCCGCGCCTGCTGGAGACCTTCAAGAAGGAAGGCTACAGCTTTGCTGTAATCACCAAAGATCTGAAGCCGCTGAACTTCTGGAATGATGAGCGGTAAACAGCAAAAGGAGTATGGAGCGGAAGCATTATGTTATGTGAAAAGAGTCCGGCAGACTTAGTCTGTCCGGCTTTTTTTGCTGTGCATGGGCTGCTTTCGTATAAACGTTACTAGTGGCGGAACTGCGAAGTTGAAATAAGTGTATTTGGTGCAACTAAAGTGGCCTGTAGAGCTGCTTTTTCAGGAATAAGTGTATTACGTGCAACTAAAACCGGCGGATAGCCTGATTTAGCTGAAATTACCGCGATATAGGTGTACAAAGTGCAGTTAAAGCCGACCGAGACTCAAAATTGCCCTTTTTAGTTGCACAAAATGCAGTTATCCGGTGGCTGCCCAAAGGTAGCAATTATGCTAGGGGCTGAATCAAGCATAGTGGAAGTTTGCTAACATTCTCCGATACCCCCGCTCCCCGGAATCTGATTGGAAAACCGACTACAGTAGCCCCCGAATAGCTATCCCACAACAACGGCCAATATGCTAAAAGCGGGCAGACCGTTTCTTTGCGTTGACAATTTAATTCAACTGTATTAATAATAGTAGTACAGTTAATACACCTAAGTTTTCCATATTTGTAGCTTAGTAAAGGAGGGCGCCTATGTTCGAACTGGATGTCCGCAGCCGCAAGCCGATTTACGAGCAGCTGACTGACAAGGTTAAAGAGATGATTATGCATGGCATCCTTCAGGCCGACGAGCAGCTGCCATCAGTAAGAACATTGTCCTCCCAGCTTACAGTCAATCCCAATACGATTCAAAAGGCGTACCGGGAGCTGGAGCGGGAAGGCTTTATTTATTCCCTGCCCGGAAAAGGGAGCTTTGTGGCACCGCTTGCGCAGGAGCGCAGTGAGAACCAGCGGACAGAGCTGCGCGGACAGCTGCTGAGGCTGATGGCCGAGGCGGTATACCTTGGCTTCACCGAAAGTGAGATAAGCGCATTGTACCGGCAGGTTATGGAGCAGAGAGAGGGGGAGAAGCATGATTGAGATGCGCGGGGTAAGCAAAGTGTTTCAGGGCGAAAAGGCGGTGGACAGCCTCTCGCTGACTGTGCCGAAAGGGACGATCTACGGCCTGCTCGGATCAAACGGCGCAGGCAAAACCACCCTGCTGAAAACACTAGCCGGAATTTACCGGCCAGAGGAAGGGACCGTTACGGTTGGCGGCGAGCCGGTTTTTGAAGCTCCGGATGTAAAGCGGAGGATTATTTTCATGCCGGACAGCCCGTATTTTTTCCCGCAGGCGTCGGTGCGGAGTATGGCTGCATTTTACAGGTCGATCTATCCTTCATGGAGTGAGAAGCGGTTCGAGGAGCTGGGTGCAGCTTTTAAGCTGGACCGGAAGCGGAAGCTCAGCAGGTTCTCCAAAGGGATGCAGCGTCAGGCTGCACTGTGGCTTGCACTGAGCTGTACGCCGGAGGTGCTGATCATGGACGAGCCGATCGACGGGCTTGATCCGGTAATGCGCCGGCAGATCAAGAATCTGCTGTTCCAGGAAGTGGCCGACCGGGGGCTGACCGTCCTGATTTCCTCCCACAATCTGCGCGAGATTGAAGATCTGTGCGACCATGTCGGCATTATGCACGGCGGCCGGATGCTGGTGGAGAAGGAGCTGGATGACCTGAAGGCGGACACGCATAAAATCCAGGTGGCTTTCCGCGATCAACGCCACGCCGGTGCGCTTGCCGCCAAGCTGCAGATCCTTCACCAGGAGCAGCGGGGCAGCGTAAGCCTGTATATTGTAAAAGGTGATCGTGAGCGGATCACGCAGGCTTTTCATGTGTACGAGCCTTATGTATTCGACCTGCTGCCGCTGACGCTGGAGGAAATCTTTATTTATGAAATGGGGGATGCCGGATATGATGCGCAGCCGATTCTTCTTTAACAGCAGTGTCATCCGCCAGAACCTGCGCCAGCATGGCTGGATCGGAATTATTTATTCGCTCGTTCTTTTATTCGCGCTGCCGCTGCAGCTGTTCCTGAACAATGACCCCAACCCGGAGCGCAGGACTATAGACAACCTGTTCTTCATCGGCGGAGAGATTCAGATGCTGTTCTCTGTTACGGTGCCGGTCGCGGCAGCCTTGTTCCTGTTCCGTTATCTTCAGGCCAAAGCGCCATCCGATCTCTGGCACAGCCTGCCGCTGCGCCGGGAACACCTGCTGGTGTCCCATACGGCAAGCGGGCTGATTCTGGTGCTCGGACCGGTCTGGCTGACTGCCGCCGTGACCGCAATAGTGCGGCCAATGGCCGGCAACATGTATATTTACTCCTGGGCAGACGTGGGGCAATGGTGCCTGACGCTGACGATCCTTACGCTGTTCCTGTTTGTATTCAGTGTGTTTGTCGGCATCTGTACCGGGCAATCCGTGCTTCAGGGGGTGGTGATCTACATTCTGCTGGTTCTGCCTGCCGCGCTGCTGATGCTGGTGAATGAACATTTCAGCATGTATCTGTATGGTTACCCGGCATGGTACGGATTAAGGGGCCGGAGTGAAGTCTGGTCTCCGCTGATGCATATGATCTATGTCAAAACCAATCCGTTCACCGCCGGCTATCTCTGGTTCTATTCGGCATTGACTGTCCTTTTGTTTGTGCTGTCCTTCCTGCTGTACCGTAAACGCCACGGGGAGAAGGCGGGCCAGGCGATTGCCTTTACTTACTTTAACCCGCTGTTCAAAGCGGGGATTATGCTCTGTGCCATGCTGTTATCGGGTACTTACTTCGCTCATCTCCGGTACCAGCAGCTTGGCTGGATTATCGGCGGCCATCTGATCGGCGCACTGATCGGCTATATTGCCGTAGAGATGATTATCCGCAAAACCTGGCTGATTCTGACCCGCAAGGCGGCACTCGAGTTTGCCGGATATGCAGCGCTGCTGGGACTTGTGCTGTATATTCCGGTATCCGGGCTCACCGGCTATGAGAACAGGGTTCCGGCTGCGGATAAGATAGCGGGTGTATATGCTTCAGATAATTATTCCACATACGATGCCTACTGGAACAATGCATATCCTTTTACAGACAAACAGGACCCCTTCATCGGGGATAAGGACTATGTTGAAGCTGTCCGCAAGCTGCATCAGGCAATGGCAACCATGCGGCCTCATCCGCAGAATGTGGAATACCGTGATTTTTATCTCATGTATAAACTGGACAACGGACGGATTTTGAACCGGAGCTACCGGGTTCCCGTTGCCGGTTTTGAACCGGAGCTGCGGGCCGTAATGGAGAGCGACGGGTATAAACGTACATTGTACAGGCTTTATCAGCTGGATGAAGAAATAGAAGGCCTGCGTTTCAGTGATTACAACAAGGCTCTTATTATTTCGGACCCGCAGGAAATTGATGAGCTGAAAGAATTATTGAAACAGGAAATTATGAATATGAGCTATGATGACCAGACCGGGCGGCAGCGTTCTTACGCAACCATTCAGATTATAGGCAAGCCTGATGATGAAGGATATCCTTACTTCTCAAGCTATGAGTGGATGCATTCCTTCAGTAAGCTGACGGAGCGGCTTGAGCAGCTGGGTTATGCCGACAAAATCCGTGTGACACCGGGGGATGTGAAGTCGGCAGAAGTAATTCCGAACGAATATTCCGGCAGGTTCACCGGAAGTGACCGTTATGATCTTGAACGCCATCTGGAGCTGGCCCGCAAAGAGAACCGCTCCGCTTCAGTTAATGATGCTGCAGCTATCAAGGATATCCTTGACCGGGGACGTTATTATACTAACTCTGACGGGGGCTATCTGGTGAAGCTGGTCTATAATGAGGGCAGAGAGGACTTTATAACCCTGCGGGAAGAGGATCTGACGCCGGAAATCAGGGCGGTTCTTCCCTAGCCTCTACAGTGTACCGGGCATCGGCCTGCCAATGCCGGCGGGTTGACAGAAACTGGGCCTGTGAATTATGCTGTTGGAAAATGCTAACATCAGGAAAAGCATATGTTTTCAAATTCAAATTATCAAACAAAATGTTAAAGGAGGTCAGCTGCAGATGAATACTTACAAGAATGAATTCAACAACAATAATAGCTATGAAAATCTTATGCATTCCGAGAATCCTCGCATGTATTCCATCTCTCTGGCCTCCCTGGATCATAATCCGTTCTCAGCAGCAGGTAATTTATTGACGGTACCGGTATTTACCGGGAGCCGCGATACGTAACCGGCATTCAGCTGCAGACCCGGGTAAGGCCATGGACGACGGAGTCCATGGCCTTTTTATATTTTTTTGAGCGGAAAGGAGCATGAACAGAATGTCTGAAATCGAGCTTGAGATTATACACCAGCTGCGCATGATTGAGGCGGAAGAAGATGTGCGTATCCTGTATGCCTGCGAATCAGGCAGCCGGGCCTGGGGTTTTCCGTCCAGGGACAGTGATTACGATGTGCGTTTCCTGTACGTGCGCCGGCCTGAAGCCTATCTGTCCATTTTTGAACCGAGGGATGTCATTGAACGGCCGATCAGCAATCTGCTGGACATTAACGGCTGGGATCTGAAAAAAGCGCTGCTGCTGTTCCGCAAATCGAATCCGCCTCTGCTGGAATGGCTGCAGTCCGGGATCCGATATGAGGAAAATTACACGGTAGCCGAGAGTATCCGCGCGCTTTCACCGCTCGGCTTTTCACCGAAGTCCTGCATTTATCATTATCTAAACATGGCCAGGGGGAACTATCGCAGCTATCTTCAAGGCAGCGAGGTCAAGATCAAGAAATACTTCTATGTGCTCCGCCCGCTGCTCGCCTGTGCCTGGATTGAGAAATATAACGGGGTTCCGCCGCTGGAGTTCTCCGTGCTCGTAGAAACACTGATTCCGGAGGGAACTCTGCTGCGGGAAGCCGTAAATCAGCTGCTGATTCGTAAAATGTCCGGCGATGAGCTGAAGGTGGAGCCCCGGCTTGAGGTTATAAATAATTATCTGGAGCAGTCAATTGCCCATTTTGAAGAGTCGGCTTCCCTGTTTGAAGCAGCTGACGGAGTAACGGATGAACAACTGGACGTACTATTTTACAGCGCACTGGCGGAGGTTTGGGGTAACGAAAGCTCCTGGACTGCAGGATTAAAAGAGGTCAGGAGGCCGTCAGGCAACGCTTATGGAGGGAACTAGAGATGCATTTAATCATCAGGGCGACGGGAGCGGGAGCAGGCATGCTGTCCCATCTGCTGGCCAAAAATCCGAATAACCTGTATGACCGGACTGAAAAAGAGGCAAGGGTCCGCATTGTTTTTACCGCCTCCTCCGAAGAGCTGACCGAAGCGGTTATTTATGTGACGCCTGATCCGGTGGAGCTTGTAAAGGGAGACTCACAGGCGCACAATGATATTACGCAATATATCAATGACCGGGAATTTGTGACCAGCAGCCTGTTCTGCACTTACATCCGGGCGGCGCTTGGTACGGCATTGAACGGCAAACCGAAGGAAGCCTATGTGCCCCGGGTGAAGGAGCCGCTGGAGCTTGTGCTGAGCTTCGGGCCTGTGGCATCCAATTTGCCTGACCGCACGGTGGAAGAGCTGTTTGGTGCTCTCGGCTATGAGGTTTCTCTGGAACGCGGCGATGCGGAATATACCTTTGCGTTAAAGGCACGCAGCTCGGCGAGGTATATCCGGCTAAAAGGGAAGCAGACACTGCAGACAGCGTTGCAGCAGCTGTTTGTACTGATCCCCGCCCTGGATGATTACAAGCACTATTACATCAGTGATGATGAAGTGGACAAAATCCGGCGTTACGGCTCAGGCTGGCTGGAGCAGCATCCGCAGCGGGCACTGATTCTGAAGCGCACGCTGCGTTTTGCCGGAGCGATCAGGCAGTATGAGGAGATGGCGGCAAAAGAGCTGCAGGAAGCCGGCCGCGGCCCTGGAGCACCGGCGGACATCCCCGTACTGGAAGAGTCCTCTCCGGGCGGTTCCGCAGAACCATCCGGAGTTCAGGAAGAGCCGAAAGTCCGGCTTAACGATCTGCGCTATGAGGCGATTGCCCGGACGGTCGGGGAGCTGGACGCCAGAGCCAGCATCGTGGACTTCGGCTCCGGTGAAGGCAAGCTGTCGGCCAGGCTCAGCAGTGTGCCGGGCGTCCGCGAGATCAGGGCAGTTGAGCCTTCGGCTGCTTCACAGCTGCGGGCGATGGAACGCTTCGCCAAGCTGGAGGGCAGGCCGGGAGTGGTTGTTCCCGAGCCCGTGACCGGCTCACTGTTCTATTTCGATGAGTCGCTGCGGGACAGGGATGTTATGATTTTGTGTGAGGTTATTGAGCATATTGATGAACACCGGCTGGACCGGGTGATGGATACTATTTTTAGCCAGTATGCCCCCAAGACCCTGATTGTGACAACGCCGAACAAGGATTACAACACCGTTTACGGGATGGAGCAGGAGGAGATCCGGCATGGCGACCACCGGTTTGAGTGGGGTCGTGAAGCCTTCTCGGCCTGGTGCAGCCGCTGGACTGGAGCTTTTCCTTATACAGCTGAGATTACAGGAATCGGCGAAGGTTCTGCGGAGTATGGATACCCGACACAGATGGCGGTATTTACGAGAGGAGAACACCTGCAATGACGGAAAAAAATGAAGCACAGCGGACCATTCCGTTTCCGCACGGAGGCATTATCGTGCTGGTCGGGCCGTCAAACAGCGGTAAAACCACTCTGCTCCGCAGACTGGTAGAGGAAGGTGTGCTGCTGGAGACGGAAATGGTATCCTCCGATACCTACCGTACACTTGTTGGTGATGTCGAGTACCTGGACTGGAAGGGGCGGCCGCGTGAGGAGGCTGATATTCTTTATAGTGATTATCAGAAGCTCTCCGGCCTGGCCTTTGAGGCGATGAACACCGTGGTGTCGATGCGCAGCAGGCTGGGCAAGCTGACGGTGGTGGACGCTACGCATCTGCAGCCGGAATACCGCCGCAAATATATTGAGATCGCTGCCGGGCATGATCTGCCCTGCGTGGCCTGGGTACTTGATGTGCCGGAGCAGACACTGCTTGCACGGGACAAGACGCGGGAGCAGCCGCGCGGCCGTCAGCGGGTCAAAAGCCAGTACAGCCAGTTCAAGCGCTCACTGCGCGGGCTGCGCGAGGAGGGCTTTGACTTTACATACATGCTGAAGGAGCCTGAGGCTGTGCAGTTTGTGCGCCGGGACAATCCGCTGCTGGCTGATATCGGTGCCGGAATAGATGTGATCGGTGATATCCACGGCTGCTATGATGAAATGCTGGAGCTGCTCGGAGAGCTTGGCTATGCTGCCGATGAAGCCGGGCTGTACAGGCATCCCGCCGGCCGGACACTGGTCTCGGTCGGGGATGTCATGAGCCGCGGACCGAGATCGCTGGACACGATGATCTTCTGGAAGCGGCACGTTGACGCCGGGATCGCCCGGATGACCGACAGCAACCACGGCTGGAAAATCGCCCGTTACCTCAGCGGACGCAACGTCACCCTGAGCCACGGTGACGAAAATATTGCTGCAGAGCTCAGGTTATTGGAAGAGGAAGCCGGACCTGAAGCGGCTGCAGCCTTAAAAGAAGAGCTGAAGCAGTTTCTTCTATCTGCCCCCAGCCATCTGGTCATGTGCCGGGACGGGGTGCGGCGGCTTGTGATCGCCCATGCGGGCATCCGTGACGAATATATCGGCAGGCAGTCCCGCCGGATTCAGGATTTCTGCCGTTACGGTGACACCGACGGGACGGACGCTGCAGGAGCACCGGTACGCAAAGAGTGGTATACCGGACATGAATCGGGCGAGCTGATTATCTGGGGCCATGATCCGCGTCCGTATCCGGCAGTGGTAAAAAATACAATCAACATCGACCAGGGGGCGGTATTCGGCGGAGCACTTACGGCTTACCGCTACCCGGAGCAGGAATTTGTCAGCGTCAAGGCACGCCGCGATTATGCGGAAGATCCGGACAGCCCGCTGGTCCGCTGGGAGCGTGGGCGGTTTGCTCCACCTAACCTCGGCAAGCTAGTAAACGGCTATTCTGTCTTTACAGATGCATACGGAGAGGTCGCGGTGCGCGGGGATTATGTGAAGGCGGCGGTCGACAGTGTCTCCCACTATACAGTTCCGCTGGAGGAGCTGGTGTACATTCCGCCGACCATGAGTCCGACTCCGTCTGTATCCGCAGATGAGTCTTACCTGGAGCATCCGCAGGAGGCTTTCGACTATTTCCGTTCGCAGGGAGTTACCACGATGGTTGCCGAGAAAAAGCATATGGGCAGCCGTGCCGTGCTGCTCCTCTTCCGCGACGAGCAGGCGGCCGTGTCCTATATCGGGCGGCCGGCGCTGGGCACCATTTATAGCCGTACAGGCCGGGCGTTTTTTGACCGGGAGACGGAAGCGCAGGTGCTGGCCCGGCTGAATGCCGATCTGGTGCAGGCCGGTTATTTTACCAGATATAATACGGAAATGCTGCTGCTCGATGCGGAGATTATTCCCTGGAACCTCAAGGCGCGGGAGCTGATTGCCACCCAATATGCCCATGTTGCAGAAGCGGCGAAAATGGACCGTGAGCATCTTCTGATTAAGCTCCGTCAGGCAGAAGCGGCGGGCCGCGATGTCTCCGGCTGGGTGCAGGAGATGGAAGCGAAGCTGCAGAGTGTCCAGGTCTTCCGCCAGGCCTTCCAGCAGTACTGCTGGGATGTAAGCGGGCTTGAGGGCATCCGGATCGCCCCGTTTCATATACTGGCCCACAGCGGTCAGAGCTTTTTTGACCACAGCCATATCTGGCATATGGAGCAGGCCCGCCTGCTGGCCGGGATTTCGCCGCTCTTCCTGGAGACGGAATACCGGGTCATCCGCAGCGGGGCTGATGAGGCGGATACGATCAAATGGTGGCAGGGCATGACGGAGGACGGCCATGAAGGCATCGTCATCAAGCCGGAAACCTTTATTACGAAGAACGGCAGGCACATGGTCCAGCCGGCCATCAAGGTGCGGGGACGGAAATACCTGCACATTATATACGGTATCGACTATCTGCAGCCGGATAACCTGAAACGCCTCAAGCAGCGCAGGACCTCCAAAAAAGAGCGCCACGCCCTGATGGAATGCGCGCTCAGCGTGGAATCCGTGAACCGGTTCATCCGCAAGGAGCCGCTGGAGCGCGTGCATGAATGTGTGCTGGCTGCTCTTGCGCTGGAGTCTGACCCGGTTGATCCCCGGCTGTAGCGGAATGAGGGGAGTTTTATAGAATGTTAGATGCTAAAGCTGAGGTTTCCCTCAGCAAATTTATGACCAAGATGCTGCGGCATACGCCTGAGCAGTACGGATTAATTCTTGATCCGGAGGACGGCTCCTGCCTGCTGGAAGAGCTGCTTGACGTTATTACGGCAACCCCCAAGTGGTCAGGGATTACAGAGGCGGATGTCCGGCAGACGGCAGCGAACTGTGAGAAGCAGCGCTTTGCCATTGAAGGAGAGCGGATCCGGGCGCGGTACGGGCACAGTCACACTAAGGTGGCATATCCGCCGGGAGAGCCTCCGGCATTGCTCTATCATGGGACACACAAGAGTGCGCTATCCGTCATCCTGAAGGAGGGTCTGAAGCCTATGGGCCGGCAGTATGTCCATCTGTCGGAGGGGCTGCATTTTGCCGCTCTGGCCGGCGCCGCCGGGGAGAGCTTGTGCTTCTTGCGATTGATACGGTTAAGGCGGCGGATTCCGGTGTAACCTTCTATTACGCAGGCAATGAGGTGTGGCTCGCAGGAGCTGTTCCTGCGGACTGCATAGCTGAGTATGAGAATGCGGAGGAATAACGGATAGCAGGAGGGATGTTCATGGAGGAAGTGCCGGATCACCTGGAGAACGGCTTGCAGATCGTATTTATCGGCTTTAACCCGAGCATCCGCTCCGGGGAGCTGGGGCATCATTATGCGAATCCGCGCAACAATTTCTGGCGGATTCTTCAGCAGTCCGGCCTGACGCCGCGCTTGTATGAGGCTGCTGAGGATGGCGAGCTGCTGAAGCTTGGGTACGGCTTCACAAATATTGTGGCCCGGCCTACAGTAGGCGCGGAGGATATCACGCGCGAGGAATATAATGCCGGGCGGGAGCTGCTGCGCGGGAAGCTTGAGCAGTACCGGCCGCAGATTGCCTGCTTTGTGGGCAAGGGGGTCTATACGGAATTCAGCCGCAGGCCCAAGGCGGAATGGGGGTTCCAGACAGCAGAGCCCGTTGTTGACGGCGTTCGCGAGTTCGTTGCCCCATCCTCCAGCGGCCTGGTCCGGATGCCGATGTCAGAGATTGTAGGCATTTACCGGCAGTTATACGACTTCATTCAGGAGAAGGGCTGAAGGCAAAAAAACACCTCCCTCACATTAGTGAAGGAGGTGTTACTGTTTGGGGCAGCACGCTGCTGCAAAGTCCGTTATGTTTCAATTAGCAGCAGAATTATGGAGGACAGCGACAGGCAGACGCTGACCAGATAGAGCACGGCAACGACCTGCTTCTGGTTCAGGCCGGCCTTAAGCAGCCGGTAGTGGACCTGGCTGGCATCCGCCTGATAAATGGCTTTGCCCTGAAGGAACCGCTTGATCACGACAAACAGATTGTCGAAGATCGGCACGCCGAGCGCCAGGATCGGGATGAACAGCGAAAGCACCGTAGCCTGCTTGAAGGCACCGTCCAGCGCGATGACTGCCAGAATGAAGCCCATGAAGGTAGCGCCTGCGTCGCCCATGAAGATTTTGGCCGGGGCTTTGTTGAATCGCAGATAAGCCAGTGTGACACCCACAAGGGAAATCGCCATGATTGCGGAAGCGGATTGACCCTTGGTTAGCGCAACGATGAACAGTGTAACGGCTGAAATTGCTGTAAGCCCGCCGGCCAGCCCGTCCATGCCGTCAGAGAAGTTAATTACTGTAGTCACACCGAAGATCCAGACGATCGTAAGTATGAACTGCAGGATGAACGGCAGGGAAACGTAATCTCCCGAGAACGGGTTGATGAAGCCGGTAAAAGCATTGCCGGACAAGAAGACAAGAATGGCTGCCGCAATCTGTACGATGAATTTGGGCAGGGCCGGAAAATCCTTGCCTTTGGTCTTGTACCAGTCATCAATAGTACCTATAGTGAGCAGAAGCACCCCGCCGATAAAGAGGGCGAGCGTCTCCAGCGAGAAATCACGGGCGAACAGCAGGTATGTAATGAAAAAGCCGATAAATATCGCATAGCTGGCTGTCAGAGGGATGGGCTCCCTGTGGATTTTGCGCTCCACATCCTCCCGGGGCCTGTCCACAAAATCAAGCCGGAACGCAAGCCTGCCGAGCGGAGGAATGAGTAGATAAACGATACAAAACGATACCAGAAACGCCAAAACGTAAAAAATGACAATCACCACCGTTGATTTTTTAAAAAGATAAGCTTAAGATGTACCACGATAAATTGTCTTATGAGCAGGGCTGTCTAGATTATATCTCAGAGTGCAATAACTTGTCGATTGTACAACCATTTTGGAGGCGGATGATGAAATACGACGTAATTCTGTTTGATGCTGACGATACGCTGTTTGATTATGGAATGGCCGAGGGCCAGGCGTTTTTGAATGTGTTCACCCACTTCGGGCTGCCGGCTGGGGCAGAGGAGTATGCTGCAAGCTATCAGGAGATTAACCGTGCGCTGTGGGCCGATCTGGAGGCGGGTCAGATTACCTCTGCAGCGCTGCGGGTGGAGCGTTTTAACCAGCTGTTTGTCCGGCATAATCTGGAGTACAATCCGGAGGAATTCAGCGAGGCTTATTTGCGTTTTCTGGGGGAAGGCACGTTTCTGATCCAGGGGGCTGCCGAGCTGTGCGGGGCGCTTGAAGGCTGCAGGCTGGCGATTATTACGAACGGAATCAAGGATGTGCAGCTGTCGAGAATCAAAGGCTCGCCGCTTGCGGGTACCTTTGAGCAGATCATTATTTCGGAGGAAGCGGGTTATCAGAAGCCGGCGGCGGGAATATTTGATTATGCTTTTGACAAGCTGGGCATTTCCGATAAAAGCAGGGTGCTGATTGTGGGGGATTCACTGACCTCCGATATCCGCGGCGGGGTTAACTATGGAATTGATACCTGCTGGTTCAATCCTTTAGGGAAGACTAACAGTTCCGGTGTTGAGCCGACCTATGAAATCCGTGAACTGGCGGAGCTGCTCGATATTGTTAAGTGATTATATAGACGTAAGCGGCAGGTGTTTTCCCCTGATAAAAGGTTGGAAGACTTCTTCCGGTGTTAAATATATTAGGACGCAGTATTTATAGCTACATCATCCCAGTGAACAGGAGAGGATTTCTCATGAAAATGAACCGGAAATGGCTGATCGCCGCGGTTGCCGCCGGTATGGCGCTGACCGGATCAGCCGGTGTATATGCCGGAGCCAAGCTTCAGGAGATTAAGGCCTATCTGAACAACAGCATTGGAGTAGTTGTTGACGGCACGCCATACTGGCTTAGAGACGGCAACGGCAAAACCTTAAGGCCGATTACCTACGAGGGCCTTACGTATTTGCCGGTCCGCTCGGTTGCGGAGGCGCTGGATGTGCCGATTACGTATGATGCCGTTAATTACAAAGTCCGGATCGGTACTGGTGCGGATGCGGGAGCCTCTGCCGGCTCTGGCTCCGGTTCAGGTTCAGGCAATGCTGCGCCTGTGGAGAGCACGGTGCGGCCGGTCAACCTGCCGCAGGATTTTCCGATACCGAGTGATGCTATCATCGCAACGACGCTGGATACGGATGCGGACGGCGTGAAGAAGGCTGCCTTCAGCTACTCCACACAGGAATCGCTGGAGACGATGGGCTTCGTATACAGTGAATATGCCAAAATCAAGCGGCTCGACAATGCCTCGCAGACCGTGTCGGCAACAACGGTGAAGATTACCGGCCGGTTGGGCGGCACAAGTCCGGTCTCGATTACGGGCAAGCCGTCTACGGCCCGTCCCGGCTTTAATATCTTCACCATTACCTGGTCGGAGAGCTGACGGCTTCTCCGGCTGTCTGCAGCTGGAGCGGACCGGGAATAGGTGCAACAGAAACAGCTGCGTTCCTGTGCGGAACGCAGCTGTTTGGGCTGGGGCTGGACTACAGCCTGATTCTATATCATTGCTGCTGTCGGGTGTCGAGCGGCTTAAGATAAGCTTCGATCTGCTCCCGCTTCCCTTCCAGGAATGGAGGCAGGGCGAGGGATTCGCCGAGATGCTCCAGCGGCTCATCGGTAGCGAAGCCGGGTCCGTCCGTAGCCAGCTCGAACAGGATGCCGTTCGGCTCACGGAAGTACAGGGACCGGAAGTAAAAGCGGTCCACAAAGCCGGAATTGGGCAGCTGGACTGTGCGGATACGCTCGATCCATAGTTTGAGTTCCGTCTCATTATCCACCCGGAAGGCGACGTGATGCACGCCGCCACGGCCCAGGCGCTCCTGCGGCAGATCGCTGCGCTCCTCCAGATGGATCTCGGCACCGGAGCCGCCTTCTCCGGTTTCAAATACGACGATGTCCGGCTGTCCAGCAGCCGGTGAAGGATAGCTTGCTTTGCGGCGGAAACCCATCAGATCCTGCAGGACGAGTGTTGTCGGCTCGGCGTCCTCGACGGTCAGATGAGCCGGGCCGAGACCGGTGATGCCATATTCAGCCGGTACAGGACTGGCCGGCCATGGCTTGCCGCCGGCAACTCCCTGGTTGTTCTGGTCGGAGACCAGCAGAAACCGCTGGCCTTCATGGTCGCGGAAGCCAAGGGTAAGGCGGCCGCCGCGGTCAGTGATGGTGCTGTCGTGGTCTACATTGAAGGCTGTAAACCGTTTTTTCCAGTAATCCAGCGCCTTATCGTCCGGCACACGCAGCGACAGGGCGGAGATACTGTTATTGCCGTCCCGGTTGCGTCCGGCGTTCGGAAGCTCAAAGAAGGTCAGCTCTGTGCCCGGATTGCCGGCTTCATCGCCGTAGAACAGGTGATAGACGGAAATGTCATCCTGGTTGACTGTTTTTTTGATCAGCCGGAGTCCCAGAACTTCGGTGTAGAATTTGTAGTTTTCCGGAGCTTTGGCTGTAATAGCGGATACATGGTGAAGGCCTTTTAGTGTTAAACTCATGGTAGATCCTCCTTGGATTTGTGATGTTACAGAAGTGTGTAAGCGTATTTTTAGAATGTTGTGAGTGAAGGGACAACTGGAGTAGAAAGGGTTCGCAAATACTTTTCTCATTATTTACACAATGTTGCAGGGCCAATATTAAGTTTATTGGTGAAAATATTTAAGTTACTATAATTTTAATAGTAAGTTGGTTGAATTGCAAGCGGAAACTACATACCGACCGTAAAAAGGAGAGGACTGCAATGTATACGAAAGCCAGCCTGCTCGAACAGCTGAAGGAGCTTCATATTAATCCCCAAGGAACGCTGCTGGTCCATTCCTCATTAAAAAGTATTGGACCTGTAGAAGGCGGCGCAGATACCGTACTGGATGTGCTGTCCGAATATATGAAGGACGGGCTGCTTGTCCTGCCGACACATACCTGGTCGTATATTGATGCGGCGAATCCGTGCTTCTCCGTCCAGGATTCACCATCCTGCGTAGGAATTCTGCCTGAGCTGTTCCGGGGGCGTCCGGGTGTTATCCGTTCCTGGCATCCGACCCACTCGGTGGCTGCCCTTGGGCGAGATGCCGAAGCTTTTACCGCCGGGGATCACCGCTGGGATACTCCCTGTGCCCGCGGATCGGTCTACGGCAAGCTGCTGGACCGGAAGGCGGAGATCATGCTGCTTGGCGTGGATCTGCGGCGGAACACGTTCATTCACGGCATTGAGGAATGGGTGGACATTCCGGGCAGAATGACCGATGAACCGGAGCAGCTGTACACGATTACGCCGGACGGAACCGAGATCCCTGTACCGTCGCGCAGACACTGCGGGCTGTCTTGGTCCCAGCATTTCTGGAAGGTTGAGCATGTGCTGGAGGACGGCGGAGCGCTGCGCAGGGGGCATTTCGGCGCTGCTCCTGTAATGATCTGCAGTGCAGCGGGGACTACAGACATCATAAGCGGCTTGCTGGCCGGGAACCCGGATTTGTTCGGGGACAACGAGCCGCTGGATGGCCAGGCCGTACCTGATCCCCTGCCCAAGACTCTGCGGGGATTACCGCGAACGGGTGCCGGGCAGGACTAGGTAGTGTTAGTCGGGTTGGAGGCTGGCGCAGAATGCAGGGCTAGGTGATCATATCTGGATGCTAACGCAGAATGCAGGGCTAGGTGATCATATCTGGATGCTAACGCAGAATTCTCCTTCCCAGCTCAGCCCGGGAACTAACGAGTGGTTTAAGTGCCACATTAGTTAGAGGTATGGAAAACGGAGGCAGTAGGGGTATGATATTGATGTGTACTAACAATTCTGGAGGTTGACAGCTTCTGGAAAACCATGGTAAGCTGGCTACAAATTTACGCCGCAGATGGCTTAGGGAGGAGCAGGAACAATGCAGACATTGAACAGGGATGAACAAGTTAGCCAACTATTTGACCGTGAGCTAACCATACCTTTCGCACGTCCGGCATATTCCTATCCAGAGGAAACTCAGGATTCACGCAGCACTCCCTTGCCTTGGATCAGGCAGATTTGATTCTGCCGCCAAATTTATGGCAATACCGGGATTTCAGGCTGCGTGCACCGCAGCCTTTTTCTTTGACCTTATGCAAAGGACGGAGAGAAGGGCGGCGCGACGCAGCCTTTTTGTTGTTCTTAGATGTTGAGTATACAAGGCTTTAGGGGAAAAATCCCACTAATGGTACTGAGACTTGAGCTATAGAGCCGAAGTAGGGGGAAAATCCCTTTGAACCGAGGTGCAAGTGGGCCAAATACTGAAATCAAAGGGAAAAATCCCTTTGATCGAGGTGCAGGCGGGCCAAATGCTGAAATCAAAGGGAAAAGTCCCTTTGAACCCACACCTAGCCAGCACCTTATCCCACATCCCTGAAAGGAGAGAGAAGAATGAGCAAACTAATCAGATGGAATGAGCAGCACATAGAGCGGGCGGCAGCGCTGGGCATACAGGGGCACACAGGTTTTAATCTGGAACAAGATACTGCTCCGCAATCAGCCCCAGCTCTAGTTCTGGCTGTAGAATCCGATCCGTTTCTAGCTACAGCTTTGGATCCGGCTCTAGCTGTGACCCTGGAATCCGATTCAGTTTTTGACATAACGCCAGCGCTAACGCCAGCTCTATCGCCAGCCCCGGCTCTAAACCCGGCATCCGATCTCGAGCCAGGCTTCTACCCGCAATCCTTCCGTTCCGCCGCCTTCAGACGGCAGAGCGGGGAGCGCGGGCTCTATCCATCCGGCTGTTATCCAGCTCATTCAGCCCTCTCTCCCTCCTGCACGGGGCTGAGGTGCAGGCCGATCTACAGTAGCAGCAACACGTCATAGCCGTGCTGCAGCACTAGACGTTGAATGAGGCTGCCGGATTGTGCAAGGTTTCGCTATACCTGATTACAGGGAGAGCAGAGACGGCGCAGCCGGCAGCTTTTTTATATAAACAAAACTACAGGAGGAGTAACAATGAACAGAAACATCAAATCGCACGGCAGCAACCACTATCAGCTGGAGCTTCCGCACGGGTCGCTGCATGTGTTCGCCAATCAGGAGATCTACGAGTCATTCGAAGACAAAGTGTTTGAGATGGCTGACAACAATCTGCGGATTCCACGCAATAAATATATGGCTTATACTCCGGATGCGCATGTCGGTGTGGGAACCTGCATCGGCACAACGGCGGTGTGGAACATGAAGGACGGGATGGTCTCGCCTTCGATTGTCGGAGTGGATATCGGCTGCGGGATGCGCGTGCACACGACGCCGCTGCATAAGCGGGATCTGCAGGATAAGGAGGTCCGCCGCAGACTGATCGAAGCGATTGAAAAATATGTGCCAACGAACGAGCGGGTCAACAGCAATTATGCCGACATTGATATTATGGAGATTGTGCGCAGCGGCCTGAACGGTCTGCCGGACAAATATATCCCTTCCCCGCAATGGATTACCCATGTGGAGGAGAGCAACTTCAGCTATGACCATACTGCGCTGGAAAACCTGCCCCCAAAAATCCGCAAAAACGCCCACGGCCAGCTCGGAACCCTGGGGAGCGGTAATCACTTTTGCGAGATTCAGTATCTGGAAATTGCCGAGGAGCATAAGGAGCAGGCGGCGAAGTGGGGGCTCTTCGACGGCGGTGTTGTCGTCATGATCCATTCCGGCTCGCGTGCCTGGGGGGCGATGGTCGGCCGTGAACACACAAAAACGATCAAGGAAGCGATGCATCTCTGGGGCGTAACGAACCCTGATCCGAACCTGAATTATGCGCCGATCAGCAGCCGCGAGGGCCAGACCTATCTGAATCTGATGTACTCTGCGCTGAACTTTGCCGTGACGAACCGGCATATGATTGCGTTCGGGGTGCAGGAGGCTTTCCGGGAGCTGTACGGGCCGCAGTTTGAAATGCCGGTGCTGTATGACCTGATGCATAACTATGCGTTAAAAGAGTTCCACCGCGGGCAGCCGATGCTGGTGCACCGCAAAGGGGCTACACGGGCGCTTCCGCCGGGGCATTTTTTGAACACGCCGGTGTACAAAGCTACCGGGCATCCGGCGCTCATTCCCGGCTCCATGGGCACCTCGTCTTACATTATGCTCGGACGCGAGGAGGGCCTGAAGAACTTTTACTCCATCTGCCATGGTGCCGGACGGGTACGTTCAAGAAGAGCAACCCGCCTTACGGTGACAGTGGATGAGTTCAGCCAGTCGCTGCAGGTTGGCACAGACGAGGAGATCATTGTTAACCACCGTTCCCTGGATACGATTCTCGATGAATGCCCGCAGGCCTACAAGGATGTGGATCAGATTATTGACAGCATCACAGGTGCAGGGCTGGCCGATGTTGTAGCCAAGTGCAAACCGATGGCGGTGATTAAAGGCATTTAGCCGCGTGGAAATTCCTGAATGCAAGGACAACAAAGACTTCCTCTTCCTTTTCTGGCTTGTCCCTATCAATGTATGGTATATTATTCTCACAAAAAACAAAGTAAGGAGATTGGAAATGGAAAAAACACTTGTCTTTGGACACAAAAATCCGGACACGGATACAATTTGTTCAGCAATTGCTTATGCGGCACTCAAGAAGGAACTGGGCTGGGATGCTGAAGCTGTACGTTTGGGAGAAGTAAGCGGGGAAACCCAGTTTGCACTGGATCAATTTGGCGCAGCTGCACCCCGTCTCGTTACAAATGTTGCCGGAGAAGCCGCTCAGGTGATTCTGGTTGACCATAACGAACGCCAGCAGAGTGCAGACGGAATTGAGCAGGTCCGTGTAGTTGAAGTAATCGACCACCACCGGATCGCCAACTTCGAAACAGCGCACCCGCTCTACTACCGTGCTGAGCCAGTAGGCTGCACAGCGACTATCCTGAACAAGCTGTACAAAGAAAACGGTGTAGCGATTCCGAAAGAAATCGCTGGTCTGATGCTGTCTGCAATCATTTCCGATTCTTTGCTGTTCAAATCGCCGACCTGCACCGAGCAGGACGTAGCTGCTGCGCGTGAGCTGGCTGAAATCGCCGGTGTAAATGCCGAAGAATACGGTCTGGCTATGCTTAAAGCCGGTGCTGACCTCAGTGACAAGAGCATTGCCCAGCTGATCTCCCTGGATGCCAAGGAATTCAAAATGGGTGACTACAAGGTTGAAATCGCCCAGGTCAATGCGGTTGACGTGAACGATGTGCTCTCCAAGCAGGCAGAGCTGGAAGCGGCGCTTACAGCCATTATTGCTGAAAAAGAACTGGATCTGTTCCTGTTCGTAGTAACAGACATCTTGAACAACGACTCCGTAGGTCTGGCGCTCGGCCGTCTCGCCGGAGCAGTAGAGCAGGCTTACAATGTGAAGCTGGATGACAACAAAGCGCTGCTCAGAGGCGTTGTATCCCGCAAATCACAGATCGTACCGGTACTCACAGAAACGATCGCCAAGCTGTAGTCAATATATAAGGGCGAGGAAGCTTACCAGCTGAGGCCCGTGTTTATAGAAGCAAGCCTCTGCCCTGGACCTGTGGTCGTTAGGGCGGGGGCTTTCTTTTTGCCAAAAAAGGTCCGGCGTTCTATACTTAACATACATCAATGAGTCAGAAAGGAGCCCGTATGACAAAAACACGCAGCAGTAGCGCTTCCCAATATAAATCCTTCGGACTGGTATTGCAGGCAATGGTGGTGCTGGCCCGGAAAGGTGATACCTGTTCAAGCTGTGAAATGGCCGAGCTGCTCTCCTCCGAGGCTACTCTGCTGAGAAAAACGATGGCCAAGCTGACGCGTGCGCAGATTCTGGTGACCAAAGAAGGCCGGGACGGCGGCTACGCGCTTAACTGTGACCCGGAAAAGCTGACCCTTGCCGACATTTATCAGGCACTAGAGGCAGGCGAAGCTTGCAGCAAAGCGGTGAATGAGACGATGTGCGGTAATGCGCTAGGTGAGCAGATGATGGACGCCTGCGGTGAACTCTTTGCCGAAATGGACCGCAGTATCGTGCTTGTGCTTGAAAAATATACGCTAGCTGAAATGGTGCGCAAGGCTGGCTGTTGACAGAAGGCTTTTTTGTGAACTATACTGTGCATAATTAATTACAGTTAAATGTTGGGCAGCATAGGGTATGAAGACACAGATTTTTTTTGACATTAACTGTGCTTTTATAATCACAGAATTGGGATCAGGAAGAGGAGGAGTTAGACAATGACAACAGAATTGAAGACGGAAGTAGAGTTCAGTAAGGTGATCCGGGAGCGGCATTCGGTGCGGAAATATGATCCGTCCTGGAGCATTTCCGAGGAGGAAATCAAAGCGATTCTGAGTGACGCCATTCTGGCCCCGTCCTCATCCAATCTGCAGCCTTGGCGCTTTATTGTCATTACAGATCCGGCGCTGAAGGAGCAGCTGCTTCCGATTGCCAATAACCAGCAGCAGGTTGTCGATGCTTCGGCTACGATTGCTGTAATCGGCGACATCGAGGCTTACCGCAATGCAGAGAAAATATATGAGTACGCTGAAGCAGCCGGATATGTCACTGCAGAGGTGGGAGCGGCAATGGCTAAGCGCAGCAGAGACGGCTACTCCAGCATGCCGGTCCAGAAGCTGAAGGAAATTGCCCTCATTGACGGCGGCCTTGTATCCATGCAGCTGATGCTTGCAGCCAAGGCGAAGGGCTACGACACGGTTCCTATGGGCGGCTTCCATCCCGATAAGTTCCGTGAGCTGTTCAGCATTCCTGAACGTTACGAGACTGTAATGCTGATTGCTCTGGGCAAAGCTGCAGCAGAAGGACGCTCCACCGCCAGACTGCCGCTGGAAGAAGTAGTCCAGTGGAACGGGTTCGAGGGGTAATTGAAAATGATGAAGCGGCCGGCGTATGCTGGCTGCTTCTTTTTCTTTTGGCAGATGGAGTGCCTTCTCCGGCCTCCAGCCGTCTTTTTTGGTTTTGCCGGGCTTTCTGCTAAACTATTGTTAGTGCCCTGCAACAATGCAGGCTTTCTACAGCAGAATTTATGCTTCCAGCCATCACTGAATGATTAACTTAAAACGCATCAGACAATCAGGAGGGATCGATATGATCAAGGTTTATCCCGCGGCATCCGCGCACCAGTTTGATCATGGCTGGCTGAAGGGCAGCCACAGCTTCTCGTTCGGGGATTTCTATGATCCGGATAATACGGCTTTTGGTCCTATGCGCGTCTGTAACGATGATACCATTGCACCGGGCAGAGGCTTCGGCGCCCATCCGCATAGCGACATGGAGATCGTCTCCATTGTATTGTCCGGCCGGCTGCGCCATGAGGACAATCTGGGCAATGTGGCCGAGACGGAGTTCGGCGGCGTTCAGCGGATGTCGGCCGGTACCGGGGCGATCCATACCGAACATAATCCTTCGGACACAGAACCAGTTAGGCTGCTGCAGCTCTGGTTCATGCCGCGCACACGCGGTACAGCCCCCTCATACACAACCGGGCGGTTTGATCCCGCCAGGCTTGAAGGCAGACTGCTGCCAGTGGTAGGCCCGGAGCGCACACCGGAAATTGTAGACATCGCCCAGGATATGACGATTTATCTCGGCCGGGCCGAGGCAGGCCGGGAGCTAACGTTTGAGCAGGAGGCAGGCCGCCGTATTTTCATTTATTTAATTGAAGGACAGGTTAAGCTGCCGGACGGTCAGCTCCTGCAGCCGGGAGATTCAGCCCGGATTGAGGGAATCAGCAGGCTTGCGCTCGCCAGCGGAGCTGACGCTCTGCTCATGGTTATTGATCTGCCATAGTCAGGTACGTACAATCCCATTATGAAGGAGGAGCCAAAAATGCAGCAGCAGGAGAGGGTGCTGGTGAAGCACTCCGTAACCGGGCGTATGCTTGTCAGCAGCACGGACGGACTGACCTACACGTTTAGCCCGCAAGGGGAGCTTACGCTGATTAAGCTCTGCGGAGTAAAGGCTGCACAGGGGGCGGCCGTAGTGGAGCTAAGCCCGGAGCTGAATGTGTTCCGGTTTGAAGAGCCGGCGGAGGGCCAGGTGATCAAGCACTGGTATTATGTCGGGGATAATCCTGTGGTATATGATGCGGATGCTGAATGTCTGAGCATCACTGTACAATCGGAAATTGAATACCGGCCGGATGAATACTGGGAATAGAGGCGCGCCTGCGCTTCTTTTTTAGTCGTCAGGAAGGTATAGCCGGTTCAACTTAGGGGTTACATCATACGTTATATTGATGTATGTTATTGGGTTTATTTTGCGTTTTTTCCTAAGAAAAGGACAAATGAACTTGACAAGAAAAGTTGAGTATACTAGCTTTGTTATGAAACGTAACACGCATAATGCGATAAGACAGGGGATATGGACATAATGGAATTGTTTGCAGCAATGGAACGTGACGATTACGAGGAACTGTTGTTTTGCCAGGATAAAGCATCGGGCCTCAAGGCCATTATTGCGATTCACGATACTACACTGGGGCCGGCGCTGGGCGGGACGAGAATGTGGACCTACGCTACTGAAGAGGCCGCTATAACCGATGCGCTCCGGCTTGCCAAAGGGATGACCTACAAAAATGCCGTGGCCGGCCTGAACCTGGGCGGCGGTAAAACCGTAATCATCGGCGATCCGAAGAAGGATAAAAATGAAGCCATGTTCCGTGCTTTCGGCAGATACATACAAGGACTTAACGGACGTTATATTACAGCTGAGGATGTTGGAACCACAGAAGCGGATATGGACATTATTCATCAGGAGACCGATTTTGTAACCGGGATTTCGGCTACTTACGGTTCTTCCGGTAACCCGTCACCAGCGACAGCCTACGGGGTTTATCAAGGGATGAAGGCAGCAGCCAAAGCGGCCTTTGGCAGTGACTCGCTGGCCGGCAGAACGGTTGCCGTGCAGGGCGTCGGGAATGTCTCGTTTACGCTGTGCAAATATCTGCATGAGGAAGGCGCAGAGCTGATTGTAACGGATATCAATAAGGAAGCGGTAGCCCGGGCGGTTGAAGCCTATGGCGCCAAGGCGGTTGATCCGGCGGATATTATCAGTGTACAGTGCCATATTTACGCACCTTGCGCGCTTGGAGCGACCATCAACGACGAGTCGCTGCCGCTGCTTAAGGCCAAGGTGGTTGCAGGCGCAGCCAACAACCAGCTGAAGGAGCCGCGCCACGGGGACGCCCTGCATGAGATGGGCATCGTCTATGCACCTGATTATGTCATTAACGCCGGCGGCGTCATTAATATTGCCGACGAACTGAACGGCTACAATAAGGACCGCGCCTTCAAGCAGATCAGCAAGATCTATGACAGCATCACCCGCGTGCTGGAGATCTCGCGCACCAGCGGCATTCCTGCGTATGCCGCAGCAGACCGGCTGGCCGAGGAACGGATTGCCCTGCTGCGCAACAGCCGCAGCACCTTCCTGCGCAATCCGCATCATGCCATCAGCAGAAGATAACAGCCAGCCTGGACCGGAAGCCATCCGGTGCAGACTGCTGTAACGTGAAGAAGCCCGTCTCCGGATAACCCCGAGACGGGCTTCTATGCTGTACTGATTGAAGCTCCCCCGGTGAGGGATGGAGCTATTCTACTTTTTCCGGTTCCGGATAAGTAACGCCCAGCGTGTCTACCGTAACCTTGGTCATGACAGGAGGCGTGTCCGGCCGGTCCGAGCTGTCACGCGGCAGGTTAACGATGGCTTGCACGACATCGAGGCCTTCCGTTACCTTGCCGAAAGCGGCATAGCTGCCGTCAAGGCTAGGGTAATCTGCAGCCATAATGAAGAACTGGGAGCCGCCGGAATTCATATCCTGGCTTCTGGCCATGGACAGCACACCCTCGGTGTGCAGCAGGTTATTCGTGAAGCCGTTGGCCGAGAATTCGCCAGCAATGCTATAATCCGGACCGCCCATGCCGGTGCCGTCGGGATCACCGCCCTGAATCATAAAGCCCGGGATAACACGGTGGAAAATGGTTCCGTCGTAGAAGCCCTTATGAATCAGTGAAATGAAGTTGTTTACGGTATTCGGTGCAACCTCAGGGTAGAGCTCAGCCTTGATAATGCCGCCGTTATCCATCTCAATGGTAACGACAGGATGGCTGGCCGTGGCCGACGGCACGCCTTCGGTGGCGGCAGCTGCACCCTCCTGGGGAGCCGGGCTGGCCTGGTTGCCGGCAGTATTGCCTGCTGCATTGTTGTCTGCCGGCTTGTTGCCGCAGCCTGCGGCAAAGACCATCAGCAGGGTCATCATCAGCAGCAGAATGACAGGGGTTCTTCTAATGCGCTTCACGTTGTAAATCTCTCCTTTAATCATGAGTAGGCTGGGTTGCTCATCACTCATCATACATGGTTTGTCCCGCCTGATGCAAAGCCTCTGGAATAACAGTGATTTGGCATCGCGGGAAAAGAGGTCTAGAATGGTAGATACTTCAGGGTTTAACAGAAGGGACGGTGGTTGTCTTGGCATTTTCATGGAAAAGGAATCTGATCGTGCTCTGGATAGGGGTGTTTTTCTGCAGCACCGCCTACTCGATTTCGATTCCGTTCCTCTCGATTTTTCTTAGTGACCAGCTCGGAGTTACCAGTCATCTGGAAATCTGGTCGGGAGTGAGCTTCGGGATTACCTTTCTCGCGAGCGCGCTGATCTCGCCTTACTGGGGGTCTCTGGCTGACAAATACGGGCGCAAGCCGATGCTGATCCGCTCGGGCTTCAGTCTGGCTGCACTTTATCTGATTAATTACTTTGTTCATGACCCGTATGTGTTTCTGATTGTGCGTGTGCTTCAGGGGCTGCTGGCCGGATTTGTTCCGGCGGCAATTGCGATGGTGGCGACCAATACGCCGGAGGAAAAGACCGGCTATGCGCTGAGCATTATGTCAACAGCGGGAGCAACAGGCAGCATTATCGGCCCGCTGATCGGCGGGGTGGTGAGCTATTATTCGAGCAACCGCGATGCGTTTCTGTTCTCGGCGGCCATTGTGCTCGTGTCAGCGCTGATCGCCACCTTTTTTGCCAGGGAGGAGAACTTTAACCGTTCCGCGGCAAGATCGCGTGTCAGCGATGACATCAGGGAGGCAGTTAAAAATAAAGCGTTCATTACGCTGCTGTCACTTGCGGGAATCAGCACCTTCTCGGTTATGATTCTGGAGCCGCTGCTGCCGATTTATCTGCTGGATATGGGGATTTCAAGGAACACGGCATCGCTTAGCTCGGGGATTGTTTTCTCTGCTGTCGGCATAGCGACGGTAATAATGGCTCCGCAGTGGGGGCGGATCGGCAGCCGTAAGGGCTTCGGGTTTATTTTGTTCATCGGCCTGATCGGCGGCGGGATCGGCAACATCCTGCAATATTTCGTGTCCGGCTATGTGGAGTTTGCCATTCTGCGGTTTGTCTACGGCCTGTTCTATGCGGGAGTGCTGCCTTCAGTCAATGCAATGATTGTCCAGACGATTGAACCGGGCTTCCGCGGCCGCGCGTTCGGCCTGAATCAGGCAGCCTCGCAGCTTGCGACCATGGCCGGGCCGATCATCGGAGGGCTGCTGGGTGCGTTCATTCCGATCCGCTGGGTATTCGTTATTAACGGGATGATGCTGCTTGCGGCAGCGCTGCTGGTCAAGCTGCAGAACCTGGAGGCCAAGGTTGGTGAAGCACGTGCCCACGGGGAAGCAGCAGATGCGCAGGCAAGCGGAAATATCTAAAATAAAGATAACAAAAGGCCAAAAGCACCGGGAAAACGTTTCCGGATTTGCTTTTGGCCTTTGCACATTAACGTTTAAACATCTTTAATTGAAGCTCCTTGACTAATCCTCTTCACCTGTAGAGCCGTTCAGCAGATCGGTTCCGGGCATAACATCAACCGGAGGGGCGGCCGGGTCTACCGCAGTGCCGGGCTGCAGCTCATCGGCATCCGGAACATCCTCCAGCGGCTGCACTTCCTCATCGCTCTCCTCGTCATCGGCATAGTCGATTACACTGCCGGTTAAACCGGCTGCTCCTGCGGCGAAAAGTGAGTCGGATTCCAGCAGCTCGTCCCGCTGCGGGGCAGGAGAAGCAATGATGCTGTTATCCCGGTCGGCCCTGCGGCCAAGCGCCGGCTGAGGCTCGTTTACACCGATATCGGCGGCGAGGATGGAGTCGCCTTCAAGCGCCGGATCAGCTCCTTCATCCGCTATGCCGTCAACATAATCAACAGGTCTTTCATGAATAGGCTCATGGCTGGCCAGTGATGACTCCAGCGGCTGGCGCTCCACATCCAGAGTTACACCGCTTACGCCCTGCTCCGTAATAGTGCCGAGAGGGCGCCGGTCCTCAAGCGGAATATCCTGTTCCGGGGGGGCGTCGCCCATTTTCTGATAGCGCTCATATGCAAAATCGGCTTCAGTTTTGTTGAACTCATTACCCATAGCCGTTCAGCTCCTTAGATTTAAGTCTGCCCCTCTTTGGGGACAGCGTGATTAATGGCAGCTTTCTGCTCCTCATCCCGTAGTGCACCGGGATAAGAGCCTTCCTGAAACAAGCCGAAATCCTCATCTATATCCCGCTCGGTTACGAGCCCGTCGTCATCCCGTTCCGCGCTGGCATCAGATTTCCTTTTGTCAGTCATAGCCGGACCTCCTTACCCGTGATCTATAGTAATTCTATACCCGATTAATTGGCTGCGAATCTGCGCCTCCCGGGCTTGGCAGGGCATTCTTAATATATTCATTCTCCAGAATGATTAACCGTGCCGATAATAAAAACAGGGTTTTCACTGAATTTTGCCGATAGAGGCAGGGAAAGTGCGAAGGTTGTCGAAAGTAAGAATCATACGAACTATTAAAATCCAACTTATGATTTATTGAGGTGTCTAATGAAGCTGTCATCACCAAAGAGAGTGGCCGCCATATTCATGCTTCTGCTCTTGACCGTTCTGGTGACTGCAGGGATCGCGATCGGGCGGAGCGGTGAACAGGATATCGTCCTGCCGGAATGGGAGCTGAAATGGGCGCAATCCGGGGAGGAGACTGTTGCTGAAGCAGCAGCTGCCCCGCAGGAGGAATGGATGAAATGTTCTGCGGATACAGCAAGACCGCTGCCTCCCGCAGATGTTGACGCAGCCTGGCTGCGCTTTGAAATACCGCCAATGCAGACAGATTCAGCGCTGCTTATTGATAAAGTATACGGAACAACGCTTAAGGCTTACCGCAATAATACGCTCATCTACGATTCGAGGCAGAACGTTAATTTTAGCGGCAGTAAAGTGCTGATTCCGTTAACAGCAACGCCGGGTGACGGACCGCTGTATCTGTGGAGCAGCGGAGGGGACAGGGGCTTCGGGGTAGGGGGGCAGATCAGAGCGGGAGATTATGATGGTCTAATGTCTCTTTATGTCAAACATGACCTGGTGGATGTGATCCTGGGGACCTCACTCATTTTTATGGCTGCTGTCCTGCTGGTATGTTTATTTTTTATACGGGTGCAGACATTGTCCGGCGGGTACTACCTGGTGCTGGTGATTCTTGCTTTCGGCGTGCTGTTTATTACGTACTCCCCGTTTCTGTCGCTTGTTCTGGGCAGCAGGGAGCGGCTGGTCGAAGCCAGCTTTGATACGGCATTATTTATCCTGCTGCCGCCTTTACCTTATATTTCGAACGGATTTTCGGACCCGGCAAAGGCCGGCATCTTGTCCGCTTCCGCAATATTCAGCTGGGGTACTCATGTTTTTGCTTTGTGTTTTTGCTGGTGAATGCCCTGCTGTCCTTCCGGCTGGACAAGCTGTATGTGATCATGACGGTGAATGTGCTAGGGGTGCTGATGATTGTTCAGCTGGCATATCTGCTGGGGCTGGCTGTGGTATATGCTTATAGAGGAAATAAGGATGCAGCTATTTTCTCCACCGGTTTCGCCATCTTTGCGGTCATTTCGCTCAGCGAGCTGGTATTGTATTTTACATCCGCAGACTCTTTCCATCTTTTTTGGTGGAAGTGGGGCGTGGTGGCGTTTATCCTCTCTCTGATCATCATTCTCGGCCGGGGCTTTGCCAGAAACTACGAGCAGGCGCTCGCCTATTCCCGTGAACTGGAGCAGTTCAACAATACTGCACAGCGCTCGGAAAAAATGGAGATCATCAGCGAGCTTGCTGCCTCTGTAGCACATGAGGTACGCAATCCGCTGCAGGTGACGCGCGGGTTCCTGCAGATTCTGGGTGAACGCTCCGGTCGTAAAGAGAAGGAATATCTCGATATGGCGGTACAGGAGCTGGACCGGGCCTCCCTGATCATTACAGACTTCCTCACCTTTGCCAAGCCCGGACTGGAGGAAGTGGATGTATTCGAGCTGTCCGGGGAGCTGCGGCATGTGGCCGGCATCCTGGTGCCGCTGGCTAATCTGCAGGGCGGTACCATTGAACTAAAGCTGCAGGAAGGGCTTTATGTGCTGGGCAGTCCCGCCAAGTTCAAGCAGGCCTTCATTAATCTGATCAAGAACAGTGTGGAATCGCTGCACGAAGAAGGGCTGATTACGGTGTCAGCCTGGAAATCGGGCCAGCATATCATCATTAGTGTGAAGGATAACGGGGAGGGCATGAAGCCGAGCGAGCTGTCCCGCCTGGGCGAGCCGTATTATTCCAATAAAACCAAGGGAACAGGCCTGGGGCTGATGGTTACCTTCCGGATCGTCGAAGCGATGAACGGCACCATTCATTTTCACAGTAAAAAAGGCCAGGGAACCGAGGTTATCGTAAAATTACCAGCGGATCACAGTAAATAGAAAAGATTTGATAAAAAATGGGTATTTTAAAGGGATAAGGGCATTGCTGGGCGAAATACTAGCTGTGATCTGTCCCGCATTTATACCAATACATTCTCTTGGGGTGCTTGCATGCGCTTGATCGGTAAAAGTGTACATATTACAGCGATGCTGCTGCTGATGATGTTGACGTTCGTCTCATTGTCAGCCTCCGGGGAAGGGCATTATGCTGCAAATAAAATAACAGAATGGCAGATGCAGTGGAACAAGAGCCTGGGCGATACAGGCCTTGAAGTCCCGGACGGGGATCAGGGAGCTTGGTTCAACAGCGGAACGGCCAATCCTGCAGGCGATCTTCCGGACGGGCTATCCTCCGCGTGGACCCGTATCCAGCTTCCGGCCTTTCACTATGTATCGCCTGCCGTTTACATCGAAAAGCTCTATGCCTTGCATATCAAGGTATTTGTAGAGGACCGGCTTGTGCTGGAGGGGGACCGCAGCTACATTAAGGACAACTATTCCCTGCTTGTACCGCTCAGGGGCGAGGATAACGGTAAAACCATGTATATCTGGACTTCGACGCTCCAGGACCGGATCGGAATCAAAGATTCAATCGTGATTGGCGAGCATAGCGAGCTGATCCGCAATTTTGTCAAAAACGGGCTCATTGATGTCATTCTCGGCGGCTCTTTTATTTTTGTGGCGCTGGTTCTGTTTATGTGCGGTTTTTTTCTGGACAGGGAGCATTTTTCGATTGCCGTGTCTTTATCCATTGTCATTGCGGCCACGGGTATATTGGCAATTACCTATTCGCCCTTTATTTATACGTTTTACAGTCAATACGGAGCGTTAAGTATCATCTTTCTGGATCTGGGGCTGCTGTCACTGCTGCCGGCGCTTACGTTTTTGTTTGAGAAAATATTCGGCAGCGGCCGCTTCGCCATCATCCGGCGGTTCCGCATTTTTCAGACGGCCTACTCCGCGTTCTGCATTCTGTGCCTGATCATTAATACACTGGCAGACAACCGCTTTGTGGAGTTCTATTATTTTGTCTCTACTACGGTAATCGGTTTTATTATGATTGCCCAGTTTGTCCTGCTCATTGCCTGTGTAATCTTCTTTTCGCTAAAAAAGAACAAGGACGCGATTACCTTTGCGATAGGCTTCGGTACAGCCGCCTTAACAGGGGTAGCCGAACTGGTCTGGTATTATATCAACAATGGTGACTACGATCTGTTCTACTGGAAATGGGCGCTGGTTGTGTTCATTCTTTCACTGATTGTCATTCTGGGCCGCAGGCTGGCTTTGAACCACCGGCAGGTAGTCAAATATTCAAGGGAGCTGGAGCTGTTCAATAACGAGCTGCAGCGTTCCGAAAAAATGGAAATCATCAGTGAGCTTGCAGCCTCAGTAGCTCATGAGGTGCGTAATCCGCTGCAGGTGACAAGAGGATTTCTGCAGCTTCTCAGTGAGAAGGCAAGCGGCAGTGAGGAACAGTATTTATCCATGGCGCTGAGTGAGCTGGACCGTGCAGCTAATATCATTACGGATTTTCTGACCTTTGCCAAACCTGAATTCGAGCAGATTTCGATACTGAATGTCAGGGAGGAGTTCAAGCATATCGAAAGCATTATGCTGCCGCTATGCCATCTGAACGGGGGTAAAATGCTCATGCAGGCCGGAGAAGGCTTGTGGGTCAAAGGCAACTCCTCCAAGTTCAAGCAGGCTTTTATCAATATTATCAAGAACAGCATTGAATCGCTCGGAGATGAAGGCACCATACAGATGATCGCTTACGGTGTCGGTGATTATGTGTATATTCATATTCAGGACGACGGAGAGGGAATGGACAGCGAGGTGCTGAACCGGCTTGGTGAGCCGTATTTCTCGAATAAAACGAAGGGAACGGGCCTTGGCCTTATGGTGACCTTCCGGATCATTGAAGCGATGGCGGGCGAAATCCGTTTTGAAAGCCAAAAAGGAGCCGGAACCGAATCCGTTACGACTTTGCCATTGGCAAAGCCTCCGGAAGGTTCAGGCTCCCTGTGAAGTCAGAGGCGTGATGTATGCTTACCAGGAACCGAGGGTTGTGACATCCGTTTTCATAACACCGGAGGACGGATTTGGAGGAATAACCAGATAGAACTCATTGGAGCCTTCCTCGACCGTTTTGAGTGTAATATGATCAGGCAGATTGATACCTAGTGCTTCTCTGAGAGCTTCTTTCGGATCGGTAAGCAGCTTAGCTTTGAAACCCGGATCTTCCCATGCCTTCTGAATCACTTGATTCTTAAAAATCGCCTCTGACACAATAATCACCCTTCCCCGAAATGGTAATATTACCCCGTAAGCATACCATAGCATTTTATTTGAATCTATGACTATTTTTGGTTGTTATCCGAATTAATGGGGCGCGGATTTTCATTCATATGCCTGGAAATCCAGTACTGTAACCCGCCTTGCTGCAGAAGTGCCTTTTCCGCTTCAATCGCTGCGGCAATCTGCCGGAGGTTGCCCGCAAGCATCTGATGGAATGCAGTGAGTCCGTGAATGCGGAAAACGCCCGAGGTCAGCCGTTCATGGTTGGCTGCTGCCGTTGCTGCATACTCCATAAGTCCGCCGGATGTATAGATAAATGCCCTTACTTCGTCCGGAGTAAGAACGGCTCTGTCATCCTGCGGGTGCAGGCGGTGGCGGACCAGAGACAACAGGCAGTTATAGCTGCCATCAGCCAGATCCTCTTCCCAGTCCTCATAATCGTCGAGCATCTGCAGGGTGATCAGCACTTCCTGCACTGCTTCTTCTGCAGCGGCAATAGAGGACTCCTTGCCGGCGAGCAGCAGGGCGGCTATGGCAGACAGCTTTAGAGGGGCTGCTTTGCCGGCAATCCGGCTCCGGTCGTTAAAGTAATAATCTCCTCCGATTTCTCCGCTGACGCTGTCTGACCACTCGAAGAGATAACGTTTGAAATGCGTCCAGAAGGGCGATTCTGCAGGGAAGAGCGGACGGTAAAGCTCCAGAAACTCCGCATACAGCAGATTCGCAAGCGGCAGCAGTTCTGCTGCAGAGCTGCGCCGGTTGTCCATCAGATCATCCTGCAGGAAGAAGTAGAGCATCAGAAGAACATTGCCTGAGGACATACTATGCGTCTGCCCTGCATCAAGCCCGTATTCACTGCGGAGCCAGAACGGGAGGAGATAGCAGATATAATTCTTTTTGCTGCGGGCCTCAAAGACATCGAACTGTTCAAGATAGGCCAGCCCGCGGGAGTCCAGCGGCTCCGGAAATCCGGAAATGATCGCCTTGCATTCCTGAAATACCGCCCGGAGCTCCTGTTCATAATCGTTAAGCCAATCCATAGGTTTGTCCCCTGTCACTATAAGGATTGTATGTAAATCATTAGCTGTAGGTTAATCTGATTGTATGCCGCAATAACGTCTTTTTCAATTAGAACTTGAGAGGGGGAATGAAGCTGGATGGAATGGTATACATTCGGGCAAATGCTGATGCAGATCCGCCTCGGGCAGAAGGCAGTCACACCTGACGGACGCACCGTAATCCGCACTTCCGGCGGACTGGTCTGGCAGGAGGGCAGGCTCGCCGGTGCTGTGGTTGAAATCAGGGATTACCTGTTCTCCGACATCTGGACGATAACCCGGGATGAAGAAAGCGGGCTGGAGGCCGCGGACCGGGAGACGCATGAACGCAGGGAGCGTGAAATGCTGGTGAACCAGTATGAGGAAGCGCGGCAGATGTTTCTTGAGAGAAGGAAAGACCCGGCAGAAGAAGCCGGGCCTTAAGCGGTTCTGCTTTTATTCAGATTGGGCTGCCGGACGCTCCGGAAGCGACTGCAGCAGGTCCTCATATTCACCTCTAAGCCGCAGCAGCCGGCTGACACTCTGCTCCAGTCCGCCGGGGCGGTTGCGGCGGATCCATAGCCCGCGGTAATCGTGAAGCAGCAGGTCAAGATCCTTGATCAGCCTGCGGATAACGGCCGGATCAAGGACATCCGGCTCTCCGGCCAGCTGCAGCTTGATCCGGGCCAGCTGCACGGCATGCTTCAGGAAATGGATGCCGTTCGCCAGCTCCTGCAGGACAAGCCCGGCATCACTGCAGCCGGGTGACAGCTCCTCCAGGCGGTTCTCTATGCCAAAGATATAGGCTTCAAGCTGGTCAAGCTGGACCGGGCTGAGCTTCCGGGCAATGCCCATGTTATCCAGCCGGCTGCGCAGCAGCATCGACAGCTCGGAATCATTTGGCCTCAGGGCGCCGGATTCCAGCTTGTAATAATTGCCTAGATCAAGCAGCAGTTGCCCGGTCTTATCCGAGCGGTCCCGGAAGACTGAGCGGTTCAGGTATCCGGCCACATCGGCATCCAGGTTGTTCCGGACATTCCAGGCCAGCGCGGCCCCGTATACGTATCCGGCATAGCTGACCGGCAGATGCTGCCAATGGCCGAAATCGCCCCAGTCGGTAATGAGATAGCCGATTGCACCGTTATCCTTGCCATGAACAGCCGCACTGCGCAGATTGGCCAGCATATTGTCGGTGCGGCCGGTTACGGAATTCCAGGAGCTTGTTCCCGGGCAGACATAGAACGGAATCTGCGCCTCACGGAACTTCAGGGTATCTGCTTCGAACGGATGCTCCGCACTGTAGCCCCATTCCATGGCAATGATATCCTTCGGAAGCTGCGGAATCAGCTCGGGGTGCTGGATAATGATATCGCCCCAGAACTGCATTTTTTTGCCCCGGGCAGTGACAAGTTTATGAATTTCAAGCAGGAATGACAGGTACAGCCGGCCTTTGCCTGCTGAATCGGCCAGTGCTTTGCTTTTGCCAAGTCCCAGTTCATAGGTTTCATCGCAGCCGACATTGAAATGGTCTGAAGTGAAGTAGGGCAGGAGATCATCGTACATGGTTTCCAGCAGCTTCAGGACTTCGGGGTTTCCTGTGTGGAAGGTTCCCGGCTGCATGAACAGGCCGTCCGGATACAGGTCGTGGTCGTACATATTATCAGGCAGCATGAAGCCTTCCGGAATTTCTGCCAGACGGTTGAATTCCGGGCGGGTCAGCCAGTGTTCCATATGGCCGAAGCTGTTCTGGTTCGGTACGAGCTCAATATACCGCTCGCGGCAGTAGGCATCCAGCAGCAGAATTTCGTCACCGGTTATAGGCGTCTCCAGCTCCCAGACCTGCGGAAAGGATTCATAGGCAAAGGGAGAACCTTCTATATATAACTGCAGCTGATTGAGTTTAAGGTCGGCCATCAGATCAATAATCTTATACAGGGTTTCCATCTTGGGGATCTTGTTACGGCTAATATCGAGCATCAGGCCGCGGGCGGCAAAGTCCGGCTGATCGCGGATGAACAGGCAGGGCAATTCCCTGCCGCATTGTTCCAGAATCTGCTGAAGTGTTGCAACGGCGTAGTAAGCGCCTTCCGGTGTACTGTACGTTACGGTAATGCCGTCTGCTGCAATTGTGATCTCGTAACCTTGCGCAGGGAGCAGGGGATTGCAGCAGAAGCTGGCTGCGGGCCGGACAGATGAGCGGATGCCGGCTGACAGGGGCAGGCTGAGCTGAAGAATTCGGCCGATTGCCTCTTGAAGCCTGCGGGCAGCGGGCAGAATGTCCCGGTTTTGTGATGCAGGGAGAATGATGCAGCTCTTTAGCGGAATACGGAATAGCCCTTCAGACATTGTAAGGGTCTGCGGACCGGGCAAAAGCTGCAGATTACAGGTTTCAGGCATAGCTTATACACCTCTTGTTCATGTAGAATATGTTCACCTGCAATAACGATACCATTCGGCAATTAAGGGAGGAATAGAGGGTATGCCCAAGATCATGGATTATATGATCAGCCCGTATCCTGTCAGAATTATTGACCCCAAGCTGGATGCTTCCATGCTCCGGCTGACAGCCATCCGGATCGGGCAGGCCGGACATCTGCCCGGAAGAACGCTGTTCCGCAGCGGGGTAGTGTTCGGGCATTGGGCGCTGGTCTATATTGCAGCGGGCTCCGGCAGTATATCCGAGAACGGGGGGCCCACGCAGCAGGTACGCGCGGGAAGCCTGTTCTTCTTCCGGCCGGGCTGCAGCTACAGCTTTGGTCCGCCCCCCGGCGGGAGCTGGGATGAATATTACATCAACTTTATGGGAAGCCGGGCGGATGAGTGGCTGGAAGGCGGGCTCATAGCAGACGGAAGTGTCTTTCAGACCGGCAGTCCGGAGGAGCTGGTCCCTTTCTTTGAGGAGGTTTTGAGCCTGATGGACGGGGGCGTTCCCGCCGATGCCGACCGGGCAGCTCTGCGGCTGGAGTCCACGCTGCTGGAATGCTCCTGCCTGTTTCCTGATCATCCGCGGTTCCGCCGGCAGGGGATAATGACGGACATACGCGGCGATCTGGAAGCCTGCATATATGAGCAGCCTGATCTGCCGGGGATTGCTGCGAAGCACCATATCTCCATGTCCACCCTGCGCAGGCTGGTCCGCAGCAGCAGCGGCTATCCGCTGCATGAATACATGCACAGGCTGAAAATGGCGGAAGCAAAGCATCTGCTGCTTAATACATCGCTGCAGGTCAAGGAAATTTCCGGCATGCTGCATTACAGCGACCCGTTTTATTTTTCGAGGCTGTTCAAGAAATATATGGGGCTCTCCCCGCAGCTCTGCCGCAGCAATGTCCAGTAGCAGAATTTTGTCGGATTATGCGGATTTATGTTGACACTCATAAAAACAGGATGCTATTATTTTAGATGATATTAGCCCTTTTTTAGTGCTTTTTGACTATGCGTTTGCCGGAGATGAAACCATGAGAGAGTTTTATTGCATTGCTTGCCGTAGTCTCCATAAGGTTGATGTTCGTAATAATCATACTATTCGAGTTCTCTCCACCGGCTATCATATCGTTGGGGAGCAGCGCTATCAGATTTGTATTTGTAATAATAAACAGCCGCAGCCGTCCTAGACCCGGAATCTGTCAAGCCGAGCCGCCCTGAATGCCCGTAACCAATAATGTTTCTGTAACAGCCTGTCCGCTTTGCGGACAGGCTCTTTTGCTTGCCGCAGCTCCTGCTGTTTGGCGGAATACGGCCGGTTAAGCAAAATCAAGCGGCGGAATGAGCAAAATCAAGGGCAAAAATGCCCTTGATTCCGGCCCAGGCGCCGGAAAGAGCGAAATCAAAGGCAAAAATGCCCTTGAATCCGGCTCACTTGGCGGAATGAGCGAAATCAAAGGCAAAAATGCCCTTGATTCCGGCCGCCACGGCCATATACGCGAAATGAAGGGCAAAAATGCCCTTGCTCCGCCGGCCCTGGCCACGGCCCTAGATTCCTTGTCAGCCGGCAGCGCGACTCGCCTATGCCCCTAGCTGAACGCTCCTGTCAGCATACAGCATAGCCACACTCCCAGGCAGATCAGCCAGGCGACAGGATACCGGTGGAAATTTCTGATACAATAAATTCATTAGAATACCACCCGAGGAGGATACACAGATGAAAGCTCTGTTACTGCAGGAAAAAGGAAAATGGAATGAGATGAATGTTAGCGACATCAGCGCACCTGAGCCGGCAGCCGGCGAAGTGCTGGTAGAGGTGCATGCAGCCGGGCTTAACCCGGTGGACTATAAAACCGCAACCGGCGGCAACCCTAACTGGAATTACCCGCATGTGCTGGGGCTTGATGTTGCCGGAATCATCGCGGCGGTGGGTGAAGGTGTGGAGCAATGGAAGACCGGCGATCGTGTCTTGTATCACGGAGACCTTACCCGGACGGGCGGGTTCGCGGAATTTGCCCTGGCCAAGGCCAGCACCCTCTCGCGGATACCGGATACAGTGGCTTTTGAGGATGCTGCTGCCCTCCCGACAGCCGGTTATACGGCTTACCAGGCAGTGCACGGAAAGCTGCCGCTTACGCAGCTGAACACACTGCTGATCCACGGCGGCGCGGGAGGCGTCGGCGGATTTGCCGTGCAATTGGCGAAGCTGGCCGGCAAGCGGGTTATTTCCACCGCATCGCGGCATAACCATGAGTATGTGATGAGCCTGGGAGCGGACCATGTCATTGACTACCGCGAGGCAGATGTAGCCGCCGAGGTGCTCCGCCTGACAGACGGCAGAGGTGTGGATGCGGTAATTGATTCGATCAGCAGACAGAGCGCAACCCAGGGGCTGGAGCTGATTTCCTTTTTCGGGCATGTAGTACATATTGCCGGTGCGCCGGACTATGCGTCGGTGAAGCCGTTCACCAAAGCTTTTTCCGTCCATGAGGTTGCGCTTGGCGCTGCACATCAGTCCGGTGATCCGGAGGCGCTGCGGCAATTGTCCGTAATCGGAGACGAGATGCTCGCGCTGCTCGCTGCAGGTGAAATCTCCTCACTGCTGGAGGAGGTCATCCCTCTGGAGGAGGTTCCGGCAGCCTTGGTGCGCCTGTCAGAGCGGCATATCCGGGGCAAGATCGTAGCAAAGCTGAAATAAGGTGGTAAGCATACGGTAACTTAAACTTTCTTTAAAGTCACAGCTATCCTTGCGGGAAAACATCTCAGGTCTACGTGAATTTGGTTGTTGTTGTATCTGAACTAGTAAAAGCTGCTATCAGTAAACTAATTGGAAAAACGTCACTTAATATCGCCGAAATTCCCCCTAATCCGGCTAGTGGGCAGAAATAGATGACGTTTTTCAACTAAAAGACGTAACTATCGGAAAATGCCCAAACTAAATGGCAAAAATCCAACTAGTTGTAATGAACAGCACCAGCACCAGCACCAGCACCAGCACCAGCACCAGCACC
>NZ_LRAC01000151.1 GCF_001517085.1 Paenibacillus sp. DMB5
CGCGTGCGCCGGGGCTCTGCTTTTCGCGAGGCGCACCGCCTCTCGCCGGCCTCTGCCTTGCGCGAGGCGCACCGCCCCTCGCCGGCCTCTGCCTTCCGCGGGGCGCACCGCCCCTCGCCGGCATCAATACCACCCTGCCTGAATACAGCATCAGCAGGGTCAACATCAAAGGGAGTGAACCCATGAAGATCATGACGATTTTGGGCACACGGCCCGAAATTATCCGGCTCAGTGTGATCATACCGCTGCTGGATAAGCATGCGGAGCGGCATGTGCTGGTGCATACCGGCCAGAATTTCACGGCCAGCCTCAGCGGAGTGTTCTTCGCAGAGCTTGGACTGCGGGCACCGGATTATGTGCTGCAGGATAAGCAGGCGGGACTGGGCGGCCAGCTGGCTGCCATGTTCGGCAGTCTGGAGGGCATTCTGCTGAAGGAGCAGCCGGACCGGGTGCTGCTGCTTGGCGATACGAACAGTGCGCTGTGCGCTATTCTCGCCGAGCGGATGGGCATTCCGGTAGTCCACATGGAAGCGGGCAACCGCTGTTATGACCTGAAAGTGCCCGAAGAGAAAAACCGCCGTGTCATCGATGCGGTTTCCACCATTAATATGCCATATACGCAGCAGAGCAAACGCCATCTGGTCAGCGAGGGCTTCCCGAGTCAGCGTATCGTGCTCACCGGCAACCCGATTCATGAAGTGATTACGCACTATCAGGAGCAGATCGGCAGCAGTGATATTTTATCCAGGCTGGCACTGACCTCCGGCCAGTACTTCCTCGTTACAGCCCACCGGGCGGAGAATGTGGATGATCCTGAGTCGCTGGTTCAGATCATGTCAGGGCTTAATCTCGTCGCTGAGCAGTTCGGCCTCCGCCTGATCTGCAGCATTCATCCCCGTACCCGTTCCAAGCTGACGGAGAAGTTCCCGCTGACCATGAACCCGCTGGTGGAATTCCATGAGCCTTTCGGATTTTTTGATTTCGTCCATCTGGAGCAGCATGCCCTCTGTGCGATCACCGACAGCGGAACCGTCCAGGAGGAATGCTGCCTGATGGGAGTGCCAACCGTAACGATCCGCCGGACGACAGAACGTCCGGAGACGGTGGATTGCGGAAGCAATGTAGTGTCGGGAGTGGAGCAGAACAGCATTCTGCGCAGTGTCCGGCTGATGACGTCGCTGAGTCCGAAATGGGAGGCACCGGAGGGCTATTTGACCCCGGATGTCTCGGCCAAGGTAGTCAAATTTTTGCTTGGAGGGAACCTGCATGTTTAATAATAAACGGATTCTGGTCACCGGCGGCACCGGTTCCTGGGGGCATGAGCTTATCCGGCAGCTGCTGCCGCAAAATCCCAACGAGATCATCGTCTTCTCCCGCAGTGAATCTGCACAGGTGGCAATGAGCCGCGAATTTGAAGATAACCGCCTCAGCTTCGTAATCGGGGATATCCGTGACAAGGAGGCGCTGGTCGCCGCCTGCCGCGGCGTGGATTATGTGTTCCATCTGGCGGCGCTGAAGCATGTTCCGGTCTGTGAGGATCAGCCGTATGAAGCGCTGAAGACCAACGTGGTCGGTACCCAGAACGTCATCGAAGCGGCCATCGCCAACAATGTGGAAAAAGCGATCTATATCTCCACCGACAAAGCGGCCAATCCGTCCAACTTCTACGGCATGACCAAGGCCATCGGCGAAAAGCTGTTCGTCTACGCCAATCTGCTCGGCTCCCGTACCCGGTTCGTAACCGTGCGAGGCGGCAATGTGCTGGGAACGAACGGCAGTGTCGTTCATCTCTTCATGAAGCAGATCAAGGATAAGGGCCAGGTCCGCATTACCGATATGAAAATGACCCGCTTCTTCTTCACCCTGCGCGATGCGATCACCCTGCTGTTCAAAGCTTCGGAAGTCAGCCTCGGCGGCGAAATCTTCGTCATGACCATGCCGACCTGCAAGATCGTCGATCTGGCGGAAGTGCTGATTGAAGCCTCCGGAAGAACCGATGTCAGCATCATCGAGGCAGGCATCCGGCCGGGAGAGAAAATCCACGAAATTCTGATGAGTGATTTCGAGAGCCTGACGACCGTTGTCTACGATGAGCAGTACCTGGTCATTCTCCCGACGCTGGATATGCCTGAGCTGAAGGCCCACTACAAGAGCTATCCGCATGTCTCCTTCAACAGCTTCAGCTCGGAGAATAACCTGATGGATCAGGAGGAGATCAAGAGCATCCTGATCCGGGGAGGGTTCCTGCAATGAAGCTGCTTATCCTCGGCGGAAACGGTATGGCGGGTCATATGCTGGCGGCGTATTTTCGCCGCCAGGGCACACATCATGTCTTCCATACAACCCGGGATAAGAGTGATCTTGGCGGGCTGTATGTCGATGCCGACGATATTGCCGGCGTTGAGAAGCTGATTGAAATGGTATCACCCCATTGCATTATTAATGCAATGGGTGTCCTTAATCATTTTGCCGAGCGTGACCGGGTTACGGCTTATCATGTGAACGGCTTTTTGCCGCACCGGCTGCGCCGTGCTGCAGATGCCGCGGGAGCCCGGCTGATCCATATCAGCACCGACTGCGTGTTCGAAGGAACACGCGGCGGTTACACGGAAGAGGATGCTGCCGACGGCACCTCGGTCTATGCCATCACCAAAAGCCTTGGTGAAGTCCGCGCCCCCGGTCATCTGACCATCCGCACCTCGATCATCGGCCCGGAAATCCGTGCCGGCGGCATCGGGCTGATGGAATGGTTCATGGCCCAGAAGGGGCCCGTGTCCGGCTATGAACGGGTGATGTGGAACGGGGTCACGACGCTTGAGCTGGCCAAAGCGGTAGAGCAGATGCTGGATTCCCCGGTTTCCGGCCTCATTCATCTGGCCCATCCGCAGCCGCTCAGCAAATATGAGCTGCTGCGCCATATGCAGCAGGCCTTCGATAAGAACGATGTTGAGATTATTCCCGAATCCGCGCATGTCCAGGACCGGACACTGGTGAGTACAAGAGCCGATGTTCATTTTGAATTGCCGGCATATCCTGTAATGCTCAGAGAACTGGCTGACTGGATGAAACAGTCAGCGATGTACACATGAAGGCGCGCAGGCTGCTGATTACCGGAGCTGCAGGCTTTACCGGAGCACATGCTGTCCGTTACTTCCATGCCGCCGGGGCAGAGGTTACTGCTGTGGTGCGCCGCCCTCCGGCAGCCCTCATCTGGCCGGAAGGGGTAAAGCAGCAGGTATGTGATCTGAGCGACCGCAGTGCTGTGGCAGCCATGGTTGCCGAGGCGGAGCCGGATGAGGTGCTGCATCTGGCCGGCCGCAACTCCGTCCCGGAATCATGGCGGGATCCGCTGCTCTACATGGAGACCAATGTGATGGCGACGCTGTATCTGCTGGAAGCGCTCCGCGCCCGGCCGGCAGGACGGATTCTGGTTGCGGGCTCCCGGCTGAAGTACCGTCCGGGAACCGCTGCCGGTCCGCCCCATCCCTACAGCCTCAGCAAAACACTGGAGGAGCTGGTGTCCCTTGCCTGGGGGACCCTGTTCAAGCAGCCGGTACTGCTGGCGGAGCCCTGCAACCTGATCGGCCCCGGCCCTTCCACCGGCTTCTGCACCCTGCTGGCGCAGCATATTGTGCGCAGCGAAGCTGCAGCGGCAGGCGGAGCTGATGCGCCGCAGGCCTTCCGGCTGTCATCACGGCAGGCGCTGCGCGACTTCCTGGATGTACGCGATGCTGTGCGGGCTTACGATTATATTCTCCGCAGCGGTACAGAAGGCACCGTCTACCGGATCGACTCGGGAACACAGCGGACGCTAGGCGATATTTCCGTTAAGCTGCTGGCTCACGCCAAAGCTCCGGTTCCGATGGACTGGGGACCGGATGCCCCCGGGCAGGCGCCGGATCCGGCCGGGGCAGCGGAAGCGGATGCTCTGGACGAAGCAGTGGAGAATGCTGCAGCACTCGGCTGGAAGCCTGAAATCAGCCTTGAGCGCTCGCTGAAAGAGATTGTGGATTATTGCCGCTCCGGCAGGGAAGGAAGGTTGTCATGAATCGTCCGAAGGTTTCGGTCATTATCCCGTTCTATAATTGTCCTTATATCGAGCAGGCGCTGCAAAGCGCCTTATCCCAATCCTGGCAGCCCTATGAGATTATCGTAGTCGATGACGGCTCTTATGTTCACACGGACCGGATTGCCCCTTATCTGCACAAAATTCACTATCTGGGCAAAGCCAACGGGGGAACAGCCTCCGCCCTGAATCACGCGATTCTGCATGCTACCGGTGATTATGTGGCCTGGCTGAGCTCAGACGATATGTTTTACCATGACAAAATAAACAATCAGGTGCTCTTCATGGAGCAGAACCGCCTGCTGATCACCTATACCAACTTCCATTTTATTAACGGGGAATCGCAATTGACGGAGATGAACGGTTCGCCCGTCTTTCCGAATCATCTGGAATACCTGCGGTGCTTCCTGCAGGGCAATCCCATCAATGGCTGTACGGTTATGTTCAAACGTGAGCTGTTCGGCGCCATCGGCTTGTTTAATGAGTCTCTGCCTTACACACATGATTACGACCTGTGGTTCCGGGCGATTCTGAACGGCTACCCCCCGGTGATGCTGAACCAGCCCTTAACAGCTTACCGGCGCCACAGCGGGATGGGTACCCTGAAGCATTACGATGTCATTATGGCAGAGGCTGCAGCGACCAATGCCCGCTATAACGGTATGCTGCGCGGACTGATTGCCTCTATGGGCGGCTGACCGCGCAGCCGCCGCCAAGAACTTATGGGGGAGGGAAGCCTATGTACCGGGAAATTCAAGTGAAGGACTTCCTGCCGGTGTTGCTTGAGCAGCTGAAATTTTCCGACAGCATTCTGGATGTCGGCAGCGGGACCGGGGCGCTGCTGGAACGCTATGAAGCTGCTGTAGTAATCGGCCTGGATATTCACCGGCCCTATCTGCTGCACCGTAAATATACTTCGCCCTGTATTATCCCGATCCATGCCAATGCCAGTCATATCGACAAGCTGTTTCTGCCGGGAACGTTCTCGGCAGTGACGCTGATTGATTCGCTGGAGCATTTTACAATGGACGAAGGAAAAGAGCTGCTCCGCAAAGCGGAGATCATTGCCTCGAACCGTGTAGTGGTCTTTACGCCGCGCGGATTTTTTCCGCAGGAAGGGACGGATCATTTTCATCTGCACGGCGAGTATTACCAGCGGCACTGGAGCGGTTGGGAGCCTGAGGACTTCATGAAGCTCGGCTACTCGGTGACTGTGCTGAAAGGATACCATCATGCGGAGAATCCGGCCTTCCGGGAAGCGTTCGGGGAAGATCACGCGCCGCTGGATGCCCTGCTGGCCTGTAAAACGGTCTAACCATACTTCGGGAAGGAGGTGAGCGTATGAACCATAGCTCTAAGGTATCGGTGGTAATCCCTTTTTACAATTGTCCTTATATTGATGAGGCGGTAGAAAGCGTGCTGGCCCAGAGCTACTCTGATATTGAGCTGATTGTGGTTGACGACGGTTCTTCCCTGTACACCGATAAGCTTAACCCCTACAGGGACAAAATTATCTATATCCGCAAAGGAAACGGAGGTACCGGATCGGCGCTCAATATGGGGATTAAGGCAGCCAGCGGAGCTTATTTTGCCTGGTTAAGCGCGGATGACCGGTTTCACCCGCACAAGATTGAGCGGCAGCTGCAGGAGATGCGCAGCACAGGGACTCTTTTTAACCATACTGCCTATTATTACATCAATGAACGGAGCGAACGGGTATCCGAAGTAATCAGTGTACCTTTTCCCGACAGGCGTGAGCTGATCAAGACGATGATGACGGGCTGTCCGGTTAATGGCAGCTCTGTTCTGCTCCATATGGACATTTTCCGGGCAGTTGGGCTGTTTAATGAAAGCTTCCTCTATACCCAGGACTATGATCTGTGGCTGCGGATTCTGCCTCATTACAGCTGGTCTTACATTAAAGAGCCCCTGCTGGACTACCGGGTACATCAGGCGATGGGCTCCATTATTCACAACGAAGCGCAGAGCAGGGAAATTAAGATGGTACAGGCCAAGCATAACGGTGCTCTTGCCAAGCTGCTTAGAAAGGAGGGATGGCCGTGAGGCTGATATTTCCGGTTCTGACTGTCCAGGGGGGGCGCACAGCGGATGCTGGCCGAATTGGTCAACCGCCTTAGCGGAACAGGGCATGACGTGGTCGTGCTTATGCCTGCGGGAGGCACTGTGGAATACGAGATGCATTGCCAGGTGGTCCACTCGTCTGCCGTCAACCTGACTGAGCATGATTTTCCTTATGGAGACGTTATTGTTTCCAATTACTATACAACTGTGCAGGCGGCCCAGCGGGCGAGCGAGCAGGGAAAAGGCATACATGTCAGGCTTGCGCTCTGCTATGAACCGACTTTTCTGCCCGACAATAACCAGTCATTTGCCTCCTACAGCATTACCCGTAACCTCATGGTGCTGTCGCGCTGGCAGCAGGAGATTGTACGGATCAACCATGGCATTAAAGGGAGAATTGTACCGGTTGGCGTGAACGGAGATTTCCACAATATGCAGATGCGTGACGTACCGGGAAGGAGTCTCGTCGTATCCGCGATTCTGCGTAAGCCGGAAGGAGGATTCTCCGGGCACAGGGAGCAGGATTATCTTTTGCAGGAGCTTAATACGGTAAAGGAGCTGCATCCCGAGGTCCAGATCTATCTGATTACACCGCCGGGTGAATATGCCGATTCGGCTGCACTGCAGGCCATTCTGGCCGACACCCGCTACCATACGCGTACACCTTCAAATGATATAGAGCTGTGCTACCATTATAATGAGAGCGATATTTTTGTCAGCTCCAGCACCTTTGATACCGGCTCACTGCCCGGTCTTGAAGCGATGCGCTGCGGGGCGGCACTGGCTACAGTCTATTCCGGAGGCAATCTGGAGTATGGCATACACCAGCATAACTGTCTGATGTCCTACCGTTTTGAGAACCGGCTGGCACAGGATATCGTCACTTTGATAAGGGATAAGGAGCTTCGTGAACGAATTGCCCGCCGGGGAGAGCTTGATTCCCGGAGGTTCACCTGGGAGCGAAGCATGGAGATTTTTCAGGCGGAGCTGTACGATATTGTCGCCCGCAACTAAAAAGAACCTTCAGGCCCGGTGGCGGCACCGGGATCCTGAAGGTTCTTTTGCCTGGCTTCATGCACCTAGAAAATCGAAAAGGAGTTCAGCATTTCACGGAACGAGTGGGCATAACGCTCAGAGCCGAACCGGACCTCCATATGGTTTCTGCCTTGGGAGCGGATGTTGTCCCGCAGCTCCAGATTATTCATCAGCTCCAGGCCTTCCTGTACTGCAATTCCTACATTGCCCAGCGGATAGAACTTGCCGGAGTAATTATGGACGATAAAAGAACGGACACCGTCAGAATCGGTACTAAGTACGGGACAGGTACAGCATACTGCTTCAGCTACCGCATAACCGAATCCTTCTGTTATCGACGTAGACAGCAGAAACCCGCCGGAAGCAGCTATGGACGAATAGTATACAGGCATCACGTGATTAGGGATATTCGTGAAGACCACCAGCCGGTCATTTAATCCCAGCCGATACAGTTCTTCATTAAAAAGCTGCTTCTGCTCCTCGCTGGCAAGCTGCGGATCATGAAACATCCAGAGGTGCAAATTGGGCTTGCTGCTGCGGATGTCCTTGGCAATCTGCAGATATTCGCGCCAGTTCTTGTTGCTCTCCAGCCGGCCGACCCAGGCAATGACCGGGTCATGCGGCGTTTCTCCGGGAACGAAACGGAAAGTCTGGACATCTACGATGTTGGGTATGATATAGCGGTGCAGCCAGGGGCAAATCGAAATGAAATATTCCACCAGATGGTCTGTAGGCGGAATCAGTACCGCATTACAATAGGAACGCAAATATGGAACCGCTTCTATAATCATATTCTTCGCATCTTCACGTTTCCCGAGCCCTTGGGACTCGTAGATCAGAATACCGCCGTATCCAAGCCGCCGCAGGCGTTCCAGCAGCAGGTAGTCAGAGGTTACAATAATCGCATCGTAGTGCTCGGTAAAAAGCAATGCGCGGATTTCTTCATCTCCCGAAGCGATAAATACCGGGAATTTGCTCTGATTCTGCTGCGAGGAACCCGGCATGAGATATAGAACATGGCATTCGATGCCTTCGCGCTGCAGACTTTCGCACCGCAGTTTGTTCAGGGTCTCGACCCCGCCGCTGGGTACATAAAACGTAAATAATACCTTCATGCTCAACCCTCCTGAGTTCACCTTGCGGAGCCCTACTGTCTATAGGATACGCGAAGGTTCCCCGGCATGTGACAGTATGCGGGCAGCCTGTGCCAAATCCTTTCAGGATAGCACGCTTTGCTGCGGGTCAAGCTAAGTCTTGTTAAGCTGCATTCATTATATTGTAGAGGCGGAGGTTGATTTATGTTACGGTCAAAAGTCAGCGCATCAGTTGTATCCACGGCTTTGCTGCTGGGGATGATCAGTCTTACCGGCTGCGGAGCAAATGATTCCGCAGACAGTAACAATGTGCATACAAACAGCGTAAAAGGAAATAACGGCGGCCGGATTCAGACGAATGCGGTGCAGGGCAATACCTATGACAAAATGGAGATGAGCCAGGAGCTCGCTGAGCATGTCTCGGCCATGCCGGAGGTAAGCACAGCCAATGTCATGCTGGCCGGAAGAAGCGCCTATGTTGCCGTCAAGCTTGATGAGACCAACGGCAAGCCGCGTAACATCGGCACCCAGGGTAACATCGGCATCCGCAGTTATCGTTCTTACAGCTATGACGCCGGCAATGCTTCCGGCATACTGCCGCGCACCGGCAGTATGGGCGGTATGGATAACGGTCATACGGCAGGCGGAGCAGGCGGCATGGATAACGGGAATAGAACCGGCGGCCGGGGCAGTGTAACCGGTACACCAGGTGTAACAGGTATGGGAGGCTCCATGGACGGAGTTCCCAAGAGCCTGACGGGCACTGGAACGGCTGGGGGAACCGGCATGACGGCTCCACAGGCTTATCCGGGTAACGGAGGAAACGGTATCATGTCCGGCAGCAATTACACGGACGGAACCCGGATGAAGCGGGATATTGACGACAGCATGGGCAGCGGAATCGGAATCCGCAGCGGTGCGCCTAATAACAATTACCGGATGAACAGCAATGATGATGATGTCACCAGCGACATGAAGGACCGGATTGCCGCTGAGGTCAAAAAGGTTAATCCGTCTATCCAAAACGTCTACGTGTCAGCCAATCCCGACTTCGTGGAGCGGGCTGACTATTATGCCCGGGAAGCCCGTGCGGGCCACCCGCTGAAGGGTTTTGCGAAAGAATTCGGCACAATGGTGGAGCGTATCTTCCCAACGCGCAGCGGGTATTAAGGCCGCTGCAAAAGCGGAAAGTAACTGCAAAAGCGAATCGAACGTAACTGCTTTGGCCTAAAAGTAACCGGCTGTACGCGGACAAGAAAGAGGTCCGCTGCACAGCCGGTTCATTCCTATGCTCAGCAGTCCTGCCGGACTGGCATAGAAGTAACCGGATTATCGTTATCTCAGGGCAAAGGATAAGTACATGTTCTGTTGTATTCTTTACAGTAGTAGGGAGTTTAATCCGGGGAGATTGTATCCGTTTCTATTTTCTTGCTAAATAAGCGAAATGAAGGGCATAAATGCCTTTGATTTCGGCCGGTGAGGCTAAATGAGCGGATTTAGAGGTATCCCCTAACTAAGGAATGTTCTACAGACATAGTCTGCGGGCATTCCTTTTTTTGCATGGTGATTGCTGAAATTGCTCAAAAAGGGTTATAACTCTTGTTTCAGTGTACAGAATACAGCTATATGGGGATTGATAAGTAAAATAGGCATTTTAGTTGTATCAAAGAGACTGTCGATTAATGATCTTGAGCGTGCATTGTTTAACTGATCGATTTAGAGCCATTTAAGTAGTTCGTTCCTTGAACTCTTAAAAGAAAATTGGTCTGAGACAAGGAGTAGCGGAATTAATCGACAGTCTCTCAAATGCAGTTAAAGTTACCTGTGTTGCGGTGTGATGTGTGCGGTATGACGTGGTGCTGTGTGATGTGGCGCATGTGGATGCCGTGTGATGTGATATGGAGTAGTATGGTGCTGTACTGGTTGAGCTTAGGCCTGGGGCTAGGTATGCCGTATGCCGCATAATAAGCAGAACAGCGGCCCCCGTAAAGAACCGGAGACCGCTGCGTATTTAATCTATAGCGGCTGTAATCACACGGCCGTTAATCCATACCCCGTGCAGATTAAGCTGGTCATCGAGCCGCAGGATGTCGCCGCGTTTGCCGGCCTCCAGCGTACCGATGGTGCGCTGCAGCCCCAGCGATATAGCCGGCGTAAGGCTGGCTGCCTGTGAGGCCTCCTGCAGACTAAGCCCGACTTCCTGAACCAGATAGCGGAAGCCGCGGATCATGGTCAGGGTGCTTCCGGCCAGCGACTCGGGATGCTCCTTCAGGGTAGCTACGCCGCCGCTGACCATGACGGGCAGATCGCCGATCATATATTCACCGTCGTCCAGACCGGTTGCTGACATCGCGTCGGTAATCAGCAGCAGATTGGCTTTATTTTTAAGCCGGGTTACGATCCGGATCGCTGCGGGATGGACATGGATGCCGTCGGCAATGATCTCCGCCCGGATCCGGTCGTCGAACATGACCGCTCCGGCTGTTCCGGGCTTGCGGTGATGCAGCGGCGTCATCGCGTTATACATATGCACTGCCTGGTTCAGCCCGGCATCAGCAGCGGCGATAACCTCCTCGAAGGTGGCATTAGTATGTCCCAAGGCAGCTGTTATGCCATGCTTGCGCAGCCAGGAGATGGCTTCCAGCGCTCCTTCGCGTTCCGGCGCCAGCGTTACCTGGCGGATCAGCCCTGGATACTGCTCCTCCCATGCCTCCAGCCATCCGATATTGGCCGGGACGATGTGCTCGGGGTTCTGCGCACCCGGCCATTTCTGGCTGATGAACGGCCCCTCCAGATGGACACCGGCTAACCGGGCGTAAGGCATCCCGGCTGTGCGGTAGGCGTCCACCTCCGCCAGCACCCGGTCGATCTCCGGCTTGGCCGCGGTCATCGTAGTCGCCAGCATTGTAGTGGTTCCCTGGGAGGCATGGAAGCGGGTAATCGTATCCAGCGCACGGCTGTCACTGTACATGAAGTCGTATCCGGCTCCTCCGTGAACATGCACATCGACGAATCCGGGAATCAGCAGGCCGCCCTGTCCTTGACCGTTAGCCGGCCATTCAGCATAGGCGTCAGGCAGCCAGGCGGCTTCACCTGCGTAATGAATCTGTTCTCCTGAGACGGCAACGACGCCATCTGCTATCAGGCCGGCCGGCGTCAGTACCTTGCCATAGAGCAGCTGTCCGGAGAATTCTGTTTCTGTCATGATTTCAGCCATTTGGCAGCTCCTTCATCCAGCAGAACGACAACATTCGGATGACTCTGCAGGAGTGAGGCCGGGCACTGGGTCGTTATCGGACCTTCCAGTGCGTTACGGACCGCTTCTGCCTTCTCTTCGCCGCGCACCAGCAGAACAATCTGCCGTGCTTTGAGGATGCCGCCGATACCCATGGTCACCGCCTGGCGGGGCACATCCTCCAGCTTGTCGAAGAAGCGGGCATTGGCTTCCCGGGTTTCTTCAAGCAGATCCACTACATGTGTTCCGCTGCTGAGGCTGGCATCCGGCTCATTGAAGCCGATGTGGCCGTTGCTCCCGATGCCGAGAATCTGCAGGTCAACCGGGCCGTTATCCTCCAGCATCCGGTCATAAGCCAGACATTCGGCAGCAAGATCCGGCGCATTGCCGTTAGGCACATGAGTACGGGCAGGGTCGATATCGACATGGTTGAACAGGTGCTCGTTCATGAAGCTGCGGTAGCTCTGGGGATGGTCTACAGGCAAGCCTACATACTCATCCAGATTGTAAGAGGATGCTTTGGCAAAGCTGACCAGCCCCTTGCGGTGCATCTCGACCAGTCTGGCATAGACAGTGACCGGAGAGCTGCCGGTAGCAAGGCCGAGCACGGCTCTGGGATTGCTCTGCAGCAGGCTGACGATCAGATTGGCACCGGTTTCCGCGAAATCTTCCTGGGTCTTGAATTTAAGGATGTTCATTAAGATTGACCTCCCCGTTTATGTCGGTAGTGTTGGACGTTCAGATAAGACTGCTCCAGCTTGGGGATGAAGTCCCCGAACCGGGTGCTGACCATGCCGGTGAACAGAATATCAATGATATGCAGCTGCGCGATCCGTGAAGCCATATCGCCCCGGCGCATGCCCTGCTCCAGTGAGGAGGAGAACAAAGGAATGTCGGCCAGTGCAGCCAATGTGCTGCTGCCGTATGAAGTAAGCGAAATGGTAGAAGCGCCGCTGGCCTTGGCACAGCTTAAGGCATCAATCGTCTCCGGTGTTTCCCCGGAATAGGAGACGGCAAAAGCCACATCACCCCTGGCGAGTGAGGAAGCGGAAGTAATCTGCATATGCGAATCGGCAAAAGCAGTGCAATTCACCCCTATGCGCACCAGCTTCTGATAGAAATCCTGAGCGACAATCGAAGAGGTGGCCATCCCGTACAGATCCACACGGCGGGCATTGCAGAGCAGATCAACCGCACTCTGCAGCCGCTCCAGATCAAGCAGTGAAGTGGTGTCCCGGATTGAGGTCAGGTGATTGGCCTGCATCGCTTCAACGATAACGGACAGCGGGTTGCCGGCGACAATATCCTGATAAGAGGAGCCGCCGTCCTGCGGGGAGATGTCGCCATGGGCAATCTCTGCCGCCAGCTTGACTTTGAAATCGGGAAAGCCCTTGAAATGCAGTACCTTGCAAAAACGCGTAATGGTAGCGGGACTAACCCCGCACTGTTCAGCCAGCTCCGTGATTCCCATATGAACGATCTCACTGGGGGAGGATAAAATACGGTCCGCCAGCCTGCGCTCCATCAGGGAGAAGCTTGCCTGCTCATGCTCCAGGGCATGCAGTATAGGAGACATTAGCTCCACCTTCTTTTCTGTATCATGTTCTCAAATTGAATTTAATTACTGAAATTATTTTTATGAATATAGTTGTTTAAAAGAAAATTATTTTCATATTCAGAATAAAACATATTGTCTCAGGATGCAAGCAGGACTTTAAGTTCCCGGCTGTTGTTCATATGCCCGGCGGTAAGAGGGAGGAACCGGCACTTCCGGTTGACCGTTTACAAGGTTTATTTTGCGCACAGGCACACGATTTTTACACTATAAAAAAATGTCCTCTCCATAAGAACAGTAATCCTCGCATAGAGAACAAAAACCTTTAAAATTAGCATATTACCGGATAAAATCCGTTAAATAATGTCTTTTACCAGTGGACACGGACGTAAAATATGTTATAATGAAAGCGTAACCAAAAAGGGATTCACATTATGATTTCATCGCTCGAGGAGGATGAATGCAATGCTGGAAGTACTGAAGGAACTTAAGAACCGGGTCATTGGATTTTGGCAGCCGGAGGCAGCATCCGGGGAGGAAGACTACCTGAACATGGAGTATACCGTACAGCGTCATCTGCACACACCGCAGCCGGTTAGCCCGCTTACTTATGAGGAACAATCCCGGATCAAGTCTATTATTTACCACTGATACCGGCTTCAGCAGATAGATAAAGATTACGCAAGTATCCTGTAACAGCAAAAGACCGCAAACCTGGAAAGCCTCCGGAGCTGCGGTCTTTTATTTGTGTCTATCACTGGGTCTTATCGTCACTTCTATACTCAAGTAAATCTCCGGGCTGGCAGTCAAGGGCCTTGCATATCGCCTCCAGAGTGGAGAGCCGCACCGCCTTGGCTTTGCCATTCTTGAGAATGGACAGGTTGGCCATCGTAATGCCCACCCGCTCCGACAGCTCGGTTACGCTCATTTTCCGCTTAGCCAGCATCACATCAATGTTTACGATTATCGCCATTGTCGTCACCTCAGACCGTCAGGTCAATCTCTGATTTTAGTTCAATCGCATCTTTAAGCAGCTTCTGGAGAACGGCAGCAAAGAAGGCAATCACCATCCCGGCAAAAATCAGCACCATCCCGATAACGATAATCCCCGGAGCATCATCCCTCTCCGCCAGCAGATAAAAGAGCGGCATTCCCAGCACATACACTCCGCTGAAGGCCAGGGCACAGTACTTGATCAGCTTTAGGGCCCGCACGGACAGCTCCGAGAACGCCTTGTTCCGGTCGATGTAGCTTAACAGCTTGAACGCCTGATACAGCGCGAAGTAGAAGGGGAGCACCGATGCATATAAATCGAGCAGGACAAGAACCTTCAGATAAGCATGATCCGGATACAATTCAGCTGCAAACTCCGCTATCTCCGGCACCGCAAAGATACACAAGGCCAGCACAGGTATACTGATAAGAATAAGCGCCGCCTTCAAAAAAAGTGTTGATCCACGTTCCATAACAAGCCCCTCACTTATGAGTAATTTTGATAATAACTTATCACATTATTTATTGAATTACAATAAAAAAGTAGTGATAATAAATACTTTATTATTGTTAAAAAAGCATACTGGGATGGTGTGACGTAAGGCGCCGGCCATTTGCGGCATCATTCATGCTCAGCCTGTCCCTTACGGGACATTTGCCACCGCCCAATTTGGGTCAGTAACAGCACCATTGACATTGCGCATACATAGTATGTTTTGACTGTATCCCTTTACCTTGTTATACCAAACAAACCCAGGGCAAGGAGGGGTGACACCATTGAAGGGGAACGATCATCACAGCAAATTTCTGTTAACGCATCGTGAGCGCGAAGTATTCGAGCTCCTCGTGCAAGACAAAACTACACGGGATATTGCGGGATTGTTATTTATTAGTGAAAAAACGGTCCGCAACCACATCTCCAACGTCATGCAAAAATTAAACGTCAAAGGCCGTTCGCAAGCGGTTGTCGAGCTGATCAAGCTTGGGGAGCTGAAAATATAGCTGGCCTGGCTGCGCTGCAGTGACACGTTTAAGCCTCCTTTTATCCTGCGGATGAGGGGAGGTTTTTTGTTGTTCTGGGAACTGCTGGGAATTTGAGGGTAACAGAATTGAATGCATTGCAAAGATTGTGATTACCGTCACAAACTATTTTATATAACATGATAAATTTAAGTCACCAAAGTCATTCAGGAGGGTCCGTTATGGCAAGATACGAGCAGCAAAGGCAATTTCTTAAATCCAATTTTCATGAATTCAAGCATATAAAAACAGACAAGATCAAAGGAGTGGCCCAGCCGCCTGTTGTTAAGCCTTTTGATCCGGACTCGCAGATCATTGATTTGCCGAAAGTCAGCAGAGATGTTTTAAGCAAGGAAAATATGTTTGATTGCATAGATCAGAGAAGAAGTACGAGATTCTATTCTGCGGAAAAGCTAAGCCTTGAGGAGCTGTCCTATTTATTATGGGCTACCCAGGGGATTACGGGCATGAACAAGAATGGGCTAACCTTGCGGACAGTCCCCTGCAGCGGGGCGACGCACACCTTTGAAACCTATTTACTGATTATGCGGGTGGAGGGTGTACAAGAGGGGATTTACAGGTACATGCCTTCCGAGCATAAGCTCTTATTTATGTTTGAACTGGAACAGATGGAACAGCAGGTTGACGCTATTACTTTAGACCAGCCGTTTGTCCCTAATTTCGCCAGGAAAGCCGCTGTACTGTTTGCGTGGAGCACAACGCCCTACCGCTCCGAATGGAAGTATGATATTTCAGCCCACAAAAAAATCCTCATCGATGTTGGGCATGTATGCCAGAACCTTTATTTATCCAGTGAATCTATCGGTGCAGGGGCTTGCGCAATCGGGATCTACGATCAAAAGCTGATTGATGAGATTCTGGGATTAGACGGCGAAGAAGAGTTCGTAATCTATCTTGGTGCAGTCGGGAAGAAACGGGAATAGCTGCCTGCAGACGAACCTGCTGTCACGGCAATAGTTATGGCTTCAAAACGTATCTCCAGCGTCATGCCAAAATGAAACATTTAAGCCTTCTGTCATCCCGCTGGATGAGGGGAGGTTTCTTTGTTGCTGTAATAAAAAAACCGCCTCTATTTCGGCGGAAATGCGTAACTTAACCGGTCCGTCACGCCCTTGCGGTCACGCCGGTTTAATCCGGTAAGCTGTTACAGTTTCAGTGTAGCGTATGAAATGCGTTCCATAGCAAGCTTTTTACAATACAAAATTTCGGGAAGCGGTGTGGTAAAATAAAACCACTAGATGCCTAATTTCAGGAGGAAGCTGCGCTGATGGCCAATATCAAGGAAATTGCCCGGATCGCGGGCGTTTCTGTAACCACTGTGTCCCGGGTGCTGAACAATCATCCCTATGTGAGCGAGTCCAAGAGATCTGCTGTGCTCCAGACGATAGAGCAGCTGAACTATGCGCGGAATATGAATGCGGTGCATCTGAGCACCGGGCGGACGGGGACGGTCGCGGTCATTCTGCCGTATATCAATTTGTTTTATTTCTCGGTGGTAATGGACGGGCTGGCCCATGAGGCGCTGCTCGCGCAGTACCGGCTAATCCTCTGCCAGAGCAATTATGCTCCCGATGAGGAGCTGAAGGTACTTGAGATGCTGCGCAACAAAGAGATTGACGGTGTGGTTATTGTATCTACGGCACTGCAGCCGGAGGTCATTGAAGAGTATATGGAGTATGGACCTGTTGTGACCTGCCAGGATAACGGGAAGCGGCGGTTTTCGTCAGTTTATATTGAGCATTATGCGGCCTTTCGGCATGGACTCGAATATCTGAAAGACAAGGGCTACCGCAAAATCGGTTATTGCGAGGGCCGGCAGAACGGCAGCAGCGCATCCATCCGGCAGACGGCGTTTCACGCTTTTTTGGCTGAGCATCAGCTGCCCTTCCGCCAGGAATGGATGGTGTTCGACTGCATGACAGAGGAGAGCGGGGCGGCGGTTGCCCGTTCGCTGCTTCAGATGGAGGAACGGCCCGAGGTGTTCATTGTTACCGGCGACCATGTCGCAGCGGGACTCATTATCGAAGCGCGCAAGCACGGGCTGCGTATTCCGGAGGATATCGCTGTGCTGGGCTTTGACAACCAGCCGATCGGCCGGCTGCTCGACATCTCCACGATCGACAACCATCTCTACGATATGGGTGCCGCCGCCTTCCGCATCATCCACGAGCAGATTCGCACAGGGAACAGACAGCCTGTATACCGCAAGCTGGATTATGAGATTATTGAGCGGGGGACGGTGTAGGGGGAGGCGGGCCCACCATAAGACTAAAAGGCAAATTAGAAGTAAGATGTCATACCAAAGTAGTCATTAAAGACTATGGTAAATATAGCTGAACAGTACTGCGGGAGTATGTATTGTAAGTGTTAAATCAATAATGGCCGGGGAGTTGCATCGTCATGGCCGGGAATGAAATTCAGCTCAGCAGGCAGCGGCTTTAATACGGACTTGGCGCGTAGGTGCTGGATAAGCCGGATGTTCTTGAACCGAAAAGACTGTCTCACAGGCGCTTTACCCCTGCGGACAGTCTTTCGTGGTAAGATTATGTATTGGCGAAATGAAATCTGCTACAATACTCTTCCAATTTGGCAAAGGAAAAAGAATAGAAAGACAGGTGTTGATCACCGCTGACGCCTGTGCTCTTGACGGAGCAGGGCCAAGCAGCAAATCGTGCACACAATTTCTCCAGCTGCTCTTGATATGCGGGAATCCAGAACTGGACCCTGCTTACCCCGGGGTTGCCAGCCTTCATTTCAGCAAGAAGACCATTCAGCATGAGCATGAACAGCGGCGTGCTGCGGTATTCTTCCTGTATGAAAGCCACCTCTACATGACAAATATTCCTGTCCTCGTAATCGTTGGCCCCGGTACCGTAGACAAATCCGGCTGCACCCACTATACCGTAAGGCTCGTCCTCAAACATCAGAACTGCTCTGCCCATAGAGATCGGACTGCTGAAGAAGCTCAGCTTGGCAGCAAAAGAATAAGGCAGATTCAAATCGGCTTGATGTTTGATCAAATACTGGATATAAGCTGTGGTATCCATCTCCAGATTACAGGGGCGGATAAAAAACGGCATTACTTAACCAGGACTCTGAGCGAATCATTGACTCTGACAATTTTACCAAAGCCGCTGCCTTTTTTGACCTCTTTTACACTTGGTGGAATAGGTACCATGTCTATTTCCTCCTCTTTTCCATATATTTCTGCGCTATTTCAAATTTAATCTATCAAATTTTTGGAGTCTTGTCCACAAATAATCTATATCTGTACAAAAAATAATTTCTTCGCCTAACACGCCTTCTCTGGCATAGCTGGAGGTGTTAAATTTGGTATACAAATTACAGACATACGCATTATCAGCAAAAGCAACCATTCGTATTTCCCGGACCTCCGGATGTTCTGTGCGAATGGTGTTCACCAGATACTTCAGCCCCTTCAGAAAAAGCCTTGTCCCGCGGACAGCCTGATCAAATACGGTGAAGTCAAAAAGTACGGTTTCCTTATCCAGGAAATTATGCTCAGGAGTTCCGTGATAATAAGCACACGCTCCCAGTACACGTCCTTCGTCGTTTGTGATCTGAAGCAGATGACCCTCTGTAATATAGTTATATAGAAGGGTTACCATATCCATGGTCATGTAGGAAAGGTGCAGATCATGTCTGTGTTCAATCAGAAAAGAACTGACTTTTGCATAATCCTCATCGGTGGTGCAGCGTGCACAGGTAGTGGTCATGACCGAATCCCCTTTATAGTCATCTTGAGTTTATATTTGTTGATTCTATGCCTGTTCTGGCGGAATCCGTGCTGCTTTTCCCATAACTCCCTATAAATCCCGCTTAGCTGGAGCAGTTCGGCATGTGTTCCCGACTCAACAATCTCTCCTTCATGAAACACATAAATCTTGTCCGCATTCATGGTGGAAGCGAGCCGGTGGGTAACCGATATAAGGGTCATCTGTCCGCGCAGCTCCAGCAGCAGCCGGCTGATGTCCGCTTCGGTTGCGGCATCCAGCCCAGAAGTGATTTCGTCCAGCAGCAGCACCTGAGGCCTTCTCAATAAAGCTCTTGCCAGTGCTAGCCGCTGGCGCTGTCCGCCGGACAGAGGTCCGCCTTCACCGGGGATCCAGGTGTCGTACCCTTCAGGCAAAGCCATAATCGTCTCATGAATCCGGGCTGCACGGGCTGCTTCGTACATGATTTCCTCGGAAACGCCGCTGCGGTCCAGCAGCAGATTCTCCCGGATGCTTGCCTGGAAGAGATACGTATTCTGGGTTACCAGTGTCAGTTCCTTGCGCAGGGAAGCTTCACTGACTTTACGAAGATCTGTCCCGCCAATCCTTACCACACCCTCCTTGGGATCATAAAACCGGGCAAGCAGCCGCAGGGCGGTACTCTTGCCTGATCCGCTTAGTCCTACCAATGCTACATAACTGCCTGAAGGAACGGACAGGCTGACTTTTTGCAATTCCCCGGATCCTTCTGTATATCCGAACGTCACCCCGTCCATTTCCACGCTTAACCCTGAAGAAGGTAATACAACCGGGCGTACGGGCTCTGGAAAATCGGGCTTGAGATCCATAATTTCGCCGATCCGGGTGAAACTGACTCTAGAATCAATCAGATTAGGAATCAGAAACGACAGATTGCTTACAGCTTGTCCTACACTCATAAACAGGGTGAAAAACGCCATAAAGCCTCCGATGGTCATTTCGTCGTGAAAGATGAAATATCCGCCTAAGATGATCATAATCCCGTTCAGCATAAGTAAGGATGCCTGCGGCAGCCGCTCCATAAGAGAATTTATTCTATGTAATCCCGTTCCGGTCAGGAACAGTTCTCCAATATACTGGTCTGCTCTCTTCCCTATATTACCCTGCTGGTGGAGGCTGCGGATGGTCTGTTGTCCTCTGACCGCTTCATCTATTGCATTGGAGAAGCGTTCCTGCGCTTCTTTATAACTCCTGTTGGCTTTTTCCGCTTGTCCCAGCAGCAGTCTTGGAGCAATGAACATGAGCAAAGATCCGGCCAAAACGGCAAGTGTAAGCTTCCATTCGATGGAGAATAGAAGAATGATACCAAGCAGCGTACTGCCGACTTCACGTAATAGCAGAGGACAAGAGATACGGATCACCTGTTCAATCGACGACATGTCTCCAATAAAACGGCTGATTAGATCACCGGTACGGTAGCGCTCATAGAAGGGGGAGGATTGTCGCTGCAACTGGACGAATAGTTCAGCCCGCATCCGCCGGATTACCCCGCCGGCCAATCTGCTAAGCGAATAATCCCCGGCCTGGGCCGCAACGAGACTCAGCAGGCCGCCTGTAAGCAGGATTAAAAGGATCATAAGGAAGACCTGCAAATCTTTTGGGGCAAATGCATCATCCACGAGGTACTGCAAGCTCAGTGGAGCAGCCGCTGCATAGACAATTTCGGTGACACTCGTGATCAGAAATACAGCCAACAAAAGACGATGTTCGGCAAATCCCCGGATAATCATCTTGACAAAACTGAGCATCTAACCCCTCCCATGCCCAATATCGTACAGGATATCCCCGGGGCTGTAAATGGATGGTAGGCAATGTTCACAATCAGATACAGGTGGAGTCGGCTGGACAACTTCCGCAACAATTCACCGGCTATGCAGCTGTCATTATTTCAATTTATAAATATACAAAATGAGACAATGGGTGTAAAATTGCATTACTTACGCTGACAGGGGGAAGCATAGAGGCTTCTCTATGCCCTTATGTGAAAATATGCGCAAGCAAATATAATAGAGAGATTTGGAGGCAGGAAGATTCATGAAAAGAAAGAACTGGAAACACCTTACGATGCTGTTTACGCTAACCGCTGCGGTGGGCATGGTTGCGGCGGGCTGCGGCAATAACAATACAGCAAGCGGCAGCAATGCCGGGAATTCGGGCGGAGCTGCACAAACAGCGGCACCGGCGGAAGCGGCGGTCGTAACACTGGGCCTGCTGCCTTCGATCGACGCTATTCCGTTCATCATCGCGCATGAGCAGGGCTTCGATAAAGAGCATAACGTTAATCTGGATATCCAGACCTTCAAAAGCGCCAAGGACCGCGATGTGGCGTTCCAGGCCGGCAAGGTAGATGGCATCAGCGCCGATCTGGTGGCGATTTCCATCTATAACGAAGCAGGACTGGATGTAAAAATCACCAGCACCACTACCGGTGAATTTGACCTGCTGACCGGTAATGACGACATCAAGGATGTGAAGGATCTGAAGGGCAAAACCGTTATTTTGTCCAAGAACACCTCCACTCAATATACGGTAGCGATGATGCTGAAGCAGGCGGGACTGACTGAAGCCGATATTACGGTCAGCGAAGTGCCGCAGATTCCGACCCGGCTTGAGCTGCTGAAGAACCAGAAGGCTGATGCAGCTGTACTGCCTGAGCCGTTTGTAACGATGGGCGAGTCCTCCGGCCTGCGTGTGTTGAGCTCCACTCACTCTGCTGGCGTGAACCCGTTCGTGTTCGCTTTTCCGCAAAGTGTAATTGATGCCAAACCGCAAGCCATCCGCGACATGTATGCCGCTTATGATGATGCTGTTGCTTATATGAAATCCCACGATCAATCGGAATATATCGATCTTATTATTAAAGAAGTGGGTTACCCGGAGACATTGAAGGATCAGATCACAGTGCCTGCTTATGAGCCGGCTGTTCAAGTGGACGTGAAGGAAGTAGAGGCGGCTTTTGCCTGGGCGCGGGAGACAGGCCTGTTGACTAAAGATATTGCCCCTGAAGATGTGATCTCCGATGTCCAGTTTGGAAAATAACGGACTCTGCATCCGGGAACTGCAGGTCGAGTACAAGGGAGGCCAGGTGGCGCTCGGAAAGGTTAATCTGACGCTGCCCGAGCACGGCATCTATACGATTATCGGGCCTTCCGGCAGCGGTAAATCTACGCTCCTGCGAGCGGTTGCCGGCCTTCTGCCGGGCTACAGCGGAGAGCTGCTGTACAACGGCAAGTCCGTGCACGACAAGGATACGCTGGTCGGGCTTGTCCCGCAGAACTACGGCCTTCTGCCATGGAAGACGGTCCGGGACAACATCCGGATTGCCATGAAGATCACCGGAACTGCTGCAGCAGACAAGGCAGACCGGGAGACGCGGATCACCCGCTGGCTTGAGGCGATGGGAATCGCCGGGCTGGAGGGCCGCTATCCCCTGTCGCTTAGCGGCGGGCAGCAGCAGCGGGTGGCGATCGCACGGGCCTTTGCGATTTTGCCGCAAATTATGCTGCTGGATGAGCCGTTCTCGGCGCTGGATGCCGTGACGCGAGAGGCGTTGCAGCAGATTTTTCTGGATAACTGGCTGGCTCATCCGGCGACGGCGCTGTTTGTTACCCATGATGTGGACGAGGCGATCCTGCTGGGACAGAAGATTGTTATCCTCCCTGCGGGTACAGGGAAGCGGACGGAGCTTGAGGTGCTCGATAACGCTGCTGTGTTCGGGATGAAGCATGAAGAGAAGCGGGACAGCAACGAGTTTTTTGAGCAGACAAAAGTGATCAGAAAGGTAATGCAGGAGAAATGGTGATGAACAAGCGGATTAACCACGTGCTGCGGCTGTTGTTTGTTTTTGCAGGCATGAATCTGGTCTGGTATATCGTCTATCTGCTGATGAACCATCCAATTCTGCCGTCACCCGGCTCCGTGTATAAGGCGATGTTTCAGTTGGACGGCCATGAGGTGCTGCTGAATGTCGGGTACAGCCTGCTGCGGATTTTTGAGGGTGTGCTGCTGGCGCTTCTGACCGGCCTGATGATCGGACTGTTAATGGGGCGCTCGCCGCTCTGGAACAAGCTGCTCGATCCGGTCGTCTATCTGACCTATCCGATTCCGAAGATTGCCCTGCTGCCGGTAGTGATGCTGTTCTTCGGTCTGGGCGAAACCTCCAAGGTGCTGATGATTATGCTGATCCTGCTGTTCCAGATTATCATCTCCGTGCGCGACGGGATCAAGGCAATCCCCGAGACTACATATGATGTGCTGACCAGCATCGGCGCAAGCTCTGTGCAGAAATTCTGGAATGTGACGCTACCCGGTGCGCTGTCGGTCATCCTCAGCACGATCCGGGTGTCGCTCGGCACCGCGATTTCCGTGCTGTTCTTCACCGAAATTTACGGTACAGAGCACGGCATGGGCTTCTTCATTATGGATGCCTGGCTGCGGCTCGATTATCCGGAGATGTACGCGGGCATCATGCTGTTCAGCCTAGTGGGCTTTGTGCTGTTCCTGCTGGTGGATCTGCTGGATTACAGGTTCATGAGATGGCGGCGGTAAAAGTAAATGTGATATTAGGCGGCCCGGTGAGTGGCCGCCTTTTTGAGTTGTGGGCGTTAGAAAAAAACAGGTACCGCTTCAGGTGGCCGGATGAGCCGAAATGAAGGGCAAAAATGCCCTTGATTCCGGCGAAAGTGGCCGGATGTGCGAAATGAAGAGCAAAAATGCCCTTGATTCCGGCGAAAGTGGCCGGATGTGCGAAATGAAGAACAAAAATGCCCCTGATTCCTCGAGGAGCCGCGGAATGGAAGAAATGTAATTACCAGACTGAGTATAATCCGCGCATCATTTTGGGAGTGTAAGGCACTTCAACCTGTGATGTTGTTCATCTTTGGCAAATGCACAGGAACCGGGTCGGCTTATGTTTGCTCCTGAAATTTCCTGTCATAAATAAAATATGGAAAAGTTATGTATTTGTATTTATAATTTAGGAGAGTAGCAGCTGGCTAAAATAGTAAAAAGTAAGCGTTTGCTGATACTATTGCGCCTATGCTTCCGAAGCAAGTTTTGTACGAAGAATGCTCAGGAAGCCTATGCTAACAAAACTTAGGCCTATGCTTCCGAAGCAAGTTTTGTACGAAGAATGCTCAGGAAGTCTATGCTAACAAAACTTAGGCCTATGCTTCCGAAGCAAGTTTTGTATGAGGAATGCTCAGGAAGTCTATGCTAACAAAACTTTTAGGAGGAGATATTTTGAGTAACGACAGGAAACCCTTCATCGGGCAAACCGCAAAAGCGGCTTTGATTACTTCGGTGGCGGTCGCGTTAATGCTGCCCGGGGGACTAGCTTCAGCAGCAGCTTCCACTTCCAATACTACTGTACAAGCAGCACCGGCAAAAGCTGCCCAGACAAATGCCGAGACACCTGATCCGGCAGAGGCCAAGGTTACCCAGGAGCAGGCTGTGGCGAAGCTGAAAGCCTTGTTCCCTGTGCTGAAAGATGCTACTGTCTCGAACACACAGCTTGGCTCGGGCAACTCCTATCCGATGAATCCGGACCAGCTGGTTTGGAATATCCAGTGGGAATTCCGCACCGGCAGCACATCTTACGGTTTTTCGAGTGAAGTTGATGCCATGACAGGAGACCTGATCTCTACATATCTGTATTCCCCGTTTGTGGGACAGACGGACAACTTCTATCCGCCGAAGGTATCACGGTCAGACGCGCTTGTGAAGGCCAAGAGCTTTGTTTCCCAGGCAGCGCCAACGCTGAAGAGCAGCGATCTGCAGCTCGATGAGAATATTATAATGAATGATTCGGCACTTTTTGGTCCTGTACAGTATTCTTTCTATTTTAATATCCTGGTTAACGGACTTCCTTCATCCAGTGACTCCGTACGGGTTACGGTTGACGGCAGCGGAAATGTCATACAGTTCAGTAAATCGGCCTCCGGCCTGAAATATCCGTCTGCCAAGCCAGCGGTGTCCAAGGAACAGGCTGAGAAGAAATTTAAAGAGAGCTTCGATGTTGCGCTATATTACACCCCTGTTTACAAAAAAAATGAGGTGGACAGCTGGGTACTCAGCTGGAGGCCGCAGAATGAAGGGCTGTATCCGATTGATGCCCAGACCGGCAAACGGGTTGACTATGAAGGCAGCGATGCAGCTACTGCTCCGGTCGTTTATGAGGCCGTACCGGCCGGTAAGGAAATTTTCCAGCCTGTAACCAGCGGCAAGGAGCTTACTGTCGATGAAGCGGTCAAGCAGGTGAAGAAGGTGGCAACCATCCCTGCTAACCGCAAGCTGGTCTGGCAGACGCTCAGTACCAATTACCAGAACAGCAAGCAGAAGGTATGGTCGCTGGCCTGGAGTGATACCTCTGAAGCCGTTTATGCTGGAATGCCGCAACGCACTTATGCTGAGGTAAACGCAACGACTGGTGAGGTTCTCCAGTTCCAGATTGATCAATATACCTATATGGCGGAAAGCAGCCGGCAGGATACCCCAGCTGCTCCCGCGGGAAGCAAGAAGCTGAGCCAGGCGGAAGCCAAGCAGCAGGCCCTGTCACTGATTAACCGTTTGTATGACCAGGCCAGCAGCAGCCTGAAGCTGGCCGAACACGGGGGGAGCTGGAGCGTTCTGCCGAATGATAAAGGCTACCGTTTTGAATTCCTCCGTTACTTCGACGGCATCCCGGTAAGTGAGAACACGGTTATGCTGACGCTGGACCTTTATGGCAAGCTGCAGTCGTATACGAACTATGGCGCAGCCAATATCAGTAAAATCACCAAGCAGCCTGCACCGGCAGTTACCAAAGCGGAGGCGCTGCAGAAATACTTAAACCTGTACACCATGAAGCTGCAGTACAACACAACGGGAGGCTATTTCAGCACTTCCAGTGGTGGATACACCGATCCTAAGGTAAGACTGGTCTATGCCCCTGCACTGGTTGATACAACCAAGCCGTATGAAGCGCTGAACGCGCAGACAGGCAACTGGTTCACCATTTACGACTATAACCTGAGCGGACAACGTCCAGCTGCTGCCAGCGCGGTTGATATTAAAGGCCATGCTGCTGAACAACAGCTGACCGAGCTGCTGAAATACGGCGTAATTACGCCGGATGCGGAAGGCAAGGTGAGTCCGGATCAGGTGATCACGGTAGGCGACTGGCTTAACTACATTGCCAAAGCCTCAACACCGTACTACACGCAATATTCTGCAAGTGAAGAGAATAAGGCAGTTGCCGGAGTCAGTCCTGACAGCGCGTATTTTGGTGCTGTGAACTATGCCGTCAGCCGCAGCTGGCTGGACAGGGATGCGGTAGTGAAGCCGGAAGACAGCCTTACCCGTGAGCAGCTTGCAGTGCTGCTGGCTTCATTCCTGAAATACAGCAAGCTCGCCGTCTTCCTGAATAATGACACTACAGTCAGCAGCTTCAGCGACAGTGCAGCCATTACGAATAAAGGGGCTGTAGCCCTTGTTGTACGCTTGGGGCTGCTCCAGGGCGAAAATGGCAAATTCAATCCGCAGCAGCAAGTAACCAAAGCTCAGGCAGCCGCCGTTATCATGAAGCTGGTGGAGCTGCAGGGCAAGACCGATACGGCCATTGGCCAGCAATATATGTAAGCTATAGCCGGGGCGCCTGCCCCGGCAGCTGAATGCATAACCGGCACTTTTCTTCAGGAAAAGCTGCCGGTTTGTTTATTTTCGCAACCAAAAAACCGTTCTGAGCGCAGGATAAGCAGCTCGTCAGAACGGTCTTTTTTAGGTAGGGCGGGATTTATTGTCCCGGGTTAGGCTCAGTTATTAAGCGCCGGGCTCTTGATAATAGTTATGCTGTAATCCTTCGCGGCAACATGGTCCTCAGCCTTAACAGTAAGTGTCAGCACGGTGCTGTCCCCCTGCAGGGAGACGGTTCTTGGCTGTGTATCATCAATCAGGATACCGCCGCAGTAGAGCAGGCCATTCTTATGTGACAGTCCGGCTCTAAGCACTACAGACTGCGTTCCGGATGGCACACTAAGGATATAATGGCTCCGGTCTGCTGTGAACGGATGATCCAGGGTTCCGGCATCAAAGCTCAGGCTGTCCAGCTCTGCCCGCTGATCGAAGCCGGCCATCATCCGCAGCAGGTCGAAGATTCCGTTCATGCCGCCCGGAATGACGAATTTGATTTCCAGCTCTGTGCGATCCTGAACAGCCCCCGCAGGAATGAGATAGCTCTTTGTATAGAAGGAACGGGGTTTATCCGTCATCAGCGTATCGCTGGCCAGCAGCTTGCCGTCTGCATAAATGTCAATGGCCTTGCCGTTGTTGCCCGAGAAATAAGTGACTGACAGATAGTTGTCCCGCTGCGGCAGAACCTTGAGCTGATAACTGAACCAGCCGTTATTCTCAGCCTGTCTGATGTTATATCCATCCCAGGTGGCAACCGTGGTGTTCTCACCTCTGATTTGATGCTCCAGCTCATACTGGTCATTGCCGACCGGAAGGCTGTCGATCGTAGCTTCCTGGACGCGCTGGCGCTGCTTGCCCTGCAGGATATGCTCCTGAAGCTCGGCGGAGTCAGCCTCTACCAGCTTCCAGTAGATGCCGTAGCGCTCATCATGCTGCTTGTAATGAGGGGTGAAGACCAGCCGGCTGTCTTCGTCCGTACCCCGGAGCACGAAGGCCAGCTCCCCGTCCTGTTGGATAAAATGCTGATCAAAATCCTCAAGCCAGCGTTCCGCACTCTGGCCTGCAGGTGTGATGAAATCCTTGACCAGCATGTTGCGGGTCGGTACGCTGACAGCCACACCTGTAGCGGATTCGGCCAGGTCCTCTGTGCCGAGTGCGGCGCTCAGGACAACAGGGCCATAGCGGAAAGCAACGACATTCGGGGCATCCGGCAGTGTACGGTAGGACGGCTTCATCGGCAGCCGGAGACTGAGGGTATCGCCGTCTGACCAGGTCCGCTCCAGCACGGCATAGCGGCCGGACAGGTCAATGGCCTGCTTCTGCCCGTTAAGCGTCAGCTCTGCCTCGCCTGCCAGCCAGTGAGGCAGGCGGAGATGCAGGGCAACGGGCTGACCGGCCTCTTTTAGCGTACGAATCCTGAATTCGGCAGTATCCTCATAGGGGAAATTAGCCGTTTGGGTCAGCTCAATCCCGTATTCTCCGGCAAGCACAGTCGAGCTTACGTACTGGTTCACATGTATACCGCCGCTGCCATGGAAATACAGGCTGTCATTCAGCTTGGTGAAGCTCTCCATCCCGGTTCCGGTGCAGCACCAGAAATGGTCAAACGGCGAGCTGTATACCTTGAAGTAGCCAGTGGCCATCGGCTGAAAATACATCGTCATCCCGGTATGGGGGTTCTGTGACGAAAGGATTGCGTTGATAAAGGTATTTTCATAGAAATCCATATATTTCGCATCACCGGTAATCTTGTATAATTCCCGGCTCAGCTTCAGCATATTGTAGGTGTTGCATGTCTCGGCCGTGAAGTTCGAACGCTCCGCGTCCAGAATATCCGGCTCGCCAAAATGCTCCCATTCGCTGTTGCCGCCTGTAACATAGCTATGATGGAGAACGACCATGTCCCAGAACTGCTGCGCAGCCTCCAGATAGAACCTCTCGCTTTCGCCCAGCACCCGGTACCGGTTCAGCGCCCCGAGGAATTTCGGGATGGTGGTATTTGCGTGCTTGCCCTTCAGGATATCCCGGCCTTCATGCACCGGAGTGAACAGGCTCAGCTCGTCGAACATATGGGCAGCCTGCAGATGGTGCTCATCTCCGGAAATTTTGTACAGCTCGTAGAGACAGTCGTTCATCCCCCCGTACTCCACAGACAATACACGCTCCTGCATTTCCGCTGACCAGCCTGTGCTGCGCCGATACACCCAGCTTCCAAGCCGGGTAACCAGAGTGTAAGCTGTATTGCTGCCGGTTGCCCGGTATGCCGCAGTCAGTCCTGCAATGATCTTGTGCATAGTATACCAGGGTACCCAGGCGGGCTGCCTGTTCTCGACATTATCAAATAGTTGTTCGGGAAAAGCCGAAAGGTAACCGCTGTCAAACTGGCAGGAAGCAAGCTCTTCCATCAGATACTCCAGCCGCTGGAGCAGGTGGGTGCTGCGGGTGGTTTCATAGGCCTGAGACAGCGCGCTCAGATAATGGCCCAGGGTATGGCCGCGGATTTCGGTGCTTTCCCAGCCGGGGTATTTTTCACTCTTGGCAGGCAGGCCGCGGTTTTCGCGGAAGCCGGCGACCAGGCGGTCAAGGTCATAGCTTTTGAGATACAGTACTTCTTTGGAGAAGGCATTGACGAAATAGGGATCGGTCACCGCGATCTGGTCCATCGGGAAGCTGTGCAGCATGGACCGGTCCTGCGTATGCGAAGCGGTATGGTAAGTGGTCATGTTTATAATCTCCTGCCTCTTGAATTACGGGCCGCCGTCATGCCGGCGCCTCCGTTCTTGCTCTAACAACAGCTTATATTTTCAAAGGATCAGAGGTAAATAGTGCAACGTTCGAATTTGTGTGAAAAGGTTAGGTGAGCCGGTGACATGCGGATAACAATTTGTATACATTTCTACGTTATATTTCAATCTTACATAAAATAAAAATAAATAACCTGTGAACCGCTATTGAAAAGGAGAATGTCCATGCCCGGTAACCCGGAATATCCCAATCCGCTGGTAGAGCAGCGTGCTGACCCATGGGTGTATAAGCATACTGACGGTTATTACTATTTCACCGCTTCCGTACCGGAATATGACCGGATTGAAGTGAGAAGGGCACAGACCCTGGAGGGAATCGCCGCCGCACAGCCTGTTACAATCTGGCGCAAAAATGATTCCGGGCCGCTTAGCGCCAACATCTGGGCGCCAGAGCTGCATTATATCGCTGGTAGATGGTATATCTATTTTGCCGCCGCCCATACCTCGGAGACGAAGGAAGGGCTGTTCGACCACCGGATGTATGTGCTGGAGAATGATTCTGTGAATCCGCTTGAAGGAGAATGGGCCGAGAAGGGGCAGGTAGTAACCGCCTGGGAATCCTTTGCGCTGGATGCTACGGTGTTCCGGCACCGGGGCGTACTGTATTACGTCTGGGCTCAGAAGGATCCGGAGATCACGGGAAATTCCAATCTCTATATATCGGAGATGAGGAATCCATGGACGCTGCAGGGCAGGCAGACAATGATTTCTGCTCCGGAGTATCCCTGGGAGATAATCGGCTTTCGTGTAAATGAAGGGGCGGCGGTATTGAAACGCAACGGCCGGATTTACATCAGTTACTCTGCCAGTGCAACGGATTACAACTATTGTATGGGGCTGCTTGCAGCGGATGAGGACAGTGATCTGCTGGATGCTGCTTCCTGGAGCAAATCGCCGGAGCCGGTGTTTAAAACCTCGGAGGAGAACAGCCAGTACGGGCCGGGGCACAACAGCTTTACTGTCAATGAACACGGGGAGGATGTGCTGGTCTATCATGCCCGCAATTATAAAGACATTGCGGGTGATCCGCTGTATGACCCGAACCGTCATACGCGGGTCCAGGTATTCGGTTGGAAGGAAGACGGTACGCCGGATTTCGGAGTTCCTGTCAAGGACGGCCAATTGAAGCGCTGAAGCAAATAACCCGAAGCTGCACCTTGGGAGGTGTAGCTTCCGGGTTATTGTATGAATGCGGGGATGCTTTATTTACCGAGCTGCTTGTCGACTTCCTTAATCGGATTCTCGTCGGTTTTTACTTCTTCAACCTTGCTGCTCATGAACCAGCCGGTAGCGGCAATGATGATGAGAACAACATAGAAGGATGCTTTCCACGCTGTGCTGTGGGCGAAGTCTTCGGACAGAACACCCAGGGAAGGGTGAGCCAGTGTAATAACCGCAAGCTTAACCCCTACCCAGCCTACGATGAAGAAAGCAGCGATTTCCAGACCCGGACGGGTGTGCAGCAGCTTAACGAAGAAGGATGCCGCAAACCGCATAATGATCAGGCCGATAAATCCGCCAGCGAAGATAACGAGGAACTGACCGCCGTCGAGACCGCCGATGTGGCCGATGCCGCTTGGCGGAAGAGCTACAGCCAGTGCCACTGCAGCCAGGATAGAGTCAACTGCAAATGCGATGTCAGCTACTTCAACCTTAAGTACAGTGAACCAGAAGCCGGCTTTCTTTTTGTCGACAGCTTTCGGGCTTCCGCTTTCAACGGCTTCGTCCGTGACCGGCTTTTTGATGAGAAGTTTTCGGAAGATATGATTCCCTGCTATGAATAACAGGTAAATGGCCCCGATAGCTTGTACTTGCCAGATGTCCACCAGATACGAGATGACAAAAAGTGAACCGAACCGGAACACGAATGCCCCTGCCAAACCGTAGAACAATGCCTTTTTACGTTCCTCATCAGGAAGGTGTTTAACCATAATTGCCAGTACCAGTGCGTTATCTGCTGCCAGCAGCCCTTCCAGTGCGACCAGAACGAGCAACACCCAGCCGTACTCAAATAATAATCCCCAATCCATTGCTGTTTCCTCCTCATTCGGATGTAAATATCTCTTGTAAAGAATACCCACATTACCTGATTTTGATCAAAATATATATAAAAAAGACCTTTACCAAACAGATCAGCCTTTGGGATAAAGGTCTAACCTGATTGGTAAAGGTCTCGCTAGCAATAGTTCATTGCCGATAAAGCCGGAGAATATCCTCATATTCTCGTATTGACGACTTTATCTGAAATATAAGCAGTTACAGCATGTGGCCTGGAACTGTCTCATATTATCCACAGAAACGGGCACGATTTCTCGGTGAAACCGGCAGGATGTTTCTGTTTACGCAGCTACTCCCCTTTACGGGATATATGAAATTTAGGACGTTCGTTTGAGTCGTGTAATTAACCTAAAGGTATCATATATGAGCTCTTGAGGATTGTCAATGGTCCTGAGAACAAATATCAACTGCAAAAATAGAGAGAATGGAAACGGAAACATGATAAGTGTGAGTTAATTAATCTGACATGTCTTTTGTCGATACTGCAAACACAGGGAAAACAAGGGCTTTTTCAGCTTGTATGTAATTGACGGTATGGGTCTGGAAAAATATGATGAGAGTAATTCAAGCGGCTAAGCGAGGTTTTTGTTAGATAAAATAACACATAGCTCACCGCTTTTTCTGCCACTGTCGTGCAGCCTGTCATGGAGATAACACAAGGAAGCTAAGCTTCGCAAAACTAAGCGAATGCTTCCGAAGCGAGTTTTACCGAAGCTGAATCAAGGAAGTAACGCTAGTAAAACTAAGCGAATGCTTCCGAAGCGAGTTTTACCGAAGCTGATTCACAGAAGTAACGCTAGTAAAACTTTCAGGAGGTGGGAAATGATGCAGCCGTCGTGTATATCAAATGAAGCAGAGGAGGAGATCAGCCGCCACCCTTGCTACAGCGAGGAAGCTCACCGGTTCTATGCCAGAATGCACATCCCGGTTGCGCCCGCCTGTAACATCCAGTGCAACTACTGCAACCGCAAGTTCGACTGTGTCAATGAGAGCAGGCCGGGTGTGGTAAGTAGTGTGCTGACGCCGGAACAGGCGGAACGCAAGGTGAAGGGGGTTGCGGCCCAGCTGATGCAGCTCTCCGTAGTCGGCATAGCCGGCCCGGGCGATCCGCTGGCCAATCCGGAGCAGACGTTTGACACCTTTGCAAGGGTGAAACAGCATGTCCCTGATGTCAGTCTCTGCCTCAGCACCAACGGCCTTACGCTTTACCGGCATGTGGATGAAATCCTTGAGCTCGGTATCCGCCATGTCACCATCACGATCAACGCCATTGACCCGGATGTCGGCCGGCACATTTATCCCTGGGTATTCGATGAAGGGATCCGGTACGAAGGAAGGGCAGCGGCGGAGCTGCTGATCAGCCGCCAGCTGGCAGGGCTTGAAATGCTGGCGAAGCTGGGGATTCTCGTTAAGGTTAATTCGATTATGATTCCGGGGGTCAACGATCACCATCTGCCGGACGTGTCCAAAAGAGTAAAAGAGCTCGGGGCCACGCTGCACAATGTAACACCTCTGATTATCGCACCGGGAAGCCAATACGAAGCGGACGGCCGCAAGGCGCCACGTCCGAAGGAGCTGCACAATCTGCAGGAGCTGCTGGGGCGTGAAGGGATGAAGGTCATGCGCCACTGCCGGCAATGCCGGGCTGATGCCATCGGGCTGCTCGGCCAGGACCGCAACCAGGACTTTCCGCTGGAAGCGATGGAGGCTGATCCGGTCATTGATCTGGAGGCCAGAACACAGTTCCAGAGTGACCTCGACGTCAAAATCCGCGAGCGGGTTACCGCGAAGCGGGCCAGAGCCAGAGGGCGCTGGGAAGATTCGCAGAAGACCCGAGTTGCTGTAGCCACCAGAGGCGGCGACAAGGTCAACCAGCATTTCGGCCATGCGACGGAATTCCTCGTATATGATACCGACGGGGCTGAAGTCAAGCTGGTCGGTGTCCGGAAGATTCAGGCGTATTGCCACGGCAAGGCGGATTGTAACGGCGACAAGGCCGCTACGCTGCAGGAAATTATCTCTATTTTAAGTGACTGCCGCATTCTTCTCTGCTCCGGAATCGGAGACGGCCCGCAGGCCAGCCTGAACAAAGTTGGTGTACTGCCGCTGGTCCGTAAGGGCGGCATACAGGACATGATTCTCGAAAGCGTCAAGTACAGCTCCTATTTTGAAAATATGAACATTTCGAAGGGATGATGAAAAATGAGACAAATAGCTTTCTACGGTAAAGGCGGTATCGGTAAATCGACAACTTCGCAAAACACCCTGGCTCAGTTAGCTACAAAGTTCGGACAACGCATTATGATCGTCGGCTGTGACCCTAAGGCAGACTCCACCCGCCTGATTCTGAACACCAAAGCACAGCAGACCGTGCTTCATCTGGCCGCTGAGCTAGGCTCCGTAGAGGATCTGGAACTGGATGATGTACTGCAGACCGGCTTCGGCGACATCATCAACGTGGAATGCGGCGGGCCTGAACCGGGTGTAGGCTGTGCGGGACGCGGGATCATCACGGCTATCAACTTCCTGGAGCAGGAAGGCGCTTATACTGATCTGGACTTTGTATCCTATGACGTACTCGGGGACGTTGTGTGCGGGGGCTTCGCAATGCCGATCCGTGAGAATAAGGCACAGGAAATCTACATCGTCTGTTCGGGGGAAATGATGGCGATGTACGCAGCCAATAACATCGCCCGCGGGATTCTGAAATATGCCACCAGCGGCGGTGTCAGACTGGGCGGCCTGATCTGCAACAGCCGGAACACCGACCGTGAGGATGAGCTGATTACGGAGCTGGCCCGCCGCCTGAATACGCAGATGATTCACTTTGTGCCGCGTGACAATGTCGTTCAGCACGCCGAGCTGCGCCGGATGACCGTTGCACAGTATAATCCGGAGCACAAGCAGGCCAAGGAATATGAGATTCTGGCCGAGAAAATCCTCAACAACAAAATGCTGACCATCCCTACCCCGATCTCTATGGAAGAGCTGGAAGAGCTGCTGATGGAATTCGGGATCATCGAAGATGAAGAAGCAGCCATTCAGAAGCTGCAGGCTTCCGGACAATAAGAAGCAGCGGGCGCCTGGGCGCCCGCACCATGAAAAGGAGGGTCAATAATGGGACTGGATATTGAAACGAATAAAAAACTCGTGGAAGAAGTGCTGGAGGCTTACCCGAAAAAAGCGAAAAAAGACCGGGAAAAGCATTACCAGATCAATACAGCCGAAGCCCAAACCTGCGGCACCTGTGCCCTGAAATCGAATATCAAGTCCCGTCCCGGTGTCATGACGCCGCGCGGCTGCTCCTATGCGGGCTCTAAAGGCGTGGTGTGGGGCCCGATCAAGGATATGGTCCATATCAGCCACGGCCCTATCGGCTGCGGGCAGTACAGCTGGGGAACGCGGCGTAATTATGCAAACGGGACACTGGGGATCGATAACTTTACCGCGATGCAGATTACAAGTGATTTTCAGGAGACGGATATCGTGTTCGGCGGTGACAAGAAGCTGGAAGTGATCATGCGGGAGATTACCGAGATGTTCCCGCTGGCCAAAGGGATTTCGGTACAGTCCGAGTGCCCGGTCGGCTTAATCGGCGATGATATTGAAGCGGTGTCCAAGAAGATGTCCAAGGAGCTGGAGATGCCAATCGTGCCTGTCCGGTGTGAGGGCTTCCGCGGCGTCAGCCAGTCGCTCGGCCATCATATCGCCAACGATGCGATCCGGGATTTTGTGCTCGGCAAGGCGGACCTGGCCGAAACCGGACCTTATGATGTCAACATCATCGGTGATTACAATATCGGCGGTGATGCCTGGGCTTCGCGTATTCTGCTGGAAGAAATGGGGCTGCGCGTCATCGCCCAGTGGTCCGGTGACGGTACGCTGAATGAGCTGGAGATTGCCCACAAAGCGAAGCTGAACCTGATCCACTGCCACCGCTCCATGAACTATATGGTTGAGCATATGGAGAAGGCTTACGGAATTCCCTGGATGGAATACAACTTCTTCGGACCGTCCAAAACCTATGAGAGCCTTCGCGCCATCGCCGCATTGTTCGACGAAACGATCCAGGAGAACTGCGAAAAGATGATTGCGAAGCACAAGCCGGCCATGGATGCCATTATCAGTAAATACAAGCCGCGTCTGGAAAATAAAAAAGTGCTGCTGATGATCGGCGGTCTGCGTTCCCGCCATACTATCGGCGCCTATGAGGATCTCGGAATGGATATCGTGGCCTCCGGTTACGAATTCGCCCATAAAGACGATTACGAGAAGACCTTCCCGATGATGAAGGAAGGCACGATTATTATGGATGATCCTACGGCCTATGAGCTGGAAGAGCTTGCCCAGAAGATGAATGTTGATCTGGTGGGCTCGGGGGTCAAGGAGAAATATGTATACCACAAAATGGGTGTTCCGTTCCGCCAGATGCATTCCTGGGATTACAGCGGCCCTTATCACGGCTTTGACGGCTTTAAAATCTTTGCCAAGGATATGGATATGACGGTCAACAGCCCGGTATGGAGCCTGATGCAGAAAAAGGCCAAAGCCCAAAAGGAGGAAGCGAGCATATGAGCAAGGACAGACTGGACATTCCGGATTACAACTCCCTGTTCTCGGAGCACCGGTTCGTGGAGCAGCGGCTGAACAAGCGGCAGTTCGAAGCACCCTGCAGCGAGCAGGAAACGGCAGAAGCGCTCGCTTACTCCCAATCTGCCGAATACATGGAGAAGAACTTTAACCGTAAAGCGGTGGTCATTAACCCGCACAAGGCCTGCCAGCCGCTCGGATCCATTATGGCCGCACTCGGTTTTGAGAAGACTTTGCCATTTGTCCATGGCTCGCAAGGGTGCAATTCCTATTTCCGCAGCCATTTAAGCCGCCATTTCAAGGAGCCTACACCGGCCGTATCCTCCTCGATGACCGAGGATGCAGCGGTATTCGGCGGTATGAGTAACCTGATTGACGGCCTGGAAAACAGTATTGCCCTCTATAAGCCGGAGATGGTGGCAATCTGTACGACCTGCATGGCCGAGGTTATCGGGGATGACCTGTCCTCCTTCATCGGCAATGCCCGCAATAAAGGGGTGATCTCCGAGGATTTCCCGGTTGCCTACTGCAACACGCCGAGCTTCGTCGGTTCACATATTACCGGCTATGATGCCATGATGAAGGGTATTCTTAGCTACCTCTATGAACGCTCCGGCCTTGAAGCGGCTCCCGGCAGCGGTGAAGAAACCGGGGAGAAGCTGAACGTCATGCTCGGCTTTGAGCCTTATACGGGGAACTTCGCGGAAATCCGGAAAATTCTTGAGGCATTTGATACGAAATATACATTGCTTGGTGACCACAGCGGCAACTATGATTCGCCGGCTACCGGGGAGTACGAGTACTACTACGGCGGAACCAGACTGGCGGATGTGCCGCTGGCGGCGAATGCGCTAGGCACCCTGTCCCTTCAGAAGTATACGCTGAAGAAGACCCAGGACTACATTGCTGAAGCCTGGAAGCAGCAGATAACTGCGCTGTCTACGCCGCTCGGCATCACCGGAACCGACAAGCTGCTGGAGGCGGTCAGCGAGCTGACCGGGCTTCCGCTTCCGGCCTCGCTGCTGGAAGAACGCGGCCGTGTGGTGGATGCCCTCACGGACAGCCATCCCTATATTCACGGCAAGCGGGTAGCGCTGGTAGGCGACCCGGATCTGCTGATCGGCTTAATCGGCTTCTGCCTGGAGGTTGGTATGGAGCCGGTGCACATCGTCTGCTCGAACGGGGATGTGGACTTCAATGAAGTGAAGTTCAAGGAGGAAGCGGAGGCGCTGCTCGCCTCAAGCCCTTACGGCTCCGAAGCTTCGCTGTATATCGGAAATGACCTGTGGCATATGCGGTCGCTGCTGCTGAATGATCCGGTAGATCTGGCCATCGGCAGCTCGCATCTGAAGTTTGCTGCCAAGGATGCGAATGTTCCGCTGATCCGCGTAGGCTTCCCGATCTTTGACCGTCATCACATGCACCGTTATCCGATCCTTGGCTATCAGGGTGCACTTAATCTGCTCAGTCTGATTGTCAACACCGTGCTCGATGAACTGGACCGCAACAATTCCGGATTCAACTATGACCTGGTGCGGTAAGCGGTATACTTGCATTTTACACTTTGACAGTATGGATAAGTGATGGAAATTACTGAAAGTTTCTGTAATGATATTTTATGCTTAACATACATCAATTTGAATAAATGGAAATGATTCATCCAGCCCGGCGTTCCCTATATCCCGTTTTTCGCCTATGGTCAGCCCACGCGAAATCCGGGAACAGGGCAGGCCGGGATTCTTGCTAGTGATATGTATAAGCCGTTACTGCTGCAGGTCAGTATTGCGAGAGTTAGCATCCACCTTTAGCGAAGGAGATGAAAGCCGATGGACCCAGTACGAAAAGTCGATTTTGATTCCGGGGATTGCGGGAGCCAGAGCCCCAAATCCAAGCCGTGTCCGCGGCCGAAGCCCGGTGAAGCAGCCGGGGGCTGCTCCTTCGACGGAGCCCAGATCACGCTGCTGCCGATTATGGACGCCGCGCATCTTATTCATGGCCCGATTGCCTGTGCCGGGAACAGCTGGGAGAGCAGAGGTACGCTGTCGAGCGGCCCATCGCTGTCGCAATACGGCTTCGCCACGGATCTGAATGACTCCGACATTATTTTTGGCGGGGAAAAGAAGTTGAAGGAGAGCATCGACTATATTGCCGGGCGTTTTGCGCCTCCGGCAATCTTTGTATATTCAACCTGTGTGACGGCGCTGATCGGCGAGGATATGGATGCCGTGTGCAAGGACGCAGCGGACCGGCTGGGCATTCCGGTTATTCCCGTTAACAGCCCGGGGTTTGTGGGCAGTAAGAACCTGGGCAACCGGCTGGCCGGCGATGCCCTGCTGCAGTATGTCATCGGCACAGGGGAGCCGGAGCCGGGAACTCCGCTTGGGGTAAATCTGATCGGCGAATATAATATCGCAGGCGAGATGTGGGACATCGAGAAGCTGATGAACAGTGCGGGAATATCCGTTACCTCGCGCATCACAGGTGATGCCAGATACAAGGAGATTACCTGGGCGCACCGCGCCAGAGTCAATATGGTCGTATGCAGCCGAGCACTGCTGGGGCTGGCCAGGGAGATGGAGGCCCGGTACGGTATCCCTTATTTTGAAGGCTCCTTCTACGGTGCCAAGGAGACTACCTATTCCCTGCGCCAGATGGCCTATCTGATGAATGACCGGGAAATGGAGCGGCGGGTGGACCGTCTGACCGAACGGGAGGAGAACCGTCTGGCCCAGGATCTGCGTCCTTACCGCAAAATTCTGAAGGGGAAAAAAGCGGTGCTGTACACCGGCGGTGTCAAAAGCTGGTCCGTTATTTCGGCGCTCAAGGAGCTGGGGGTACAGGTGGTCGGTGTAGGCACGAACAAAAGCACGGAGGATGATGTGCGGCGGATTGCCGACCGGGTCGGAGATGATACCGAATATATACCGGAAGGCGGGGCCAGCCGGATTCTCAAGACGGTGCGGGAACGCAAGGCTGACATTATGATCGCCGGCGGGCGCAACATGTATGTGGCGATGAAGGAACAGATTCCGTTCATCGATATTAACCAGGAAAGGCATAAGGCTTATGCGGGCTATGAAGGCCTGCTGCGGCTGGCCAAGGAGCTCACCTATTCACTGGCCAATCCGATCTGGAAGCTCGCGGCCAGCCCCGCCCCATGGGACAGGGAGGTGCCATATGACCGTTAACAGACGGAAGAAGCCGGCTTCGGTTAATCCGGTCAAGATCGGGCAGTCGCTGGGGGCCGTGCTTGCCCTGCAGGGCTGCTATCGCGCAATGCCGCTGATACACGGCTCGCAAGGCTGCTCGGCCTTTCCGAAGGCGCTGCTGACCCGGCATTTCCGCGAGCCGATTGCCGTGCAGACCTCGGCGCTGCAGGAGATGGATGTGATCTTTGACGCCAACCGTAATCTGGAGGAGGCGCTGAATATTGTACTGAGCAAGCATCGTCCGGACATTATCGGCATCATCGGAACGGAGCTCACCGATGTTGCGGGGGTCGATTATGCGACGATGCTCAAGAGCTACAAGCGGGAGCGCAATCTGCGCGGAGGGCTCGCCTTCTCTGTAGTCCTGCCCGATTTTCGGGGCTCGCTTGAGTCCGGCTTCAGCGCCACGGTGGAGGCGATGATGGACGAAATGATCCAGCAGGTGGGACACCGGGGTTCAAGAACCGTGAACACCCGCCAGATTACGCTGCTTCCGGGATCGTTTCTGACGCCCGCAGATGTGATGGAGCTGAAGGAGATGATCTCCGCCTTCGGGTTTGAGGTGATTGCCGTCCCGGATATTTCGACTTCCCTGTCCGGCCATCTGCTGACCGGCTTCTCTCCGCTGACCCGGGGCGGTGTGCCGCTGGACTCCATGCTGCAGAGCCTGCAGTCCGGCTTAACGATTGCAGTCGGCGCCAGCATGGAGCGGCCGGCCAGAAGACTGCATAACGCGCTTGGCACGCCCTATAAGGTATTCAGCGGTGCAATGGGCCTGAAGGCCTCGGATGATCTGCTGCATTTCCTGCACCAGATCAGCGGCGAGCCGGTTCCGCTGCGCTACTGCTGGCAGCGGGAGAATCTGCTCGACAGCATGCTTGACGCGCATTTCCAGTTCGCCGGCATGTCCGCTGTTGCCGCGCTTGAGCCGGATCACCTGTATTCCGTATCCGGCTGGCTGGAGGAGCTGGGCGTAGAGCAGAAGGCGCTCATTGCTTCTTTTGAAACACCGCTTGTAGACGGTATGGAGCGTGAGGTATGGGTCGGCGACCTGGATGATGCCGAGGTGCTCGGCAAAGGTGCAGACCTGTGGATTAGCAATTCGCACGGAATCAGCGGTGCAGCCGGCATAGGGGCGGCATTTATGCCCGCCGGCTTCCCGGTCTGGAACGAGCTTGGGGCCTATATGTCCGTATCGGTCGGGTACAGGGGAGCAATGGAATGGAGCAACAAGGCAGGGAATTTGTTAATGCAGAGGGAGGCTGGCCACCGTGAAGTAGCATTCGCCACAGATGACGGAATCCGCGTCAATGCCCATTTCGGGCAGAGTCCGATGTTTGCAATATACAATGTGACCAAGCAGGGAAGCGAACTTGTCGAGCTGCGCAGACTGCCGGTAGTCCTGAACCAGGATGAAGCCGGCAAAATCGAGAGCCGCCTGGAGGCGGTAGGTGACTGCACGCTGATCTTCATTATGCAGATCGGCGCTTCGGCGGCTGCCCGGGTAACACGGCGCAAGATTATGCCGGTGAAGGTTCCCTTTGGCAGCCCGATCGAGGAGCAGGTCAAGCGGCTGGCCGAGATGCTTCAGGGCAAGCCGCCGATGTGGCTGGCCAAGGTGCTGCGGGCGGAAGAGGAAGGCATAACGGAAGGAGAGGAAGCTGATGGAACCCATGGCTAATGAAAGCCCGGCAATATTGGAAGGAGCGCTTCAGGAGAATGCGCTCCTGAAACGCCGCAGCCGGCCGGTCCGTAAGGCCGTGGACCAGGAGACGGCGGAGGCTCTGGTCCGGCGTCTATGCGGTCTGCTTGATGCGGAAGATTTCTTCGGCCGTTATGCGGCTCTGCAGCCGCGGGAGAAGATTGCTCAGCAGTTCCTCGCCTCCGCTGCTGACCAGAGCCAGTCGGAATTCAACTGCGCAGTCTCGCCCAAGGTACGGCAGCAGGTGCCGCTGCTGTTTCAGGCTATGGCCGGAGTGATCGAAGAAAGAAGCGGGACCATGATCCAGAGCACGGCTGAGATTAACGGTGAGGGATTCGGCCGGGGGCTGCTCTACAGCGGCCGGGTCATTCTGGTGCTGAAGAGCCTGCGGGCAGGCTTTCCGTTTCCGTTCACATCAGAGGAGAAGATGCTCCGCTACGGCGCCGAGTGCATTGAGGAAGGGCTGGCTTTTCTGGACAGATACAAGGAAGTGACCGCATTGCACGGCTTGCTGAGCCTGGAGGGCTAAGGCAGATATAATCATCAGTCACAGGAGGCGACAGGCATGGAGCAGCTTGCCGGAGGAGCAGAGCTTGAACGGTATGCCCGGCAGCTGAAGCTGCTGGGGGAGGACGGACAGCGGGCATTAAAGGAAGCAACGGTCATGGTGGCCGGAATCGGCGGGTTAGGAGGAACGGCTGCGCTGTATCTGGCGGCGGCAGGTGTCGGTAAGCTTATTCTGGCGCACGAAGGTATTATTCTGCCGCCGGATCTCAACCGGCAGATTCTGATGGACAGCGGATCTTTAGGGATGGAGCGGATCAGTACGGCAGCAGCGCAGCTGAAACGTCTTAATCCGCATGTTGAAATCGAGGGCTACAATGCCAGAATTGAATATGAACGGGCGAAACCGTGGGTGGAGAACGCCGACATCGTGATTGATGCGCGGTATGATTTTCCGGAGCGGTATGCCTTGAACCGGCTGTGTGTCGATACCGCTACCCCGATGGTGGAGGCGGCGATGTACGGCTTTGAGATTTCACTTACCACGATGATTCCTGGTCAGACCCCCTGCCTGGAATGCCTGTATCCGGATGTGCAGCCGCAATGGGAACCGTTCGGATTTCCAGTTTTGGGTGCGACCTCCGGAATTGCCGGTTGTCTGGCAGCACTGGAAGCCGTAAAATGGATTACAGGGGTAGGGACAACTTATGCGGGCGTAATGCATCGCTTCAGCTCACTCGACTTCGCCTGTTATAGCGTCACTATTACCCGTAATCCGAATTGCGCTTGCTGCGGAGAAGGAGGTAAACCGTGAAAAGTCTCAAGCTATGTGACACGACACTCAGGGATGGTGAACAGGCGGCTGGAGTATCATTTACGCGGGCGGAAAAGCTGGAAATCGCAAAGTTGCTGTCGGAATGCGGAGTAGAACAGGCAGAGGTGGGTATCCCTGCCATGGGCAGACGGGAACAGGAGGACATCGCGGCTATTGCGGAGCTGGGCTTGCCGATGAAGCTGATGACCTGGAACCGGTCAACCCTTGGCGACATCGACAAGGCGCGGAGCACCGGAGTGAACTGGGCTCATGTATCTATTCCGGTCTCAGACATCCAGCTGCAGGGCAAGCTGGGGCTGACACCGCTTGAAGGGATGAACAAGCTGCTGCGTGCGGCGGAGTACGGGCTCAGGCAGGGTATGACGGTGTCGGTCGGCATGGAGGACTCGTCCCGGGCGGATATGAAGTTTCTGACCCAATTGGTCAAGACGCTATACAAGGAAGGCATACGCCGGTTCCGTTATGCGGACACGGTGTCTGCCCATCATCCGGGACAAATGGCAGGACGGATTCAGACGCTGCTTGACGCGGTACCGGCGGATGTGGAGCTCGAGGTGCACTGCCACAATGACTTCGGTCTGGCCGCGGCCAACACGCTGAGCGGCATAGCCGCCGGGGCGGTCTGGGCCAGCACGACAGTAGCCGGTATAGGTGAGCGGACCGGCAATGCGGCCATGGAGGAAGTCGCCATGGCCTGGCGGCATTTATACGGCGGTGAATGCGGCGTGCGGCTGGACCTGCTCAAAGGGCTGGCGGATATGGTCATTGCGGCCTCCGGGCGCAATGTCGGTGATGCCAAGCCGATTGTGGGACAGCTTGCTTTTACCCATGAGTCGGGCATTCATGTGGACGGGCTGATGAAGGAGAAAGCGACGTATCAGACGTTTGATCCGGCCGAGGTCGGCCGGTCCCACCGCTTCGTGCTGGGCAAGCATTCCGGCAGCGGCGGAGTGGCGCATGTGCTGGAGCAGCGCGGCCTAGAGGTCAGCCCGGAGACGGCAGGCCGGCTGCTGGAGCGGGTCCGGGAATACGCCGAGGCCCGCAAAAGCAATGTGCCGGAGGTCATGCTGCTCCAGTGGCTGATGGAGGAGCAGCAGCGGGCGCAAAATGCGGTGTGAGCGGGTCTGTGAGCTGGCTGTTCTACTAGGCTGTATCCGTTAATGAATATGAACGGAATAGCCGGGAGGGAGTTACGTCCAATTGGCAGCGGCAGTCTCTATTAGGGGGCTGCCGCTGTTTTATTTTGCAATGAAAAGGATTAAGGGGATGGGACATGATTGAGGCCTCTGGAGGCCAGGCGCATTTTACTTGCGGAACCGCCCGCCGGTAAAGGAATGCTTGCGCCCGTTTCAGTAAACCTCTACAATTTGGGCAGGATAAATATAAAGAGCCACACGAGGAGACTGGAGAGCCATGACTAAGAAAACTATTTTTTTTGATATTGACGGAACGATTTATGATGAGGATAAGAACGTACCGGCTTCCACCAGGAAGGCTATTGCCGAGCTGCAGCGGCGGGGCCATAATGTCGCAATTGCGACTGGCAGAGGCGCTTATATGTTCAAGGAGCTGCGCGAAGAGCTGGGGATTGATTCCTTTGTCTCGCTTAACGGCCAATATGTGGTCCATGAAGGCAAGGTAATCTACACCAACCGGCTGGAAACCGAAGTGCTGAAGGAGCTTACCCTGTTCGCTGAAAAAAATGATCACCCCGTTGCGTACATCGACGCCACAGATATGAAGGTCAATACAGCCGAGCATGAGAACATCCTGACCAGCATTGGTTCGCTGAAGCTGGCTTTTCCGACGCATGATGCCGAGTATTTTTTGCAGAACGAGATTTATCAGGCGATCATCTTCTGTCCGCAGGAGAATCAGGCGGCGTATGAGGAAGCTTATCCGGAGCTTAAATTCGTCCGCTGGCACCCGCTGGGTATGGACGTCCTGCCGGGCAACGGCTCCAAGGCCAATGGCATTGCCAAGATGATCGAAATCCTCGGCGTGGACAAAGAAGATGTGTACGCGTTCGGTGACGGGCTCAATGATGTTGAAATGCTCAGCTACGTGGGGCACGGCATTGCCATGGGCAATGCGGAGGAAGAAGTGAAAGCGGCCGCGTCCTATGTTACGAAGCATGTCAGTGAGGACGGTATTTACGAAGGGCTGAAGATGGTGGGGCTGCTGTAGGAGGCTGAAGATAGAAGGTAGAAGCTAGAAGGCAGAAAACAGAGGCAGAGGCAGGAGGGTAATATGCTGGCGGGGTGTAGGAGAGGATACCGACCGGGGAGCAGTCCGGTTCTTCAGCTCTGATCCTTGGTTGGCGCTGGCTAATGCGTGCTGATGTGTGCTGATGTGGGCTATTGCGTGCTGATGCGTGCTGATGGAGTTTGTTAACAAATTAGCGTGGTGTGGGCTTAACTGCAGTTTGTACAACTAAATCCGTCCATTCACCGCTAAGTCATCCCTTTAACTGCACTCTGTGCAATTAATAGGCTGGCGAACTTTAGTTTTGGCCCTTTTTTGCAAATTTAGTTGTATGCAATACAGCTATCTGGCGTAGATGCAGAGTTTGGCGGATTTTAAGTGTACCAAATACAGCTATATGGAGAATATAGGGCTTTCTGTTGCATAATGTGCAATAGAAAAGCCCTTTTTTACGTGAGAAAAGCGTTCTATTGTATTTCATACAGCAGATTGACTCAAAAACCCGGCAAATGTACCCATTAAGCCTTTTCTGTTGCGCAAAATACAACAGAAGCTGCTTGCAGAGAGAAATTGACAGTAATCTAATGTACAAAATGCAATCACACTGTCGCAGGTGTCGCAGGTGTCTCAGGTAACCGCAGATATCGCACGTATCACAGGTGCCACTACTCTCCTTCCGAAACCCGCCGCAACAATATCTGCCACACAGCCGTCAATTCCTTATAAAAGAAACCGATAGGGGGCGGCTTGGGATGGGTTTGCAAGCAAACGCAGATGTGATTTTACCAAAAAGAATGCACAGCAAGAATGGTACCAGCAAGAACACCGGCACATTAGCGCTCATAACGAGTGTAAAAAGAATCGTTATACTGCTAATGCTCCTCGTCATTGGAATACTGGTTACCGGCTGCAGCCAGAGCAATAATGTGACGGTTAAGGAGCTAAGGGAGCTTGGCGCAGACGAGATTGCTGTTGTTTTTGCAGAACAGGGGCTTGACCTGTGCAGTAGTGAGGTGCGGGCGGAGAGTGTGTTTCACAGGGAGCTGAACGGGCGGGAGCCGCTTGTTTTTCTGCTGGACGGGGAGGAACTGGTTATCTACCAGTTTGCCGGGGACGGGGAGCGCGAAGCGGGCTGGGCTGATTTTGAGAATCGGACGGCCACAGCGGAACTGGTTCAGCATAAAGTATTTCAGGAGCAGTCGCTGCTGATCTTTTATATCGGTGATGAGGGGAAGAGCGGACGTGTGCTATTCCGGCAGATTGAGCAGGTCATTCCAGAGCTGCTTGAGCTGAGAGAGCGCTAAACCGGATGCATCCCCGCCTGCTTTTTGCCAAACAATCTGTGATTGTCTTCCACCAGTATGGTTAAGATATTATAAATATCACTAACTGAGGCAAACACCGGAGAAGCGGAGGAGAGTCCAAGTGAATCCAAAATGGTGGAAAGAAAGCGTGGCCTACCAGATTTATCCGATCAGCTTCAAGGACAGCAACGGTGATGGGATCGGTGATCTGCGCGGCATTATATCCAAGCTCGATTATCTGCAGGACCTGGGTGTGGATGTCATCTGGGTGTGTCCGATTTACAAATCGCCGAACCATGACAACGGCTACGATATCAGTGATTACTGCGATATTATGAAGGAATTCGGGACGATGGCTGATTTTGATGTGATGCTGCGGGAGATGCACGCCCGGGGAATGAAGCTGATGATGGATCTTGTGCTCAACCACACGTCCCACCAGCATCCCTGGTTCATCGAATCGCGGAGCTCGAAGGATAATCCGAAACGCGATTACTACATCTGGCGAAAAGGCAAAAACGGCGGTCCCCCGAACAACTGGGAATCCTATTTCAGCGGCTCGGTGTGGGAGCTTGATCCGCAGACGGATGAGTATTACCTGCATTTGTACTCCAAATACCAGCCCGATCTGAACTGGGAAAATCAGGTGGTGATCGACAAGCTGCATGAGATGGTGGAGTGGTGGCTCAAGAAAGGCGTAGACGGCTTCAGGTTCGATGCCATTGCCCATATCATCAAGGCGGAAGGTTATCCGGACGCGGCTAATCCGGGGGGAACAGCGACGGTGCGGGCGTATGAGATGTTCTCCAACCTCGAAGATGTGCACACGATGCTGCAGAATCTGCATGACAAGGTATTGTACTTCTACGATATTATGACTGTCGGAGAGACATCGGGGCTCGGTCCGGAGCAGGCGCTGGATTACGTCGGGGACGGGCGGCGCGAGCTGAATATGACGTTTATGTTTGAGCATATGAATCTGGACTGTGCAGCTCCGGGCGGGGGCAAATGGGATACCGTACCCTGGAAGCTCACCGATCTCAAAAAAATCATGAGCAACTGGCAGACGTTCTGCATAACCGGGGATGGAACGCCAACTATCTGTGCAATCATGATCAGCCGCGCTCGGTATCGCGTTTCGGGAATGACCTGTTCTACCGGGTGCCGTCAGCCAAAATGCTGGCCACATTCATTCATATGCTGGAGGGCACGCCCTACATTTATCAGGGAGAAGAAATCGGAATGACAAATGTGGCGTTCGAGTTGATTGACGATTACCGGGATGTGGAGACGCTCAATTATTATGAGGAAAAGCGTAACCAGGGCATGCCGGAAGCCCAGATTATGTCCAACATCCACAAAAAAAGCCGGGATAATGCCCGCACCCCGATGCAGTGGGATGATTCGGAGGATGGCGGGTTTACGACAGGCGTTCCGTGGATCAGGGTCAACTCCAATTTCCGGGAGATCAATGCGGCGGCTGCGGTCAAGGACCCGGATTCGATCTACCATTACTACAAGAAGCTGATCCAGCTCCGTAAAAAGCATCCGGTCATCGTCTACGGCGAATATGCCCTGCTGCTTGCGGAGCATGAGGAAATTTATGCTTTTACCCGGACGCTTGAGGATCAGCGTCTGCTGATCATCCTGAATTTCTATGAGCATGAGCCGGTGTTCGAGCTGCCTGCGGAGTTCGCGGCCGGCAAACAGGAGTTGCTGATCTCCAACTACCCTCCTTCCAAGGAAGATGATCTGACTTCACTGAAGCTGCGGCCTTATGAAGCAAGGGTCTATCTGGAGCGGCAGATCCAGGCATAATCTGAAGAGTTGCCAGGACGCGTGAAATATGGCGGAATGGCGACTCTTTTTTGAGTTTGCGGGGAAAAGGGGGTACAATCGTTACAATATTATACATAGAGAGTGTGCAGGAGGCGCGGGGAGGAGAAGCAGGATGAGTGAATGGTATGAAAAAAGCTTTGGCGAGGACTATTTAATAGTGTACCGGCACAGGGATTTTTGCGGGGCCCGGCATGAGGTGGAGAAGATGATCGGCTGGCTGGATCTGCCGGAAGGTTCGAAGGTGCTGGATCTGTGCTGCGGTATGGGCCGCCATTCCCTGGCGCTGGCGGAAGCGGGTTTTGCAGTAACCGGTGTTGACCTGTCTGAAGTCCTGCTGCGTGAAGCCCGTGCCCAGGATGGTGCGGAAGCGGTGACCTGGCTGCGTTCCGATATGCGGGAGCTGCCGCTTGACGGCGGATTTGATGCGGTGGTGAACCTGTTTACTTCCTTTGGGTATTTTGAGGATGACGAAGAGCAGGTGAAGGTGCTGCGCGAGGTATACCGGATGCTGAAGCCAGGCGGCAAATTTATCATCGACTTTTTGAATCCCGCCTATGTCATTGCACACCTGGTGCCCCATTCCACCCGCGAGGACGGGGATAATCTGATTGATGAATCCCGGCGGATTGAAGACGGTTATGTCAAAAAAGATATCATCCTCACCTCCAAGGGGGATGATACACCGCGTAAATACCATGAGCGGGTGAAGCTCTACCCGCTGGAGACGTTCAAGCAGCTGATTGCCGCCGCCGGTCTGCAGCTTGAAGCCGTGCACGGCAGCTATGATGAAGAGGAATACGATGAGGAGCATTCCAAACGGATGATCTTCGTTGGTGTACGTCCTTAGATGGTTTCTGGCAGAAGACTCCCTATAGGCGGTGACGGCATCATGAGTAAGGCGGAAATGAAAGCCTGGGAGGAAGGTATCCTGCAGGTGAGCGTACCGATAGACCCTCCCCTGCGCTGGGTGAACAGCTGATGGTATCAGGCAGAAGACTAACAAGAGGCGGTGACGGCAGCATGCGCAAAGCGGAGATCAAGGAATGGGAGGGCAGCATCCTGCAGGTGAGCGTGCCGATGGACCCTCCGCTGCGCTGGGTCAACAGTTATATTGTCACAGAGCCGGAGGGCGGCATCACGGTCATTGACCCCGGCCCGCACACGGCGGAGGCGGAGCTCGCCTGGCAGGGCGTGCTCGATGAGCTGGATCTCTCCTGGGATCATGTCAGGCAGATCGTTGTGACTCATCACCATCCCGACCATTACGGGCTGTCGGGCTGGATGCAGGCCCGCAGCGGCAGCCGGGTCTGGATGTCGGAGCGGGCCCACGCCGAGGCCCGTATGTCCTGGGGCGCGGAGGCGACGCTGAACGAGTCGCTGCCGCTGCTGTTCCTCCGGCACGGCATGCCGAAGGAGCTGGTCCAGGGGGTCAGGGAGCATCTGGAGAGCTTCCTGACCCAGGTTACTCCGCAGGCGGAGGTCAGCTATATCGACGCTGCGGTGCCTTTTGTGCTGGGCGGCCGGGAGTGGACGCCCGTGCTGACCGGCGGGCATGCGCCGGGCCATGTGTCTTTGTATGAGGCCGGCAGCGGGCTCATGATCTGCGGCGATGCTATCCTGCCGCAGATTTCGCCCAATGTCGGCCTGCAGCCCGGCAGCGATCCGCAGCCGCTGCAGACGTTTTTGGAGGGGCTGCGCGTGCTGCGCAGCCTGCCTGTGCGCCGTGCGTTCCCGGGGCACCGGGAACCGTTCACGGCGTGGGCGGAGCGGGGCGGACAGCCTGCTCCGGCACCATGAGGAGCGGCTGGACA
>NZ_LRAC01000152.1 GCF_001517085.1 Paenibacillus sp. DMB5
GGATCAAAGGCAGTTGTGCCCTTGATTTCGCCATAATCCGGCCAGCGCCGCCGAATCAAAGGCAATTATGCCCTTGATTTCGCCTAAAGTCGGCCGAACGCCGAATCAAAGGCAATTATGCCCTTGACCGCCATAATCCGGCCAGCGCGCCGAATCAAAGGCAATTCTGCCCTTGATTTCGCCATAATCCGGCCAGCGCGCCGAATCAAAGGCAATTATGCCCTTGATTTTGCCGTCCGCACTCCAATTCAGGGTTCTTACAGTATGTTAAATATTTTGAAACATTTTGGACGCAATGCTTGTCTATAATGAAAATTGAAAATAACGTTTCACCGTAAGGCAGCAAGTTAAGCAATAAAAAACAACTTGAGAGGAAGCAGCATATGTCCAGAACCGCCAAAATTGTCATTTTATTTATAGCCGTTATCGCCATCGGCTGGGGAATCGGCAAATATACCTCCCCGTCGCCTTCAGCTTCACAGGAAGAAGGGGCTTCCGCAGGCACGGGCAATGAGCTTCAGGCTCCGCCGGTTGCGCAGCCGGAGGCCTCCCCTGAGCCATCGGCTATACCGGAGCCTACAGCGGTTGCCACTGCTGAACCACAGCAGACTGACTCCCCGGCTGCTGGCGAGCCTACAGCAGCGCCTACAATCAAGCCTGCCGATCCGGCACCAACCGCGAAGCCGGCCGCAACGGCTAAACCGGCTGCAACAGCCAAGCCTTCCGGCGGCAGCGGGCCGGCTGATGCCGAGCTTACCGCCGCCGAGCCGGACAGTGTAACAGTCATGGTTAATAAACAGTACAAGCTGCCGGAAGGGTACAAGCCTGCGGATCTGGTCTATCCGGACGTTCCGTTTCTTTTCTCGGAGAAGATAGAGAAACGGATGATGCGTAAGACGGCGGCCGCTGCACTGGAGAAGATGTTTGCAGGTGCCAAGAGTGACGGTGTTTATCTGGCCGGTGTGTCGGCTTACCGTTCAGAGAAGACGCAGACTACGCTGTTTAACAATTATGTAAAACGCGACGGCGAAGAGAAGGCCCGTACCTACAGCGCTGTTCCCGGGCACAGCGAGCATCAGACGGGGCTGGCGATTGACGTATCGGGCAGCGACGGCAAATGTGCCGCAGAGAGCTGCTTTGGAGGAACCAAGGAAGCCAACTGGCTGGCAGATCATGCTGCAGAATACGGTTTTATCATCCGTTATCCCGAAGGCAAGCAGGCGATAACCGGCTATAAATACGAGCCTTGGCATATCCGCTATGTAGGAAAGGATATTGCAGAGGATATTGCGGCCAGAGGCATTACGCTGGAAGAATACTACGATGCCGTTCCGGTATCGAATTAAAGCGCAGGCGGCTCCGTTATCCGGGGCTGCCTTTTACTATTTTGGCAGGACTGTCCGGACATTCCCATCGCCCCGCCCGCTTACCGCGCCTCTTTAGAGATGGTTCACCCCGGAAACGGCTGGTTAAGTAGTGGGAAACCCTACTAATCAGGAACGGGAGGCGGATAAAATGTCCGAACATAATCATGTGGTCAGTAAAGACGGTAATGTCAGTATGGGCCGGGTGGGTGACGTCCTGGAGCGGATTGAGCCGCAGCAGCGGGAGCAGATTCTGGACAATTTCGGTGAATTTCAGCAATATTTAAGTAAGCGCATTCATTTGGCGCAGAAAATTGGAATGGGAGAAGAGCAGCTCGCCGTAGCCGCGGAAAAAGTCGCCGATTACCTGGCCAATCATGAGGAGCCGCGCAACAGTGAGCAGAAGCTGCTGCAGGAGCTGTGGAAGGTCGGCAATAAAGAGGAGCGGCACCGGCTGGCCCATATGCTGGTTAAACTGGCGCGGCGTTAAGCCCTTATATATTGAGATTCTGTACAGATGACAGGCCTTTACCGTGGCAACAGAAAATCCAGGCTCTGCTTTTATCAACCCAAATCCCATTGCCGGTTAGACTCTCTTGGCGTAATTCACCTCCATTTTTGTATTCGCACGGCTGTATAAGGTATGATGGCATTGATTAATTAAGCAGCCGAGAGGATGAAGAGCCAATGTCGATCTATAGTTTTGCCGCTGTTACACCTTCGGGTAAAGAAGTCCCGCTTAAGGATTATGAAGGCAAAGTACTGCTGATTGCGAATACAGCCAGCAAGTGCGGGCTTACTCCGCAGTACGGGGATCTTCAGAAGCTGTATGAGCAATACGGCAGCCAGGGTCTTGTTGTGCTTGGTTTTCCGTGCAACCAATTCGCCGGCCAGGAGCCGGGAACGAGTGAGGAGGCAGAGGAGTTCTGCCAGGTTAATTACGGGGTAACGTTCCCGGTGTTCGCCAAGACCGATGTTAACGGCCCTGATGCAAGCCCCTTGTTCCAGTATCTGAAGGGCCAGCAGCCCGGAACGGCGGACAGCAGCGACATCCAGTGGAATTTCACCAAGTTCCTTGTGGACCGCAGCGGCAATGTAACAGCCCGGGTGGAGTCAAAAGAATCGCCGGAAACGATGAAGGAGCTTATTGAGTCCCTGCTGTAACCGCGCGGTGCAGCTCCAACGATCACGAAATGTTCAGCCAGCCTTCCGCAACCGGGCATCCCGGCCGCGGAGGGCTTTTTGCTGTGGAGTGCAGTGGCTGCCTGCGGGTATACTATGAAAATATTCCTTGACGCTTTTCAGGGACACTGTATTCTTTGAAGAAGGAAACATCAGCGTATTGCATTCAAGGAAGCCAGGCAAGCTGAGCAGGATAATAACGGCAGGAGGGTTTTATAAAGTTATGAGGTTAATTACAGAGGTAGCAGCGGCAGCAGGAATCAGCGGGGAGCATCTGGAGCTGTACGGCAAATATAAAAGCAAGCTGGCTCCTTCCCTTTGGGAAGAGGTAAAGAACAAGCCGGACGGCAAGCTGGTGCTTGTTACCGCAGTTAATCCGACCCCCGCCGGCGAAGGCAAAACACTGACTACGATCGGGCTGTCCCAGGCGCTGAATGCAGCGGGAATCAAGACAGTGGCAGCACTCCGCGAGCCGTCGCTCGGTCCCTGTCTGGGCATGAAGGGCGGGGCAACAGGCGGCGGCAAGGCTCAGATTGTTCCGGCGGACGATATCAATCTGCACTTTACAGGTGATATTCATGCTGTAACTTCCGCGCATAATCTGCTGTCAGCAATGATTGATAATCATATATTCCAGGGTAATGCCCTGGGGCTTGATCCGCAGCGGATTGTCTGGAAGCGCGTTATGGATATGAATGACCGGAGCCTGCGGAATATTGTGACCGGGCTGGGAGACGGTAACGGAACGGTGCGGGAGAGCGGCTTCCAGATCACGACCGCTTCCGAAATTATGGCAGTGCTGTGCCTGTGCGATGACCTTGCCGACCTGAAGAAGCGGCTGAGCCGCATGCTGGTGGGCTACGATATGCTGGGCCAGCCGGTTACGGCCAAAGAGATCGGTGCGGTAGAAGCCATGACGGCCCTGCTCAAGGAGGCAGTAAAGCCCAATCTGGTGCAGACGCTGGAGGGAACACCGGTCATTATCCACGGGGGACCCTTCGCAAATATTGCCCACGGCTGCAGCAGCGTAATTGGAACCCGCTATGCGCTCAAGCTGGGGGAAGTAGTGGTCACGGAGGCCGGCTTCGGAGCAGATCTCGGTGCAGAGAAGTTTATGGATATTAAATGCCGCCAGGCCGGGCTTGCTCCGGATGCTGCTGTTCTTGTCGTTACCGTAAAGTCGCTGAAATACAACGGCGGTGTGCGTAAGGAAGAACTGTATGAGGGCAATCGTGCGGCGCTGCTGTCGGGACTGGCGAATATGGAGCGCCATATTGAGAACCTGGGCAAGTTCGGTGTTCCGGTTATGGTAGCCCTGAACCACTTTGAGGGCGATGCGCCGGATGAGGTAGATGCAGTGCTGGAGGCCTGTCGCCGTCTGGGTGTCCCCGCTGCCGTGTCCAAGGTGTGGGCCGAGGGCGGAGCGGGAGGAATGGACCTGGCAAGAGAGCTGAAAAAGCTGCTGGATCATGCACCAGGCGGGACCTTTGCTCCGCTCTACGAGGACCAGCTCGACATTCCGTCCAAAATCAACAAAATCGTCACTGAAATCTACCGGGGTACCGGAGTAGCCTTCTCACCGGCTGCCAAACGCAGCCTGGCTGTTATCGAGAAGCTTGGTCTGCAGCACCTTCAGGTATGCATGGCCAAAACACCGTATTCCTTTTCTGACCAGCCGAGACTGCTCGGTGCGCCGGAAGGCTTTACGATGGGAGTGCGGGATATTACGCTGTCGCTCGGCGCAGGCTTTGCCGTAGTCATTACTGGGAACATAGTCACAATGCCTGGCCTTCCGGCTAAACCTGCCGCTGAAGGGCTGCTGGTCGATGAGGACGGCGTCCTGCACGGGCTGGAATAGGCTGCCGACTGCTTAAATGAAAAAAATTTAATGCTATCCCTGTACCCGGCGGCTTGCCGCTATGGTATCAGGGATTTTTTTTGGGTAAAAATAAATAGGCGCCTACAGGCCCCACTGGGATTCCTTACATCGCTGCTTCCTGCCGCCAGGGAGACTAAACTCCGCCTGCTTGGGGAAAATAACTTAACCGGAGCAGCATGCTGCTGCAGGTAACAAACCAGAAGGTAATCCAAATTGTGAACAATGTGAGAAAAATCACAATTATACTTGTAATGTGAGAAAAATCACAATATAATCAACGTATAAAGTGAAATTAATCACATACGCAAACAAAATAATAAATAAATATGCTTGCCAATTTGGAGGAGGAAGAAATCATGAAAGTAGCAGTCATTGGATGTACCCATGCCGGAACCGCCGCAATTGTTAATACCGCACAGCTTTACCCGGACGCCGAGATTACGGTGTACGAACGCAATGATAATATCTCATTCCTGTCGTGCGGCATTGCCCTATACGTAGGCGGAGTGGTTAAAGACCCGCAGGGCCTGTTCTATTCGTCACCGGAAAAGCTGGCTGAACTCGGTGTTACCACCAAGATGCGCCATGAAGTGATTAATGTAGATACCGCCGCCAAAACACTGCGTGCCCGCAATCTGGCAACCGGTGAGGAATTTAATGATACGTATGACAAGCTGATTATGACTACAGGCTCATGGCCGATTATTCCCAAGCTGGAAGGAATGGACCTGGACGGCATCCTGCTCTCCAAGAACTACAACCACTCGAACACCATTATTGAGCGGGCGGAGCAGGTAAAAAGAATTACCGTAGTCGGCGCAGGCTACATCGGGGTCGAGCTGGTTGAAGCCTTCCAGATGAACGGCAAGCAGGTAACCCTGATTGACGGTGAGGAGCGAATCCTCAGCAAATACCTTGACGAGGAATTTACGGCTCCGATTCAAAAATCGCTTGAGGACCACGGCATCAAGCTGGCTCTCGGTGAAAAAGTAAGCTCGTTTGCCGGAGAGAACGGTAAAGTAACCAAGGTTATTACGAGCAAGGGCGAGCACGAGACCGATCTGGTTATTCTCTGCATCGGCTTCCGTCCGAATACAGAGCTGCTCAAAGGCCAGGTGGATATGCTGCCGAACGGAGCCATTATGGTTAATGATTACATGCAGACCAGCCTGCCGGATGTATTCGCTGCCGGAGACAGCTGCGCGATCCATTACAATCCGACCGGACAGCACGCTTACATTCCGCTTGCGACCAATGCGGTCCGCATGGGTACACTGGTAGCCCGCAATCTGGTTGCCAATACCATTCCTTATATGGGGACACAGGGTACCTCGGGTATCAAAATATATGAAGATAATATAGCCGGCACCGGCCTGACTGAAGAAGCAGCCAAGGCGGAAGGCATCGAGGTAGAAAGTGTCATGATTACCGACAACTATCGTCCTGAGTTTATGCCGACTGTGGAGGAAGTGCAGCTGAAGGTCGTTTATGCCCGCGGCACACGCCGGATTCTCGGTGCTCAGATTATGTCCAAAATGGACCTGACCCAGTCCATTAATACGGTATCGGTCTGCATCCAGAACCGGATGACGGTTGACCAGCTGGCCTTCATCGACTTCTTCTTCCAGCCGCACTACAACAAGCCGTGGAACTTCCTGAACACGGCCGGCCTGCAGGCACTGCCCAAGACGGTAGAACGCAAAGAGACAGTAAATGTATAATTTATAGATGGATTAAGTCCGACCGGAGCCGCCCTGGCTCCGGTTTTTTGCATGGCCGCGGCAGCGGGGGATTATGGGGCTGTTATACATAAAAGCGGATGAACTGTTACTGTGTTTTTTTTAACATTCATCTTTTTTGTGCTGTGCTAAATTTGACATGTCAGTGAAAACTTTCACGAAGCGTTTCTTGTGGTGATATTTATCACGTAAATGTGATCGGGCTCACGCTACAATGGGATAAAGGAACAAATTTTAAGTAATTTTCGAAGGGGATAGGAATCATGGCATACAACAAACCGCAACAGATTGCCGAGGTAACGGTAGAGAACGGAATCAAGAAGGTTCATAACCCGCTTGCAGCCGTACTTATTCTCGGTTTTCTGGGAGGGGCATTTATTTCGCTCGGATTTTTACTGGATATTCGTGTCATTGCGGGTGCTCCGGCTGAATGGGGCTCCATCGCCAACTTTATCGGGGCGGCTGTTTTCCCGGTCGGGCTGATTATGGTGCTGCTGGCCGGCGGGGAACTGCTTACCGGTAATATGATGGCGGTGCCGCTGGCATTTCTGGCGAAGAAAATTTCGTTCTGGGAAGTCATGAAGAACCTGGTGCTGATTACGCTCAGCAACCTGGCAGGCGCCCTGTTCGTTGCTTATTTCTTCGGTCATGTAGTCGGTCTGACGGCTGAAGGCGTATATCTTGAGAAATTGGTCAGTATGGCTGAGCATAAGATTGATGTTACATTTGTGCAGGCTTTTGTTTCCGGGATCGGCTGTAACTGGCTGGTAGCGCTGGCCGTGTGGCTCTCCTACGGGGCGGATAATTTCAGCGGTAAAATTCTCGGTATCTGGTTCCCGACTATGGCATTCGTTGCCATCGGCTTCCAGCACGTTGTGGCTAACATGTTCCTGATCCCTGCTGCCATATTTGAAGGACACTTCACCTGGGGGCAATATGTCGGCAACTTTGTGCCGGTGTGGCTCGGTAATCTTACCGGGGGAGCAATCTTTGTAGCAGCAGCATATTACATGGCTTACCTGCGCAAAGCGCCTGCAGCCGTCCAGACGGTTGAAGGTGTAGCGGCGACAGCTGTGAAGAAACACGCCTGATTGTTTCATAGAATGAATAGCATAGGCACTCCTTGTATGACCGGCCAGCATCCATTATTAACGGAGCAGGCGATGGCGATCAGGGGGTGTCTTTTTTATATTATAAAATGCCTGCAACACAAAATTCGCCGTGCATATCCGACTCGGGGGAACGAAATCGGATTCACGGCGAATAAATAGGGAGTGTTTCATATGCTCTATTACCCGGACATACCAGCATCGAAACAGCCGGATTCCGGTGATTTTCTTTACGCCCGGGAACACCCGCTATACAATGGACAGATGAGCTGTTTTATACGATATAAGGCTTCATTCAACCAACTAATTAAAGGAGGACATCCGCTTTGAAGCATAGCAGTGACGGCATTTTTCCGGCGGTATGTCCGCTGGACTGTCCTGACACCTGCGGGCTGCTGGTCCATAAGCAGGACGGTAAAATTGTAAAAGTTGAAGGAAATGCGGCACATCCGGTCACGAAAGGGGCGATTTGCAACAAGGTGCGGAACATGGCCGGACGGGTGCATCATCCGGAGCGGCTGATGCACCCGCTGCGCCGCACAGGCCCAAAGGGCAGCGGAGCCTTTGAACAGATCAGCTGGGAAGAAGCGGTTGCGGAGATTGCCGGACGGTACAGGCAGCTGTCCGCGGATTACGGGCCGGAGAGTATTCTGCCGTACTACTTCTACGGCAATATGGGTATGCTCAGCGTGGGCGGGATGGACCGCCGGTTCTTTAACCGGCTGGGCGCAAGCCGGCTGGATGCCAAAATCTGCAGCGCCGCCGGTACAGCAGGCTGGGTATATACGATGGGCATGGACGGGGGAGCCAGCCCGGAGGATACGGTGAACGCCGATCTGATTATCGTCTGGGGCGGCAACATTGTAAGCACCAATATGCATCAGGTGGTCTTTGCCGAGCAGGCACGCAAGCGGGGGGCAAAGGTTGTGGTCATTGATGTGCACCGCAACCGCACCGCGCAGTGGGGGGAATGGTTCCTGCCGCTGTACCCGGGAACAGACGCCGCACTGGCGCTTGGCCTAATGCATATTCTGTTCCGGGACGGACTGACCGATGAAGCTTTTCTGCAAAAGTATACGGTAGGACATGAAGAGCTGCGCGAGCAGGCGCTGGGGTATCCGCCCGGGCTGGTGTCAGAAATTACCGGCGTGCCTGTGGCAGATATTGAGCAGCTGGCCAGGCTTTACGGCGAAGCCAAGGTGCCGTATATCCACATCGGCAACGGGCTGCAGCATCATGACAACGGCGGGATGAACGTCCGCAGCATTGCCTGTCTGCCCGCGCTGGTGGGCGCCTGGCTGAAGCCGGGAGGCGGGGCGATCAAGTCCAACGGCGGCTACAGCTCTGTTAACTCACAGGCGCTGGCCCGGCCGGAGCTGCGCAGCAATCCGCAGGCACGCAGCATTAACATGAACCGGATCGGCGAAGCGCTAATGCAGCAGGAGCAGCCGGTCATGAGCTTATTTGTATACGGCACCAATCCCCTGGTTGTAGCTCCAAGTGCTGACAAGGTAAAGGCGGGGTTTGCCCGCGAGGATCTGTTTACGGTGGTGCATGATCTGTTCATGACTGACACTGCGATGTATGCCGACATTGTGCTTCCGGCAACCTCCACCTTTGAAAATACGGATTTGTACAGCTCCTACTGGCATCATTATATACAGCTGCAGGAGCCGGTGCTGGAGCGGCAGGGCGAGTGCAAGAGCAATGTGGAGCTATTCTCGCTGCTGGGACAGGCGATGGGCTTTGAACCGGAGGTCTTCGGCCAGCCGGAGGAGGAGATGATCCGTGCTGCGCTTGATTATCCGGACAACCCGTATTTGAACGGGGTAACGCTGGAGCGGCTAAAGGCAGAGCGGTTCGTGAAGCTGGATATGTCACCTAAGGCGCATTTTCTGGAGACGCTGCAGACTCCTTCCGGCCGGATCGAGCTTTACTCCGAAGCCATGGAGCAGGCCGGTCTGCCGCCGCTTCCGGTTTATACGCCGCTGAAGGAAGGTTATGACGGTGTGCGGCGTCCGGAGCAGGGAGCGGACTATCCGCTGATGTTCATCTCGCCGCCGAATCATAACTTCCTGAATTCGACCTTCGGCAATGTAGAGAAGCATCAGAGGATGGAGAAGGCTCCTGTCCTTCAGATTCATCCTTTGGATGCAGCAGCCCGGGGGATTGCGGACGGTGACGAAATCACTGTATACAACGCCAGAGGTGAAGTGGAGATTTCAGCCATGGTGACGGATAAAATGCTGCCGGGCACTGTGATCAGCCAGGGGCTGTGGTGGGGCGGAAAAGGCAGGAAGCAGCGGGTCAACGTGCTTACACCGGACCGGCTTAGCGATATGGACGGCGGTGCAACCTTCTTCTCGGCTACGGTGGAAGTGAAGAAACGGAAGCAGGTTTTGGAAGTGCCAGGCTCTATCTGATTACACTATGATTCTATAATTGAATAACGCGATAAAGCGGTAATGTGAAAGCTTGCTCTTCACCCTGTTTTGGGATAATACTGGATGGATTGACGACATATATGTAACAGGGGATGAAAGACAAGCTATGAAGTTTTTGCAGGATTATCCGAGGGAAGTCAAAGTATTTCTGATTGCAAGTCTCGTCAATGCAACCGGCAGCGCCCTGATGTGGCCGCTTGTGACGATGTATGTTTTTGAGGAGCTTGGCCGCAGCATGCAGGAGGCCGGACTCGTTATCGCTATCCAGTCTCTGGGGGGGATTGCCGGACAGCTGCTGGGCGGCTCACTGTATCATAAGCTGGGCGTCAAACGCCTGATTGTCGGGGCCCTGGCTATGAATGCACTCGCCTTGTTCGCTCTTCCCGCGGCAAGCACGAACTGGTATTTATTCATGGTGGCTATGGGGCTGGTCGGCCTGTTTAATTCCATGGCGCAGCCGGCGATTCAGGCTTTTGTCGGCTTCCGCTTTGCGGAGCGGCGGGGCGAGCTGTTCAATATCATTTATGTTGCGAATAATATCGGGGTGGCGCTCGGCACGATCCTCAGCGGTTTTTTGGCCGAGATTTCCTATATGCTGAGCTTTGTGATGAACGGGCTGACCTCGGCCATTTTCGCTCTATTCTTCCTGATCTATCTGCGGAAAATCAGCAGTACTCCGGTGCAGGAGAATCCGCGCAGATCCCAGCACCGGGAGCAGTCGGGGTGGAAGCTGGCGGGGAACACCCGGCTCTACCTGTACATGTCGCTGGGAACGATGTTCCTGCTGATCGGCAATTCCGTCTGGAACACGGGGGTTTCCCCGTTTATCATTTCAGAAGGCTGGTCCAAGAGCCTCTACAGCTTCCTCTGGACGCTTAACGGTATTCTGATCTTTGCCGCCCAGCCGGTAGTGAGTCTGATCAAACGCTGGTTCGCCGGCACGTCAAATGCCCAGATGACGGCAAGTGCCGTATTTTACTTAAGCGGATATGCGGTCATTCTGCTGATGCCGAGCTATCCCGGCCTTGTGCTGGCGATGATCCTGGCGACGCTAGGCGAAATGCTGATTTCACCTGCAACGCCGGCATTTATCGCGGATACCGCCGGACGCAACGCCCCTTTCTATATGGGGCTCAGCGGCGGAATCGGGGCAGCAGGCCGAGTCATCGGCCCGGCTCTGATGGGCGGCCTGTTCGACCAGGGGGGACTCGCGCCCACCGGATGGCTTGCCTGCGCAATGGCAGTGCTGGCAGTCGGATTTTTTGTGATCCATGCCTATGTTAACCGCTCAGACCGTAATCTCGGGCAAAATGCGGTATAATGGATAATGCTGGCTGAATAGCGGATCTGAGAACCTATAGATAAAAGGCAAGGCAAGGAGTGGAGGCGTTATGCAACAAATCAACGAAGGCTCGCTGACGATCCGGCCCTCGGAAATCAGGGATGTCCGTGAGCTGATCCTGCTGGACAATATGATCTGGACAGAAGATACGACACCGGGGCCGCTAATGTGGCGTTCCCGTGAGGATTACCTGCTCCATGCACCGCCGGGCTCACAGCTTGTCGCCTTGCAGAATGGCGAGCTGTGCGGATATGTGGGCTTTGGCTGCCCAAGCGGAATGGAGAGCAACCGGCATGTCTGCGAGGTGAACATCGCTGTCGATCCGCAGTTTCAGCGCCAGGGAATCGGCAGCAGGCTGATTGAAGCGATCAAACAGCATGCCGCAGACCACGGTATCCGGAAGCTGCGGCTGCGCGTGCTGTCGAGTAATGAGCCGGCGCTCGCCTTTTACCGCAAATGCGGATTTGAGGAAGAGGGCCGGCTGAAGGAAGAGTTTTACTTGGGCGGTCATTATGTCGATGAAGTGTTTATGAGCTGTATGCTGACTGGAGGGAATCAGAATGGAAGTCATTTCGCTTAATGTAGGCAAGCCCGTAACGGTGGATTACCGCGGGAAGCCGCTGGAGACAGGGATTTACAAGCTGCCTGCAGAAGGGCCGGTACGGCTCCACGCTTTGGGCTTCGATGGTGACGGCCAGGCGGATCTCGTCAATCACGGGGGAGTAAACAAGGCAGTCTGTGTCTACCCGATTGAGCATTATACATTTTGGGAGGAGCAGCTCGGCAAAAAGCTGGCGTATTCCGCCTTTGGTGAGAATATTACGGTAAGCGGGCTGCTGGAGACCGAGGTCTGCATCGGCGATGTGTATGAGATTGGAACGGCACTGCTGCAGGTCAGCCAGCCGCGGTTCCCGTGCTTCAAGCTCTCACAGAAGCATGGCGCGAACGATATGCCGGCCAAGGTGCTCTCCACAGGCTTCAGCGGCTTTTATTTCCGTGTACTGCGTGAAGGCGCCGTCGGTGCCGGTGATACTGTTGTGAAGGTCGAGTCCGGTGAGGGAGACTACTCGGTCCGCCGGGTGCTCAAGGCGATGGAGGTCGGACGGAAGGATAAAACCGATCTCAAGGAGCTGTCTGAGCTAAGCACGCTGACCGATGAGATCCGCGATGATTTCAAGAAATGGCTGGAGCGGGAGTAGACGGGATTGGGTACATAGCCTGGTGAGGCGGAAGCTTTGCGGGTATCTGCCGCAAAAGCAGCAGCAAACAGCCTGGGCGGCCAAGCCCCCAGGCTGTTTGAGTGTGTGTGCGGCTGAGAACGCGAGGCGGCTCACTCCTAGCTTCAGCCCAGCAGCTTCCACTCGCTGCGCAGCAGGCCGTAGACGGCGTGGTTCACATAGCCGTGGGGCAGCTTTTCCGACTGGCGGAGCACACCCTCGAACACGAAGCCCAGCCGCTCGGGAATGGCCCTGCTTGCTTTGTTGCCGGTGGCGCAGCGGATTTCAATCCGGTTGAGCTCCATTTCCAGCAGGGCATAATCGACAAACACACGGCAGGCGCTGGTCATATAGCCGTTGCCTTCATAGCCTTCGCCCAGCCAGTAGCCGATTCCGACAGAGCGGCTGAGCCAGTCGATCTCATGATACCCGATGACGCCGGCCAGCTCCCCGCGGACCCACAGTCCGGCGGTGAAGCCGCCGTTGTCGCTGCCCTGCTTGACGGCATTTTTGATGAAAGTGGTGATATGGGCCTGTTCGGAAACTCCGTCCACCCATGGCAGCCATTGTCTGAGCCGCAGCCGCGACCGCTCTACCAGCGCGAACATCTGGCGGGCATGCTCCGGCATCAGCAGCTTTAGCACAAGCTCATCATCTACGACATAATTAAACATGCGGCTGTCTCCTCTCACGCCCGGCCGATATGGTGCTTAACGCTTTTTCCATTCGAGGGCATAAATGTCCTCTTCGAGCGATTGCATCCGCTGTACGGCCAGGGAGCGGCAGTCGCTCAGCGCAGCATTATAAACAGCCGGACCGAGCTCCTTAAGGAAAAACTCCAGCAGGTTGTCCGCTGCAAGGTGGCCGATCGTTTCCCCGCGTTCCGCTTCAAAATAGCTGCGGATGTTCTCCGTAATGAGATCGCGCTGCTCTTTTGGCAGCTTAATTGGCTTCATAGATGAGTCCCCCTTTTTTATATAAGAAAGTACATGTTTCACGCAATGCTTTATCTGTATCTTTCTTGCATAAACGGATACCGTTCTGTTCAGGACGGCGTAGCCATTCATATTGGCTGAAAAATGTAAAAGCCTCATGCTTCCCATGCTACTCTATCGTCCGGAGTGAAGTCAAAGCCCTCCCGCTTGCGAGGACTCCATTACCCATTTCATTGATCATTCTCCGGTTAACGGGTATATTAATAGGAAACATGTTTATACAAGGACGTAAATTACAGAACGAGAGGTTGATAGCTGTGGAGAACCGTGGAACACCCTCCAATTTCATCAAGAATATTATTACCGAAGATTTGAGCTCAGGTAAAGTACAAGAAGTGGTCACCCGCTTTCCGCCGGAGCCGAACGGTTATTTACATATCGGACATGCCAAGGCGATCTGGATTAACTTTACACTGGCTGATGAATTCGGGGGTAAAACAAACCTGCGCTTCGACGACACCAATCCGCTAAAAGAGGACACGGAATATGTTAATTCCATCAAAGAGGATGTGAAGTGGCTTGGGTACGAGTGGGAAGAGCTGCGGTTTGCATCCGACTATTTCGGGGAAATGTACGAACGGGCAGAGCTGCTGATCCAAAAAGGCAAAGCCTATGTGGACGATCTGTCCGCCGATCAGATCCGTGAGCTGCGCGGCACGTTGACCGAACCCGGCAAGAACAGCCCGTTCCGTGAGCGTAGTGCTGAAGAGAGCCTGGACCTGTTCCGGCGTATGCGTGCAGGAGAATTCAAGGACGGCGAGAAGGTGCTGCGCGCCAAGATTGATATGGCTTCGCCTAACATCAACCTGCGCGACCCGGTCATCTACCGGATTTCGCATTCCCATCACCATAATACCGGCGATGCATGGTGTATCTACCCGATGTATACCTTTGCGCATCCGCTGGAGGATGCCATCGAGCATGTCACCCACTCGCTTTGCTCTCTGGAGTTCGAAGACCAGCGCCCGTTCTATGACTGGGTTATTGCTGAATGCGAGATGGAGGCAGCCCCGCACCAGTATGAATTCGGCCGGCTTAATCTGGCCCAGACGGTAACCAGCAAGCGCAAGCTGAAGCTGCTGGTGGATGAAGGCCATGTTGACGGCTGGGATGATCCGCGGATGCCGACGATCTCCGGACTGCGCCGCCGCGGCTATACGCCGGAAGCGATCCGCAGCTTCGTGCATGAGACTGGTATCTCTAAGAGCCAGGGCCTTGTCGACCTGCAGATGCTGGAGCATTTCATCCGTGAGGACCTGAAGCTGACCGTACCGCGCACTATGTCCGTACTGCGGCCGCTGAAGGTTGTTATTACGAATTATCCGGAAGGTCAGACGGAGTATTTTGAGATTGAGAACAACGTGGAGAACCCGGAAATGGGCACACGCCAGATTCCGTTCTCCCGCGAAATCTATATTGAGCGCGATGACTTCATGGAGGTGCCGCCGAACAAGTACTTCCGTCTCTTCCCTGGCAATGAGGTGCGCCTGAAGAATGCCTACTTCATCAAGTGTACGGACTTCATCAAGGATGAGAACGGCGAGGTTGTAGAGCTGCACTGTACCTATGATCCGGAGACAAGAAGCGGCAGCGGCTTCACCGGCCGTAAAGTCAAAGGCACCCTGCACTGGGTCGATGCAGGCCAGGCTGTTCCGGCAGAATTCCGCCTGTATGAGCCGCTGATCTCGGCCGAAGAAGCCGATGCTGAGGCAGAAGTGGAAGGCCTGGAGGTGTCTGCCGACAAACCTGAGCCAAGCTTCCTCGATCAGCTTAACCCGAATTCGCTGCAGATCCTGCAGGGCTTCGTGGAGCCGGGCCTGAAGGACAGCAAGCCGCAGGACAAGTTCCAGTTCTTCCGCCACGGTTACTTTAACGTGGACAGCAAGTACTCGACCCCTGAACACCTTGTGTTCAACCTGGTCGTTTCACTGAAAAGCTCGTTCCAGCCTGGTAAGTAAGGCTGCATAATAAAAGGCTGTCCCTGTTGTCTTGCGATGACGGGGACAGCCTTTTTGTGGTTTGTTTCCTGCTACGTGATGGTGACAGCATCTAGCGGGCGGCAGCCGGCTGCTGGCTCTAACCAAAGGGAAAGGTCCCTTTGAATAAGGAGTATAGTATGCTACTGGTAGGAATCAAAGGGAAAAATCCCTTTGAAAAGCCCGGATAGAGCGCCGCTAGTGCGAATCAAAGGGAAAAATCCCTTTGAAAAGCCTGAATAGTGTGCTGTTGGTGCGAAATCAAAGGGAAAAATCCCTTTGAATGGCCTGGATAGTCTGCTACTGGTGCAAATCAAAGGGAAAAATCCCTTTGAATGGCCTGGGATAGTGTGCTGCTGGTACGAATCAAAGGGAGAAATCCCTTTGATTTATTCGTTTATGTATTACAACAGTTCACCATCCAGCATGGAGTGAATATACTCATACCGGCAGACTCGATTGCTACCGTGGGCTCGTAAAGGCTTTAGCCTGCCTTTTTCACACAATTGAGTAATATGCCTTTTGATCGTTTTGGGATCTGCGGCGAGACCATTTACCAGGTCAACAGGACGGATGATTCCGTCCGATCGCTCAGCTAGCCGCAGAATTTCCCGCTCCATCCTTGAATACTTGCCGCTCTCATTATCAGCATTTGTCAGCAAACTCGAAAGTAATAAAGCCTTTAGCAATGAAATAGTCAGCTCCGGCGCAGACTCCAGGTCATCGTACGGCACCGCGACCACACGATACCCTGCAATCTGCAGGTAAGTTTCTCTGTTGAGCTCCTGGCGGTATCTGGTCCGGTCGGTATTCTGCACATGGGGGCCATATCCTTTGATCTCAATCGCAAACTTGACCTGCCCCGGCTTCCAGACATAGTCAACAAAGTAAGGACGGCCGCGCCAATCGGAAACCTCATACTCCGGATGAAGATGATTAAAATGCCCAAATAGCGGCCACCATACCCGCTCGGCAAATAACTTCTCCCCATGTCCGTGCCCCCGCTCCAGACGATCCAGACGTTCGCCGGTCCTCCTCCGCTTATGCCGGCTCAGCCATTTCTCATGTTCATCAACAAATCCCATTTATAAATGTCCCCTATATACAAAAATATAAAAAACGTCCCGCACCCCAATAAGCTTGGAGTACGGGACGTTCTTCGTCCGTTTTTTTGATTATAAAATCCGCCGGTTAGCAGCGTCAATGACATCACCGTTATTTAGGCCAGCGGGAGTAGAATGGAACGAATTAAAAGCCATGTCCTGCTGTCCCATACCCAAAGTTGTCCGCTTCCTCATCAAGTGCTCTGCCGTAGCGCAAACACTGACTCAGGTCCCGCGCCTCAAGGCACGTGCCCCGGACGGGACCACGCGGCCATTACAGTGTCCCGGTCTGCACGCTATCTGTCCATAACGCCCCTCGCATCTCAATTCTCAAACTCCTCCAGCTCCTCCTGGGCATTTGGGCGGTAGCCGCCGCGGGTGACGAACAGCGCCATCAGGCCGAAGCCGCAGGTTCCGATGAAGGCGAGGAAGGCACCGGACTGGTACATGCTCTGGGCGCCCAGGTTCTGGTACAGCCAGCCGCCGAGCACGCCGCCCAGAATACCGGCGATGCCGCTCCAGGTCAGTGTATATAACGCCTGTCCGGAGGAGCGGTACGGCTTTGGAACCAGCAGCATCGTCAGCTGGGTGCCGACATAGAAGAAGCCCCCGAAGGTAATGCAATGCAGAATCTGGATGAGGGCCACCTGAACCGGGGAAGTTGCCCCGGCCATCAGGCCCCAGCGGAACAGGAACAGCGCACTTACTGCAGCCAGCAAGCCCAGCAGCACGGAAATTTTGCGCTTCAGGAAGCGGTCGCACAGCACCAGCACGCCCATCTCCAGAATGGAGGAGAGGAAGACAGCGAGTCCGATCATGGTTTTGCTGCCGCCAAGCTCGGTTATATACAGCGACACAAAGGTGTTGTTCATCGTATTGGGGATGGACACCAGAATACCGAAGAAGATGAAGCACAGAAAGAACGGATTATAAAAAATCTGCCGGAAGCCCTTGAACGGCAGCGGCGCAATTCCGATGGAGTGACTCAGCCGCGGAAGTGCAACGAGGGCGAGCATCGCCAGGCCGAGCAGCACTGCGAACAGATAGGACAACACGGAAACGCCAGCCCAGTCAATCACCGGACCCGCCAAAATAGCTGTAAAGGCCCAGCCCAGCGACCCCCACAGCCTGTAGGAGCTGAAGCGGTTTCCGGTATCCTCGATATAGCTCAGAATCATGGTGTTGCTCTGGGCAAACAGAGGACCCTGAAAGAAATAAAAAAATAGGATGGAGATATAAATCATTTCATATGTATAGGCCTGAAAAACGAGCTGCGACAGAACCAGTGTCCCGGTAAGCATAACGAGGACGATCCTCCGGATATTCTGATACTTGTCCGTCCAGATTCCCCAGAACGGATTGGCTACGATGGAAACCAGTGCGCCTACCGACATCAGGCTGCCGATTTCAAGCTTGTTCATGCCGACATCCTGCAGATAAAGCGGAAAAAAGCTGGTGAACAGAACGACTGTCCCGTATACAAAAAAGTTAAACCATTTCAGAGAGGCAAAAGTTGGCTGCTTATTGTCATTGTCCCGCAAATTGGGCACTCCTTTCCCGCCAGATGCCATGCCTTCCATGGAAGCACTATGAAATAGGCCTCATATATCACTGTAACATTAGTTGAAAAGGGATACAAACCATGTTTTACAAAAAGCAGCCTTAAAAAGAGTACAAGCCGGCCTTTTATAGCGACGCATGCACATAACACTCCAGTAGCAGATTGTACTTTTGCGGATCCTTTTAACCCGTCACGTACAGACGCTTATTATCCCGCCGTTTCGCTGTTTTCAGATGGTAAAGTCTGATACGATTATCATATTATATCCCGCAACAGGAGGACAACATGACGCATTATTCAGGAATTATACTCACCGGCGGAGCTTCGCGCCGGATGGGAACAGATAAAGCGCTGCTTGAGCTTGGCGGCAGGCCAGTCTTGGCCCGGCTGGCGGACGAGCTGGGGCAGCTGGCGGAAAGTACAATCATCGCCTGCGGACCCCGGCAGCGCCGGGAGTACAGCAGCCTCGGGCTGCTGCAGGTGACCGATGTCTATCCGGGCTGCGGCCCGCTGGCTGGACTTCACGCCGCGCTCAGCCATACGCAGCAGGAATGGAATCTGGTAGCGGCCTGTGACCTGCCGTTTGCCTCGGCGGAGTTTCTGCGTTATATGCTCACTTCTCATGCAGAAAGCCAAATGAATACCGGCAGCCCAGGGCTGACCGGCGGTGCAGATGCCGCAGTAGCAGTATCCGGTGATGGCCGGGTACAGCCTTTGCTCGGCCTGTATCACAAGCGGGTGCTCCCCGTGCTGGAGACTGCGCTTGAGGCCGGCAATTACAGGGTCATGGACTGTCTTAATAAGCTGGACGTGCTGTATGTGCCGGAGTCCGGGTTTACACCAGCTGCAGCCGATACGCCATCTCCTGTATTCAACATGAACACGCCCGAGGACTACGCCGCAGCTGCAGCGCTTGTGCGGTGAGCTCTAAGACATTAAGTGATTCTGTTTAATTTCAGTTTAAATATCCGCAATATGATAAGAACTGAGGCGGAGAACATCAGCGCAAGACTTAAGCTCCAGAAGCTCAAACCGCCAAGAAAAGAGGAAATCCCATGAATACAAATAAACCGGGCCGGAAGGAGCGGCAGGGTGCGGCCATGAAGCCGTTCCTGAAGCTGCTGCATCAGACCAAGCCCTCCTACGGGCTTCTTACAGTTGCCGTTCTGCTGAGCATGGTTTCAACCCTGGTCGGCCTCGTCATTCCCATGTTCACTAAGAATCTGGTCGACGGATTCTCCCTGGCCTCCATTAGCAAGCTGCAGATTGCGGGCATTGCCGGTGCGTTCATCGCCCAGACGATTGCCGGCGGTGTGTCCATTTACCTGCTGAACTATGTTGGACAAAAGACAGTACAGCGCTGCGTGACCGGCTGTGGCGCAAATTCCTGGTGCTGCCCGTGTCCTATTTCAACGATAACCGCACAGGCGAAAGCGTCAGCCGGATGACCAATGATACCGGGATTCTCAAAACACTCATTTCCGAGCATCTGGCCAGCCTGTTCACCGGCGTGATTTCGATTGTCGGCTCGATTTCAGTGCTGCTGTATCTGAACTGGAAAATGACACTCGTACTATTCACAGTCCTGCCGTTGTCCGCGCTCATCCTTGTGCCGCTGGGCCGCCAGATGTACAAAATATCCAAAGGGACACAGGATGAAACGGCATCTTTTACCGCTACGTTAAGCGGGGTGCTGTCTGAAATCCGGCTGGTGAAGTCCTCGGGGGCGGAAGCGAGAGAATATGAGGCCGGGCGGACCGGCATTATGAATCTGCTCTCTTTTGGCATACGTGAAGGTAAAATAAGTGCAATGATCAGCCCGCTGGTCTCCTTCGTGTTCATGATGCTGCTGGTGGTGATTATCGGCTACGGTGGTATGCAGGTGTCGTCGGGTGCGTTAACCGCAGGCGAACTGGTCGCTTTTATCCTCTATCTGATCCAGATTGTGATGCCGCTGACCCAGCTGACCCAATTCTTCACCCAGATCCAGAAGGCCAAAGGCGCTTCGGAACGGATCATTGAAACGCTGGCAGCGGAAGAGGAGGTGTATGAAGGGGCTGAGGAAGCCGTTCAGGTGGAAGAGCCAATTGTGATAGAAGACCTGAGCTTTGGATATAAGACTGGCGAGCAGGTGCTGAACAAGGTCAGCTTCACCATGCAGCCGGGTCAGGTTACAGCGATTGTGGGTCCGAGCGGCGGCGGGAAAACAACTCTTTTCTCATTGCTGGAACGCTTTTATCGGCCGGATCACGGCCTCATTAAACTTGGCGGCAAGCCTGTTTCCACGTTCTCGCTGCGCTCCTGGCGTAAGCTGATCGGCTATGTATCACAGGAAAGCCCCCTGCTCGCCGGAACGATTGCCGACAATCTCGCCTATGGGCTGGACCGGGAAGTCACGGAAGCAGAAATGCGGCGTGCAGCGGAGATGGCTTATGCCGACAAGTTCATTGAGGAGCTGCCGGACGGGTATCAGACCGATGTCGGTGAACGCGGCGTGAAGCTGTCCGGCGGACAGCGCCAGCGGATTGCGATTGCCCGGGCGCTGCTGCGTGATCCGCAGATTCTGATGCTGGATGAGGCAACCTCAAGCCTTGACAGCCAGTCTGAGGCGGTTGTACAAAAGGCTTTGTCGAACCTGATGAAGGGGCGGACGACGATTGTTATTGCCCACCGGCTGGCGACGGTCGTGAACGCGGACCAGATTATTTTTATGGAAAAAGGCCGGATTACCGGAAAAGGCACACACAAGGAGCTGCTGCTGGATCATGAGCTGTACCGGGAATTCGCGGAGCAGCAGCTGCAAATGAATGTACCTGAGCTGGAGAGCGCCCCGGCAGAGGGAGAGGAGGCACCTTTGGAATATGGCCAAAATACTGGTGGCGGACGACGATCCGCACATCCGCGAATTGGTGGAAGTCTTTTTGAGGGCTGAAGGGATGGATGAGGTATACTGTGCTTCCGATGGTGTGGAGGCGCTGCAGCTTATGGAGGAGAACGGTGCGGATCTGGCGATTATTGATGTGATGATGCCCCGGATGGACGGCTGGGAGCTGTGCCGCGAGCTGCGCAGGAGCTATGATATTCCCATTCTGATGCTGACCGCCAAGGGAGAAACCGCGCAGATTGTTAAAGGGTTTGAGCTCGGTACTGACGATTATCTGGTGAAGCCGTTTGAGCCGCCGGTGCTGATTGCCAGGGTAAAAGCGCTGCTGAAGCGCTACCAGATTTCAGCCGCGCAGAGTGTTACTATCGGCCATTTACGGATGAACCGTAAAACCTATGAGATCTCCTCGGAATTCGGCAGCCTTACCCTGCCGCTCAAGGAATTTGAGCTGCTGTTCAAGCTGGCCAGCTATCCCGGCCAGACACTGACGCGTGACCGGCTGATTGAGGAGATCTGGGGTTATGATTTTGAAGGGAATGAGCGGACGCTGGATGTGCATGTCGGCCGGCTGCGCGAGCGGTTTCCCCGGGAAGGGTATGGGTTTAACATCCGTACGATCCGCGGGCTGGGCTACCGAATGGAGGTGGATAAATAGATGGGCAGAGGCAGGGCGGCGGATATTTTCAAGGCGGTTCTGGGTATCCTCGCGGTGATTACCGGATTCTATCTCTCATGGAACGGCGGGTATTTCGGGCTAAAGCTGCTGGAGAAGCATTTTGGCTGGTCACTTACTCCGTATAAGTCCCAGCTGCTGACGATGGTGCTGCAGTTCCTCATTCTGTTTCTGCTGGCCGGCACAACGGCGCTGATCGGCCGTCTGCGGGGGGATGAACGGGCCTTTTACATCCCGATCATTACCGCCATGCGGCAAATTGCCCAGGGGAACTTCAAGGTGGAGATCGAAAACAGCCGGCGCTACGGCCAGTTCGGCAGTATTGTGGAGGGCATTAATGAAATGGCCAGTGAGCTGGGCCGGATGGAGATGATGCGCCAGGACTTCATCTCCAATGTGTCGCATGAAATCCAGTCGCCGCTTACCTCTATCCGCGGCTTTGCCCGCGCCCTGCGGGATGAAGGTCTCAGTGCCGAGGCCAGACAGCATTACCTGGATATTATCGAGGCAGAGAGCAGCCGGCTGTCAGGGCTCAGCGACAATCTGCTGAAGCTGTCTGCGCTGGAGGCGGGGAGCTTTCCCTTTGAGACGAAGCCGTACCGGCTGGACAGGCAGCTGCGCGAAATGATTTTGGCTGCCGAGCCGCAGTGGCTGGAAAAAGATATTGAAGTGGAGGCAGATCTGGGGGAAACGATGGTCGTTGCCGTCCAGGATCTGATGAGCCAGGTATGGACCAACCTGCTGCATAACAGCATCAAATTCACGCCGCAGGGCGGGCAGATTTATGTCCGGCTGAGGCCGGTGGAGCAAGGCGTCGAAGTGGAGCTGCGGGACAGCGGAATCGGGATTGCGGAGGAGGAGCTGCCGAGGATTTTTGAACGGTTCTACAAGGCGGATAAAGCGCGGAGCGCCAGCGGGGGCGGAAGCGGGCTGGGTCTGTCGCTGGTGAAGAAAATCGTCGAGCTTCACGAGGGAACTATAAAAGTAACAAGCCGTCCCGGTGAGGGTACGGCTTTTGTGGTCCGGCTGCCGCAGCGGCTTCAATAAAGCCGCCTGATATGGCGCAGCAAATCTTGTGGGGGGGCAGCAGCTGACAAATGTCAATTTGTCAGCTGCTGCTCTTTTTTTTAGATGTGGTGTTCTTTTATAATTGCGGCCAATGCCGGCAGTCCGCTTTGCAGTTCATCGGGAGATGCATACGCGTAGGACAAGCGGAGATGCCGGCTGTCGCCGCGGTCATACAGATCGCCGGTATTCAGCAGCAGTCCGGCCCGCCGGGCGGACTCGAACAGCCGGCGCAGCGGCAGCGGGCGGTCCAGCGACAGCCAAATGTAGAAGCCGCCGGACGGTACGCTCCAGGAGGCGAGCCCGCTGAAGTGGGCGTCCAGGAGCTGCAGCATCAGCATGCGCCGTTGACGCAGCCGGCTGCGCAGCAGCGTAAGATGCTCTTCGTGGTAGCCGCCATCCAGCCACCGGGCGGCGGCCATCTGGGACAGGGAGCTCGCACCGTAATCGGTCTGCATTTTGATGTCTGCAAGCCGGCGGATGACCGGCTCCGGCCCGACGATCCAGCCGATGCGCAGGCCCGGACTGGCCGCTTTGGAGAGTGTGCCCAGGTGCAGCACTCTGCCCTCGCGGTCCAGTGTCTTCAGCGGCGGCGGGGGCGGTGCATCCAGCCACAGCTCCTGATAAGCCCCGTCCTCCAGAATCGGCAGTCCAAGCCCGCCGGAGACCGCCATCAGCTCCTGCCTCCGCGTCTCATCCATGACAATTCCGGTTGGATTGTGGAAGCTCGGGATGGTATAGAGCATGGCCGCCTTGGTCCGCAGGGCTTCCGCCGCCAGCCGGCTGACCACCATGCCGCTCTCATCCACCGGCAAGCCGCTGAACTTTATGCCTGCAGATTGAAAGGCATGAATGGAGTAGAGGTAGGACGGCTTCTCCAGCAGGATTGTCGAGCTGCGCGGCAAGAGTCCCAGGGCAATCAGCTGCAGCCCTTGGAGCGCGCCGGAGGTGATCAGAATGGAGCCGGGCTCAGCCTGAATCCCCTGCTTCAGCAGCTGGCGGCTGACGGCGCTGCGGAGCCCGGAGTTGCCGAGCGGCTCCTCGTAGGCCAGGGGCGGCAACGGCCGGGAGACGAGCTCCGCCAGCACCCGGGTCATGGCTTCGCCGGGCAGCAGCTCAGGCGCGGGCTCGCCGGTACCGAGGCGGATCAGTCCCGGCTCGAATTCAAGCCGGTTGATCGCCTGCACCGCTGGAAGATTGGGGTAATGTGTTCCCTCCTCCAGATAATCACTCCAGCTGCCGGGAGCAGTACTGTTGTTACTGTGGTTGTCGGCAGCGGTAACCCGGGTTCCCCCGCCGCGTCTGCCCTCAATCAGCCCCTGCCCGGCAAGCGTCCCCAGCGCCGTCATTAACGTGCTGCGGTTCACGCCTAGCAGGCGGCAGAGCTCACGCTGCGGGGCCAGCTTCATGCCCGCGGGCCAGGCGCCGCTGCTGATCCTTGCGCTGAAGCAGGACGATATTTGCACGTGCAGCGGCAGCGGAGAAACGGGGTCTGGCCGCCAGTCCTCCTGAAGATAGGCGGCAGGCGGCGCATTGTCGAGTGTTACACCTGATGGTGCAGAGCTAACAGTATTCTGCGATGGGGTGCGGGCTTGCCGGACGCCTGGCCGGCTGGAGTTCGAATTCAAAGGGCAGGCTCCTTTTCTATGCTGAGTATATTGATCGTATATAGCTAGTCTCTTGTGGACTCTTTTCCCGGAGTATATCATATTCTGCAGTTTGTTCTTAATTTGGCTGGCAGGCTGAATAAGATTTGGATGGTTACTGGCGGGACGGAAGCGTGTACGATAAACGGGCAACGGAATGGCGGAAAAGGGGAGCTTATAATGACAGAGGCAATTGTACATGGAATGATTCTGGCTTTTGGACTGATCTTACCGTTAGGGGTGCAGAACATATTTGTCTTTAACCAGGGGGCACTACATTCGCGGTTTCGCAGTGTGCTGCCCGTCGTTGTAACGGCTGCGCTGTGTGATACGCTGCTGATTGCGGCTGCGGTCGGCGGTGTGTCGCTGCTGCTGCTTACGCTGGACTGGCTGACTCCGGTAGTCTACGGGGCGGGCGTGCTGTTCCTTGGGTACATGGGCTGGCAGATATGGTCGGCGGCTCCGGCATCCGGTGAGGTGAAGCAGCTCTCAACCAGGGGGCAGGTCGGCTACGCGCTGTCGGTGTCACTCCTGAATCCGCATGCCCTGCTGGATACGGTCGGTGTTATCGGTACGGGCTCGCTCGGCTACGAAGGGGTTGAACGCTGGGGATTCGCTGCGGCAACTGCTGCTGTATCCTGGATGTGGTTCCTGGGTCTGGCAGGGGCAGGCAGAATACTCGGACGTGCGGATACCACAGGCAAGGCCATCCGGCTGCTGAACCGGGGATCGGCACTGCTGATCTGGGTAATGGCTGTTTATATGGGGCTTCAGCTGTGGAGAAGCTTCCAGGCCTAAAATAATCCCGCATAACAGGGCGGTGACACGGAAACAGGCCCTGACGATTGGCAGGATTTCAAAAAAATATACGGGGGTGTTCCAAACAGCCGTTACAGGCTGTTGGAACACCCCCGTCTTATGTCAGCCGCCGATCTGCGACATGCGCCGCTTGGTCGGCGTATGGCTCTGGGCCTTCTTCTCCAGGGCCAGCGCCATCTCATGATTATGCGGCTTGTTGCCCAGCGCCCGGCGGAACAAGTCCTGCACAGCCGCAGGGTCCTGCACGAGCGGCGTACATTGTATTCGTCCGCCCAGTACAGGCAGGCCTTGATGTGGCCGTCGGCCGTCAGCCTCAGCCGGTTGCAGTTGTCGCAGAAATGCTCGCTGACCGGATGGATCAGCCCGAAGGTGCCCTGCGCACCGGTAACGCGCCGGTTCTGTGAAGGGCCGTTGCCGGAGGGCATCCCGGCTTCCTCGGTTGTCCAGCCGGCCGCAGTGCAGGCGTCGATGACCGTCTCCAGCGGCAGATAGGTCTGCCGCCAGGAATCGCTGGCACTGCCGATCGGCATATATTCAATGAACCGCACATTAAGCGGGCTGTTCAAAGTGAGCGAGATGAAATCCTTGATTTCATCATCATTGATGCCCTTCATCAGCACGACGTTCAGCTTGATCGGGGAGAGACCGGCCGTATGGGCGGCTTCAATTCCCTTAAGCACCCTGGAGACATCACCGCCACGCGTAATCATCGAGAAGCGGTCCTGCTTCAGTGAATCTAGGCTGATATTCACCCGCGACAGCCCGGCCTGCTTCAGCAGGGCGGCTTTGGCGGGGAGCATCAGGCCGTTGGTGGTGAGTGAGATATCGTCAATTCCCGGTATGGCAACAATCATCGAGACGAGCTGCTCCAGATCCTTACGCACCAGCGGTTCTCCGCCGGTGAGCCGTACTTTGCGGAGCCCGAGCGGCGCGAGCGCCTTTACTACAGCGGTAATTTCTTCATAGCTCATAATCTCGTCCTGCGGCTGGAATTGCATTCCTTCCGCCGGCATACAATAAATGCAGCGCAGGTTGCAGCGGTCTGTAACCGAAATGCGGAGATAATCATGTAATCGTCCAAAAGGGTCCGTCAACGGTTCCATAAGCTCTTCCCTTCTTCATGATACATTTTATATTAAATTTTAAAGACTACTGTAGTTTCCGTCAATAAAAGGACAACCTAAATGATAGGGGGACAATGGTAAAGAGACATGGTCTAAATTTGACAGAAGTGCGACAATTTCTCCCAATGGTCATAGAATGCTCACCGAAAGCGCTTTACATGTTCGATATAATAAAGGTGCCTAGACAGAAGTTATTTATTTGATCTTTTGCGAAAGACACAGCTATGATACCGGAAGCGCAGCAGCGGTCAGCTGCCTTTAGAAGATGCGCCCGGTCAAACCAATAGGGAGGTTTTGCAAAATGACGATACCCACTGTTCCAGCGCTTGTTGTACCGGAGGTGTTTAGCCGCTGGCTCGAGAGCCGCGGGTTAATATATCAAATCTTGGTTGATTTTTACGGCAGAAAGCCGACGCTCTCGCTTGTCGCCCAGTGGAGAGCGAACCGGCAGATGATGAGCATTGCTGCAGAGCTGACGGAAGGCGGACGGGAGCTGAAGCGTTACCTGTGCGTCCAGGACCCTTCGCGGCTTCCGGAGATCTGCGAGAAGGAAAAGGCCGAGTATATGAGACTGCTGAACGACTGTACAGTAAGCCCGTTCTCTGCAAGGGAAGCCATTCAGCTCGGCCGGGAGCAGGAATTCTGCAATGAGCTGTCCGAGCTGTATGCCTCAGCAGGCATTGTGTTTAAGAAGTGCAGCGGAGAAGCGGATGATCATATTTCAATTGAACTGGAATTCATGGCTGTAATGCATGAGCGGATGCTGTTCAACAGCTTCTCTGTCCGCAGCGCAATGGAGCTGCTGGACATTCAGGAGCGCTTCCTGGAGGAGCATCTGCTGAAATGGATGCCGCAATTCTGCACTCTGCTCAAGGAAGCAACCACCAGCCCGTTATACCTGAGCCTCAGCCGGATGCTGGAGGAGTTTCTGCCGCAGGATCTGCAGATGCTGCAGGCCTGGAGGGCTTCGCTGGAGAGCAGCGCCTCAACAATGGCTTAGGATGGCGGGAACGCTATCCTGGCTATATGCTGAATATACTTAATGCTGAAAAGGCGCCTTTCCGTTTAAGGAAGGCGCCTTTTTCGGCTTTTTAAGATTTACTCCTGGGCCCGCTTCTTGCGGAATTTCATCAGGAACTCATAGACCACCGGCACGACAACGAGTGTCAGCAGGGTAGAGCTGACCAGACCGCCGATAACGGTCACGCCGAGTCCCTTGGAAATAATGCCGGCGCTGTTCTCGAGTCCGGTGACCAGCGGAAGCAGTGCACCGATAGTGGCCAGCGCGTCATCAGAATCGGACGGAGACGGGTGCCGCCGGCCTCAAGCAGGGCCTGCCGCGTGGTCATTCCTTCGTTTTCTTTGTGGATGACACGGTCGATCAGTACGATCGCGTTGGTAACGACGATCCCGATCAGCATCAGCGCGCCCATGAGCGCAGAGACGTTCAGCGTCTCCCCGGCCAGCAGCAGGGCGACGAGGGCGCCAATGACGGTGAACGGCAGAGAGAACAGGATCGCAAACGGTGCAAGACCGCCGCCGAAGGTGACGACGAGCACGAAGTATACAATGGCAACGGCCGCTGCCATGGCGATTCCAAGCTGGCCGAAGGTTTCATTGATCTGCTCGGTTACACCGCCAAAGGAGACAGTGACTCCATCAGGGAGATCGAGCGCTTCTATTTTTTCCTTCACACTGTTGGAAGCACTGTTTACGTCAGTAGCGATAATGTCTGCAGTGACTTCTACGCTCATTTTACCGTCGATCCGGGTGATTGAGTCCGGCGAAGTGCCTTTTTCGATGGTTGCGACCTGGCTGACCGGCACTGTAAATCCAAGCGGCGAGGCAAGCAGGGCGTCTTCCATCTCCTGAATGCTGCTGTAAGTAGTTGTATCAGCTTCAATGTAGACGTTGTAATTCTTGCCGTCCACAGCCACTTCGGTCAGCACCGGACGGGTATTAACCGGGCTCAGCTTCATAGCGAGCTGTCCGGCAGTCAGACCGAGCGAGCTGAGCTTGGCCTGATCGGCAACGATCGTGTATTGCTCATACGATTCGGAGAGGCTGGTATCCCCGTCCTTGAAGTTTTTGGTGTCGGCATTTACAATGCCGGCTATCTCGTCTGCCACCGGCTTCAATTGCTCCAGCGTGTCGCCAAAGATATTTACAGTCAGCGTATTCCCGCCGAGACCGCCGCCGGCCATGCCGGACATGTCACCCCACACGCCATCCGGCACTTCAGCCGTCAGATTTTCAATCAGCTCTTCTTTTACCGTTTCAAAGTCAGGAGTATCGCTGTCATAGGTAATATAGAAAAGGCCGGAATTATTAGAGCCCATTCCCATGAACCCGCTGCCCCCGATGGAGTACTGCAGGTTGGTCACATGCTCCTGGGCGAGAATGAACTTCTCTGCCTTCAGACCCTGCTCCTGTACATCCTCAGCCGTCTGCCCGGCTTTCGGCGAGAAGGTCATGATTACACTCTTGTCCTCCTGGGAAGGCATAAAGCTGACTCCGATCGGTTTGATCAGGAACAAGCTGCCTGCAAGCAGCAGTACTGCGGCTCCAAACGTAATCAGTTTATGGGAAAGACACCAGTCCAGGATTCTCTGGTAACCGGCAGCCATTTTGCCGGGCTTTTCTTCGTGTACTTTTTTGCCTTTTTTGAGACCGCCCCGGAACAAGGAATGAGCCAGTGCAGGCACAAGGGTGATGGCCACAATCAGCGATGCAATCAGCGAGAAGACCATGGTCAGGGCAAACGGCAGGAACAGCTCGCCCACCATTCCGCTGACAAAAGCAAGCGGCAGGAATACGGCGATCGTAACAATCGTCGAAGACATGATGGGTACGAACATTTCGCGCGTAGCCGCGCTGATCAGCTCTCTGCCGCGCAGCTTCTCGCCGGAAAGCGACATGCGGCGGTAAATATTCTCAATAACGACAATCGAGTCGTCGACTACCCGGCCTATAGCTACGGTCATCGCGCCCAGCGTCATCATATTAAGAGTAATGTCCATCTGGCGCAGACACAGCACAGCAATGAGCAGCGACAGCGGAATGGAGATAATGGAAATGATGGTTGAGCGGATATTCCGCAGGAACAGCAGGATGATAAGGACTGCGAAAAGGGCACCGAAAACAGCTTTGGACAGCATCGTATGCACAGAATCCTCAATCGGCTTACCCTGATCAAGAAGTACAGTCAGGTCAAGCGACCCGTACTGCTGTTTAAGCTCCTCGGTCTTGTCCTTAACGCTGTTTACAACCTCAACCGTGTTGGCATCATTAGCCTTCACAATCTGGATACCGATGGATTCCTTGCCGTTCGTACGGGAGATCGACTCCGATTTGCCGGTAACCTCAATTGCGGCAAGCTCTCCAAGCTTCACGGTCGGAAGCCCGGCGGCAGCTGCGGCACCTGCATTAGGTGCGCCCGCACCAGCACCAGCACCGCCCGCTCCTGCACCCGCGCCAGCTGAACCGGCGGCAGCGGAAGGGACAAGCGGCACCGCCAGATTTTCAAGATCCTCCACCGTGCTGATGTTACCGTCAACGACAACCGCCTTTTGCGATTCGTCCATTTCAAAGAGGCCAAGCGGTACACGCAGGGACGAGGCCTGGACAATGCCTTTCACCGTATCTTCGGTCAGGCCGTATTGCTTCAGCTTCGCCTGGTCAAACTTGAGGGAGACTTCCTTTACATACTGGCCGGCGATCGATACGGAGGCGACACCCTCGATATCTTCCAGGGCAGGCCGGATGTCGTTCTCGGCAATACGGGTCAGCTCCTCAAGGTCCGCCGAGCCGTTGCCCGCCAGGCTGAGCGAGATAACCGGCAGCGAGCTTAGGCTGAACCGGGAGATCTGCGGCTTCCGGGCATCCTCCGGCAGGGTCACTTCATTCAGCGCCTCGCGTACAGCGGCTGTGGCATTATCCAGATTCGTTCCGTAATCGAACTCAATCTGAATACTGGATGCATTTTCCAGAGATGAAGATGTAATGGTCTTGACACCGTCCACATTGCGGAGCTTCTGCTCCAGCGGCTTGCTGACATCATTAACGACGCCCTCAGGCGCTGCACCAGGATATATCGTTGTAACGCTAAGATAAGGGATGCTGATATTAGGCAGTGTCTCCTGCTTCATCGTCAGACCGCTGTACAATCCGGCAAATACGATAATGATCGTCAGGAGCCAAATCGCAAATTTGTTTTTGAGCGAAAATTGAATCAGGCTTTTCATAAGTTACGTTTCTGCTCCTCTCTCTAAAAAAGCGCATGAATTTGGAATGTAAGGCGAAACTAGCTTTTGCAGTGCTTCAAGCTCCCCGTGCACAGCAGGATAAGCCTGGAGGTTGGCGATCATTCCCCGGATAATCGCTTTGCGGGGCTCCGGCATCAGGAATTCGCCCTCCAGGATGGACAGGGACTCCAGACCATCGTCTGCGTCCGGTTGACCGGCAGACGGAGCGCTGCTGAGCGTATTCCGCATCTCCTTGATGAGCTGCAGCGGGCTGCGGCGCCGGCTGTCCTCATGGCCGCTCAGCCAGCTCTCCAGCACGGCAGCGGCAATCAGCGGCTCCTGCCGGCCGGTAAGCAGGCCTTGCGCAACGATGTCGAGCAGATCGACCAGATGATCCGCCATGCGCGAGATCGCAACCTGCGATTCCTGGCCAAAGATCAGCCGGATGAAGGCATGGAGCATGCCGTCCGCGAACAGGAACAGATCCCCTGTGTACGGGAGAATCTGAGGCCCGTAGAGTGTGTTCAGCTTGTTCTGGAACCACAGTACAAGCGGTGCACTTGCCTTGCGGATCCATTCCGGCACCTCATTGCCGCCTTTCCCGGCCAGCTCCTGAAATTGCCGCTGCAAAAACTCGCGCAGCTCGTATACATGGGTAAGCAGGATCTCCACCTGGTTGCGCAGCTTTTCCCGCGGGCTGCTGCGGCTCTGCAGCTCTTCCCGCTGAAGCGGATCATGAATCATCCGGAAACAGTGCATGTAAATGCTGCGCTCCAGCTCCTCCTTGGATTTGAATACGAGGTAGAGGCTGCCCTTTGAAATCCCGCACAGCTCGGCAATTTCCTGCATGGAGGTGGAGGACGAGCCTTTTACCGCGAACAGCTGCATGGCGGTCTTGATAATCAGTTCCTGTCTGTTTGCATTTTTATCAGCCACAAGCTGTTGAAGCCCCTTTCTGACTTGGTGGTTCTACAATTGACTGGATGGTCAAAAAGATTATAGTATAGATTCCGGGCCAATTCAAACCAGTAGGAAGAAAACGATTCTTCAGGTAATATATAGATGGGAAATTCAAGTATTGAAAGGTTGAAGAAGAGAGTAGGTTGTCTATGAGAAGAGGATTGCAGGCTCTGGTCATTATTGCAGCTTTGCTGGCATTTTATTATTTCGGATTCGGCATTTTTGGCAGTACGGCGGGGACGATCATCAGTATTTTCTCCACGCTGACGGTAATTTCCATTGGCCTGGGTATTTTTATGGAGAACCGTAACCCCTCCACTACGATGGCCTGGATTCTGCTGCTTGCGCTTATTCCGGTGCTTGGACTGGTGTTTTATTTTCTGTTCGGACAGAATGTATTTAAACGGCGCAAGTATGACAAAAAAGCGCAGCGTGACCTGATGGCCTACGAGCGGATCGAGAACGATGCCCTGCATACATACCAGGACTGGTCGATATTTGATTCCACCCGCCAGAAGCTGCTGGGGCTGTCACAGCGGCTTGCCCGGACGCCGGTCTCGTTCAGCTCGGAGACCCGGATTCTGACCAACGGGGAGGAAACGTTCGGCACGCTGCTGCTGGAGCTGAGGCAGGCGCAGCATCATATCCATATGGAGTACTACATCTTCCGTGCAGACCACATCGGGACGCGGATTCAGCAGATTCTGATTGAGAAGGCCCGTGCGGGTGTTGCCGTCAGATTTATGTACGATGCCGTGGGCAGCATGCAGCTCTCCAAGGCTTTTCTGAAGGAGATGACCGATGCGGGGGTGAGGGTGGCGGCTTACGGCAATTCCACCTCCTTTTTCTCCAGCCGGGTTAACTACCGCAATCACCGCAAAATCGTCGTGATCGACGGGGATGTGGGTTTCATGGGCGGGCTGAACGTCGGGGACGAATACCTGAGCCGGAGCAAAACGTACGGCTTCTGGCGGGATACCCATATGCTGCTGCGGGGTGAGGCGGTGCGGACGATGCAGATTATCTTCCTGCAGGACTGGCTGCACACCACCGGCGAGTCGATCCTGGAGCAGGATTATCTGTCGCCTCAGCTGCGGTTTACCAATGGGGACGGGGCCGTGCAGATTATTGCCAGCGGGCCGGACAATGAGCGGCGGGCGCTGAAGAACATCTTTTTCTCCATGATTACCTCTGCGGAAAAATCGGTGTGGATCGCCAGCCCCTACTTTATCCCGGATGAGGACATTCTGACCGCGCTGCGGGTAGCCGCCATGTCAGGGCTTGATGTGCGCCTCCTGTTTCCCGCCAAGCCGGACAAGTGGCTGCCGTTCCTGGCTTCGCATTCCTATTTTCCGGCGCTGCTGGAGTCCGGGGTAAAGATATATGAATACGAGAAGGGCTTTATTCACTCCAAGCTGCTCATTATCGACGGGGAGGTGGCCACAATCGGTACAGCCAATATGGATATGCGCAGCTTCCACCTCAATTTTGAGGTGAATGCGCTGCTGCTGCAGACGGAGAGTGTGGCCCGCATTGTGGCTGATTTCGAGCGTGATCTGCTGTCCACACGCCAGATTGTGCATGAGGCTTTTATGAACAAACGGCTGCTGGAGCGGCTGCTGGAATCGGCAGCCCGGCTCATGTCGCCGCTGCTGTAAGCAGAGGGCAGGCTGCCGCAATATAGACAAGCACATGCAAATGCAATAACCGCCGGAAGAAGCCATTCAGGCTTCCAGGCGGTTATTTGTCTGCCTATGCTTAAAAAGTAGTGAAGCCCAGCCTGGTCTGTATCCTGTAGAGGACGTATTTCAGCCAGGTGACTCCGCTCTGATACTCCTCAAGCGGCAGGCTGTATTCAGCATCCTCGTTATTCCACAGCCGGTTGAAATAGCCGGTCATCTCCGCATAAAGCGGCTGGTCCTGCGGCACGGACACCCACAGGTTATTTTCCAGATTATAATCATCCAGATTGCGGGTTGTGAAGTTCGTTGAGCCGCCCAGCACAATAGATTTGCCGGAGGCTTTGGCGATGAACATCAGCTTGGCATGATACTGCTCCTTGCCGGTGTTATACCAGCGGATGGCGATCTTTCCGCCGGAACGCTCGTTCAGATTCATAGCCACAGGGCGGTTGGGGATGCCGATTTTGTCGCGGCCGAAGGCGTTCTGGTTCGGATCCAGCAGCAGCCGCACCTCTGCGCCGCGCTCTGCAGCCTTTAGCAGCTCACGGATAACGGCATCATCGGCCAGGTAGAACATGCCCATCCAGATGGTATCGCCTTCTCCGGCACTCTGGATGCTCTCCAGAGTATATTTATAGACTTTGCCTTCGGTCAGATAGCGGATATCCAGCGGCCCGTCTGCGGTCTGCGAAAACTCCGGTGTCCCGCTCAGAAGTGGGCCTGCACCGGAGAGGTCAGCCGCCGCCTGTTCGGTGCGCAGAATGTCGGCGATAACCGGACCTTGCACTTCCAGCGCAATGTTGGAATGGTAGGCGCTCGGGTCATGCACATTGCCTGAAGAAATAAGGGCTGTGTTCTCGCTGACTACCGCCTTGCGGTGATTGGCTTTTACATTCAGCAGCTTTAGATAGGAGCGTGCGGTAATGTCGGGCCCGCCGCTGGCCATCAGATTGGGAATCCAGCCGTTGCCTGACTGCCCGAACCACTGGATGAAGGTGCGCCATACTGCGGAGTAGGCAGGCGTGGAATCGCGGAGCTTGTCAGTATCGGTGATGACTACCTTAATGCCGGCGGCCTTCATCTCCTCCAGCAGATGGTTGGGGGCGGAGCCGTAGTTGGTATTAACCTCATCGGTGATAAAAACAATGTCCATAGCCGGATAAGCGGCTTTATGGGCAATAAGCTTATCGGTAAGCGCCTGGCTGACTGCCGGGAACTGCTGGTCTTTATGGGTATAGTCATTGAACAGGAACAGGTCGATAACGAGAAACTGTCTGGACTCCTCGATAATCTGCAGAATTCTTGGCAGAATCTGTTCTTCCCGCCCTCCGTCTGCACTGCCTTCCGGATAAGTAAGATCATGCCAGAAATGAACGTTATCAACCTTATACACCGGGCTTTCATAAGAAATCCCGGGCGGCAGCGGCTTATGCGTCTGGTAGAGCATGACACCGGCCAGCCAGAGCAGAAGCAGCAGGGCAGCGGACAAAAGAATATTGCGGCGCGGCCGCCCCGGCCTGGAGGGGGCAGAGGACGGGCCGCTAATGGAGTTGCTGGATTTATAAAGCTGTTCCGTTGTGCCAAGGTGTGTGCTTGAATTCATTTAAGGATCCTCCTGAGTCTGCTCCGGATATTGTAACTACCTATTACCTCCCCGGAAGGACAAGTGAAGCAGCTGTATCAAAAAGCCCGAACGCTGAACATACTTTTTTTGCTTAAGCATGGAAGGCTATTCCCACGGCATCACAGATCCGCAGGTTAACTGCATCTGATGACATAACACAGGTACAAATGTATAATGAATGTAAATGATTTGTATAAGGTTTAAATATCTAAATACTATGGAACGGGCTACGGAAAGAGAGTGGGATGCAACGTGTACTCGATTAAACAGGTCGTCGAAATGCTGGACATACCGTCTGTCACATTGAGAGCCTGGGAAAACAGGTATCAGGCGGTTACTCCTGAGCGGACGGAATCCGGCTACAGGCTGTATACCCAGGAGAATATTGAAGACCTGCGCTGGCTGAAGGAGCAGACAGAGAAGCAGGGAATCAGTATTTCACACGCGGTGCGGCTGCTGAAGGCCCGTAAAGAAAATCCGGCTGCCGAAGGTCCGGCAGGAGGCGCCGGGACACCGCGGGAAGCCTTTGAGAAGATGAAGCAGCAGATTTATTCGGCGCTGTATGAATTCCAGGGCGAGCGGGCGAATGCGCTGATTGATTTTGGCTTTTCCATGTACGGCTATGAGTCAATGTTCCATCAGGTGCTCGTCCCGGTTTTGATCAGAGTGGGCGATGCCTGGGAGGAAGGCTCGGCGACGGTGGCGCAGGAGCATTACATGACGCATATGGTCTCTAACCGCTTCTATCAGTTTTTCCACCTGTTCCCGGTGTATGCCCACTTGCCGAAAGTGCTGGCCTTCTGTCCGGAAGGGGAGCACCATCAGGTCGGTCTGCTATTGTTTTCGCTATTTTTGCGTAAAAACGGGGTTGAGGTCGTATACCTGGGTGCCAATACCCCGGAAGCCGGTGTGGTGGCCATGCTGGAAACGCAGAACCGGATCGGGGCAGTCTGCCTGTCGGTTACAGATAAGGAGCTGCTGCCTTACTGTAAAGAACTGATCGCACGCCTGCAGGCCATACGGCCGGGAATGCGGTTTATTCTGGGCGGCAAAGCCTATGAAGCGGCAGGGGAGCCTGTCCCGGAAGCTGCTGAGGTTATAGGGGGTCCTGCGGAACGCTGGCAGGAATGGTTTGATTATTCATTTACGGGAGCAAGAAATCAGCGCTGAGATGACTTTGAATAAACCCTTCTGAATCACCTGCGGGTGGGCGGAAGGGTTTTTTTGTGCCGATTGTTCAGACAAACAGAAGGATTCCGGGTCTGAGGCTTAAATAATCCTGCTTTTTCGGGCAAACCGGTTAGGAGTAGCTGTTTACAGGGGTAAATAAAGTATGTATGATATTTGTATCAGTAATGTATAGTTTTTGTATAATGTTTGTCTGCACTTATTTATGCGATTGTTGAAAATAGAATCCAAGCGGGATAGGGAGTGGGACTGATGACTGGAAAAAGCGCCGCAAAGGTTGCGGTGGTCGGTGCCGGACCGGGAGGGCTGGCTGCTGCCATGCTCCTGGCTGCCAAAGGGTATGAGGTAGAGGTCTTTGAGAAGCAGGATACGGTCGGCGGAAGATCGGGCGAGCTGCGGCTGGGGGAGTACCGATTTGACCGCGGAGCCACCTTTCTGATGATGCCGCATCTGCTGGAGGAGCTGTTTACCCTGGCTGGACGTTCCCTGCACAGCTATGTTTCCATGAAGGAGCTGAACCCGCTGTATTCCCTGCATTTCGGGGAGACCGTGTTCCGGCCGTCTACCGATCAGGAGCAGACCGAAGCAGAGATTGAGCGGCTGTTTCCGGGGAACGGGGCTGGTTACCGACGATTTATGGCTGACGAGGATGATAAGTTTACAAGGGTTATGCCGCTGCTTCAGCGCCCTTTTCAGTCACCTGCAGATTACATAAAAAGAGATGTGCTGCACGCGCTGCCGAGGCTTCATGCCACCGATACGGTGTATAACCGGCTGTCGAAGTATTTTGACGATGAACGGCTGCGGTACGCCTTCACCTTTCAGGCCAAATACCTCGGGATGTCGCCCTGGGAATGCCCGGGAACGTTTACGATTCTGTCTTACCTTGAGCACCGTTACGGCCTGTATCATCCTGAAGGCGGTATTAACAAGGTTCTGGAGGCTATGGCGGATGTGATCAAGGAGCACGGCGGGCGTATCCGTACATCTAGTGCAGTGAACCGGATATTGGTTAATAACCATCATGCCTCCGGCCTGCTGCTGGAGGACGGGGAAAAGGTGCACGCCGATTACGTGGTGCTCGGAGCCGACTTCGGGACCGCAGTGACCCGGCTGTTCGAGCCGGGCCTGCTCAAAAAATATACACCGGTTAAGATGGAGCGTAAGCGCTACTCCTGCTCTACTGCAATGCTGTATCTGGGTGTGGACGGCGCCGTTGACCTCGGCCATCATTCCGTTCATTTCTCGGGCGATTACCGCCGCAATGTTGACGAGATTACACGGCAGGGCGTACTGTCGGCCGACCCGTCCATTTATATACACAATCCTTCGGTTATTGACGCTACCCTGGCTCCGGCGGGCAAATCTTCCCTATATGTGCTGATGCCCGTTCCCAATCTGCAGGCCGGTATTGACTGGCGGCAGGAGGGCACGGCCGTCAGGGAGCAGATGATGGAGCGGCTGGAGCAGATCCCGCAGCTTGCCGGCCTGTCTTCCCGCGTGGAGGAGAGCAAATTCTTCTCGCCGCTGGACTGGCGTGACACTCTGGATGTATATAATGGCGCGACCTTCAACCTGGCCCATAACCTCGGCCAGATGATGTATCTGCGTCCGCACAATACCTTCCAGGAGGTGTCCGGCATCTGGCTGGTCGGCGGCGGAACGCATCCGGGCAGCGGGCTGCCGACGATCTTTGAGTCGGCGAAGATCAGCGCGCGCCTGCTTGAGGAGCATGACCGCACTGCCCGCAGCCGGTCCGTTGCCGTAGCAGGCGCAGCGGGAAGCGGGGTGCCGCTGTGAGCCGCGTGGCTATTGTCGGCGGCGGGATCGGCGGGCTTACAGCAGCGCTACTGCTGAGCCGCCAGGGGCAGCAGGTTGTCATTTATGAACGCGCCCACCGGGTAGGCGGGCGGGTCGCCTTTGAAGAGGAGGGGCCGTACCGGATAGACCAGGGGCCGACCATTGTGCTGCTGCCGGAGATGCTGAACGGCATTCTCGAAGAAGGCGGGCTTCCGCCCGGCAGCCTTGAGCTGCTGCGCTGCGATCCGCTCTGCCGGATTCACTTCCGGAGCGGGCGTGTGCTGACCAAGGTGGCGGGCCTGGAAGAGCAGGCAGCAGAGATCGACCGCGAATTCCCCGGTGAAGGCAGCGGTTTCCTCCGGTTTATGGGCGATATGGCCCGGCTGTTCCCCCGGGGCAAAGCCTCCTTCCTGGAGCAGCCGTTTAACCGGCGGCGTGAGTTCTTTAGCCCGGCGAACCTGGTGCTGATGAGCCGTCTGCGTGCTTACCGCAGCCTGCGGTCGGCGGTCAGCAGCTATTTCCGCAGCGAGGAGCTGCGGGACGCTTTTTCCCTGCAGAGCCTGTACATCGGCGGTGCCCCGTTCCGCACCCCGGGCATATACACGATGCTGCCGTATGCGGAGAGCGCCTTCGGCATCTGGATGCTGAAGGGCGGCTACGGGCAGCTTCCGCAGATCCTCTCCCGTGAGCTTCTCAGCCGCGGGGTTGAGATTCATACCGGTACAGAGGTTGAGGGCCTGACCGTTGAAGACGGGCGTTGTACCGGCATTACAGCCGGCGGTGTCAAACATTCGTATGATGCTGTGCTCTACAACGGCGAATTCCCGCAGCTGGAGGAGCTTCTGCCGGCGCAGCTGTTTAACGGAAGTACACCTGCCGGGAATACGGATGTGCAGCGCAGTTCAGGTGCAAGAGGCCGGATCAAGCGCGGCCGGTACCAGCCCTCCTCGGGCTGTGTGCTGATCTATGCCGGAACGGACCGGCGCTGGCCGGATTCCCAGACGCATCAGTTTTTTCTGCCGGACAGCCTGAACGACAATCTCCGGGAATTGTTCGACCAGGGCAGAATTTCACAGCTGCCTTCCTATTATGTATTTAACCCCGCGGCGCTTGACGACACTGCGGCGCCGCCGGGACAAAGCGTGCTGTATTTCCTGATCCCCGTTCCGGCTGATCCGGAGCTGGACTGGGAGGCCATTGCAGGTCCTCTGGTAGAACGTGTCCTGGATGATGCCGAGCAGAGAGGTTTTGCGGGACTGAAGGCCAGTCTCCGGTGGAAGAAGATTCGTACCCCTGCGGATGCGCACAAGGATGGCCTGTATGGCGGCGGCAGCTTCGGCATTGCTCCGGTGCTCAGCCAGCTCGGGGTTTTCCGCCCGCAGCCCCGGCCTTATCCGATAAAAGGCCTCTATGCCGCCGGCGCTTCCGTTCATCCGGGCGGGGGCGTGCCGATTGTCATGCAAGGAGCAAGGATGGCTGTCCATGAACTTATGAAGGAGATGAAACAATGATAAATGAGAGCATTATGCGTGAGTGTGAGGAACTGATGAAGAAGGGCTCGACCTCCTTTCATAAAGCGTTTGCCGGGCTGCCGAGCCCGCGCCGGGAAGCTGTGCATGTCATCTACGCCTTCTGCAGGATTATTGACGACAGTGTGGATGAGCCGGACAAGTCACCGTACACGATCCATGAGCTGCGCTGGCATTTTACGCGGCTTGAGGAAGCGGAGGGCCATTTCATCTGGCCGGCGCTGCGCTGGCTGTTCGCCAGCTTCCCGAAGCTTACGCATGAACCGTTCCTGCTGCAGATGCAGGGTCAGCTCGGAGATCTGACGTTTACCCATTATGAGACCATGGAAGAGCTGGAAAGCTACTGCTACCTGGTAGCCGGCACCGTCGGCGAGATGCTGCTCCCGGTTCTGCGCGAGGATTCGGATGAGGATGTGCAGAATGCCGGCATTTCTCTGGGCATCGGCATGCAGATTGTCAATATCATCCGCGATGTAGGCGAGGACCTGCGGAGGGGACGGCGCTATGTGCCGCTTGAGCTTATGCGGAAGCACGGGTACAGCCAGGAGGAGCTGGAGTCGGGGGTAGTCAATCAGCGCTTTATCAATGTCATTGAAGAGCTCCGCCGTGAGGCACTGGGCTGGTTCGAGAAGGGGCTCGCCCACGTGGAGACTTATCCGCCCGAGAGCGGTCTGGCTGTGGAGCTGGCGGCGGCATTTTACTCGGCAATTCTCGATTCGGTGGCTGAAGCCGGATATGATGTATTCCGCAACAGGGCTTATGTCAGCGATGAGGCCAAGCTGCGGATGCTGGGCCGCACAGCAGCGCGATATGCCTCAAGACTGGGCGGCAGACCCGGTAAAGCGGCGGTACTATAGATGGTCAGGACTGTTTTCTGGGTCTGGTACGCTATTGGGGCACTGCTGCTGATTTTTTTCAGTGTTCCGCAAGGACTGCAGTTTTCAAATGGCCTGTTTCTGGTTTTTTATGCTGTTTATGCCGCTGAACTGATTGTTAAGGGATTTGAGCGTCCTTTTGTGGCCGACCAGTCAGTCATTTTTCAGAAGCAGCTCCGCCCGCTCCGTCTCCTAGTCTCAGCTGCGCTTATCTGGACCGGCGGGATGGCTGTGGAATGGTTCGGCGTTCATACCGGGCATCTGTTCGGCAGCTACGGATATTCCGATATCCTTGGTCCGCTGCTCTACGGTGTGCCTGTAACGCTGGGCTTCGCCTGGATTGCTGTTGTGTGTAATGCTGTCCTGCTTTGCCGGGATTTCGGCCAGTCCGGCTGGCGGCTTATGCTGCTGCGGGCGGTGCAGGTCGGCTTCTGGACTGTTTTGCTGGATCTGGTCCTTGATCCTGTGGCCCATGCGCGGGGCTTCTGGACCTGGGGGGACGGAGGCGGCTTCTACGGAGTGCCCGTGAGTAACTTCATCGGCTGGCTGATTGCCGGATCGCTGCTGTCACTCTTCATTCCGGCTGTCCGCTTATCCGGCAGGGCGGTCCGGCGCGGCACCCGGCTCTATCAGGCTGTAATCATCATGTTCGGTCTTGTCGGCCTGCGTGAAGGGCTTCCCCTATGCATGATTATTGCCGGTATTGGGGCAGTCCTGGCAGAAGGGAGCCTGCGCTATGCTAGAAGCGGCCAAATCCCCAAGCTTTGATGCGCTGTTCAGCCGCTATAATACCTTCTATCTGCTGCGCAGGCACTTCCGCTTCATCGGAATATCAGGTGAACTGCAGCCGGCTTCAGCGGGGAGCAGGCCCGTACTGTACATTATGAACCACAGCTCCTGGTGGGACGGTCTGCTGGCCTATCACGCCGCAAGAATCCTTACTCGCCGCAAGCAGTACTTCATGATGGAAGAAGGGCAGCTGCGCAAATTTCAGTTTTTCCGCCGTTTAGGTGCTTATTCTATCAACCGCGATGAGCCGGCAGATGTCCGTGCCTCGCTGCGTTATACAGCCAGGCTGCTTGGTGAAGGCGGCAGCGTGTGGATGTATCCCGAGGGGGAGCTTCTGCCGCTTGAGCGCCGTCCGCTTCAGCTCAAGGAAGGGGCAGCTGTCGTGCTCCGCCTTTGTCCGGATGCGGCTGTTATACCCGTGACCCTGTATCATGGACTGTTCTTCCATCCTAAGCCGGAAGCGACACTCCTGGCAGGTGAACCGCTAATGCAGCGGTGGAAGGAGATGGACAGGAGCAGCATTTCAGCGCTGCTGGCCTCCTGTCTGGAGAAGCAGCTGGACAGTCACCGCCAGCTGATTTTTGACCATAAGGGGCATATGCCGGCCTGCTTCACACCGCTGATCAAGACCGGGGGCTCGGTTCATGAACGATATGATGCCTGGCGGAGGGGGAGCCGATGATTGCCCTACTGCAAGGAATAACTGCGATGATTCTGCTGCAGCTGGCATTTGCCGTGTGGAATGCTTCACGGCTCCCGGTGCTCGGTGCACAGCACCGGGAGGAGCCGGCGGAAGCACAACAGAGATTGGAAGCGGCAAAGTCCCGAGGGACACAGGCAGCCGCCCTGTCCGTGCTGATTCCGGCGCGTGATGAGGCCGCGAATATCGCCGGCTGCCTGAACTCCGTGCTTGCCTGCAGCACTGCCGGGCGCCACATCGAGATTATCGTGCTGGATGACCGTTCAGCAGATGATACGGCAGCGCTTGCCGCAGCAGCCGGAGGCTCCCGGACGCAGGTGCTTGCCGGCGCTGCGCTGCCGGAGGGCTGGGCAGGCAAATGCCATGCCTGCGCCCAGCTGGCAGAAGCAGCCGGGGGAGAGTGGCTGCTGTTCCTTGATGCCGACATCCGCCTGCAGCCGCAGGCGCTTACAGCAGCATTAGCCTCAGCAGAGGCACAGGGCAGCGGTCTGATCACCGGCTTTCCGCGGCAGCAGACCGGCTCCTGGCTGGAACGCCTGGCAGTTCCGCTCATGGTATTCACCATTGTCTGCCACCTGCCGGTTCCGCTTGTCCGCCGCTCAAGGGATCCGCGGTTTGTGGCCGCCCACGGCGGGTTTATGCTGATCCACCGGGACAGCTACACCCGCTGCGGCGGGCATGCCGGCATCCGGGACCAGCTGGTGGATGATATGGCACTGGCCAGAGCGGTCAAGCTTGCCGGTGAGCCGGTAACTCTGGCAGATATTTCAGGGTATACAGAAATGCGGATGTATCACAATGCCCGGGAGGTCTGGAAGGGCTACCGCAAAAATATTTACGCCGGCCTCGGGCGCAAACCGGTGCTGCTCTTGGGTGTACTCCTGTTCTATGCGCTTTTGTACGTATTTCCGGTTATCGCTGCGCTTTGGGCTGTAACTACCGGGGACACGGGCGCCCTGCTCTGGGCGTCGGCCGCCATAGCCGGAGGAGCTGCAGTAAAAAGAACAGCAGACAGGGCAGGCAGGCAGCCCTTCTGGTTCTGCCTGCTGCTGCCGGCAAGTATTGTTAGCCTGATTGCCATTGGAGCCGCATCCTGGCGCGGCAGTGTGTCCGGCCAGGGCTATGAATGGAAAGGGAGGCGGTACCGTTGAACAAGCAGGCAGTTATTATCGGCGCCGGCTTCGGCAGCCTGTCCTGTGCAGTCACACTGGCGGCAAAGGGCTGGAAGGTGACTGTGCTGGAGCGGCAGGATCAGCCCGGCGGCAAGCTGCAGCGGGTAACGGAACAAGGATACACCTTTGACAGGGGACCCAGCACCATCACCATGCCGCATGTCTTCCGCTCGCTATATGAGCTTGCCGGCGCCAAGATGGAGGACTATGTCGGGCTGTATGAGCTGGAGCCGAGGACAAGGAATGTTTTTGCAGATGGACATACGGTTGATTTATCTAGGGATACAGTATATATGCGTGAACAGATTGCCGCCTACTCTCCTCATGACGCCGGACGCTACAGTGAATTTATGGCTGAAGCTGAACTATTGTACCAGCTGAGCGAGAAGCAGTTTCTGAACCGGCTTCTGCTCTCGTGGAAAGATAAGCTGTCCCTGCCGCTGGTGCGGGATCTGCTGCGGGTCCGGCCGTTTCTAACCCTGCAGTCGCTCCTACAGCGATATTTTAGGCATCCCAATACACTTGCTATGCTGGGACGTTACGCCACCTATGTCGGATCCTCCCCCTACCAGTCTCCGGCAATCTTTGCGATGCTCGGTCATGTGGAGGCCAAACTTGGGGTATACGGTGTTAAAGGCGGTACATATAAGCTGGTGGAAGGGCTGGTGGCGCTGGCCCGGAGGCTCGGCGTGGAGATCGTTACCGGAACTGAGGTTACAGGCATCGCCGTGGCCGGGGGGAAGGCCGAAGGGGTAGAGACCTCACGGGGCTTTTACCCGGCACGGACTGTCATTGCCGGGGGCGACGTGCTCAGCGTCAGCCGCATGCTGCTGCCGGAAGCATCCCGCCGGACAATGAGTGACCGAACGATCGAGCGCTATGAGCCCTCGCTGTCGGGTCTGGTGACTCTTGCCGGTGTGAGGCGGAAATATGAGCAGCTGCTGCATCATACAGTATTTTTTCCGGAGCAATATGAGCCTGAGTTCACAGACATTTTTGACAAAAGACGCCCTCCGCTAAATCCGACAGTGTACGTATGCTACTCCGGTTACTCTGAGCCCGGCATGGCCCCGGTTGACGGCAGCAATCTGTTTATTCTGGCTAACGCCCCATATCTGAACAACGGCTGCGACTGGGCCAGAGAGACGGAGATATACGGGCGGCGGATTACGGATATGCTCAAGGGCTTCGGCATCGGGGGACTGGAGCAGGCGGAGGTGCTTCAGCGCTATACTCCCCAAAATCTCGCAGCCGATACCCTTGCCCACCGGGGAGCCATTTACGGCATCTCCTCGAATTCTGTCCGCCAGACCTTCTCCCGCCCGGCTAACCGCTCCCGGGAGGTTCAGGGACTGTGGTATGTGGGCGGAACAACTCATCCCGGTGGAGGGACACCGGTTGTATCCCTGTCAGGGAGGCTTGTTGGTGAGCATATCGCAGGCGAAGGCTAGGAGCGGCCTGCCTTTCTGTCATTTGCAGGGCAGCGATGCTATAATGAAGCGTGCTCTTGGCTAAAGAGATGCCGGCAGGTCCGGCATTTTACGGTTTTAGATTGCAGATAACAAGTAAAGGGAGGGGACAGCATGGAACACTTACCGCAAAAAACTGCACCAGCCTTCACTGCCAAAACAGACGGGAGCCCGCTGCTGCCTGGCGGTGCGGGAGAGAAGTCCCTGCTGCCTTCCTCCACAACAGGGGAGCGCAAGCTGGAGCATGTGCGTCTCTGTCTGAATGAGGATGTCGGCGGCAGCGGAATTACGACCGGGCTGGAAGAATACCGGTTTCTGCACAATGCACTGCCTGAGCTGAATTTCGACGACATCTCACTGCGCACAGTCTTTCTGGGGCGTGAGCTGCAGACACCGCTGCTGATCAGCTCCATGACCGGCGGCAGCAAGGCGACCGGCGCAATAAACGGCAGACTGGCTGAAGTGGCCGGGCGCAGGGGCTGGGCGCTTGGTGTGGGCTCGGTGCGGGCGGCGGTGGAGCGTGCGGAGCTGGCCGAGACCTTCCGGGTGCGTGAGCGGGCTCCGGGAATTCCGGTTATAGCTAATATAGGTGCCGTGCAGCTGTCTTACGGCTTCGGCGTGGAGGAGTGCCTGCGGGCTGTAGAAATCGCCGGGGCGGACTGGCTTGTGCTGCATCTGAACGGGCTGCAGGAGGTATTTCAGCCGGAAGGCAACACCGGCTTCTCCTCCCTGCTTGCCGCGATCGAGAAGGTCTGCCGGGCGCTGCCGGTGCCGGTCGGCATCAAGGAGGTCGGCTGGGGCATAGACGGCGAAACGGCCCTCAGGCTGTATAATGCCGGAGCAGCCTTCATCGACGTGGCCGGTGCGGGTGGCACCTCCTGGAGCCAGGTGGAGAAATTCCGCAGCACCGACCCTGTGCGGCGGGCGGCGGCCGAAGCCTTCGCCGACTGGGGCATTCCGACGGCCGATTGCATCCGCGGGGTGCGGGCGGCGGCTCCGCACGGTGCGCTGAATCCGGCAGCGGCGGCCTCAAGCATGGCGTCGATGCCGCCAAGGCACTTGCGCTGGGGGCCGACCTGGCCGGGTTCGGCCGCAGCCTGCTCGGGCCGCAGTCGATTCCGAGGAGGCGCTCGACCGGGCGCTGGCCCAGGTGGAGCTGGAGCTGCGGATTGCCATGTTCGGCATCGGCGCTGCCGACCTGTCTGCGCTGCGGGGAACGCCGCGCCTGCTCAAGCGGCAATAATGAATGAAGTACAAAGGAAGTGCTTAACAAATGATCAAGCTGGTACGGATGGACGAACCGACCTTTCAATTTTTTCTGAAGCAGTCGACCCGCGATTATGCGGAGGACAAAGTAAGAATCGGAGCCTGGGAGCAGGACACGGCGATGCAGCTGTCCCGGGACGAGATGAACCGTTATCTGCCGCAGGGACTTCATACTGAAGGCGCCTTTTTATATTCTATTGTGGAGGATACCGGCAACACCCAGGCCGGCTATATCTGGTTCAACGTGGCTCAGGGCCGGCAGGGCAAGGAAGCCTTCATTTATGATTTCTATATCTTCGAGCCTTATCAGCAGAAGGGATATGGAAGCATGGCGCTAACGCTGCTGGACGAGGAGGCGCGCTGCATGGGTGTAACACGGATCGGCCTGCATGTTTTCGGTGACAATGACCGCGCGTTTAAGCTGTATCAGAAGATGGGCTACGGGATTACTGATATTACGATGTCCAAAAAGCTGTAGCAGAGCTGGAAAGCTGGACTTGTGGCAGTTGGGGGAACAAGCCCTTCATAATCCCACGTTAACCCGGTATAGCCCGGTTGCTTCACGGCGGAAAGACTCCTCAGGGGTCTTTTTTGTTGCTCACGCCGCGGCCGCGGACGGGAGAACCACTCAGTAGAGTTACAGGCGGGGCAGCAGTAACGCTAACGGACTGGATCGCCCTTATTTTCACACAGGAGCATCATTTTGCCCTGCCAACGGACCTTATCGCTCTTATTCACTCTTAAACAGCCCTTTTCGCGGCAAATTTCAGTAGATAAGAGCGCTGTGGTCCGTTAGCGTGCCTTCAGGCGGATTTCGGCCAAAATAAGATCATCTGAGTCCGTTAGAATTACGTACAGGTGGAATATGGTGTTCCTGTCTAATTTCTAATGAAGAAAGCATACTCGGGAGGGAACATCAGGCCCCTCTTCGTATGTATGCCTTATAAACGGCTCATTCAGCCTGCGCCGGTCCCCGCCTTTTTTCTGACACACCCCCCGGACATCCGCTGTTGCTGGCTGTTTTGTTCTAATATATAATGGTTTAGATCACAAGTCGGTAATTATGCGGTGGATCAATACAACCGAAAATAGGAGTTGTCATATAAATGGCTTTGAAAGCTGGTATCGTCGGATTGCCAAACGTTGGTAAATCCACATTGTTTAACGCAATTACACAAGCGGGTGCGGAATCCGCCAACTATCCTTTTTGCACCATCGACCCGAACGTGGGTGTCGTGGAAGTACCGGACGAGCGCCTTGACAAGCTGACTGAGCTGGTGCAGCCGAACAAGACGGTTCCGACCGCTTTTGAATTTGTTGATATTGCCGGACTCGTGCGCGGCGCGAGCAAAGGCGAAGGCCTGGGCAACAAGTTCCTCGCCCACATTCGTGAAGTGGATGCGATCGTTCATGTGGTGCGCTGTTTTGTGGACGAGAATGTAACGCATGTTGACGGTAAAGTAAATCCGATCAGCGACATCCAGACGATTAATCTTGAGCTGATTCTGGCTGACCTTGAAAGCGTGGAGAAGCGCATTGAGCGTTCCCGCAAAAACATCAAGGGCGGAGACAAGAAATATGCCCAGGAAGTTGAAGTGCTTGAACGTGTAAAAGAGGCCCTGTACGAAGACAAGCCTGCGCGCAGCATAGAGCTGTCTGATGACGAACGCCTGATTGTGCGTGACCTGCACCTGCTGACCCTGAAGCCGGTGCTGTACGCGGCTAACGTGGGCGAAGATGAAGTGGCAACTGCCGAAGAGAATCCGTATGTTAAGCAGGTACGCGAGTTCGCAGCTGCCGAGAATGCGGAAGTGGTGCCGATCAGTGCCAAGGTTGAAGCAGAGATCGCTGAGCTCGAAGGCGAAGATAAAGAGATGTTCCTGGAAGAGTTGGGACTGCAGGAATCCGGTCTGAACCGCCTGATCAAAGCGGCTTACAAGCTGCTTGGCCTGTACACTTACTTCACTGCAGGCGTGCAGGAAGTGCGTGCCTGGACCATCCGCAAGGGAACCAAGGCGCCGGGCGCTGCCGGTGTTATCCACTCCGACTTCGAACGCGGCTTTATCCGCGCTGAGGTTGTAGCCTACAACGATCTTCTGGCTGCAGGCTCCATGAACGGTGCCAAGGAACGCGGACAGCTCCGTCTGGAAGGCAAGGAATATCTGGTTCAGGACGGCGATGTCATGCATTTCCGTTTCAACGTATAAGCCAAGAGCGCAATAATGCGTCAAGATAGAGAGGCCATTCTGTGGCGGGTACCCGCTGCCGGATGGCTTCTTTTTGCAGGACGGACGGAATAATATTACAAAAGATTCTGCATACTAAAGATTGGCCGGAATTTATTTGCAAAGTTAGGCCTGCTGTGTACGCTCGACTGTAGCCAACTGGCAGGAACGATGCTATAATATAAAGTCGTATATCTATTTATAATGTAACTCACAATTTTAAGCATTTTAAGTGAAATATATTGAATCAGGAGAGGTGAATTCCCTTGTTGTTGGACCGATTGCAATCATTGGCGGACCGCTATGAGAAACTCAGTGAACTGCTTTGTGACCCGGATGTTGCAAGCGACAGTAAGAAACTGAGGGACTATTCCAAAGAACAATCCGATCTGCAGCCTGCCTTCGAGGCCTATGCTGAATATAAAAATGTAATGGAAGAGCTTGAGGCAGCCAAGATGATGCAGGCCGAGAAGCTTGATGATGAAATGAAGGAAATGGTCAAAATGGAGATCGAGGACCTGTCCTCGCGCAGACCGAGCTGGAGGAGAAGATCCGCATCCTGCTGCTGCCTAAGGACCCGAATGACGATAAGAACGTAATCGTCGAAATCCGCGGTGCAGCCGGCGGGGATGAAGCGGCATTGTTCGCCTCCGACCTGTACCGGATGTACACCCGTTATGCCGATGCCCAGGGCTGGCGCGTTGAGCTAATGGATGTGAATACGAATGACCTCGGCGGCTTCAAGGAAGTTATTTTCCTGATTAACGGCCGCGGTGCGTACAGCAAGATGAAATACGAGAGCGGCGCACACCGTGTTCAGCGCATTCCGACCACAGAATCCGGCGGACGGATTCATACCTCTACTTCAACGGTAGCGGTGATGCCGGAAGCGGAAGAATTCGAAATTGAAATTCACGATAAAGACATCCGCGTCGATACGTTCTGCTCCAGCGGAGCGGGCGGACAGTCCGTTAATACGACCAAATCGGCAGTTCGCGTAACCCACATTCCTACCGGTATCGTAGCTACCTGTCAGGACGGCAAATCGCAGAACTCCAACAAAGAGAAGGCGCTGCAGGTGCTGCGTGCCCGTATCTCTGATATCAAGCGGCAGGAAGAGGAAGCTAAGTATGCCGGCGAGCGCAAGAGCAAGGTCGGGACCGGTGACCGCAGTGAGCGTATCCGCACGTACAACTTCCCGCAGAGCCGGGTAACCGATCACCGCATCGGCCTTACCCTGCACCGTCTGGACCAGGTTATGAACGGGGATATTACTGAGATTATTTCCGCTTTGTCGATTGCTGAGCAGGCGGAACTGATGGAAAAAGGAGAATAATGCTTTGAAACACGGCTTATATGTCATGCCTCATGTGCAAAGCATCCGGGAAGCCTTTGCGGAGGCTTCTTCTTTTTTGGACAAAAGCGGGTGCAACGAGCCGCAGCGCAGCAGCCAGCTGCTGCTGGAGCATGTGCTCGGCGTAAGCGGAGCTGCTTATTATATGGCGCTGGCTGACCCTTTTCCGGCTGAGCTGAGAGAAGCCTGGGAAGCGGCGGTCGGCGACGGGCGGCAGGTGAGCCGGTGCAGTACATCACCGGCGAGCAGGAGTTTTACGGCCGGGTGTTCGAGGTAACGCCGGACGTGCTGATTCCGCGGCCCGGAGACGAGCTGCTCGACGAGGCATCCTGAAGTACGGCGCGGAGCTGTGGCCGGACGGGCTGGTGCATGCGCCGGGCGGAGCGGCGCAGACTGGCATGCACGCTGCGGGCGGACCTGCGGCTGCTGAAGCCGGCGGGCGGCATAGCCTCCGCCGCC
>NZ_LRAC01000153.1 GCF_001517085.1 Paenibacillus sp. DMB5
CGCCAGCGTTCGTCCTGAGCCAGGATCAAACTCTCCAATAAGGTTTTTCCGTGCGATTACTTCACCCGAATCACTCCGAGGAAATAACCATCCGAAAACTATCGAAAAGAGCGATTCGCTCATTTTGAAACATCTGACGAGAATGTTACATTCTCTAATTTGGAATCACCGAAGTGATTTCCGATACTCACTCGTTGTTCAGTTTTCAAAGATCAAGCTCGTTGTTACCGTCGATGTTCTCGTCAGCAGCAACTCTTATACTATATCACATCCGGTCGTTCGTTGCAAGCTCTTTTTTTAATTTCTTTTTTCGAGCTTGCGTCGATGCTTTTCAGCATTTCTTGGCCGGAACAAGAATATACCATACTTTCGAAAGAACATGCAAGCTTTTTTTTCATATTTAATTTAACACCCCATTTCCTTACAATGATCAGCAACTTGATTACAATTATTACGTCCATATATACAGCATCCATTATGCATACCGGAGGAATACATGGCCAAGGAAAGCTTTGATAAGGAAATCCAGTTTCTGCGCATGCTTGTGTTGACCAGCGGGGCTTATAGCCGCCAGCAGTTCGCTGACCGCCTCGGCATTTCAGTCCATACCTTCGATAAAACCGTTAAGAAACTGAAGGAAGTCGTTCAGACCATGCAGGAAGAGCCGCCTGAAGAGCTGGATAAAGATTTCACCAATACCTTCAGGTACAACTATTATGACTCCGCCGAACCGGTGCTGCTGTTTCTGTTCCGTGCCAAATCGCTGAAAGAATCCGAGTCTCTGCGCCTCTCCCGCATTCTTGCCGGGCTGAACGAACGGCCGATGACTCTGAAGGAGCTGCTGGAGCTGTGCTGCAGCGGAGAAGATCCGGAAGGCATTTTTCCTGATGAGAAAACATTGCGCGGAGACCTGAAGTACCTTGAAGAGGTTGGAGTGATTGCAAAGCAGCCCGGGCCGCGTCCATACCGGTACCGTCTGTATGACGACCTTATCCGTCAGCTGTCCGATGATGAACTATGCGAGCTCTTTGATTTCGTTGATGTGATGGCCAATACACAGGTCCCCTCGGTCCAGGGCTACTTACTACGCGATAGCCTCAAAAAGCAGTTGAACCGGCGGAGCCTGATGGAGCCTGCAGCCGATCCTTTTTTATATAAATATCATTATTATTCCAGGATTCTTGATGAAGCCCACCTCTATCCCCTGGTATCGGCTATGCGGGAGCACTGCAAGGTGCAATTCCTCTACTTCTCTCCAAAGGAAGGCAAGAGCTACGCAGCCAAACCGACCAATCCGCTGTTCGGGCGGGAATCGGTCGGCAGTCTTGAGAAGGTGCTGCCGCTCAAAATCATCTATGACCATCAGTACGGCAGGTGGTACCTCTTAGCAAGCGACAACCGCAAAAACATCCGCAAGTACAGGCTGGAGGGCATTACGCAAATTACCGAAGCCGAGTCTGTCGCCGCAGAGCTTTTTCTGGCTGAAAAAAAGCTGCTTGAGGAGCGTCTGGCCTTGAGCTGGATGATAGATACGACGAATCCGGTGACAATCCGCGCCAGGTTTCTTCACCCGCTGCCAGGCACGGGCAACAATTTTGTTAAGGAACGGGTGCTGCTGCAGGGACAATGGGGCGTCATTACCGAGGAGGACGGACATTCTTTTATATATGAGATAACAGTTAACGGGTTCACCGAAATTAAGCCCTGGCTGCGCAGCTTCGGGTCCAGCTGTGAAATCCTTGAGCCCCTGCAGCTGCGTGAGGAAATGATTCAGGAATGGAAGGAGCTGCTCGCCTATTATGAATCCTTTTGAAAAGATTTTTAATTACAGGGTTCTGTCCAGACTGGAGGACTCCGGAGCCTTTCTGTCTACATCCCATGAACGCTCCTGGCTGAAGCTGATGCTGGAGCATCCCTCATCGCCGCGGCCTTCTCCGGCCCTACTCTAGATAAGCTCCGCGATCTGCTGGAGCAGGACGAGAGCATCCTTTTGCACGATCATCTGATTCACAAAGCCTCCAGCAAAGAGCGGCAGGTCTTCCATCCGCTCCTGCGGACGCTCCGCCGCTGCATTCAGCAGAAACAAGGGGTCCGGCTGGACTTCATTCTCAAAGACGGCCTGATCAGCCCCAAGCAGGCAGGCCTCCCTTACCGGCTGGAGTATTCCATGGTCAAACGGGAATGGTATTTGCTGTGGTACACCTGGAAGCGGCGCAACTTCATGAGTGTCCGGCTGTCCAAAATAGCTTCCGTCTCCGCAGTTCCGGTACGTCCGGAATCCTATGCCGCAGCACTGGACGATATCCACAGCCTTCTGGAAAGCCGGAAGCAGCGTGCCGTGATTCAGGTGCAGCCGGAATATAACCGTGAGCTGTCGCGGATCCTGTACGCTTTTTCCTGCTTCGAGAAGGAAGTGCATTATGAGGAGCAGACCGGCACCTACTCCATTATGTTGACCTATCTCGGCAATGAGGGTGAATATGTGTTGTCCAAGCTCCGTTTTCTGGGCAAAAGAGTACGTGTCACCGAAGGAAGTCTGCTCAAGAAACGGATGCGTGACTCAGCTGTCAAAGCACTCACTCAATACGGGGTCTTGGAGCGGCCGGCGGAATAACTTGCGCTTATGCATTAACCCTACCGCGAACGGGCATAGTAAAGGCAGTTCTGACCAGGCTGTGCTCACATTCCATTAGGAGGCCGAGAAGCATGAACACGCATGAATTCGTAGCAAAGTTTCAGGAGAACCAGCGCAAGGCAGAGAAGAACAAGCGCCGGGGCCAGGGCTCCCCGCAGGCAAGACTGGCCAATAAGCAACACAGCACCAATAAGTAACAGCCGGACTGGCTGATTATGGCATGAACCATTCACGCCATTAATTCTCAAAAAAGCAGCAGCTGCTTCTGTGTGTACAGAGCAAACTGCTGCTTTCTCTTTTTAAGCTGACAAGTTTGAAGTTTATTATTTGCTCAATTTCGCTACATTAACAGCTACCTTTTCCAGCTTAGCCTTGCTGAGCGACTGGTCCGGCGAGCTGATCGTTACATAGCGGTCGTCCAGCTTGAAGGTCAGCATCGGGATGTCGGAAGGTGTATACCATTTGGCGCTTGTTCCATTCGAGAGCTTCACAGTAGTTCCATCGTAATCATAGGAGTAATCACGCGGCGAAATGTTGACACGCATATGCTTGAACAGGAAGGATACGCCGTCCTCGCCGCCGCCTACACTGACAAAGCTGTCTCCGCTGATCATCTGGGCCGGAGCGTATGCTGTTTCAAAGCCCTGGTAGTTTGCAAATGCTTTGGTAATCTGCTCCTTCTGCGCCGCGCTGTAATTTACTGCTGCCAGATTGATAGTAGAGCCGCTGTCCGGTGTTCCTGTACCTGATGTCGTTCCAAGCACAACCTGATTAGCGGAGGCATCGAAGGTTACCGGAACCTTGAGTGCATCGGCCAGGGCACGCACCGGCAGGTAAGTCGTATTATTGTAGGTGATTGGGGCAAGCGCCTTGCCGTTACCGTCTACAGGCGTATAAGCCGTTCCGTTAACCTTAAAGCCGATGCTGTGATTCAGATAGGCGCTGATCTTCTGCAGATTTGTTCCGGCATAGACACCTGCTGAGCCTGTTACGGCCATTCCGAACACCATGGTTGCTATGATCATTTTTTTGCTTTTCATTGAATATCGTCTCCTTTGGGGTAAGCTTTGTAGTTTGTGTTGTTCCTTGCTATACATTCATTTAACCAGGAACTTGTTTCGAACTTGTATCCGGATTGTAAAGAAGGATTTCAATGCACCGCTAATCATAATCACTCTGCAAAATAAAGCAGCCCGCGCAATCACAAGGATTACGCGGGCTGCTGTGTGCAAATAATCATTATTCGCTGCCGGAGGCTGCAATTTGGTAGACACCGGTGTAGAGAATGTCCCGGTACCGCCGGAACTCCTCTGCGCTAACAGAATAGGGGTAGGTCATGATACGCAGCGGCAGCTCCTGCTGGCCGGCGCGCAGGGGAGGCTGTGCATAATCGTAAGGATTGAGATGAAAACCAAGCCGTTCATAAAAGCCGATTCTGCGCTGCTCCAGCTCTCCCGACGGCGGCTCCACCTCCAGCAGCACCGGTTTGGCGGAAAACGCAAGATAACGGTTCATCAGCCTGCGGCCGGTTCCGCCGCTGCGGGCATCCGGGCTGACTGCAATATGTTCAACAAAGCGCAGCTCAGGAAACTCCCACGCTGCCAAAAAAGCAATAATCCGGCCGCCTTCATCCTGTTCGGTATAAATCCGGTAATGAGGGTTGTCCAGCAGGGCCTTCTGGCCGCTGTAGGTCCTTATCTCGCTTACAGGAAACGAGGCTTCCATAATGGCAAAAATCGCATCAAACTCTGCAAGCTTCATATGTATTCCTCTCTTTCCGTCAAGGTATTAGGGTAACTACAGATTTGTCAGTTCAGTTGCCGTACGGGCAACATGCTCATAAGCCCGGCTTAATTCCTGCATGGACTGCCCCTGATGCTGGGAAAAGCCTTTAATCTCCTGAATCGAACGGTCCATCTGCAGGATTGCCTGCTTCATCCCGGCCAGCTGGCTCTGGATATTCTGTACCAGCGAATGACTGTCACCGGCCAGCTTGCGGATCTCTGTCGCCACGACGCCAAAGCCTCTTCCCTGCTCCCCCGCCCGTGCCGCCTCAATTGCTGCATTCAGCCCGAGCATATGCGACTGGTCGGCAATTCTTTTGACAGAGGACAGGATCTCAAAGCTGCTCTCAATATCACGCACCATGCCCTGGGAGTGGCTGACCAGCTCATCGATCCGCTGCGACACACCCAGCGCCGAACGGGTCACTTCTTCCGAAGTAGCGGTCATTTCCTGAACCAGGGAAGACAGCTCCTGCGCACCATCCTGAAGAGACGCGGCACGGTGGGTTGAAACCATCGCAGCAATAACGCCGATTACCATTCCGTTTTCGATAATCGGCACCGCCGAAGAAAGATAAGAGACACCGAAAGCTTCCGGCCCCCGCTCCTCACGCTGAACAGCTGCAGTCTCCATGGCTCTGTAAGATACGGTACCTTTGAATTTTTCTATAGGAGCCCCTACCGGAACCTTCAGATCAATCTGCTGACCAGGAAGATACGCCAGCACCTTCTCCGTATCAGCCAGCACAACAGCCGCATCTTCCGGATACGTCTGCTGGATTACACTAAGCATGTCCTGCAATTCTTGTAGTTTATTCATCTGCATGGGTCTCAACCGCCTGTTCCTTGAAATAAGACTCTGCACTGATTATAACATTGCCTACTATGATAAATATTTCAGCTCCCGCTCAAATTCAATACGTTAACAAACAATAGTCACAAAACCTTCTTGAAAGATATTGCCACTGATTAGCATCTGGTACTAAAAGAACATGGTATACTATAATAGCTGCACCATCATGTTTATTTAGGAGAGGTTCATTTGGACAATCAGCGTTTTATTGCACCTGAAATTTATAATCTGACTTCGGAAATGGATCAGCATCCGCCGGATAAGATCGCGCTTAAATGGCTGCATGAGAATGGAAGCTGCGAGCAAATTACCTACGGGGAGCTGATCGGCCAGGCCAACCGGCTGGCCGGCGGACTTGCCGGACTGGGTCTTCATAAAGGCGACCGTGTGCTGGTCATGGTACCGCGCCGCATTATCGCTTATGTTATCTATCTGGCCTGCCTCAAGCTGGGTCTCGCTGTCATTCCTTCCTCCGAAATGCTGCGGGCCAAGGATTTATCCTACCGCCTTCGCCATTCAGAGGCCAGAGCGGTCATCGTCTGGTCAGAGGTAACAGGAGAGGTCAACAAAATCACCGATGATCTGCCGGCTCTAGACTACCGTCTGTCTGTCTCCGGTAATAAAGAGGATCTGGAGGAGGGCTGGAGTGACCTCGAGAGCCTGATGGACGGACAACCGGATATCCTCGAGACACCAGTCACCAGCCGCGACGATATTGCCATTCTGGCCTATACCTCCGGCACTACCGGCAATCCCAAAGCTGTTGTGCATTCCCACGGCTGGGGTTATGCCCACCTGCGGATTACCTCCCCGCAATGGCTGGAAATCCGCGAATCGGACACCGTCTGGGCAACGGCAGCGCCGGGCTGGCAGAAATGGATCTGGAGCCCGTTCCTGACGGTGCTCGGCAATGGGGCTACCGGCTTCGTGTACAACGGTTCCTTCCATCCGGACCGTTATCTGCAGCTGCTGCAGGATGAAGGTATTCAGGTTTTGTGCTGTACCCCTACGGAATACCGCCTTATGGCCAAGACGGAAGGGCTGTCACGGTATGACCTGTCCAAGCTGCGCTGTGCCGTGTCTGCAGGCGAGCCGCTGAATCAAGAGGTCATTAATACGTTCCAGCAGCATTTTGATATTACTATCCGGGACGGCTACGGACAGACGGAAAGCACGCTGATCATCGCAGCCCTGAAGGATGATCCGATCCGGATCGGGTCCATGGGCAAATCCATTGCTCCCGGCATTGCTGAAGTCATTGACGAGGACGGAAATCCGGTTCCTCCGAATGTGGTAGGCGATATTGCTGTGCATCTCAGTATGCCGGCCCTGTTCAAGACCTACTACAAGGACCCTGACCGCAAGACCAATGCCTCGCATGGCGAGTATTTTGTAACCGGCGACCGGGCGCGCAAGGATGAGGACGGTTATTTCTGGTTTGAAGGCCGGGGAGACGACATCATTATCAGCTCAGGCTACACTATTGGCCCGTTTGAAGTGGAAGATGCGCTGATGAAGCATGCGCTGGTTAAGGAATGCGCCGTTGTTGCCAGTCCTGACGAGATCCGCGGTTCTGTCGTCAAAGCCTTCATTGTCCTGAAGGACGGCAATACAGGTTCGCCAGAGCTGGTCAAGGAGCTGCAGAGTCATGTCAAAGAGATGACGGCCCCTTACAAATATCCGCGCAAGATCGAATTCATCGCCGACCTGCCGAAAACGACCTCCGGCAAAATCCGCCGCGTAGAGCTCCGTGAGCATGAAAAACGTGAGGCACAGCAATAATTGCCCACAGGCAGCACAAAGCCCCGTGTTCCGCTTACAGCGGAGCATGGGGCTTTGTTGTTTATTCCGACCAGTACTGCGCTCCGGGATTCAGCTCTGTACCAATCTCGCCTTCTTTTATCAGATCGCAGTCTAAAAAGCCTTCTTCATCCAGAAAATAAGCTTCCTGCTTATAGAATTCACACAAAGTCTCCAGAAACTTCTCCGGGGAGTTGTACATCACAACCAAATCACCAAAGTCGTTCAGCAGGTCACAGATCACTTCCGAGCCGTCTTCCCGCTGCCACAGACAGATAAAATCGCTGCCGTAGTTAGTCAGGACAGGAAAAACTCTGCCGCCGGCGCTGTGTCCCTTCTCTTCCAGAATGCCGGTCAGCACCTGCAGCTCCTGCTTATACTCAGCAATATGAATCAGACGGTAGCCGGGAATAAATTCGATCAGGCTTGGCTCTTCTTCTTCACTGCTTGTCCCGGCAACCTGGCCGTAAATGACCTTCAGCAGCCCGGGGGCATCCGGAGCAATGTCCGTAATCGCCTTGCTTCCTTCCGTGCTGTTCCCCAGACTGGCAATGTAATCAGGCCGTAATCCCCCAGAAAGCTTCAGATACTCCCGGAATTGTGCAGAAAGCGGAGAGTCATGAGAATCGTTATTCATATTGGATATTGTCACCCTTTACTATTTTGCTGAAAGCCACTGCTTCTCCAGCCACTTGTCGAATTCTTCGCCCTTCTCGCCTTCGTATGCATCGTAGATATCGATCCGCATCTTCTGCAGCTTCTCCTTGAAATCTTCGTAGGAGTGCTCCCGCGGAAGACTCTTCTTGATGCGCAGCATGATCTTGCCGATTCCCTTTAATAGCTCAGGCTTATTCTTGGAAGGGGCAGCAACCTCTTCGCCGAATGCAATCAGCTTCCGGTATGCAGCTTCTTGAACGGTATATACAGGATCGCTGGTCATCAGACGATTCAGGATATCAATAACTTGCTTGTGGTTCCAGTTGCCCAGCTCTTCAACAGCCGCAAGACGCGCTCTCCAGTCCGCAGTACGGCCGGCGCCTTTTTCAGCTCCGAATAATTCTCCGGCAGCTCTTGATTCAGTTCTTCATTAGTCAAAAGATACAATCCCCTTCTTGGTTAAATCTGTTGGTAGTGCAATTCTACCGTTTGCGCTGCTTAATTTCAATCTTTGGCACCGAATTACTCCGCATACCAGCGCGGAATCAGTCTGCGGAAATCATCGTAATCCGAGAAAGCCTGCCTGGCGATATCCATCATCCCCTGTACGTCGGCTTCCCCGAACGGAATGGCCCACTTTATTGAAAAAAGCGAGCTGTACGCCACATAGAGCGCCTGTCTCTGCCAGAACACCTCCGGCGGCGGACCTGCGAAATAGCCGTCCAGCTTCCCTTTGGCAAAGGGAATACTCAGCTTCCGGTCAAAAAACTGGACCTTGTAGAACTCCTCGGCGTAGTCGGCAATATCCCAGCGGTTGAAATCAATCACACCAATCCCGCCCTCCGGGGTGTACAGCAGATTGCCGGCATGAAAGTCCCCGTGGTGATATACCTTCTCTACATTATGAATGAGCCCGATGTTCTCCTGAACATAACGGATAGCAACAGCATCATTCTCCAGACGGTAAGGACAATCTTCGTACTCCCTGATCCTTCTCAGAAGTTTGGCCCGCATGGCTGCTTCCCAGCCGGTCAGATCCTGATCCGTGCGGATACTGTGGATCCGGCGGAGAATGGCGCCTGCCTCTATCCCCAGCCTATACTGCTCCTGTACAGGCAAATCAGCCAGGCAATCCTCCAGCGGCATCCCCTCCACCCAGGTCAGCAGCATATAAACCTGCCCGTCGGCACAGGTGCCGAAACGGAGCGCCTGTGACATCGGAAAGTCCAGCGCATTAAACTTCCGGATGATTGCAAACTCTGCTGTTTTCCGTTCCAGGGTATTTGCCGCCGACAGCCGGAGCAACAGCTTCGCTCCATCATTATCTTCTATATAGTACTTCTTGTCGGCTGACCAGCCCTTTAACACCGGCTCGATCCTCTGCCATGTCTCTGCACCGGGAATACCGAGCATGCTGATATCTGTCATTGTCCGATCCTCCGTAAAAACCTGATTAGTATAATTATATCGGAATACCCTGTTACATTCGACCTATAAATGCGTTATAAGAGTTTAAGCCTGCTGTAATCCGGGTAATTCTATTATTTTTATTTTCATACATTAATTACTAATTTCAAATTGACATGGCTCTATCGCCGGTGGTACGCTCTCTGTGCGTTCTTTAAACCGAACAAAAACGGCTCCAAACCTACCTAAAATCCAGTAAGGAGAGTCCCTATGACTGACCGGTATACCCTTGACAAAGGGAGTTTATCTAAGGAAATATGTCTTCTTCTTCACTTGCTCACTACAGATTCACCCGATGAGCTGGCGCAGCAGAATCCCGAAATGTTCACGGAAATCGACTGGAAGCTGTTCATCCGGCTTACGCTGCATCACCGTGTCTTCCCTTTTCTGTATCCCAAGCTCAGCCGGATGCACAATCAGCTTATTCCTGTCCGCGTCAGCGAACGGCTGCAGCAGGAATACCGCAGTAATACTGTACGGATGCTTCAGCTCAGCGGGGAAATGGCCCGGATCGGGGCAGAGCTAAACAAGCTGGGAATCCGCTCGCTTTTCCTCAAGGGGCCTGTGCTGGCCGAGGATTTGTACGGTGATTTCTCGCTGCGCACCTCGCGCGATCTTGATTTCATGGTGCCCATAGACCGGCTGGCAGAGACTGAGAACTTCCTGCTGCAGCAGGGGTATGAGAAGATCGAGGTGTATGAGAGTATTCTCGGGGACTGGAAATGGCGGGAGCATCACTTAACCTTCAATCATCCGCACAGCAAAATAAAGCTCGAGGTCCACTGGCGGTTAGGCCCCGGCCCATCTGCCGAGCCTGATTTCGCGGAGCTGTGGAAGCATGCGCGGACAAGTCGGCTGCTCGGGCCGGATGTGCATTATCTGGGACGCGAGGATTTGTTCCTCTTTCTTGTCTCACATGGTGCCCGTCATGCATGGTCCCGGCTGAGATGGCTGCTCGATATTAAAATGCTGCTGCTGCAGCAGCCGGACAATGAGCGGCTGCTCCAGCTGCTGAAGCAATATAACTGCGAAGCGATTGCCGGCCAGACGCTGGTTCTTGCCGCTGACCTGCTGGGCGCTCCGGTTAATGCCAGACTGTCAGCCCTGACGGAGAAGCCAAAAGCAAAGCGCCTGGCACAGGATGCTATTTTTTATGTGGCACGGATGGTCAATCTGAATGATCCTCCGCTGGAGCCGGAAGTAGAGCTGCATTTCAAAGCCTACAAACCGGCGATTCTGACCACCCGCAACCGGCTGCTGCGTGCAGCAGGCTTCCTGTATCCTTATGCAGCGGATGCCAGAACACTGCCGCTGCCGAAGCCGCTGCATGTACTGTATTTTCCGCTCCGCCCGTTTCTCTGGAGCTGGCGCAAGGTAACTGGCCGGGAGGAAGCGTAGACTGCGGAGATTCTTATAGGCAGCTAAAAATAAACTCAGGAAAGCCCCAGCCTCTACGGTGAGTAGAGACTGGGGCTTTGTTGATAGACATCCTATTAGATCACAATTACATTTCGGCTCATAGCTACATGGCCTCCTGGCTGCTGAGCAGCCGGCTGAACATGCCGCCTGTTTCAGAGGCCAGCCTGCCATAGACGCCCTGCTGGATGACCCGGCCCTGGTCAATGACCAGGATCTGGTCTGCCCCGCGGATGGTGGACAGCCGGTGGGCAATGACAATCAAGGTTACCGAGTGCTTCAGCCGGTCCAGCGCTTCCTGAATCTTCTGCTCGTTCTCGGTATCGAGCGCGCTCGTCGCTTCGTCCAGCACCAGGATGGACGGCTTGCGGATGATAGCCCGGGCCAGCACCAGACGTTGCCGCTCCCCGCCGGATAAGCGGATGCCCCGGTCGCCGATCAGCGTATCCAGACCTTCAGGCAGCCTGCGCACGAACTCGGCTGAGGAGGCGAATTCCAGCGCTTCCCATAGCTCCTCTTCGCTGGCATCCGGCTTAATCATCGTCAGATTATCACGGATTGTAGCGTTGTAGAGGAACGGGTCCTGGGCTACATAGCCGATAGAGCGGCGGTAGGACAGCAGCCGTTCCCCCGTAATCGGCGCACCATCAGCCAGAATTTCCCCTGACTCAGGCTGCATCAGACCCATAAGCAGGTCAACGAGTGTACTTTTACCGGCACCGGAACGTCCGACAATGGCGGTCATGCGGTTAGCCGGGATCTTAACATTCACAGCCTGCATGGAATATTCAGGCTTCTGCGGGTCATAGCGGAAATGGATGTCGCGTGCTTCCAGGCCTTCCTTGAGCACCATCGGTACCGGCGCCTTCCCGCTTCCTGCTGCCGGGCCTTCTTCTGCAGCCTGCAAGCATTCCTCTTCCATTTCCTTAAGCTGCTTAAAGGAGGGCAGAACAGAAGCAAGCTGTTCCATCAAGGATTGCAAGGAGGAGAAGGTCGGCCACAGTCTGGCAAACACCAGAATGACCAGCAGCAGATTCGGACCCTCCACATGAAGGAACCGGAACGAAACGAAGATAAAAAGGGCGATCAGCAGAGTCGAGGACATTTTGTAGAGCAGCTGGGAGTTGGAGCGCAGACGGGTATACTCCAGCTGTTCATGCTTCACCTCTCCGGTAAAGCCATGCAGCCATTCCAGCCGTGACTGCTCCAGATTATTGCTCTTGATGTCCTTGATTCCGTTCAGCTGGTCGGTAATACCGGCAAGGTACGTTTTACCGAGCTGGGTGCTGCGGCTGCCCAGCTTTTTGGCTTTGCGGATGAACCTGCGCGAGAACAAGGACAGCAGGACAGCACAGACAATCACGGCGAGCGTCATCTGCGGTGACAGCCAGAAGGCAAAGGCAATCTGCACCAGCGTGAACAGCAGCGAGGTCAGAAACTGCAGGAAGCAGCTGATGCCTGCAAGCACCCGGGCGATTTCCGTAGTCATGAGGTTAACCAGGTCAGAGGTTCTTTTTTCAGGAAAAAAGACCATTCTGCCCGCAGCAGGGCACTGTATACTTCATATCGCAGCTGCCGGCCGTAGGTCTGCTGAATCTCCACATTGCGGACCGCCACAAAGCGTGCAATCAGATTCTGGCAGAGCACAATGCCGATGTATGAACCCAGTACCAGCAAAAGCGCCGTTGTCTGCGGCAGCTCCGATATGAAGCCGAGCATGGGAAGATTAAAGGCCGCTCCTGTCCCTGCACCGCCAAGCTGCAGTCCCGCCATACCGAGCATCGGTACCAGCAGCAGAATGGCCGAGCTCTCCAGCAGGCCGCTGATGACCATACCCAGCAAATTCAAATACAGCTTGACTCCGGACAGCTGCTGAAGCTGCCGGACATAATAGATAATGGCTTGCATAATCCCACCTCGATTACTCGGCTTGTATCACCTTGGCAAATTTCTCGACCACAACGAATCCCCGCATCGCATCGTCACCGGACACATAATACGGGCCGCTGCGCAGCCAGGCATGGGCAATCATCTGCCCCTGCTTATCTCTGGCAACCCCCATATACAGCGTGCTCTCGATTCCGCGCTTCTCGAGCATGTTCAGGGCGGCAACGGCTCTGACCATGCAGGTGCTTTTCCAGGGGGTGAGCTTGCTCCCGCCCCGGATCGCCCGGGTAATCTGCTGAATGCTCGGCACATCGGCAGCTCTTACTTCCACCGCCGTTTCCTGAGACTTCAGGCCAAGCAGCGGTGCCGTTCTGGCAAAAGGAAACAAGAGGCGGATTCTTGCCAGAAACAGGCGCCAAAGCGCTTCGGGAAGAAGCGCCAGAACAGCCCGGTCCTGGATGATCAGCCGCTGCAGCCTCCGGATGCCCGTCATGATGCAGAATCTATGGCGACCAGATCCTCAGCCAGCAGGTTTTGCACAAATTCAAGTACGTCCCGCTCTGCTGTCTCAGCCGGAACATCGAAGGTCTCCCGGATAACCTCCACGATCCGGCTTACCGGCGCCGGCTGTGCTATCGCCGACCAGATTTCTCCGCCAACCTCGCCCAGATTGTAATACTTACCGTTCTGGATATTGAGCATCACCTTCTCGCCGTCCATGTCGCTGGCAATATTCCCCGGCCGCTGGACAAGCACCGTTTCAAGGGACAACACGTTTGCAGTACTCATTATTAACCCTCCTCTGTCATTGGTTTGATCGTGTCGTAGATCAGCTCACTCTGCTGCGGGGCGCTAAACCCCTGCTGCGGCCGGGTGATCCGGTAGACCGGCAGTCTGTTCATGAAGGAAGCCAGCATGCCGAAATGCCATTCACGGATGCCAGTCCGGTCAATCATCGCCTTCTGATAGGTGTGATTATATAACGTATGGAACCTTTCCATTCCGTTAACCGGCTGAACGGTTACAGGCCCGTTCTCTGCGGATACCGCCAGTTCGAATATTCCGGCCAGCGGCAGCGGCTCCTTCTGAAAACGGTCATGCACCGGAACAGCAAATTTGGTCTCCCGCTCAAACAGCGGGCGGTAGCCGGACGAATTCATTCCCATATAGTCCAAACTCTGCTGCCACAGCTTCTGCTGGGGATAGCCTGGAACTGCAAGCGCTTGCCGTCCTGCACTATAACGGGAATAACGTCGTCACTGAGCATCAGATGGCCCTGCTCCATCAAATATGAGGCAAGTGTCGATTTACCCGCTCCGGATTGTCCGACAAGCGCATAAGCCCGGTTATTAAGGACAAGCGCACTTCCATGCAGCGGCAAAATCTGCTTCTGCATGAGCAGAACCCCCATGCAGCTTCCCAGAATGTACAGCCGGACACTGTCCATATTGGCTCCGGCTACAGGATCAACCGTGATCCGGATTCCATCCTGAACGGAAAAGACCGCCCTGCCCTTTACCTCGAACATAACCTCTCTCCCCAGAACGCCAACACTCGGAGTAATCTTGGGAATGGCTTCCCAGCGCTCTGCAAGCTCTCCCCGGATGACTGCCACACTGCCGTTTAAACCCGGCCCATCTGCGAGTGGAAGCTCCGGTAAAGGAAATTCGCTGAAAATCTGCAGGCCGAAAGCTTGATACGCCAGACCTTGGACTGTACTTGCCATGCCCGTTCCTCCTTTGCCTTTAAAATGATGGAAATAGCCCTTATCCCCCTCCAGCAAGCTCAGGGGGATGAGGGCTCCTCGTACCAAATGCTCTTAGGAGTGATGTACGATCTCATCCGGATCACTTTGGAAGGAGTCGGCGATTGCCAGTCCCGGTCCAGCCATAGTCATCTTAACGTCGAGTACTTCCAAAGCAGGCTTGCTGTATTCCTTTTTCATGTTTGTCACCCCCTTTCAAGCGATTTCCTCACGACAGGCGCTTCAGGAACCTGTAAAAGACAAGTCCGCGTGCCAGCAGCCGAAAATCTGTATTAAAAATCAGATGAGGTTCGGGCTCACTACCCAGCCGGTCCAAGCATCCGGCGAGCCCCGTACTGTTCAGATATACCGCAGCCTGCGGATCACGGGTCATCTCCCTCAGTTCCCCGAGAAAAGCACTCCATTGCGGCAGCATCCGCTGGATGCCGTCTGCTCCCTGCACCCCGCGCCGTTTGCGGTTGAGCCGGACATTGTCGGGCAGGCGCCCGGCCATTGCCCGGCGGATCAGCGAACGGTCCACCCCTTTCTGGACGTACTGCTCCTCGGGAACGGAGAGGCAGAACCGGATCACACGCAGGTCATTCGTCGGGTCACGGTCCCATACGCGGTATTTCAGTGACAGCTTCGTAGCAACCGTACCGTTAACATTCCAGATGTGCGGCTGCTCAAAATGCCTTTTGCGGAAATCATAAATGCTCTGTGCGGAAGGGTCTCCGGCTATGTTCAACCGCTCCAGCCGTTCATACACCTCTGTGCGTTTGGCAAATCCGGGGTCAATCAGCTCAGGAAGCTCATCCTGGCTCTGTCTGCGGGACAGCAGGCCGCGTATTTCAGGAAAGGCCTTCCTGCCTACGATCTTCATCACCAGCTTGCGGTTCGCCTGCATGGACTGGTTATAGCCTTTGTGCTCCCGGTAAAAGGAGAGCAGGCGGAATTCCCGGAGCAGCTTGGCCTGATAGTCCAGAGCCGGGCCCCAGGAGACACTCCAGTTTCCCCTCTGTCCGCTTAGCAGGATACCGATATCCTGCTGCTGGGCCTGCTCGTAGATCCCTTTCAGCCAATAAGAATTCTCGATAAATTTATAGGGCATTTCCATAATGCCCAGCCAGTCATCAATATCGTTATAGGAGTTACGTTCGGGAAAATTAAGCAGAGTCGGCTGAATATTCCCCACATAATCTATCGTTTCCTGAATAAAGGGGCGTTCATCGGCAACCCGGTTGCCGAGCTTGAAGCCGGTAAAGCCGTCTACCGGATAAGAGCTGAAGGTATAGAGTTGCTGGCCGCGGCGGCGCAGCTCCTCCGCTGCAAAGCTGACGACAGATCCGGAATCCAGCCCTCCGCTCAGGTTAGCACCCGCTGCACGGTAAGTGCGGAGCCTATCCTTCACTGCCCGTCCAAACACTTCCCGGAATGCCTCCTCGTACTCCCAGTTGGAGCCAAGCCGCAGCTCCGGGGGAGTCTGGATTGTTAAGTAGCGGGAGAAGACAATATTTCCGCCGGTTATGGAGACGGAGTGAGCGGGAGGAAGCTGTCCGACCGAGTCATATACGGTTAAGAAGCAGTCCGCAGCATCCACTCTGTCCTGTATGGCCAGAAATTCGGCCACCCATTGTTCATTCAGCCCGTGTCCTGCACCCGGCAGCGACAAAAGCGGATGAATGACCGTACAGAAAGCGAAATAGGTTCCGGACTGATGAAAATAAAGGGTTCGGTTGCCGGAGAAATCTCTTGCTCCAAACAGCTTATGCTGCCGCTCATCCCAGATCATGAAGGCAAAATCGCCTACCAGATGCACAGGTGCTGCTTCCCCCCACTTTTCATAGGCAAGCAGGATCAGCAGGCTGTCAGGGATGGCATCCCGGTCTATACCCGGGACATTTAATACATCAAACAGTTCATTTCTATTGTCAATGATCGCATCAGCCGTAATGGCGAGCTTCCGCTCCGGATCATAGTATGGCAGCTGCTCATTTACAGATTGCGGTGTGATCCACTGTGACCGGCATCCGAGAAAGATATCCCGGTTCTGCCAGCCTCTCGCATCGTCAGCCGGGTAACGGTTAAGCTGCTTCATCAGGCTTGTGCCCAGTTCAGGGTCCAGACTATGCTGCTGCAGATGATAGATACCAGCGATCGCACTCATAGGAAAGCCTCCACTTAGCGACTTCTTTGCGGGTTCGTAATAAAGAACATTTCTTATATATAAGATACCGTTCCGGACATGGAATGTGAATTACACAAAGGAGGAAAAATCGTTATCCTTTAGCGTATCATTCTTAGTATACTTAGGTGGTAGATGGATGGGACATTTTTCCTATTAGTACTTTTAGAGGAGGCAGCATAATGGAACATAAAGCGGATGAACCTGTTCTGTTATCCATTCCGGACTGCTTCGAAAGCAGGCGGCTAATCATCCGTTCGGCGTTATGGGGAGACGGGGAAGCTGTGAATGAAGCGGTACGGGAGAGTGCCGGGGAACTAAGGCCTTGGATGCCCTGGGCCAGACTTGTGCCTACCCTTGAACAGTCAGAAGCCAGCATCCGCAGATCCCGGCTGGAGTTCCTTGAGCGCACCGATCTTAGGCTGCTCCTGTTCAATAAAGTCACCGGCGTCCTAATCGGGAGCAGCGGCCTGCACCGGATAGACTGGCAGACCCGGAAATTTGAAATCGGCTACTGGGTACGGACAGCATACGGTAGGCAGGGATATATTACGGAGGCAGTACAGGCGATTACAGACTACGCGGTCCAGGAGCTGCAGGCCAACCGGATTGAGATCCGCTGCGACTCCCGCAATGTACAAAGCGCCCGGGTGGCTGAACGCTGCGGCTTCACGCTCGAAGGTATTCTCCGCAATGACAAATGCGATGTGGACGGCCTGCTGCGGAATACGATGATTTTTTCCAGGGTACGGGGTGTGGAATATTAGGAGGGAAGGGCTATGCACCATTTGCAATTCGTTACAGGTTACAGACAAAATGAACAGCTGCGGACCAGCTTCTTCGCGCTTGCTGCAGACACCTTCGGCTTAGAGCTGAAGAGCTGGTATCAGGAGGGCTTCTGGGACGGGCGATACATCCCTTTTTCCTATGCAGACGGAGATCAGATTGTTGCGAATGTATCGGTAAACCTGCTTGATCTTGTCATCGACGGGAATACGGTACAAGCCATTCAGCTCGGCACTGTGATGACCCATCCCGATTACCGCAGGCAGGGCTTGTCCGCAGCATTGATGGAGAAGGTCTTGGGGAGTACGGCAGCCGCTGTGAGCTGATGTATCTGTTCGCTAATGACAGCGTGCTCGATTTTTATCCGCGCTTTGGCTTCCGGCCAGCCGGGGAGCAGCTTTTCTCCGCCATGTACAAGCCCTCCCTGCCCGCCACAGAGCAGACAGTTATTCGCAAGCTGGATATAAGCTGCCGGGAGGATCTGGCGTTCATCCATTCTTTTGCCGGTCAGCGCCTGCCGGTGTCGCAGCGTTTCGGGACATCGGGCACGCCGGGGCTGCTGATGTTTTATTGTCTAAATGTGTTCGGTGAAGATCTCTACTATTTGGAGGAAGATGAGGTAATCGCAATTTGCCGGCAGGAGGGTCAGGAGCTGCAGCTTTTTGATGTGATCAGCCGCCGGGAGCCTGATATTCACTCCATATTGTCCAAGCTTGCGGATAGCAGCACTACACAAATTGTTTTCCACTATACGCCTGATCACAGCGGCCTAGAAATGAGCAGCACTCCCTATGACAGCGGCTTATTCGTAAAAACAGGCCGCGGGTTTTCTTTTGCCGGAAACATGAAGCATCCTGCTACTTCTATTGCTTAAATTACAGGGTCATAAACCCGCCAAAACAGGCAAGGAATTCTTCCTTAGCCTTATAGTCCGGCATGATGCTGCCAAGCCGCCGCCAGAACGAACGGTCATGGTTCATATGTAGCAGATGGCACAGCTCATGGATGATCACATAATCAATCACCTCGGGCGGGGCCATGGCCAGCCGGTAATTAAAGGTCAGCTTCTTGTCCGAGCTGCAGCTCCCCCATTTGGTGCGGGACTCTACGATCTCGAACGATTTCGGCTTTACCTTCAGCTGGTTCTGGTAATGCGGCATACGCTCGGCGATCACTTTTTTCAGACTGTTAAAATAGAATTTTTTCAGCTCCTGCTTCAGCGTCTCCTCATCCCGCTCACCGGTCTCGATCAGCTTATGCAACGGGTATTCCTTGCCTAAATAGAGGAAGCTTCCCTCCTCCTGATACTCCTTGGGCTGCGGAACCTGCCTGGCTGTTTCCAGGCTGCGCAGCTTCTCTGTAATCCAGGCGCTGTGTCCCTGGACTGCACTTAAGATCACTTCATCAGCCATCCCCTTTGGCGCTTTGACATTGAGCCGGCCGGCCCCGTCTATCTGCAGGGATATTTTCTTCCGTTTGCTGTACTGGATGTTCAGCGTCAGGGTCTGATCTCCGATTTGAATCTGCATGCTTAACCTCTTTTATCGTATAAATCAGCTGCAAGGCTGTCTGGGTTAACTATAGCATGATTTAGGGGAGATGCGCCTGCTGCTGGAGGATGCCGGTTGTACTATACTCCGCAATGTTCAGGGAGACGTTCATTTGAAAGGTAAGCTGAATGGCCGCTGGCCGGAACTCCATGATGTAAGTAACGATATATGGCGTTTCAGGATAAATCAGGGTCAGCACTAAAATGTCCCTGTCCTGCCAGGCTGCTATAGTAATAACCTCCTGCTGATGCAAAGCCAGGTCCTTCCAGAATACCCCCTGGGTGCTGAGTGTTTGGCCAAAGTAGAACGGCAGCACGCCATCCCGTGCATCCCCGTAAACCATTTGAAGCATCAGCTGCTCCTCCCGCATATCCAGTCCGATTGCCTTCAGCCCGTGCGGATTGTCTGCCAGGCGGTACACTGCTGGCTTTAGTCCGGGTCTGCTTTCGGGCGGGAGTGTGGAGGAAGGCAGCATAGCCGGATGAGTCTGGCTGAATATAAATCTGTCATTTGCATTGAGCTCAAGTGAGTTATGCGTCTCCGGCTGATCAAGGCGGTCGAAAAGCTGTTCAAAGATAAGATCAAGCAGCGTCTGCAGCTGCTGCATACCGGGAAAAGCGGCCGTTGCCGCAATTACGATACTCTCCCGCGGGGCCACTAAGAGTAGCTGGCCAAAGGAGCCGTCTCCCCGGAAGCAGCCTCTCCGGCATAAATGAAACTGGTAGCCGTAGCCCTGGGCGGAATCAATCCGTCCTGGCTTGGCAGACGGCCGGTTGTCGCTTTGCTCACTGGCAGCCAGCGCCAGATATCGCTCTGACACGATTCTTTTGCCTGCGTATTCCCCTTTGTTCAGCAGCATCTGACCAAGCTTGGCTATACTCTCGGTAGACAGGCTAAGTCCCATTCCTCCGGCGGTAATGCCGAGCGGGCAAGTCTCCCAGACCGGCCGGGGAATGCCAAGCGGCTCAAACAGCCGCGGCATCAGAAAATCAACCAGCTTCTCTCCGGCAACCTGTTCAATAATGGCCGACAGCATGTACGTACAGTGTGTGCTGTATACATAATGGCTGCCCGGCTCATGCGTGACCTCCTGGGCCAAAAACGCCTGCACCCAATCCTTGTTCTGCGCCACAGCCCCGTATATGTTATCCCCGTGTCCCGCATTCATGGACAATAGGTGATGCACCGTCATACGGGCGAGGTTGGCAGAAATGGTGTCAGGAAGCTTGTGCGGAAAAAAGGAGATGACCGTGTCCGTAAGCTTCAGGAGTCCTTCATCTATGGCGATGCCTGCCGCGATGGAGGTCACACTTTTGCTCAACGAATACAGCAGCTGCGGCTGGCCCACCCGATAGGGCGCCCGTGCAAACTCCGCCGTTACTGCACCGTCCTGCAGCAGCATGAAGGTGTTCACGGCGAGTCCGGATTGCTGGATGCGGGAGAAGAATTCAGTTAATGCGCGGGGGGTCAGGCGGTTGTTACTGCTGGAGCCGGATAGATCCGTTAATCGTTGCAAACCTGATACTCCTCCTCCATGTTGTATTCTGGCACAGCCGGAGCAAAGAGCTTCATACTCCGCATGCTTCACATTGCGAATGTAGCAGATTACTGCTTCGGGACGCAAGCTGATTTCTGACAGGTTATCGATCCTCTGCCGCCAGCCCAGAGAAGCGCTCCGGATCAGGCTTATTAGGGAAAACAGCTGGCTTCAGATTGTAACGGACTCAGGAGCCGTTAAATTTCATTTAATCGGATTTCTCAGACTCTAACGGACTCAGATGACGTTAGTTGTGCGGTTAGGGCTGCTTGGACATAGGATTAGGCCAAATAAGGTTACCTGAGTCGTTAGACAAGTAAATTCCACCCAATCGCCTCATTAACGTCATCTCTGTCCGTTAGCCGGGCAGGCGTGTCTCCTAATCATAACACGCCAAAAAGCCCCCGGCTGATAGACCTGAGCATGCTCAGGCTTACAGCCGGGGGCTTTGGTTGTAGCCAGGTGCTTCACTGCAACGCCTATGACTTAAGGCGTAGGCATACCGCCGTTCGCATTCAGCGTCTCACCGCTGACATAGCTGGATTCCTGGCTGGCCAGGAACACGTACGCCGGTGCCATTTCCGCAGGTTGTCCCGGACGGGCAAGCGGTGTCTTGGCGCCGAAGTCCTTCAGCGCTTCTACCGGCTGGCCGCCGCTGATCTGGAGCGGAGTCCAGACGGGTCCAGGTGCGACAACGTTAACGCGGATCCCTTTTTCAGCAACCTGCTGGGCAAGTGATTTACTGAAGGTATTAATCGCAGACTTCGTAGTCGCATAATCCAGCAGAATCGGCGCAGGCGTATAAGCCTGGATCGAAGAGGTATTGATGATCGTGCTGCCCGGCTTCATATGCTTGATGGCCGCTTTACAGAGCCAGAACAGCGAGTATACATTTGTCTTAAAGGTTGCATCAAATTGTTCCGTCGTCAGATCGGCGATGTCGGTCACGTACTGCTGCATGCCGGCGATATTCGCCAGAATATCAATACCGCCAAGCTCTTTTACCGCAGTATCAATAAGCTGCTCGCAGTACTGCTCGTCCTTGAGATCACCCGGCATGGCTACCGCCTTGCGTCCGGCTTCCTCAACGAGCTTAACAACCTCCCGCGCATCGGCCTCCTCTTCCGGCATATAGGCAAGGACAACGTCAGCCCCTTCACGGGCAAAGGCAATCGCTGTCGCACGGCCGATCCCGCTGTCCGCTCCGGTAACCACCGCCTTGCGTCCGGTCAGCCGTCCGCTGCCTTTATAAGTCTGCGCACCGTCATCCGGCTTCGGGTACATCTCCGTTTCCAGTCCCGGGGCAGGCTGCTGCTGCTCGAATTCCTTAGTGGCCTTCTGATATTGTGTAGTAGGGTCTTGAACCGTAAATTGATCGCTCATCGTACATTCCTCCTCTGTGAATTTCCACTCGTTGGTGACTAGGGCTATACAATTACTAAATCCTTCGACTCTTTCTATGTAACCGCGATGGTTCTAATTTAAACTAAAGTTAGGCAATTGCGGAGCAGCCTGCTTAATATGTCAAAGTACCTATTTCAATAAATTTTATTAAAAGGAGCCCCCACATGATCCAATCCCTATCCATCCCGTCCCGAAGCGAATCCTTACTCCAGACCCTGCTCAACATCTGGGAAGAGTCCGTACGCTCTACACATCTTTTTCTCTCCGAAAAAGACATTGCCGCGCTGCGTCCCCTTGTCCTGCAAGGACTCGGGGGAATTGACCAGCTGCTGATCTATTCTATCGACGACGGTAATGCGCCCCTCGGCTTCATGGGCATACAAGATCATAAAATCGAAATGCTGTTCGTCAGCCCCGGGGCCATGGGACAGGGGATCGGCAAAAAGCTCGTTACCCATGTCATTGATCACCTGAACGTACAAAGCGTGGATGTAAACGAACAGAATCCCCAGGCACTTGGCTTTTATGAGCATATGGGTTTCTGTGTGGTTGAACGGTCTCCACTTGATGAGCAAGGCAACCCGTTTCCGATCCTGCATATGAAACTACGGTAGCCCTACCTCAGTAAATTCCGCACCGCACGCCGGGAGGCGCACGTATAAAGACCCTCCCGGCTTCCCGGAAGGGTCTTCGTACAGCAACTCTATTCTACCGACTTCAGCGCCTCGATCATATGAATCCGTTTGAGCTTGATGTGCATGAAGGCCATGACGATGCCCGAGAACAGCATGGTCAATACCGCCGCATAGATGTAGCTTGGCCACTCGATGACCGGGGCGAACATCGTCGCATCCAGCTCGGCCGTCTGCAGGACGAAGCTGTGCAGCACGATGCCGAGGCCTGAACCGGCGGCAATGCCGAGCAGGGTCAGAATAATATTTTCCCGGTAAATGTACATCGTTACTTCATTATCGTAGAAGCCCAGCACCTTAATCGTCGACAGCTCGCGGATCCGCTCGGACACATTGATGTTGGTCAGATTATACAGTACAACGAAGGCCAGCGCCGCTGCGGACACAATCAGCACCAGGGTGACAACGTCCATGCTTTTCATCGTATCATCAAAAGCAGTACCGACGCTGCTGGAGAAGCTGACTGCGGCTACGCGTGCACTTGCGGTCAGCTTTTCGCCGAACTGGTCCTCCCAGTTACTGTCCGGTGCATCATAATTCAGTAAAGAGGTATTGAATACCGGCTCTTTCCCGAATACGGAAGCATAATACGCAGGGGTCATATAGGCATAGTGAAGGACATAATTTTCGGTGATTCCCATGACCAGAAGCTCGAACGGCTCATTTTTGCTGTCCGCCAGGGTCAGGGTATCTCCAGCTTCAAGCCCGTACAGCTTGGCCAGCTTCTCCGAGATGATCACTCCTTCATCCGTAAGCTCCAGGGCTTCGCCGCTGCTGCGATCCTGCAGCGACACATAGTCGGACAGGGAACCCACGGTTTCCGGCACAAACAGATTCACATCCTGGTCATTAACACCGCTGGCCCGTGCGGTCATCGTCTCCTGTGCAACATCCAGTGTATCGGTAATAGCTGTTTCGCCGCTGATCAGCTGCTCATAGGACTGCTGCTCTTCTGCCGGGGCATCGGTATGCAGCGCTACCAGCGCATCGTATTTCATAATGACGCCGAACTGCTTCGGCGCGATGCTGCCGATCGAATCCTTGAGACCGAAGCCGGTCAGGATCAGCGCTGTACAGCCAGCTACCCCGAATACGGTCATAAACATGCGCTGCTTGTAGCGGAACAGATTGCGGGCCGTAACCTTCTGGACAAAGCTCAGCCGTCTCCAGATAAAGGTTAACCGCTCCAGAAAAATCCGCTGTCCGCTCTTGGGCGCCTTGGGCCGCATCAGCACGGCAGCATTGCCGCGCAGCTCCACCCGGGCAGCGAACCAGGCTGTAAGCGTGGTGCAGACCAGGGCCACAATAATAGAAATAATTGAATATGACGGATAGAAGCTCTTGATCAGATCCGGCAGATTATAAAGTGAGCTGTAGGCATCGAAAATAATGACTGGCAGCAGCGTGAACCCTACAGCCAGGCCAACTGCCGATCCCGCCAGACTGGCAAGCGTGCCGTAGACCATGAACTTGGCCATAATGTCACGGTTGCCGTAGCCGAGCGCCTTCAGCGTCCCGATCTGCAGGCGGTGCTCCTCGACCATCCGCGTCATGGTTGTCAGGCTGACCAGCGCCGCAATCAGGAAAAAGAACACCGGAAACACGCTGGCAATCGCCGACAGCCGGTCGGCATTGTCTTTGTACTCGGCATATCCCGGATTGGCATTCCGGTCAGTGACATAAATCTTCGGCAGCGTCAGCGCCGCCAGCTGCTGCTCGCCTTCGGCAGCTTCGCTCTGGCTGCGGCGAGCTGCTCAGCCGCCTCACTGCCGGCTCCCGCCTGGGCCTGCTGCTGCTCTTCCGTCAGCTGACCGGCTGCCTGGGCGAGCTGCTGCTCGGCGGCTTCCAGCTCCGCGCGGCCCTTGGCGAGCTCCGCTTCCCCTTCAGCGCGCAGCTCCGAGAGCCGCGCTTCCGGCACGCCCGCCATCGCCTGCTCCACTGCTTCTGTGTGCTGCTCCAGCAGCGTCTCATACTCCGCACTGTAAGCCTCGATGTCGGCAGTATCCTTAAATGACAGGTACGCTTCGGTATAGACCGGCAGCTTGAAATCTGCCTCGGCAATGACGGCGAATGCATCTGTCGTGCCTTTGCCGATCGTGCTGGTGCCGCGGTTGTTTTTCTCAATGAACTGCGGACTGCGTGCAAAGCCTACCACCGTATACTCCAGTGTCACAAAGCTTTCTGACAGATCTGTTTCCGTACCGTTCCCGCTGAACACGATCTTGTCGCCAAGGACATACTCCCCGGCCAGCAGGTCATCCAGTACGATCTCCCCGGATTGCTCCGGCAGACGCCCGTCCATCAGGCGGTACTGGTTAAGCGCCTGCTCCGGTTTATAGGAAAAGACCTTCAGAATTACGCCGTTCTCTCCCGCGAAGACATCCGCGCTGTAGCCCGGCTGCAGCTCATCGACCTCCGGCACATCCTTCAGCAGGGCAACATCCTCTTCTGTGAGACCAAGCGTGCTCTGCACCTTCAGATCCATCAGCCGCTTTTCCTTGAAAAAGGTGCCTGCAGTATCCAGCATATCCGGTCCGGCCGCCTTAATCCCGGAGAAGAAGCAGACGCCCAGCATAATAATTGCAAAAATCGAAATAAAGCGGGCCTTGGTATGCCCGATCTCCCGGAAGATATCCTTCCATAACGCCTGTTTCTTCATCGCTGCCCGCTCCTTACCATTCGATATCGTCAACGGATACCGGGGAAGGATTAACAACCATTTTCCGCACCTTGGCGTTATTGATCTCAATCACCCGGTCCGCCATCGGCGCAATCGCCAGATTATGCGTAATGACGATGACGGTTGTTCCGGTATTCCGGCAGGTATCCTGCAAAAGCTTCAGCACCTGCTTGCCGGTGTTATAATCCAGCGCTCCTGTCGGCTCATCGCAGAGCAGCAGCTTCGGCTGCTTGGCCAGCGCCCGGGCAATCGCGACGCGCTGCTGCTCCCCGCCGGACAGCTGGGCCGGGAAATTGTTCAGCCGCTCCCCGAGTCCTACATCCTCCAGCACCTTGCGCGCATCCAGCGCACGCGGGGAAATCTGCGAGGCCAGCTCGACATTTTCCAGTGTGGTCAGGTTAGGCACCAGATTGTAGAACTGGAACACAAAGCCCACATCATTGCGCCGGTAGCCGGTCAGCTCCTTACTGTTAAATTTGGCGATGTCCGTACCATCCACAATGACCTGGCCTTCGTCGGCCGAATCCATACCGCCCAGAATATTAAGCACCGTCGATTTGCCTGCTCCGCTGGGACCGACAATGACCGCAAATTCACCTTTATTAATCTCAAAATCGATTCCGTCGTTAGCGACAATCGTCGTCTCACCCATTTTGTAGCGCTTGTATTCATTCTTCACCGCAACAAAGCTCATTCCTCATCCTCCTGTTTCTGTCTATGCGGGGCATATACATTCCAGTTTATCACAAATACAAGGCTGAGGCCTGCGGGCCTGTGCGGACGGCAAAAACCCACGGGAGAATTAATCCCATGGGTCCTTTGTTGTCATTACAAGATTATTTTTTCGTAAAAGTCATCTTGTCCAGATTGCCCACATACAACAGGCTGGAAGTGGTCGAACCCTTAAACGAAACGTACAGGCTCTGCTTGCCGGTCAGCTTTTGACTCAGGGCTGCCCCTGCTGTTTTGTAGCTGCCCCAGGCGCCGCCTGTGTTGGGGAGATTTACTGTAGCAATGACAGTACCGTCTTTGCCGCCGAGACGGATTTCAGCCGTGATGTCTGCCGGTGTACGGTTGGTGGGCGCATCGTACAGGAATGACACGTAATTTTTGCCCTGAGTGCCGAAATCGATATCATCAAAAGTCAGCCAGGCACCGGTAAACGTATTGCCGACGGTCTTCCCGCCGTTGTTGTTCTCTGTTTTGAGCGGATTATTATTGAAGGCATTCTTCGCATCCGACCAGGCGGTGCGGTTCTCGAATTCTACAAGGACATCCGGCTCAGCTGCAACCAGTGAAAATGAAGCATTATCAAAGTTGCCGATGTACTTAAAGGTTGAATCGGTTGAGCCTTTGAACACCAGATAAAGATCCTGCATCCCGGTCAGGGTCTTGCTCAATTCCCCTGACACCGTCTTATACGTTCCCCACGAGCCTGCGGTCGGCGGAGCTGCCAGTGTGCCCACAAGCTCACCGTTAACTCCGCCCAGCCGGAGCTCAACAGAAGAGTCTGCAGCGGTATTCGTCGAATTGCCTGCATATTCCACTGACCACTGGTTGACGCCTGCGCTGCCGAAGTTTATTGACTTATAAGCCAGCCAGGCGCCGCTGAATGTATTTGCAACCTGCTTGCCGCTTTTACCGGCCTCGGTCTTCAGCGGCCCGCCGTTGGCCGGATTGTTGTCCGTGGACCAGGCATCATAATTCTCCAGCTCCAGCTTGGCATAATCGGTCCGGATTGTTTGATAGCTCCAGATGAACCGGTCCAGATTCGCCACATACGGACGCGCACTGTCTGTCGTTCCTTTCAGCACGGCGAACAGGGTTTGTTTACCGGTCAGCGTCGGCTCAGCATACCTTCCGCTGTGGCATACTGCGCCCAGCCTGCTCCCGTATTCTTCAGGGCGACCGTACCAAGAAGCTCGCCGTCTGCTGCCCCAAGCCGCAGCTCCAGCTGTGAATCCGCCGGAGTCCGGTCAGAGTTGGCATTGTATTCAACCGTTATCTTGTTGGCACCTTCGATTCCGAAGTCAATGTCCGCAAACGACAGCCAGGCACCGGTAAAGGTGTTGCCTACCACCGTTCCGTTATTGCCGGCTTCCGTCTTCAGCTTGCCGTTGTTAAAGGTGTTCACAGCATCGGACCAGGAAGAGCGGCTCTCAAACTCAACGATGCGGTTATCTACTACAGGAGGTTCCGGCTCTTCCGCCGGGTCAGGTACAACCGGGTTCTTGACCGGTACCGGAAGCGGCTCAGGAAGCGGATCTTCGCCGCCCGGCTGTTCACCGCCAGGTCCGCCCGGATTGCCCGGCTGTCCCGGATTCTGCGGTGCAGGCTCCGGCCGGGACTCGACCGGTTCAGCCAGCCACAGGGAATCGTAGATGTTGCCGTTGTAACTGTCGACCAGGTAGACGTTGACCTGATAATTGCCGGCATTGACACCGAAGCTCTGTGCCAGGTCAAAGCCGCCGGACTGCACAGGCATTGCGCTTGAGAGCAGCGCCTGCTGTTCCCCGTCCATCAGCTGGATTACAGCAACTGCAGGACCTGTATATCCCCCCTTCAGGGTACCTGATACCTCTACAGTCATGTTGTCTGTACGCTTCACGTCCGCCTTCAGATCATATACATCCCACAGAATATCAGAGGTATACGGGGCATCCGATAGCAGTGCTTCGCCTGCTGTAACATTCCGTGCTTCACTTGCCTTGATGCGCACCTGTACCGCACCTGCAGCGAAGGCCTGCGGTCCCACAACCTGCGGATTAGTATCAGCTGTCTTCCAGGTTGCGCCGTTGTCAGTGCTGATTTCGTAATCAGACGGGCTCTCAAAGCCCGGTACCGGAGTCCAGCCAAAAGTATTAGCCTTATCATCAACCGCCGGAGCCGTTGGTGCTTCCGGCCTCACCATCTCGCGAATCGTCTCCAGGCTGAAGTCAAAGGCAATATCCGAACTGCTGAAGTTCACCTGATGCACCTCTGCAGCAAGTACATTGACCCCTTCCTTCAGATAAGCCGGATCAATCTCGTACCGGTTCCAGTCCCGCTCATCACCTACTGTGGCGTTGGCATTGGTCTCATAGGCCACAGCTCCATCCGGCATATTCGTCCGGATAATCTCATGACCGTTCAGATAGACTACAGCGCCGTCGTCACGGATCAGCCCGGCATCCAGCTCCAGAATATCCTTAAGATCCGCTGCTTCGAACGTTGTGCGGAAATAAGTTGTCGTATATTTCTTGCTTGCATCAGGACCGTAACCCGTTACCGTCTTGGCATAGCCCTTGTTATCATAACCAAGCGGTGCCTGTCCGGAGGACCAGCCGCTGTCATTAAAGCCAGCTCCTGTCCAGCCGTTGCCGGGTGCTTTGCCTTTGTCGTAATATTTCCATTCCGAGCCTTCACTGATCAATGCAGTACGCGAGAGTGTATTCTCGATGTCTGCATCGTAATCTGCTGTATGCGGGGCCGCTTTGGCTGAAGCCCCCCAGGCGTAGTTCGGCCCGCTGCCCATTTCGAATTCCAGCGTACCGCCGTTCATCACATCGGCATAGCTGATCCAGGCCTGGTCGAACGATTGGCCGTTCAGCTCTGCCGACTGGATGAAGCGGTTCTCCGAAGAGACATTGTCAGCCTTAATGGTGAACGTCTTGCCGCCATCCAGATGCAGCGTCAGCTCCGAGAAAATCGGCGAGCCGATCACGAAATTGGCATCGCCCGGGTTGCCCGGGAACAGTCCCATCGCGCTATAAACAAACCATGAGGACATCCCGCCGGCATCGTCATCCATGGAAGGCAGATAGCCCTCAGGATCAGCGCGGTAGACACGCGACTGAATCGGATAAGCATACAAACCGTGGTTGTGATACTTCTGGGTAACAACCTCAGTTGTATATTCTCTTGCATAATATTGGGTCAGATACGGATAACCCAGATAGTTGAACAGATAAGGAACGTCGATATCCGGCTCATTAATCGCCATGTACTCATTTCTGGCAAAGAAGTCCTGCAGCTGCTTGGCCATTTCTGTTTTGCCGCCCATCAGCTTAGCCAGACCATTCATGTCCTGTGTTGCGGACCAGCGGTATGTCCAGAGATTACCCTGATAAGCGTACTTGTCTACTGCGGTAACGTCATTTTTGGCTACCGTAGTGCCATTCGGGGTGAAGAAGCCGGTTTTTACGCCATTTTCATCAACCTGGTTGGCATTCCACAGCTTCTGGTAAGACAGTGCGAGCTTCTTATATTTATCATAAGTGCTCTTGTCCCCAAGCAGCTCTGCCAGCTTCATCGGGAAGTAGGCGCTCTTCGCCTTCTCCAGCTTGCCGGAGATTTCGCCCTCAGAGATCGAGAAGTTATCAGCATCCACAGCCATTCCCTTAAGTGCCGTATACGCATCATAGTCAGTGAAGCCCTTGGCATAAGCGTCAAGAATAACTGCACCGTTGAACTCGTTACGGACCGTCGGGCTTGGCCAGTAGCCATCTCCCCACTGGGTATAGATTCCTCTTGTTTTGTACAGATCAACCAGGGACTTCACCATGTTGTTGTACTTTTGCGGCTCCAGTACGGAGAACAGGGCATATTTGCGGAAATCATCCCAGGTCGCCCAGCCGTTATAGTATTCAAAATCATCCCCGAGCTCAGATGCCTGGCGCACCGTTCCCTCAGCTCTGCCGGCTTTGAACGTACCGGCTGAGCTGGTCACGTTCTTAGGCTGCAGATACGTATGGTACATCTGAGTATAAAAAACCTTTTTATTCTCTTCATCTGCATCTTTAATCTCCACTTTGCCCAAAACATCGCTCCAGGCAGCACGGATCTTGGCATGCTGGGCATCAAAATCCCAGCTGGCGATATCCTGCTTCGCTTCAGCTCTCGCCTGCTCCACACTTACCGCCGACAGGCCGACCTTGGCCTGAATCACTTTATCAGAAGCTGTATTGAAGTTGACCCACACACCGCTGTTTGCTCCGCTGCGGACAGCAGCTGTTCCGGTGGTGTTTCCCTCCCAGGAGGTATAGGTGTTAAAATCGTGGTCAAACTGGATGGAATAATAAAGCTTATAATTGCCGTTTCCGCATACATTTTTGGACTGGATCATGCCTGTAATCTCATTATTGCTCTCAACCTTAAGATTCGCATCCAGCATGCCTGCATAGGAATTGGAGAGATCAACCAGCACAGAGCCCGTATTGGCGGAAGCCGGGAAGGTATAGCGGTGGAAGCCGACATTATCGGAAGCTGTCAGCTCCACTCCGATTCCCGAGGCCAGCGTGACTCCGTAATAGCCTGCGGAAGCCTGCTCGCTGCTCTTGTCATACTTCTGCTTATATTCATTTACGTTCTTGGTAAAAGAGCCCGTTCCGGGCATCATCAGAATGTTACCGCCCGCACCGCTGCAGCCTGCACCGCTGAAGCGCACATGCGAGAAGCCCTTGAGGTTCTTATCCTGATAATAATAGCCGCTGAATGCCCCGCCGTCGCCGTCCGGTCCCAGAGAGACAAGCCCGAACGGCATCGAGGGCCCCGGATTCGTCTGGCCGTTATCACCCAATGTGTTAATGAAGGGATCGACATAATCAACCGGGTCCAGATTTACTGCCGGATATGCAGGATATTTGCCGGTATCCACTCCGTATACCTCCAGCTCATACAGACGGACTGTATTGTCCCCGGCTGCGCCTTTACTGACGTAGAAACGGAGATATTGTGCCGTTACCGGCTCTGGCAGATAACGGTCGACAACCGTCTGCACATTGCCCTGCACGACATCGACATCAGTCCACGTCACCCCGTCATCGCTCTTCTGCAGCCGGAAATTCTGCGTGTTCCAGAACGGGCTGTTTGAACCTTCATTAATGGCTGCGTTATAAACCTTCCATTCATTAATCGAATACATCTTGCCGAGATCAAGCGTCATCCACTTGATCTTGGCTGTTGTATTGTCGCACCACTTCGTATCCAATTTGCCGTCTACCGCAAAATCCGCACGTTCATTGTTATTGCATTGTCCTGAGGCGGTAACCTTCGCGCCCAGTGCCACATTCCTGGTCGGGTATACCTCCAGCCCGGCGTCGGCGGCGGACACCGTGACTGTAAAAGCAGTCACGGAATCCAGCAGCCCGAGCAGCATCAGGAGCGACATCAGAATGGCGAACAGTTGTTTACGCATGAGCTTCATTTCCCTCGCTTTCATCTTATAAAGAAGAGCCGGATTGAATCAGACGGCTGACCATTGCAGCCACTTCGGCACGGGTAACCTGCTTCTTCGGCTGGAACTTCGTACCGTCTCCCTGCATCAGCCCGTTTACGCCCGCCTCGGCCACACTGGCTGCAGCCCAGGAAGAAATCTGCTGTGCGTCAGCATAAGCCGGGCTGGACTGGCTGCCTGCCGGCAGGCTGAAATGCTTGGCCGCATGAACCAGCGCTACTGCCGCTTCTTCACGGGTAATGCGGTCGTCCGGACGGAATGCCCCGTCATAGCCATTCATAATACCCAGTGCTGCCGCTTCAGCCGCCTGCTGAGCATAGTAGCTGCTTGACGGCACATCGCTGAACGGCGCCGGTGCAATCGTGGAAGGCACACTGCCCGTACGTTCTACGGCACGCATCAGCAAGGCAACGAATTCCGCGCGGGTAATACCGCGTCCCGGCTCGTAATGCTGCGCATCCACACCGTTCACCAGATGCTTGGCGGCAAGCAGTTTCACCGCCGGTTCAGCCCAGTGTCCGGACAAATCTGTAAAGCTCTTATCATAGACCAGCAGTGCATACGTAGAGAAATGTCCGGTCTTAAAGGTGACCGTTCCGCCTGTAATGGTTCCCGGCATATATTCCGCAATACTGCCGTCCAGATAATAGATGCCGGCAAGTTCTGTATTGATGGCTGCCTGCTGCGCAGGCGTCAGCTTCAGGCTAACCTGGGCCTGCTGCCCCAGCTGATGAATGCCTGCAGTATTACTGCCGTTAACGGATTGGATATTAAGCGAGATCAGCACGCCGGTAGGAGCATATGCAGCATCGCCGCCCGCAGCGCGGGTAACCAGTACTCCCGCTTCGTCATTCCATACTGCATTAAAGGTAATCCGCAGCCGGGTCTGATCATCTCCTGACAGCTTAATCGCACCTGCCGGGAAAGATATGGTTCTTACCCCGTCTGTCAGCACAAGAGCGGTGTTGCCTGTGTTCATCAGCTCCAATGATTTCGCCGGAAGCTCAAGCATCACGTCCGTCTCGCCTGCTGTTGCCGGAAGCTCAACGGTAATGCTGCCCGCAGCCTGCTGCATGGCTTGCGTCAATATATCTGCACCTACCAGATAACGCCCGCCTTCAGCCGCCTCCGGTTTCACGGTGGCACCGCTGGCTTCGCCGGCACCGGCAGGAATAACGGCTGCGGCCGGTAAGGCAGGTACGCCGCCTGTTCCGCCAGGCAAGGAAGAATTCGGTGTGGATGTCGGTACCGGGGTTGATGACGGCATAGGCGTTGGTGTCGGGGTCGGCGTTCCCGTACCCGGTTCTCCGCCTCCCGGCTCCTCCCCGCCCGGAATGGTAAAGGTTTGCGTAAGCGTCGTTCCGCCGCTGCCGGCAATTACGGTATAGCTGCCGGAAGGAGCCAGCACCTGACTCTCCGGAATCGCCAGCCGCTTCGTATAAGCTCCTCCATCCGCTGTCAGAACATCAATATAGAATACGGTCTGAGCCGGGCTGACCACTTTGACAACAACCTGGTCTGCTTGACCCAGGGTTGTGCCTGACAGCGTAACGCTGCCGCCCCGTAAGACTTCCTTCATACTGAGCTGCAGCGTGAAGGATGAGGCTGCAAAGACTGCAGCAGGGATACACAGGAGCATAAAGGCCATTACAGCCGCTACAACTTTTTTCACCTTCGGATTCCTCTCTTTCCTGGTCACTGAAGCTCAGCCGGCTTGGCAAGCTGCTCAGGCACTTCAAGATCGCTGTTAAATTGATCAAATACGAATACCTTGACCCGGTAATTTGTACCTTTTACGTTGTAATACTGGGACATGGTGAGGGTGTCACTCTTCAGCGGAACAGCGCTGATCAGCAGCGGAGTATCGCCGTCCAGGAGCTCGAACACCACATAGGCGCTGCCGGTGTATTCTGCCAGCTTCTCCACTGAAACCTCAACCTTGAGCTGATTATCCCGTTTGAGTGTTCCCTGGAGCGAGTACGTATCGCTATGATCATTAAAGGTAAATGGTTTATCCGCGAGCAACGCCGAGCCTGCCGGTGTCCCGGCTGACTCATCGCCCTTGATGCGGACCTGAACCTTACCTGCGGCGTATTCACCGTCTGGAAGCGGCTGCGGGTTCGCTGTGGCTGGCTGCCACTTTTCGCCTCCGTCAAAGCTGAATTCATAATCAGCAGCGCGGGTATATCCCGGTACCGGAGTCCAGCCGAAAGTGTTACGGGCATCATCAACAACCGGAGCGGTAGGTGCTGCCGGGCGTTCACCGCCGGTGAAGACAGCAGCTTCTGCGGAATTGTCTCGCTTATTTACAGCCTTAACAATGAATTCGTAATCTACAGCCGGATTCGTACCTGCTACTTTAAATTCGTACTCATTTTGTCCCTCAACTGCCGGAACATAGACGTTCCAGTTCATACCCAGCTTCCCGTTTTTCTCATAGATACGGAAGCCTCTCACAGCATCATCCGCACTCTCGTCCTGAGGTTTTTCCCAGGTAAGCAGTGTAGCCTTCTCCTCTGCCCGTGCAGCCGAAAGTTTTTCAACCGGTTTCGGTTTACTGTCTTTCCGTACAATCGTGTACGTATCGAACGGGGCAGTATCACCGGATTTATACGAATTGATCGTAAAGCTGTCTTCCGTCATCAAAATTCCGGAGTAAATCGGCATCTTCGGCTGTTCGTAAACGGCTGCAAAATAAGGATCTACATTCTTATTAACATCGTAAAATTTCGTGCCGGAGGAGTTGTTGATCATGTATAACGTTCCGTCCGGATTAAGCGGATTTCCATGTTCGTCCTTGACGACATTCTCTACGACCTTGTTCCCGTACATTTGATTAGAGCGTACATAGACATGGTCATGTCCCTGCAAGACTACGTCGATTCCAAGCTCATCAAAGACGGGATACAGCGTTTCCCGCAACTCTTTGATTTCGGTTTCGGCCGCATGTCCCCCCAGCGAATAGATCGCCTTATGGAACGCAACAACCTTCCACTTCTTGTCCGTCTCGGCGACTTCCCGCTTCAGCCATTCAATCTGCTGGTTGAAGGAATTCCGCTGACGCTCGTCCCAGCCCATATCCATCGTATTCATAACCATGATGTGGGCTTCGCCGTAGTCGAAGGAGTATACACTGCCCGGAGGAAGCGGATCATCAATTGAATCGTTCGGATAGTTGAAATGATAATAATAGTTGTCGTTATACGGACCTTCGTGATTTCCGACAGCTGCCATAAGCGGAAGCTTCATCAGCATATTCTGCGGTTTGCCAAAATAATCAAGCCATTGGGATTCTAGTGATCCGGCATCAACCTGATCGCCCGTCATCACCAGAAACTTAGCGTCCGGATAATCATCCAGCCCGTTCTTCAGCGTATCGGCCCAGACCTCATAGTCATGGGTATTGGCGCCTTGGGAGTCGGTCATATACAGGAAGCTGTAGGTGTCTTCCTTCTCGCCCTCGGTCGTGAAGCTGCCCTCGGCACTCCAGTTGCCGTCGCTGCCGACACGGTACTTATAGGCGGTTCCGGGAGCAAGCCCGCTGGCGACAGCTTTATGGCTGATAAAAGCTCCTGTTGTCGAACCGGTAATTTTCAGGTTAAGCGCCTTGGTATCAGCCGGATCACCTGCAAAACGCAGCTTCGCCGGGGAATCAAAGCCCTGGTCTGCAGGAACAACCTCGACGATGCTGTCCATGATTCCGGACGGTGCGCTGTCCGGTCTTTCATAACTTGTGTACCAGGCGAAGGATCGGTTCGTTTTCGCCTCGTTCAGGAAGGACATCGCAATGGCAATCGGTGAATAATCAACCGCTTCCGAATGATTCTCCGGGCTGAAAATAAAGCTGCCTGCAGCCGTATCCCCGTCAAGCTTCAGTCCAGCCTGTCCGTCATATTCAACGTTTACAATCTGTCCCGGCATAATGATGGTTCCCAGCGTCAGCATCAGCTGGTCAGCGCTGCTTCCTTGAACCGCCTGCAGGACCGGAATTACCTTTTCGCCCGCTTTAACGGTCAGATGTTTAGCCAGCTCTGCAGGAACAGTCTGCAGATTACCCGTGAGCTGCAGCGCTATGCTCAGGCCTCCGGAATCGACGGTCCCAAACACGGGGCCATTGTAACCGGCCGGAAGATAGAAGGCTGCCGCAGGGACAATCTGCTTCTCGATTCCTGGGCCGGACCAGCGCAGGTACAGATTGGAGCCGCCATAGTCCTCAAAGTACTCTACCTTGAAGCTGTGCATCTCCCCGGCCTGCAGGGTTACAGGACTGCTGGTCTGCTCAACATCCCAGTCATTCTTCCAGTGATCGACAACCAGCTTATCGTCAATCCACATCCGGAAGCCGTTATCTCCAATCATGTAGAAGGTATACTCACCGGATGCCGGCACTGCCAGCCGGCCTGTCCAGCGGATATTGGCATCATCTGCCCGTCCGGCCCAGGTCTGGAGAACCGGATCCAGATTACTGAAGTTAATCTGTGAATCAATTCGCGTGGATTTATAACCAGCGAACTCAAAATTGTCGTTATTGGTGTAATATTGGCCCAGTATTCCATGTTCTTTGGAGGCTGCTGCCCCTGCTGAGGCATTCAGCTCTAGAGAGAAGTAAGTATCGGAGCTTGCACCGCGGTCCTGATGTACCTCGGCTGCAATTACGTTAGTGCCTTGCAGCAGCAGAGCAGGATCGATAGTGAAGTTGTTATCCAGCCGTTCGTCCCCGACGGCTGAAGAGGCATAAGTATTGTAGAGGATTGTGCCCTGCGGCATGTTGGTCCGGTAGACTTCCTGCCCGTTCAGGTATACAACAGCTCCGTCATCACGTACAAGTGTAGCAGCGAGGCGTGTGACTGCTGCAGGATCTTCGACCTGGAACTCTTTACGGTAATACGTTGTGGCATATTTCTGGCTGGCATCCGGACCATAGCTGATCCGGGTCTTCAGATCCAGTCCCTTACCGCTGCTTGCATAACCGAGCGGCGCTTGTCCCTGCTTCCACAAGCTGTCATCATACACATTGCGCCAGACCGTAATCTGATCTGATCCGTTATCAAGATAGGACCAGGTGCTGTCCTTTGCGATTAATGTACCTCCGGCTGCTGCTGCGGAAAGCAATCCGGCATCTCCCAATACCCGGGTTGCTGCTCCATCTCCGGTGCCTCCGGATGTACCGGCATTGCCTGCTGCATCGGTACTAATTGCTTCTTCAGCTGCAGTATTGCCTGTGTCTGCAGGCTCTGCACTGGCCGGAAGCAGCGGCACATAACCGGCCGTGAGCAATGAAGCTGTGAGCATAGCTGCTGTAAGCGCACGGCTTCCCAGCATAAACCTCTTCTTCACTTCTTTTCCCCCCATATGAAAGTTGTAATCAATGGGAAATGATACGTTTAGTCCGGCAACTGTGCAATCCATGCATGGTAAAGGGCGGGTTAAGTTTTCGTAAAACCCGGTGGCAGCTTATAAACAGCTCTCCGGTAATAAAAACTCTTCATAACCATAACTTCCTTTTACTTCCTTATTCCAGCGGGCTTTCACAGCCTCATATCCGCGGCCCGATGCGCTATACAGCGATTGAGCAGCCTTTTAGGGAAATGTAATCTGAAGGTTAAACCAATGCTGAATTTCCCTAAATTTGTATACAAGATTTTCCGTATTTTTATTTGACATTATGTATTTTTAAATCATCTGTCCCCAGACCTGCTTCAAGAAATAAATAAAAGCTGCAGTTTAACCTGCAGCTTTATCTTCTATCCGGGACTATTATGCCTTCCGCACAAACTCCGATTTCAGCTTCATCGCGCCGAAACCGTCGATTTTGCAGTCGATGTCATGATCGCCTTCCACCAGCCGGATGTTCTTTACTTTAGTGCCGATCTTCAGTACGGAGGAGCTCCCTTTGACCTTCAGATCCTTAATGACCGTTACGGAGTCTCCGTCACTCAGCACATTCCCGTTGGCATCCTTAACCACCTTAACATCCTCACTGCTCCCGCTCTCTGCTCCGGCAGTCCACTCATGCCCGCATTCCGGGCACACAAGCTGCGTCCCGTCCTCATAGGTGTACACTGAGCTGCACTGCGGACAAATCGGCAATTCATTCATTATTCCATGTCTCCATTTCCATTGGGTTCCATTGCTGTGCTTAACAGCAGCTCTCTTATTCTAGCATACCGTAACAAAAAGAACTTCCATAATCATGGGTAAGGGGTTTCAAAAAATATCTAAATCATCGCAGTCCGCACGTCCAATATAGTAAAATATTTCATGTGAGATTATATCTGTGTTAGATGAGGGGAGCCGCATATGAAGGAGCCATTTGTAAACACATTAGATTTATTCGTCAGTAATACACAGCTTATCAAAAAGGCTTTTGCCTGGAAAAGCGGACAGATCAACCGTCTGGCTGCACTGCTGTATACGGCAGATAATAAAACCATAGACACCGAGGCTATCCGTGACAGCAATGAGCTGATTAAAAGCTCAACCGGCCTGTTCTCTACTTTTAGAGGGAACCTGTCCGTTTGCATTGCAGCGCTGTTGTCGCTATCGGGAGACCAAAAGACGCTGTTATCCGACACTCTCGCCGTCTATGACCTGCTTAAAGAACGAAAGCTGCGGGCCTCGGATTTTCTCGTTGTCGCCGCATACCAGATTGCCGCTAACTCGGCGGCCGATCAGCATCAGCGTATCGCTGAGCGAACCCGGCTTTTCTATGACAGTATGAAAGAGTACCACCGTTTTCTGACCGGACAGGATGATTATATCTTTGCCGCCATGCTGGCGCTGTCTGATCTTGAGCCGGAACGCGGGGCTGCCCGGATGGAACAGCTTTACGCCGAGCTGAAGCCGGAATTCCTGTCCGGCAACAGCGTGCAGGCGCTGACACAGGTCCTGGCCCTGGGCGGGGATACACCGGAGGCTGCAGCCCGGGTGCTTGCCCTGCGCGATGCCTTCCGCCACAGAGGCATCCGGATGGATAAGGAGTATACCCTCTCCTCACTCGGGGTTCTGTCTCTGCTTCCGGCAGACGATGAGTCGCTTGTACAGGATATCTCAGATACCCATGACTATCTAAGGACCCAGAAAGGCTTCGGCAGCTGGTCCATTACCAAGCAGGAGCTGCTGCTGCTAAGTGCAGCCCTGGTATCCTACAAATCTATTGAGGATGTGAAAAGCGGTATTCTGACCTCAGCGCTCTCCACCAGCCTGACCAATATCGTCATCGCCCAGCAGACTGCCATCGCTGTAGCCGCCGCCTCTTCTGCCGCTGCTACTTCTTCATCTTCGAACTGATCTTATTCGATCGGCGCATAAAAAGGGACTGTGCCCCCGCTTAGGAAGGACGCAGTCCCTTTAGTGCTGTTCTAGTTTGGCCGAATGTTAATCAATCTCGTAACCCAGCGTCAGCCGGAATCCGTCCAGCTCGTAGCCGAGCCGGGTGTAGAGCCGGATGGCTTTTTTATTGGTGCCGTAGGTGCCCAGGGTGGCGATGGACTTGCCCTGCTCCTTCAGGTACGAGAGTGCTGCGCAAAGCAGGTTCCGGGCAATACCCCGGCTACGCCACTCCGGAATGACAAAAACATTCTCTGTTGCGCTGTGACCATCGCCAATTCTCCATGTGGAGGTGTTGCCCAGAAACTGATCTCCGCTGAATGCACAGAAGTTCACCATTTCTGGAGTGCCCTGCATCCAGGCCAGATGGTTAAGGCTCCAGGCTACTCCGTCAAAGGAGGCCTGCTCAGCCAGATGGTATTTCTCCCGGGCCTCATCATTATTTAAAAGAAATGGGCGGATTTGCACATCCTCCGGCAGAGGATATACGGGTACCGGGCGGGTAAGATCATATTTTAAAATAACGATCGTTTCGTAAACGGTAAAACCGCGTTTCAGGTAATAGCCCTGCTCCCCGAGATTATCAGTATCAATATATTGATTAAGCACAATCCGCTTCTCCGGATACTGCGCTTTAATCTCCCTTGAACGGGCAATCAGCGTATCTAGCAGAGCATCCTTAACCGCTTCATCTTCTTCCCCGCCGCCAAAGCTGATCTCACCGGTAAGATAGCGTATAAATCCCGGGTCATCGTCATGTCCGGCAGCGTGGAACGTATCGTGGTACGTCAAATGGGCGAGTGCGAGCGCTTCGTTATCTTTTACAGCCAAAAACATGTTCTTCTGCTCAAAATCACCATGATACAGATAATGCATATGCAGTGCAAAGCCAAATGCCGCAACTGTCCCCTCGTCCCCGTTATCCACATTCCGGATTATCCAATCTCCCAACAAACATCGCCCCCATTTGGAATTTATACCCTTTTAATAGTGGATAGGCTTATTGAAATATGCAAGGTAAAAGTTGAATATAAATATTCTGCACATGGAGTTCAGGCGGGAATTCTGCGATGATGATTATGCTTTTTAACCCGTTCAATTGATTGTAACAACAAATTTTCCCGATAACGGGCACTGGCCATTTATTGTGTTATAATCACTCTGATTTATTCGTTTTCAGCATGGTAACGTACAACAGAACAAACAGAAACAGGTGATGAAATGTTTGAGCTTAAGTGGCTGTGGCAGAACCTGCAGGGTAACCGGACCCGGTACATTCTGGCACTGTGCCTCTCGGTGGTAGGCTCCGCGCTTACCATTGTCAACCCGTACATCAGTCAGCGCATCGTCGACACGTTCATTGCCGGTGATCAGGCCGTCCAGAATCTGACGGATAAGCGCGGGCTGCTGATTGCCCTATGTCTGGGCATGATCGGATTTTCCCTGCTGCGTACCGGTCTTGCTTATCTGACAACAATGCAGTATGAGCGTTCCTCGCAGAACATGATGTACAACATCCGTATTTATCTGTACAACAAAATCCAGGGGCAGGACCGGGAGTATTACGACCGTAACCGTACCGGTGACCTTATGACCAAAATGACCGGTGACCTGGACATGGTGCGGCACTCGATGGCGTGGATTTTCAAGACGATTATTGAGTCCGTGACGATTTTTGCAGCCGCTGTCATTTACTTCTTCACAATCGATGCGGAGCTGACGTTATGGATGCTGATTCTGGCACCGCCGATTTTTATTGTGGCCTACATATTTGCTAAGCGCGTACGCCCGATGTATATCGACCTGCGCGAACGGCTGTCGCAGCTGAACACGACCACACAAGAGAATATCTCCGGGAACCGTGTTGTTAAAGCATTTGCCCGCGAAGCGTTTGAGATTGAGAAATTTACAGACAAGAACATTAATTATTCTACGGCCAATAAAAAGGCTGCGCTCGTCTGGCTTGATTATTTTCCTTATCTGGAGAGCTTTGCCCAGGCCTTTAACGTCATCCTGATGATCGCAGGCGGGCTGTTCCTCATTGACGGAAGAATTACCTTCGGCGAATTTGCCGCCTTCTCTTCCCTGATCTGGGCGATATCGAACCCGATGCGCAATATCGGTATTATTATTAATGATATTCAGCGTTTTTTTGCCAGCTTATCCAAAATCGTCGACATCTACTATGCCAAACCTTCGATCGCCAATGAGCATAATCCTGTGCAGAAGCGCCGGTACGAAGGACGCATTGAATTCCAGAACGTCCGTTTCAAATATGACAGCGCTCTCGTCCTTGATGATGTCAGCTTCACTGTAGAGCCTGGTGAAACCGTCGCCATTATGGGCTCGACCGGTGCGGGCAAGACAACCATCATCAATCTGATCCCCCGGTTCTATGACGTAACCTCAGGCAGGGTGCTGGTGGACGGCGTAGATGTGCGCGATCTGGAGCTCGATGAGCTGCGTGGCAATATCGGAATGGCTACCCAGGATGTACTGCTGTTCTCTGACACCATTGACGGCAACATTGCTTACGGCGACCCTGATCTGCCCGAAGAGGATGCAATGGAATATGCACGGCTGGCTGCAGCCCACGACTTTATTACCAAAATGCCGGAAGGCTACGATACGGTAGTCGGTGAGCGCGGCGTCGGTCTATCCGGCGGACAGAAGCAGCGTATTGCGCTGGCTCGGGCACTTGCGGTGCACCGTCCGATTCTGATTCTTGATGATACGACCTCTGCGGTCGATCTGGAGACAGAGGAGCATATCCAGCGCAGTCTGCGTGAACTGGAGTATCCTTGCACGAAGATCATCATCGCCCAGCGGGTATCTACCACCTGCGAAGCGGACCGTATTCTGATTATTGACCGCGGCCGCCTGATTGAAGAAGGTACCCATGCCCAGCTGCTGGCGAAGCGGGGCTACTATTACGATGTGTTTATGCTGCAAAACGAAGGTATTGGAAGGCAGGTGAGCCAGATTGGCAAGGAATAAATTTGACGTCGATGAGAATCTGGAATCGCCATTTAATATTAAGCATTTCCGGCGTGCCATGATCTATATCCGGCGGAAAAAGAAACCGATGATTATTGCATTCCTCCTGAGTGCCCTGTCGGCAGCCATCTCGCTGTCGGCACCGCTGATCATGCAGCATGTCGTTGACGTGACCATACCGGCCAAAGCCAAGGGTGCGCTGGTCGGCTGGTCGGCACTAATGCTCCTGACGATTGTGGTCAGTGTTGTGCTGGCAACAATCCGTTCGCGGATTATGACGAAGGTCGGGCAGGATATTATTTTTGACATCCGGACGGATCTGTTCAAGCATCTGCAGGAGCTGCCGTTCAAGTATTATGACGACCGTCCGCAGGGTAAAATCCTGATCCGGGTAGTCAACTACGTCAACGCCGTTTCTGATGTGCTCTCCAACGGGATTATCAACTTTATTCTGGAGATTGTGAACCTGATATTTATCGCCGCCTTCATGTTCGCGGTCGATGTCCGGCTCTCGTTCGTGACACTGGCCGGACTGCCTGTATTCCTGGGCATCATGCTGCTGATCAAAAACAAGCAGCGCCGCGCCTGGCAGGCTGTCTCCAATAAGAGCTCCAATTTGAACGCCTATCTGCAAGAGAGCATCAGCGGAATCGGCGTCACGCAGATGTTCTCGCGTGAGCAGCGCAATGAAGGCATCTTCACCAGACTCGCCGGCAATTTCCGGACCGAATGGATGAAGGCCTTGCGTTATAACTCGCTGATCCCGTTCACCGTCGATAATCTGGCTACGACAGTTATGACGCTGATTTATCTGGTCGGCCTGCTGACGCTTAGCCCGCAGGATGTCACCTTCGGGGTCATTCTCGCGATGAGCAGCTACGCGGCCCGCTTCTGGCAGCCGATTCTTAACCTATCGAACTTGTACAACAGCTTCATCAACGCCGTCGCTTATCTGGAACGTATCTTCGAAACGCTGGATGAGCCGGTCACGGTCAGCGACGTTCCGGGAGCAAAAGCACTGCCGCCGGTACGCGGGCAAGTGACCTTCGATGATGTGACCTTTGCCTATGATCCGGGCCTGAACATTCTGGAGAACATCTCCTTTGACGTCAAGGCCGGCGAAAGCGTGGCCCTGGTCGGCCGACCGGTGCCGGTAAAACCACCGTCGTCAATCTGATCTCCCGGTTCTACAACCTCACCGGCGGCCGGATTCTGATCGACGGCGAGGACATTGCCGGGGTGACTATGAAGTCCCTCCGCAGCCAGATGGGGATCATGCTGCAGGACAGCTTTATTTTCTCGGGAACGATCCTGGACAATATCCGCTACGGCAAGCTCGATGCCACCGAGGAGGAAGTCATTGCTGCAGCCAAAACCGTCTGCGCCGATGAATTCATCCGCGAGTTCGAGCAGGGTTACATGACCGAGGTTAATGAGCGCGGCTCCAAGCTCTCGCAGGGACAGCGGCAGCTCATCTCGTTCGCCAGAACACTGCTGGCCGACCCGCGCATTCTCATCCTGGATGAGGCGACCTCCTCGATCGACGCCAAAACCGAGCGCCTGCTCCAAAAGGGCTTGAACGAGCTGCTTAAAGGCCGCACCTCGTTCATCATCGCGCACCGCCTGTCGACCGTGAAGAACTGCGACCGCATTATGTACGTGGCTAACAAAGGCATAGCCGAAAGCGGCTCGCACGAGGAGCTGCTCGCACGCAAGGGCCTTTACCACCGGCTCTACACGGCGCAGAAGATGGAAGCCTAGAGTTTACTTTGTAGGCAGTGGAGCGGATACCCCTTATGTGGGGTATCCGCTTTTTGCATCTGCTGGGAGGGATGCTGATGGGACCGGTACGGACTTAGCCGGTTTTGTGGCACGCTTGAGCTTACTTAAAGGGAAATATCCCTTTATTTCGCATACTTGTGCCATCTAGCCGCACAAAGGCATTTTTGCCTCTCATTTCGCACATTCAGCCACCTGCGGGAAATAAAACAAAGGCATTTTTGCCTCTCATTTCGCTCATTTAG
>NZ_LRAC01000154.1 GCF_001517085.1 Paenibacillus sp. DMB5
ACCGAAGTGATTTCCGATACTCACTCGTTGTTCAGTTTTCAAAGATCAAGCTCGTCGTCGCTTTCGATTAACTCGTCAGCAGCAACTTTTATAATATATCATGTCTTTCGATTTAATGCAACACTTTTTTTAAAAAAGTATTTTGCAATCTCATCATCAGAGCATGTCCCAATCACCAATTATTCCTTGCTGTTCGCGACTGGATTTATAATATACCATGGCCTGTCTCATAAAGACAACCCACAATATTTCCCAATTATAAATTTGTTGCATTAGTCCAAAAGAGCTACTATCCCAAGGCTTTTATTTTCTATCAAAAAGCATGCAGGCCTACAGCCCGCATGCTTCTGTTTAAACTAATCCCGGTTAATTCGAAATCCATGGATTTTTGCTTTTTTTGCTGCTTCGGTTACTTCCCTGTTTAGACGTTGTTTTCGCCGATTTCCCATCGGTATGACCGGAGACCTTCACTTTCGCTCCTCCCGCCTTACCACTCCGTGCTTTTCCTTTCGCTGCAGACTCTTTCAGTTCGGCGGATGCTTGAGGATCCTGCACGGCAGGCTCCGGTTCCAGAATCTCCGGCACCCGGTTATGCACAGCGTTCTCCATACCCGGGTAAACCGGATAAGCTGGAATACCGGCTATCGCCGGACTAGCATATGCACCTAATGGCGCTGCAGCGTTAATGCCGGCATTAGGCATAGACTCTGTCATAAATCCATATGGCGAAATCCCCTCTGGCTGAGGTGTGAATGCAGGATAGACGCCGCCATATACGGGCTGGTCATAGCTGTACGGTTGAATTACTGGTCCGCCTCCGCAGCCGCAGGATGGCCATGGCAGATTGACCGGCTGGCCCCCGTACTGCGGGACTCCATAAGGCGGATAATCGGTTGCCGGACTTACACCGGTAAACGGTGCAGCCGGATAGTCAGGCGCCATATTCGGATACCAGGCTCCCTGTGCTTCAGCTGCCGGGAATACATTGCCAGGGTAGCCATACGGCACGCCGTACGGGATCATGCAATCTGGCATATACATGGCCGGCTCGATCATATTCTGTGCCGGATTAATGCCCGCTACCGGCATAGCCTGCTCATAATACGGAGATACAGTCGGGCAATCATAGATATAAGGATTTTCATTTAATCCCGGGTAGCCCGCTGCCGGATCACAATGTGTTTCCTTAGTTGCCGGAGCCCAGACAGCAGGTTCAACCGCTGTCTTCCCCTTTTCCTTAGGCTCATAGACCACGGCTTCCTGGGCGGGAACGGAAATCTGCACATACAGGCTTTGCGATTCATGGACCATCTGGACAGGTGCAGGCTCAGGCGCTTTGTTAACTACCGGAGCTACATTTACTTCCGGAGCTATGTTTACTTCAGGAGCCACATTCATTTCAGGCGCTTTATTGATCACAGGCTCAGGTACCGTTTCTGCTACCGGGGCCGTCTCTGTTTCCTTAGCGGGCTCTGCTATAGGTCCGGTATAGGTTTTTCCGCCGACCTTTGTTTTATCTACAACTGCCGGAGATGTGGCTTCGGCCGGAACCGGTGTAGCATTCCCTTGGATAGATTGCGGCTGAATGGCCGCTCCATTCGATTTTTTTGGGATGTTCACAATTTCACCTGTCAAAAGCGCATTCGGATTTTTAAGCTGCGGATTGGCATCAATCACTTCCTTGAGCGTAATTCCCCAGGCTTTGGATAATTTCCACAAGGTATCCCCTTGTTTGACTGTATGTTTATAAAAAAGCTCACTGGTTTCCGGCACAGAGGCCGGAGCTGAAGGAATTTTGACTTTTTCCCCTACGTTCAGCACATCCGGATTACTGATCTGCGGATTAGCCTCAATGATTTTTTGCAGCGGTACTCCGTACTTTTGCGATAACGCATAGAGCGAATCGCCTTGCTTGACAATGTGTATTTTCACGCAGCATTAACCTCCTAAAAATGCGTAATGGTTGGAGCGCGTTGCAAGCTTTACAGCCATGTCTTCTCTAATCCGGCTGCAAATTCCGGCTCATAGAAGCATCCGTCCCCACTCCCGGGTACTGCTCCCTGAGCATCGTTATATGCGTTACAGCTGCCTCCTTCGTTACTACATCTTATGCAGCCCATGGGCGATTGACATCCCTGGAACAAAAAAAATCCCTTCATGCTCAGACGGGACTGGCCTTTGTCTTATTAACAAAGGTCTATCCCGCTTGCATGAAGGGATTTATATGTCTAATTAAAGCAGGCTCAGTCCCGGATACAACTTACTCCCAGACTTTATAGCCGTCCTTATCCACAGCATTACGGAATTCTTCAAGCAGCTGCAGCGTAATCGGACCGGCATGTCCTTCGCCGATAATCCGGCCGTCGATTTCGCGGGCGGCGATAACTTCGGCTGCTGTTCCGGTGAAGAAAACCTCGTCGGCAATATACACATCGTGCATGGTGAATGGCTCTTCCTTCAAAGGCAGACCCAGCTTCGCACACAGCTCGATGATCGCCAGACGGGTGATGCCTTCCAGTGCGCCCAGATAGCAAGGCGGCGTGTAGACAACTCCTCTTTTGACGATAAAGATGTTGTCACCGGAGCCCTCAGTTACATAGCCCTGTGCATTCATCATGATGGCTTCGTCGGCTTCCGCCAGATTGGACTGGATTTTGACGAGGATGTTGTTCAGATAGTTAAGCGACTTGATCTTCGGATTGAGCGCATCCGGAAGGTTGCGGCGCTGGGATACAGAGACGGCACGCAAGCCGTTCAGGTAAGCCTGTTCCGGATAGATCGCGAGCTGCTCCACAATAATGATTACACTGGCCTTAGGACAGCGGCGCGGATCAAGTCCAAGATTACCGACACCGCGCGAAACGATCAAACGGATATAGCCGTTGCGCATTTCATTCAGACGGATCGTCTCTGCCATCGCTTCCAGCATTTCATCATAAGTCAGCGGAATGTCCAGCATGATGGATTTGGCCGAATCATACAGCCTGTCCAGATGCTCTTTGCATTTAAAAATATTGCCGTTATAAATACGGATGCCTTCGAAAATACCATCCCCGTAAAGAAAACCGTGATCAAATACGGATACCTTTGCATTTTCCTTTGTTACGTGTTGTCCATCCAGATAGATCCATTGCTCAGCCATGAACTTACTGCACCTCCGCTTTCTCTTCCTCATAGGTGTATGTGGGATACGAGCCCAGAATCCGCACCTGGCAGCCCAAAGCTTTGATCTCTTCGATCGCCGCCGGCAGCAGGACCGATTCTATCGGTTCCAGCACATCAATGTAAAAATAATAAGTACCCAACTTCTTCTTCGTCGGCCGTGATTCAATACGTGATAAATTCAGCCGCCGCCACGCAAAGGCGGCCAGTACCTGGTGCAGAGCTCCCGGAAAATCCTCCGGCAGGGTTACAAGAATACTTGTCTTGTCACCAGAGCTCTTCTTCGGAAGGCTCAGCTTCTGCGGCCCTACCAGAACGAAACGCGTGTAGTTATTATGGTGATCCGTAATCTTGCGCTCGACAATCTCCAGGCCGTGTGTCGCGGCTCCAAGCGCAGTGCCGATGGCCGCCCAGCCCCGGCCGGGATTGTTCTTCACAATCTCCACAGCCTCGGAGGTGCTTCCTACCGACTCCAGCTCAGCCCACGGCGCATGCTCGCGTATGAACTGCAGGCACTGCGCCATAGCGACAGGATGAGAGAGGATCTTCACCATTCCGGAATAGTCCTTTTCGCCGCTGCTATTCTTGAATTCTCCAGGATGGCCGATCAGATTCTGAATAGACGGAAAGATCCATTCCGCCTGCATAGGCAAATTGACTTCATTGATGAGCCAGTCAATATGCAGGCTTACCGAACCGTCAATCGTATTCTCAATCGGGATCACACTGTAATCCGTAGTGCCGCCTGCCGTCGAAAGAAAGACATCGGATATCAGCTTGTGATGCACAATGCTGACCGGCTCGTCACCAAATAAATGCAGCAGCGCTTCGTGGGATACCGTACCCTGCGGCAATACCGCTATTGATTTCATGACAGTACTTCTCCTTTTATCATATCCAAAAATGAGCCGTTTTGCATCCCGTTTCTTTCCAGCAGCTCTGCCTTTACGCCGTCCGTACACGGAGACAGCCAGCGGGTGAGCGCCGGAATCCCGTGCTCCGCCATCGTCTCCTTCAGGAACAGCTCCAGATCCTGCTTCTGACTGCTGCCAGCGTCCACCAGACAGAGCAGGGTCGGGCCTGCTCCGCTAAGCGCAATACCAAGTGCCCCGTGCTGCGGTGCTTCTGCGAGCAGCTTCACCATTCCGGGGACAAGTGGAGCTCGGTACGGCTGATGCAGACGGTCCAGCATCGCCCGGCCGATCAGATCAAGCCTGCCCGCCGCAAAGGCTGCTGTAAGCAGCGAGGTACGGCTAATATTATACACAGCATCGCTGACGGTAATTTCCGCAGGAATAACCCCCCGTGCCTTGGTCGTAGCAAGCTCAAACTCTGGAATTACAACGAGCACCTCCATATCCCGGGGCGGCTCAATCCGGATATAGTCGGCATGTGCACCGTCCCAGACAGCCGTAATGATTCCTCCGAACAGGGAGGCTCCAACGTTGTCGGGATGCTTTTCGAGGGAGCAGGCCATATCGAACAGCTTGGCGTTGTCCAGCGGAGAGCCGATCATCGTATTGGCCGCAGCCAGCGCGCCGACAATGGCCGATGCGCTGCTGCCAAGGCCGCGGGTAAGCGGAATATCCGAATACATCGAAATGGACAGCTCGGGAACAGAGACGCCCGCTTCGGTAAATACCATCTGGGCCACCTGGTAGAGCAGATTGCTTTTATCACAGGGAAGCCCGTTCATCTGGTCGCCGTAAAAGTGAAACACCGTCTCTTCGGCTTCTTCCATCTCAATCCAGGCATACAGCGACAAAGCCATTCCCAGCGTATCAAAGCCGGGCCCCAGATTGGCGGTACTGGCGGGTACTTTTACTCTAGACCTTCCATACATACTCATAGCGGGTGAAATCTCCTTCGTCTTTTTTGCGAGTACTATCCCTCTACACGGTAATGGCTCTTGATCCGGTGAATAACCGGAAGCTCCTCCAGATGGCGCAGCACCTTGTTCATACTCGCCTTGCTGGCATTATGAGTTACAATAATAATTTCCGCATCCGGATTATTCGGATTGGCCTGCTGCACCACGGAATCGAGACTGACCTCATACTCCGCAAATACCTGGGTGATCTTGGCCAAAACGCCCGCTTTGTCATCAACATGGAGCAGCAGAAAGTTTTTGTAAAAGATATCTTCGTCGCTCTTCAGCTTCTTCTGCTTATAAGGCACAATCTGCTTCAAGCCGTTCACGCCCAGCTTCAGGTTCTTGATCACCGCCACCAGATCCGCAACGATTGAAGTCGCTGTAGGCATGGCACCGGCACCTGCGCCGTAGAACATCGTCTCTCCAACCGCCTGCCCGTATACATAAACCGCATTAAACACGCCGTTCACGGATGCGAGCGGGTGGGAGGTGCGGATCATCGTCGGCTGGACACTGATGCTGAATTCCTCGTCTTCACACTCGGCGATCCCCAGCAGTTTCATATCATAGCCAAGCCGTTTGGCAAAAGCAATATCCTCCTTGCTTACGCCGGAAATCCCGCTGACGCTGACATCATTCAGCTCCACATTGGTGCGGAAGCCGAGCGTGCCCAGAATGGCCATTTTGCGCGCTGCATCCAGGCCCTCCACATCAGAGGTCGGGTCGGACTCGGCATAGCCCAGTCCCTGCGCTTCTTTCAGCACATCGTGATACGAGGCGCCTTCCTGGCTCATTTTGCTCAGTATGTAATTGGTTGTACCGTTTACGATCCCCATGATTTTTTTGATTTTGTCAGAGGAAAAGCCCTCGATCAGCGTACGGATAATTGGAATCCCGCCGGCCACGCTGGCCTCATAAAATACGTCACACTGCTTCTCCTGCGCCTTGGCCAGAATCTCCGACCCGTGGAGTGCCATCAGATCTTTATTGGCGGTGACGATGTGCTTGCCGAGCTCCAGCGCCTCAAGAATATATTCCTTCGTGCCGGCGATGCCGCCCATTACCTCAACAATGACATCAATTTCCGGGTCGCGGATAACCTCCCAAGGATCTGTAGTGATCAGCGCTGCATCCACTTCGATGTCCCGCGGCTTATCGACATTTTTTACAGCTATACGTTCAATAACGATCGGGGAACCCACCTGACTGCTCAGGTCCTCCTGATTTCCTTCCACGATACGGACAACACCTGCACCGACCGTGCCAAGGCCCAATAATCCAACTTTAACCGGCTTCATGTGGTTCCTCCTAAAAGTTTTATGAAGCTATACTCCTCTGAATTTCTACGCAATAAAACTTGCTTCGTAAGCATCCGCTTAGTTTTATGAAGCTATACTCCCCTGAATTTCTACGCAATAAAACTTGCTTCGTAAGCATCCGCTTAGTTTTATGAAGCTATACTGCTACCCCTGACCTATGATCACAGCCCGTTTCACACCGGATATTTCCCGCAGACCGTCCAGCATATCGCCCAGCTCCTGATTCATATGTGAAATCTCTACAGAGATCACTACGTTCGCCCGTCCCTGCAGCGGAATACTCTGATTGATTGTCAGCACATTTGCCCCGTGAACCGCCACACAGCCAAGCACCTTGGACAGCATACCCGATTCATGCTCCAGATCAAGTGAAATAGTTACGATCCGTTCCCGCTCCAGCTGGTGGATTAGATGAATGCCGTCTTTATATTTATAAAAAGCGCTGCGGCTAAGTCCAACCTGCTCCACACCTTCATGTACCGTCTTGGCGTCTCCTGCTTCCAGCAGCTGTTTGACCTGCATGGTCTTCAGCACAGCGTCAGGCAAAATGTCCTCGCGGACCAAATAATAGCGCTCTTTCACGAACGTCCTCACCCCAAAGACTTTTGTGTTTTCATAGTGGACATTATACTTGAAAAGCTCTGAAAAAAGCAATAGGTTTTCACCGGGTACAGCCGGTGCCATCCCCGTTCAAATGCAAAATCAGATTGTATAAAAAGATAACATGCGGCTAATACAACGTCCAGGCGGTGCAGTACGCTGCCTCCTACTTTAACGCCGCAAGCTCCCTGTTCCGCCGCAGGAGCGTACCGGCTATGCTGTCCGCCAGTTCACCGGCCGCCCCTTCCCAGCCGCTGCCCGGGTCCCTGAGCGTCAGCAGAAGCGCCACCTGATCATGCAGCAAAGAAATCTGCCGGGTAAGCATTTCTTCGGTATCATACAGATCCGGCCTGGAGTGCGGGTCGCTATACCGGAACTGCTCCTCCAGCCCGGCGACAAGCTCCGCAAGCCACTGCGCCCCGGGATGCCTCCAGCTTCCGGCCAGCTCCCGGATGTCCCTCAGCTCGGCCTGGTGCTGTGTGTGGGCACTGGCGGCATCGTCAGTCCGGCGTCCCCCTGCAGCGGCATTGCGGCTGTATAGGCCTGTCACCGCGAGCAGGGCAGCAGCACTAACCAGCAGCAGCGTCAGCTGCACTGCCGCATAAGCCGCGCCTGGAGCTGCAGGCCCCAGTCGAGCAGCGCCGCCGCAATCATAACAGCGGCCGCATAAGCGGCAGTAATCCAGGCGCCGGCATTCAGCCCCAGAGAGGGATTCCGGTTACCTCTGGGCGTGCGCAGCCGGCATACGGTAAAGCCGAAGACCACACTTTCCGCAGACAGCATAGCCAGCATGCTGACGAAAGAGCGGGGCTGCAGTCCGGGCAGCCCAAGGATGATAAAGAAGGCGACTGTCAGAATTACCGCTGCTGCATAGATTAGACTACTGTTTCCGGCATAGCTCCTGTTCTTTTGCATAATGTCCTCCTTTAACCGGTCCTTCTGCCACACCTGCAGCTGAACTTCTGTCCTGGCTTCAGTTCAGGCCATCCGGCTTATATAGGAAATCGCGCCTTCCATCTCCCATTGTATACGATCTGCTGCCGGTTTGGATGTGCCCTACATGATAAAAAAACGCCGCAGTGCTCTCCGCTAGGAGAAGGCACTGCCGGCGTTCTATGACTGCCTGCCGGCGGGCATAAGCATTTTTAGTAGTAGCTGCTGTTCTCAACAAATTCGAATTCGAAATCGCCGATGCGGACGATCGTTCCTTCCACAGCTCCGCGCTTACGCAGCTCGGCATCGACTCCCATATGACGCAGAGTACGGGCCAGCTTCAGAATCGCATCATGCGTGCTCAGCTGCATGCGTTTGAGCATCTTCTCAATACGCGGGCTGCTGACAACGAAGGCCTCGTTATCACGCGTAATAGTGAAGCTGTCATCCGCTTCGGCTTCCAGCTTGTACACCTTGCGTTCCACTGTCTCGGCAACCTCTTCAACCACCGGAGCAACCGGAATGCTGTCCAGAAGATCCGCTGCACGGTAGAGCAGCTCCTGAATCCCCTGGCGGGTCAGCGAGGAGATCGGCATAATTTCGAGGTCAGGACGAATTTCAGCAATCCGTTCCCGGAAGGCAATCAGATTCTCCTCAGATTCCGGCATATCCATCTTGTTCGCTGCCACGATCTGCGGACGGTCGAGCAGATTGGCATTATACTGCTTCAGCTCATCGTTGATCAGCACCCAGTCCTCGAACGGATCGCGCCCTTCGGAGCCGGACATATCCACTACATGAATGATGATCCGCGTACGCTCAACATGGCGCAGGAACTCATGTCCAAGGCCTACACCCTCACTGGCTCCCTCAATCAGACCGGGCAGGTCCGCCATAACGAAGCTGCGGCCGTCACCAGCTGCAACCACACCCAGGTTCGGGGTAATCGTAGTAAAGTGATACGCACCAATCTTCGGCTGCGCTGCAGAGACTACCGACAGCAGAGTGGATTTGCCTACACTTGGAAAGCCTACCAGGCCCACATCTGCCATGACCTTCAGTTCCATCACAATATAACGTTCCTGGCCTTCTTCCCCGTTCTCGGCAAGTTCAGGTGCAGGATTATTTGCAGTGGCAAACCGGATATTCCCGCGTCCGCCCCGTCCGCCTTTTGCTACAACCACCTGCTGTCCATGACGGGTCATGTCGGCAATGACTTCCTGGGTATCATCATCAATCAGTATAGTTCCCGGAGGAATTCGCACGATCATATGCTCGGCATTTGCCCCGTGCTGGCTCTTGTTACGGCCCTTTACTCCGCGGTCAGCTTTAAAATGGCGCTGATAACGGAAATCCATCAGTGTCCGCAGCCCTTCATCCACACGGAAAATCACATCGCCGCCTCGACCGCCGTCACCGCCTGCCGGCCCGCCTTCCGGCACGTACTTTTCACGGCGGAAGGCCACGAGACCGTCGCCGCCGTCGCCGCCTTTAACATAAATCTTAGCCTTATCTACGAACATGAATATTCACCTTCCTTACATCTCCAGCGGCACCCGCAGCTCTACGTAAGCCTCGCTTGGCCTCCACTGCTCCGCCTTCATGATTTTGCCTTGCACTATATTATAAATTTGCTCCTGCAGCAGCTCAGGGTTACCATGCTCACCCTTGCCTTCGAATGAGATAAGAATATCTCCCTTGTCTTGTGTAAAGCTGAGGCGGAGTATCCGCGTATCGCCCTGGGACGTAAGCCCGCTGTACTGGTAAGCCCTTACCGTCTGCATCACCACAGATGTCAGCTCGTCACCCTGGCCGGGAGTCAGCTTGTCCTCCAGCTGTAAGCCTTCCTCCACCTGTACTTCCAGCTCCAGATTGCTGCTGAAGGTGCGGAACGACTGCAGATAGAATACCAGTGACGGAATGCCAAGCTTGGCGATCCGGCTGTCCAGTGCGATTCGTTCCTTTATTCTTTCCACACATTGTACGGATTTATCAGGCTTGTTCAGCTGAATATATCCATACAGCACTTGCAGATCATTCATCCAGTCATGACGATGATGATTCAGTGTCCGGTTCGCCGCCTGCTGCAGAGTCTTCTCCTGTATACGCAGTTCCTCTTCAAAATGACGCCGGTTGTAAAAAAAGCTGAAAGCAAGCACTGCAGCTACCCATACCGCGAGCAGCAGGCATGTGAAAAGGGTGGTGTGCCAATACAGAAGGCCCAAAGGAAGCGTTACGGATAACATGACTGCCCAGACAATACCTTTCCAGGATTTCATTCTTTCTCCCCGTCCCTCAGTTCGCAAAATTCATGCCAAATTTAGTCTAGCCCGCCCTAAGGCGCTTTTACCATTTTCCAGTATAACACACGCATCCTGTGCAATCACCAGCATTCAGACAGTTTCAGTGAACCCTCTGATCCGCCGTCTCACTTATCAAAAAAACCCCCGGCACTCATGCCGGAGGCTTCTCATGCAAATATGGTTCGGAAAGCTTACGCTTCCACTGCCGCTGCTACCGGAGCGACATCAACCGGGTACACGCTCACTTTTTTGCGATCGCGTCCCCAACGTTCGAACTTCACTACGCCATCAACCAGAGCGAACAGCGTATCATCTTTACCGATGCCTACGTTAGTGCCCGGGTGAATCTTGGTTCCGCGTTGACGAACCAGGATGTTACCGCCGGTAACTGCCTGACCGTCAGCACGTTTCACGCCAAGACGCTTGGAGTGGGAGTCACGTCCGTTCTTTGTGGAACCTACCCCTTTTTTGGATGCGAATAACTGAAGATCCAATTTCAACATGTTGGTCAACCTCCTTCTTTAAATGATAACTTGCTGTATCTTAATATACTTCCCGTATGATTCTGCGATATCACTGAGCATTAAGACCATGGATTCCAGCAGCAGTTGAACTTTCGCGGAGGTTTCGGCATCTTCAACAGAACCCAGGGTTCCGCTTAAAAAGCCGTTCTTCATGGACGTATCCATGGAAATTCCGGTCAGGCTCTCAATCGAGTTCACCGTACCCACTGTAACAGCAGATACTCCGGCGCACACAATATCTTCACCGCGTTTGGCATAACCTGCATGCCCTTCCACCTCAAAACCGATAACAGCACCCATGTCTGAAGCCCGTGTAATCCGCACGTTAATCATTAACGCACCTTCTTACGCCTGAATCTTCTCGATAGTTACTTTAGTGTACGGTTGACGATGGCCTTGTTTCTTGTGGTAGTTCTTCTTCGGTTTGTATTTGTAAACTACAACCTTCTGACCCTTACCGTGTTTCTCGACCTTAGCTGTTACAGACGCGCCGCTTACGAGCGGAGTTCCTGCAGTCAGACCGCCTTCGTTGGAAACAGCCAATACACGGTCAAACGTTACGCTTGCGCCGTCTTCAGCTTCCAGCTTCTCGATGAACAGAACATCGCCCTCTTGGACTCTGTATTGTTTACCGCCAGTTTCGATAATTGCATACATTGTACTTGCACCTCCTCATGTCTCAGACTCGCCTAGTCTAGGTGGCAGATTCCCGGAGGAACTGCGCTTATGTACCCGATCGGAGCGGTTACAGCATGTGCAGGAATAAGATAACCAAACACATACTTGAAGATATTATCATACTTATTTAATAGAGTCAATAATACAAGCTGAATTTCCTTTATTCCAGCCAGGCGCCAACCTTGCCTGTCCCGCCGCAGCACTGGCAGATAACGGGCGCAAAGCTTGCTGCGTCATGCCTCGCCTTTTTGCGGGTCATTTCCAGCAGGCCAAGATGCGTCCAGCCAAGAATATGCGTTTTGGTACGATCATTGCAGATCACCCGCTCCAGCCGCTCCAGCACCTGACGGCGGTGCTCATCCAGTTCCATATCAATAAAATCAACGATGATGATGCCCCCGGTATCACGCAGCCGGATCAGCCGGCCGATTTCCTCTGCCGCAAGCAGATTTGTCTGCGTCACAGTCTCTTCCAGTGTTGAGCCGCCTGTGTACTGTGCTGTATTAACATCAATAACCGTCAGTGCTTCGGTTTCATCCCAGATTAGCGTGCCTCCGCCTTCGAGGATGATTTTGCGGCTGAAGCTCTTCAGCAGCTGCTCCTGAACGCCGTAGGCAGTGAAGATCGACTCCTGCCCGCGGTAGAGGCCGACCGGTTTATACCCGTCAGGGGCCATCTCTGCCAGAAAAGCCTCCGCTTCCCGCACCGCCTTGGGCGAGTCAATCATCAGCTCATCCCGCTGCGGGTTAAAGGCATCGCGGATGAACCTCTGCACAATGCTGAGATCCGAGTGCAAAAGGGCAGGTGCAGCTGCTTCCTCAGCCCGGCGGACAATCATCTCCCACTGCGCGCGCAGGAAGGACAGATCACCTTCGACCGCATCCGCCTGCTCATCCTCCGATACGGTACGCATGATCAGTCCCTCTTCCCGCCGCCGCAGCCGCTCGCCGATCGCTTTCAGCCGGTTGCGCTCTGATTCGCGGCTGATTTTTTTGGATACTCCGACATATTCGGCAAAGGGCATGTACACCATCCAGCGTCCCGGCAGTGTATAATGGGTAGTTACCCGCGCCCCCTTGCCCCCCCGCGGCTCTTTGCGAACCTGGACGATGATCTCCTGGCCGGGCTGCAGCAGGGTATCAATAGAGGGCTTCACCTGCGGCTGCTTTTCCAGGTGGGGATGGAGCACATCATCTACATATAGAAAGGCATTTTTCTTCTGTCCGATATCGACAAAAGCAGCCTGCATGCCTGGCAGAACATTCATAACCCGGCCCTTGTAATAACTGCCGACCAGCCCTTGCTGCTGATCGCGTTCAGCCGCATACTCCACGAGCCGCCCGTTTTCCAGAAGAGCCATCCGGGTAACATGCTGCGTGCAGTGAACGATCATTTGTTTCATGGCTTCACCTCTGGTCTAGATCTTCATTCGTCGCCATCCGCTGTGCAGCGCTAAGCCATGCTCTACCTCCCGAAATAGGAGGAGATCAGGCGCTGCTCCGGTACAACGGCTACCACATTGTTATCCTCATTCATCACATAGATAAAATGATACTGGTTACGTTTAAATAGACGCAATATATCATCTAAAGGTTTCGCGGAAAAGGCAACAATCGGACGAGCCGTACTGCCGAGACTTAAATACCGCTCATAGGCAGCCTCCCTGTTCATCAGAAAAGCCAGAAAGCGGTAGGGCAGATTACGCTGGTCCGTAATATTGGAATAGAGCAGAAACGCTCCGATCATAAGCAGATTAAGCCGCAGTCCGGCCCCTGCTGTCAGGGGCAGCAGCGCATAACTGATGACAAGCCCGCTTGCTGCAATGCTCACTCTTCCGCTCCAGAGCAGGGTATAGTAATAAGGCACGAGCGTACTCAGCGCAGCTTGTACGATCTTGCCCCCATCCAGCGGCAGTACCGGCAGAAGGTTGAACAGCGCAATAATAGCGTTGGCCTGGATAAAGTAGGCAAGAAAGGCACTGCTTCCGCCCCCCAGCTGCTGCAGGAGGAGTGCAATCAGAATCATGATTCCGTTCTGCAGCGGTCCGGCAAGCGCTATGGCAATCTCGCGGCCGGCGTTCAGCCGTCCATGATCCTCAATGACAGCTACCCCGCCGAAGGGCAGCAGCTGGACTGACTTCACCGTAATCCCGTTCAGCAGAGCGGCACACACATGTCCCATTTCGTGAATAAATACAATCATAAATAACGTTACCAGTTCCAGAAACTGTCCGGTGATAACTGAAAGAAGCATAACCAGCACAAACAGCGGATGCAGCGACAGCTGGATTCCAAATATCCTAATCAAACGATACCACTTCGGCGGGATCAATATAAGTCTTGTCTTTCATAACCGCGAAAAAAAGCAGAGGTGCCCCGCTCTCCGTCTCCTGCATCCAGCCGATGGTATCTCCGCTCTCCACCCAGTCATCCGCCGATAGTCTGGTTCCGCTTAAATGCCCGTATTCTGCCGTAAGGCTTCCTGTGTGGCGGATAACGATCCGGATGCCTCCCTGCGCCTCCTTGGACACGGATAGAACCCGTCCCGTATCTACACTTTTCACCGTGACATTGCCGCTTGAATCGGACTCTGGCATAATTTCTACACCGTACAGGGTGTCTGCAAAAGAACGCAGGATACTGCCTGTCAGCGGGGCACTCAGGGTATGCGCGGTACTGACCTTTTCGGCCGGAACCTCATCCTCTCCAAAGATCGGAATAAACGATGGCGCACCGTTAAAATGCGTTTCGTACCATACCTGGGCAGCTGCAAAATCCATATCGTTGCTCAGCGCATCTGTAATAAATGCCTGCGCTTTGACAGCCCAAGGCTCTCTTGCGAGGAAAATGCCCCATACTGCCCCGAACACAAGTACACTCGCTACAGTTCTGCGGATAAGCCCGGCGGTGAAACGCGGCCTGCCGCCGTCGCCCCCTTCGTCCTTCCATCCTCCGCGGTTCTGCTTCCACAGGACCTCAGGGTCCGGCTCATAGCCGGGTTCCCTCCCGTCATGGTGCTTGCCCCATTCCTTGAAGCTGGGTGCGTCCTCCTCCAGCGTATACAGCGGAAGCGGTGCAGCTTCCCGCTGATCATCCAGCAGACTGCGGATGCGCTCCTTGCGCCGTCCTTTGATCCCTGATCCCTGTTCCATATTGATCCCTCCGGCGGGCTTGTTTTATTGCTAGTTTATGAGAGCCCGGAGCCTGTTTAGAACAAGCCCTCCGCGGCAGCATACACAATACCGGAAAAGGGAAGACCGTTATGATACCGCTACGGGTACAAGCGCCGCTATGTCTCTCCGCACGGCAAAAATCCCGCTGCAGTATGCCCTGCGGCGGGATTGTATGCCTTTGTATGATTGCTGAATTAGGATTAGCCCATGCCGAAAAATTTCTTGAACTTCTTGAATGCGCCCATCTTCCGGTCCAGCTGCATCAGCGGCACGGCATCGCCGAGAATCCGGCGGGCAATATTGCGGTAGGCAATGGCGGCAGACGAGTCTGGATTCATGACCGTAGGCTCACCGTTATTGGCCGCCTTAATGACCAGCTCATCGTCAGGAACGATTCCGATCAGGTCAATATTAAGCACCTGCAAAATATCTTCAATATCAAGCATGTCCCCGGTTTTGACCAGCCCGGGGCGGATGCGGTTAACTACAAGCTTCGGTGACTCCACACTGGATTGCTCCAGCAGCCCGATGATCCGGTCTGCGTCTCTCACAGCTGCATGCTCCGGAGTTGTGACCACAATAGCTTTGTCGGCACCGGCTATAGCATTGCGGAAACCGTGCTCAATCCCGGCCGGACAATCGATCAGTACGTATTCGTACTCCTTTTTTAGCTCCAGAATGATGTCCCTGACCTGCTCCGGAGTAACAGACGTCTTATCCTTTGTCTGGGCAGCCGGAAGCATGTACAGCTCATCAAAACGTTTATCCTTGACCAGCGCCTGATTCAGGCGGCAGCGCCCTTCCGCCACATCAACAAGATCATAGATGATCCGGTTTTCCAGCCCCATAACCACATCCAGATTCCGCAGTCCGATATCCGTATCAACCAGACATACTTTTTTGCCCTGCAGTGCAAGCGCGGTTCCAATATTGGCCGTTGTGGTTGTTTTGCCAACACCGCCTTTGCCCGAGGTTACGACAATCGCTTCTCCCATGGAGGCTACACCCCTTTAAACACATTTAAACCCTGACGTACTTTGACTATATTATGAATTTTGTCGATTTGCATAGCACCACTGGACAAATAGGCAAATTCCATACTGCTCTCCCGGGCTCCCCATTCATCCGGAGGCCGGCTGATACAATCGGCAATCCGCAGTTGGGTCGGGGTTAATAAAGAAGCGGCGATTATCGCCTCCTGATTTCCGTCCACACCGGCATGAGCGACGCCCCTGAGCGCTCCGAGGACATAGATATCACCTGTGCAGGTAACCGTCCCTCCCGGATTGACATCACCCAGATACAACAGATTGCCGACATGATGAACCACCTGGCCGGAACGGATGATCCCGCTCATAATGAACAGGGCGTCCTGATCGGTTTGGGCGGATTCAACAACCGCATCTATGGACCGGATCAGCAGGTTGCCTTGTCCTTTAAGAATCTCCAGCACAGCTGCCTTGTCTTCCTCAGTAACGGGACGGCTGCCCAGTTTAACGTCCACGTGCACAATCGGTCCGGTTAGAATATTCTGATGGCTGTGCTCCAGCTTGTAACGCAGCTCGCTTAAGAGATCTTCAAAGGGACACTTGTCGTCTAGCAGGAATACCAGGCCGTCCTTGATGCCCTTAATCCTCACGTGCTTGGATTTTACTGTCATAAGCCTGTCCCCCCATCCTCATTCATTCGTTCCGGATCAGGTAAATTCCTGCTTTGCCTGAAAGAAAATGCAGAGCCCGGCTATGCCGTTTCTTTCTTACTGGTCTCTTTCTGGATAAGCTCCAGCTGGCGCCTTACCGGAATGTACAGAAGCAGCCCGATAGCGAAATGGAACAGCATGGTAGGCAGCATATGATTCAGAAGTGCCCAATTGTACGGTTCCCTGTTCAGGTTGAATACACTGTAGATACCAAACAGGATGCTGTCCTCCAGCAGGCTGCCGAGCAGGACAACCGTCATCATCAGAGGCAGAGGCGCCCGGGGAAGCTGGAAAACCAGGCCGATCAGATAGGCGGATAAGCCCATTGCAAAGGAATGGGCCCCAAGGATTCTTCCATAAAAAACCACATCATGCAGCATGCCGAAGGCTAATCCCAGAATAAGTGCTGTATGCCGGTGATGATAAACAGTAACGAACAAAATTACGATAAAGACAAGATTAGGGATGACTCTCATTTCCCAGGCATCCGGAAGCAGCCAGGGCAGAATAGTTCCCTGAATAATAAACAAAAGAAATAGCAACAGGATAAGAACTGATCTGCGCATCCTCACTATTCAACACGCTCCTCCGTGAACACCACGAACAGATCCTTCCAGTCTTGGAAATTTGCGCTCGGTTCAATCAGGGCAGTCGATGTATATCCATAGGCCCCCTCTTGAACGCTCTTAACGGTTCCGATGGTCAGACCGCGCGGGTAAACGCCGCCGCTCCCTTTAGAAATAATAGTATCACCCACGGCAATCGGATCACCGACCGGAATTTTATTCATCTCCAGCAAGCCCGTCTGCGGATCATAGCTTTCGATCATGCCGAAGCTGTCCTGCTCTTTGTTCAGGGCGGTTCCGGCAATCGGCGGCTGAGAATTGGGATCGTTGATATCCATCATAGTCATCAGCTTAACTGTTGAGGTGAAATTGCTCACTTGGCTAATGACACCAACCATGCCTTCTGGAGAAATGACGGACATATTGGGTTTAATCCCATCCTTTAGGCCAAGATCAATAACAACAGAACTATTGTTAGGCTCTGTCGCCAGGCTGATTACCTGAGCAATGTGCAGCTCATAATCATACAGCACTTTTTGAGCTTCCTTAAATTCCAGCAGTCCTTTATATCTTTCATTATCCGCTTTTGTAAAATTATAGATCGCCTTGTCCCGCGCGTACTGGGCGGCCAGAATTTTGAGCTGCTCGTTCTCTTCGGCCAGATCATGCAAATTTGCGATATCTTGGAAGAAGCCCGCTACATATCCAGCGGGCTTGTAGAACAAATTTTGCACGAATCCGGTCGTATCCCTGAGGAAATTCTCCGGCCAGGACAAGGACTTCCTTGTTCCCAGGCTGAAGCCCATGACCACGATGAACATCACCAGTGTAATCAGCAGGATGAACAGACGTTTATTGTTAAACAGTTTAAACAGTTTCAACACCCTCTAACAACCGTATTCCACCCATATCAGGGGTTGATGTGCACAAATAGCAGTAGGCCTAACGTTTCTGACGAAGTCCTGTATTGTTGCGGCTCTTGAACAGATGAATGTTATCCAGCGCTTTGCCTGTGCCGATAACGACACAATCCAGCGGATTCTCGGCAACAATGACCGGCATCCCTGTTTCACGGGCAAGCAGCTTGTCCAGGTTGCGCAGCAGTGCACCGCCGCCGGTCAGTACAATGCCCCGGTCCATAATGTCGGCTGCAAGCTCCGGCGGACATTTCTCGAGTGTTACTTTTACAGCTTCGACAATCGCATTTACTGTATCAGACAACGCTTCACAAATCTCATCTGAAGTAATGGTCAGCGTCTTCGGCAGTCCGGTTACCAGGTCACGGCCGCGGATCTCCATCGTTTCCGCCTTTTCCAGCGGCAGAGCTGAACCTACGTCCATCTTGAGCTGCTCAGCCGTACGTTCACCAATCATCAGGTTATACTGGCGTTTGATGTACTGGATAATAGATTCATCCGCTTCATCGCCGGCTACACGTACAGAACGGCTTGTAACGATACCGCCAAGCGAAATAACAGCAACTTCAGTCGTTCCGCCGCCGATATCTACCACCATGCTGCCTGTCGGCTCCCATACCGGAAGATCTGCACCGATTGCCGCAGCAAAAGGCTCTTCAATAATGTAGGCTTCACGTGCGCCTGCCTGCTTGGTCGCGTCCTCAACGGCGCGCTGCTCAACCGCAGTAATGCCTGACGGCACACAGACCATAACGTTCGGATGACGCTGGAACATGGAGCGCTGCTTCTGCGCCTGACGGATGAAATATTTGATCATCGTTGCTGTTGTATCAAAGTCGGCAATAACGCCGTCTTTCATCGGACGGATGGCACGGATGTTGCCCGGCGTGCGGCCGATCATTTTTTTGGCGGATTCGCCCACTGCTTCAATCGTCTTAGTATCAGTATTAATGGCCACCACGGAAGGCTCTCTCACTACAATTCCCTTACCGCGTACATAGACAAGCGTATTCGCTGTCCCCAGGTCAATCCCCAAATCTTTCGTAAAACCACCTAACATGCTTGTATTCTCCTTTTCCTTATGAATCTGCACAATTATATTACATGTACCCTTTTTCTTTCAAACTTACAAACCGGCTGTCACCGATAATCAGGTGATCCAGTACGTCAATTCCGACAATTTCGCCCGCCTGAACCAGTCTGGAGGTCAGGGAAATATCCTCGGGACTAGGCGTAGGATCGCCGCTAGGATGATTATGCGCACAGATAATCGCTGCACTGCTGCATTTCATGGCAGCCCGGAACACCTCGCGCGGATGCACGATTGAAGCGTTAAGGCTGCCCATCGACAAGGTTTCCTGTGCAATTACATGATTCTTCGTATTCAGAAACAGGCAGACAAAATGCTCCTTCTGTAAATAACGCAGCTGCTCTGTCAGAATCTCAGCTGCGTCCTGCGGGCTGCGGATGATGACCGGCTCGGTAAGCCTGGAGTTCGCCATCCGCCTGCCCAGCTCTATGCCAGCTTTCAGTTGCACCGCCTTGGCAGGGCCGATGCCTTTGATATTCGTAAGTTCTTCAATGCTCAGGTCCGCAAGCCCGCGGAGTCCGCCTGAATGGCCCAGCAGCTGCTGGGCAATGTGGATGGCTGATTCCCGGCGCGTTCCCGTGCGCAGGAGGATTGCCAGCAGCTCCGCCTGACTGAGTGATTCTGCCCCATAATGCATCATGCGCTCTCGTGGTCGTTCTTCATGGGGGAGGTCCCGCAGCATAAATGTGTGCGACTCCATCCCTATCCCTCTCTCCTGTACTATCCTTGCCGGCCCAGCACAGATATGCCAAACCGGGGCAGCATGCCGCCAAGCAGCGACAGCGGTAGTCCGACCACGTTAAAATAACAGCCCTGGATCTCTTCGACCAGCGTGGCACCAAACCCTTGTATCGCATAGGAGCCGGCTTTGTCAGCAGGCTCTCCAGTTGCTATGTAGGCGGAGATTTCCTCTTCGCCAAGTGCTCTCATGGTTACTGAGGTTACCCGGTGCGCTACTTCAGACCTGCCGTCCGGCAGCCCGATGCAGGCTACGCCGGTATACACTTCATGTGTACGGCCCTGAAGCATGCTCAGCATAGCATGGCTGTCCTGCGCATCCTTAGGCTTGCCCAGTACTTTACCGTCCAGCACGACAATAGTGTCGCTGCCGATAATGACTGCATTCCGCTCTCCGGCAACAGGCAATACGGCTTCCGCCTTGCGCAATGCCAGGGTATGCACGATCATCTCCGGTGTATAATCTGCGGGCGTACTCTCATCCGCATCGCTGACCAGCACCTCGAAAGGCAGGCCAAGATTGGATAACAGCTCCCGGCGGCGTGGTGAGCCTGAGGCAAGGATAATGATTCGTGAGTTGTCATGCTCCACTGTATAAACGTCCCTTCTAAAGTCAGCAGCTTGAAAGCTACAGCCTGCGGTACAGCCACACGGCTGTAATCATACCGGCAAGACTGAGCAGGCACAATTTCAAATGAATGGTGATGTCGTAGGTTATGATGTCCAAATCGGCTTGCGGCGACCATGACAGGACAGTCGAAGCAGTAAGCAAAGACAGGGCTTTTACAGGCTCAAGCAGCTTTGCGATCCACGCACCGGCGAGCCAGCCCAGAATAAGAAATAACAGCAATGTTCCTACATTTTTCTTCTTCATCCACGTCTTCCCTCGCCATTTTTTGACACCCTAATTATTATACGGTGAAACTTGGCTCAATACAAACTCAAAATCCTCAGCGGAAATGATTACCACACCAACACTTCCAGCCGGCAGATCTAGTCCAAAAAGCGGGTATGGGTGTTAATGGAATCAGCAAGGTATTCTGGTGATTGGCCTAGCGGGCCGTTTAAGCCGCTCGTTCCCCCGAAAAAGTCAATGGATTTTACTCTGTGAGGAGGTCTTATCGGCACCTCTTAAACCCTATTCTCCCAAACAAAAGTCCCCCGGGCCGCGGGGTTACCGCGCGGGGGACTGCATCAGTCTAAGCAAGCAGGGAGAGCAGGGCCTTCTGACCTGTAAGGAAGCTCAGCATGGATTCCTGCACCTCCCAGAGCAGGCCCTGCGCCTGGTTTTTGTTGTATTCATTCAGGGCGGCAATACCCTGGCTCATTGCTTTCTGCAGACTTGCGCACAGGCTCTGCCCTTGCGCGCTCAGGCCAGGCTCAAGCGCTTTGACGGCTTCGGTCCACTGCATATGAAGATTGCTGACGGCAGTAGCATCCGGCAAACCGGAAGCGCCGCTTAGCAAGGAGGCCGACAGGCTGCTCAGCTCATTCAGCAGCTCTGTGCTGGCCGCGAAATAGCTGTCTACCGCCGCACCCTCTCCGGAAAAAGCAGCTTGTTCCAAGGCAGGAAGCTTAACCTCCCTGACGTAAAGCTCAATCCCCTGGTGCTTGAGTCCGCTGCTTAGCAGCTTGGCCTGCTCACGGTCAGGCGACACTCCAGCATAGACACGGTTGCCGCCTTCGGGATCAGCTCCTGCGGCCAGCCCGGCAGCGAGCAGCTCCTGCTGCGCCTGCTCTGCTCCGGCAGGTGTACTGAACACGCCGTATTGAAGCAGGTAATAGCTCTGCGAAGCAACCGCAACCGGTCTGCGGCCGGCTGCAGACGGCAATGCAGCACCGCCGGCAGCCTGCTGGCCGTTAGCCCCTGCATTGGCATTCTGCACGGTAGCGAGATTAGATCCGCTGCCGCCGTCGTTCACACCGCTGATGAAATTAAGCGCAGCATATCCCAGCAGCAGCCCTGTACCAAGGGCCCCCGCGATGGATAGGGCAAACTTCCACCAATGGGTCGGCCGGCGGGTCTGATATGAGCCTCCGCCCCCGTAACTGAGACCGGTGTAGGAGATATCCCCGAATGTGCCCGGCTCATCCTCCGCATAAGTCTCAGGATAACTGTCGCTGCGGCCGTACCCGTCCTCTTGGATAACCTCCGGAGTCCGATGTTGCGGAGTTCTTTCCCACAGGTCAGTCACCGGCTCCGGACGGAAAAAGGACGGGGCCGGCCGTTCGGACCGCGGCTATGGTCATCCCGGTCCCCGTAGTGCACCGGTACCGGTTCGGCCCGCAAGCCAGAATTACCAGCTGTATTGTATGCCCGGACTTCTTCAGAAACATCGGCACGATGCAGCGGGGTCTGGTAATCCTTGACTATGTCATAATCCTTAGCCGCCTCGTAACTCTTAACATTACCGTATCCCTCAACTGAGCCGGATTCCTTAACTGTGCCGTAATCCCGGGCTGTACCAAGATATCCCCGCCCGGAATCCGAATCCTTTATACTTCCTGCTTGTCCGGACTTATCCCTGCCATTGCCTGTATCAAAGCGGAACGTCATCTTTCCGTTATTCAAATCCTACACCTCGCTATCTTCAATTCTATAAGAGAATATATGATAGAGAAGAGAGGGATATGCTATTTTAAGATCATAATATCTTTAGACCAGGCTGAGCACTTTAGCCCGGACATTACCTGCTTCATAATGCTTCTGCAGTGTCCGGTAGGCCTGATCGGCGATAATGGGCCCCAGCTCCGGCGTCTGCATTAGCCTCAGCACCTGGTCGGCCATCTCCCCGGTCGTACCGGCCAGCAGAATGTTGCGGCCCGGCTCACAGTTTAAACCTTCCGCACTCTTCTGGCCGGTAACTACCGCGTCCGCAGCGCCCACGCTTCAAGGATCCGCAGCTGGCCGCCGCAGCCTTCGCGCAGGGAGGCCACAACTGCTTTGGAACGACGTATGTATTCCTGGACGGCACTGCCTTCTTCTATAACCTGTACTGAGGAATCCAGATTGGCGAGTGCTGCCACTTCCGGATGGATCTCCGGGCCGACAATATAACATTTGCAGCCCGGCACTTTCTCCTTGATCAGCGGAAACACCTTCTTAAGGAAGGTCAACGCAGTGTTCTTGCCCTGGCTGGTCTGCATATTCCAGTGCAGCAGAACCGCATCCTCCTTGACGGCAGGCTCGCTGAACCGGTATTCGTCCAGATCTATAAATTGCGGCACCACATGGACCTTCCCTGCATCTGCAAAGGACAAGGCCTTAAAGGACAGCGCCTCCCACTCCGAAGCAGTCAGGAGCAGTCCGGTTTTGTTCATCAGCCTGCGCTCATCCCGCCGGGAAAGTACTGCATTAAGCATGTGATAACGTCTGCTCAGCCCCCGCTTGCCGGCAGCCTTTCCCTCAGAATGCCGGCTCTCCAGATACAGCGCGTCTGTGATAATAAAGACTTCCGGCAGCAGGGATGAAATAAGTTCCGCGCAACTGACCGGCACTCCCCGGGTAATATACACGTGACTATAGTCATTGGTTTTGCACAGGTGCCTGATCTCATTCTGCAAATCTTTATGCGTATCGGTATGATACGAGCTACCGCGCAGCTTATTCAATGAATTCCTCAGGATGGTATGCGGCCTCGGTGCAGGCGTAACTGCATGTATTCTCAATGCGGGATCAGGCCTCAAGTGAGTCTTCCGACCGTAACTGCAGTATTCCAGCAGATCGATATCGAATTTCTCCAGCAGGATGCCGATCATCCCTTCCGTGCGCGTTTCTTCCTCAATCACTTCCTCCGGACCCCTGTTCCGGGCAGACAGATACAGCATTCTCTCTCTCATCTCTTACGACTCCTTGATTCTAGTTAAACCTGAAACTTTAGTTGTAGATCAATAGTAGCGCAGTTCACCGTGAAAGATTGTCGATTCATGGGAGTAAACTTTTTTTATTTCTAAATATGACATTGTTCAGACAAGGCTCAGCAGCTTCTGCTTCACGCTCTCCGCCTCATAGCATATATTACCCGGATAAATACCTTCCCCATTATTAACTGGTAAAATATTTTAAAAATTTCTAATTATTTCTTTTATATAAATCTATCAATTCAGTCAAAACAAAAAAAAGCACCGCCCCCCGTTAACCTGTTAAGAGGATGGTACTTTTTCGTCCAGCAAACTGCTGTGTTCATAGGTTCTGACAACGCGGTTTCTGCCTGTTTGCTTGGCCTCATACAGGGCTAGATCGGTCAGCTTGTACAATCTGTCCAGCGGTACCCGCTTCTCAGAGCGGATGGTCACCACTCCAATGCTCACTGTATACGGCAGCAAGGTGTCATCAATAACCGCACCCAGAACGCACCGCCTAAGCCGCTCCGCAATCCCGGTACTGGCGGTCTCATCCGCCCTGTGCAGCAGTACCGCAAATTCCTCGCCGCCAAATCTTCCGAACAGGTCATCGCTGCTTAGCTGAGCCTCGATTTTGCGCGAAAAATCCCACAGCACCTTGTCCCCGGTCTCATGTCCGAATGTATCATTGATCTGCTTGAAGTGATCCACGTCGAGGAGCAGAAAAGAAAAGGGCACATCCGCTCTGGCAGCTTCAGCAATCAGCGGCCGGGCCCGCATTACAAAAGCCCTGCGGTTCAGGATTCCCGTAAGCTCATCATAGGTGGCCACGCGCTCCAATTCAGCATAAGTATGCTCCCGCGAGAGCAGCATGTACCCGGCCGTACCCAGAAACATCAGCAGGTACAGGCTGATATAAAAAAACTCCTGCAGCCAGCGGGACGCCGCCGAGCCTGCCAAGGGCTTCGCGTACAGCAGGTGGACCGCCTGCCCGAGCAGCGCGATGATGGCGATGCCGTACAGCAGCCCGATCAGTTTTTGCAGCGGAGTCTCCCCCAGCTTTATGCAGAGTAAATAGACTGGATAGACGATCATGGCCGCACCGGCCGCTACAGTCAGCGCGCCGGCCGGCTCCGCTGCAGGATACAGCTCCGCCAGCAGCACCAACGCGGCCCCTGATATCCCTGCCAGCCTGTAATATAAACGCCGGATTCCGGCATTGTATACCCCCAGCAGCTTTAGAAGGGCAAAAGCTTCCATCATTCCCCCGGCCAGGCTTATCAGCATAACCGGCAGCTGCACGCCACGCAGTTCAACAGCGGCTTCCGTCAGCAGCAGCATCCATACCAGCAGCTGAATCAGCTTGGCTATAACGTAAGGCCTGAGAACGCTGCCTTTTGTATAACTCGAACGGTGCGACAGCATGAATAGAACAGTAAAGAAGTTGACAATAAAAAGGCATACCAGCATTGTTTCAAAATCCAAACTGACCGCTGCCGCTATGTGCTTCACCTTCCCCGCCTGAATTATTCCTGAATCCTAATATGTATTGTAACGGACGACCCGGTTTCTTCCCTCCTGCTTGGCCTGGTACAGTGCCCGGTCACACAGCTTGAACAGAATATTGACCGAGGTCTGCGGATCCGGAATGACCGTCATGACGCCAATGCTGACTGTGTACCCGGCTGTGCCTGTGACCCTGGAGGTTTCCGCTACCGCCATGCGCAGCTGCTCCGTCTTACGGCTGCTCTCAGCTTCACCCAGACCGTACAGAACGGCAGCGAACTCCTCTCCGCCGACTCTCCCGAACAAAGCGCCGTTGCCAAGATTGTTTTGCACGGTAAGGGCAAATTCCTGCAATACTCCGTCACCTTTATCATGGCCGTAGGTATCATTTATCCTCTTGAAATGATCAAGATCCAGCAGCAGCAGGGAATAGGGCCGGCCTTTTTTAACAGCAAGCGCAAGCTTCAGCTCCGCCTCAAGCAGAAACGCCCTGCGGCTCAGGATACCCGTGAGGGAGTCGTAGGTGGCAATTCTTTTCAGCTTTTCGTAGGAATGCCCGTTGGAGAGAAGGATAAACGCTGCGGTCCCCGACACGAGCATAAAAAACATGCCTATATAATAAAGATACTGCGCCATATTAGCTGATAATGCGCCCATCTCCGGGTCAATAAACAGCGCAGCAATAAACCGTCCCAGCATGACAAAGGCAATCCCGTAAAAGATAAGTCCGGTTAATCTGTGCAGGGGCGGCTTCTGCTTACCTGCGGACAGCCGGACAGCCGGATAGAGGACATACAGCAGTACCGACAGTGAAGCTGAAGCTACCCGCAGGTTGGCCTGGTTGAAGAACAGCGCAATCACGCAGAAGCTCGTGACACTTAATGCTGTCAGCAGCCCATAATACAGTCTGGCCGAACGACCGAAGATATCCATCATCATCAAAAGTGCTGTAATTTCCAGTATTCCCCCGATCAGAATCAGGACATTGCTCAGCGGGATCATCAGCTTATGCGGCAGATAATCCCACAGGAGGATCGAGCTCCAAAAGAGCACCTGCACCCATTTGCCGCCGATGAACAGGGCTGAAGCCATATCCTTCGGGGAATGGAACCGGTAAAAGGTGATCAGCAGCCCAGTAAATAAATTCCCTAAGATAAAAAGGTACACTAAGGTTTTGATATCAAGCTGAAACTCCATAATCACACCACCAACTGTCCGGAAATCAATAACGCAACCTGCAAACTGCAGTCTATCAAATCTATTATCGGCAGAGGCCCTCTAAGAATTGACCTGCACAAGTAGAAACATAAATAAGGCGTATTCTCTCTGTGTTCAGAGAAAATACGCCTTAGAATAGCGGATCACTGCTCCAAGCGGCGCAGCGGCGCTAATTTATTCCTTATTCTCTTGTTCCCGCAGGCCTTCGGCCAGCTTGTATCCTACCTTCCAGATATCGCCTGCACCCATGGTGAGCACCAGGTCTCCCGGAGCGATACGGCCCTGCAGATCAGCAAGCACATCTTCCTTGGTCGGCAGATGCCTTGCACTGGAATTGCTGTTCTGGACAATCAGCTCCACCAGCTTCGCAGAGGTTACTCCTTCAATCTGCTTCTCACCTGCCGGCGAGTAGATATCGGTAATAATGACCTCATCTGCCTCACTGAAGGCGCGGCTGAACGCATCCAGCAGGAAGAAGGTACGCGTATAGCGCTGCGGCTGGAATACAGCGATGATCTTTTTGCCGGTAGCCTTGGCTGCGCTGATCGTAGCCTGGATTTCCGTCGGATGGTGGGCATAATCATCAATGACCAGAATGTCATTAACCTCGCCCAGCACCTGGAAGCGGCGCTTGGCGCCATGGAATTTCACAATAGCGGCAGCAATGGCATCAAAGGCAACGCCTGACTTCAGGCAGGCAATTACCGCAGCCATCGAGTTGTAAAGATTGTATTTGCCCGGGATGGACAGCTCAATCTTGCCCAGCACGCGCCCCTGATGATTCATTGTATAGGAGACCTGTCTGTCCCCCAGCACGATATCAGTAGCAGTATAGTCCGCAACCGGAGAATCAATGCCGTAAGTGATAATACTGCCCTTCACCTCAGACAAAAGAGAGCTGGCTGTCTCATCATCAGCACATACAATCGCCGTGCCGTCTTCACGCAGCTGATTCATAAACTGGACGTAAGCGGCCTTCAGCTTGCCGAAATCACCGCCGTAATTCTCCAGATGATCTGCTTCAATATTCGTTACAATCGCCAGCCAAGGGTGGTACTGGAGGAAGGAGCCGTCGCTCTCGTCTGCTTCGGCTACAACGTATTCCCCTTGTCCTGCCTTGGCATTTGTACCGACATTCATAATCTCCCCGCCGATAATATATGTCGGGTCCACTCCGCAGTCTTCCATGATCAATGCAATCATAGAGGAGGTGGTGGTTTTGCCGTGCGCCCCTGCAACGGCAACGCCCTTGCGTTCATTCAGCAGACGCGCCAGCATCTGGGAACGGTGCAGCACCGGGATGTTGAGGCGCTCGGCCTCCACCCACTCCACATTGTCGCTTGCAAGCGCGGTTGAATAGACAACAAGATCAGCACCCTTAACCTGCTCGGCCGTATGCCCGATATAGACCTTGGCGCCTTTGGCAATCAGTTTCTCGGTTAATTCCTGGGCAGCCACATCGGAGCCCGTAACCGTGTATCCCATTTCCAGCATTACCCGGGCAATCGCGCTCATACCGTAGCCGCCGATCCCAATAAAATGCACACGTTCAGTAGTATCCAACAGTTCGTCACCAGCCTTTTTCAGAATCGGGTTGCTGCAAAAGCGTACTGCGCACATCGGAAATCAGATACAATGTGCCGGACACGACCGCAAGATCCTTCTCCGACGTGATCGACTGCAGCAGCTGCAGCGCCTTGCCCCAATTACGTTCTACTATGATTTCCAAATGGTTCCTGGCATATTTCTCCCGCAGACTTTCTGCGATGGCCTGCAGTTCTTCCGCGTCCATTTTCTTCCGGAAATCCGGTTCGGTCAGGATGAGCGTATCCACTATAGGCAGTATATGCTTGAAGTATGACTCATGATGCTTATTAGCCAGCATCCCCATGAGTAAATTTAATTTACCGTACTTATAAAACTGCGGCAGGCTTCTGGCCAGGCTCTCCGCACCTTCCGGATTATGCGCACCGTCGAGTACAATCCGCGGATGCTGGCTGACCTCCTCCAGACGTCCGGCCCAAAAGGTATCCTTGAAGCCTTCCAGCACATCCTCATCGTCCAGCATGAACGCCATATACTGGCGCAGCACCTCAACAACCATCATCGCTCCGGCCGCGTTGCTCAGCTGATGCTCGCCTTTCATAGCGATGCCGACCTGAAGCTCACGGAACGGTCCCTTGAAGGTAAAGCTCTGTACGCCTTCTTCGATTCCTGCAAGCTCATAACTGAAATCTTCCCCTGCCAGATAGAGCTTTGAACGGCAGGCTTCTGCCCGCGCCTTCAGAACGGCAATCACTTCAGGCTGGGTGACACAGCTGACCACAGGCACACCGGGCTTGATTATCCCCGCCTTCTCAAAGGCAATCTTCTCCAGCGTATCGCCCAGCACATCAGTATGATCATGCCCGACATTGGTAATTACGGAAACAACCGGCATTACGATGTTCGTTACATCCAGCCTTCCCCCAAGCCCTGTCTCCCATACGACTACATCAGGGAAACAGCATTCGGCGTAGTAGAGGATAGCCAGCGCTGTCGCGACCTCGAACATCGTCGGTGAACCGAGCTCGCCGGCGGCGATCTCTTCCACTAAGGGACGCAGCTTCTCTGCAAGCGCAGTAAGGGTGTCTTCGGGAATATCTGTACCGTTATATTGAAAACGGTTGGTGAATTTGGTGATATACGGGGAAGTAAACGTCCCTACACTGTAGCCGCTTTTCAGCAGTACGCTTGTCAAAAAAGCACAGGTTGAGCCTTTGCCGTTCGTCCCTGCCACATGAATGAACTTCAGCCTGCGGTGCGGGTTGCCCAGCATCTCCATCAGGAGCCGGATTCGCTCCAGCCCTGGACGGATGCCGAAGGGGATCAGGCCGTTGATCCAATCCACCGCTTCTGTATAAGAACCTAAGGGAGCGGCGTTAGCGCTCCCGATCATCTCTTCCATATCCCTTATCCTCTCAGCTCTGCGATGCGGGCCAGCACTTTCTCGCGCTTAGCGGAATAATCCGCCTGCTTCGCCCGTTCCTCTTCGATGACTTTAGCCGGAGCCTTGGCAACAAAGCCCTGATTGCCAAGCTTTTTCTCAACGCGTTCCACTTCACTGTTCAGCGTCTGCACTTCTTTTTCGAGACGCAGAATTTCCTGCTCAATATCGATCAGCCCCGACAGCGGCAGCAGCAGCTCTGCTCCAGTAACCACTGCGGACATTACCTTATCAGGCGTCTGCGGATCTAGTCCGGCTTCGAACGAAGATGTGTTGCAGAAGCGTCCGATGTAATTGTCGTTGCGGGTAATGATGCTGAGTGTTTCTGCACTGCCTGCCTTGATGATCAGCTCTACCTTTTTGCTCATCGGTACATTAACCTCTGCACGGATGTTGCGTACCGCGCGGATGATGTCCATCAGCAGGTTCATTTCGGCCACAGCCTCAGGGCTTTCCAGTGCTGCGTCGTACTTAGGCCACTCTGCCAGCGTAATCGTTGCACCCTCGTGCGGCAAATGCTGCCAGATCTCCTCGGTAATGAACGGCATGAACGGATGAATCAGGCGCAGCGTGCGGTCGAGCACGTAGGCGAGCACCGATTGGGTTTTGGCTTTGGCAGCCGCATCCGCACCGTACAGCGACAGCTTCGCGAACTCGATATACCAGTCGCACAGATCATCCCAGATGAAGTTGTACAGCAGACGGCCGGTCTCGCCGTACTCGTACGCGTCAATTAGACGCGTAATATCGCGGGAAGTTTCGTTCAGGCGGTGCAAAATCCAGCGGTCAGCGGTTGTAAGCTCACCTGTAATGTCAATATCTGCAAAGTTTACGCCCTCCAGATTCATCAGCGCAAAGCGCGATGCGTTCCAGATCTTGTTGGCAAAATTGCGGGCCTGCTCTACCTTTTCCATCCGGAAACGCAGATCCTGCCCGGCAGTAATCCCGGTTGAAATCATATAGCGCATGGCGTCGGCGCCGTACTGCTCGATAACATCCAGCGGGTCAATCCCGTTGCCGAGCGACTTGGACATTTTGCGGCCGTCGGCATCGCGTACAAGACCATGCATGAATACATCGGCGAACGGCTTCTGGCCGGTAAATTCAAAGGCGGAGAAGATCATGCGGGCTACCCAGAAATAGATGATATCGTATCCGGTAACGAGCACGTTGTTCGGATAATAACGCTGGTAGTCGCTGCTGCTCTCGTCAGGCCAGCCCAGTGTGGCAAACGGCCAGAGGTTCGAGCTGAACCAGGTATCCAACACGTCTTCATCCTGCTTCAGATCATCAAGACCGCTCATTTCGCGGGCTTCTTCTTCACTGTAGGCTACGAATACTTCACCTGTAGACTCCGAGTACCAGGCAGGAATGCGGTGGCCCCACCACAGCTGGCGGGAGATACACCAGTCGCGTACATTTTCGATCCAGTTCAGGTATGTCTTCTCAAAACGTTCAGGAACAAAATTAACGCCGTTGCCTTCCTTCTGCGCATTGATGGCTACCTCAGCAAGCGGCTGCATTTTAACAAACCATTGGGTGGACAGATAAGGCTCAACTACGGCGCCGGAGCGCTCGCTGTGTCCTACCTGGTGTACATGGTCCTCGATCGAAATCAGGACGCCCTGCTCCTTCAGATCAGCTACGATGTTCTTGCGGCATTCGCTGCGGTCCTGGCCGTTATATGGCCCAGCTTCCTCATTCATAATGCCGCCCTCATCCATCACATTGATCTGCGGCAGATTGTGGCGCTGGCCAACCTCAAAGTCATTCGGATCATGGGCCGGAGTAATCTTCACCGCGCCGCTGCCGAATTCCTTCTCTACGTATTCATCAGCAATAATCGGAATTTCACGGCCGATAATCGGCAGGATCAGCGTTTTGCCGATCAGGTCCTTATAACGCTCATCCTTGGGATGCACCGCTACCGCTGTATCGCCGAGCATCGTCTCCGGACGTGTAGTGGCTACAGTAATGTGGCCGCTGCCGTCCTTCAGCGGATAACGCAGGTGGTACAGGTGTCCGTTAACCTCTTTGTATTCAACTTCAATATCCGACAGGGCTGTACGTGCAGCCGGGTCCCAGTTGATGATGCGCTTGCCGCGGTAGATCAGGCCTTTGCGGTACAGCTCAACAAAGACCTGGCGTACCCCTTTGGTCAAGCCTTCATCCAGGGTGAAGCGTTCGCGGGAATAGTCCAGGGAAAGGCCCATCTTCGCCCACTGTCCATGGATCGTTTCAGCATACTGGTCCTTCCAGGCCCATACCTGCTCCAGGAACTTCTCGCGGCCCAGGTCATGGCGGGAAATGCCCTGCTGGCGCAGCTTCTGCTCCACCTTCGTCTGGGTAGCAATCCCGGCATGGTCCGTTCCCGGCAGCCAAAGGGTATCATAGCCCTGCATCCGCTTGGTACGGATCAGAATATCCTGCAGGGTGAAGTCGAGTGCATGCCCGATGTGCAGCATTCCTGTTACGTTCGGCGGAGGGATTACAATGCTGTAAGGCTCTGCGTCCGGCCGCTGGCCGGCCTTGAAGAATTCATTCTCCATCCAGTAGGTGTACCACTTGTTCTCTGCCGCTTTCGGGTCGTACGTTGTCGGCATGTCGTTCTTAGCGCTATTGTCAGCGGCAGCCTGTGCTGCCGCTTCCTGCGTGTCCGGCAGCATCTCTGCCGCTTTGATGTCATCAGCCATGTTCAGAACCTCCATTAATTTCTCATCTTGTGAAAATACAAAAAGCCTTTCGTCTCAAAGGACGAAAGGCCATTCTTTCGCGGTACCACCTTTGTTTCGCGCTAATACCAAATAACCCTGTGCCCGGGAACCTGCAGTTCCCCAAGCTTAGCGCGACACTCATGCAGATAACGGCTGCGTCCGGCCACATCCTACACTGATCAGCCTAACGGCTTAACCTTCGGAAGGGCGACTCCGGGGCGACTTCGGTGGCAAACATCCTGCGGAAATTCACAGCAATTACAATTCCGCTCTCTGAAGGGCTGACGACCTACTCTTCCCGTTCCCAGTCTTTTAGCTAAGTTTTACTTATTCCCATAATACATTTAGTACTATTCCTAGTCAACCAGCATACACACAAACAGCCAGTCTTATACTATTGAATTTATCCTTTGCTAACAAAAAACTGAGCAGCGCTCCCCGCAATCAGGAAGCCGCTACCCAGTCCCATAACCATGACCTAAGGAATATATAAAACCTGCCCCTCTTCCACATTCTGCCCGGCCAGCCGGTTATACATTACCAGCTCCCTTGCGCTGAGCTGATACTTCTCGGCAATCGTATCCAGCGTATCCTCCCGCTGCACAATGCACATCCGGACCTTGCGGAACAGTTCAGCACCGCCGGTTCTGCTGATAAAGCGGCTCTTCCAGTCGCTGTCATTCCCCGCTTCCGGAACTTCCGCCTGCGGAGCCGCTGCAGCCGCCGTTACCGCACTCTCCTGCTCCTTATGGGCCCTGCTTGAGCTGAGCAGGGAGGAGAAGGTAAGATGCTCCTTGGCGGAGCTTGCCTCTTCCTTCTTGCTGCCGAGCGCAACCTTGAGATCTGCCTTTTCCTCCTGGACAGGCAGCGTTTCCGGTGAGAGAAGCGTATCCTTCTCCTTGGTGTCCTCCGCCTCCGGCAGAACCGCTTCTTCCTGGACCTCCGGAGGAGTGTACTCAGGCTCAACCGCAGCAACCGGCTCCTCCTGTCTCTCGGCATAGAGCTGCCCGGAGGCGATGTCCGCGAAATCAAATGCCTGCGCAGCAGCAGGAACGATCTCCTCTACAGCATCACCTGACCCGGTCCGCGAAATCTCAGCAGCAGAAGCGGCCGGTTTCACTGCCGGTTCCTTCTCACGCGTGCCGAAAAAATACCCGGATACCGGCTCCGCCGCTGCCTTCCCCTTCTGCCAGGCTTCCGCATCCGCTCCGCCTGTAAATCCCGCCTGATCCTCCAGGCTGTGCGTGCGCAGCTTTGCTTCCTTTTCCTTATGCGGCTGGGCAGCAGGTCCGGCCGCCTGCGTATAGACGGAGCTCTCCAGAACCAGCGGATTTACCGCTGCCGCATCGGGAATAAAAGAGGTGTACTCCTGCTGGTCTGCAGGAATTTCCGCCGCCCCCTCGCCGTAGGTCCACAGTGAATTCTCGTACAGGACATCGCCGTCCTGTTCCCTGCCCTCGGCCGGAGCAGCAACTGCCCGGTCTTCCTGCTCAGGCGAGTAGGCCACTGTATACTCCTCCTGCTGCCAGGCCGTCCCTGTCTCCGTTCCGCCTATTCCCCTCAGGGAAAGCACGCCGGTTATGTTGACAGTACGCATCGTAAGCAGGTCGATATCGAAGTTCTCGATCTCTACCCCTATGTCTTCAAGTGAGCTGACCCGGGTCAGCGGGACTGTGATTTCAACGGGGATTGCATGCTCCAGGCGCTCCGTCCGGTCATTTTCTCCCCGGTAAAGTCCGGTGAGCAGCAGCTGGCCGTAGAGCTCCGCCCGGTCTTCCCGCTGAATCACCTGAATTTCCGGAATAAGCTCCACCTCTTCCAGCTCAGCGATTCCCGGAAGTTCTGCAGGCAGGTGGATGCGTTCATAAATATCAAACCGCAAGCCGTGGGACTGGTCAAACACGGGAAATTTCCTCCTTCTTGGCATAATCTAACCCTGAGACAAGCCCAGAGCATAAGCCCAAAATGTTACTCCACTCATGTATATGCTCCAATCAGGAAGGCATGACTAATTTGGACACATCCGCTTTTACCCTGCGCTTACCGGCTTTTACCCGGGGAGGATATTAGCATCAGGTATTCTGTAATCCGCCGGAAGCCGGCTGCGCAGCACAGATTCCAGCGGATTGCCGGGGGTAATTACATTCAGCAGATCGGCCGGATGAAAGGCCCCCTGTATATGATGTCCGGACTGCCCGGCAGGACGACTCCGCTGCGGCCAGCCATGCATCTCCGCTGCTCTGCGGTAGGCCTTAAGCGTCCCTTCCGCCATCGAATCCAGCGAACGGTTTGCCCGCGCCCATTGCTGCGCCGCATTACCGGCTCTGGCCCGCAGGCTGTCATCACGCAGCAGCAGCTCCAGCTGACCGGCCAGTGCCGCTGCATTGTCTGCAGGCACAATCCAGCCTGTCACCCCGTGCCGTACCATCTCCGGCATACCTGTCGTATCCGCCACCACAGGTGCTATGCCGGCAAGCTGGGCTTCCGTCACCGAAAAGGGCTGGGTATCCTGCAGGCTGGGCTGGACATAGATATCGGCGGACGTCAGCGCTGCAGGAATATTGTCCATTGTCCCGGAAAATTCAATATCATCTTGCACGCCCAGCGCCTGTGCCTGCAGCTTCAGCTCCTCCAGCAGACTCCCGCTGCCGGCGATGACACAGGTCCAGTCCCGGCGCCGCTGCCGCAATAGGCCGAGCGCACGGATCAGGATGTGAACTCCCTTAATGTATTCAAGGCGTCCTGCATACATGATGAGCTTCTTACCTTGACGCGCTTCAGCGGAGACGGCAGTAAAGCCTTGGCCTCATACTCCTTCAGATTGACCCCGTAGGGCTGAATATGAATCCGGTCAGGCGTGACACCGTGGCCGCCCACAACCTGTCCAATCCATTTTGAAGAAACAAGAATCAGATCAGCCGCATGTACAGCAAGCTGCTCCATTCTCCGGAAATAGCTCCAGATCGGCCGCTTCTCGTACTCCTCCCGGGTCAGTCCCGGTTCAAGACCCCTGTATTCATAATAGGACTCGCGGGCAAGTGCCCCGTGCATGCTTGCCACCAGCGGCACCGCCTTCTTCATTACCCTACGCAGCGCATATGCAGAAATAGGATCCTGAGTATGAATAACATCATACTGCTCAAGCCCGAGCGCGCAGCTCCGCCTTCAAATACATAACGTCCCAGCTCAAAGCTGAAAATCCCGTGCTCCTGGTGGAGATGGGGAAACTGTTGCGGATCCAGATAAGGAAGCAGCGAGGAGTAGTAAGCTTTTTTGTCAAAATAAATATTCCGGTCCAGCAGGTATAACGTGTTGCTGTCCACATGGCTGCCCATGAGCGTAACCTCATGCCCCTGCTGGGCCAGCTTGTCTGAGAGCTGCTTCATATAGGTCCAGATCCCGCCCAGATTCGTGAGTCCCCAGTAGGTGACCAGCAATATTCTCATGAATCCCTCTCCTCCGGTTATAGATTTCACTACAGAAATAGAAACAGCCGGCATATGCATTAACAAAGTATTATATGTCCGGCCCCGGTTTTCCGGTATAGGTGGGAGTCTCAATTCTATCAACGAAGTAAAGTGTGAATTTTTGCAAAACTATTTTCATCATGTTTACATATTTCGGGTATAATCGGTATAACGCTCGAAAGGATGTTACTGATATGTCTAAAGCTAGATTATTCGACCTATCCCTGTTCGCGGCTGCTGTGGTCCTGGCGCTTTTCACGCACCCATCAGTGGTTCTGGATGATACATATATAAAGGCCATGCTGCTCTACTGGGTATTCGCCAGCTTTTACTTTCAGCTGCGCATTGTTACCCGGAAAGGGAATTCTACGATCGACTATGCGATCAGCTATACTTCTTCCTTCGGTATTTTTGCCGGACCGCTCGGCACGCTGATTTATGAGTTTTTCTACAGGACCACAGTGTACATCTATAAAAAGAAAACAAAGACCGCCGATCCGGGAGAATTCCTGGACGCTTTTTATAATATCGGCTCTTTCACGCTTGGCGGGACCGCTGCCTATTATCTGTACACGCTGCTCTATCCGGCTGCCGCTCATGTTCCTGGCGGTTACTGGCTGCTGTTCCTGCTGGTGGTCTGTGTAACAACCCTTTTGTCCTCGGGGTTTCTGGTCATAACCTTCGCCCTCTCGGGGGACATTACAACACGCAAGGAAGCGATTGACCTGCTGCTCAAGAGCAGAAACCTGCTGGATTTCAGCAAAGTAGCGCTGACCAATGCCCTGCTGCTGCGTCTGCTGCAGATGGAGAAATGGGAGATGCTGATCGCGCTGTTCCTGCTGAACTACATCGTCAGCCTATCCTTTTTCTCCAAATCCCAGAGCGCCCAGCACAAATTCGAACGGGACAAGTTTGAGCAAATGGCCTATCAGGACTTCCTGACCGGAACCTTCAACCGGGCCCATATGGACAAAATGATGAACGAGCTCGGCCACAGCAGCGAATATATAGGCATAGTTGTAGCAGACATCGACCGGTTCAAAAAAATCAACGATACTTACAATCACGCTGTAGGCGACAGGGTCATTATTCATTTTGCCGATACCCTGAAAGCCCGTCTGCAGGAGGAGGACATCCTGTTCCGCAGCGGCGGAGAGGAATTCACGCTGTTTCTGAGGGGCAAGTCTTACCGGGAGTGCCGCCTGATCATTCAAGAGATGCTGCTCGATGTTCAGGGAAGTTCAGCTGCAGCAGATTATGAGGAGCAGCAGATCAAGGTCAGCTATTCAGCTTCCTTTGGCCTCTACTACTTTAAAGCAGACCAGAGTATCTCCTTGGAAAAAGGGTACGTCCGCGCCGACCAGCTCCTGCTGGAATCCAAAAAACTCGGCCGCAACCGCCTCTCGTCGCACAATGCCCTGGATGACTAATTTGTTATATAAAAGAGCCGTCCCTCCAGTTGCCCGGTTGGAACGGCTCTTGTTGTATCTGCAGAGCTGCATAAGCTGAATCTGCAATAACGGCTGTGTTCGTGCAGCTTCATAAATAGTGCGGACATCAGCGGCACGTTTGACTACAGCTCGGCTGCGTTAAAAGTGTCCCCACCGGTGATCGTACCGTTGTTGAAGCCTTTGTAGAACCAGCGTTTCCGCTGCTCCGACGTCCCATGTGTGAAGCTGTCCGGTACCGCATAGCCCTGGGCCTGCTTCTGGATCGTATCATCGCCGACAGCGCTCGCGGCCGTCAGCGCCTCCTCCAGGTCGCCCTCCTCCAGCAGATTCATCCCCTGGGCATGGTTCGCCCAGACTCCGGCCAGATAATCCGCCTGCAGCTCAAAACGGACCTGATATTTGTTGTATTCCGTCTCGCTCAGACTGCGGCGCAGGGAATCCAGCTGCTTCGTTGTTCCAAGCAAAGTCTGCACGTGATGCCCAACCTCATGGGCGATGACATAGGCCATTGCAAAATCACCCGGCGCCTTAAAGCGCTGCTGCAGCTCGTCATAGAAGCTCAGGTCGATGTACAGCTTGCTGTCCCCCGGACAATAAAATGGTCCGACCGCCGAGCTTGCGGTCCCGCAGGCCGAATTCACACTGCCGCTATACAGCACCAGTGTGGGATCAGTGTAAGTCATCCCCTGCTTGGCAAAAAGCTCGCTCCACACATCCTCCGTATCCGCCAGCACCACCGTGACGAACTGTGCCAGCTCCTGCTCCTCGGCCGTCTCCTGGTAAGGGGCATTTGAGGTAGTGGTTCCGCCGGTCAGATTGCCCAGGATATCCCCGACATTCCCGCCGCTCAGCAGCGTGACTACAACCACCAGAATAATGCCTCCGATCCCGCCGCCGACCAGCTTCCCGCCACCGCCGCCGCTGCCTCTGCGGTCCTCCACATTCGAGCTGCCTCTTCTTCCCTGCCACTTCATGGGTCTTCCTCCAGTCCGTTTTCATTAATGGTTTATTGATTCCGGAACAGTCCGGAGTCTTGCGAAAACAGCAAAAACAGTAAAACCTTATTAACGTTTGCTAACGCTTAATAGTGTTATACCCAAAATCGGCAGGGTGCGACTGCTGGGAAATCGAGGAAAACGCAGGGGGAACCTAATGGGTATATTTATCATTTTGCCGGGAGTGCGGCTTCTGGAAGAAGTGCTTGTGCGGGCTGCATATATTGTGGGAGCTGCATGTATTGGGAGGGATGCTTGTAATGTGTGGAATTCGTGTATTGTGTGGGCTTCAAGTAATTAGTTGGATTTTCGCCATCTAATTTCTTTGGTTCCCCACTTTTTTTAATTTTTAAGTGGAAAAATGCCACTTAATATTGCCGAAAGCCCCTTTTAGAGCGAAAATCGTGAAAATAAGCAGCCTTTTTCCACCTGAATTCTGCAATAAGCTGTTTTGGCAAGAAATAGATAGCTATTTTCCACTTATTTCACCGGCTGTGCCCTGCGGAATATCATATTAAGCCTAAGCTCCAGGCTCGTTAGAGAAGCAAGCTTTCCATACACCTAAATAAAAACCCGCACGGCCCGCACAATATGCTGGCAGCGTGCGGGTCTTATTTATAAAACATAGAGTGATTTAGTAAGCAGGTAGTTGAGCGCGCTCCATTTCCCCGCCAGTCCAGCTCTACGGTACGCCTTGTTACAGAGGCGCGCCGCCCAGCGACTCACCGCAGCCGGAGCATGTCCTCCGGCCACGGGTCGGCCACTACGGTCAGCTCCCGGGTCCAGGGGTGGCGGAAGGCCAGCGCTTCGCCATGCAGCGCCTGCGCCCGTGCTCAGCCAGTCCCCAGCGCGGCCCGCCGGTACAGCTCATCCCCCGATGAGCGGATGGCCGGCGTGGCTGAGGTGGACGCGGATTTGATGCGTCCGCCCGGTTTCGAGCTCGACCTGCAGGGCGGTTGCCCCGCGCAGCACCTCGCGCCCGGTAATCCGCGTCACCGCCGGCTGCCCGCCGGGCGACACCCGCCGCCGCGATGCATGATGGCGGTCGCGGCCGATCGGCGCGTCGATTGACAGTGAGTTGGGCAGGCACAGCGCCCTCAGCGATGGCTGCATAGCGGCGCGAAATGTCCTTGCTGCGCATGTCCTCATCGAGTACAAGCTGCGCGTACTCATTCTTCGCATAGAGCACTGGACCGGTCGTATCCTTGTCCAGACGGTGGATGTGGCGCACGGCAATGCCGCCGCCGGAGGCGGCGTAATGACCGGCCACCAGATGGTCCAGCGTAGTATCCGATCCGCTGCCGTCCGGGTGGACCGCCATACCCGCAGGCTTATGGACAATGAGGCAGAAGTCGTCCTCATACAGCACCTCCGCCCCCTGCCATACCGGCTCTATCCCGGCTTCCCGCTGCGGCCAAAGCGCCAGCCGCAGCCGGTCGCCCCGCCACTGGATGCCGCCCTCGCGGCGCAGCCGGGCATGAAGCTTCACGGGCATCCCGGCAGTTTCAAGCAGCCAGAGGTCAATGGCGGCATCCTTATCGGCCGCTCCGGTAACGGCCCGTCCGGGCATCGCCTCAAGCCATTCCCCGCGCCGTTTCCAGGCGCCGCCGCCTTGGACCGCCTTGTTGCCGCCAGCATCTGTTGGCTTATTATCGGCGTTCTTGACAGCGTTGTTACCTCTGCTGTTGGCAGCCTGGTTGACGGCACTCTGTACAGTTTGGTTCCCGCTACCTTTTGCGGTCACATCCCAACTGCCTGTTACTGCCTTGTCACCGACGCCCTTAGCAGCCATATTCCCGCTATCCTGGACCGCTTTTTCCCAGCTGCCCTTTACCGTCCTTATTCTCGCCGCCTCTTGCAGGCTTATCCCAGCGGCCTCTTGCCGCTTTATCCTCGGCGCCCTTTACCGCCTTATTCTCGCCGCTTCTTGCAGACTTATCCCAACGGCCTGTTGACGTCTTGTCCCAACCGCCGCTTTTCGGCTTCTCCCCGCCGCCAGTCGTCACAGCGACTTCAGCGCCTGGTAGTGCGCCTCAAGCGTATCGTCGATATCCTGCTCGCTGTGCACGCCGGACACGAACATGCCCTCAAACTGGGAAGGCGGCACGCTGATGCCCTGGTCGAGCATTTTGCCAAAGTAGCTGCGGAATTGCTCAAGATTACTTGTCTTGGCCGTTTCAAAGTTATAGACAGGCCCTTCCGTAAAGAACGGGCATACCATCGAGCCGATCCGGTTAATCGTCAGCGGGATGCCGGTGTCAACGCTGTTACGCTTCAGCCCAGCTTCCAGACGCGCGCCCAGCGTTTCCAGCCGGTCGTACACCTCCGGAGTCAGCAGCTGCAGCGTGCTGTAGCCGGCAGCCATCGCCAGCGGATTGCCGCTGAGCGTACCGGCCTGGTAGATCGGCCCCGCAGGAGCCATCTGCTCCATGATCTCCCCGCGGCCGCCGTAAGCGCCGACTGGAAGACCGCCGCCGATGACCTTGCCGAAGCAGGTCAGATCCGGTTCAATACCGAACAGGCCCTGCGCACAGCTGCGGTTCACCCGGAACCCGGTCATCACCTCATCAAAAATCAGCAGCGCCCCATACCCCGTAGTCACCTTACGCAGGCCCTCAAGGAAGCCGGGCTGCGGCGGTACAACGCCCATATTGCCGGCGATCGGCTCGACGATGACTGCGGCGATTTCGTTGCCGTAGCGTTCGAAGGCGATTTTGACACCTTCCAGGTCGTTGTAAGGTACAGTAATGGTGTTCACCGCTACCCCTTCCGGCACTCCCGGGCTGTCCGGCAGACCCAAGGTTGCAACACCCGAACCGGCTTTGATCAGCAGGCTGTCGGCGTGACCGTGGTAGGAGCCTTCGAACTTAAGGATTTTGCTGCGTCCGGTATAGCCGCGGGCCAGACGAATTGCGCTCATCGTAGCTTCCGTACCGGAGTTAACCATCCGCACGATATCGACAGAAGGCACCCGTTCTACGACCAGCTTGGCCATTTCCGTCTCCAGCAGCGTCGGCGCGCCGAAGCTTGTGCCTTTTACAGCAGTCTCCTGCAGCGCTTTGACCACCTCAGGATGGGCGTGTCCCATAATGAGCGGCCCCCAGGAGCAGACATAGTCGATAAAGCTGTTGCCGTCGATATCATAAATACGCGAGCCGATCCCGTGATCCACATACACCGGTGTCAGGCCGACCGATTTGAACGCCCGCACCGGGCTATTCACCCCGCCGGGAATATACTGCTTGGCTTCTTCAAAAGCGTTCCGGGAAGCCTCTTCCCGGCGCGACAATGGCACATTGTCCATGTTATTCACTCCTGTTCTGTTCGTAAGTTTAGCCGCGCAGCCAGCGGGCCGCATCCTTGGCAAAATAAGTGATAATAATGTCAGCTCCTGCCCGCTTCATGCCGGTCAGCATTTCCATTACGATGGCTTTTTCATCGATCCAGCCCTGCAGCGCTGCGGCTTTGACCATTGAATACTCACCGCTCACATTGTAAGCCACCAAAGGCAGATCAAACTGATCGCGGATCGTCCGGATCACATCGAGATAAGCCAGCGCCGGCTTAACCATCAGCATATCGGCACCTTCCAGCACATCGGAGTCCGCTTCGCGGATCGCTTCCCGCAGGTTCGCCGGGTCCATCTGGTATGTTTTGCGGTTGCCGAACTGCGGCGCAGAATCAGCAGCCTCGCGGAACGGGCCGTAGAAGGCGGAGGCGTATTTTACCGAATAGGACATGATCGGCACATGCTCAAATCCGTTCTCATCCAGTCCGGCACGAATTGCCTGCACAAACCCGTCCATCATGTTCGAAGGCGCGATAATATCCGCCCCGGCCTTGGCCTGCGATACCGCAGTGCGGGTCAGCAGCTCCAGCGAAGCGTCATTGATAACATCGCCATGCACCACGCCGTCCACCACATGAGTGTGAACCATGCCGCAATGGCCGTGGTCCGTGAACTCACACAGACAGGTATCAGCTACAACGAGCAGCTCGGGGTACCATTTTTTGATCAGGCGTGTCGCCTCCTGCACAATCCCGTCATCGGCAAAACCGGAAGAACCCACCGCATCCTTAGTCTCAGGAATCCCGAACAGCAGAACCGCCGGAATTCCCAGCGCCGCAATTTCATCCACCTCAGCCTTCAGCATATCGAGCGAAAAATGATATACGCCCGGCATCGAGCCAATCTCCGTCTTCACACCTGTTCCGTACGTCACAAAAATCGGCTGGATCAGATCCAGCGTATTCAGCACAGTCTCCCGCACCATCCCGCGGATTCCGGCTGTACCGCGCAGACGGCGGTGCCGGGTAATTGGAAAGCTCATTGATGTATCCTCCTGTGTAGTTAATATGTAAAAAAAGTCCGGCAGCACTGAGCAATGTCAGCGCATGTCCGGAGTACCTTTGATGTTGGGTCGGGAGGGTTCCCCCGCCTCAAACTAACTTTAACTGCACTCTGTACAACTATTCCGCCAGTTTTCCCCTGAGTAGCTACATTAGTTGTACTTTGTGAAGCTATTTTACCGAAAAAAGCATTATTTAGCCGTTTTGGGCAGAGTTAGTTGTATAGAGTGCAGCTATTCCGTGCAGCAGCCGAATATGACCGGGTTTAGTTGCACAAAGTGCAGCTATTCCGCATCAGGAGAGTGTTACCTGCCCTCACACCGACATCCTGCGCATACTACCACACGCAGCATAGCTCATCCTCCCAGTACACAAATGAGTTAAACACTTCCGCAGATATTCAGCGCATCTTACAACAGCATAGCTCATCCAGCCGATACACTAATGTGTTCAACACTTCAGCAGATATTCGGCGCATTAACGGCACATAGCATGTCCAAGCCGCCTAGCTAACGAGTGTCACCATACCATCAGCCGGCTCCAACAGTAACTCCTGCCAATCAAGGCGATCCTCTGCCGTATGTAACTATCCTTAAGCCGCTACGCCTGCGGGGGAGGATGCCCCTATCTTACTCTCGTTAACTCGTTCCAGCGGCACAGCTCCTGCACCAGTCCTTCGATCGTGGCCTCGTCGGGCAGCAGGCCCGGGGTCAGGCCTGCGGCGACCGCGGTTTCCTCGGTCACCGGGCCGATGCAGGCGATCTTCACGCCGGCCAGCACGGCCACCGGGTCTTCCAGGCCCATGCGCTTCAGGATCTCGATGAAATTGCGCACGGTCGAAGAGCTGGTGAAGGTAACCGCATGGATGCGTTTCTCCTCGAGCAGGCGCAGCAGCTCGATATCGTCTTCTCCCGTCACCACCGTCTCGTAGGTGTCGATCTCGGTCACTTCCAGCCCAAGCTCGCGCAGCTTGGCGGGAAGCCACTCCCGCGCGAGGTCCCCGCGCGGCAGCAGCACCTTCTGGCCCGCCTCAAGCCGCGGTCCAAACGCCTCCAGCAGCCCTTCCGCCTGGAAGCGGGCGGGCAGCTCCTCGGCCACCAGCCCCCGCTCCGCCAGCGCGGCAGCCGTGGCCGGCCCCACCGCGCCGATGCGCGCGCGGTGCAAA